>NZ_CP095061.1:2997500-4197500 GCF_022921055.1 Hymenobacter volaticus
GCCCAATGCTTGTTAGATGCTGCCCGCAAAGCGGGGGTGCGTATTCTCACCCAAACTTCGCCTGCAACGATTGAGCCTCTACCGGAAGGTACCTTTCGGTTACAACTCGTAGGTGCTCATGCCGGCGAAATGATTGTCGAGAAGTTGTTAATAGCTACGGGTGGGGCGCCCAAATCGGAGCAGTACGCTTGGCTGCGGGAGTTAGGACACAGCATTCAAGAGCCCGTACCGAGCCTGTTCACGTTCAATGTGCCAGAGTCGCCGCTCCGAGATTTGCCGGGCGTGAGCGTGCCCCATGTGCGGGTGCGGGTGGCCGGCGAAAAGCTGGAATACGAAGGCCCGGTGCTAGTCACGCATTGGGGCGTGAGCGGGCCGGCAGTACTCAAGCTATCGGCTTGGGGAGCCCGGCGGCTGCACGAGCTTGGCTATCAAAGCACTGCCCTTATCAACTGGATACCAGAGCATACCGAAGACTCACTGCGGCAGTATTTGCGCGAGTTTCGGGAGCAGCACGGCAAGAAAGTGGTGGCTTCAAATCCGCTGTTTGGCTTGCCCCAACGCCTATGGCGTACGCTTACCGAGCAAGCCGGAGTTACCGACGAAGTCCGCTGGAACGAATTGCCCGCCAAGCCCCAAAACAAGCTCGTTGAAGCGCTGCTGAACACCGCCCTTCCTGTGCGCGGCAAAACCACTTACAAAGATGAATTCGTGACGTGTGGCGGCGTGATGCTTGGCGAAATCGATATGAAAACCATGGAAAGCCGGCGCGTGCCCGGCCTTTACTTCGCTGGCGAAGTGCTCGATATAGATGGCATTACGGGTGGCTTCAACTTTCAAGCCGCTTGGACTACTGGCTATTTAGCTGGCCGGGCTATGGCCGAAGTGAAAAGTGAGATAGTAACTTGATGCTTTCCGATGGTGAATTGAAGGCCTACCTCATCATTCAACAACCTGGCCTCTCGTAACCCTACATTGGCTTTCGCAGTAAAGTAAGGCACAACCACCTTACCTAACACTACTTCTCATGGAAGCTAAAGCAACCCAAGCCGTCCTCAACGAACTACTCGAAACCCTGAAAGATGGCGAAAAAGGCTATTCTGAAGCCCTCACTGATGTAGAGGACCAAGACTTGAAAGAGGTGTTCAAGAAGTATGCCGTGCAGCGCGACGGTTACCTCACAGAACTAGAAGACCAAATGCACCAGCTTAATCTGAAGGCTGACGAAGAAAGCTCGATTACGGGTACCATTCACCGTGCTTTCATCAATTTGAAGGCTGCTGTAACCAGCAAAAGCCGTGAGAGCATCCTCAACGAATGCGAGCGTGGCGAAGATTACGCTGTAAAAGCCTACCAAACGGCTTTGAAAGCTGAACTGCCCGGCCAGCTAAAAACCATCATTGAAAAGCAATATCAAGGCATTCAGCAAGGCCACGACGAAATCAAAGCGCTGCGCAACGCCTCTAAGTAAGAACTGACTGCTTTATTTATCAGTCAAAAACAAAAGAGCCACCTCGTTGAGGTGGCTCTTTTGTTTTCTGCTACTTGTTAAGCGAATGCTTCCATCTACAGATAGCGTTTTCGTATGTTTCCCGACCATGTTGTTGTGAGAAGATAGCCTCGCTTACCCATACAGTGTTTACACGTTCCTAGCATCAAACAAAAGAGCCGCCTCAACGAGGTGGCCCTTTTGTTTGATGTAAACTAATCGGCTAATCGGCTAATACTCAGTAATTAGTCGCCGGTGTTATCGCGCTTGCCTTTGTAGCCACCACCGTAGCTGCTGCTACCGCCGCGGCTTCCACCGCCATAGCTGCTACCACCGCGGCTTCCGCCACCGTAGCTGCTACCGCCGCGGTTGCCACCGAAACCACCTTCGCGGCTGCCGTAGCTGCTTCCGCCTTCGCGGTTGCCGCCTTTGTAGCCACCACCGTAGCTGCTACCGCCGCGGTTGCCACCAAAGCCGCCTTCGCGCCGCTCGCCACCACCGAAGCCACCAGGGCCACGACGGGGACGGTCGCCGAAGCTACCACCTTGCTGCTGCGCGTCACCCTCCTGGCGTGGTGTAGCCACATTGAAGGAAACAGGACGGCCATTGATGCTGGTGCGGCCAAGTTGCGTAACCACTTCATCCGTGAACTCGGAGGGTACTTCAACGAAGCTGAACTTGTCGTAGAGCGAAATGTCACCGACTTTAGCAGCCGTTAGGCCAGTGTTTTCGGCAATTAGGTCTACGATGTCGCGAGGATGAATCTGGTCTTTCTTGCCCATCGTGACGAAGAGGCGCGTGTAGCCGGGGCGGGCAGCACCCTGCGTGCGGCTAGCGTCGAGGCTCTCCTGCGCGCGCTTGTCTTCTTTCATCGTCATTTTCAGCAAGGCAGCCGCCACGTCCAACGACGTGATACCGTCTTCCTGATCCTGATCGAGCAAACGCTGCACGCGGCTCACGTACTTATCGAGGTTGCCTTTGGTGATGACATCCTTGATGGAGTTGAGCATGAGCGTGGTTTTCACCTCCGATACATCCTCGAACGACGGCACCCGCTCCTGCTTGATGGTAGCCTTCGTGAAGCGCATAATGTCGCGCAGCTTGTAGATGTCGCGGCCGCTCACGAAAGTGAAGGCCTTGCCCAGCTTACCAGCGCGGCCCGTGCGGCCGATGCGGTGCACGTAGTATTCTTCGTCGGCGGGCAGGTCGTAATTAACTACTACTTCCACGTTCTCCACGTCGATACCGCGGGCAGCTACGTCGGTGGCTACCAGGATTTCTAGGGTGCCTTTGCGGAATTTGTCGAGGGTGTTCTGGCGCTGCTGCTGGCCCATGTCGCCGTGCAAGCCTTCGGCGAAGTAGCCTTTGGCCTGTAAGTCACCTACAATCTCGTCAACCATGCGCTTCGTGTTAGCGAAGACGATGCCCGACTTGATGTTGTACATGTCGATGAGGCGGGTCAGCACATCTTTCTTCTGCGGGCCACGCACTTCGAAGTAGCTCTGCTCGATGTTGGTAACCGTCATTTCCTGATGGTTTACCTTCACAATCTGCGGATCCTTCTGATAACGCTTGGTCATCTCCATGATCGGCTTGCTCATGGTAGCCGAGAAGAACACGGTCTGGCGCTCTTCAGGCATCTGCTTCAACACCGTCTCGATGTCGTCGCGGAAGCCCATGTCCAGCATTTCGTCGGCCTCATCAAGGATAATCATCTTGCAATGCTCAAGCTTCAGCGTACCACGTTCGATGTGGTCCATTACGCGGCCAGGCGTACCAATTACGATCTGCACCCCACGCTCCAGGGCGCGGAACTGCCGGTCGTAGGAGCTACCACCATAGATCGGCACAACGGCCAAACCACGCTTGTACTTACCTAGCTTCTGGATTTCGCCGGAAACCTGCACCGCTAGCTCGCGGGTCGGGCACAACACCAATACCTGCACCTCGCGGGAGTTGGTATCAATGTTTTCAATTGCCGGGATACTGAAGGCGGCAGTTTTGCCGGTACCCGTCTGCGCCTGACCGATTACATCACGGCCTTCGAGCAGCACGGGAATAGCAGCGGACTGAATCGGAGAGGCTTCTTCGTAGCCTACTTCCGTAATAGCACGTTGCATTTCTTCTGAGAGCGAAAGCTCTTCAAATCTTACTTTTTCCATTTTTGTGTTTGATGGAGTGGAGACACTACGCTCTGAAAACAGCAAATTCAGCGACGCTCTTCTCCCACTCTCTCACAACGACAAGTGACGGAAGCAACGGACGGAAGACAAAGCCGGCCAACAATTTTTACTTAGGCAGCTACAAGCTGCGCGGAACGAGGCCGTTCTCAAATGCGGCTGCAAAGGTAGTAACTATTTTACGCAATAGCTATATCGTTGCTACTATTTCGGTGCAGGAAGTTGTTTTTAATAGGATTCTTTCTGTGAGTGCTTAGCTTTCAAAATTCTGGAACGCTAAAGCTAGTCAGGGAGGCTGCTAGAAGACAGTACGCATCAGACGCTACTACCGAATTAGTAGAGAAGTTGACTAAACGTTGCCTATCCTAAACGCCATCCATGAGAAGGCGAAGCATCTTGGTAGTATTGATGCTGCTAAATTATATCCGTCATGCTGAGCGGAGTCGAATCATCTCGCTAGTGTGGTAAACTCCTTTATTACTCCTGCGTCAGCACGCGAGATGCTTCGACTTCGCTCAGCATGACAATACCTCTGCAACAAGGCGAGCGAAATGCTTCAACTGCTCTCATCAACGTGACGGTTTACTTGTGAGGGCAAGGGCAGTAATGATTAATCGATTCATTGCTACTCTTTACCAGGAGGCCGAAGCTAGTGCTTAATATTCTGCAACCTTCTAGACATTGCAAAAAATAGCACACAAAAAAAGCAGGCTCTTTGGAGCCTGCTTTTCAATCTTATCCGAAAAGTGGATGGACTAAGCCAACTTTACTTTTACGGCGTTTAGGCCTTTACGACCTTGAGCAATCTCGAACTGAACCTTGTCGTTGTCGCGGATTTCGTCGATCAACTCGGTAACGTGAACGAAGATGTCTTCGCCAGTTTCGTCCACTTTGATGAAACCAAAACCTTTGGTCTCATTGAAAAATTTTACAGTTCCTGTCTGCATGGTACTTTTGTGATGGATGATTTTTAAGGAAAGCAGCACTCAACTCCGCTTTCCCCTCCTTTACGAAAGTACTCAACTGGACTGTGTAAACCACTTTTTCTTAAACTGCCTCAAAGATAGAAGAAGTTTCCAACTTCGTGTCCTAACAACACAATATTATATCGTGAATGGTAAGTAGGGCCTCACTTAGGCGGACAGGCATTTCTGCGTTTCTTTGCCTGCATACCTGCCGCCCTACTCCCAACTCTATGGAAACTACTGCCTTCCGCTTTTCGCGCCTTATTACGGTACAGCCTCATGATATTGACGAGTTAGATCACGCCAACAACGTGCAGTATGTGCAATGGGTGCAGGATACAGCGGCAGCACACTGGCATACTGCTTACCCGCCTGCCCAAGGCCACCACTATATATGGGTGGTGCTAGAACACCGCATCCGTTACCATTACCCCGCTCTCCTCCATGACGAGCTACGCTGCACTACCTGGATAGGGGAAGTGCGCGGCGCCCAAAGTCAACGCTTTGTGCGCATTGAACGCGCCGCAGACAACAAGCTGCTCTGCGAAGCCGAAACGCAGTGGGTGCTACTCGACCCGCAAACTAAACGGCCGGCGCGAGTCACGCCTGATATGATAGAGCGGTTGTGGAGGGCGGTATAGATTGGCAAAGGTATTTTTTGAATTAATAATCGTCTTCTAATCCACCCAATTTAACTAAAGCTTCAGATACAATATTCATCATGTATGAGTCTCCTGGAGAGGTAATAATCGAGATGAGTTTACGACCTTCAAACTCCATTTTCATCAACTTAATTGCCCGATAACGGGACAGTATAGGCAGTACAGTCTTTGCGCTTTTAGGGTGAGATAATAAGTATGCAAAATCTTCAGAATTATTACTTGTTGAAATAATGCCTGTATCAGGATCGTATAATGGCTCTTCAATGGAAAGAAGAGCGTGAATATTATGCTCGCGAAATATGATTATTAAAATCTTCTCTAGAGGAGGGAAATCTTCAAAAAATTCGAACATCATACTATAAATGCCCATTGTTAGCTAATTCAGATTTAGTGTAAGTACAAGTAAGTCAAATTTGTCTATCTAGAGATTTACCAAAATGCCTGCCACCTTTCGCATTTACTCTTCTTCTGCCGGCTCCGGCAAAACGTACCAGCTGACCAAGGAGTACCTGAAACTGGCGTTGGGCGACGAGGACCCAGGGTATTTCAAGCGGATACTGGCCATTACCTTCACCAACGATGCGGCAGGGGAAATGAAGGCGCGCATTATTGGGTCGCTACGGCAGTTTGCGTACCCACAAGATGATGAGGCAGATACGCTGCTGGCAGAGGTAGCTGCGGAGCTAGCAGAAGAAGGCAAGATGCCACGCTTCACCACTACGGACGAGGACCGGCAGCAGGAAGTAAGACGGCGGGCGCAGGCAACGTTCCGGCTGGTGCTTTATCATTACGCCGACTTTGCGGTGAGTACTATCGACTCGTTTGTGCAGCGCATTGTGACGGCATTTACTAGAGAATTGGGCTTGCCTGCCACGTTTGAGGTGGAACTAGATACGGAAGCGGTGCTGCAAACGGCGGTGGCGGCGTTACTGGAGAAAGTGAACCGTGACCCGAACTCTAAACTGCTGGCCCGAACGCTCAGCGAGTATGCATTGAGCCGGGCCGAGGAAGGCAAAAGCTGGAACAACCTTGCCGGTGAGTTGGTGGAATTTGGTGGATTCCTCTTCAATGAAACGGTACACGAGGCCGTAGCGCAACTCCAGACGCTGACGTTACAAGATTTTCGGCGACTGCACGAAACGCTACGCAAGCGGCAAGAGCAGATTGAAGGCGAGTTTCGAACTGTGGGTGAGCAAGCTACGGCAGCTTTGGCGGCCGCCAACGTCACGGAAACCGACCTCTACCAAGGTCGCAGCGGCATCTTTGGTTACGTTTCGAAGTGGGAGGAACGCTTGCTGCCCGAGAAAGAGGTGAACAGCTACGTGCGTGCCACCGTGGAGCAAGAAAAGTGGTACAGCGGCAAAGTGAAAACCGAAGCGGACCGCCAGCGCGTGGACGGGGTTAAAGCGGCATTGCTGACCGCTTACGAGCAGTTTGAGCGCCTACGTGCCAGCGTGCTTCCGGATTATTTGCTGCTCTCGGCCATGCAGCCTTACTTGTTTCACGCCTCGCTGCTCAGTGAGTTGAATAAGATTGTAGATCAGGTGAGCCGGGAGCGGAACATTGTGCTCATCAGTGAGTTCAACCGCCGTATTGCAAGCATTGTGCTTACCGAGCCGGTACCGTTTTTGTACGAGCGGCTTGGTGAGCGATACAATCACCTGCTAATCGACGAGTTTCAGGATACGTCGGTGCTGCAGTGGAACAACCTCTTGCCACTAGTGGAAAATGCCGTGGCTACCGACAACCTTAGCTTGGCCGTGGGCGACGCTAAGCAGGCTATTTATCGGTGGCGCGGTGGGGAGATGGAACAGATTCTGCGCCTGCACCAAGGCCAAACCGAAGCGCTGGTGAATCGGGCCACTAACCCCGAAATGCAGGACCTGCTGCGCGAACGGTACGTCACGCTCGACCAAACCCTGGAACCGGCTTCGCTGAACGTGAACTACCGGTCGGCGGCGGAAATTGTGGGGTTCAACAACGACTTCTTCAGCCATATTCGGCAGATGCACACGGCGTTTCCGTTGGTGCAGGACTTGTTTGGTGCGGAATTTCAGCAAACCGTGCCTCAGTCATCGGGGCAGGAACCGGTTCATTTGCAAGCATCTGTTCCTGCTCTTGATGAAGAAGAAACGGAAGAGTTCGACTTCAGCGCCTCTGGCTCCAGTCTAGACTACATTCTTTCCAGTCCTTCTGACCTGGAGGCTGCGCAAGTCCCTAGCCCTGCCCTTCCGAAGCAGCAAAGGAAACTAGCCGAAACGCCTACCGGCCACGTGGAAATCCTCTTCACGCAGGACGACGCGCCGGCTCGGTTGTACGACGCCGACCACCGCGTTTACAATGATGAGCCGCTACCCGGTTACCCCGTCGGGGCCAGCCTCGACTACGACGAAAGCACGCTCTACCTGACGCTGGCGCTGGTAGAGCAGGCCTTGCGCGACGGTTTCCAGTTGCGCGATATTGCCGTGCTTAGCCGGCGGCGGCGGGGCAGTCGGTTGGTAGCTAAGTTTCTGAAGGAGCGGGGCTATGACATTATTTCGGCCGATTCGCTGTCGTTGGAGTTTGCGGAGGTGGTGAACCTGCTGGTGTCTATTTTCCGAGTGTTCAATCAGCCAGCTGACACACTGGCGCGCGCCGAGGCGCTGTTGCTACTCGATAAAGTGGTGCGGCGGTTGCCCCCTACCCCCGACCGGGCCCGGCACATTGCCACGCTGGCCAATGCCGAGCACGCCGCGGATTTCTATGATGAGTTCCGGACGCTGGGCTACGATTTGCGGGAGCAGGAAACCGGCAACCTCGGTCTTTATGAGCTGACGGAGCGACTGATTGGCTTGTTTGGACTGCTAGGCCGCAATGGCGAAAGCGAGTATCTGTTTCGCTTTCTGGATTTGACCCTCGAATACAGCTTGCGCTTCGGCAACAACCTCAACAACTTTCTGGCTTACTGGGACCAGCGCAAAAGTGCGCTCAGCATCAACGCCCCCGCCGGCCGCGACGCCATCACGATTACCACTGTGCACAAAGCTAAGGGCTTGGCCTATGGGGTGGTGATTGTGCCTTTTGCTGATTGGAGCTTGGAGCCGTTTCGGGCTACCCTGCTCTGGGGCCGATTGTCGGAGGAGACCAAGCCGGTAGCTGAAATGCCGGCGGTGGCAGTGGTGCCGCTTACGAAGGCGCTTACGCGCACGGCCCTCTCCGACCAGTACACCGAGGAGCGCGAAAAGACGTTTCTGGAAGGCCTGAACATGCTGTACGTGGCTTTTACCAGGCCCCGGCACCGCCTCTATATCATTACCAAGCGCACCGAAACCGGCCGCAAAACCAGTTCCACCGACGCTGATGCTGCGTCGGAAGCGGCCGGCAGTCCGGCCCGCAATGTGGCCGAACTGCTTTATAGCTACCTGCGAAAGCAAAATCGTTGGCAAGACGAGCAAGTATCCTTTGTTCTTTCGGAAGGCAGCTTTGCTCCGCCCTTAAGCGGCCACCGTCCAGAAACGACGAATAACTTTCTCTTATCGAACCTGGAAACGGCCCCTTGGGAAGAGCGGCTACGGCTGCGGCGACACGCCAACACAGTCTTCGATTTCGATGAGCAGGAACGGCTTGGCGAATGGAACCGCAAGCTGCACTACGGACTGCGACGCTTGGTGCTGGCTACCGACGTAGAGCGCGTCGCTCGGCAACTGGTGGCAGAGGGCCTGATTAGCAGCCGAGAGCGGCCTGCCTTAGAAGACCGCCTCCACAAAGTGGTGGCGCATCCACAATTAGCGCATTATTTCAGCACCCAAGTGTCGGTGGAAACCGAGCGCGAGATTTTGGTGGGCGGCGTGAAACGGCGTGACTACAAACCCGACCGGGTGGTATTTGGAGCTGCCGCGCTAAGCTCTGGCCGAGCCAGCACCCGCGTAACGTTGGTAGATTTTAAGGTTCCGCCGCCACAGCCGTACCACCGCCGACCTTTGCAGCAATATGCGCAGCTATTCCGCCAGCTTGGCTACGAGCAGGTAGAGTGCGTGCTGTATTACTTCGGTACTGAAGAGGTAATTGTGTTTTAATTGTTACGAATGCCATATTCAGACAACCTAATTAGCAAATAGAACGATTTAACTATTTTTTTTAGCATATCAGATATTAAGCTAGCCGAAAACTTACTACTTTCGCCTGGCCCACTTATATCGATGCTATGTCTGCTACTTCCGCTCGTAAGCCTGCACTAGCTTTCATCTTTATCACGCTGCTGCTCGATGTCATCGGCTTTGGCATCATCATCCCGGTGCTGCCCAAGCTGATTACGCACCTGACCGGGGAGCCGCTGAGTACTGCGGCGCGCTACGGCGGTTGGATGGGATTTGCGTTTGCAGGAATGCAGTTCCTGTTTTCGCCGGTACTTGGCAACCTTTCCGACAAGTACGGGCGGCGGCCGGTGTTGCTGGTGGCCTTATTTGGCTTCGGCCTCGATTATTTGTTTTTGGCCTTTGCGCCAAGTGTTGGGTGGCTATTTGTGGGCCGTATGATTGCGGGTATCACCGGGGCTAGTTTCACCACGGCCGGCGCCTACATTGCCGATATCAGCACCCCGAAAACCGCGCTAAAAACTTCGGTTTGATTGGTGCTGCTTTTGGCTTGGGCTTCATTATTGGGCCGGTGATTGGTGGGACGCTGGGCCAGTTTGGGCCCAACGTGCCTTTCTTGGTTGCCGCTGGCCTGACGTTGCTTAACTGGTTGTACGGGTTCTTCGTGTTGCCGGAGTCTTTGGCCGTAGAAAACCGCCGGCCGTTCGAGTTGCGGCGCGCCAATCCTATTGGCTCGCTGAAGCTACTGCGCCGCTACCCGGTGATTTTGGGCTTGGTTGGCTCCCTGACGCTGGTATACGTGGCAGCGCATGCCACACAGAGTACTTGGTCGTACTACACGATGTACAAATTTCACTGGAACGAGGCCTGGGTCGGTTACTCGCTGGGCGTGATTGGAACCCTGACGGCACTGGTGCAGGGCGTCTTGATACGCTACCTCAACCCGAAGCTAGGCGCAACTCGATCCGTGGTTTTTGGGCTAGGCTTTTATGCGCTCGGCTTCCTGTTGTTTGCGTTTGCGCCATCGGGCTGGTTTATGTTCGCCTTTCTGGTACCGTACTGCTTGGGGGGTATTGCCGGACCAGCGTTGCAGGGCATCATGTCGGGGCAGGTACCACCCAATGAGCAGGGGGAGCTGCAAGGAGCCCTTACCAGCCTGGTTAGTCTCACGGCTATTGTGGGCCCACCGCTGATGACCAACTTGTTTTCCTATTTCTCGGGTTCTCAGGCTCCTGTTCATTTTCCGGGTGCGCCATTCCTGACCGGCGCGGTACTTACGGTGGGCAGTCTGCTACTGGCTATGCGCTCTTTGAGCACCTACGAGGCGCCAACGACTCCCGCTACAGTTGAGGAGGTAAGCTCCGGTGACGTTTCGGTGGTAAAATAAAGTTTCTGTTACAGAGCGAGACACAGTTTTGTCTTTCGTAGCGTGCTGCTATGGCAAAGCGGAGCCAACGCTTTGCATAATAGCCAATTATCACTGCGGCAGGATTGCATCCTTTTAGCTCGGCTGGTAGTATTGCCTGTATGGATGCCAATTTAACTTTGCTGGTAAACGGGAAGCAGCATACGTTGCGGGTTGACCCGGCAACGCCATTGCTGTATGTGCTGCGCAACGACTTAGGACTCAACGGTCCTAAGTTTGGCTGCGGCTTGCAACAGTGCGGAGCCTGCATGGTGCTCCTCAATGATATAGCGTGGCCTAGTTGCCAATTGCCGGTGCATCAGGTTACGGGTGGCGTGGCTATTACGACCCTGGAAGGCCTCACGCAACCCGATGGCACGCTGCACCCGGTCCAAGCTGCTTTTGTGCAAGAACAGGCGGCGCAGTGCGGCTATTGCCTGAACGGCATGGTTATTTCGGCGGTATCGTTGCTGAAGCAGTATCCCAAGCCCGACGAAGCGGCTATTCGCAACGGGCTGTTCCGGGTGCTGTGTCGATGCAGCGTGCAGGCCCGTGCCATTCGGGCTGTGCAGCGGGCCGCCGGCGTGTAGTGCAAGCTTTCATTTTAGCAGAGCTAACTACTTGATAACAAGACACCGTTAGGAAGTTAGGTTAGTGGAACAGCAGAGAGTCACCGAGCAAGAGTTCAGCATTACCCCGTATTATGTCTCACTCCACTCCTAGGGCTTCGCGCCGCAACTTTCTGAAGGGCGCGGGCTGCCTAACCATTGGGTTTGTCTTACTTGGGGCTGGCTCGCTGGCAGCAGAAACGCCGAAAGGCCCTGAGCTACCCGGTAGCTTGCAGGACAATCCGCGCATCAATGCGTGGCTGGAAGTATTGGCCGATGGCCGAGTGCGCGTGTTAACTGGCAAGATTGAAATCGGGCAGGGCATCCGAACGGCCGTAGCACAAATAGCGGCTGAAGAACTGGATATGCCGCTGGAGCGCGTAGAAGTGGTGCTTGCCGAAACGGGCCGTACGCCTGACGAGCGGTACACTGCTGGCAGCGCCTCCATCGAGCAAAGCGCCATGTCGGTGCGCTATGCGGCAGCGGCGGCCCGGCAGAAGCTGCTGGTATTGGCCGCCGCTCAATTCAAGGCCATGCCGAGCCAACTTGAACTTCGCAACGGCGGCGTGCGCACCACCGATGGCCGCCAGCTGAGTTTTGCGCAGCTACTAGATGGGCAACAGCTTCAAGATGAAGTACGGCTGCCCATCCGCCTCAAGCCCAAAGCCGACTACCGCTATGTGGGCCGCCCCATCCTCCGCAACGACGTCGAGCGCATGGTACGCGCCGAGGAGTACTACGTGCAGGATTTACGGTTTCCGGGCATGGTGCATGCCCGCATTCTGCGCCCTCCTACTTACGAAGCCAAGCTAGAAAGCTTCGACACCAAAGCGTTGAAAAAAGCAGTACCTGGTGTGCTGCAAGTGGTAGTGGACGGTAGCTTCGTGGGGCTGCTGGCCGAGCGCGAATACGACGCCAAACTAGCCCAAGACTTCGGGCGGTTGCATGCCCGTTGGTCGGGCGGCCGGGCCTTGCCGGCGGGGCAGCCTTTAGCGGAGCACCTGCGCCAGCTACCAGCCATCGACAAGCGCACCACCGACAAAGGCAACTTCAACGAAACTGACGCTGCGCCTACGTTGCGCGCCAACTACTTCAAGCCTTACCTCATGCACGGTTCCATCGGGCCGAGCTGCGCTGTAGCATTGCTGGAAAACAACGCCCTGCACGTCTGGACCCACAGTCAAGGCGTGTACCCGCTGCGCGATTCGCTAGCTAAGCTCTTGAAGATGAGCCCGGAGAATGTGCACGTAAAAGGCGTACCCGGTTCGGGGTGCTACGGCCACAACGGCGCCGATGATGTAGCTGCCGATGCGGCTCTGCTAGCCCGGGCCGTGCCTGGCCGCCACGTACGGGTGCAGTGGAGCCGAGAAGACGAACACGCTTGGGAGCCCTACGGCAGTGCCATGCTCTTCGACCTAGAAGCTCGTATCGACCCCAAAACTGGCCGCATAACCCACTGGAAGCACGAACTGTGGTCGGATACGCATAGCTCCCGACCCGGCGGCTCCCCCGAGAAGCTGCTAGCGGCGCAGTACCTTGCCCAACCCCTTTTGCCCAAGCCCGAGGATGATATAAGCGGCGGCATCTACCGCAATTCCGAACCGTACTACGATTTCCCGGCCGTGCGCGTGGATACGCATTACGTGCAGGGTCCACTGCGGGTATCAGCGCTGCGCAGTCTTGGGGCTTTCGGCAATGTGTTTGCCCTCGAATCCTTTATGGAAGAATTGGCCGTAAAAGCCGGACAGGATTCGTATGAATTTCGCCTGCGCCACCTCAAAGACGAACGGGCGAAAGCAGTGATTCGCAAAGTGCGGGATATGGTGCAGCAGGAGAAACTAGCCCCGCGTGAAGGGCTCGGCGTGGCCTTTGCCCGTTATAAAAACCAAGCGGCCTATTGTGCCGTGGTAGCCAAAGTAGTAGTAGCACCTGAAGCGGATGGCTCTACTATTCGGGTCGCTAAAATCTGGTCGGCTATTGATGCGGGAGAGGTAATCAATCCCGACGGATTGAAAAACCAAACCGAAGGCGGCCTCATTCAAGCGGCTAGCTGGACGCTCAACGAAGAAGTGCACTTCAACGCCCACCAAGTCACAACCCGGCAGTGGGAGCAGTACCCTATCTTCCGCTTCGATGAAGTGCCGCAAGTGGAAGTAGCCGTTCTGGACCGTCCCACCGAACCGCCCCTGGGCGCCGGCGAAGCCGCACAAGGCCCAACTGGTGCGGCTATTGCCAATGCTGTTTTTCATGCCTGCGGCAAACGAATCCGGCAGCTACCAATTCGGCCAGAAAAGCTCCTAGCGTGAGTACGCCTTTTGCTCAACCAAAATTCGCTGAAAATAAACATGCTGCGCTAGCCGCAGCATCTTGCGCAGTGCTGGTAAGTACTATCCCTATGTCAGCACGCAAGATGCTGCGGCCAGCGCAGCATGATCGTTCTTGTTGTCTTAGGCTTAAGTTATAATCGAGGCTACTCTTTGCCTAACAGCTTCTTAGCTCCTTTGATTGCTTCAGGTATTGCCAATGCCAACGAGGCTATAGAGGCTACACTTGCCACTTGACAGTAAAAGCACAACGCCTTGTTTTCTTGCCATTCCTCTTGGCCTAACTTCACGGTTGTCAGGGTGTCGAATAGGGTTTTTATACCCATTGCAACGGGCAAGAAAGGCTGTTGGGAGGCACGGTGCAAGCCCCCGGCGCCAGCAAGACAAGCAGTAAGGCCATACGTCACCATCATGGGCAACGCATCGGGTGTGTCGGCGCGCTTGTAGGCGTAGTCGGAGGCGTCCACCTTGTCGGAATCGAAGGGGCCGACGGGTGGGTCGGGCAAGTGCTTGATGATACCAGTTTGGTAGAGACTCACTATCTGACCGGCGGCTACACCTAGAATAGAAAGGCCGATTATCCAGCGGCGGCGGGTGAGGTCGGCACTCTGGCCGTTGCGGAGCTCGTAGCTAAGTTCGGTAGGATTCATGGAAGCCAATTTTGCAGTGGAGGATTGCAAAAGGGTACGGCAACGGCTGGGGTTGAGTTCAAGAGGAGTTTCAGCGACTTACTAGATCCGGCTCGGTTACCGATCAAGAAACTCCTTCACTTTTGGATGTTTTATCAGTTTATAGCTGAACAACACTATCCCCCAACCTCTAGTAGGCTGCCGGTAATCAACAACGCATCAGCACCAAACCAGTGCTGAATCTTGAACAAGGCGCCGACTAGATTAATACAGACTCCTAGTATAAAGAGTATGAGTGCATGCTTGGCTTTCATAGAACTTGAAATTTTAACTTTAGCACTATTGACTTAGCATTCGAAATTGGCCGCATACTTCTCAGCAGCAGTCCCAATAGAAATAGGCCTCTTCGAAACGTTCCTCTTTCAACGCTTGCTCAGCAATGAAGAAGTGCGCTACGCCTGAGTCTCCAAACATAATTTTTTCATCGATGTCGATTTGCAAAAGCTGTACTTCTCCACTGGATTCAGCTTCATATTGATGTGGGTCACCTTGGGTAAAGAAAGCGTAGCCGCCAAGCTTGTGCCCGGTACCATCCAAGAAATCAGCGAAGCTTTTCTGTTCCAGTTCGTTTAGCGTTTCAGCATAGTCGTAGCTCTCTAACCCGTTAAATTTTAATTGAAATCGATAATCTTGATTTCCTCTATACTCCGTAGTTTTTTCGAATGCCAGCTTATGCTCGCAATAAACCGGACTATCATCGTAATGACTTGGAGGTAGAAAGCTATAGTCATTCCGGATTTCCGCTTCTAGCTGTTCCGGCTTGATATACAGCACTTTCGACTGACCCATGTCGACGTAATCAACAGCCGATATGTAGAATTGGAGCAGTCCTGCCGCTGGCAAAAACGTATTGCTTGGTAGCTCCTGCAAGTTGATCTGCGCCAATAGCAGCATGGGCTTCCTATCATTATCAACCGGATAGGGCACGGACGCTGGCAGATGCGGGAGCCCCCGAAATTTGCTGGCGGCGGAAGCGGGTTGGTCGGCTTCTAGCGGGGTGGCCTTGATTTTAATACTCTCCAGCTTATACTGTTCTAATTGATCGGCAAAAGGCTGCAGGAATTCTGGAATCATAACGGGAAGTGGTTAGGCTTGGAATGAGATGTAAAGAGTAGAATTCATTCTTATTGTACCGCTAATTTCCGATAGCGCAGCCGTTCGGGATGATCCTGGTCAGCGTAAAACTCGATATCTCCCACCTCCTCTTTCATTAAAAAACGCACCTCGCGGGGCTTTTGAGGCGGTTTGAAACGAGCCATTTGCTGAAATATCACTTCCCGCGTCGCGGCCGGGTTGCGCTTGTCAATCAGCCGCAGCCCCCGTTCGTAATCCAGTAGATAATACGTTTGGCATTTAGATACATAGGCACGGGGCACCTGATTGCCTAGGCCGTCAAGTGTACCATTGTAGCGAAACTCGGCTAGTTTAGTACCGTGCACAGTAGTCAGGAAGGCATTAGGTACCCGCTTCATTTGCGGTGGCTCCACAAACCTCATGGATTTCAATGTACTGTCCGCTTCGTATTCGTAAACGTCTTCTCCATAAGTGTATATGGTCAGTAGCGTGCTGTCGTTAAGAAAGCGAGCCAACGCTAATTCGGACTTTGGTTTTAGCAACGACAACGGTGCTTTACCGGGACGTAGCAACTTGCTGCACGTCAGCAGAGCCTGTCCGTTGGGTGCCGGACAAGGAGTGCAATCCACGCTGCCATAGCCGAGCGCACTGCCATACGACAACTCTCGGACTTGCCCGCGCAGATCGAGTAGCAGAAATAAATAATTACCTACGTCGCTTTGCGGAATGCTCACGCTTTGCCAGAAGGCCAACCCGCCCATCTGCGGATAATAACCTAGAAAAACGGGTATCTCGGGTTCCGCCACCACAGCTATATCGGCTCCTACCAGAGAGTAGAAGTTAGCTTTTCGAAACTCACGGTGAAATACACGCCGCCCGGTGGATTCACTTAACGTTATGCTGTACAGGCCCTCAGGGCCACGTACCCGCTTGTTGTGCACGAAATTGCTATCAGCGGCAAAGGCCTCGCCTACAATGCCCGACGTCACGGCGCTGAGCATATGCGCTGAATCGGCAATGGCCCGCAGACGAAGATGGTACAGCCGGCCATCAATTTGCAGTATGGTATCAGCGGAGGAGGCTCTAATCTTAAGTTGGCTGATGTCGGTAGTATCGATGGGCGCTATAGGCGGCGCAAGTGTCCTGACCGTAGAATCTATCGGCACGGGTGGCGCGGTAGCGGTTTCGGTGGCTGGTGGGCTTTGGCTGCACGAAAACAGGCCCGAGCTTAACAGGCTGATTAGGATGGCACTTGCGTATGCCCTCAAGATGTTCATAGATACTACCACCTGATTTCCGACGCTTACGCGCCTTTTCTGGCTAGCTGCAAGGTATCTTTACTTTCAATGAATCCGCAAGTACTCTCTCCCGCTTCCCTACCTGCCACCGTCACCAGCTCCTTCCTCGCGCAAGCCGCGCACGATTTGGTGAGCCGCTACTCGCCGGAGGAGCTGTCGGATTTGGTGGTAGTGGTGCCCACGCGGCGGGCGGTAGTGTATCTGAAAAATGAGCTGGCCATGGCTACCAGCGCGGGCGAGGCGCTGTGGAGCCCCCGCGTGGCGGCCATGGAAGACTATATGGTGGAGCTGGCCGGCGTGCAGGTGGAAGAGCCTATTGCCTTACAACTGCTGCTTTTCGATATTCTGAAGGGCATTGATGCCGACCTGGATTTCGACCGGTTTGTAGGTTGGTCGGGACTATTGCTGCAAGACTTCTCCAACCTCGACCAGAACCTGGCGCCCGCCAACAAGGTGTTCGAGTATCTCTCGCAAGCCAAGGCCTTGGAGCGGTGGGAACTGAGCGAAGCCCCGTCGCCGCAGTCGATAACGGGAGCGTATTTCAAGTTCTGGGACGACCTAACGAAAGTGTACCACCGCTTGCGCCGCCGCATGCTGGAGCAGCGCGTGGCCTACCCCGGCCTGGCTTACCGCTTAGCTACCGAGCGTATAACCGACCAAGTCAAGAATGGCACCACGCCCGCCAAGCACATCTTTTTGGGCTTGGGATACCTCTCGAAAGCGGAATTCACGCTGATTGATGTACTACACCGCGCTGGTCGGGCCGAAGTACGCTTCGATGCCGACTTGTTCTACCTCGATTTCGACTCGCCGAACCGCGCTGGTCAGCACCTGAAAAGCTACCTGAAGCGCTGGGCCCCACCCGAATTCGGCGACTTTGGCGCCCCCACCGACCTACTGCGCACCTTACCGCGGCACATCCGCTTCGTGGGCGTGGCCAATGCCAGTATGCAAGGCAAAGTAGCCGGCCAGTTGCTGGCCGAAGCGCGGTTGCAGTTCCCCAACAGCACGGTAGCGGTAGTGCTACCCGACGAAACCCTGCTGCTGCCCGTGCTACACGGCCTCCCGCCCGACGCCGTACCCGACTACAACGTAACGATGGGCTTAAGCTTTCAGAGCACGCCCTTGTTCAACCTCGTGGATTTGCTGTTTGAAGTGCACCTGACGGGCATTCGAGAAGGTACCGCCGAAACCGGTTATGGTGTACCGCGCTACCACCACTTGGCCGTAAACAAGCTACTGAGCCACCCCTTTCTGCGCCGCTACCAACAGTGGCTCGACCGGCAGCCCGCTAAGAAATATCACGGCTTGCTCGATGGAGTGTGCCGCGAAATTGTAAAGCGCAACGCCGTGCTGCTACCGGCTACCGAGCTACTGGAAATCGGTAAGAACCACCCGATTATCGAAGCGCTGTTCAAGACCTGGGACACCTGCGACGATATCATTGCGGCCTGCTACACGCTGATTGACTTGCTGAAACAAGTGTACACCGAGCAGCACTCGGCCATTGAGGCCGAATACTTGTATTTGTTTTACACGCTGGTTAAACGCCTCGATTCGGTGTTCGACTGTCGGGAACAGCGGTTGTCGGTGCGCTCGTTTCGGCGGTTTCTCTACGAGCAGATGACCCGCACCCGCTTGCCGTTCTCGGGCGAGCCGATTGCCGATGTGCAGGTGATGGGCTTGCTGGAAACCCGCGCCCTCGACTTCGACCACATTATCTTGCTGAGCTGCAACGAAAACGTGCTGCCGGCCCCAAGCGTCACACGTCGCTCTTTCCCTACGACGTGCTGACCGAGTTCCGCATGCCCACCTACGCCGACCATGAAGCGGCCACGTCCTACCAGTTTTGGCGCTTGCTCCAGCGCACCCGCCGCGTGGACTTGGTGCACGTGCTGCCCGGTGCCGAAGGCACCCGTACCGGCGAGCGGAGCCGGTTTTTGCTGCAATTAGCCAACGACCTACTACCGCAGAACCCCGGTATGGTGCTGGAAGACTTAACGGCGGTTACCTCTCCCCCTATCCCGGTTGCCGCGCCAAAGCAGGAAGTAGTTGCCGATAAAGCACCAGAGTTTGACTTCAACTCCCGAGCTAACCAGTCGTCTGCCCTGGACAGCGAGCTAGACGAGGTAATGCCCTCGGGGCACGAACTCATGAACGACTTGGTCTTGGAAAAGGACCATGGTATGCTGGATGCGTTGCGCGAGGTCTTGATCAAGGGCCTCTCCCCGACTGGCTTGAACGAATACTTGAACTGCTCGCTGAAATTCTACTTCAACCGCATTGCCCGTTTCCGTGAGGCCGAGGAAGTGGAAGAAGCACTAGGCGTCGACGGGTTCGGGACGGTGGTGCACGAGGTGCTAGAGGAACTATTTGCTCCGTTTCAGCGCAGCGGAAAGCCCCTAACCGCCGCCGGTATTCCAGACTTGATAAAAGCGGCTCCGGGCCTAGTAGCTAAGGCGCTACGCAAAGAAGAAGACGACCGGCACGCTCGCGCCGATGAAGGCCTCAACCACGTGTTAGGCCAAGTTGCTACTCAACTCGTGCGGCGCTACTTCGAAAGCTTGCTTACGCAGCCCAACGCCCTCCCTCTCCAGATCCAAAGCATCGAAGAAGGCTTGCAGGCCACTATCTACGTAGCGCTGCCAAGTGGCGAGAAGCTGCCCGTTAGCCTCATTGGCTTTGCCGACCGGGTAGACCAATTGCCTGATGGCCGCCTGCGGGTGGTTGACTACAAAACCGGCTTGGTACACGCACACGAGCTAAAACTGCAAAAGCGCAACGAAACGCCCGCCGAGGCTGCCGAGCGCCTCATCCGCGAGGACACGTCGGCGGCAGATAAGGTGCGGCAGCTTTGGCTCTACCGGTATATGCTGGAGCAAGGCGGCCGCCCCGCCGCCGACGCGGCTATCATTTCGTTGCGCAACATTCCTGCTGGCCCCATGTCGGCCGATATGTCGTTTCTGACGGCTGATGGCCAGTCCTTTATGGCGCGCAGCGAGGAATTGCTCAGCCAACTCGTCAACCGCATTCTTAATCCTACCGAAGCCATTCGCAAAACCGACGACTTAGAGAAATGTCAGTATTGCCCGTATCGGGGCATTTGCGCACGGTAAATAGTTTAATTGCTTGCTTGTTCTGGTGACCTTTGCCCGATCAAGTAAGTGAACCACCCAACTAGTAAGCAATCCAAACACATGGACGAATTCATGCAAGCCGCCATCGATGAGGCGCGGCAAGGACGCAAAGAAGGCGGTATTCCAATTGGCTCGGTGCTAATGCGTAACGGCGAAATCGTGAGCCGGGGGCACAACAAACGGGTGCAGGAACTCGACCCCATTGCCCACGGCGAAATGGACGCCCTCCGCAACGCCGGCCGGCAGCGCACCTACCGTGACACAGTGCTCTATACCACCCTCATGCCGTGCTTTATGTGCGCTGGCACCATCGTGCAGTTCAAAATTCCGAAAGTAATAGTCGGTGAGGCTCGCACCTTCGGCGAGTCCAAGGAGTTTTTGGAGAGCCACGGCGTCGAAGTCGTTATTCTTGACTTAGACGAATGCGTGGATATGATGCAGGAATTCATCGAAGCCGAGCCCACGCTCTGGAACGAGGATATTATGGAGTTGTAAGCAGTAGCATTCGCTTGTGCCCAATTAACTAGCTAGGCTACTAATTAACACAAGCGGATGCTAGGCATACCGACAAGCGCAAGTAGCTGTAGAACAACTCCTTTAAAAAGCCCCTGCCTTTGGTTTGCGCAACGACGATTCGCGAATCAACAACTTGGGCTTGAGCACGATGTTATGCGGGGAGGCAGGCCGCTCCGGATTGTCGGTCACCATGTCGAGCAGCATCTGCACGGCCGTTCGGCCCATCAGTTCGCAGTTCTGGTCGACGCTCGTAATACTAGGGTCGGTGAAGGCGGTGAACTGCTCGTTGCTGAAACCGGCCAGCGCAATATCCTGGGGCACCCGGATGCCGGCTTTTTTGAGGACCTGCATCGCCCCTACCGCGGCCACGTCAATAGACGAAAACACGGCATCCGGCCGCTGAGGCCTTGCCAGCAGTTGCCGCATGCCCTCGGTGCCGCCTGCCAAAGTCATTTCGCAGAAAACGGTTAGCTCTTCCTCGGCAGGCAATCCGTGCGCCTGCAAGGCATCGAGGTAGCCTTGGTGGCGGTTGCGATAAATATTTAGGTGCAGGGGGCCCGTGAAGTGCGCAATGCGGGTGCATCCCTGGGCCGCCAGATGCGTGACCACCTCGTAAGCACCCTGGTAGTCGTCAATCACTACCGCGCCTACGCTGGCTCCTGCAATGCCTTCCACTATCCGGTCGAAAAAAACCAGGGGCAGGGTGTTGTCTTGCACCATTTCGAAGTGCTCGAAGTTATGGGTACTGTTAGCCAACGACACCAAAATTCCCTCTACCTGGGCATTCATCAACAGCTCGATGTTCTTTCTTTCCTGTTGCTCGTCTTCGTTTGATTGGAAGATCATCACGTTGTAGCCCGACAGATTGGCCTCGGTAGCAATGCCGTGCACCACTTGCGGAAAAAAGTTGCCGGTGATGTGCGGCACCAGCACGCCAAGCATCTTGCTGCGCCCTTTGCGCAAGCCCGCTGCTAGTTGGTTGGGCTGGTAGTTGAGGGCAGTGGCCAGTTGCCGCACCCGGTCTTTGGTTGCCTGGCTGACGTCTTCATGATCGGAGAGGGCGCGGGAGATAGTGGAGGGAGACAAGTTTAGCTGTTTGGCTAAATCCGTAATAGATGCCCGACGAGTTGCCATGAGTTATTTATTGCTAGAGCGGCTGTTGCAGCGAAACGCAGTGAGTGGGAGGTGGTTTCGCAACAATACTTCTAAACATCCGGCGGCCAGCCGGATTCCAAGCTAGTAGCAAAGTAGCACCATCTGCGGGGAAGTTGTACACTGACCTTTCCGGTTATCACTCAACCATAACTTTTCCGCTCGCCACACGGTCCTACGCCTTATTTTTGTCTTATGGAACAACAGCCGCTTACTGCCACCAAAAAATGCCCGCATTGCGGGTTCTGGAGTCGTTGGCAGCAGCGGGCCGATGACCGGTGTGAGCGGTGCGGATTGTACTTGGATGCCCCTCGCATGCGGAGCGAACAGGAGCGTGAGATTCTGGCCAACGAGCCGTTGCCATCTTTCATGCGCATTGAAATCAAGCCCACCGATGGCCCTACCCTGCGCTTTTTCAAGCACATTATTCGGGGTGGGCAGTTGGCTTTCGGCGCCATGGTTTCGTTTCTGCTGTGGTTTATTGCCTTGCTGGCTGGATGAGAAGAGGGGCCTATGAGTTGCGCCAGCCACTGTTCTTGCTTGGAGCAATATTGTACCTGCTTGCCAGTATGCACAAGCGCGGCGTGGGGCCGCTACCCTACTGGCCTACCTTGCTTGCCTCCTACCTGGCCGACGTGTTGACCTTGCCGCTGGAGCTAACCTTGCTTCGCTGGATTATGCGCCGTTTCTACTTCCGAACCCCTGTTTTCGTGCTGCCTTTGTCCTGGGTGGTGGCCACGTGGCTGACGATTTCCATTTGGTTTGAAGGCATCCTGCCTTATTTTTCTCGCACTGCCACCGGCGACCCATTCGATGTGGCCGCTTACGCGGTGGGAGGCCTGCTATTCTGGCGCTGGCTGAACCAACCCGCCTAGCATTAGCAACCAGCAACTAGCAACTAGCAGTAGGGTTCATTTCGGGCAGATACCCAAGCGGCCTGCTTAACCAAGCTGAACCTATTGGCTTGTTTTCAGCGTAAAACGCTTTTCTGCCCCGCTGGCTACCTGCCGCGGGCTGTTGGTTTTACCGTACTCTGTTTTCATGCTCCACGATTTGCACCGCGTACTGTCCACGTACTGGCAACAGTTTCTGTTTGTACTTCCTAAGCTGTTGCTGGCCCTGGTTCTGCTTGCTGTTGCCATCACTATTGCCAACCGCCTCAGCCGCGTGCTGGGCACTCGCCTGCGCAGCCGCGCCCACGACCCGCTCCTGGCCGATTTTCTCACGGGCATCAGCCGCTGGGCGCTGTGGCTGCTCGGGCTACTGCTCGCCATGCAAGTTATTGGGCTTTCGGGGGTAGTGACCGGCATGTTGAGCGCAGCCGGGCTATCGGCTTTTGTGGTGGGCTTCGCTTTCAAAGACATTGCGGAAAACTTTCTGGCTGGTATGATCCTAGCCTTCAATCGTCCTTTCCACCTCAACGACACGGTGCAGATCCGGGACCAAACGGGCCATGTGGAAGCGCTTAATCTGCGCACCACTGTTATTCGCACCTTCGATGGCAAGCACGTCTTCCTGCCCAACTCCATCGTGCTCAAGGAACCGCTTATCAACTTCACCCGCAACGGTGACTTGCGACAAGACTTCCTTATCTCGGTTAATTACGGCCCTGAGGGCACCTATGAGCAGGTGCGGGACCTGATCCTAACGTTTCTGAACGGTCTTCCCGATTTGCACCACGACAGCCCGCGGGCGCCCTACCTGGTGCTCGAAAAATCGACGGATACTACGGCGGATGTGCGCCTGTACTTCTGGTCTTCTTCCGAGGAATACCGTCGAGGTGCTCTCGAAACCAAGAGCGAGGTAATGCAAAAAGTGAAGAACTTATTGCTCGACAAAGGCTATGCCCCGCCTACCCTTGCGCAATAAGCAGGCAAGATTTTTGCGCCTTAAACCCGTTACTTCAGGGCGTTTTTTAGTAACATGCAGTAAGAGAGCTTAGACTCGCCTACGGCTTTGCCCGGCCGTTTTCATTATTGCCTCGCGGCTATGCGCAAAAATCTCGTTCACCGGCTTCTCAGTCCGTTGCTACTCTGGCGCTTACGCCACATCAACAATCGGGTATACCTAATCCTGGTGAGCGTGCTGGTAGGGTTGATGGCCGGCCTAACAGCGGTGATCCTGAAGAGCTCGGTACACCGCTCTCAAGAACTTCTGTACTCGTGGGTGCCCGAGGAAAAGCGAGTTTTTGCGTTTTTTTTGTACCCCATTATTGGCATTGCGCTGTCGGTTCTGTTTACCCGTTATTTTCTCGGCGGCAATCTTAGCCGGGGGTTGGGCCTATCATCTACAATATCGCGCGGCAGGGCAGCATTGTGCCGCGCAGCAAGCTGTACTCGCAGGTCGTTACCTCGTTTATCACCGTTTCGTTTGGAGGTTCGGCAGGTTTGGAGGCGCCTATTTCCGTTACGGGCGCGGCGCAGGGTTCTAACCTGGCCCGGCTGCTGCGGGTAGGTCCCCGGGAGCGGCGCTTGCTCGTAGGCTGCGGCGCGGCGGCGGGCGTGGCGGCCATCTTCAACTCGCCTATTGCGGGCGTGCTGTTTGCTGTGGAAGTGGTGCTTGGCGAGTTATCGGCCCCGTTCTTTATTCCCCTGTTGATTTCGGCAGCCACCGCTACGGTGGTGTCCAAGGCGCTGTTTGCTGGGCAGCCTTTTGTGCTCATCACCACCAGTTGGCCGGTCGATGCCATCCCGTTCTATATTATGATGGGGTTGTGCACGGCCATGCTTTCGGTGTATATGATTCGGGTTTACTTCGCTGCCGATAGATTTTTCGAGCGGTGGCCTGGAGCTTTCCGCAAGGTGCTGCTTGGTGGCCTTGCCCTTGGGATACTGGTTTTTTTGTTTCCGCCGCTCTATGGCGAAGGCTACAACATCGTACAACTGTTGTTGGCCGGGCGAGGGCAAGAACTGGTTAACGGCTCTATTTTCGCGGTGTACCGTGACGAAAACGTGTGGATTTTGTTGGCCGTAGCCACCGCGAGTATGCTGCTTAAAGTGTTTGCTACTACCATCACAGTAGGAGCTGGCGGCAACGGGGGATGTTCGGTTCTTCGCTGTTTGCGGGAGCATTGCTTGGGTTTGTATTCGGACGCCTCATCAATATGAGCGGCCTGACTACCGTATCGGAAGTACACTTCATCGTGCTGGGCATGGCGGGGGTGCTGGCCGGTGTGGTGCACGCACCCCTAACGGCCATCTTCCTTATCGCCGAAATTACGGGTGGATATGCGCTGTTCGTGCCCCTGATGGTGGTTACGAGCAGTTCTTATGTGATTACCCGCTACTTCGAGCCCTACTCCGTGTACACGCGCAAGCTGGTGCAGCGTGGCGTATATGTTCACAAAGACCGTGACCGGGGGCTGCTGGCGCAAATGGACGTGCCGCACCTCACCCAAACCGATTTTGTGGCCGTGCACCCCGAGGATACGCTCGGCGACCTGGTGAAAACCTTCCGCCACGCCAGTCGCAGTATATTCCCGGTAGTTGACCAAGACAATCAGCTAGTAGGCGTTGTCACCCTCGACACCGTGCGCGACGCCCTTTTCGACGACGCCCACTACAGCACTACCCGCGTGCGCGACCTGATGACCGACCCGCCCGCCACCGTCAATCCCGACGACTCGCTGCTCGATACTTTGCGCTGCATGGAGCAACTCGGCGTCCCGGCCCTGCCCGTCGTCGACCACGGGCATTACGTGGGCTTCCTGCTGAAGTCCACCATCTTGGCCGGCTACCGCAAACAGCTTCTTAAGGAAACAGAGTAGAACTGCGGTGATTAATTCACTTAGAACTCTCCTATTTCCGGCTCGCGCTTGGCGAGCTGCAAGCCAACCATCATAAGCAGACCAGTAAGCAGAATCACAACGAAAAGGATGTTTTCGCCTACTTCGCCGATGTGGTGCTTAACGGGAATGCTGTAGTAGAGCAGCACCGTAATAAGTCCTTTGGGTGCAATAAAGAGCTCCGGCACTAGGTCGGTGCGGGCAATGTAGCGTAGGTACACGTAGCGAATAGCCGTGAGTACGGCCACAATCAGGAGCCCCTGCAACAGCAAGGACCCACTGAGTAAGCTACCCAGGGTGATACTGAATCCAAACAGCAGAAAGAAAAACGTTCGAATCAGAAAGGCCGACTCGGCAGTGATGCTTTTGAGAGGATGCAATTCGGCAGCCAATTGCTCGGGGTGCAGCCAGCGGTGCAAGCGCGGGCCGCGCAGTATCAGATCGGCGTTGTTGACGGCCAGCCCAAATACCAGCACCAGTACCAGCGACGAAAGGTGAAACTGCTTGGCCAAGCTGTAGAGCAGAATCAGGAAGGCCAGAATCAGAAAGAACTTGACGTGCAGCCGAATGCGCCCTAGTAGAAACGCCAAAGCCGCCGTGCTAAGAATGGCAACCACTACCACCGCCACCACATCCACCGAAAAAGTAACCACTGATATACCCTGCGCAAAGTTGTCTTGCAAGGCGAAGTTGAAAAGCATGATGCCTAGAATATCCGAGAACGTGCTTTCGTACACGATAAACTCCTGCTTCTCCCCCATTAAATTGGCTACGCTTGGAATGGCAATGGCCGAGCTAATGACGGACAGCGGCACGGCATTAACGAGGCAGCTTTGAAACGAAGCGCCTATGTAAGCCTGCAACAACAGCGCAATAGCCACGGCCTGCACGACCAACATAAACGCAGCAGCCAGAAAGGAGCGCCGGATAAGGGGGCTTTGTCCCGAGTAAGCTTTAAATCGAGGGCTCCTTCCAGCACGATCATAATCAAGCCAATGATGCCAAAGATTTCCAGCACCACCGTCGGGATATTAGGAGTGAAATTGAAATAGTCGGCGGCTTGGCGCAGGGCGATGCCGGTAAGCAGCAACATCAGCACCGAGGGCACCCGGGTGGCACGCGCTACTACATCAAACAAGTAGGAAAGAATGACGGCCACACTTAGCCCAATCAAAATAGAGTAGGAACCCATACTTCAGGAGCAACCAGCACTTGCCAGCTTGATGAACAGCCCTTTGTACGGCCACAACTCTAGCTGCGCCGTATTCTTGTGTTAAGTCCCTACTCCTCGGCGAGCTTTGGCGCTTGTGTAGCCTATCCTATAGTGGGCGAACTGCTTCTACTAGCAAGCAGGGCCCTGCCCCCGAAACACCAAAGCAACCCGTTGCTTTACCGTATTTTGCAGCCTCTTTACATCTGGGGCTGATTAGTTGAATTGATGGCGTTGTCTTCTTTTGTTGCGGTTATTGGGGGCGGTCCGGCCGGTTTGCTGGCGGCGCAGCGCCTGGCCGAGGCCGGCCATCGGGTGGCGGTGTACGAGGCGCAAGCTACCGTAGGACGCAAGTTTCTGGTGGCAGGTCACGGCGGCTTCAACCTCACCAATGCCGAAGACACTTCCGCTTTCGAAAGTCGCTACGGCCACAAGCAGCCCGAATTCAGTGGTTTCCTCCGGCACTTCTCCCCCACCGATTTGCGCCAGTGGGCCAGTAGCCTGGGCATCGACACGTTTGTGGGAACCAGCGGCCGCATATTCCCCCTTAAAGTTCACAAGCCAGCCGACGTGCTCCGAGCTTGGGTAAGTCGCCTGCACGACCTTGGCGTGGCCGTGCATACTCGACACCGGTGGTTAGGCTTTGCAGGCACCAATGGCTTGCACCTGCGCGACGACACGACCGGCCGTGACTTCGACTTGTTTCCTGATGCCACCGTGCTGGCCCTAGGTGGCGCGAGTTGGAGTAAAACTGGTTCAGACGGCCGCTGGGTGGCGGCGTTCGAGCAGATTGGGGTGCAAAGTGTGCCATTTGCGCCGAGCAATTGCGGAGTGGAGGTAGCTTGGTCGCCCTTTTTCCAAACGAAAGTGGGGCGCGCACCGCTCAAGAATATTGCCTTGCACTGCGGCACCCAACGAGTTCGGGGAGAACTACTCCTTACCGAATATGGCCTGGAAGGCACGCCGGTGTACGCCCTTTCGGCGTGTCTGCGCGCTGCCCTTGCAAGCAGTACATCAGCACTGCTTCACCTCGACCTAAAGCCCGACCTCAGCGACGGGCAGCTGGTAGCTAAGCTGCAAAAGCTGCCGTCTAGCCGCTCACTGCCCGACTTTCTACGCCAGACACTACGCCTTGGGCCGCCCGTTTATACCTTGCTGCGTGAGGTAGCACCCAATGAACTTGTTGCTACGCCCGAGGCATTCGCTCGTTTGCTCCGCAATGTGCCGTTGCCCGTCCGAGCCCTGCGCCCCCTCGACGAGGCGATTAGCAGCGCGGGTGGCGTGGCCTGGACGGAGCTAACCGAGGAATTGATGCTACACCGCCGGCCAGGTACTTTTCTAGCAGGCGAAATGCTTGATTGGGAAGCTCCCACCGGCGGCTATCTGTTGCAGGGGTGCTTTAGCACCGGCGCCTGGGCAGCTCACGGCGTTATCCGGTGGCTAAGCTAACCAAGCCCTCAAATGGTGGACTGCGCACCAACTTTTGGACGACCTAAAAGGGCTTCTCTTACTTGCTACAAGCAACGCCTTTCTGCGCCTGTGGTCCCCAACAGTGCCTTGGTTATGTACTACTCCGCCCCTTACTAGACTGAATTACCTATGGAGGCTGATCTATACCGTATTTTATATTATAACAATTTCAATATTACTCGACTGCTGCAAGAAAACAGGAGACAAAATGCACTAATAAAAACAAGCCTGCATCTATTATAATACAATTATTTATTACTATTTTTCTAAACCATTGTTTGTTCTACTTAGCCTACTCTTGCCTATGTCCACAACTACGCACTCCTCCTTACCCCGAAGTGCTTATCGTTTGTGCCTTTATGCCGCTGCGGGCTTCAGTCATCAAACTTTCCCTACTGCTGACAGGTGCGCTGCTGCTGCAACTGCTTGTATCAGCTAAGTCAACTGCACCAGTCGAAAGCCGCCATAAAGTTTAAAACTTTGGAGTAATGAAAACTAATGTTGTAGAAGCAGTAAAATTTTGTTTTACCAGTAAAGTCATCAATCATATAAGCCTGGCGGTTGACGAAAGTGAGAAAGGGGTAGAAAAGGCGTTGGAAAAAGCTATTCCGCTGGTATTAGAAAGCCTCATGCTGCGGGCCGAGAGAACCGGTGGTCCGGAAATGTTGCTCGATCTGGCCCGTGAAGCGTACACTGCCAACCTATTTCCTCACTTTCCTCATCTGGAAACCACTGCTTGGTATGCCAAAGGTGCCAGCTTGATGCAGAACTTAGCGGGCGAAGGGTATGAAGGCTTAATCAACCGAATTTCTATTGTATCCAGCATCCGGCCATCGGCAGGCCAGTCGTTGTTGCTTATTGCAGCGGCGGCCGTGTTAAGCGTGCTCGGAAAGTACGCCGCTGAAAACGAACTGTCGCAAGCCGAGCTCATGAACTGGTTTAGAACGCAGAAGGCAGAAATTGCCATGGCGTTGTTTCCCGACATGAATCGGCGGCCAACAGAATTCAGCGACCGTCCTGACACGCAGCTTAACGCCTCCATAACTTCCCGGCCAGCAGCCATGGCTCGTCGGCCTGCTCCTGCTGAGCAAGGAATCTGGAATCCTATTGGGGGCGGAGCCACGTACACCCCTCAACCCGAGACGCACGCCCCGGCCCCAAGCCCTGCTCCTAGCTTTCGCTGGCAGTGGGCACTGGTGCTCTTAATGGCCGTGTGCTTGGGCTACTACTTCGGCCACGACCAGCTGACAACTATTCCTGGCACCGCAGCGGCTTTTGCTACCGCACCGCCGGAAGGAACCCCCGCTGTTGCTGCCTCCACAAAAGGAGTTTACGACAAAGACCGGGACACCTATATCTACGATACGGGTCAACCCATCATCTTGACTTTGGCCAATGGCACGACGCAAAAAGTAGGCGCCAATTCCACCGAAAACCGCTTGTACACCTTCCTGTCAGACCCGGCCTTCCAGGTTGATTCCGTAAACCGGACAAAGGGCTGGATCAATTTCGATCGGGTGTACTTCGAAGCGGGCAAGGCCACGCTCACGCCGGAGTCGCAGCTGCAATTGCACAACGTAGCGGAAGTGCTCAAATCCTTCCCGAAAGCGACGGTGAAACTAGGCGGCTATACCGACAGCACTGGCGACGCAGCGAAGAACCTGCAAATCAGCGAGCAGCGGGCTAAAACGGCCGCCTTGGCGTTGGTAAAAGAAGGAATACCCTTTAGCCGGTTGCAGTATAAAGGCTACGGCTCCAAGTATTTCGTCGCCGACAACACCACGCTGGAAGGCCGTGCTTTAAATCGGCGCATCAGCGTCCGGGTTATCAATAAGTAGCCTGCTCCCTCAGATAACAAGGTAGTACGGTTCGTCTTACACTTTCCTAGCTACTATACTTTGTCATCCTTCATTTGGCAGCCGCCGAATGAAGGATGACTTTTTTTTAGCCTTATAGCTTCCCCTGCAAAGCTTCTAAAGCGCCCGCCAAATACACGAGGGGCGCGTTCCAGTTGATGGCAATTTCGTTGGAAGCGTACGAGCAAACATCGTCTGCATAGGCCATATCCGCAGTAATGAACGGGTACTGGCACTTGTCCTGCTGGCCAGGGTTGGGGCCGCCAACCAAGAAGCCCGGCAGCGGCGCTTGCACTTTGTCGCCTTCAGAGAGGCGGTGATGCGGATGCTGCGGGGTCTTGGTTCCGTAGCCCGTCACGAATGAAATACCTAACGCGTTGCGGCCTAGCATGTAATCTAGGTTAGTGAGGGCGTACTGCAAATACTTGGGATTGCCGCTGATTTGATAAGCCTGAATCAGGGCAATGCCTTGGTTGCCCGCGTTAGAATTGCTGCCCCACGTGAAGTCACGGGCAGTTTTGCCCATCACCGTTTGATAAGCGCGGGTATCCGTGCCGACCGCCAGGGCATCGGCCAAGGTTTGGATTTCCTTTTTTGCTTTAGCTACGTCCTTCCCGGCTTTCGCTGGAAGCGTGGAGCCCAGCCGCGCCAAGGTATAGTAGCCAAGCGCCCGCACTTGGCCCCAACTCGGTAACGGCAACTGCCCCTCGGGGAGTAGCTTGATGGCTTGGTAATACTTGTCTTGTTTGGTGGTGGCGTATAGCTCGGTGGCGGCCCAGCTCCACTCATCCTGCACATCACGGTCGCCGTAGGTGCCGGTGGCAATGGCAGGCTGGAACTGCTTGTTTAGCGCTTCTTGCTCGTAATACACCGCCGGATGCGCGCTGGCCCACTCCCAAGCCCGCGTGGAAGCCCGCAAACAGGAATCGGCTAGGCCCGGCAGTTGGCGGTCGAACTGGCGGAAGATGCGGCTGGATTGTGCCAGTACGGCCGCAAAGTCGAGGGCCGCCGCCGTGCTTTTCTGCACTACGTAGCGAGGCGTTCGGCATTCGGTGGGCATCACCATGCCATCGAATTTGGCGTTAGTGAGCTTGTGGTACACCCCTCCGTCGTGGGGGTCCTGCATCGAGAGCATCCACCGCAGATTCCACAACGACTCGTCGAGAATATCGGGAATGGCGTTGCTGCTTTCTGGAATCTGTGCTTTTAGCTGCGCGCCGTATGCTGGAAAGTCTTCGTACAGTGAAAGCAGCGTGCTAAGTGTGATGCCAGAATTAACAATGTACTTGTTGTAGTCGCCAGCATCATACCACCCACGGGGTGAAGAAATAATAGTACCAGCAGGCCGCTCCTTACTAGCCGCCGAGGCGTGCACCAGTACTTGGTCGTCGGGGTGGCCCATGGGGCGGTTCCACACGCCTGCGTAGGTGGCCGGCAGTGCCGTGGAAGCCCGCTGATAATAGTAGCTCTTCAGGGCCGCCGCTGCCAACGGCGCGTGTACCTGCGGCTGAATCTGAAAAGAATAAGAATAGCCGAGCGCAGGTACAGAAAGCACGTACGTACCCGCGGTGGCAAAACCGGAAAAGTCGGCCGTTCGCACATCCTGATTTGAAAACTCGTTGTGCCGCTGTGCGCCCAACTCGCCAGTGAAAACGGTGCTAGTCCGGTCGGGGTGGTGATGTAAAACTTACCAGCCGGCGCGCCCACTACCATTGCCACTTTGGGCGCAGCCGGGTAAAAGCCTATCTGATTGAGTTTGATGCTCTCCGTCAATTGTTGAGCATGCAGTGGCGAACTAAGCGCCCACAAAAAGCCTGAAAATAGGATGGGTTTCAGCAAAGGGGGCATGGGTTGAAGTTGCTAATTGCGTTCAGAAGTGCGTATTTGCTTGCATCAGAAGAAGTGCCGTGGACAATTTATCCACTTTTCTATCACCTTAACTTCTTGTGCTGTTGTAGGAGTTGTATATAATCTTCGGCAGGCTACTAACGCTGATTGAAATAGAAAAGCTGATTGAGTCGGCGCTTCGGGTGTAATTCAGAAAGTTTTTGTCCAGTATGTGCTGTACTTCACCGATGAGTTGAAACTTCCACTGGCTTGTATAGTTGCAAGCGAAGCAGATGCTTTCCCACCTTAAGCTGCGGCTAACACGCCGATGAAAATTCAAGAAGCTGCGTTAAAAGAAGTAACAAGTCTAGCCGAAGAGTTGAACTTCGCCGTTCATCGCAGCTGCTGAGTCAGAAACAACGGTCCTTCTGGCACACCAAGCCCCCACGTACTGATCAATTCGTCTGCCACATGGCCAATTCAAAACGAACTTCCATTGCCGACTTAGCTCGGGAATTAGGTATATCTCCTTCCACCGTATCGCGGGCCCTCGCCGACCATGAGGGCATCAGCGAGGCAACCAAAGACCGGGTACGGAAACTTGCTCAGGAACTGCACTACCGCCCCAACCAATTAGCGGCGGCCCTACGCAAAGGCCACAGCAAAACATTGGGCGTGATTGTCCCCCACATTCGGGGCTACTTTTTCCCAGCCGTCATGAACGGCATCGAGAAAATTGCGAGTCGGGCCGGCTTCAACGTAATGATGTGCCAATCCAACGAGGAATTACGGCGCGAACAGCAGAACGTCGACACGTTATTGGCCGCTCAAGTGGAGGGCATTCTGGTTTCTCTCTCGGCTACCACTCACGATGAAGTGCAGCACTTCGAGCAAGTTCGGCAGCAAGGCACTCCGCTCGTGTTCTTTGACCGCATGGCGGACCTGCCAGGCACTTCCGCCGTCGTCCTCGACGATTTTCAGGGTGCCTACCGGGCCGTAACTCACTTAATTGAACAGGGGTGCACGCGCATTGCTCACTTGGCGGGGCCTCAGCACCTCAACACTAGCCGCAACCGCTACTTGGGCTACGCCGAAGCCCTGCGCGCTCATGGCCTTCCGCTTAAGGAAGAGTGGGTGTACGACCTACCGGCTCTCACGCACGACGCCGGTCGGCTGGCCATCGAGCATTTGCTGGCGATAGATAATTCCATCGATGCCTTTTTTGCGGCCTATGCCATTCCTACGGTTGGTGCACTCGAATTGCTTCAGGAGCGTGGCGTGCGCGTACCGCAAGACTTAGCAGTGGCGTGCTTTAGCAACGAGCCATTCACTAATATGACGCAGCCTCGCCTAACGGTGGTGGACCAGCGGGCGGAGCAGATGGGCGAAACGGCCGTTCAACTGCTGTTGCAGCTACTCAAGCGTGGCCCAAGCTATTCGCCGCCACCGCTGGTGCTCAAGCCTGAATTGATTGTTCGGGCATCGTCGCTGCACAAAGTGTAGCAAACTGATGCATAGCAAGTCAGCCAGCAACTACTGCTCTTTGCTGTTTGGACCCTGGATAGGCGGGATTGTGCCCACCTACTAGGAAGGCTGCTCCATGAGCATGGAAGTATTGGTTTGCTGCGCTGCTGCGTAGGCGTGCAGTCGTACCTCGTTTAGCGCTTAACCTCCGCCGCTTCGGCGGCGGCCAGGATTTCTTTGGCTTCCGCCAGCAACCGCTCACCTCGGTCGAGGTGCTGGCGCGCAATCAAAGCGAAAAGCCCTAGGAACGAGAGAATAGGTAAAATCCAGCCTAGGAGAAACCAAAACCAAAACGAACGGCCGTAGCTAGCTGCGCAGTAGCCTGTAAGCAGGGGCAGCACCGAGTAGGCGCACAGAAAACCAAATCCGGATACGAGTAGGTAGACAGGCATGGCAGCAGCAACTATACGTTCTAAGGTAGGTTTTCTGGCCGCCTATTGCAAGCTGAGCCAAGATTTTATGTCTATTAATAACCTGAAAAAGCAAGAAAAGTTAGTGCGTTGGTATCAACTACCGAGACGCGCATAAATCCTACGACACGAACAACGTACTGGCTACTATCACCGTGCCCGACTGGCTGCAGTAATTGTGCCTAGGCTTTAGTTTTAGTTGGCCGGCGCACTAGGCGCGGGGGCGCCCAGTGCCTGCAGGCGTTGGCGGGCGTTGCTGTTCTGAGGGTTCAATTCCAAGGAGCGCCGGTAGTGCGTGATGGCTGCGGCCGTATCGTGGTTGAGTTCATCGGCTTCGCCCAGGCTATCGAAGAGATTGAAGCTGTTAGGATAAAGCTCTGTGCCGAGGCGGAAGATGGCTAGGGCAGCAGGTAGGTCGTGCGCGTCGCGGATCAACTGGTAGCCCCACGTGTTGATGATACCTTCTTGAAGGGTAAATGCGGAGTCCTGTTGCTGCAGGCGGCGGTAAATTTGCGGGGCGTGATCGAATCCTTCTTTGGCAAGCGCAGCTGCCAGGCCAGCCTGGGTAGGCACGACGTCGGTCTGTGCGGGCACGTGGTCCAGCCGAGCCATGTGGGCCGGCACGCCGTTCTGCACGGGCGTGCGGGCGAGAAAATTCCGGCCGGCCGCATCGCCCTTCAGAAACGTATTTAAGAACTCGAGCGCGTAGCGGCAGGTCCAGTGGTAGGCCGCTTCCACTTCAGCCCGTGAGTATTCGGTGAAATGCTCGGGCTGGGCCATCCGTAAGCCCACGGTGGAAAAATCGGTGTGCTCCATCGGGTTCATGACCACGTGGTACAGGTCGGCGTACTTGGCCTCGTTGAGTAGAATGGATGAGGTTTCCATGCTGTTGGCGCTGAGTTCCCGCACCGATTCGGAGCGGCGCTGCACGTACAACCAGGGCACAGTGAGCCGAGTGCGGGAAACAGGCTTGGTTAGCTCCCTGTACTGCGTGCCGTCGAAGCTGACCAAGGCAGAAATGCGGCTGTCTTGAGAGGCGGCCAAGGTATTGGCCAGGCCGCCCCAGCTCCAACCGGCCACTGCGATATGGCCCAGGTCGGCTTGTGGCAAAGTATAAGCATAAGAAAGCAAGAAGCGGATATCGCGCGCCTGCGATTCGAGTCCTTCCGCATCGGTGTTAATAAAGTAGGTGCGGGTGCCCAGGCTGCGGCTGGCCAGCACCACGTAGCCGTGGCTGGCCAGGTACTCGCAAAAGTCAGCAGCTTCGTGCGCGGCTCCGCCTCCACCGGCCGCGTAAACAACCACCGGGAACTTGCCGGGCGCGACGGGGGCGTTCGACACGGCCCACATGCGCCGGTCGAGCATGTTCTGGGCTTGTTTGTCTCCAATTTTGGTTGCTGCCCATCGCCGCTTTTCTGCCATAAAGGCTGCTACATGCGCCTCGGTTCGCTCGAATACCTCATCGGTGGCTTCCGTGCGCATGTAGTCGGCGTACCGCACGGAGTTACCACCTTTCGGGCTGGGTACCACACCAGCGTTTGCACGGGCCGGGCCCGCTCGCCCAGATACGGCTTGCCAGTAACTAAGTCTGTTTTATCCTTGTAGGAACGGGCGTAATCGTATTGCTGCACAACCCGGAAGCCTACGCCATGCGGACCTGGTTTGAGGTCGGCAAAGCCGGAACCTGCCTGCGCAACATAGCCAAGGCAGCAGAAAAAGATAAACAAGGTTGTTTGCGAAAACCAGGAGCGTAACATAAAATCAGTGATAAGAAAGGTTTGTTGTGTCTAGCAGTGCTGGCGACTAGGTGCACAAACATACACGAGCTACCTTGCAAAACAAGGTACTATTTGAAATTATAACACGTCCATTTTTTTCAGCCTCACACACAGAGGGTTTGTGTTCGCGAGGGTAAGTTATTCCTCTAACAAGAAGCAAGAGAAAGCAAGTTGGGCACTCCCGAAGGGCGCTATTAGCCCTGCTAGCTGCCTATTCGTTAATCCCATCGGCTGGAGGTAGACAGTAACTTAAAAAGACAGTTCCAATACTTTAATCCGGCCCCTATTGGGCACTGCCCACCTATCCTAGCCTAAAAAGTTAATCTTCGTACGCATTTTTTCGTACTCCCCGACATAGCCCCTCGCATCGCCTCTTTCCGCCCTGCCCTTGCCCATTTTCCAGCTCCCCTCTATGTGGGACCACCAAAGTCTGTTTCGCGTCTCGGCCCAGTTGTTTGCCGATGGTATATTCAATCTGCTCGATCGTAATCTGAAGCCCGAGGTATTCTTGCTAGGGCTAGCTACTGCCCGCGAAACCGACGAGCCACAGGCAGTGGTGGTAGAACCCACTACTTTGCGCTACACTCCCGCCGACTTTGCGGGCGTCAAATCCTTAGCTGCGGCTCTGGAGCCAGATGGGCCGCGCGACGTGGTGTATCACCTGCACCCTGACGACCACGACCGGTACGAGAAGTTGCGCTGGTATGCTTTGCTGCAACAAGCCACCGAGCGGACGTTAACCGAGCTTTGTGCTACTCAGGGCGAAAACCGAATTAGTTTCTGTTCGGTGCCCATCAGCCTCTATGGGTATTTGGTGGTTATTGTGCTACAGCTGTCCCGCGAAACCTACGAGGCCTATTATACCCTGCCCGAGCTTAGCACTGGCAATCGTCCTACGTCGCTAGTCAATGCCACTGTGCAGGAATTTTTGCAGGACTGCAGTCGTGCCCTTCGCGAATCGGATACCGACGATGACCGACCCGTACTCGACCGCGACTACAACGAGGTGTTGCGCGCTGCAGGTCGCAGCTTTATGCTGCGCGTGGCCGCCGGCACGCATGGCCTCTATGATGCCTGCAACGGCGTAGCAGCCCTTCGCCACGAAGGCGACGAAGGTGTGGGCACCATGCTCGTGGCGCGTCGGCATCACCCGGCCATCGTGTCGGTGCTTACGCTGGAAAGTCCGATTCCGCTGCGCGACCACCGCCGCATACGCAAATTATTGGAACTGAGTGAAGACCGGACCGCCTTAGTTTCCGATGCCACCGACGTGTTCGGGCTTGGCTACCTCGTGGCCCCCGACGACCAAGCCTACGAGCCGATTTTCACGGTACATTTCACTCGCCACTACAGCTGGGAACTCACCCACGACAACCAGCTCATGATGAAGGTGGTTTCGAACACCCCCCGCCTCCCCAAGGTCGCGTCGATGCTAGCAACTTCGCTCAGGCGGTGCAGCGTGTGTTCCCCTACCTCGACAACGTGGCCATTGATTATCTCTGGGAACTCACTCAACGCGCTACCTCCCAGCCCAACGGCACCATTCTGGTGGTGTCGGAAGGCGCGGCTCAGGAAGCGGCTCGACTCACCCGCCAGTGCTTTCGGGTGGTTCCTCGCCTGATGACGCCTTCTGTTTTGCGTCTGGTTACCAACATTGACGGTGCTGTGCTTATCGAGCCCCACGGCGACTGCTATGCCATCGGCGCCATCCTCGACGGCCTCGCCACCGAGAAAGGTGACTCCTCCCGCGGTTCGCGTTACAACTCGGCTCTGCGCTATGTGGAAAGCAGCCGTTACCCATGCTTAGCCGTGGTTGTGAGCGAAGACGGCCTCATCGATCTATTGCCACCGATAAGAAGGTAAGTTGCAAAGCTTCAAGCAGTTGATCGGCGCCTTCATTCGCAACCATAATCAGAATCAATCTGCCTTGAATAAAGCGAGAAGGTGTTTCTCTGATAGAAACGACAACCGTTGAGACGGTTCGTTTCTATCAGAGAAACACCTTCATTCAATGGAATAGCATTCCTTTCAAATCACTGCTTCACAACTCCTTACCCATTCACGCTGCCCATCATCTGCTCGGGGTAACGTTGGCCGGCGGCTATGTTTTTTGGAGCTATTTCGTCTAGCTGCTGGAGTTCATCAGCGCTTAGCTGCACGTCGATGGCCCCCAGGTTTTCTTCCAAGTAAGAAACCCGCTTCGTGCCGGGAATGGGCACAACGTCGTTGCCTTGGGCTAGCACCCACGCCAAGGCAAGTTGGCCGGGTGTGCAATTCTTTTGGGCAGCCAGCTCCTTGATGCGGGCTACGAGGTCGAGGTTCTTTTGGAAGTTTTCGCCCTGGAAGCGGGGCGTGTGGCGGCGGTAGTCGTCGGGAGCCAGGTCCTCGAAGCGCTGAATCTGGCCGGTAAGAAAGCCGCGGCCTAGCGGCGAATACGGCACGAAGCCTATGCCTAGCTCGCGGCAGGTTTGCAGCACGCCATCTTCAGGGTCACGGCTCCAGAGCGAATACTCGCTTTGCAAGGCGGCAATGGGATGAACGGCGGCCGCACGGCGCAACGTGCCCGCGGCAGCTTCGGAGAGACCCAAATACCGCACCTTGCCTTCCTTCACTAGCTCGGCCATGGCCCCCACTGTTTCCTCGATGGGCGTGTTGGGGTCGACGCGGTGCTGGTAATACAAGTCGATGTGGTCGGTGCCGAGGCGCTTGAGGCTCGCTTCGCAGGCTTGCCGCACGTAGGCGGGCGTCCCATTGATGCCGCGCACCGCAGGGTTAGCAGGGTCGCGGAGAATGCCGAATTTGGTGGCAATAACCACTTGGTCGCGCCGGTCGCGGAAGGCTTTGCCTACCAGTTCTTCGTTTTTGAAGGGACCATACATATCAGCCGTATCGAAGAAGGTAATGCCTAAATCGGTAGCCCGGTGCAAGGTGCGGATGCTTTCTGTATCGTCGGGCTGACCGTAGAAGTCCGACATGCCCATGCAGCCGAGGCCGAGGGCAGAAACCGTAAGGCCAGAATGGCCAAGCGTGCGGGTTTGCATTGATTACAAGTATTAAAGTTTACTGTCCAAAAACGTAGCGCAGGCGCAGAGGTTGGCTAGCCCCCGCATTACGAACCGTGCGCCGCGGCCCGAAGGAAGGCAGTGGTCAACCTCCGTGCCCGCGCTACGTTTCTGTGCGGGAGGCTACAAGAAACCGCCACATGCCACCCGTAATCCACTACCCCACCATGTCAACGCCCAAGCCCACCTTCGATACCGATGCCCGCCTGCGCTGGGTGGAAAGTATTTCTCGTCTCCTGGATAGCCAGTTCCGGGTGCCTGGCACCACCTGGCGCTTCGGCCTCGACCCCATCATGAGTTTGATACCCGTGGTAGGCGGCATCCCCTCCTTAGCCGTCTCGGGCATTCTCATTCTGACCATGATGCGCCACGGCGCCAGCGGCAACTTGGTGGTGCGCATGGCACTCAACGTGCTGCTCGACACTATTTTTGGCGCCATTCCCATCATCGGCAACATCTTCGATTTCGCCTATAAAGCCAACGACAAAAATGTACGCCTGCTGCGCGCGCACTATGCCGAAGGCAAGTACCAGGGCAGCGGCAAAGGGCTATTTGCGGTGGTGGCTATTGTGTTCTTACTCTTGGCTGGCGGTGTCGTATGGGGTGGTATCGAGCTGTTTACGTGGCTGTACCACCAAGCGCAACACTTGCTTTAAGTTCTTCAACTAGTTAGTGCTCAAGCTTACATATGACTGCGCAGCGTTATATTCCTCTACGACTACCACTGGTTGCTACACTTGCGGAAGGGTGACAATAAACTCGGTGAATTGCCCTTCTTGCGAGACTACTGCGAGCGAGCCGCCGTGGCCTTTCGTTACAATGTCGTAGCTCAACGACAAGCCTAAGCCAGTGCCTTCGCCAGTAGGCTTCGTGGTGAAGAAGGGTTGAAATATCTTTTCCCGAATTGCCGCCGGAACGCCCATTCCATTGTCGCGCACCCGCACTTCCACCTGCTTTTTACAGCGGCGCGTACTCACTTGCACGTTGGGCTTGTAGTCGGGGCCCTGGGTTGCGGCTTTCTTCCACACAGCGTAAAAAGCGTTGGTCAGCAAGTTGAGAAAGACCCGGTCTATTTCTTGAGGCACAACTTCCACTAAGCCCACTGCCGGGTCCAGTTGCGTGGCTAGCGTGGCGTTGAAGTTCGGAGCTTTGGCCCGCAGACTGTGGTAGGCCAACCGCAGGCTTTCCTCGACCAGCGCATTCAAGTCGGTGGGGGTGGGTTCTCCTTGGCTGGTACGGGCATGGGCGAGCATGTCCCGCACAATAGTAGCAGCTCGGCGCCCGTGCTGCTTGATCCGCTCCTGGTTCTGGCGCAGGTCTTCGGCGGTGCTGAGCAGAAAAGCCCGATCTAGTTCCGGCCGGTTCACCTCCGCTTCTAACTCGGCTGCTAGTTCGGCACTTACTTCCGAGAAGTTGTTGACGAAGTTCAAGGGGTTTTGAATTTCGTGGGCAATACCGGCCGTCAACTCACCTAAGGAGGCCATCTTTTCGCGTTGTACGAGTTGCGCCTGAGTTGCCTCCAAGGAGCTTATGGCTTCGGCTAGCTGCTCGGCTTGCTGTTCCAGTATCTCCCGCTGCGTGTTCGAGGTGTTTTTCTCGGCTTCAATGGTTTTGCGCTGCAAAAAATCAATCCGGCTGTTCACTTCGAAGAAGTAGCAGGTTGCGGAGGCTACAAAATGTGCCGATAGAAGAAACACGTGGTTGTTGATAAGCAGGAGCCTGTCCTGCACCATGTCCTTGTCGAACAGTGCTACAACAAGGTGCGCCAAGAAGATCAAGGTATTGGTTGTCAAGCCGTACCAAAACCGGAGTCTTGCCCACGCCCCCGTAAACATCATGATGATAATCAGGCCGACGTAGTAATGATTATACGCCAGCTCCAGAGGCTGGCCTTTGTGGATGACCCGAATAACTGTGGCGGCTACGATGATGCAGGCGCAGCTGGTTATCAATTGCAGATAGACCCGCAGCCTACCCAGATAAGAGAAAATGATAGCCGCTAGAATAGCCGGACTGCCCACCAAAAACCGGTAAAACCAAGCCGTAGAAGTGGCACTAGGTATTGCAATAACATCGAGCAAGCCAAACGAGGCATAAAGAAACAAGCCCGCCGTTAAGGATACTTTAATGGTGTTCAGATTGGCGACGTAGTAGTATTTGGCATATTCTCGCTCTATTTCTTTAGGAAAACGAAGGCGCCAAGCGGCGGGCTCTAGTTGTAAATAATCCATATTCTGTCGGCGGAGCTGTAGCTGAAAACGGTAGCGGTACCCTTCTGTACTAGCTTCCGTAGTGCGCGCTTATGGGAGTAAACCAATCTACCACAAGCAGACAGAATAGACAACTTTTTAGGGTGTGTGGACACTAGGGGTTTCTAATCAAAACAGGACTGTCACGCTTCGACTGCGCTCAGCATGACGTTCTTTTGTTTGCTGTCCACACCCTTGTAATAGTGGGTTGGAGATTTGCTGCATAGCTTTACCTGTCAAGTAGCCAACCAAAACAGGTTTCAGTTAACTACTTGACAGGTTGTTACACACTTCAGAATTGAAATCCTAAGCGAACCACTGTCATGTTTTCGTTGCGGGAGAGGCCGTAGGTGCCCACCAATACAACCCGGCGAAATGGTTCTGCCCACAGCCCGCCGCCATAGCCGTTGTGCCAAGTATCGGAGTGCTCCTTGTCGATCCACACCCGGCCCACGTCGTGGAAGCCGAGTACTCCTATTTTAGCCGATACCAGCATCGTGTTCAGCGTCCCTAAGTAAGCTCTGAATTCCAGGTTGTTGTAGACGCTGTTCTCGCCCGCAAAACGCGTGCGGCGGTAGCCGCGCAGGTTGGAAAGACCACCGAGGGTAGCGGCCTGGTAGAATTCATAGTCGCTGAAGTTCAAGGTGCCGCCCACGCGGGCCGCCAAGGTGATGCCAGGTGCAATGGCGGGCGTCCAGAACCCTGATGCCTCCGAAGTGAGCTGCGACAGGTTGGGGGCTTGGCTGTTCATGCCCCGCATGCCTGTATAATCGGTGCTCCAGAACACGCCTTTGGTGGGGCGCCAATCGTTGTTGCGCGTATCTACGATGTAGCCCGCCTTTAAGCCGGCATAGTGCTTGGGCTCAAACATGGTGTCCAAAAGCCCGTTGGCCTCGGCCATTTGTTCGATAAACCGCCCCCGCGTCCGCTCCACCCGTACGCGCTGATAAATAGGGCCGGCGTAGAACTGCTGCGGTCCGGCCCGGCGGCGCAACAGGGCTTGAAACGCCACGTTGTTGTAGCGTACCCGGTAGAAACGGATGCCAGCGCGCTTGTTGAAGCTAGTTTCGTTGCCGAAGCCAAAGAAGTTGCGCACGTAGTTTGGAGCCTGCACATCGGCCCGCACCAGCAAATCGAGCTTTCCGGTTATGTGGTTGAAGTCGCCGGCGTAGCGGAAGCTGTAGGCGCCGGTGCCAAGTGCCACATTGGCTTGCAGGCGGTGAATCATGGCCCAGGGCGCTTTGCGGAAGCCCGGCTGGCGGATTTCCACCCCGGCACCGAGGAATAGACCATCGTCGGGGTTGTAGGCCCACGGCAAGAGCGGCCCCACGTACTTGTAGCGGAAGGCTTCGCGGTTGTAGCTGTTGACAAGCGAGTCCGGGGACGTTCTGTTTCGGCTTTCGGCATTGAGTTGCAAGTCGTTGCCGGTAGGCGTGTCGTATACCACCGTGCGCCGGCCAAGTCCGGCAACGCGAGAATGGTCGATGAGCACGTCTTCGCCTTCGCCCCCAATCAGGCGCACGATGGGGCTCTTGTTTACTTCCCCACTTACTTCCAGCTTGTCGCGGCCGCCGTACCCATATAGGCGGATTTCCTGCGTTTCGTCGGTCAGAAAAGTACGCTCGTACAAAGGGTCGCCCGTTGATGTGCCACCGTCTGCCAGGGCGTAGATCTTGACGCGGGTATGCTCGTCGTCGAGCCGCTCGACTTTAAAGTATTCGGGTTGGTCGCTGCCCGTAATGTCGACTTCGCGCGCCAGAAAGCGGTAGTACTTCTCGGCGTAGCTTGGCAAAGCATCCCGGTTGGATTTCAAGTTGGCAACGATAGTTGGGCCAGATAGCTGGTAGATGGAATCGGGTAGCTGGCGGATGGCTTTTTCGATTATGTCATCGGTCAGGCGGGTTTGCATTTCCTGTGCTACCGCTATCCAGTCCTCCCGCGTGGCTTTAGTCAGAAAAGAACGGTCGAAGTACCGGGCGCTGAACATGAAGGTATTCACATTGCGCATCGTCCCATCGAACCCCTGGACGGCGGGCACGGCCCAGTCGCGGCTAGCAAGGTTGGGCAGCAGCCCCTGGTTGACAAAGAAGGCTTGGTCTCGGTCGCGGGGTACAGCACGCAGCAATATGCCGCCCGTGGGCTGCGCGTAGGCCAGCCACCGCCACTGGTCTTCGTGCCGGTCGAAATCGGCGACTATCACATCAAACAGTCGGGCCCGTACCAACTCGCGCTGATCGACTTGGTTTTTCGAATCGGCGCGCAGCAGTTCCAGCACTTTGTCGGTGCTGTAGTTCTTTTCCAGCGTGCGCCCCGTAAACGAGGCGGGCACCTGTGGGTCGCGCTCCTCCAGAATAGCCAACGTATTGGCGAATATGGGTTTAAACTCGCCTAGTCGTTCATCATCGGGCACATACACCAGTTCGGGGTTGGTGTGTCCTACTCCAGCAGCTTCGGCCAAAGTTGGGATGGTAAGCGCGGCATAAGGGTGCGCCGCCGACACTTGGTCCTGCACCACTTTGGCTGCCAACGTATTGCGGAGTTCTTCGCTTAATACTTGCTCGGTGTTTTTCTCGATGGAGCGCAACACATATTCGCGGCCATTGGCGGCCCGCAGGCGGAGCGACTTGGTCTGCTTGCCTCCCCCCTGCTTTAGCGGCTGCAAGCCTCCTTGCGAAGTGCTAAGATTGAGCACTGGCACGCGGACCCGTCTCTGCCACTCTTGCCGGTAATTGCGGCCCAGGAGCATAGTCTTGAATTTTCCCGCCTGATACTGCTGGCTGGCTTTTACCATCACGCTCTCCTGTTCCTTGAACGGCGGCGCGCTCGGCTTGGCAGTCGGCGCCGACACGGTGGAGGTGGCAATGGGGGAAGAGGTGGCGGGAGTTTGAGCGTGGGCAGCGAAGATGGTTTCAACGCCGAGAACAGTGAAAAGTAAAAGTGTCCGCATAGGTTGCAGGGTTACAATGGACGCGTTATTATTTCCGATAAAGCCGCCACCCGAAGTGGTCAGCCTGATGGATGCCTGCCTTAGCGCTTCGCCACAGACGGCGGCAGTTGACGGGCATTCCACGAGACGCTAGCGTGCATCAGTGGCCGGATTAAGGGCGCAACAGCGTTTCGCACGGTAACTAAAACCACGGTTTTCGGTTGGGGAAGTGTTTGCCGCTCGATGCGTTCCACTAGGCCGGTAAAGGTGCGTCCGGGCATTTCCGCCACGCGAACTACCACCGGGTCGCAAACCTTGATTGAGCGCCCCACCTGCGACGACACCACCAGAGGCACTTTCACATGCGATACGTCCTGCAACATGGCCACGCGCATACCCGCCCGCACCCGATTGCCAACCGCTACGTTTCTTTTCACTAGGAAGCCGGCGTGAGGAGCGAGTATGTAGTTGCGATTGAACTCGTTAGAGTACGAGTTGCTTTCCAAGAACTTCAACAGGATTTGCCTGCCCCGTACGTAGTCGCCGTCGGCAAAGAACACCTCTCTAACCCAACCATGCCCTGGCGACATCAAAGGCGACGTAGCAATGGCTTCAACGGTACCCTTAGCAGTTACAAGGTTAGCAGCCGATTGGTAACCAGCCACTTGTTGAAGTGGCAGGCGTGGCTTAACCGAGGCCGTTCGGTGCTGAGCCCCTAACGGATACGCCAAGATGCAACTGAGCAGAACAGTGGCAACAAAAGAAGGAGAGAGGAAAAGTAGACCCATAAAATCCTCGATTGGGTATGTAGGAAACCATCATCACAACCAGCACCAGCTTTTTCGCGCACTTTTCCGGCGCATTCTTAAAAATGCGCTGCCATTTATCGACAGTGAAAGTGCAGGCACCACAGCTATAGGTGAGCAAGAGTGCGCAGGAGAATATCTTTAAATGAAGATACTCGTAATCTAATTTTATATCAAATAATTACCACAAAAACTGTCAACCTTTTTTGATAGTACACGTAGCTGTTCAGCTTACTTGTGACAAGCAGCTATTTCTATAAAACTGATTTTGCAATGTTTAGGCCGCGAAAAGGCAAGCAGCCCAGATACATCAAGCTATTTATTGATGAGCATGGTACCAGAGCGCAACGACCAACCCGATACCAGCCACAACTGCCATTAGCACATATATGACTCTGTTCTGGCGGGGTTCTATTTCGCTCTGTTTCATTGTAGTAGGAGCCCAATCTTATTGTCGTCTTAACGCGGTTTACGCTTATAGGTTAGGTAGGCGCGTGTTGTGAAATTGATTTCTTTTTGTGTTGAACTCAACTCCTAAAACGCTCTTAAACCGCTGGCGCTTTTTGGTTTATTTACTAGAAGGTTGCTTGTAGGGCATCGGGCATCGGATCTTATTCGTTGCCTTCCATAGCTGGTTGGAGTGGCTGTATTATCAGGCAAAGGGTGAAGCAACTACCCACTACCTTTGCGGCGTGAAAAAGCTTTGTTTGTTACTCCTATTGCCGTTGCTTACTGGACTGCCCGCCTGCCTTTCGTTGCAGAGCGACGAGCAAAAAGCCGAGGCTGCCGAAAAAGCTGTGCTGGCCAAACACGACGAATTAATGGCCCAAATGGATCAGCTGACCATTCTGCGACAGCAGCTCCAGAAAACGCCCGGCCCCGATACGGTAGCGGCCGGCCGCCAGCGCCGCGCCCTGCTCGCCTCCGATGCCGCCATGATGGATTGGATGCACCGCTACCGCAAACCCGCCGATACCGTGGCCGTAGCCCGACGCCTCATTTACTTTGCAACCCAACAGAAAAAAATCGATTCGGTGGCGGGCCTGTTTCGCACTAGTATCGACTCGGCGCGGTTATTAGTACAGACCGCGGGAACCCCCACATCTTCCGCTCAATAACGCAATGCTGTTATCTTTTTCGCGTATGCAGGCTGCCTTACTGGCTCTGCTGACAGTTTTTAGCCTCAGCTTGTTTAGCTGCTCCAACACATCCACGCAAGCCAACGAGGAACGCCTGCCCGTCCTGGGCATCAAGCACTCCGCCCCTACCAGTCCTTCCGACACGCTGCCCGACCTGGTACCCAATTTCACTCTTACCAACCAAGACGGCAAAACCATCACCAACCAAACCTTTGCCGGCAAGGTCTACATCACTGACTTCTTTTTTGCCACTTGCCCGAGTATCTGCCCCAAGATGCAAAGCGAGCTGCTGCGAGTGTACGAGGCCAACAAGAACAACTCTAACGTGCTGTTCCTAAGCCATACCATCGACCCGGCCCACGACTCTATCCCGGTGCTGCGCGACTATGCCGAGCGCCTAGGCATCAAGGACGCCTCGCGCTGGCATTTTGCCACGGCGGCCCACGACACCATCTTTGCGCTGGCCCGTGCCTACATGACCGGAGCAGAAGTGGATAAAGGAGTGGCCGGAGGGTATGCGCACAGCGGTACGTTTGCCTTGGTTGATTCCAAGCGCCGGGTTCGGGGCGTGTACGATGGCATGGAGAAAACGCAGGTGGATCAGCTAATTCACGATTTGCCGATCTTGCTGAAGGAAGAAGCCGAAGAACGGCAAACAGCCGCCAAATGAGCCAATTGTTGCCCTTGTTGCTTCGTCTGAGTGCCTTGCTGGCAACCGGGCTGCTGTTTGCGCTGGGCACGACGGGCTGCTTTTCTAACAAGCAAAACGAGGGCGCTCAACTCTACCAAACGCACTGCGCTAGCTGCCACGGCGAGCAAGGCCAGGGCTTGCGCCGGCTCATTCCGCCCGTAGCCGCCTCCGACTACGTAGCCACCCACCGCTCCTACTTGCCCTGCCTGCTTCGCAATGGGATGCGGGGGCCGGTGGTCGTCAACGGCATTGAGTACAATCAAGTGATGCCAGCCCATAAAAACGACCTGACTGACGCCGAAATCACCAATCTGTTGAACTTCGTGCAACAGAGCTGGGGCAACAAAAACGAGCCCTATACCATCCGAGAAGTAACGGAGCTATTGGGCCCTTGTCACGGCAGCATTATCCGCTGACGGCCAGTTTTGTAAAAAGCTGCTAGTCAAAAGGTAAGCTTAGCACTAACGCGAGCTACGGCCGCTCCCTACTAGAATGGGGCTTCGAGTTTGGCTTGCTGGTGCGTCGGCTTTGGTAGGGCAGCAGCCAATTGGTAGTCAGAAGTTTACTACTGCATCTTGCTTTCAGCACACTTTGCACCTGCGGCGGGTATGCATCTTCGCACATTCTTAAGTAGCTTGCACCTTCACTTTTCGTATTTATATGGGTCTGTTTGATTTCCTGAAAAAGAAGCCTGAAGCGCCACAAACCCCACCGGCCGCGGCTCCTGATGCTACTACTCCTTCCCCCGCTCCTACCGGTCCCCGCTATAAAGGAGCTAACTATACGCTACCTACCCCTGAGCAGCAGGCCCCTCCCATTCCGCCCATGCCACTCATTCCAGAGCCGGATTATGGGCAGCCGCCTCAACCCAATTTCCCGTATCCGCCGACCAACGTGCTGGAAGAGCTGTTGATGCGCGCCGCCAACGAGCCCAATATCCGCCCAGCTTTCTACCAGGCGCTACTGCACGAAGACGTGCTAGCCGTGACCCTGCCCAAAGAAGGCGATGCCGGTGGCGAGGTACCCCTCACGCCCGGCATGGAAATTCAGTTGCAAGTATTGAACGACGGTAAGATTCCGCTTTTCACGTCGGTGGAGCGCATATTTGAAGGCGGCCTAGCTCCCGAGGGTATTTCCTACATCCGGGTGCGAGGCCAGGACCTGCTTCAGATGGTACAGGCGACGGATTGCGTGCTAAACCCCTTTTCGGCGTCTGGCAAGCTGCTTACCACCCAGGAAATGCAAGACCTGCTCGCCAGCGACTTAATGGCACCGCCTGCCGAGGGCCCGGGTCAAGGTCAAGTACCCGTGCAGATAGGCCCGCCCGCCGAGCCGCCAATCGCTCTACTCGATGCCTTGCGTGAATATTGCGCTACCCGTCCCTTCATCGAGCAAGCTTATTTAGCTGAACTGCGCGTCGAGAACAGCCAAGAGCCTCCCCGTGTCCTGCTTGCCTTCCTCACCGACGAGCAGCAAGCTGATTTCTTGCAGGAGTTAGGCCCCGTGATGGAAGGCCGCATTGAAGGCTATCAATTTGTAGACATGATGGTGCTCAACCCCGCTGCCGACGAACCCCTGAACCAGTACTTCAATCAGCAAGAGCCTTTCTATCAAAGATAAACTGGTGCAGTGAGACGGCGCCTTGTTGGGGCGGATGTACTCATTGCTTGACTCACTAAAAGCAACAAGCCCTTGACGATTGGTTCGTCAAGGGCTTGTTGCTTTTCAAACTACGCGTAATAGCACAGCTTGCTTTCGAAGACACGATTTACAGTTCTGCCGCCTCCGTCTTTTTCGCCTGCCTCGCCAGCAGCCACCGGAATACGGGCCTCAAACCAAAATTCAATAAGAGTCCAACCGGAACGGCGGCTACTGCCCAAATAATCATGGCCCCGGCACAGGCTTGCCAGAGCAAGTGCACGGCGTCCCGCCAGTTGTTGGCAATTAGGTGTTCCAGCTGTTCTAACGTCAAATCGGGGCCCGCACTATCGCCGAGTAGCTGCGCGCCGAGTCGCATCAGGGGAATAATCAGCAGCAGTTGCACCGGGCTAAGCAAATGACTCATCAGTAGCAGCGCGGCCATATTCAGGCGCAGGCGTACAGCCGTTGCCGTGCACATCAGCGTGGTGATACCCATCATGGGTACCAACCCAAAGATAACGCCTAGCGCCACCGTCAGGGACAATTGCTTGGGTGTAAGGCCTTGCTTGAGAATATTAAGTACAGGCTCAACCACCCGCCGACGCCACCAGCTAGGCGGAGCAGGCGGCTGGGGAGGCGGTGAAACAGGGGAAGTAGATGAAGTCACAGACAAGCAGGAAACTAAGATGCCAAGGAAACTGAGCAACGGCGTTATCTTCGCACAGTGCGCGGTCGGCCATTACGCCGCAACTAGTACGCAAGGCTGATGACAAAAGTACACGGGCCGCACCCAACCCGGGGCCAGAATCTTACAACTATCCTAATTTTGCTCCGGCGTGCTGCCCGCGAGCTGGTTGCCAATGACCCGTTGCGCTTGGGTGCCGCCACCGCCTTTTTCACCACGTTTGCCCTGCCGCCTATCGTGCTGATTCTGGTGCAGGTCTTGGGCTCGGTGTATTCTACGTCGGCGGTGCGGGCTATGCTACTTTCCAAGCTCTCCAATTTGCTAGGTGCTACAGCCGCCGAGTTGGTGGACCAGATTCTGCAAAACGTAACCAACGTGCAGCGCAGCCGCCTCCTCACTTGGCTCGGCTTTATTTTTCTGGTGTTTATTGCCACTACGCTCTTCGTCGTGATTCAGCACTCGCTCAACCAGCTCTGGCAGATTCGGCCGCGGCGCGGGGGCGGCCGCTTCGATAAGGCGTTGCACGAGCGGGCCCGCTCCTTGGGAGTACTCGTTGCTACTGGCTTGCTCTCGTTGTTGACCTTCCTGACCGACGCCGTTATTGCCTTCGTAACCGACTACATCCGCGACTTCGACACGAACGTGGGCTATTATCTGTTCATCGGCATCAGTCAGCTTACGTCCTTGCTGATTTTGGCAACTTGGTTTGGCGTCACGTTTCGCAACTTGAGCAGCGCCAAGGTGCCGTGGCGGGCCGTGGTACGGGGCGCGGCTCTCACCGCCATTCTCATCGATTTAGGTGAATTTGTGTTGGGCAGATTGTTGGTGCAAAGCAATTTAGGCCCTATTTATGGTGCCGCCTCCAGTATTGTGCTCGTGTTGCTGTTCGTGTTTTACTCGGCCATGATTTTCTACTTCGGGGCCTGCTTCACCAAAGCCTACGCACACTACGCGGGCATCGATATCAAGCCCAAGAAATCGGCTGTGCGGTATAAGCTGGTCGATATCGAAGAGTAAATTGCAAAACATACCCCAATAGCTCTGCCTATTCGGTTTGCTACGCGGCATGCTTCAACGGCAACCTCTTCTACTTACCCTAGATACGCTTTGCAGGCTTCTATGCACACTTTGCAAGCGGCGGCACATTGCTGGCAGTGCGTGTCGTTGTGCTTGGCGCACTCAATATGGCAGAGCTGGCACAGTTCAATGCACTCGCGCATCACGTGCTTGGCATGAGCAGAACCGCGGGCCACGAAACGGGCCGTCAGAGCGCAGATATCCGCGCAGTCTCGGTCTAGGAGAATACAGCCCACCATGTGCTGGACGTGCTCCTCGTGCAAACAAGCGGTGATGCAGTTTTCACAAGCTGCTACGCAGCGGTTTAAGGCATCAAGAACGGTTTGATTTTCGGTAATGGGCGGCGTGGACTGTTGCATGGAACAAAAGGCGAGGGTGAAACAACAAGCTGCTCTGTTGTACGCACACTCAACGGCTTTGGCTGTGCGGGATTTAACTCGAAAAAGGCACGATTTCCGCCCGGTTGTGGTTACATTCAGCTTTCATGTCCTACTTAGCCGTCGTATTTTTACCGGATGTTATTTGCTGCCGAACCCCTCGCTCCTACGCTCGATTCTGCTCGTCGCGTCCTAAAGAAATACTATGGTTATGACAGCTTCCGGCCTATGCAGGAAGACATCATCCAGAGTATTCTGAGTGGGCGCGACACGGTGGTGCTTATGCCAACGGGCGGTGGCAAATCGGTGTGCTTTCAGGTGCCAGCCGTGGTTAGCGAAGGCGTATGCGTGGTGGTTTCGCCGCTGATTGCTTTGATGAAGGACCAGGTGGAAGCGCTGAAAGCCAACGGTATATCGGCAGCGTACATCAACAGCAGCATTGGGCAGAGCGAGCAAAACGCCATCTGTTCGGACTGCGCCAACGGCTACCTGAAGCTGCTTTACGTTTCGCCAGAGAAGCTACTGTCGCCTGGCTTTCTGCAGTTTTTGCAGCGCCTGCGGGTGAGCATGTTTGCCATCGACGAAGCCCACTGCATCTCGTCGTGGGGGCACGACTTCCGGCCCGAGTACACGCAGTTGCGGGTGCTGCGCGACCAATTTCCGAACACGCCCATCATTGCCCTAACGGCCACCGCCGACCGCCTCACTCAGCGCGATATCCAAAAGCAACTGCGCCTGCACGAGCCGCAGGTGTTCCTGTCCAGCTTTGATAGGCCTAACCTCAACCTCATCGTGCGGCCCGGCCAGGACCGCGTAGGTGGCATCCTCGACTTTATCGAGCGCCACCCCGGCGAGTCGGGGATTGTGTATTGCCTCTCGCGCAAGCAGTGCGAAACACTGACGCAGAAACTACAAGCAAAGAAAATCAAGGCGGGTTTTTACCATGCCGGCATGACGCCCAACCAGCGTGGGGCCGTGCAAGAAGGCTTTTTGAAAGACGACTTGCAAGTGATTGTGGCTACCATCGCCTTCGGCATGGGCATCGATAAGAGCAACGTGCGGTGGGTGATGCACTACAACCTGCCAAAAAACATCGAAGGCTACTACCAGGAAATCGGGCGCGGCGGCCGCGACGGGGCGCCGGCTACGGCGGTGCTGTTCTACAGCTTCGCCGACGTGCTGCAGTTGCGCGAGATGCTCACCAAGGAGAATCCGCAACTCACTCAGCTCAACCTCACCAAGTTGGAGCGCATGCAGCAGTTTGCGGAAGCTGCCAGCTGCCGCCGCAAAATCTTGCTTCACTATTTCGGCGAGACTCTCACCCAAGACTGCGGCAACTGCGACATCTGTCGCAATCCTCCCACCACCTTCGACGGCTCCCTGATTGCGCAGAAAGCCTTGTCGGCGGTGGTCCGGATGCGCGAGAGAGCCAGCATCGGCCTGCTCATCGACGTGTTGCGCGGTATGCGCAACCAAGCCGTACTCAGCGGCGGCTACGACCAAATTAAAACCTACGGCGCCGGCTCCGACCTCCCCTACCTCGACTGGTACAGCTACATCCATCAGATGCTGAATGACGGGCTGCTATACATTGCCTACGAGGAAGGGTACGCTCTGAAAATCACCGATCTAGGCCGCGAAGTACTGCAAGGCCAGCGGCCCTTGGCGCTCAAGAAGTTTCAGCCCGCCGAGAAAGCCGAAAAGCCCAAACGGGGCCGCAAAGCTGCCACCGAAACCACTGCGCCTGTCTCACGCGAAGTGCAGCTCTACGAGGCCCTGCGTGCCCTGCGCAAGCGCATCGCCGATGAGCAAAACGTGCCGCCGTACGTCATCTTCACGGATGCTACCCTGCAAGAAATGGCCAACGAACGGCCGGTTTCGCGCATGGCAATGCTTGGCGTTTCAGGTGTGGGCATGAAGAAATTCGAGAACTACGGCGAGGTATTTATCAAGGAAATCATGGCTCACGGCGGCAATCCTGCCGAGCTCGACGATTCCGACGATGACCTGCCCACCAACCTCGACCCCGACGACTTTAGCGCTCCTGCCCCACTCGCAAGCGTGAGCCTAAAGCTGAAACCGGTAACACCATGGACACCTCATTTCAGTTGCACCGCATGGGCCTGAGTTTGGAAGCCATTGCCGAACGCCGGGGCCTAACAGTATCAACAGTGCAAACGCACCTTACCAATGCCTACGCCAAAGGAAGCGAGCTGCGCATTGCTGACTTCCTAACGCCCACCGATCTGGCTGAAATCCAAACCGCGCAGGCTCAACTCGGCGGCAGCCCCATGCTCCGTGACCTGTACGACCACCTGCGCGAGAAGTACGACTATTTCAAGCTCCGTCTAGCTTCTCTGTATTTCAAGAAGCTCCGCGGAGAGTAAGTAGCCCCTTCGGCAGGCGATAATGTTGTTAATGAACTTGTTATCATAGTAACTGAGGTCATTAGAATAACGGTCATGCTGAGCGCAGTCGAAGCATCTCGCGTGCTGACGCAGGAGTAGTAAATGACTTTACCACCCTAGCGAGATGCTTCGGCTGCGCTCAGCATGACCGTTACTTTGGCATGGTATGTCACCGATATAACTAGTAGAAAAACGATAAATAGTAGGTCGAACCATATGTGGCAATGGCCTAATCTACATCAGTAGATAGTTTGTAGCGTTCCAAAAAAAATTAGCAAAAAATTTCAGCTAATTGAATTAGTATTCTCGTAACAGGGTTCGTACTTTCACGAGCCGGTAACTATCTACCGATGAAGCCTTTTTCCGGCTCCCCTGCGCTATGATCAATACCAATCTTAAATTCTGGCGGCGTGAACTGGCCCTTACACAGGCCCAGATGGCCGAAAAGCTAGGTATCAAACGCTCCTTGGTGGGCGCTTACGAAGAAGGGCGTGCCGAGCCCAAGTTGACTACTCTCGTTAACATGGCTCGCCTGTTCGGCATCACGCTGGACGCCCTGGTGACCACTGACTTTAGCAAAAAGAAGAATGCTAAAGCCGCGCTGTTGCAGTTGCAGCCTGCTACCACCGAACCAACCCGTCCGGGCGGTGGCAACGGCCTGCGCATCTTAGCGCTTACGGTAGACAAAGAGCAAAACGAAAACATCGAGCTGGTGCCCCAAAAGGCCGCGGCCGGTTACCTCAATGGCTACGCCGACCCTGAGTACCTAGAGGAGCTACCAAAGTTTCGGTTGCCTATGCTCGGCACAGGTGGAACCTACCGTGCTTTCGAAATCAGCGGCGACTCCATGCTGCCCATTGCCAGTGGCACCGTTATCGTGGGCCGCTACGTGGACGACTGGATGACGCTCAAGGACGGCACGCCTTGCATTGTAGTTAGCTCCAAGGAAGGCATTGTGTTCAAGCGCGTGTTCAACCGTCTCAAGGAAGGCGCCATGCTGGCCCTGCACTCCGACAACCCACTGTACTCGCCCTACGAAATCGACGTAGAGGATGTAGTGGAAATCTGGGAAGCTAAAGCATACATCAGCAGCACCTTCCCCATTGCCGACCTCTCGCTAAACCGTCTGGCCAGCATCGTACTGGATCTGCAACAGCAGGTGTCCACCATGCGGAAGGCGTAGCAGTTGTAGCCTATTTGTTGACTTGTGCCGTTTCGCGCAAGTTTTACATAAGCCCACCGAGCCTCTTGTTCGGTGGGCTTTCTGTTTTTGGTTGAATGAACAAGCCTACTTGCAGGGCAGCTAGTTAGGTGCTTGTATTGCTAACGACCGCAGCCAGCCAGTGGTAAGCAAGACGCATGCGCCTCCTGGAAGGCACAAGCTAAAGCTTACGCCGTCTTCAACTTCCAGTGGTTGGGCTGCGTAAGGGAGCACACAACCCAATCTCCTCCCGCTATGATCAAGCTCGTTTCTGCCGCCGACCGTCACCACGCTGCCCCTGTAGCATGGCTCAATAGTTTCTTCCTCTTCAGTTTTGCCGACTACCACGACCCGCAGAACGTGCAGTTCGGCCCCTTGCGCGTCTTCAACGACGACACGGTGCAGGCCCAATCCGGTTTCCCACAGCATCCGCATTCGGAAATGGAAATCGTAACGCTAGTGCTGGAAGGCGAATTGTACCACGAGGATACGCTGGGCAACAAAGCCACCATCAAGAAAGGCGACGTGCAGCGCATGACGGCTGGCACCGGCCTAGCCCACTCCGAGTACAACCGCACCGATAAGGTGTTGCACCTGTATCAGCTCTGGTTTATATCCAACCAGAAAGGCTTGGCGCCTAGCTACGAACAGAAGGACGTAAACTTCCTGGATACCAAGAACGAGTTGGTACCGCTGGTATCAGGGCAGAAAGTGCTGGAAGACGTGGTGTACATGAATTCTAACACGAGTATCTACTGGTGCAATTTGCGCGAAGACAAGACGGTTATCTTTAAAACCTTCCCCATCCGCAACACCTTCATTTACGTGAAAGAAGGGTCCCTCTTCATCAACGGCATCGACATTGGGCCCAACGACCAAGTGCGCTCCACCGACGAGCATGTGCTAGAAATTCGGGCTTCCAAGGATGCGCAGTTCATACTAATCGATTTGCCAGCTGACGAGGCGAATTACTAATTCCATAGTAGCAACGCCGCTCGGCACACTATGCGCATTGAACATGCTTATGAGACTTCAAACAAAGAAGGCCGAACCAAATGGTTCGGCCTTCTTTGTTTAGACGATGGTGGTCTATATTCCGGCTTTGGTTTGCCTGTTTAGTTATCCAATTCCTTACTACTTCGCAGAACCTTGCACCGGCGGCTTAAACACGAACCGGAAAGCTTTTAGAGCGGCCGGGTGGTAGATAGTTGCGTGTGTTTCATCAGGCATCGACTCGAAATGCCAGTTGATAGTAGGCTTTGCAGCTGCTTGTAGTACCTCGGCAAATTGGCGGCCGTCGGTGGCAATTTCAGGCTCGCTGCTTGTGGCCATATACAGCGTTTTCTTTTTACCGGTATAGGTCTGTAAGAAGCTGCTGGCTTGTTTTACTAGCTGCTTGTTATTCCACCACAGGCTCGGGTCGAATGCCAGGTAGGTATCGAACAGGTCGGGCTCTTCCAACAGCGTCTCCACCACAAATAAGCCCGCCAGCGATTCACCGACAATGGCGGTTTCTGGTGTGGTGCGGTAGCGCTGCCGAATCTGGGGCATTAACTCCTGGCGAATAAACCGGCGAAACGCGGCCGAGCCTCCTACGCGGGGCGCAATCTTTTTGTCTTTCTCATTGGTTGTGGGACCCGTTAGGTCGCGCCGCCGTTCAGTGTTCTCAATCCCGACCAAGATGAACGGGCGCATGGTGCCATTGCCTACCAGCACCTGCACAAGCCCGGCCACGTGCAGGAAGTCTTCCGCTATGCCGCCATCAGGCATATACAGCACAGGAAGCTGCACCGTAAGAGACTCAGTGTAAGCAGGCGGATAGTACACGTTGATGCGCCGGTTCTCGCCTAATACTTTAGACGCTAGCGTAAAGGTGTTTCCTATAGTGAGTACAGCATCTTTATTTTGCGCCTGCACAAACTTGCTTCCGGTGCCAACGAGCAGAAACAGAAGAACAAGCATCTGTTTAAGTGAACTACAACTGATGCTCATTCTTCTAAATTTAAATTTGTGATTATCTCGATTATCCGGTCTTGCGCCAGGGCCTTGTTCAAATAGGCTCTTACTACATCGTGTACTTACGCCCTTTGTTCTGCTGCTTTAGATAAGCCATCAGCGGCTGGAAATACTCTACCATAGCGCGAGCCGACAGGTCTTCGCCGGTTTTCTCTTTGAGCACGGCTTGCCAGTCTTTGCTGGCGCCGGGGCGCATGATGTCGGCCAGGAAGGCTCCTACTTCTTTGCTGCCGTAGTAATTGGTAGCGTGTGGGTCCTGCTTGAGGATCTTCTTGGCGATATGGTCGTGAAGCTGGAACAGGATGACGTACGACAAGGCGTAGTCGTAATACTGCGCGGGGTCGTCGTTGATGTGAGTTTTGGTAGCGGGGTCGAGGTACTGCTCGCCGCGCGTGGTAGGTGGTACAATGCCCTGGTACTTCTTGGCGAGTTCCCACCACTTCGCGTTAAGCTGGTCGGCGGGCAGCTTGTCGGCGTAGAAGCTGTTCTCCCACTCGCTCATCACGCCCGAGGCAAAGGGAATGAAGGCGGCATAGTTGAGGGCCTCTTTGAGCAGGGTTTGGGTTTGGTCGGTTTGCGTTTTGGCATCAACTAGGTTGAGACCGGTTAGGAATGGCTTTTGGGTGGCCGCCAAGCCCATGAGGCTGCCCACAGCTTCGTGGTAGGCACGGTTGGCGCCACCGCGCAGCAGCACGGGTACCTCGGGGTTAGTATAGGTGAGGTAGTAGTAAATGTGGCCAAGTTCGTGGTGGGTGGTTTCGTACCACTCGGTGTTGCCTTCCACGCTCATTAGGCTGCGCACGTCCTGGTCGAGGTTCATGTGCCAGGCCGAAGCATGGTTGTTTTTCTTATAGGTGGCGCCTTTGGGCAACGGATAGAGGCTACTTTTCTCGTAAAACACCGGCGGCAGCGCCGGAAAGCCGAGGCTTTGGTAGAATCGTTCGGCCTGCTGCACCTGCCACTCCGCGCCTTTTTTGGCCAGTACGGGGTCGAGGTTAAGGCCCTTCACTTCCACCATGGCACTCCAATCTTGGCCCCAACGGTTGGGCAGCCAGTGTGCGGGCAAATAGTCGGGTACTTGCTTCTGGCCGTATTTTTTGGCTAGCTCGTAGCGGGCATACGTGTGCAACTCGCGGTAGAGTGGGCGTAACTCGTCGTTGATTTTGCGTACCAGCGTCATCATTTCTTCCCGACTCAAGCCGTAATCGGAGGCCTGGTAGGTGAAGTAGTCGGGGTAGCCGAGGGCCTGAACGGTTTGGTTGCGCAGGTCGCGCAGGTTAAGCAGGCCGTCTTTGAGCGTGGGGCCGATGGCCTTGCTGGCTTCCCATACTTGCTGGCGCTTGGCAGCATTCTTTTCCTTGCGCAGCAGTTCGTCGAGGTCGTTGGTGGTGACGGACTTACCTTCGTACTTGTAGTCGAAGCCGTAGAGCTTTTCGGTTTGGGCGGCTTCAGCAGCAATGCGGCGTTTCACTACATCGGCTACCGTTTGGGGGTTGTTGGCGGCATTGTAGAGAGCGGTTTGCAGCTGCTTGATTTGCAACTCCGTAAGGTCTGATTTATGCTCTAGCAGGGCCTTAATGGTGACAATATTTTCGGAGCTACCCGTAAAAGCAGCCATACGGCCGTTAGCACGGGCTGTGGCGCCCGAGTTACTGGTGTCGCCCGCCACAATATGCGTATTGGAGCGCCACTCCGCCTCACTCGATTGGGTATAGAGCCGCTGGTACTCCTTGGAGTAGTTAATTAAGAATTCCTCGGCCTGCGCCCGGTAATCTGGCGGGGCGGGCGGAGTGGAAGCGGTGGTTTCGGGAACAGTAGTAGGCGTGGTAGTAGCAGGCGTATTGGCCGTAGGCGCGCAGGCCGCTAGCGAAACAGCCGTTAGAAGGGGCAAAAAGGTCTTTTTCATTACAGCAAAGCTAAAACTCCCACCGGATTGCGGGGCATCTATCTTTCGCTGCTCATCGATGCCCTGGCTGCTCGTGCTGAGTTACTGGTCTAGTTTTAATCAACATGAACTTTCCTTCGCCGCAGTTTTAGGCAGCGGCTTGCTGCTGCAACAAGTGGCAGTCCTTGTACTTTTTGCCGCTGCCGCACGGGCAGGGGTCGTTGCGACCAAATTTGCGGCGGCTCCGCAAAGTCTTGAGCCACTCCCGCGGGTCCACAGCGAAGCGCAGAAAACGCTTTTTAGGGTTCTGGCGGAAAGCGCGTAACAGGAGTTCGTATAGTTCCGGGTGATGCTCCTGCAGCTTCTCGGGCTTCTCGAAGAAATATTCGGTTACGACGGCAAAGAACTCGGCTTCATTGGTGGCCGCGTAATCGTTGATTTCCGAGTTACCGTCGCGGATGGCTTGGATTTCACGCGCCATTACCTCGGCCCACGGGGCGTGTAGCTCGGGTGGCAACGTGGCGGAAGGCACCCCGTCGATGGTGCCATCGGCGGCATCAAGCAAATGCGCAAACTCGTGGATGCCTACGTTCTGCTTGTCTAGCGCATCGCGGAAACCTTGTTCCAATGAGGCTTTGGATAAGTGCATGTAGCGGGAAGTCTGGAAGTTGCGGACGCTGCCTAACAAGGTACCCGACAGCGGCGCCACTTCTTTGTTGGGGTCCTGCTGCTCTTTCCAAGCATCGGGTACCACGAGTACTTCACTTAGATTACCATACTCCCAATCGGCAAACCCAAACACGGGAATCACGGCAGAAGCGGCCACCAACACGCGCGTTACATCGTCTATTTCGGTTTGCACGCCGGTAATAAGCGTTTGGGCCAGAAATACCTGTATTTTCTTCTCGAAGCGCAATTTGTCCTTAGCAGTCAACGACAAGTAAAACGCGACCCGCTCGCTTAGAATCTGCCGCCAGGCAGCAGGAAAATCTTCGGCTAGCGCGGCCGCTTTTTGGCGCGATTCGCGGGTGACATAGCGGTAGAATAGAAAGACAACAACCGCGACGAAAGCGGCAAAAAACCAGTATTGCATGGGCGGCTAAACGGTTGACTAACGCTTTGGTTTAAGTAAAGCGGAAATCTATTTGCTCTGCTCGTTCGCAGACGTGCATACTTCGCGTTATAACTCTTTTAGGTGCTCGGTTAGCCGCTCCCGTAGCAAGTCTTGCAGCACGGCATCAAGAAACTGAAACTTGTCGGGGATGCGCAAGTTGATGATGGGCTTGCCCGCCAGTTCTTCCTTGAACTTGGCCTGTAGAATGTCGGCGTGCTTACGCTCCATTACGAACACTACATCGGCCCATCCCACATGCCCGGCCGTTACGCGCACTCTAGCGCCGGGCTCGGTGCCGGCGGAGCGAGCCGCGTAGTGCGAGTGACCGTCGAAGAGTCGCTCGGCGGTGAGGCTGCGCCAGCGGTTTTGGCTGCAAATAAAGAGTAGTTGGGTAGCGTCGGCAGGTACGGTTGGCAAGGGCGTTGTGCTTTTGTAAAGCCCAAAGCTAGTAGGCATTCTCGCGTTTACACGCCTCTTCAATGCCCATAATCTTTTGTACTACTTCCAGGCTTATCCGGGGCAAAACTGCTTTACTTGCCGCCTGTCTCCTACCCAGTGCTGCACTGCTTTCAGCACCATCTACGCCACGCTCTTTCCCAACATGAAAACCTGCCTTCAAACTGCCCTGCTTTCCCTGTTTGTACTACTTCACTGGCCTTGCTACAGCCAACAGAAACTAGGCGTATTCGAGGGCAGCCAAGACGTGGGGACAGGCGGAAAAACTGGCTCCACCTCTTACAAAGCTGCAACGCAACAGTACATAATAGCGGGTTCGGGTGCCAATATTTGGGCCGATAAAGACGTGTTTCAGTACGCCTACAAGAAAATGAAAGGCGACTTTCTGCTCTACGCGCGGGCCGAGTTTGCGCAGGCTCAGGGCGTCGATCCGCACCGCAAGCTCGGCTGGATGATCCGCCAGAGCTTACAAGCCAACGCGCCCCACGTCAGCGCCCTCGAGCACGGCGACGGGTTAACTTCCTTGCAATACCGCCGCACTGCCGGGGCCCCTACCGAGGAAACGCGTGCCACCAGCACCCACGCCGACATCATTCAGCTGGAAAGAAAAGGCAAGACTTATACCATGCGCGTGGCTACGTTCGGACAGCCTTTCGAGACGCAACAAGTAACTGAAATCGACTTGGGCGACGATGTGTACGTGGGGCTGGCGGTCTGCGCCCACAACGCTGCCGTTACCGAAACGGGCGTATTTCGGGACGTGCGGATTGTGGTGCCGGCACACGACGGGCTGGTACAATACCGCGAGTACCTGGGCAGTAGCATCGAACTACTGGACGTTGCCACTGGCAACCGCGAAGTCCGCTATACTTCCCCTAAGTCGTTGCAAGCTCCCAACTGGACGCGAGACGGCAAAAGCCTGATTTACAACAGTGACGGACTGATGTACAACTTTAACCTTGCCACGGGTCAGCCTACCGTTATTGCCACCGGCGACGTGAAAAACAACAACAACGACCATGTGCTTTCCTTCGATGGCACCATGCTCGGCTTGAGCAGCGGCGTCGAGAAGCTAGGTGGCTCTATTGTGTATACGGTGCCCACCCGCGGCGGCACGCCCACGCAAATAACGCCCCTAGGCCCCTCCTATTTGCACAGTTGGTCGCCGGATGGGAAAAGCCTTTTGTTTACTGGGCAGCGCAACAAGGAGTTTGACATCTATAGGGTTCCGGCCACCGGTGGCATGGAAGTGCGCCTAACCAGCGCCACCGCCCTTGATGATGGCGCCGAGTATTCGCCCGATGGTAAGTACATCTACTTCAACTCCAACCGCACGGGTACCATGCAAATCTGGCGGATGCGCGCTGACGGCAGCGAGCAGCAAGCCATTACCACCGGCGACTTTCAAGACTGGTTTCCGCACGTATCGCCCGACGGAAAATGGATAGCCTTTGTCTCGTTTCTGAAAGAAGAAGTGAAGTCCGGCGACCATCCGTTTTATAAACACGTGTATTTGCGCCTGCTGCCCGTTGGCGGCGGTCAGCCCAAGGTTATTGCCTACGTGTACGGCGGCCAAGGCACAATGAACACCCCTTCCTGGTCGCCAGACAGCAAGCGCATCGCCTTCATTAGCAACAGCACTACTGTCGCTGAATAAGCGCTTCTACCTGTTTCATCGAATGGCTCAGGCAGAACTGTAGCAGCGCTATTGAGAATCATAAGAACGGTCATGCTACTGCTTGTCTTATTATCCTAAGGTCTTAGCAACTCGCTCCAATAGGGCTTTGGTTTTCTTGATACCGTCTTCTTCGCCTAGCGTCTCGCCTTCGTACTCGATGCCCACATAGCCTTTGAAGCCAGACTCCTTGATGATGCGGAACATCTTGTTGTAGTCGGTTTCGATGCAGTTGCCGGCTGCATCGAAGTCAAAGGTTTTGGCGCTAACGCCTTTGGAAACCGGCATCCACTCCTGCACAGCTTTATATTTGTCGTATTCTTCGATGCACTTGCCTTGGTACAACTCGCCGGTATCGCGCCGGACGCAGAAGTTGCCGAAATCCGGCAAGATGCCGACGTTGCTGCGGTTGACTTTCTTGATGGTGGCCAGCAGCCACTCGCCGTTGGAGCTGTAGCTGCCGTGGTTTTCCACTATCACGTTCAAGCCGGCTTTTTGCGCGTACTCGCCTAGCTTGTTGAGGCCAGCGGCAGCGGCTTGTTGCACATCAGCGGCCGAGCCTTTGCCAAAGGCATTCACCCGCACCGTTTGGCAACCAAGGTAGTGGGCGGCGTCCACCCACTTGTAGTGATTTTCAACGGCTTTGGTTCTTTCCGGCTCGCTGAGCGAACCTAGCTCGCCTTCCCCGTCAATCATGATCAAGTGATTTTTCACGCCGTTGTCGCGGCAGCGGAGCAGCAATTCACTTAGGTACTTCTTGTCTTCGGCCTTGTCTTTGAAAAACTGATTAACATACTCGACCGCGCTGATACCGTACTGCTTTTTGGCAATTACCGGAAAATCGAGGTTGCTGATCTTGTTGGCAAACAACGATTTATGAAGCGACCATTCGGCCAGCGAGATTTCGAAAAATGGTTTTGCCGCAGCACTCTCGGCAAATAGATACGGGGAGGCACTAGCCGCAGCACCAAAGGCCACCGCATTTCTGATAAAACCACGTCGAGAAGTAAGCATGTGAGGAAGATATGGGTGGGAATGAATCAGTAGCGAGACGCACCGCTGCGAGTAAGCACACGGCAATTCGGTTTTCGGTTGACACTGCTCTCAAGGCCGTTGAGGTTTGGGGTTTCCTTGATCTGAGTTGAGGCTACAGAGAAACTAGCGCGAAGAACAGCGGGCAATCTAGAGAAAAGGACGAGACCTTGTTCTACCCTCTTTCTTGGTCGTCGAACTCCTCTGTGTGCAGCGTTGCATGCCAACTCTTGTATATTCAGCGCATGAACTACAGATCAGCAATAAATTTACTGATTTTAGTACCAATCCTTCCGCATGCTGGTCAAGCCTCTGTACAAGTAGCGGCCGACCCACCGACAGCACCACACCGACCTTGTTGCGGGGGCGGGAGCGTGCCCTAACCTGTATATTCTGCTACCGCTTGAACTGGTATCGGGCCCGGTGCAACCAGGAAGCTAAAACGTATTTCCACAAGCTCTAAACGCGTGTGTAGCCCTACTTACCTGAACTATAGATGCAAGTAGTCTGAGTCTTTTATTTGCTCGCAGGTCCTCATCGTTCATTGTCTTTTCAGCCTATGCCTTTACTTATTGTCGTGGCGGCGCTTGTTCTGCTGCTAATTCTAACCATCGTTTTCAAGCTCAACGCCTTTGTGTCGTTGATTGTGGTAGCAGTTGTACTCGGGCTGGCAGAAGGCATGGCGGCCAAGGACGTACTGGTTTCCGTCCAGAACGGGCTCGGTAGCATCCTCGGTTCGGTGGTGATGATTATTGGCTTTGGGGCTATGCTGGGCGCGCTGCTCATTGATAGCGGGGCCCTGCAACGAATTACGTATCAACTAATTAAAACCTTCGGCATCAAGCACATCCAGTGGGCGGTGCTGCTCACCGGGTTTGTGGTGGGGTTGCCGATGTACTACATGGCGGGATTCGTGTTGCTGCTGCCGCTGGTGTTTTCTATAGCCGCTTCCACCCGCTTGCCGTTGCTGTATGTCGGTCTGCCCCTGGTGGCGGCCCTGTCCGTTACGCACGGCTACTTGCCGCCGCACCCCGGCCCGACGGCTATTGCGGCGCTGTTCAAGGCCGATTTTTCGCTCACGCTGCTCTACGGATTGGCTATTGCCGTGCCCGCCGTCATCATTGCCGGGCCCATCTTTTCCCGCACCCTGAAGCGCTATAACCCCACCGCGCCCACCACCATTGCCATGCCCAAGCATTTCACCGAAGAAGAAATGCCCGGCTTCGGGGTTAGCTTATTTACGGTGCTCACGCCCATCATGCTCATGACGCTGGGAGCCGTAGCCACCCTGACGTTGCCAGCCGATTCCAAGGTTCGGCAAGTGGTAGAATTCATCAGCGACCCGAACCTGGCTCTGCTGATATCGGTGCTGGTGGCCTTGGTGCTGCTTGGCCTGAACCGTGGCAAAAGCATGAAAGAGCTTATGGACTTATTTTCGTCGTCTATTGCCGGTATTGCTACGATTCTGCTGATTGTTGGCGGAGGCGGGGCCTTGAAGCAGGTTCTGGTGGACAGCGGCGTGAGCGTTTATATCACCAACTTGTTCAGCGACATGCACCTGTCGCCCTTGTTTATGGCGTGGGCCATTGCCGCTATCTTGCGCATCTGCCTAGGATCTTCCACGGTGGCCTCCTTAACGGCTGGCGGCATGATGCTGCCCCTACTGGCTACTACCGGCGTGAAGCCCGAATTGATGGTGTTGGCTGTAGGAGCCGGCAGTTTAACCTGTTCCCACGTCAACGATTCCGGGTTCTGGATCTTTAAAGAGTATTTCAACCTCACCATCGTTCAAACCCTGGCCACCTGGACAGTGATGGAAACGCTGGTGTCAATCATCGGGTTGATCGGAGTTTTCGTGCTGAATGCAGTTTTATAGTCTGCTGGTTGTAGAGGCACATTCTGTTAGAACACGTGCAGCTGATTTACAGGCCATTATCGCCCGAACCAGCGATTATCTGGCGACCTAGCCATTTAAGCTACACTGGAGCTTGAAAATATGCGTACAACAGCCACGCAACTTCTGAAAGTCGACGAGTTATGGCCAGTAATGTATTTATCGTAATGGGCGTGTCGGGCAGCGGCAAAACCACCATCGGGCGCCTATTAGCCAAGCAACTAGGCCTCCCTTTCCATGATGCCGACGACTTCCACTCACCCGCCAACATAGCCAAGATGAGCAACGGCATCCCCCTCACCGACGCCGACCGGCAGGGCTGGCTTGCCGATTTAGCCGCCGGTATCGGAGAGTGGGAAAAGGCGGGGGGCGCCGTATTGGCGTGCTCGGCACTGAAAGAAACCTATCGGCAAACCCTACAAGCCGGCGCTCAATTACCGCTGCGGTGGGCATTTCTGGACGGCTCGCGGGAGCTATTACAAAGCCGCCTGCTCGGTCGCAAAAACCATTACATGAGCGCCTCCCTCCTCGATTCTCAGTTGGCAACGCTAGAAAAGCCAACCTATGCTCTTCAGCTTCCCTTGGCGGGCCAACAGCCGCAGGATATAGTAAACAAAATTATCGACGCCTACGCCCCAAGTAGCAACTAAGGATATTACCAAAAGGATTGTATGCTGAGCGCAGCCGAAGCATCTCGCTAGGGTGGTAAACCCTAATGCTTGTGCAACAATTCAAGCGAGATGCTTCGGCTGCGCTCAGCATGACCGTTACTATGGCAATGTCAGCACATGGGCTATTTGATTTCTGATTTGCAGAACTAGCCTGCCAAGCTGGCCTTTACTCCACCAACGATACGCGCACCTTCTTGCCTTTGACTTTCGCGCCGAGCAGGCGTTGCACCACATCGGGAGCCATTTGGCGGGGTACGGCCACGTAACTGTAGTAGTCGAACACCTCGATGTGGCCCACTTGCTCACGCGTGACACCGCCCACGTTGACGAAGGCACCTACTAAATCGTGGGCACTGACTTTGTCTTTTTTGCCAGCTGATACGTGCAGCGTGACGTTTTCGGGCTTGGGAGCTTTGGGAGCGGCGGGCGGTAGTTTAGGCGCTTTCATATCGCGCCACTGGATGCTGGCGGCTACCGGCCACTTTTGCACGTGGGCTTGCTCTTTGGGCGTGGCTAGCAGGTGCGCCGTGCCTTCGGCGCCGGCGCGGGCGGTACGGCCGGCCCGGTGCTGGAAGCTGTCGGCTTTGTCGGGGGCGTCGTACTGCACTACGGTGTCGAGCAGGGTCACGTCGAGGCCGCGGGCAGCTACGTCGGTGGCTACTAGAACCTGGCTGGAGCCGTTGCGGAGCTTGAGCAAGGCTTTGTCGCGCTCAGGTTGGGGCATCTTGCCGTGCAACACCTCTGCCGCTACTTCGCGGCCTTGCAGGAAACGAGCCAGTTCAACGCACTTCTCGCGGGTATTGCAGAAGATCAGGGCACGGCCGGTTTCGGGCTGGCGGAGCAGGTGCAGCAAGGCTGCGGGCTTCATCTCAATCGGGCCTACATGGCCAATCAGCTTCAGGTTTTCGGGCAGCCGGTCCTCGTCTTGGCCGAGGTTGATAACCCGCGGACGAGTCAAGTTCTTGCGGATCAACTCCAGCACCTTGTCCGACATAGTCGCCGAGAACAGCAGGGTCTGGCGGCGGCGGGGCAAGCGCTTTACTATTTCCACTAGTTCGTCCTGAAAGCCTAGTTCCAGGAGCTTATCTGCTTCGTCGAGCACCAACGTTTTCAGTTGGTTTGGGATGATGGAGCGCCGCTCGAAGTGGTCGAGCAGGCGGCCCGGCGTGGCTACCACTACGTGGGGAGCTTGCTTGAGGGACGCGGTTTCTTCGCGGAAGGCGTGCCCACCGTAGAAAGCGGCCACGCGCAGATTAGGCAAGAATTTGCCCATCCGCTTGAGGGCATCGCGCACCTGCAAGGCCAGCTCGCGTGCTGGCACCAGCACAATCATCTGCACCGCGTCATTTTTCAGGTCGACTTGTTGCAGCAGCCCCAAACCATACGCGGCGGTTTTACCGGAACCAGTGGGCGCCTGACCGGCTACGTCCTGCCCATCGAGGGTGAGGGGCAACACTTGCTCCTGCACGGGCGTAGGCGTGGTGAACTGGAGTTCTTCCAGAGCTTGCAGAAGGGCGGGCGCGAGGCCAAGTTCAACGAATGAGGGCATGAGGCAAGGGATTAGCCTGCAAAGGTACGCGGTAGCGCTTCACCGATTAGGTTACTGCGTAAAAGAGGCTGTGGCAAACAGTTTTCCTACGCGGATTTGGGGCGGCGGCTGCCCTGGTACAACTCGTATTTCAGCAGGCGGCAGTCAATCGGGCCGTTGAAGAGCGGGATGCGGCGCGAAGCCTTCAGGCCCACGCGCTTGGCGGCTTCCAGATTACCAGTGAAGATGTAGGCATCGTAGCCAGCAAAGCCGGATTTGAGCGTGTCGCCAATGGTTTTGTAGAGTGCATCCATCTCCGCTTCCTCGCCGATCCGCTCGCCATACGGTGGGTTCATCACCACGAGGCCTGGCTCGCCTTTGGGGGCGGTAGCATCCTTTACGTCGCGCACAGCGAGGCGAACAAAGTCTTCCAGGCCCGCCGCCGACACGTTTTCACGGGCTAAGTCGATGTACTCGGCGGAAATATCGGAGCCGACGATGAGGGCCTGTGGTTCTTCGATGCGGGCTTGTTCGGCGTCGAGGCGCACGGAATCCCACAGGGCTTGGTCGAAATCGGGCCAGTTCTGGAAGCTGAAATTCCCTTGGTGATACAGACCGGGCGCAATACGTTGGGCAATCAAGGCCGCCTCGGTGAGGATGGTGCCCGACCCGCACATGGGGTCGACGAGAGTTTTGCGGCCGTCCCAATCGGCGAGCAGCAGGATACCCGCGGCCAGGATTTCGTTGAGCGGGGCCACGTTGGTTTGCTGGCGGTAGCCGCGCCGGTGTAGGGAGTCGCCGCTGGAATCCAGGCTGAGTACCACCTCGTTCTCAATCATATGCAGGTGCAACCGAATATCGGGGTTTTTCACGTCGACGCTGGGCCGCTCGCCGGTGCGGTTGCGGAACTGATCGACAATGGCATCTTTGGTGAGCTGCGCCACAAACAGCGAGTGCTCTAGGTTGGACTTGTTGACGACGGCCGTAATGGCAAACGTCTGGTCGGGCTGGATGTAGTCCGCCCAATTAATGCGGCCAGTTTCGCGGTAAAGCGTTTTTTCGTCGGGGGCGTAGAAGCCAGCGAAAGGCCGCAGAATACGGATGGCGGTGCGGCACCAGAGGTTGGCTTCGTAGCAAAGCTGCATGTCGCCGCTGAACTCGACGGCTCGCTGGCCCACCTTGTCGATGGTGGCCCCGAGCTGATACAGTTCTTCGGCCAGCACTTCTTCCAAGCCAAATTGAGTGGTGGCCGTCATGTAGAACGGAGCGGAGCGGCGGGATTGAGCCATGCGAATGCGTAGTGAGGTGAAACGGCAAAGGTCGGTACTATTGGCCGGCAACCGATGCAAGACTATAGAAAAGTCCTGCTAGGTTGCAATCCTGTTCACTGCACCTTGTTATGGCCCGCAACTCGTTTCTCTTCGACCCCAATAAAAGCTCACTGTTCTACCTAATCCTCTTTGTGAGCTTGATGGCTCTTGGGCTAACGGCCTCCGAGGCGATGAGCGGGCACTACTCCATTATTGGCAGCGTAGCTTCATTTTTGGGGCTGTTTGTGGCTTTCCAGAGCTGGAAAGCCGCCGATGATGCCTCGCGCAACGCCGACAAGGCGCTCGAAGAAATGCATCAACTGGCGCAGGAAACCCGTCAATTAGTGGAACGAAGCACGGCAGTGGAAGAGCAAATCAAAATGGCCGTTACCACCATCAGCGACGCCACGCGGGAGCTGTACAAAGGCTTTCAGCCTATTATGCAGGAAGTTAAAAAGTTTCTGGCCGAAGCCGAAAATAGTGAGTACCTCGCCATCATGACCGATTCGGCCGCTATTGGCACGTTTTATGTCCGCCACCATCACCCGCCCCTCAACCAGCGGGAGTTGAGCGCCCTCACCAACCAGATTCATGACTTGCTGCTGGAGCGGGCCCGCGACGCCCGCGAGTTTTACTTGGCCACGCTGGCCGCCGACGAAACGCCCGAAGCCTTCCCTCCTACCCAAGACCACAACGGCCTGTTCCATCACTACGTGCAGGGCGTGTGGCAGCAGTTTCACCCCGATGCGCCCATCACGGCCGACACCTGGAACGAGCACCGCGCGCAACACCTAGCCACGCTGCACCAGCTACAAGAAACCTTCGCCTCCCTCTCCGACCACCACGAGCAAAAAGCGGCCGGTTTGCCCCTGCACCGTACGCTGCCCGTCTTGCCGCTGCAACTCTTGATTCGCTTCAACGCCGAATCGCACGAGCCGTTTCGGGCACTGGTCGTGTTTCTAGGCCAGTACAACCTCGACCGGGTAGCCGACGCCCGCGCCATGCAAACCACCGACCCGGAACTCGTCCGCACCTTTATCAGCATGTTCGAGAGCCTCACCAGCCTCGACGACACCCCCGCGTACCAGGCGCTGCGCAAGCAATTCCCGCTGTAAGGAGACAGCAAAGCGGCTACTCCAATTGATTGCGAAGTTGCTGGCTGCTAGCCACTAAGGCTTATAGTATAACCACAAACGAATACCTTGTCAGGGCTTGTAGCGGCTAGAATATGGATGGTGATTGAGCCCCCTACTCTTCAACGTTCTTAACTCTATGAACTTATCAGAACACGTAGCAACGCAATTCAGAGGGGTTTATTTTGGAGGAAACTGGACTTCCGTAAACCTAAAAGAGAGTTTAACTGACGTAACCTGGCAACATGCTATAACCAAGGTTCAAACGTTTAATACGATTGCCGTCCTCGTCTACCATACAACGTACTATGTAAGCGCAGTCTTGCAGGTACTGCAAGGCGAACCACTTCAAGCCAAGGATGCCTATAGTTTCAACCATCCTCCTATCCTCGCTCAAGAAGACTGGGAGAATTTGTTAGACAAGACCTGGACCGATGCCGAGCTATTTGCCGGATTAATAGAGCGCCTGCTCGAAAGCAAGCTCTGGGAGGACTTTTCGGACAAGAAGTACGGGACCTACTACCGAAATATTCACGGCATTATTGAACATACCCACTACCATCTAGGGCAAATTACTTTGATAAAGAAAATGCTGTTACTAGCTGACAATAAGTGAACTATCAGCCGTTACGAACACGGTTCCAGCCGCGGGCAGTTGTGCTTGTCTGCTGCGTATTTCGAATAATTACCTCCGCGGCATTGCGGGCTACTGCCTTTGCCTGCGCCGACCTAATCTCCAGCTATTCTTTTTCCTGCCTATTTTGCCGGTATGGCTACTCCTCTCACCTCCTCTCCTCCTACCTCAACCGCCGCTCCGGCCCGCAGCTACGCCCTGCCGATGGTGGCCATGACGGCCCTGTTCTTCCTGTTTGGAGCCGTTACCAATTTCAACGACGTGCTCATGCCCTACCTCAAGGACGTGTGCCAGCTCACCGATTTGCAGTCGTCGGCGGTGCAGTCGGCGTTTTTTGGGGCGTACTTCCTGATGTCGTTGCCGGCGGGCTGGGTGCTGAAACGATTGGGCTACCAGCGCGGCATTGTGGCTGGTTTGCTGATAATGGCAGCTGGGGCCCTGCTGTTCGTGCCGGCCGCTGACTCCCGTGCCTTTGGCTTGTTTCTGACGGCGCTAGCAGTGCTTGGGGCCGGTATTACGCTGTTGCAAGTGGCCGCTAACCCCTACGTGAGCGTGCTGGGACCGGCTCGTTCGGCGGCGGCGCGCGTGAGCATCGTGGGTGTGGCCAACAACTTTGGCGGTGCGCTGTCGCCGCTGGTGGGCGGGCTGGTGCTGTTTGGCGGCTCGGTAACGTTAAAGGCGCGGCTAGCCGCATTGCCGCTGGCTCAACGGCTAGGCGAAGAATCACAGTTGGTGAAAGCGCCGTACCTGGGACTGGCGGCGTTTCTGGTGCTGCTAGCGGGTCTGTTCTTTTTCGTGGTGAAGCTGCCGGAAATCGAAAGCCTGCCCGTAGAGGAAGAAACCCGCGGGGCCGAATGGGACGAAGAAGGCCATTTGCGAATAGTACGCCGCAAAAGCGCCTTGGAATTTCCCCATCTATTGCTCGGCATCGGGGCTATTTTCGTGTACGTGGGGGTGGAAGTCGGGCTGGGCTCGTTCCTGATTCGTTACGGCGAAGCGCAGGGCATTCAGCAACTCTCCGCTTTCACGCAAAGCTTGGTGCGGGGCTTGAATGTGGCTACCAACTACGCCATTACGCTTTTCGGCCAGTCCCCGGCTCCGATTGATACCTCTGCTGGCTTCACGAAGGCAGTGGGCGCGGTGTTGGTGTCATCGTACTGGTTTGGTTCGTTGGTGGGCCGGGTGATTGGTATTCCGCTGTTGCTTAAGTTTCACAACCGTGCTTTGCTGGTGGCCGTGTGCGCCGCGGGCGTGACGCTGGTGGGGGCTTCTATCCTGAGCAGTGGCGAAACGGCGTTGTGGCTAATCGTGCTTTGCGGGCTGATGAACTCGATTATGTGGCCGGTTATTTTCCCGCTGGCCATTACCGGGCTCGGGCGCTTCACCAAGCAAGGCTCGTCGTACTTGGTAATGGCTATTGTGGGCGGCGCGATTATTCCACCGCTCATGGGCTGGCTGGCTACGCACGGCGGCGGGCTACGCGTGGCCTTTGCGGTGCCCCTGCTATGCTACGCCTACTTGCTGTTCTACTCGCTGAGCGGGTACCGGGTGCGGTAGAGTACACGTATTCATCCTAACTGAAAGGCCGTCCCGCTTCTGTAAGCAGGACGGCCTGTTCAGTTGAAAGAGGTTCAAGAACTCCTTGGGCCAAGCTACTTTCTGGTCGGAATTTTTGCAGGCTCTGCTTCTACAGGAAGGTTAGATACAGACGTGGCAGAATCTGGCATACTCTCTGCCGAGGCTGAAACGGTGGTATTTCCGCTCAGAACTAGGGCGGCTTGCGCGTGATTGAGGGCGCCTTCGTTGTGGGAAAGGAAGATAGTGGCCACGCCGTTGCCTATGAAGTTGGTGATGGAACGCGCTTCCGACATGAATCGGTCAACGCCGAGTAGCAGCGCCAACCCTTCCACTGGAATCACCTTCACGGCTGTGAGGGTACTGGCTAGCACCACAAAGCCCGAGCCCGTAACGCCTGCAGCGCCTTTGCTGGTTACCATTAAAATTCCGATTATGGTAAGCATCTGGCCTACGGTAAGTTCCACCCCGAATACTTGGGCCAGAAAGATGGTAGCCAGGGACAAGTAAATGGTCGTGCCATCGAGGTTGAACGAGTAGCCCGCCGGCACCACTAGCCCCACCACGGGTTTGGCGCAGCCCATTCGCTCCAGCTTTTCCATCAGCCCCGGCAGCCCTGCCTCCGACGACGAGGTACCAAGCACAATCAGCAGTTCTTCTTTGATGTAATTCAGAAACGACAACATCCGGATGCCGCAGTAGCGCAGAATAGCGCCCAACACGATAAACACGAACAGCGCCATCGTGATGTACACGGTAGCCATCAGTTTGGCCAACGGAATCAGTGTGGCCACGCCGTATTTGCCAATAGTATAGGCCATGCCGCCAAAGGCCCCGATAGGCGCAAATACCATCACGAAATGCAGGCCCTTGAACACGTACTTCGAGGCAACATTGAGCTTGTCGATGATAACTTGCCGACCGCTGTAGCGGCTCAGGAGCATGCCCAGCACAATGGATACCAGCAACACTTGCAGGGTCAGGTTATCGGCTAGGAACTGTAGCCACGAGAAGCTGCCTGCCTGCTTGGTGTACTGCCCTACGGCTTGCCCATTGAGGTTGCTGGTGGTTACGCCAGCGCCCGGTTGGATGACGTGAGCCACGCCGACCCCAATAATCAGCGCCAACGTCGTAACGATTTCGAAGTACAGCAGCGCCTTCCCGCCCACGCGCCCGACCTTTTTCAGGTCGCCCATGCTGCTGATACCGAGCGTGATAGTAAGGAAGATGATCGGGTTGATGAACAGCTTGACGACGTTGATAAACGACTTGCCGAGCACGTCCATCTCGACGGCGGTAGCGGGGGCGAAATGCCCAAGCAGCGCTCCGGCTACGATGGCCGTCAGTACCCAGAAGGTAAGGTTGGTGATTAATTTCTTCATGGATACTACAGTACGTATGCGGAGTTAGAAAAGCACTAAAGCTAAATACCTTTCCAAACAAGCAGATAAAAAGCCAGATACGCCACTCCGACGCAACCAGTCAGGAACGTCGCTAACGGGTTTGTCTACGGGTTCTACGACCTCCATCCCACGGCGCCCTATCTTTGCGGTCTAGGTTTTTCTTTTCCGCATGGCTCCTACCCTCGAACACGATATTTCGCTTCGGCCCTACAACACGTTTAATCTGGACGTGAAGGCCCGGCTGTTTGCCCGCTTCACGTCCACCGAAGAACTGCGGGCTTTGCTGGCCCTGCCCGAAGTGCAGCAAGCAGAACGGCTAATTCTCGGCGGAGGCTCCAACTTGCTTTTCACCAAGGACTTCGACGGTGTGGTGCTGAAAAATGAAATTCGAGGGCTGGAAATTATCGGCCAGGACGAGGATACAGCGCTGGTACGGGCCGGGGCGGGCGAGTCGTGGCACGGGCTGGTGCAATACACGCTCGACCAGGAATTGAGCGGCATCGAGAACCTGTCGTTGATTCCGGGCACGGTGGGCGCGGCCCCCTTGCAGAACATTGGGGCGTATGGTGCCGAGTTGAAAGACACGTTTGAGGAACTAGAGGCGCTGGAAACGGCAACTGGCCAGTTGCGCACGTTTTCGGTGGAAGAATGTGGCTTTGGCTACCGGGAAAGCGTGTTCAAGGGGCCGCTCAAAAACCAGTACATCGTCACGAGTGTGGTGCTGCGCCTGCACCGGCGGGCCCAAACCAACATCAGCTACGGCGCCATCCAAACCACCTTGCAGGACCTCGGCATCACCGAGGAGCCCACACCTCGCCACGTGAGCGAAGCGGTGGTGCACATCCGCCGCAGCAAGCTCCCCGACCCCGCCGAAATCGGCAATGCCGGTTCGTTCTTCAAAAACCCGGAAATCTCGCAGCACAAGTACGACGAGCTGAAAGCGCAGTACCCCGACTTACCTGGCTACCCCGTACCCGGCGGCGTGAAGGTGCCCGCGGCTTGGCTAATTGAGCAGTGCGGCTGGAAAGGCCTCCGTCGCGGCCCCCACGGCGTCCACGACCGGCAGGCGCTGGTGCTCGTCAACCACGGCGGCGCCCAAGGCCAGGACATCCGCGACTTAGCCTTCGAAATTATTACCTCGGTGCGCGAGAAATTCGGGATAGAGTTACATCCCGAAGTGAATATTATGTAGCGGGATTTCGCATGAACGTCATAATCGGTACTGGTATGGCACTGTGATGCTGAGCTCGCCGAAAATCGAATGTGGTGAGGTTACCAACGCCACCAAAACGCTCGATGCTGAGCGCAACGCAACGAAGTAACTAACTTGAAATCGTTGCAATGGCATTGTCATGCTGAGCGGAGCCGAAGCATCTTGCTCGGATCGTTGAATTAGTTTGGTAGCATCAGCACGCGAGATGCTTCGACTCCGCTCAGCATGACGGATAGTTTTGCGATGTTAGCAAGCCAGCTACTTTAACTTCGATCTGCTTTATATGGCGCTTTTTAGGGGTAGACTTTCCATGTTTTCACCTACTCAGCTCAACTTTAATTCCAGTAAAAAGAGCATCTTTAAGCTTGGTTTTCTACCATAATTCCAGGCTTACCTCCCTTTTGCTCTTTTTGCCTATATGAAGAACTTTACCCTTGTGGCCTTGCTGCTTGGAACTGCCTCGATGCGGCCCGTTCAGGCTCAAACCGTTACTACCATTGCTGCGGCCCGCACCGCTGGCGTTGGGGCTACCGTTACAGTGCGCGGCGTCGTTACCAATGGTGCTGAGCTTGGCGTAATTCGCTATCTGCAAGACGGTACGGCCGGTTTGGCAACATACTCCACTTCGGCGGCGGGCTTCGATGCCCTCGTGCCCGGCGACAGTATACAGATCAGCGGTACGTTGAAAAACTTCAGTGGCTTGCTGGAAATGGACCCTGTTGCTTCCGTGACGGTTCTGGCCAAGAATCGTGCAGTTCGACCCGCAGTTACGGTAGCAGCAGCCAATTCAAGCAGCGTTTTCGCCGAAGCCTACGAGGGTCAGCTGGTTCGTATTACCGGCAACACGCGCCTGACCACCACGGCGGGCGGTTCGTTTTACACGTTTTCAGGCAACACCAATTACTTGCTCAACGGTACGACCAACGCCATCGTGCGTCCTAGCGTTTCGTCGACTGGCCCCAACGGTGTGGTAGGCAAAATTGCCCCAAACGGCAATTTCGATGTGACTGGTATTATGAGCCAGTTCAGTACGACCGGTACGGGCGGCTACCAGTTCGTTCCTCGGCTCTACTCCGACTTTGGCCTCGGCAATACGCCCAACGTCGTGGGCGCGCCGTCGGTAACCAACATCACTACTGCCGGCTTCACCATCAACTTTCCGACTCAAAACGCTGGCGACGCTCGCGCGGAGTATGGCCTAACGCCTACCACGCTCACGCAGCAAGTAAACAGCAGCACTGTGGGCACGCAACATACGTTGTCGATCAGCGGCTTACAGCCTGGCACCATCTACTACGTGAAAGTAAGCTCAAGCAATGCCAATGGCCGCTCGGAACTAGGTGCTGTACCTATGATTACGGCCTCCTCGTCGTCTGGCAAGATGCGCAGCTACTTCAACAACCCGGTGAATACCACCCCGGCGTTGCCCGGCAACAATGCCGTGTACCTGCCCAACGGTACTATTGCCGACACGCTGGCTCGTTACATCAACCTAGCGCAGCAAACGCTCGATATTGCCATCTACAACTGGAACAGCCCTGTAATTCTGAGTGCCGTGAATGCGGCCAAAGCACGCGGCGTACAAGTGCGAGTCGTATCGGAAGGCGGCAACAGCAACGTGAGTCTGGCTGGCTTGAATTCCTCTATTCCGCGCGTGGCCCGCAACACCCAGACGGCTATCATGCACAACAAGTTTGTGGTGATTGACGCCAATAGCACCGAGCCTAACCGCCCGTGGGTCTGGACTGGCTCTACCAACTGGACTCCGGCGCAGCTTGCCTCTGACCGCAACAGCGCCATTGCCATTCAGGATCAAAGCCTGGCGCGCGTTTATACCCTAGAGTTCAACGAAATGTGGGGCAGCGGCACCAGCGGTACCACCCGGTTCGGCTCCGCCAAAACCGACAACACGCCCCACTACCTAAGCATTGCCGGCAAACCAGTAGAATCGTGGTTTTCGCCCACCGACAACGTGCAGGAGCACCTGATCCAAACTATTCAAACGGCCAACAACGACCTGCACGTAGCCACCATGCTCATCACGCGCGGCGAAATTGCCGATGCCATTCGCAACCAGGTGCAAGCGGCCAACATCACCGCCTGTTCCAGCGTGCTGCTCGATGATGAACCCGACTCGCAGGCTGGCGTTGTAGCCACCCTGCGCTCGGCCCTCGGTGCCCGCGTGCTGTTCGATGCGGTGCCCGGCACCATGCACCACAAGTACGTGCTGGTTGATGCCCGCTCCTCGCAGTCAGACCCGACGTTGTTTGTTGGCTCGCACAACTGGAGCGCCGCCGCCAACACCGAAAACGACGAAAACACGCTCATCATCCACGATGAGCGCATGGTAAATCAGTATTACCAAGAGTACTTCCAGCGCATCGTCGACCAGAATGCCCCCGGCGTAGCGCCTTGCAACCTGATTTTGGCCAACAAGCAGGCCAGCATCCAGAAAAGCACCGTGCAGATCTATCCGAACCCAACCCACGGTTCCTTTGCGGTGCATCTTGCAGCCAACATGGCCCGCACAGCTACCATTACGCTGCGCGACGCAACCGGTCGCGTGGTGCTCGAGCAGAATCGCCCGATGAATAGCCAGGAAGTGACAGTTGATGCTTCGGCACTCCACGCCGGCCTCTATCTGGTGCAGATTGTGACGCCCGAAGCCACGCAACTAAGCCGCGTCGTGGTGGAGTAAGCAATACCCGTATACAGCAACAAAAAGGCCGTTTCTAGTTAAGAAACGGCCTTTTTGTTGCTGTATAGTTTCTACTTCTTCCACCGCCGCTCGCGCCACTGCTGTTGCTGCGCTTCGTCCTGAAACGTCCAGGCTACAATGCGGCTGACTTTCTGGCCCTGGCTCATATTGATGGTTTTCACGTCCACGGCGTTGGCTTGCTTGAGAAAGTGGTAAGCACTCGGCAACGTTTCCTTTTTGGAAATCAGGGACGTGAACCACAGCACCCGCGTGGCAAGCGGTACGCTTTGCTCCACCATGCGCCGCACAAAAGCTTCCTCGCCACCTTCGTACCAGAGCTCGGTGTTTTTGCCGCCAAAATTGGGCGAAGGCTCCATCGATTGCGCATGCCCTAGGTTGCGAGCTTTACGCAGGTTACTGGCCGCCGCTTCCTCGGCCGACGCATGAAACGGCGGGTTGGAGACCGTCAGATCAAACTCTTCCCGCGGCTTTACGATGCCCTCGAAAATATCTTCCACGTGATTCTGTAACCGAAAATCGATGCGGCCGGCTAGCCCCGGGTTGGCCGCCACCATGTGCTTGGCCGCCCGAATAGCCACCGGGTCAATGTCGGCCCCAACGAAGCGCCAATTATACTCCCGCGTCCCGACGATGGGGTACACACAGTTGGCCCCCACGCCTATGTCCAGCACGTGCACCGACTTGCCACGCGGCACTTCTCCCCCGTTGCTAGCTGCCAGCAGGTCGGCCGCGTAGTGGATATAGTCGGCGCGGCCAGGAATGGGCGGGCATAGGTAGCCCGCCGGAATGTCCCAGAACTGCACTCCGTAAAACTGTTTCAGCAGGGCTTTATTCAGCGCTTTCACAGCGGCCGGATCCGCAAAGTCTATGCTTTCGTCGCCGTGTGCGGCGCGGGTCACAAAGGGGGCAAGCTCGGGGCTCGACGCCAGGAGTTGAGGAAAATCGTAGCGGGCGGAAAGGAGGTTGCGAGAATGCAAAATGAGAGAAGAAAAGAATAAAAAACGTGAATAGCAGTCCAGCTAAGCTGGTAGCGTCTGGTTTCGGTGACGCCATTTGGCTACAGCACCCAGGAGCACCGAAAAAAGCAGAATAACCAGCAGCACCAACAAGCTATTCACCAGCACCTGCCGATACCCCAAGGCCCCGACATTCACAAACGGATACGGGTAGAAGTTGGCCATCGACCCGTGCAACAAGGTGTACGCCAGGTAAGCCGCCGGATAAATCAGCCAATAGGGCAAGGTTTGCAGCCGCACAGGCTTCGTGGAAACAAACCAGAGCCAGTAGCAAAGCATGTACAAAGGTACGAGCCCATGAATGATGTTGTCGGCTACGCGGCCCCATTCGTCCAATGGCACCAACCCGCGCAGTACCGTTTGGTACACCACGCCAACCACCAAAATGTACACCGTAACGGCCGTGCCCACTTCAGGACGGGAAGCAAAGCGCGTTAGTCCTGTGCTACTGCCCGTACTAGCAGCTAGCAAATACAGCACGACCAGCGCATTGGTGAGAATGGTGAAGTAGCTAAAAAAGCGAATCACCATTTCAACTGCCGGTAGTTGCCGATTAGTGTACGTCAGGTAAAACTGCAGGGCGATACCTGTTATGCCTAACACGGCTCCAACGGCCGCAAAAGTAGTTTTGTAGCTCTTCTCAGCCATGCTAGGTCCTCAGGGTTATAATGGTGGAAGCAGGATAAGTACGACAGGCACGACGCATCAGCTGACCTAGTTCAGTACTGCTTACTCCTTGGCAACGGGCGGCCCTAGCACTTGAATGTCGTGGGCCGCGAAAAGCTTAACTGTTTCATCGGGCGTTGGCGGCTTCTTCAGGCTGGAGAAAGCAACAAATAGCTCTTCCAGTTTCCCGGCGGGTTGCAGCGAAACCAGCGTGTGGCCTTTGGCACTTATCTGAATTCAGGAGTGAGGTACGTTGCGCGGCATAAAAATACTTTCGCCGGTTTTGAGCGAGTACTTCTCTTTGCCTACCTGAAATTAGAATTCCCCTTCCAGCACGTAGAAACCTTCGTCTTGGCTCAGATGCATGTGCAGGGGCGTACCCTTTCCCGGAGTCAACTGGTTCTGCTCGAAAAGCAGCAGGCCCCCATCCGTATCCTTGCCCGATACCTTTATATCGATGATGTTGGTGTTGACGCCCATGCTCTGAATGTGCCCGTGATAACGCCCTTCCCCGGCCGACACTTTGAAGCCCGGCCCGGTTTGCGTATTCCAGTGGAGCAAGTTGGGCATGCTAAATGGCAGCGCCAGCGTAGCCAGCATAAATGTTCTTCTTTTCATGGCTTTCGACGTTTCAGGTTTCCTGTCCAGGCTTGGCGCGCATTAGCTGTCTTCACTCCACTACAACGCAATTAGCCGAAGCATACATATGCTTCGGCTAATATACAGATGCGTAACTGATCTACTTTACTTCAATACTGCGACAGTGGCACCATCGCCGCCCCGGTCGGCGTGCTCATCGGCTACGCTGGCTACTTGGCGGGTACGGTGCAGGTAGTCGCGTACTACTTGGCGGAGTACACCGTTGCCGCGGCCGTGCAGAAACTTGATTTCCGGCACACCGAGCATCACCGCATCATCCACGTAGGCCATGATCTTGTTGAGCGCATCTTCGGCCCGCTCGCCGCGCAAATCCAGCGTCGGGCTGAAGTTCGACATCTTGCCCGTGGTGTCGAAGCCAGAATACTGCGCGGGCGCTTTCCGGGCCGCCTCCTTTTCCCGCTCCCGGATTTCGTTGCGCGTAAGCTTCTCGAGCTGATTAACCTTGACGATGGTTTTCATGCCCCCGAAGCTCACTTCGGCCGTTTTGCCTTTCACGCTCATCAGCTCGCCGTAGCCTTCCTGCCCAATCAGAGCCACTTTGTCGCCGGCTTTGAGTGAACCTACTTCGGCTAGTTCCCGCGTGCCTTTCGGTTTGGGCGGCTCGATTTGCAGCTTCTCGCGCACAAACGTATCCAGCTTACCGCGGGCTTCCTTGGTGCGTTCTTTGTCGGCTTGGCCCAACCGGATTTCCTGGATGGTCGCCTCAATCTGCTGGTTGGTGTCTTTCAGCAAGGCCTTGGCCTTCTGTTTGGCGTCGCGCAGCACATCGAGCGTGGTATCGTCGAGGTACTTCTTCAGGTCTTGGTACTCTTGAGCCGCTTTCTTAAGGCGTCGCTCCTGCTTAACAGCTTCGGCCGTACGGGCTTCGAGGTCGGTTTTCTCTTTTTCCAGACCTTCCAACAGCCGGTCGTAGCGGATTTTGTCTTTACCAACGAGCTGCGTGGCCCGCTCTACAAGTTGCTTGGGCAACCCAATTTTGCGGGCAATTTCGATGGCAAACGACGAGCCGGGCTTGCCGATTTCTAGGCGGTAAAGCGGCTGCAACTGCTCGGGGTCGTAGCGCATGGCCCCGTTCACGATGCCCGGCGTACGCTCTGCAAAGTTCTTGAGGTTGGTGTAGTGTGTGGTGATAACGCCAAAGCTGCGGGCCCGATTCAGCTGTTCCAATATCGCCTCGGCAATGGCACCGCCCAACGAGGGCTCGGTACCCGTACCGAACTCGTCGATGAGCACCAGGCTGCGCTTGTTGGCCAACGTCACGAACTGCTTCATGCTCAGCAAGTGCGATGAATACGTACTCAAGTCGTTTTCCAGGCTTTGCTCGTCGCCGATGTCAAGGAAGATGTCATCGAACATACCCGCCTCCGAGTTTTCGCCGGCCGGTATCAGCAAGCCGCACTGCAGCATGTACTGCACCAAGCCCACCGTCTTCATAGTCACGGACTTACCACCCGCGTTGGGCCCCGAAATCAAGAGAATGCGCTGCTCGTAGTTGAGCTCCATATCGAGCGGCACCACCTCACGTGGGTCGTCTTTGGCGTGCTTCTGGAAAGTGAGATACAGCAACGGGTGGCGCACCTGCTTCCAGCGCGCCACTGGCCGAGCGCTTAAGGTTGGCAACGTAGCTTCCAACTCTATAGCCAGCCGCGCCTTGGCCCGAATAAAGTCAATCAGGCCGAGGTATTGGTATGCCTTGCGCAAATCCGGAATGTGCGGCCGCAGCTGATCGGTCAAGGCCGTCAGAATCCGAATCAGCTCGCGCTGATAGGCGTTTTCTAGGTCCTTGATGTCGTTGTTCAACTCGAACACCGCTTCCGGCTCGATGTACACAGTCTGGCCCGAAGCCGATTCATCGTGAATCAAGCCCTTCACCCGCCGCTTGTGCTCGGCAATGATGGGCAGCACGAGGCGGCCACCGCGGATGGTCGGCTCGGCATCGCCGGGCACCCACCCCTCCGACTTGGCGTGGCGCAGAATACCCGCAATCTGCTTGCGCAGTTGCCCCTGACGCGCAATCAGTTCCTGCCGGATTTGGCTCAGCAAGGGCGAGGCGTTGTCGCGGACGGCGCCTTCGTCGTCCACCACTTTGTCGAGAGCGGCCAGCAGGTTGCGGTCTACTTGTACGCCTATGCCCAACAGGCGCAGGGTCGGGTACAGCTCTTCAGGCGCCTGGCTAAAGAAGGTCAGGGCCTGCCGAATGGTGCGTAAGCTCATTTTCACGGCAAAAAAGGCCGCTACATCCAGGAAAGCACCGGGCAGACTAGCGCGCACCAGCTGCGGGTTTACGTCGTGGTAGTGTGAGCTTGGGAAATCGGCCCCGCTGTGGAGCAGGCCGCGGAATTCATCGGTTTGCAGCAGTAGCTTCTCGAGCTGGTCGTGCTTGGTCTGGAAGGTCATCTTGGCCACAAACTGGCGGCCTAGCGTGCTCAGACACATCGATTCCAGCATTTCGCGCAATTGCGCGAAGCCTATCTTTTGCTCGAAGTTATTGGGAAGAATCAAATCAGGTAGATGGTAATGGGTAGTAGGTATTCAGATCAGAATACGAAGATAAACACGCGGGAAGGCAGGAAAGATTCATTAATTGAAATGTAACGTTACACTTCGTCTTGGTAGGCAAGTTTGACGCTACATCTCCCCTTCCACTCCTAGCCCAAACAGCGCAAAGTCGTACTTCACGGGGTCGGTAGGGTCGAAATCGCGGAGGTGGGCGGTGAGGTCCTCGGCGGCCAGCCAATCCATTTGCTTGCGGTCCAGCAACCCTAGGCGGCGCGCCACGCGTTCCACGTGCACATCGCAAGGGCAGATTAGCTCGCTCATGGGCAGGCGGGTCCAGAGGCCGAAGTCCACGCCCCGGTCGTCTTGCCTCACCATCCAGCGCAAATACATGTTCACGCGCTTGCAGGCTGAGCCACGGGCGGGCGTGGCTACGTGTTTGCGGGTGCGTTGGGGCGCGTCGGGCAGACTGAAGAACAGATTATGGAAGTTTTCGAGCCGCTCTTTTTGCGTGGTACCAAGTAAGAAACCGTCCTCCAGCGTGTCGTGGCTGGTGTAGAACCAGCGCAGCCAGTGCACGAAGTACAACAAGTCGGTGTCGCAGAAGGTACGGTGGCAAAACCCGAGCAGGCGCTTCAGGTCTTCGTCTTCGTGCTGCGTAATGAACTGGTAGGGCGCATCATCCATGCGCCGCATCAGTTCGTGGCATTTGCTGATGATGGTCGGCCGGCGGCCCCAAGCCAGTAGCGCCGCAAACATTCCACTAATTTCCACATCCTGCCGCTGCGTGAAGCGGTGCGGGATGCTGATGGGGTCGTTGAGGACGAAAGCCGGGCGGTTGTAGTGGTCGTACTGCTCCTCTAGCAGGGTACGAACCTGAGCGTGGTTCATTGTTGAAAGCAAGATGAAAGTGGGCGCCTGAGCACAAGGCAGTTTACCAACAAAGCAAAAGCAGTAAGAGGTGAGACTTGCGTTCTAAGGGCTAATTAGCGTTGGAACGAAAGTCTCACCTCTTACTGCTTACGTCTTTGCTTTCCGCTACGGCACGTAGCTCGTCTCGACGCGGAAACGGGCATCGGGCGTAGCCAGGCGCTGCACAGCACGGGGCGAAAGACGCACCAAGATGTTGTTGTTTTCGCCGGTATTAGGCAGCACCCCAATCACGCGCACGTACACCGACTGTCCGTTCATGATGTTGCGCACCTGCATAATGGTACCCACGGCGGCCGTTTTGTGCAGAGCCAAGTACTTGTCGGTGTTGCTGTTGGCGATGCTGGTGGCTAGTCCGCTCTCCGTTACACGGCGCACAATTTCGCTGGCCCGCTCTGGAGCCCGCTCTTCCTCTTTCTCGGTGGCAGGCGCTACGGTTGAAGTGCTGGCTGTATCGCGGGGCGCTCGTTTTGGGTCGGCTGCTCGGGGCGAGCTGGCTGCACAATGGCGGGCGTGGGAACTGGCGAAGTCGTTACCGCGGGCGTCGGGGCAGGCTTGGTGGGGGCGGGCGTAGCAGCTACGGCGGGCTCACGCGTCACGGGCGCCGCGGGCTTGGGGGCGGGTGTGGTTGGCCGGGCCGGAGCCGGTGCGGCGCGGGCTATCAAAATCGTCTGGCCGATGCGCACGTTGTAGTTGGGTGCAAAGCCATTGAGCTGCGCCAGTGCTTGGGGCGTGGTGTTGTAGAGGCGGGCAATGGAAAACAAGGTTTGGCCGGCAACGACCTTGTGCACGCGGTTGCCACGGGCAGCAGGAGGCAGTGTGCGCACGGCCCCGGTTGCGGCGGGCGCTTTGGCAGCTGCCGGCTTAGGAGCAGCTGGGGTAGCAGGCATTACGGCCCGTTGACGTGGCACCAACACCACCTGCCCCGTAACCAGCGCTCCTTTCAGACCTGCATTAGCCTCCACGATCTGCTCGACGGGCACTTTGTAGCGGCGCGCAACGCCATAAAGCGTTTCGCCGGCCGTTACCCGGTGCTTGATAAGCATTTTGTTGTTGCGGTACTCCACCCCAATCGAGTCGGGAGGAGCAACGAAGCCCGAGGCTGCCAGAGCCGAAAAACCAGAAAAAACAAGCGCAACCGACAGCAAAGAAAATCGAAACATAAAACAAACCGGCCGAAACCAGCGGCAACCAAAAAACCCGAATAAAAGAAAGCAAGGCCGGTAACAACCCGACAAGAGTTGCAATCAACCAAAATGCTTGAATAGCTCTGGTGCAGAAACTCTGCCGAAAGTTAGGGATTCGGGCGCAGTCCTGTGCCTGGATATGACGACGGAAATTTTTTATTGCTTGTTTTGCTGATTATCCTGCCCTTATTCCTCTTCGCATGCACGCCATCGGCATTATTCCCGCCCGCTACGCCTCCACCCGCCTGCCGGGCAAGCCCTTGATTGACCTGGGCGGTAAATCAATGATTCGGCGTGTAGTAGAGCAGGCGCAACGCTCGAGCTTAAGCCGGGTGGTAGTAGCCACCGACGACGAGCGAATTCAGCAGCATGTAGAAAGTTTTGGTGGCGAGGCCCTGCTTACGGCTTCCAATCACCCAAGTGGCACCGATCGAGTACGCGACGCCTATCAGCAACTCGCTGTTTCTGCCGACTGCATTATCAATATCCAGGGTGATGAGCCGTTCATCCACCCCGCGCAGATTGATGCCTTGGTACAGCTTTTCAACCGCTCCAACCCGCCGCAGCTAGCCACCTTGGTCAAACCAGTAGTCAGCGACGAGGAGCTGTTCAGCCCGCACTTGCCGAAAGTTGTGCTCGATACGCAGGGCTACGCCATGTATTTCAGCCGCCACCCACTGCCCTATCAGCGCCAATATCCATCCGCCGACTGGCTGCTGCATCACCGCTACCTGCGCCACATTGGGCTCTACGCCTACCGCCCCGATGTGCTCGAAGAAATTACGCAGCTTTCTCCATCTCCGCTAGAACTCGCCGAAAGCCTGGAGCAATTGCGGTGGCTGGAAAACGGCTACCGGATCTTGACGGCTGAAACCGAGCTAGCCACCCTTGGCATCGACACGCCGGAAGATGTGGAACGAGCCCTCATGCAGCTGAAAGCAAACGGCGAGGAATAAGCAGCTACCGGTTCAGCGGCGACTCTGACGAGGCCAGCCTACCGGTATCGGTGCTGCTTTCAGCCTTATGCGCAACGTGTTGCTCGGCCGTATCGCGCTGCTCTTCTTTCATCTCTCTGGATAAAAAGAAGTTGAGCGCTGTCCGAATAACAGCTACGGCGCCCAGCTTGCCAATTTGGTCCCAGCTCGGCGCAATGGCTGTGGAAAGAATGTCGGCGCCTAGCTGAAATTCCAGGGCCAGCGCCAGATACCGAGCCAACGTGAGCCGGATGGCTGTGAAGTCGGCGGTACGGCGCGCCAGCAAGGCTTGTGCAAAAAGCTTAGCCGCCAGCAAAATACCGATGGCAATGGTAAGGGCCCCAATGGTTTCCACTCCCAGCTTCAACCACTGCACTACCGTTACGACGCCGGTTTCAGCTTGAGAAAATAAGGTAATGGGCTCAGTGGGCATGCTATGCGAGGCTTAAACGTGACCCCAACGGAGAATTAGGCGGACTATGAGGCACCAACAACGCATACGCAGCCGAACGTACGGAGGCACTGCGAGATACTCGTTTTACCCGCCGGCTTTTTTGGCTTTGTATTTCTGCTCTAGCAGTACGGCTAGCACTTTGTCGCGGAAGTCGCCTTGAATCAGAATTTCGCCGTCTTTGGCGTTGCCACCTACGCCGCACTTGGTTTTGAGCAACTTGCCCAACGCTTGCAAATCGGCATCTTGCCCGACAAAGCCCGTAATGAGCGTCACCTGTTTGCCACCTCTAGATTTTTTGTCGAGTTGCACGCGCAAATTCTGCTGCTGCGGGGGCAGCGTAGTAGCTTCTTGGTCGCCAGTAGACTGATATTCGAAATCTGGATTGGTGGAGTACACCACTCCTTCCCGGCGGTTTTTATCGGCTTTCATGGGTGAAGTTGTGAAGGATGAGATTGCAAAGTTGCCGTTTAATCGGCGCAATACGGACTAATACACTCCCTGTACCCCACAAATTCACTTCTGAACAGCTTCATTGCTATACCGCTACTTCCAGGGCCAGGGGCGCCAGTTTGGCTTCAAAGGCAATTGCATCCTCTATGTAGTCGCCATCGATGTGAAAGCCGATGGGCGTAGTAGAGCGCACGAGAATGTGGTGCGACGTATGATATACGGCCCCGCCGGAAGTGGCCAACGTGCCCAAGGCCAGCCCCACCCCCACCCGCACGGCCCGCGTCAACGACAAGCCATCAATCAAGCAGACATCGAGCAAACCATCTTCGATGTTGGCGAGGGGCGCGATATAGGCATTGTTGCCGTATTGGGCCGCGTTGGCAAAAGCCAGCACGTAGCAATCTGTGTCGATAAGTTGGTTGTTGAGTTCCACTTGAACGGGGGTCGGCCGGAACCGGCGGTACTCGCGCAACGCCACCTTCACGTACGTACTTAGGCCCCGGGTGCCAGCCTGAGCAAACATCTTGCTTACGTGCGCATCGAAGCCCAGCCCTGCCGTGCAGAAGAAGGGCCGACCGTTGAGGTAGCCCACATCAATACGCTGAAACGTGGGCCGGCAGGCTCGGCGCACCGCACCAGCAATATCGAGTGGTATTTTTAGGTGGCGGGCCAGTCCATTGCCGGAACCGCGCGGCACTACGCCCAGCGCCGCCGCCGTGCCGAGCAGCCCCCGCCCTACTTCGTTCACGGTTCCGTCGCCTCCTACGGCCACCACCACCCGAAAGCCCTCGGCCGCGGCTTGCTGAGCCAACGTTTCGGCATGACCCGCAAATTCAGTTAACCAGATAGCGAAATCTGCTCCAACTTTCGTGGCATAACGCGTCAGCAAAGCGGGCACGTCTTGCGTGCGGTTGGTGCCAGAGGTTGGATTCAGAATAAAGCAGATGCGCACTTTGGAAGCGAATAACGGAGTGGCGAAGCAGCTAATAAAGCCGTTGGAGTAGGCAAAGGTACGGCTGTCGTATACGAGAGCAGCATGTTTCGGCACCAAGCAGCTTAACCAGCGTCAAACTAGTTTATCAGCTATGAGCTCCCTTATGGGGTGCTTGTCTCCACTGACTGTCGAATACTGGATTCTAACCGCGCAGCAATTTCGTTTGACTGAACCACAAAAAAAGGCCTTCCTATTCTTAGGAAGGCCTTTTTATTACTCTTACAACAGCTTAGCCGTTCATTTTCTCACCGAGTTTCTGGATGAGGTCGGCGGTGCGGGTGCTGTAGCCGAACTCGTTGTCGTACCAGCCTACCACTTTTACCAACGAGCCGTTGCTCGAAGTCAATTGCGAGTCGAATACGCATGAGTGAGGATTGCCCACAATGTCGATGCTCACTAGCGGGTCGGTGCTGTACTCCAAGATGCCTTTCAGCGGGCCTTCAGCAGCAGCCTTCATGGCGTCGTTGATTTGCTCCTTGGTTACTTCCTGCTTCAGAATTACGGTCAGGTCAGTCGTAGAGCCATCCGGAATAGGCACGCGCATAGCGATACCATCTAGCTTGCCTTTCAACTGGGGCAACACCAGCCCTACGGCTTTGGCGGCACCCGTGCTGGTAGGAATGATGCTATAAGCAGCGGCACGAGCACGACGCAAGTCTTTGTGCGGCGCGTCTTGCAAGTTTTGGTCGGAGGTGTAAGCGTGCACCGTGGTGATGTAGCCTTTCTCGATACCGAAAGCATCATCCAGCACCTTCGCCATAGGGGCCAAGCAGTTGGTGGTGCAGCTCGCGTTGCTGAGGATGGTTTCGTTGCCAGTCAAGATGTCTTCATTCACACCGAGCACCACCGTTGGGATGTTGCCGGTTGCGGGAGCCGAAATAACCACCTTCTTGGCACCAGCCGTGATGTGCTGACCTGCGCCAGCTTCATCTACGAAACGGCCCGTCGATTCGAGTACTACGTCAATACCCATGTCACCCCAGGGCAGTAGCTTGGGGTCACGCTCGGCCAGGGCCTGAATGCGCTGGCCGTTCACGGTCAGGCTGTTCTCATCGTATGCTACCGTGCCATTGAAACGGCCGTGCACAGAGTCGAACTTGAGCAAGTGAGCCAGCGTCTTGTTGTCTGTGAGGTCGTTGATAGCTACGATTTCCACGTTGTCGCGCTCGAGCAACGACTTGAACGTCAGACGGCCAATCCGGCCGAAACCGTTGATGGCGACTTTGATTTTAGCCATATTGTTAGGGGAATGGGGTGTTTAACGGCCTGCAAAGGCCGGGTGAAAAACGCGGAGCGAAGGTACAGGGCTCGGGGTACTTCGCCAAATCACTAAGCTTTCTACGATAGATTCAATTCAAATGAATTTTTTTTCCTCTGACTATCAATTGGTTTACCTTCCAGAGCTAAACTTTTTAGTGCCGGGGGATTGTCTAAAAGAAGTGAACCTCTATCTTTGCACCACCAAAACGGAAAAGGTCTTCTTATCTGGTCCGTTCGTCTAGGGGTTAGGACAGTAGATTTTCATTCTACCAACAGGGGTTCGATTCCCCTACGGACTACTCGCCTCCCGTTTTGGTTTTCATTTAAAACCCGCTTATCAACCCGATAAGTGGGTTTTTTGTTTTGCTTGGGCTTATAATTGCGCCGCCCCTATCTTGCGGCCATGCATCCACTACGGGCTTATATTCATCGTTTCGTACCGCTCACCGACGCAGAGTGGGCGCCTTTAGCTACGGGCTTGCAGGTGCGTCAACTGGCAAAGCGTGAGTTGTTTGTAACGCACGAGAAGCCTAGCAGCGATATTGCCCTGTTGCTATCCGGGGCCTGTCGGCTTTATTATACGCGCCCCGATGGAGAGGAGAAAACCACGTATTTCTTTTTCGAGAACCACCTGATGGCCTCTTATCAGAGCTGCCTCACGGGCCAGCCGAGCGCTTTCAGCATTGAAGCGCTGGCCCCCACCGAGCTGCTCGTATTCCCGTACAAGCTGCTTGTGGCTCTCTACGATGAATGGCCGGTGTACGAGCGGTTTGGACGCTTGCTGGCTGAGTACCTCGTGCTCGGCACTGATGCTCGCCTAGCCGAACTATTGTTGCTCAGCCCCGAACAACGCTACCAAGCCTTGTTGCGCAGCCACAAAACCAAGATCATGGAGCGGGTTCCACAGCACTATATTGCTTCTTACCTCGGTATAACGCCCGTGTCGCTGAGCCGCATCCGGGCGCGACTGATGGAAGGCGGTGGGCGCATTTCTTAGCTTTTGTTAACGTTTTTCGGCCGCGTGGGTGCTGACCTTTGGAGCATACTTCACCCCTACTCCAAGCGCCATGAAAAACCTCCTGAAATTAGAAGAAGCCGCCGAACTAGTAGTTGCCGTTGCTATCTTCCACCAGTTGCCTTTTGCTTGGTGGTGGCTGCCCGCCCTCTTTTTGGTGCCTGATTTGAGTATGCTGGCGTACGCAATTGGGCCTCGCGCCGGAGCGGCGGCGTACAACCTGTTGCACCACAAGGCATTGGCTCTTGGCGTACTTCTACTGGGCTGGGGGCTCGCGCAACCGCTGTTGCTCCTGGCTGGGAGTGTACTGCTCTTTCACACTGCTTTCGACCGCCTGCTGGGCTACGGCCTCAAGCACTCTTCGCACTTCAAGCACACCCATCTGGGCGTAATCGGAGCGCAGTCGGCAAGCGCTTAGAGGCAGTGTATTTCCGGGTGTAAGCTCGGGCGTAGAGGGGCTTCGTAAGCCCGGCGGCACGGGCGTGGTAGTGGGGCACACTAAAAAATTAACGTCTGTGCGTGGTTTTCTCTCGTAAACCGAGGGACTTATCATCTGAACAACGGCACATGTCCCGCACTATTATTGTTTCCAACCGACTCCCTACCAAGGTACTACGCACTGAAAACAACCTTACATTCCAACCGAGCGAGGGGGGCCTGGCCACGGGTCTTGGCTCCATCTACCGGCAAGGCGACAACGTATGGGTAGGCTGGCCAGGACTATTTGTTGAAGACGAAGCCGAAGAGCGGCACGTACAAGAAGAATTGCTGAAAGATAGTATGGTGCCCGTCTTTCTGACGGAAGCAGAAATTCGGGATTTCTACGAAGGCTTTAGCAACTCCACGCTCTGGCCGACTTTCCACTATTTCACGCAGTACGCCACCTACGAGCAAGAGCATTGGGAAGCCTACGTAGCTGTCAACGAGAAATTCTGCCGCGCAGTGCTAGACCAAGCCGGCCCCGAAGACACTATTTGGGTGCACGATTACCAGTTGCTGCTGTTGCCTGAACTGCTGCGCCAGGCCCGCCCCGACTGCACCATCGGCTTCTTTCTGCATATCCCTTCCCTTCCCACGAGTTGATTCGGGTGCTGCCCTGGCGCAACGAATTGCTGCAAGGTTTGCTCGGGGCCGACCTAATTGGCTTTCACACGTACGGCTACATGCGGCACTTCCTGAGTGCTGTTTCGCAGTTGCTCGGGCACAATTCGCAGAACGGCCAAATTCAAACCCCTACCCGTACGGTCTTAGTTGACGCTTTCCCGATGGGTATCGACTACAACCGGTATGCGAGTGCTGCTGCTTCCGACGCAGCCCTGGCCCACGAGGCGGAATACCGCGAGGCACTACGCAGTTCGCGCGTTATTCTGTCTATCGACCGGCTCGACTACACCAAAGGAATTGCGCAACGCCTACGGGCTTTTGAGGTGCTTTTGCAGCGCTACCCCGAGTGGCGCGACCAAGTGAGCTTGATTATGGTGGTGGTGCCCTCCCGCGACCAAGTAGCCCAATACGCCTCCCTGAAAGAGGAAATCGACGAACTAGTCGGCCGCATTAATGCGCAGTTTAGCACTATCTCCTGGACGCCCATCCATTATTTCTACCGCTCGTTCCCACTGGAAGAACTCGCGGCGCTGTATCGATTAGCCGAAGTGGCCTTGGTAACGCCAATGCGTGACGGAATGAATTTAGTGGCCAAAGAATTTGTGGCCAGCAAGGCCGACCAAAAGGGCGTCTTGATCTTGAGCGAACGGGCCGGCGCCGCACGCGAACTGTCGGATGCGCTCATCATCAATCCCACCGACACCGGCCAACTAGCCGAAGCCATGCACGACGCGCTGGTGATGCCCGAGGACGAGCAAATGCAGCGTATGGCCGCCATGCAAGCCTTGGTGCAGCAGTACAACGTGTTTTCGTGGACCAAGCTGTTCATGGACCGTCTGTCGTACGCCAAGATCAAGCAACTCACGCTTGCCACCGAAACGCTGGATGCGGCTACGCTCACGCAGCTTACCACCGAGTTTGAAGCGGCAAATAAGCGCCTGTTTCTACTCGACTACGACGGAACACTGGCCGCCTTCAATACCAATCCGCAGCGCGCCCAACCCGACGCCGAAATGCTGTATTTGTTGCAGCGCCTAGTGGAAAACCCACGCAATCGGGTGGTTATCATTAGTGGCCGCGACCGAAACACGTTGCAGAAATGGCTTGGGCATTTGCCTCTGGAGTTCATTGCCGAGCACGGCGTGTGGCTGCGGCGCAAAGACGAAGACTGGACCCTGTTCCAACCCCTACGCAACGACTGGAAACAAGAGCTGCGGCCTATTTTGGAGCTGTACGTTAGTCGCACGGCAGGCTCGTTTATTGAAGACAAAGAGTACTCCTTGGTTTGGCACTTCCGCCGCGCTGATGCTGAACTAAGCGCCATGCGGGCCCGCGAGTTGGTGAGCCACCTCACTTTCCTAGCATCCAACACCGACTTGCAGGTAATGGAAGGAAACAAAGTAATCGAAATCAAAAACGCGGGCATCAACAAAGGCACGGCTGCCTCACGCTGGCTGACCGACTACGAACCCGACTTTATCCTCGCCATTGGCGACGACCGTACCGACGAGGACACGTTCGGGGCCATGCCGTCCGAGGCGTACACCATCAAAGTAGGAAGCGCCACTCGCTCCTTGGCCCGCTTCCACGTACGCGGCACCAACGACGTCCGGCAGTTGCTCCGGAAGCTACTTTAGAAAATAGTATTTCAACGCAGAAGGGGCCGTGCATCTAGTTGATGCACGGCCCCTTTTGCGTTGAAATCAAGCTAGTCTTAGGCTGGAAGCGTTACACGAAGTTTGGTCGGTCGAGCTTCTTGGCAATGCGGTAAGCGGCATTCACGAGGCCAACGTGGCTGTAGGCCTGCGGGAAGTTGCCCCACTGCGAGCCGGTTTTAGCGTCTACGTCTTCGCTGAGCAAGCCGAGGTGGTTGGTGTAGGTCAGCAGCTTCTCGAACTCGCGAATAGCATCGTCGAGGCGGCCGACGCAGGCCAGAGTTTCCACGTACCAGAAAGAGCAGATCAGGAAAGTGGTTTCGGGCGTGCCGAAGTCGTCGGCATGGCGGTAGCGGTAGAATAGGCCTTCCGGAGTCATCAACTCTTTTTCTAGCGCGGCTAGGTGTGTATGCGCCCGCTCGGTGGTGGGGTCGAGGTAGCCCATCATGATGAGTTGCAACGTACTGGCATCGAGGTGGGGCGAGCCGATGGCGTTGGCATACGCTTGCCGATCCTCGTTGAAGCACTGCTCGATGCGGCGGGCGGCTTCGTTCTGTAGCTCTAGCGCTAGGGCCTCCATTTCGGGGTTGCCGAGCGAATGCGCCACTTTACGGGCCGCGCTGCTACCTGCCCAATGGAACAAGTAAGTGTAGCAGTGGTACTGCGCTATGTGGCGGAATTCCCACAACCCAGCGTCTGGCTGGTCCATGGTGGCCTGAATCATGTGCAGAGCCTCATAAATCAGCTTGCTCGGGTTGGTGCGCTCGGGGTCGAGGAAACGGCAGTCCACGTAGAGCGGTAGCAGTGCCACCAGCACCTGCCCGTACACGTCGTTCTGAATGTGGGTGAAAGCGTCGTTGCCAATGCGCACGGGCTTATTGCCGAGGTAACCTTCTAGCGGCAGCTCGATTTCTGTAAGTTCCGAGGCCCCACTGATGCCATAGAGCGGTTGGTACTTCCCCACCACTTTAGTGGAAATGTTAGCGATGTAGTGGAAATACCGCTCCATCTCCTCGAAGTGCCCAATGTTGTTGAAGGCCGTAAGCGTGTAGTACGTGTCGCGCATCCAGCAGAAGCGATAATCCCAGTTGCGGGTGCTGCCGGGCGCTTCGGGTAAGCTGGTGGTGCTGGCGGCAATAATTCCGCCGGTGTCCTCGTACTGGTGCATCTTCAGGGCCAAAGCCGACCGAATAACGGCACTCTGGTGGAAGTTGCTGATGCTGGTGCTCTTCACCCACTTGCGCCAATAGTCAATGGTGCTCCGCAAAAACCGCTCGGCGGTGCTTTCCAAGGAGGCCTCCAGCGGTGCGCCGTAAGTAAGCACCAGATAGCGCGGCATGTTCAGCACAAAATCCTCGTCTTCCAGAATATAGGTGAGCGGGATGTCGGTGGTGAGGCGAATTTCTTCTTCGAGCCCCAAGAACGCAATGTGGTTGGAGCTACGCCGCCGGCTGAGCTGTTTTTCGCCGTATTCGCCCACCGGGTTGCACGTCACGCGCACGCGAGGCGTGCCTACTAGCGGCTCCAGCTTCCGGATAATCATCAGGGGTTTGTAATACCGCTCGTGCTGCTCGAAGCGGGGCGCGAAGTCGGTGACGCGGTAGCGGCCTTCCTCGTTCTCGATTTCGGTGCAGAGCACGTTGGTATTGGTCATGTAGTACTGACGGGTCTCGAAGGGGCCGCTCGCACCGGGCCGGACGCTGAACTCGCCGCCTTTGGCAGTATCGAGCAAGTCGCCGAACACAAAACTGCTATCGAAGCGAGGCCAGCAAAGCCAGGCCACAGAGGTATCCTTGCGAATAAGAGCCAGATAGGCGCAATTGCCAATCAGACCCATGTCGTAAGTGTGCTTGATCATCAGGAAATGGTGAAGTTGTGGAGAGGTGAGATGGTGAGCATGTGCGCCTGCGAACTCAATATTTGGCGTGCGCAGATGCGCGCGGCCAGAACGTCGAACTCTCATTCCACAAGCTCACCGTCTCACAATTTCACCAGTAAGTACCCCATTGGAGCCGTTGGGGTTGCCGTAGCCTTCCGGCCGGAAGCTACGTACAGGGGCTGAGCGGCCATTTTGTTTGATTTTTTCTGCACCTAACTTGCTCATGCCCAGCACTTCCACCCGAAATACCACCCATACTCCACTTTATATTACGCTGGCGTTACTAGCGACCCTAGTGGGCGCCTATTTCTTGTGGCCCGCGTTCCAAGAAGCCGCCAAAGAAGCTTTCACAGTGCTCAAGAGCGGCGAGCAAAAAAGCATTGCCGCGTGGATGCAGCAATTCGGGTACTGGGGCCCGGTGGTGTTGGTGCTACTGATGGTGGTGCAAATGTTTTTGTTTGTAGTGAATGTGGTGGCGCTGATATTGGTGGCGATTCTGGCTTATGGGCCGTGGTGGGGCTCTTTGCTGGCACTGGGCGGTTGCGTCGTGGCTTCTACAGTCGGCTACGGACTAGGCCGGGCCTTAGGCGAGTCATTCGTAAGCCGACTGCTAGGCGAAAAAACCGAGAAGAAAGTTATTGACGTGGTGCACCGCTATGGTGTGTGGGCCGTCATCATTGCCCGCCTCTCTCCCGCCCTCTCCGACGACGCCATCAGCTTCGTAGGTGGGGTGGCCCGCATGGGCTACCTAAAATTTATTGCTGCCACGGTAGTAGGCGTAGTGCCCCTGATTGCGCTGCTAGCTTACCTCGGCGAAGACAGCAAACGCCTGAAAACCGGCCTTCTATGGGTGTCCGGCATCAGTCTGCTCTTGTTCGGGGCGTACGTGTGGTGGGACCGACGGCGGCAAAAATCCACGTAAATCCTTGCCGTAGACTTGCAGCGTATCTTTTTCGTGCTTTATCTTTGCACCACCAAAACGAAACACGGTCCGTTCGTCTAGGGGTTAGGACAGTAGATTTTCATTCTACCAACAGGGGTTCGATTCCCCTACGGACTACATTCTTAAACGCCTCTCCGCAACCGGAGAGGCGTTTTTGTTTTCCAGTCGTAGCAAGCGAGCAATACGGCCTTAGTCCGATGATTTTTTCACCACGCTAATTTTGCCGCTGCTCTCTAAATGCATCGATTCCACCTGGTCCACCGACGTCATACTAGCCGTTTCGCGCAGCCCTTCTAGCAGTTCCTTCTCGGTTATTTCGCTCTGGCGCATATGGTCGCGCAATATTTCCCCGTTCTCAGCCAGCATAGTGGCTTTACCTTTGATAAGCCAGCCAAACCAGTTGTATCGGTATGCAACCATGGCTAGCAGGCGGTGCAAGCCTACAAAAATGGCGCAGGCTAGCAGCGTCGACCCCAAAGGCGATGCCGCCATCACGGCCCGGCTAAGCAATGAGCCGAGCGTGATTTTCAACACTAAATCGAAGGCCGTACCACGGCCGAAAGTGCGGGGGCCAGCCAACCGCAGCATTGCCAGCGCGGCGCAAAAAACAAGTACGGCTCGGGCGGCAACCTGCAATGCCGTGATGCTGTCGGCATCGGCCTGCAAGCCCAATAAATCTGTAAAAAAGGTGGTATCCATTTAGGGAATTTTGGAAGTAGACGTAGCGCCTGCCGTAAATAGCCGCGCTTAACACAAAAAGACCCGGATAAGAAACCTGCCGAGCGTATACTTAAACAGCAGTTAATCGAAGTTTGAAGCGGCAGCTAACATCCGTAGGTTGACGTCTTACGGACACACGTAGCGCCGGTTGGCGCTACGTGGTTGGCGCTTGGCAACGAACGGCTTCACACTGTGGCGCTTGAGCTGCTAATAGGTCAGAAATTCGTGCTGAAAGCTTTAGTGGTGCGTCTTGACAGGAAAGCAGTTGCCTCTATACCTGTTTCTTCCACTCAGGAGCCGTACAAAACCGGCACTTTTCACTACCTAACTGCAACCAAACTACTACTGGCTGTATTATTCTTATTTTGCACTCAAGCAAGAAGGGCGCCTTAATAAGAAAAGTGCAGATTCTTACGCGTCACAACGCCTCAGCCGCTAACTTTACGCTCCTAAAGTGCCGTTCTTCATCCGGCCGGTGCTATTTCTGCTTGGTTTCTGACGCTGTTTGCTCTGTGCGCTTCCCTCTCAGCCTTCGTTTCGGTTTTGGTTTTGCAGTCCTGTTTTTAGGCTTTCTACTGACCACCTTCACTTCTAAGGCTCAAAGCGGGCCGCTATTGCGCGAGTTGGTGATGCGCACCGACACTACCCGATACCAGCTTAGCCGCAACACAGTGGCCGTACAAGGCGAGCAGAATTTGTACTTCTACTATCGCCAGGAAGACGAAACTGCCGAGTTGGAAGTGTATCCCCTACAGCCGCGCATACCGCTGCGCCTCGTCCGCTCGGCCGACTTCACCTTGCTCGATTCCTTAACAGTCTCGCCCAACGGCCAATTCTACCGGGCCAAGGTGCGGTTCAAGGAGCTGTCGGCGGTGCAGTTTCTGCGGTTCACGTTCACGCAGCGGGCCGACTCAGCAGGTCGGCCCGCCCTCACCCAAACCGTAAACCTGCTGCCCGTAACGCGTACCACGCTGGAACTGCGGCCCGCCGACACTGATCTGTATGTGGGCGAGGAGAAAGTGTTCGAGCTCAGCACCAACAACGTCAAGAATATCCGGGCGGGCGCCGACTGGACCAAGGGGCAGGATATCGACTACCGCATCACGCAGGAAAAAGGCATCCTGCGCTTGCACGTGTTGCCCAACAACCTTGGCAACCGGATACTGACGGTGCGACCCCAAACCGAACGGCCCTTCCTCACCGACAACAACCGTCGCGTCAGTTACGCGCTGCCAACTATTCGGCAAGAATTCACGGTGAAGGCGTCGCGGTTGCGCTTCTTGAACGTCGATAAAAAGGAAATCACCATCGATGATATTTCGCAGCGCAAAGGCGTGGAGCTGATTCTCGACAACGGCCGCACTTTTGAACTGCGGCGTACCTACCGCATCGAGGAGCAGGAAGAAGCGGGTGGGGCACTGATTGCTGAACTCTTTATGCGCCAGTACCTAACCAACGACCGGGTACTGTGCTGGCTGCGCGTTTATAACACGCACCGCCTCACCGACAGCTACCTCTACATCAAGGAAAACGACCAGGCCAAGTACATCACCAACCTCAACATCTCGCCCAAAACTACGGTCACGACGGTGAGCGTGCGGCACCGCGGCGGCGATTGGGTAAACAGCACCAACGTAAACCCGGGCGAAACGGTAGATGTGCGGCTGGAAGGGGTATCGTTGCAGCGGGCTCGGTTTCACTTCGAGGACGTGCAGATTGTGCCCTCCGACTCCAGCGTGCGCACCGATGCGGTGGTGGTGTACCGAGTGCAAATCCCGCTCACCATCGACAAAAAGCGCATTACCATCTACAACGTAGGCCAGCCAACAGGCTACAATCTGTCGGTGAGGGAGTTTCAGCGGCCGCACCCGCTCGACTTTGTGAGCGTAACCTTTGGAGAAGCGCCCCGGCCCGTCACGCGCCTGAATGGCCCCGTGCTCTACGACCGCACCGTCCGCGACGTGGTGTTCAGCTTCAACTCCAACGGCATCGACTCCGACAAACAGCTTTACGGCAAGCAGTACCTCACCTTTGACATTCGCACTCAAAACAGCAAAGGCGAGCTGATTGAAATGCGTACCGTCGACAACATCGTGATATGTCCCGGCGACAACTCGGTGCGCGCCGCCTTCTACCAAGACAAGCAGTGCCAGGTAGGCAACATCAGCCTCAACAGCTTGCTGAACGCCCGCAAAACCTACGACCTCGACGACTGGAGCACCATGATTGTTACGGTAAGACACACGGCTGGGCAGTACCAGGAGGCGGGTTTCTCGCAAAAGCTGGAACTGGTATTGCAGCGCCGCGTGAAGTTCGATATCGATGTGAGTTTCCCGGGGGCCTACTGACCAAGTACCGCGGCGAATCGAGCTACACGTCCTTCGGGGGTATTTCACTGGCCATGCTGGGCCAATTGAGTTTCTATCACCCCGAAAAAATCAACCGCTTGCGTCCTTACAAAGTGGGTGCTGGTTTCGTAGCGCTCAATGCCTTCGACCTCAGCAAAGAAGGCGGCAACCGTGACCTAGGTTTAGTAATTCTCGGGTCCATCTATCCTACCCGCCGCGAAGCCAAATTGACCTTTCCGCTGTATTTGGGCGGCGGTTATTTGCTTTCCAAAGGCAAGCCCTTCTTTCTGCTAGGCCCCGGCATTGGAGTACGACTGTAAGTACACTCACAAGTAAGCATAGTTATGCTGAGGTACAGGCAGTGCATAAATCTCTAACGCGTAATGCCGTTACCGAAGTATTGTCATGCTGAGCGCAGCCGAAGCATCTCGCTCGAATCGTTGCACAAGCGTTAGAGTATACCACACCAGCGAGATGCTTCGGCTGCGCTCAGCATGACGGTCTGGTTGTACTGGCCTACGTCAGCACGCGAGATGCTTCAACTTCGCCTGCGGCTGCGCTCAGCATGACAGGCTCTTGGTGTTGGCAATGTTAGTATGTAAGATGCTTCAACTGTGCTCAGCATGATGGTTGATAAGATGACGTAGTATGGTAATGCGTTGCTATAGTAGTTCTTAATGCTGTGTTATGTATGTCTATATTCTGACGAATCCTGCTCGCACAGTTCTTTATATTGGCGTGACAAACGCTATTGAGCGTCGTGTTTCTGAGCACAGTTCTACTCTAGGTGATGCCAGCAAATTCACTGGTCGCTACCAAACTGACTTGCTGGTATATTTCGAGCATTGTGCTGACGCAGTACAAGCTATAGTTCGGGAAAAGCAGTTGAAAGGCTGGACCCGAGCGAAAAAGGAAAAACTAATTACTGCCTTCAACCCCGAGTGGGTAGCTATTGACCCACTAACCTGGGAAGGCTAAGTAAAGAATACTACAATACATCATCACTCGCCCGTCCGATAGAGCTTATCGAACTTCCCCGCGTGCATCGCTACAAACTCAATCAGACCGTCATGCTGAGCGCAGCCGAAGCATCTCGCGTGCTACCGTTGTCAACACCAACAGGCCGTCATGCTGAGCGGAATGCAACGAAGCCGAAGCATCTCGCGTGGTGATGCTGGAATACTAACTTAATGAGGCGAGCGAGATGCTTCGGCTGCGCTCAGCATGACAATACTTCGGCAATGGCAGTATGTTAGGCTAGAGGCGCCGCCTGCGCCTGTGCTTTGGCATGAGCGGCTTTTGAATAAGGCTTACTGGTCGATGTGGCTTTAACTTCACAATCGTGCAGAGCCTCAAGCCTGCTTCGCTCTTACTTTACGGGTAGCTCGATGCTGACGATGGTGCCTTGGCCAGGGCGGGAATTGATGGTGAGAGTGCCGCCGAGCAACCCCACGCGGTTCTGAAGGCCGGGCAGACCGATGCCGTTGTGAGGAGTGATGTTGCGGGGGACTCAAAGCCTTGGCCGTTGTCTTCCACCGAAATAGACAGCTTGTCGTTTTCGCGCACCACGTGAATAAAGGCTTCCTGCGCTTGGGCGTGCTTGAGGATGTTGTTGAACAACTCTTGCACAATGCGGTACACGGCCACTTCCATGAGCCGCGGCAAGGGCTGGTCGAGGCCGGAGAAGTGCAGGTGCACGGGCAAGCTGCCCCGCGGAATCCGGCGGGCCAACTCTTCTAGCGCGAACTTCAACCCGAAATCTTCCAGGATGCCAGGGGTCAGTTCGAACGAGATAGTGCGTGTCATGCGGATGGCTTCGTTCAGCAAAGCATAGGCCTCGTCGCGGGGTGGGCGGCCGAGGCGGGTTTCGAGGTGCAGCTTGGCGGCATAGAGCAACTGCCCCACCCCGTTGTGCAAGGCTTCGGCAATGCGTTTGCGCTCGGCTTCCTCGGTGCTTAAAATGGCCGATAGCACTTCTTGTTGCTGACTCAGCTTGAGCTGGGTGGTTTCCTCGATGAGGCGGTTGCGCTCGGTCATGTCGCGGACGACGATCAGCACGCCGCTGATGTCGTCTTGTTGCTCGCCACGCAGCGGCACGATGTAGGCGTCGTAGTGGCCGGGGCGAACGATGAACGGGATGCCATTCAACACGACCTGCTCGCCACTGCGCAGCACCTGCCCGAAGAGCTGCTGCCACTCCGGCGTGTTCAGAGTCGGAAAAATGCTGAATATATCCTGGCCGACTACTTGCGCTTCTGGCAAACCAGCATACTTCTCGACTTCGCGGTTCCAGGCCGTAATGCGGCCCCCCCGGTCCAGCGCAATGATGCCATCGACGCTGTTATCGAGCAAGCTCTCCGAGAATTCTTTTTCGGCGCGGAGCTGCTCCTGGGCCGCGCGCTGCACCGTAATATCGCGCCACACGGCATGGACGAGCTGTTCGCCGTTTACGTTGATGTAGGTGGCTACCACTTCCAGCCACTTGTGCTCGCCTTGCAACGTGCTGCGGTACCACTCGAACCGGTGAGAACCTTTGCGGCGCAGTAAGGCTTGGTGGTGCCGGATCAGCTCCTCGGAACGGCCCCCGCCGGGCTGAAACTCGGGCACCATAAAACTGAGGGGTTTTCCTACCAGCTCGCTTTTTTCGGCGGCCCCGATCAGGCGCAGCGCCGAGGCGTTGCAATCCATAATGTGCAGGTTGCGGATAAGCACCACCGCATCGGCACTTTGCTCGAACAGGTGGCGGAAACGAGCCTCGCTTACGGCCAACGCTCTAGTGGCCGCGTGCTGGGCGCTTACATCGAGCAGTACCAGATGAAACTGCACCACGTTTTCCGGCGAAGTCACGCGGGTGCCGGCCAGCTGGATATACAGCTGTTGGTTGTTGCGGATGAAAGTAAGCTCGCAGGTTTGCCGGACGTCGGAAGCCGACAATGCGTCAAGAAAATCAGAAAATTCGACGCGGTCTTGTTCGGCAACAAACAAAGCGAGGCGGAGGCGCATCAGTTTCTGACGGACGTCGCCCAATAGCTGGGCCGCGTTTAGGTTGAGCTGCTGAATGGTGCCGTGGGTATCCAGCGTAAGGTAACCGATGGGCGCAAAGTCGTAGAGGTTAACGTATTCGAGGCGGGCAGTTTCGGCCTCCGCCTGGGCTAGGAGCAGTTGCTCGTACTGCATTTCCAGCTCGATCTGATGGGCTTGCAGTTCCTGCACAAGGCGCTGTATAGCATCGGGCGTGCTCTCGTCCACGGCCCGCGTAATGAGATGCCGCCGCCGTTCTGCCCGCTCGCGCAACGCCAGCAAGGCTTCCTTGGGAATATGCTGGTCGTTGTGGTCGAAGTCACTCATAGCAGGGGCTGCGCTGGCTCTACTCTACTAGTAACGCGTTATCTAAAAAGTCGTTCGCTGCCCGCTCTGGAATTGTGTAGGCTTGGTTGAGCTAAGAAAGAAGCGGATTCAGTAGGCGGCAAAAACGAAAAAGCAGCGCCAGAGACAAAAAAAGCAAGTTTTCTATTCGTACGCTACCTTCTGTATCAATGCTTACCAGCCAATGTAGACAAACAAGAAAGAATACTGCTTCTGGTCTATTGGGTTAAGCTTTTGGCGTAGCTGACGGTGACTATACCACGCGAGCAAGATGCGCTGGTTTCGTTCAGTAGGACGGACTATAGGCTTTGAACAACACGCGTACGGCCACTACTTACGCAGCCTAGGTTGTGTGCGGTTCTATAGCCTGGACGCCCAGCAGGATGTGCGCAGTGTAGCGGCCTTCGCTCAGGATGCGGCGCCCGTAGAGGGTTACGCTGCGTTGGCCCACCCCGGGGAAGATGGCATCGAGCGTCAGGTCATCGAAGGCGATTTCGGAATCTAGCAGCCCGCGTAAGTGGCCCAGCAGGCTAGGCTGGTTCCAGACGCCGTTGCTGAGTACGCCGAGGGACTGGCCTTTGATGGTAGCCGACCGTACCCCGAAGGTGCTAGCGAAAGCCTGGCTCACCGTAAGCACCCGCAGCTCGCCGTCGAGCACCAGCAGAGGCTCGCGCACCGTCTCGACGATGCTTTCGGCGAAGCGGCGGCTGTATTCCATCTGGTCTTCCAGCTTTTTGAGCCTCGTAATGTCGGTGAAGGTGATGACGGCGCCGTTGATATAGTTGTCGAGGGTACGGTAGGGCAAGATGCGCATAGAGTACCAGTCGCCGGTGGTGGTTTGGATAGAGGCTTCCACGCCCACTAGCCGGTCCAGCACCTGCTCCACGTCGGCTATCAGCCGCTCATAGCGCAGATTGTTGGCAAAGTGCGTGATGGGGCGCCCCACATCGGTGGCTAAGAGCGGAATAATGCGCCCCACCGGCGGGGTGAAGCGCTTAATGATCATTTCATTGTCGATGAAAATGGTGGCTATTTCGGTGGCATCGAGCAGGTTCTTCATGTCGTTGGCAGCCTGGCTCAGTTCCTCGGTTTTGTGCAGATACTGCATGTTGAGGGTCATCAGCTCCTCGTTGAGGCTCTGCATTTCCTCTTTGTTGGTCATGGCCTCCTCGTTGGTGCTTTGCAGCTCCTCGTTGGCACTTTGCAGTTCTTCGTTGGTGCTTTTGAGCTCCTCCAGGCTGCTTTCCATTTCCTCGATGGTGGTTTGCAGCCGGTGGCGGGTGTATTGCAGCTCTTTTTCGAGGGCCGTAATCTGCGTATCGTGGTCGGAGTTGGCGCTGAGCTTGCCGCGCCGCACCCGCTGCGGGGTGGCGGTATCTTCAAAGACCACCAACAACAAGCCCGCCAGCTGCACCGGCTCCTGCAAGTATTTCACCGTGAGGCGCAGCAACTGAAACCCGGCTTCGGTTTTCACTTTCACGTTTTCAGTCACAACATCCTGCCGCTGCTGCGTGGCCCGGTGCACGGCGTCGTTGATTTCGAAGTGCAGCTCCTGGCGGGCCATATCGAAAATATTGAGGCCACTCAGTCCAGGCGCGGGTTCCAGATACTTGCCGGTGCGGCCATTCACAAACAGAATCTCGCCCTTGGGGTTGATGACCACGGCCGGCGGGGAGTAAGAGGCAAGCAGCAGACGTTGGATAAGCGCGGCAAACGTATTGTCGCGGCGGGGAGCGGCAGAGGGTACCATGTTGCTGGAAGCAGTGGAAGCTGTGGCTTGCTGCCGCGAAGTGGAAAGAGGAAAATTAGCCAGCCGCACTAGTTGCGAGGCTGTTTCGTTGGCTCTGGAAATCTTCCACTTCACATCCAAAGGCGTAAACAAATCCTGGAAGCCCGTCAGGTTTTCGGAAGGACCCAGAAACAGAATACCGTCGGGATTGAGGGCGTAGTGAAAGACCGGAATCAAGCTCTTTTGCAACTCGGACGACAAGTAAATCAGCAGGTTGCGGCAGCATAGCAAGTCGAGGCGCGTGAAGGGAGCGTCGCGGCTGATGTTGTGCAAGGCAAACACCATGGAATCGCGCACGTCTTTCCGAATCTGGTAGGAATTGTCGACTTTGTTGAAGAAGCGACGCAGCCGCTCGGGGCTTACGTCGGCCGCAATGTTGGCGGGATAGATGCCCACCCGGGCGTAGTCGATGCTTTCGGAATTGATGTCGGTGGCGAACAACTGAAAGCGAAGGTTGCGGTCGGGTTCGGCCTCTATGCACTCCAACAAGGTCATGGCCAGTGAATAGGCTTCTTCGCCGGTAGAGCAGCCCGGAGCCCACACTCGAATGGTAGTACCCGGCTCCTGCTTGCGGAGGAGCGGCACCAAGTGCCGCTTGAGCGCCCCGTAGGCCTCGGGGTCGCGGAAGAACTTGGTTACGCCTATCAGGAGCTCCTTAAATAATTGCTCGACCTCCACCGGATTCTCTTGCAGGTAGCGCACGTAGCGCGTAAACTCCTTGATCTGGTGGCTGTTCATGCGCCGCTCGATGCGCCGGAACACGGTGTTGCGCTTGTAGTATGAGAAGTCGTGGCCGGTTTGGTTACGGATCAGAACAAAGATCTTCTGCAAGGCATGCCCCGGTAGCGAAGGCGAGACATTGGCCGACGCCGAGAGGGCCCGTAGCGAGCGGCCCGCCGTGGGTTGCTGCACGTACGCCAGTATCTGGGGCACCATACTGACGGCAGGCACAATAAAGTCAACGAACTCGGTGGCAATGGCTGCGCGCGGCATGGAATCGTACTGTGCCGTATCGGGGTCCTGCACCATCACCATGCCGAAGTTTTCCATAATCATCTTCAGCCCAATGCTGCCATCGGAACCCATGCCCGAAAGAATGACGCAGATGGCCCGCTGACGGACGTCCTTGGCTAGGCTTTGCAGAAAGTAGTCGATGGGCAAGCGGCGACCCGGCGGCTGGGTAGGCTCGAGCAGGTGCAGCACGCCCTGCATCAGCGACATGTCTTTGGCCGGCGGAATTACATACACGTGGTTGGGACGCACTTTCAACCCGTCGGTTACTTCCACTACTGGCACATTGGTGAAGCGCTGAAGCACCTGCGGCAGCTCGGTTTGGGGAGTGGGCATCTGGTGGGTGACCACCACGTAGGCCAAGCCGCTGCTTTCGGGGATGGCGCGCAGAACCACTTCCAGCGCGCTCAACGAGCCCGCCGACCCGCCCAGACACACCACAGGAAAGTTGATGGAGTTGCGGGCTACATTGAAGCCGACTTGGTCGGGGCCGGGTTGGATTTCGATGCCAGGCCCACCGGTGGGTTGTGAGGTAGTGGTAGCGGGTAGTGCAGCATCCAAAGGAGAACCTGACTGCACGTCTCTTTTTTTCATATCAACCAAAACAGCTCCTTCCCCACAACTACAAGCAGTAATCAGGAAGTCTGCTTTTTCAAAAGTAAGCAGAAAGAATGGGCCGCAGCATTGCATAGAATACAGTTGATTTTGCAAAAAACTGTTCCTACAAGCAGCCAAACCACATTCTCGCACGTAAACTTTTTTTTGCTATCAGTTGGTTGACTGAACTAAGGCTTACCTATCTACAGTAACTTTTCTGAGTGAAACCGTCTTACATAATAGTTATCGGCACTTCGGCTGGAGGCATGCCGGCTCTTACTCAACTGGTAGCGCAACTACCTGCCACCCTACCCGCTGCCGTGTTGGTGGTACAGCATTTGGCGCCCAACTCGTCGGGCGAGCACCTTGTGTCGCGCCTTAGTCAGCACACCCAGCTGCGCTGCCACTTGGCCACTCACCAGGAGCTTGTCGAGGCTGGGCACTTGTACCTGGCGCCCGCCGACCGGCATCTGCTGGTCAAAGACGGCCGGCTGATGGTAACCAAAGGCCCGCACGAAAACAGTTATCGGCCCGCGGTGGATGCCCTCTTCCGGGCGGCGGCGGTAAACTACGGCCCGGCCGTTATTGGCGTAATCCTTACGGGCATGCTGCACGATGGCACTGCTGGCCTCGATTTTATTAAGCGCTGCGGGGGGCAAGCTGTGGTGCAGGACCCCGACGATGCCGAGTTTCCTAGCATGCCTTATACAGCGCTTCGTTCCGTCGAGGTCGACTACGTAGTGCCCCTCTCTCATATAGGAGCCCTTTTGCAGGAGTTGACGAGTCAAACCTTGCCGCCTCCAAAACCAATTCCTGACGATCTAAAAGCGGAGGCCGCCATTGCGGAACGAGTTGTGGGAAGCACAGAAGACATCGATAAATTCGGCGAACAAGTACCGCTGACCTGCCCTGATTGTGGCGGAGCACTCTGGAAGCTGGAACAAGGCAACGTGCTGCGGTTCCGCTGCCACACCGGTCACGCCTTCACCGCCGACGCGCTGTTTGAGAGTTCCAGACACGCGCTAGAAGAAACCTTGTGGGTGGCGCTGCGCATGATGGAAGAGCGCAAAAATTTGCTTAGCAGTATGGCTACCCGGGGTGAGGGGCAGTGGAGCGTGCAGCAGGAAGAACGCCTCGACGAAATAAAAAGCCACATCAACCGCCTCCGGGAATTTCTGCTCAACGGCAGTACAGGTGCCACCAAGGCGTCGGATCAAAAGCAAGCGTAGCTCCTTGTTTTCAGCATAAATACGAACGCTCCACCCCAGCCAGGTACATACGGTTGGGGTGGAGCGTTCGTATTTACCGCCTAGTGAAAATACGTATTTACACGGGCATATATAGTGTTTATACGTATAATAAATTGTGTTTTAATTTGAATCATTGTAAAGTAAAGCGAGTAGGTCCGCTTGCGGCTTACTTAAGCTTAGACTTTTCTCCCGTTCAGCTTATCTGGGGCTTTGTGCTCCAACCTAGTTGTTATCGTTATGTCACGTCTTACACCTTCGCAACTTCAGGAAGCAGGGTTTCGTCCCTGTTCGCAACCACCGCACGGGTGGCAGTTCGCCGGCGACGTATATATGCGCGAGTTGCCGAAAGGCCCAGCGTACGTGCTTTGTCTTGAGTACTCAGAAGAAGTGGAGGCCTTTATTGGTGACTGGACGAATCCGCTAGCTTATTTCTACTGGCCATCCGCCGACACGCGCAAACTGAGTGACCTATTGCACACGGCTCATAACTAACCTAAGCCGCTAGCCGCTATCTGCCCCAAACCTACCGGCAGTAGCTACCTAACGGATCAACCCACGAGCCGCTATCTTACAATAGCCCGCGAACAAGTCTTTAAAACAGTGCTCCGTGTGCGGGCGCTGCATTCTTGTTCGCTGAACAGTAATACGCCACTCTGCTGGCAGGACGATGACAGGCGGTTGAATGCGAATACGCCTACCAGGTGATAGGTGCGCTGCTGCCATTCGGCAGCGGAAAACTTTGTGTTGCTGCATTGGCCTACGCAACCTTGAGTACCAAGGCTAGTGCTGGCCGCTTGCAGGGTACGTGATGTACTGACCAGTTAAACCCGAGAAGCATTGGGTTTGCTGGCGTCAGGGTTTGAAATACGAGGTGGAGATAAACTCAACTGCACAAGTCAGAGAATATGGAGTTGAAAAATACGTGCTTTTAACAGGACTATTTGCGTATTAATTCAGCCACTTTTCGGAGTAATGGTTGCGTTAAAAGAGCGAGCTGGCTGCCCAATCTGAAATGCGGTTGGAGAAGCAGTTTCCGTCACGAAGGGTAGTCAGCTGCTGGTAGAGGAAGATTGCTTAAGAGTTGATTCCCTACTTCTCGGCCGCATTTCATTGCTCTATCTGTTGCGGATGCAACGGAAATCACGGCCGCGAATAGATGGTCTTGCTTTTTTCCGCGGCCTTTTTCGGCCCCTTTGCTGCATAAGTTTTTTCGCTATGGCCTCACTTCACTTTGTTCTTTGGCAGTCCGTTGGGTCACAGACAAGTCAGCATCTGGCTTTGTTTGAGCAGGCTCCTGTTGCCGAGGATACGGATTCGGTTCTGGCGCATTGGGTGCTACCCGACCTGACGCATCATCAACTGATCCAGCAGAGCCACTCGCTGTTGGTAGAAGCGACGCACCTGCCCCCTCCTACTCACTTGCTCGACATGGGAGAATGCACCCTGATAACGGGTAAGCTACCGCTGCAAGCTGATCAGGAGCGCCTGTGCCTTGGCTTTGAAGGCAATACGCTACGGGGCCACTTTGCCATGCTGCGGCTGCGCCCAGGCGGCAGCCGGTGGCTGTTCGGCCGGCTCCAATTCATGCCCGACAGGTTTCAGCGCGGCCCGCAAGTGGCGCCTTTATGGCCGAGTACGCAAACCACATCGGTATAAGTCGCCACGGCACAGGTAGTAATACGCAAAGAGTAAATTGGTCATTACTACGCAGTTAATCCAAGGCAAGCACGTCTAATTTTGTTTTCAGCCTTCCAGAGCGAGTTCACCGACAGCTTCTTTCCACTTCCTTCTGTCCCCTTCCCTATGCTCGACTTCTCCTCCCTCAGCGACCCTACTGCTCGCGTGTATACCATCGACCTCAATCAAACCGACCCGGTGCGATTGGCCAGCCGACTGTATCAAGCCAATCCACGGCAGCGTCCGCAGTTGCTTATCGACTGCCAGCACCTGGAGTGCCTGCGCACCCGGGGTGTAAGCCACTTAGCATCACAGCTACTACTTACCCGGCAAGCAGGCGCCGATATTCTGCTCTACAACGTGGACACGGTGCTCTGCCGGGCGCTGCACCTACTGCAGTTGCACCTGTTGTTCCGGGTGATACCGACTCCTATCGCCTAACCTCGTTTCTACTTTACATTTCCTTTCCACAACCAGATCATTTCTTTTCCACTAATTTCTTTCGTCATGGCTACTACCTCTCAAAACGCATCATCGAGCCGCGCTAAGTCCACTGCAGCACCTAAGACTGGTAATCCACGCGGCTTTGCAGCCATGGACCCAGCTACGCAGCGTCGTATTGCTAGCGAAGGCGGCAAAGCTTCCCACGAGAGTGGCCGGGGCCACCAGTGGACGCCCGAAGAGGCGCGCGCTGCGGGCCGTAAGGGTGGCCAAGCCAGCCGTACGAATCGGGCTTCAACCAACAGCTAAAACATAAGAGCCGGCGTACCAGCCGGATATTTCGAGCTTATTATGCAACAAAAAGCCCGGAGAAACTCCGGGGCTTTTTCATTTAAATGCAACGCCTTGTCCAGCTTAGCAACCCGCGTCTGGTTGAGGCGCTTGGCGAGCTGTGGTTGCCGGTCGTTTGATTGTATGTGCTGCCTGCTTTGGGCACTTCTAGGCTTGTTGGGGCTTTCGCCGGCTGGTGGGTTAGCCTAAAGGGGGAGGTGCTACGTAAGCAGTGCGGTTTCTGCTTTTGTTGCTTATGTCTGTTACTGCTACGCTGGCACCGCCGGCCCCCGTTTCGCCCATGGCGCCCCTCCGGATTCCGTTTTTCCGGATGCTCTGGATTGCCTCTTTCGTTTCCAACATCGGCACCTGGATGCAAAATGTGGGCGCCGTGGGGCTAATGACCGACCTCACGACTTCGCCTGTACTGGTGGCCTTGCTGCAAACGGCTTCGGCCCTACCCGTATTTCTACTGAGCTTGCCCGCTGGTGCCCTCGCCGACTTAGTGGATCGGCGGCGAATGTTGATGCTCACGCAGTCATGGATGGCCGGGGTGGCGCTGGTGCTAGCGGCTCTGACGCTACTCGGGTTCACTACGCCGTGGCTGCTGCTGCTGCTTACGTTTCTGCTAGGGCTGGGCGGTGCCCTCAACAACCCCGTGTGGCAAACCGTGACGCCCGAACTAGTACCCCGCGAACAACTGCCGCAAGCCTTGGCGCTCAACAGTGTGAGCTTCAATCTGGCCCGCTCGTTTGGGCCAGCGCTCGGCGGCTTGCTGATTGGCAGTTTCTCGGCGGGGGCGGCGTTTCTGCTCAACGGGTTATCGTTTTTAGCTACCATTTATATGGTCTGGCGCTGGAAGCGGGAGCCGCAAGCCACCTCCACGCTGGCCGGCGAGCGGGTGCTGGCCGCCATTCGAGGGGCGTGCGCTACGCGCGTTTCGCCCCGCCAGTCCAGAATATCTTGGTTCGGGGCGTGAGCTTTACGTTTGGGGCTTCGGCGCTGTTTGCTTTGATGCCAGCCGTAGTGGCGCGGCGCTTGCTGCTGCCTACTTCGTTTTATTCGGTGCTACTGTCGTGTATGGGCGCGGGTGCCGTGCTCGGTGCGGTGGTGCTGCCCAATATCAACCGTCGCATCACTATCAACTGGCGCGTAACGCTGGCCACGGTGGCTTTTGCCATTGGTCTGCTCGGGTTGGCCTTCGTGGACAACCGGGTGGTGCTCTCGGGGTTGCTGGTGCTGGTGGGGTTGGCGTGGATGTTGGTGCTCAATTCGTTTAGTGTAGGCGTGCAAACGGTGGTGCCGCGCTGGGTACAGGCCCGCACCATCAGCTTGTACCTGCTTACTATTCAGGGCGGCATGGCCCTGGGCAGCGTGGTGTGGGGTTCGGTGGCCAGCCACTGGGGCCTGCCTGTGGCTCTGGCCGGCGCGGCCGTCTGGCTAGGATTAAGCACGCTGCTGGTACTACGTTATTCGCTCATCAACAACACCGAAACCCTGGACTTCACCCCAGCCCGGTCGCGCCCCGAGTTGGTACTAGCGCAGGAACCCGCCCCCAATGCTGGCCCGGTTATCATCACGACCACCTACCAAGTAGCCCCCGCCGACCATCCGGCCTTCGCAACCCTCATGGAGCAACTTAGCCGCATCCGCCGCCGCGAAGGGGCCATCCGGGTCGGTCTCTATACCGACCTGGCCGATCCGAACCGGCTGGTCGAGTACTTCATGGTGGAGTCGTGGGAGGAGTACGAACAGCTGCACGATCGGGGTGTGAGCCGTGAAGAAGCCGATGTGAAAGCCCTTGCCCGCCAACTGCACCAAGGCCCCGACAAACCCGTAATCACCCGCTTGCTAGCCGAGCACGCCGGCGAACCGTCCAGCCAAACCGCCATGGTGCCCGGCAGCACCCGCCTAGTAGCCAGCACCGCCGGCGAAACCGCCAGCTAAAGCTAAAAGGCTAGTTATCTTCAGCTAATAGTGCGCATCCGGCAAGGGAGTTAGGGATAGTTGACCACTCTTCGTTTACTCCATCCTGCTGAGCACAGCCGAAGCATCTCGCGTGCTGACGTTGTGGTGCTAGCCGACATGCTGAGCGCAGCCGAAGCATCTCGCTCGAATCGTTGAATTAGCACCACAACGTCAGCACGCGAGATGCTTCGACTCCGCTCAGCATGACGGATGGTGTGAATAACGATTTTAACTGCCTACCTATCTTCTTAAAGTAGTGCTACACCATTTCCTACCTGCTTCGTAGGTGAAGGATGAATAAATAGGGAGTGGTCTGTAGCTGAACTGAAACCTTCTCCCTAGTTGGATGCTTTATCTATGAATACTCCTCTTCTTCTATGAAACTGCTCTACGGCTATCTGCGCAATTATTGGGGACTATTGGTGTTGGCCCTGGTACTGGCAGCCATCAATCAGATTTTCTCTCTGCTTGATCCCTGGATTTTCCGCAAAATCATCGACCAGTACGTGGTCAAGCCAAGCGGGGCGCTGCATGACGTCAACTTCCGTACGTTTTTGAGTGGCGCCGGCTTGCTGATACTGGCGGCTATGGGCGTGGCCATGGTGTCGCGCATCGCCAAAAACTTCCAAGATTACTACGTCAACGTGATTACCCAGCGGCTGGGGGCGCAGCTGTACTCTGATGGGTTGCGCCACTCTCTGGAACTGCCGTATCAGGTATTCGAGGATCAACGCTCGGGCGAAACGCTGGGTAAGCTCCAGAAGGTCCGCACCGACGTTGAGAAACTGATTGCCTCGTTCGTGAACGTGCTGTTTGTAGGGCTGGTGGGCATCATCTTCGTGGTGGGCTATGCCCTTACGGTGTACTGGGTGATTGCGCCAGTTTACTTCCTGACCATCCCGCTGCTGGGCTTCCTGAGTTCGGTGCTGAGCAAGAAAATTAAGGTGGTGCAGAAAACCATCGTGGCCGAAACCACGGCGTTGGCGGGCGCGACCACTGAAAGCTTGCGCAACATTGAGTTGGTGAAAAGCCTAGGGCTAGCCCAGCAGGAAACCGAGCGACTGAATGCTACTACCAACAAGATTCTGAAGCTGGAGCTCAAGAAGGTGCGCTACATCCGGTCGTTGTCGTTTGTGCAGGGCACGTTCGTGAACTTGCTGCGCAACGCCATCTTGCTGTTGATGCTGTATTTGGTGGTGCAGGGCCGCATTACGGTGGGCGAGTTTTTCTCACTGTTTATTTACTCGTTTGCCATTTTTGGGCCGCTGCAGGAAATGGGCAACATCATCAATATCTACCGCGAAACCGAGGCTTCCTTAGCCAACTTCGAGCAGATACTAGCCACGCCGCGCGACGTGAAGCCCACGCACCCCAAAGACATCAAGCAGATCCAAACCTTGGCTTTCGATGAGGTGCGGTTCAAACACCTTTCGGCCAGCAACGCCGCGCTGGATGGCATTTCCTTCGACACCAAGCTCGGCGAAACCATTGCGTTTGTGGGACCGTCGGGGTCCGGCAAAACCACGCTCGTAAAGCTCTTGGTAGGCCTCTACCCACCCGCCGCCGGCCAAATTCTCTACAACGGCATCCCCGGCACCGAAATCGACTTGGACACGCTGCGCGAGCAAATCGGGTTCGTTACGCAGGACACGCAGCTTTTCGCGGGCACTATCCGTGAGAATCTGCGCTTCGTGGCGCCCCAGGCCACCGATGAGGAATGCCTGCGCGCCCTGCACGAAGCAGCCGCCGATTCGCTTCTGGCCCGTGCCCCCAGGGCCTCGACACCGTGATTGGGGAAGGCGGCGTGAAAGTTTCAGGCGGCGAAAAGCAGCGCCTCAGCATTGCGCGGGCCTTGCTGCGGCGCCCCACGCTGCTGGTATTCGACGAAGCCACTTCGGCACTGGACTCGCTCACGGAAGAGGAAATCAGCCAGACCGTGCGGGAGCTTTCGGGCTCGCGCCAGCACATCACCATCCTCATTGCGCACCGCCTGAGTACCATCCTGCACGCCGACAAGATCTTCGTGCTAGAGCGCGGCCATATCGCCGAACAAGGCCGCCACGACGAACTTTTGCTGCAAAAAGGCCTTTACTACGCTATGTGGCGCCAGCAAATTGGCGAGCGGCCAACTTCATCCATTGCCCCCCAGCTGGTGCAAGTCTAAAAGCCGACGCTGCTTTTTTAACGCAAAGCGCATACTGCACTCCTCAGGCCTTACGCCTAGTGCAGTATGCGCTTTGCCTTAGATTGACAGTCTGGAGCATTGGGCACTTCGTGGCAGCTTCCCGCATGGAGAACTTTCATGATCGGCAAGCAGAATTGTTGTCTTGAGTACTGAGCGCAAATAAAGCAGAACTGTTGCGGTACTAATACCAGCTTAGCACTAAGCGTAAGCAAGCCGCTTTACAATGTTGGTCGTAACAGCCGTAGATGAGTTGATGCAAGGGCACTAAAAATCGGTGAGGCGCGTTATTTAGGCACGATTCCTGACTATCCAGGTTTCTCATCTCACCGATATTTCCATGACGTTTCAGCCTCGCTTTTTCCGCCATTTCGCCGGCTTGCTGCTGGGTGCGTGGCTGCTTCTGGCCGGTTCGGTCAGTGCTCAATCTTCGACTACTCCTAAGCGCGACGTACTGCGCGAAATCACCGATGTGGTAGGCCTCAAGCCCCGCTTCGAACTACAAGCCACCTCGGCCGTGCAAAACGCGGCAGCAGTGGTATACAGCGGCAAACGCTTCCTCCTGTATAACCCCGATTTTGTGGCTGCCGTGAACCGTGCTGGCCGCTCCGATTGGGCGGGCATCAGCATCTTAGCGCACGAAATGGGTCACCACCTCAACGGCCACACGCTGAAGCCCGGCGGCTCTAACCCCACCGACGAGCTGGAAGCCGACGAGTTTTCGGGCTTTGTGCTGCGCAAAATGGGCGCGAGCTTAGCCGAGGCTCAGGCCGGTATGGCTGTGGTATCGGACGAGGAAGCCTCGCCTACGCACCCTGGCCGCTCAACCCGCCTCAAGGCTATCAGCGACGGTTGGCAGCGTGCTAGCCAGCAGATTGCAGCCAGCAACCACGCCACTGCCCCTTCGGCCGCCCCGGCTATTGTGAGCAATACGCCGGCAGTGCTGCCTGGCCGGACCAACTCTGGCGCGGGCACGCCCGTCGTGATGGCTAGCAACGGGCAGATGAGCTTGGTGGGCAAGATTACCTTCCGCAACAAGCCTAATCAACCGTTCTATCTTACCAACCGCCTTAACGTTATCCGCCTCGACCATGAGGAACATACCGCTCAGGTAGTGGGCCGCATCACTCGGTCCAACAACGAAGACTTCCCCTTCATCTTGGTTGACGAACAAAACCGCCGCCTCTTGATTGATGCTGCCGGTGCCGTTTACGACAGCAACGGCCGGCAAGTAGCCATGGTCTCGGACCCTTCGTAAGCTTCTTCTCAGTAGTTAAAAAGCCGGTTTCCCGTTAGGAACCCGGCTTTTTTGTTGCCTTAAGGTGACGTTGCGCAACACTAAACTAACAGGTTGAATAGCCGCATTCCTGTTACCACATTGGACGGCGTAGGCTGTAGCTTTGCTGCCAATCAATCTGCGCCTCTATGCCTACGCTCCCTTTCTTGCTTGTTGATGCTTTCACAGAAACCCCGCTGGGCGGCAATCCGTGCGCAGTGGTTTTGGATGCCGACAACCTTACCGACGAGCAGATGCAGCGCTTGGCGAGGGAATTCAACCAGTCGGAAACCGCCTTCGTGCGTCGTTCTGCAGACGCAGATTTTGGTGTTCGCTTCTTTACGCCAGCCGAAGAAATTCCGCTGGCCGGGCACCCCACCATTGCCACCGTTGTGGCGCTGATGCACGCGGGCCGCTTGCCGCTCACGGGTCCGCGCACCACATTGCAGCTCGCCCTGCGCGACGGTCCTATTCGTATCGATGTGGACGCGGCGGCTGCCCCAGACGAGCTACCGCAGGTGTTAATGACGCAACGCAAGCCTGTGTTTGGGTTGTTGCACGATCCGGCGGTGGTAGCACCGCTCTTTGGCCTCACGCCCAACGATGTGTTGCCCGGCGCGCCAATCCAAACGGTGAGCACCGGCACCCGGCAGCTAATGATGTTCCTACGCGACCATGACGCTCTGCGCCGGGCCACGCCACCCGAACCCGCTGCCTACGCCCGCTACCGCGCCACCTCTGATTTCTTTAGTCCGCATCTGTTTTGCTTGGGCGGTGCCACCCCTACGGGGCATACGTTTGCCCGGCAGTTTGGCACGCCTCCCGACCTGGCCGAAGACCCGGTTACGGGTTCGGCTACCGGCGGCATGGCGGCGTACCTCTGGCACTACGCCTACCTTGCTCAACCTGATTTCATTGCCGAGCAAGGGCACTGGTTAGGTCGGCCAGGCACTATAAATGTGCATGTAGCCGGCCCTCGCGAAGACATCGAGTTCGTGCGCATTGGTGGCACCGGCGTGGTGCTCGTAGAAGGCAAGCTGACAATGTAAGTGGTTGAAAACGGTTAAATGGCAATAGCAGGCAGCTCGCCGAAAGTGGGAGTCTGCACACTGATGAACAAGGTTTTGTTGCAACTCTGAGCCCGCGGAAGCTGTTCAGTACCTGAACCGTGTTGTACTTATTGCTCCTGCTCCGTGCCCGAATTACCCGAAGTTGAAACCTACCGCCGCTTCCTCGACGACATCATCCTGCACCAACCTATTACGGCGTTTGAAGTGAAAGACGCCCACGTCCTTGTGACCGACGAAGACACGTTGCGCAAGGCCTTGGTCGGCCGTCACGTAACGGCCACTCGCCGCCTCGGCAAAAACTGCTTTCTAGAGCTCGACAACGGCCAGGTGCTGGCCTTGCATTTCGGCATGACCGGCGACGTGGGCGCCTACCGCGACGACCACGACGCGCCCCGCTTCACCCGCGTCGCCTTCCACCTGGCTGATGGCCTGCGCGTCGCCTTCATCGACCCGCGCAAGTTCGGCCGTATCCGGCTTGTGGAAAGCGTAGCACAGTATCAGAAAGCCAAGAAGCTCGGCCCCGACGCGCTAGATGTGACGCCCGAGCACCTGCAAGCCGTGCTCGGCACCAAAAAGCCGATGATCAAGCCGCTGCTTCTTGACCAAGGCATCACGGCGGGTCTCGGCAACTGGATTGTGGATGAAGTACTGTTTCAAGCCAAGATTCATCCGGAGCGCCGGGCGCATACGCTTAGTTCCAAAGAGTTTAAAGCCCTGCACGCCGCCATCCAATTGGTGCTTACCACCGCTATTCAACACGAAGCCACCTATCGACACTTCCCGGCTTCGTTCCTGATTCACGCCCGCGAGTGGGACGATTCCGCCACCCCCGGCACGGACGCCCACACCTTCTGTCCCCGCCACCCCAAAACGTTGATTGATAAAGGCTACGTGGGCGGCCGGGCTACTTACCATTGCCCACGGTGTCAGCCGGCCCCAGCCTCAGACATGGATAGCAGCGCCAGCGCAACAGGTGCCAAACCCGATGAGCAGCACCAACAAAGCGCTTAGCCAGTAGGCTTGTTGGATGCCAGATGTGTGGCTCAGTGAAGCAAAGAACATAACGACAAATAGTTGACCGAGGAGTGCCAGAGCCATTCCATACATAAATTCTAGGCTGTCGTGGCGGTAAACGAATTTGATGATGACTGCCAGCAGCAACACAACCGCCAAATTGATACCCACAATACGTTGGTAGGGTGTCTTCATGAGTAGTCTTGAGCAGAATCTAGTGCATGTTACCTAAGCCACCGTTCAAGACTACCATACCGCTGCACGCACCAAACCCGATCAGAAGCACCAACAGGGCGCTTAGAAAGTAAGGCGCGGGCTTTTGTCGGTTGGTTGATTTGTATTCTGAAACAAATGAAATAAGCCCAGCAACACGTTCACGGCAGCCTGTATAACATAGCCAAATGCAAACAGCGCCGCACTGCCTAATTCGGTGACGCCGGCCAACAACCCCAGCACGACGGCCGCTAGAAGCAGACCGAGTAGGTTGTTGCGTAGAATATGGTTGGGTTGTGGAGCTGAATCAGGCATGACAGTCGGGAAAACAACCAACAGTAAGTTACAGCATATTTGAGCAGACTCTAATGACCACCTTTCATGTTGGATAACAATAGCCCACATACCCCGAAACCAATCAACAGTAGTAATAAGCCTGATAAAAAGAAGGCCAAGGCGTAGTGCATCCTATTGCCCGACAACATCATGATTGCGCCAGTTAACCCGTTGAGTAACACCAGCGCGCCAATTGCCATGGGCAACGAATCGATACCTTCAAACACGGCCACTAGCAATAAGATACCTAGATTAAGTATCAGCGGCCAAGTCACGGACTCTTTATCCGCGGGCTTCTTCGGCGGTTGCGGCAACGGGTTCGGCTCCATTAGATAATGCCCGTGCGTTCGGACCGCAGTTCATCTAGCCGCGCCAGCTTCTCGGCGTCGCGGTAGAAGATGTTCATGGTTTCGAAGGGCACGATTTTCAGGTCTTTGCTCACAATATGAACGCAGGATTTTTTCACGGCCCGCACGTCGAAATTGTGCGCGTCCATGAACTGCAAGATGATAATGCGGAACAGGTTGTCGTAGCTCAGATTGGGGGCCGAGACCTGCGGCAAACAGCACAACAACTGGTTGATTTCGGGCACCACCGTATCCACGGTATTAGCCGTGCTGAACAGCTTGAGCATGTGCTGACGCAGGCGCGGGTCACGCTCATACACGATGGTGTTGCTGCTGTTGGTGAGCAGTTCGGCGGGGTCGAGGTAGCGCGTGAGCGGGAAGACTTCGCCGTCCAGCTTCAGGGCGTAGGCCATGGCTAGCGCGTCGGGGTTGCAGGGTACGGGCAGCAGGTCGGCGGCGGTAAACACCGAGCTTTGGTTGATGATGCCCTGCCGTACTTCGGTGAGCGAAAACGAATCGGTAGCTGGGTTAAAATTGTCGAGGCGGCCGGCGGCTTGGGTGGGCTGAAACGTGACGCCGCGCACGCAACGTTGCTTGAGGGCGTAGTCGATGATGTCGCCCATCTCGTCATCGTTGAGGCCTTTTTGCAGGGTCACGACCAGCGTGGTGCTGAGGTTGTGTTTGTTGAGGTTTGCTATGGCCTTTTGGCGCACTTCGCGCAGGTCGCGGCCGCGCATGGTTTGCAACACGTTCTCGCGGAACGAGTCGAACTGCAAGTACACTTCAAAGGCGCCCGCATAGGTAGCTAGCCGTGCCACAAAGGCTTCGTCTTTGGCTAGGCGCACGCCGTTGGTGTTCACCATCAGGTGCTTGATGGGTTTGCGCTTGCACATATCCAGAATCTCCCAGAACTGCGGGTGCAGCGTGGGCTCACCGCCGGACAATTGCACCACGTCGGGCTCGCCTTCGTTGGCCACCACTAGGTCCACCATGGCTTCCACTTCCTCTAAGGTGCGGTGGCGGCCGTGTGTCGGGCTGCTTTCGGCGTAGCAGGTGGGGCAGGTAAGGTTGCAGCGGTCGGTTATTTCCACCACCGTGAGGCAGCTGTGCTGCTCGTGGTCGGTGCAGAGGCCGCAGTCGTAGGGGCAGCCGTAGTGGGTGGCCATGTTGAAGCGGCGCGGCGTTTCGCTCGGCTTCACGTAGTTGCGGATGCTCTTGTAATATTCGATATCGGTGGCGATGCGCACCTTTTGGCGCCCATGCTCGGGGCAGCGCTTGAGCATATACACATTCCCGTCCTCGAACACGATTTTGGCCTCGATGCGGCGCAGGCATTCCGGGCAGAGGCTCAGGGTGAAATCGTAGTAGATATAAGGACGTTCGGGCATGGCAGGGAAGGTTAGATGAAGGGTTACAGTATCAAGCTTCGAGGTCAACAATCAGCTATGCTATTCCTGTAGCTCAAGCAACAGCTCGACTATGTTACCTTTTAAAATCTTCCTGCCCTTAACAAAATCAAGATGAAGTATTAGACGCAATTGGCTAGCCGACAAGTCTGTTACTAGGAATCTAAAGTAGCTACCTAGATGGACGTCCCAACTATGGATGCTCAGCACGTTGCCAACTATACTGTAAAGAGAGGATTTGACCGGACCAGCCTCTTGAGTAGTATACAGCAGTTCATTTGGGTCTATTAAATCCAAAGTATCGAACATCTCTAAACTCATCATTCCAATACCATGCCCTTCGCCAGGCAACTGCTTTGCGGTTTTGAACTTCCAAACTTTATGAATTGATACTTCTAAAACTGAACCCGCCGATTGTCTTTGTATATGTGCTTCCAGCAATTGCCGGTTTTTTTCCTCTTGCGCCGCCTGCAGTTGTTGATTTCTTTCGTCTTCGCTTGTCGGCACTTTCTCCTGCGGCCATTCAGCAAAGCCATACCACTTGTCCCCTCTTGTAGGCAGATTGGGGGCTAGATCGGGTTTAAACAAAGCACAGAATATCTGATTCTTTCCTTTGGGATTAACACTGTTGGTTGACAGTCCCCGAAGACGCATCTGATGAATGGCGTAGGGAACGAATTTGTAGTTTGGAAACCACTCCACAATCTTGTGTTTAAGTTGCAGAAAGGCGGCTTCGTATTCAAGATGTGGTGAAACCGTAATAGCATGAATGGTTGGATAACGTGCTTGATCTATACCTAGACTATTCGCTCTCTTATGGTCCAACGCCAACATCAAAGTTGAGCTGTCCACTCCGTATAGGGTATAGTAAGGGCCAAGTAGGCTAATGACAAAGTGAATTTCCTTGGCAACCAAGTACGTAGGAGTATCACTCTCTTCTAGAGTTAAGCACCCCGAAAAGCAAGGTGAAAAGGTATTGATACTACCGGAAATCTTCCGCTTAAATTTCTTTCTGAGAAACTTATTGAAGCTGCCCCACCGCTCCTGATAGTTCTTGGCATCAAACAGGTTGTCTTCAATGATGCTCGCTATTTGCTGGTAGCCGGGGTAAGTTTCATGTAACGTGATGGCGTCACTTTCACTTTCCAGAATGCCCAGCGGATAATAGGCTTTTATAGTTTCGTATAAGGGCCAAAAGTTGTGTATACCACTATTAAACCGAAAGTATTCCTTCATTTATCATGCTTTTAAATAAGTATTAAACACTTACTCAAGCGGCAGAGCAGCCATTGCTCTGTCTCGCCTCCACCACACCCAAACATAATACCCTAGTCCTGCCACACAAGCACACTGAATAGCCGTAAGTCCGAGCCCAGGCAGTGGCGGCGTGGGCTTAATGAATTCCGCCAGCAACCGAAACAGTAGATACGCTGCCAGAAACAACTGAAACCGGCGACCATTGGGCAACGGCCGGCGCCGTTCCTGCAGCCATAGCAGCAGCGCCAGCACGCCTAAAAATAGGATTTCGTAGAGGTTGGTGGGGTGGCGCGGGATACCGTCGCCGAAGTCAATGCCCCAGGGCAAGGCGGTGGCGGTGCCGTAGGTGCCGTCTTCGAGCCCGCTGAGGTGACAGCCGAGCCGCCCAATGCTTAGGCCCAGCAGCAGCGGAAACACCATCAGGTCGCCGCTGGAGGCGGTAATACCTAGGCGCTTCTTGGTGAGTTCCACGCCGATCAGGCCGCCTAGAAAGCCCCCGACAATGGTTTTGTTGGTGAAATAATAGAGCGCGCCGCCGGGTGGGTGCAGCAATACTTCCGGGTGTTCGAGCAACCCGAGCAGCCGAGAGCCGAGTAACGCCCCCACTGAGCAGCCCACGAAAATCCAGAGGCGGTGCTCGCTGGAAATGGGGTCGGTGGTACGCGTGCGTAAGCGCTGATAGTAGCGGTAGCCCAGGGTGTAGGCCAGCACCTCGCACAGCAAGTGTACAGGCAAAAAAAGTGGGCCCAGCGTGAGGTGAACGGGATACGACAAGAAAGTAAGGCTACTGCCGAAGGTTCAAAAAAATAGGCTTGCGTGCTAGCTGCATGTATGCACGGGGCTATTTTAAGGGATTCTGTTGAGTTAATCGTCTTAGTTACTTACTAAGTACCTCACAACTGCACATACCACCTGCTTTACTCCCCTTCGCCGATGAAAACTGCACGTGCCTTACTGGTTGGGAAGGATCCATTGGTGATGAACCGGTTGTTAAGCGCTTTGCGTGCCAACGGCCACGCCGTAGAAGGCACCGTTAGTTGGGAAACTGCACATGAAGACTTCAATGCCCACGACTTTACGCTTATCGGGCTCGGCGGTGGCTTCAACGACCAAGAAAGGGCGCAACTACGGCAAGGATTTCAGTTGCAAAATCCGGAGACTAGACTGGCTGACGTGTTTGGGCCAGTAGGACACGCGCAACTACAGTTTTTGCTGAGTCCAGCAGCGCAACAACCAGCGCTCGAACACCTAACGGTCTCACTTACTGAGTTGCCCCCGCAGGTGCAGCTTATCGTTCGCACCCAAACCGAGGCAACCATCACGCTCTATCATTTTCAGGGGCAGTTGCACACCGAAGAAGTATGGAAAGGCGAACTACCAGCCGGGACAACTCAGTTGCCCTTGCAACGCGAACAACTGCTGCCGGACATGCTATATCATGTGGTAGCGCAATTGCCCGAAGGGGAAGTGCATACTCATCGGTTCACGCTGCCAAGAGTGGAATGAAGCTTATTACTCTATTAAAAACTCTATTAAAAGCAAAAAGGCCCGGCATGTGCTGCCGGGCCTCTTAGTTTATAGTTTACTGCTGGTTGTTTTTCTTGGCTGCCTTGCGCGTGAGCGTGGTGAGCCAAGATTGAGTGATGGGGGACTCGCTTTCGTGGCCGTAGCGGCGGGCATCGCCTTGCTCGTCGGTGGGGCCGGGCAGGGCCCGATTCACCCAGCTCAGCATGTCGGCGGTGGTGCCAGGCGCTAGGCCGTGGATGCCGGAAAGCAGCTTCGCGGGCAGCCCAATGATGATTTCGGCGTCGCCGCGGCGGCAGGCGTTCCAAATCTGGCGGGCCGCCGACTCGGCCCCAACCGTAATGGCGGGCATGGAATCGGCGATGGTAAACCAGGCGTACTCCTTGATGTGCTGGCCTTTGATGATGGCATGCGGCGGACTGCCAGTGCGTAGCAAGCCGGGACAAACCGTAGTAACCTGAATGCCATATTGCAGCAACTCGGAGCGGAAACTTTCGGAGAGGCCCACCAGCGCAAACTTGCTGGCGCAGTACGGCGCCAAGTGCGGCACCGCCACTTTACCGCCCACCGAGGCAATGTTCACGATACGGCCCTCGCCTCGCTGGCGCATGTCGGGTAGCACGGCTTGCATGGCGTGCAGCGGCGCCCAGAAGTGCGTATCCATCGACTCTTCGTATTCGCGCAACTCCATGTGGTCGAGCGGGCCGCCGGTGATGATGCCCGCGTTGTTGATCAACACGTCGATGGGGCCTAGTTTTTCCTGCACTTCGGCCACCATAGTGCGCACTTCGCCGGGCACCATTAGGTCGCGGGAAACAGCTAGTACCTCGGCGCCGCCCGCAGCTAGCTCTTGTCGGGCGCGCTCCAGTTCATCGGCGTCACGAGCACAGATGGCTACTTTGGCGCCTTCGGCTACGGCTTGGCGGGCCAAAATCAACCCCAAGCCGCGCGATCCGCCGGTAATCAAGACCACTCGGCCCTGTAGGTTGTAGGAGCCGCGCCGATTGCTCCACAACGTGGCGGCCGCTAGCAGCGCGCCAGCCCCGGCCAGGGCCAACCAGTTATTACGTTTTTCTGCTTTCATATAGTATGCGTTTCTGATTGCGGTATCCTAGTTGCTGATTAAATACTCGTTGCGCGCTGAAGATGTTTGCCAGGGTCTTGCAAGTTCCCGCGCCCTGCCTTACGCAAGCACAACGGTAAGCGCGCGGCTTCTGAGTAGCAAAACGAAGAATACGATATACTGCTCTGGCTAATCAACTAAAAATCAGCACTAGAAACGCGCAACTTGAAACCAGAAAGTTCTGGACAGACGTTATGGGCGCAGCTTTCACGAATTGGCATCATATTTACGTGTCAGTTTCAGCTCCTAGCTTATTGCTTGGCCCAGAGGCGCTATCCGTCGGCTGGCATCTTCACTTACTACGCATGAAAACCTTTATTATCGCTGCGCTACTGGCGACTACTCCTACCCTCCTATTAGCTCAGACCACTACCAAGCCGAAACCCAAACCGGCGGTGGCTGGCACCACCAAACCCAGAACTTCGGCCTCGGCGGCCGCCCCTACTCGGCCTATGGCAACCCCGCCCGAAGCGCAGGTGGAAGCGCGCGCCAATGCCCTCACTAGCAACATGCAGAAGGCGCTGGCCCTCAACCCAGCACAAGTGGAGAAGGTGCGGCAAATCAATCTAACCAGTGTGCGTGGCGTGGAGTCGGCCCGCCTCAATTACCGTCAGGAAGTGCGCAAAATGGCCTCCATCGTGGACGATATTGGTCAAGCCCGTTTGAGCGCCTTGAAAAACGTCTTGTCTCCGGCCCAGTTCGATAAGTATCAGCGCAAGCGCGAAGAGAAAATGGGCGTTCCTAATGCCCAGGGCATACAAGGTAACCCTGCTCCCGGGCTTCCTTCGCAAGGCGAATAAGGGTAACAAATGATTAATTGAAAAGGTGACCCGGTGAGCTTGAGGCTAGCGTTGCGCAAATTGCGCAGTTGGAACCTCAAGCTCACCGGGTCACCTTTTCACTGAAACGTTTCCCAGCCTAGTTTGAGGATGATGCCGCTGACGACTACCAGAAATAGAATTCGGACGAAACCGGTGCCTTGTTTGAGGGCTACTTGCGCACCCAGGCTGGAGCCAACCATATTGCATAGGGCCATGGGCAAGGCTACCATCCAGAGCACTTGCCCAGTGTAAGCAAAGTAAGCTAGCCCCGCAATGTTGGTGGCTACGTTGACGAGCTTGGCCGACGCCGACGCCGTTAGAAAATCGTAGCCGAACAGTCCGACAAACGTGAAGAGCAGGAAACTACCCGTGCCGGGACCGAAAAAGCCGTCGTAGAAGCCGATAACCGCGCCCATGATAATGGCCACCCACACTTCACGGCGGGGTGAGAGGCGCGGGGCGTGCAGAGAGCCTAAGTCTTTGCGCCAAAACGTGTAGAGGGCAATAACCACCAGCAGCCCCAGTACCATCGGCCGCAGCAATTCGCGCGGAAACATGCTTACTACCCGCGCCCCCAGAAACGCGAAAGTACCCGCTGTGGCCGCTGCCGTACCCACAGACCGCCACTGAATAGGTACCTGACCAGCGTAGCGCCGTAGCGCGGCCGCCGTACCCATCAACGACGATACTTTACCAGTCCCGAAAATGGTAGCCTCCGGTACACCCTTTAGCAGCAGCAGCATCGCCGGCAGTTGAATCAACCCGCCCCCACCGACCATCGAATCAATAAAACCCGCCATAAAGGCGAACAAACACAGCAGTGCGAGAGTCAGAGTGGTAATCACGGCGGCGAAAGTAGCATATTGACTTGCCAGTTACCAGCCAGGAGTTATCAATTAGCAGTTGTCTGTCCTGATACTTACTAACGCCCGATTGGCGGCTTGTAACTGATACCTCATATTCGCCGCGCTTTCGCCTCTGGGTACAGCTTAACTCACCTCTAGCTACTCATGATGCGTTAGCACCTTATCACTTATGACTAACTACGCTCAAATAGCTCTACTCGGAAGCCCTGCCTCCTTGGTTTAATTATGTTCTTGTTTAGGCAACTATCTCCTTCCAACTCAACCTGCGTGGGTAGCCTTAATCTTGGCGCGCCATTCAACTAGCTCCTGCAATAGGGCCATTTCCAGGCGGTCAATACGGCGGCGCAATTGGGCAGTGGTGTTGGACTCCAATAACTCTTCCCGCGCATCTTTCAGATAGTCTAGCATATCGGCGTAGCGCTCCGCTTCGCGGTCTAAGTCACGGAGGCTAATCCAGGCTATCAAGCTGGCCGCGGCTACGGGCAGCGTGAGAGGCAGGAACTTGAACAGAAACTTGTAGTACCACACGTGAGACAAGTTAGCCAGGACGTCCTTGGGCAAGTAGTTTACCAACAGCGCCCCCAAGGCACAGAGGGTAGCAGCAATCGAAAACAGGAAAAACCAGCGCTCCATTCGGTGCAGGCGGTGTTTTGCCAGGTCTCGGGCTTGCTCGAAATACTTGATCTGTCCGCCTTCTTGCTTAGGGGCATCAAGCCGCTGACTAACATAGCGCTGGGCCATTTCCTTGGCGGTAGTGGAAGTATGGGCCCCATAGTCGTAGTGATTTTTGCTTACTCTGACGCAGAATTCGCGCAAGTGCAGCATATACAAGGACTTGGCCAACGAGCTTAGTTCCGGCAAATGAAACTCCCGCAAATGACGAGGGCCCCCGGGATACAAAGGCGGTTGGGGGTTGCGGCAGTGGCCGGAACTGTCGAAAGTAGATTCTGTGCCGCACGGGTTAGTTCGGCCAGTAAACGAGCTTCCAGCCAGCCTCTTTGTTCCGTGCGGTGGTGCAGCCGCCACGCTAATAACAGCACCAACAGCAGGAGCGCGAACTTTGTAACTCCAGCCAAGAGCGCGGAACTCCCTTCTAAACCAAAAGCCAGGGCCAGGGCCGCGACAAACGTAGCCAGCAGATGCCCCCCTAATACCCACTCACTATACCATACAAAGCGAGTTTTGGTGTGAACCGCCCTTCTGTCTGCCTCGGTGTGGATATGGGCCAGGACCGTAGGATACTGCAGTTCGGGCAGTGGCACCATCGTAAGGCGAGTGAGTTGATTGAAACCAAGTTCTGCTGCTGTGGCTTTCGGCTGCTTGATTTCAAGCTTAGAGGTTACTGGCAATAAGTTATCTGGCCCGACCGGCGCATCTACTTCAATGACTAGCAACCGTTTTCCGGTGGCGTAAGCGTGCTGGAGAGTTTCAGCTGAACCGCCGCGGGCAAAATCAACGGCCGGCGCCGACCCAAGTACGGCCTCTTTCTCGGCGCGGGTACAGGCCACTACCAGCACATCACACTCACTCACGATTTCGTAGGCCGTTTCCGCAAACCGTTCATTGCGGTCCGGATCGACGCCGGTGATTCGAACTTCCAGTACTGCCGGCGTGTGAAGGCACGCTCTGGCCTGGGTCAGCCGTTGGCGCACAGTTGCTTCGGGCTCTGTTTCGCTCAAGCGAAAATCATCAGGCAAGAAAAAACCGGCTTCTTGAGAAGGTAAAAATACTTGCTGCACATAGCTCGGCCGCCCTTCTATCAGTGGGGCCGAGTGGCGCTGGGCTATAAGCTCCGCAAAGACGACATCCGCCCCCATAGCCAAGGAGGAAAGCCCAACTAGCACATACCCTGGCCCCGGAAATTCAGTTTCCAGTTCGTCTAACAGATGGGCAAGCGTTGCGCGCAAGGACGTATCACCCTGGGGTAGTTTACGCTTACCAACAAAGCCGATAGTCAGGAATCTAGGTAGCAGCGGGGTAGCTGGGGCATCAGGAGTGGCCATAGGTCAAGAAAAGAAGGAACTCAGCAGGAACAACAGGTAACTCAGCGCAAGGCAAATCAGGAAGGATACAAATAAGCTTGGTTGTGGCGGGCAAAGGCCGGCTGTAGCATTTACCCGTGTCGGGTGGTCCATTCCGTGGTTTCTGCCCGTAGAATGCGTTCCGATTCGGTTATGAAATGCTGAAAGGTGTCTGGTGATACCGGCGCCTGCGGGCACTGCTTGTGCTGTGCTAGCAAGGCGTCGCCCACTAGTTGGTATCGGGCCGCTAAGGGCTCTAAGCCTTCGGTTTCAATATAGGCCTTCACTAACCCAGCGCCTCCAATCAAAACCAGAAAAAAATTGAAATTGAAGAAGGATATACTAGAAGACCAGTTCTGCACAATAGCCAGCAGGCGGACCAAGTTCCAGCCAAAAGCTACTACCAAGATGCCATAGCTGAAGTAGTGCCAGAACTGCGCTTTGTTGCGCAGTTCCTCGGCTCGCCCAACGAAATACGTACGTTGTGAGCTGAGGCGGGCAAGGCAGTAAGCCTGTAGTTTCTCGTCCAGTCCAACTTGGCGCAGGCGACTTCGTAGGTCGCGAAGCTCTTGCGTGGGCTCGGCTGCCAAAGTAGGCAAAGGGGGCAGTGGCCGGCCGGCCGCAGTAAGTTGGCGAAGGTTGGCGGCGGCAAGGTCTGCTACCCACTGTTGCCAGGCCGCGTCGGCCTGCGCAGCGGGAGCAGCACGTCCAGTAGTGGACAGGGGCAGGTCGAATAAGTAGAGCCACACGGCGCTGCGTAGGGCTTCCGCATGCTGGCGAGTAAATACCCAGGGCGCTAGACGACGACGCCAATAAAGTTGCAACCCAACCTCCAACGCTACACCCAGCACCGTCAGCGCCACCCCAATCCCATCGAACAGACGGAGAATTCTTGGGTCGGATGATAGTAGCCTCTTCGTAACGAGCCAAGGCCCCAAGCCGGTAGCGGCTGAGAAGAAGGAAATGAATAATAGAAAGAACACGGACCACTGAAATAGCCCCCGCCACTTTTTCTGCGCCTGTTGGGCGGCTTCATCAAACAGCTTGAAATGCGGACTTTTCGTTTCGGGGCTAGTAAGGTCGTCGGCCAAAGTTGCCAGTTCGGTAGTGGTCAGGTGGTTGGCAGGCAGTTTGGAGCTAGGCAACGGGGGCAGCATAACAGGAAGGGAGCAGTTGGAAATGTTTAGCACTGACGCCGGCAACTGCATCGGTTAGAGCTTTGATGAACCCTGGCTAGCATTTGTCCGCATTCCCCGTTCTTCTATTTGAATCATTAGGTAAATCAGTTGCCGTCTTCTGATACCCACACGCAGGCCTTAAGAATACTTTTATTCGGGATGTTGGGGGTTGAGTACCTGTCCGTGGCATGCAGATGCGTTTGTTTCAAATGACTAACTGATAGATAGTATTAGGCGTAACCAGTTAATTATCAACAAACTGATACGTGCAAGAAACCTTCATTAACAAGGCAGAAGCAAGAAATTGAATATTGAAACAAATTATTAAAAAATATTATTTTTTATATCTAAGCGTGCTTTTTGTTTAAACTAATACCTAAATATTGGCTGTGGCGCCCCAGCTTGGTACCAAAGGCAGTGGACAGGCCATTGTGCCAGTTGCATCAACTCTCTCCTATTGCGCGGATTAGATGACATCAATGCCATTTAATCTTGAAAAAGTTTATATTTGGATGTAGCGGTTTTCTCTTAACGCAGCTTTTTGCACTATTCATTTAAATCATGGCTGCCCTGCTTCCTGAGTTTGAATATGACATTTTCATTAGCTACCGTCATAACGACAATCGTTTTGATGGATGGGTCACCGAGTTTGTAACCCGTCTGCAAGAAGAACTAGCTGCCACCGTAAAGGAGCGACTAAGCATTTATTTCGACAAGAATCTTCATGACGGACTAGGTGATACCGAGCTAGTGGGTCCTAGCTTGGAGCATCGGCTACGAGCCTTCATTTTGATACCGCTGATTTCGCAGACGTACTGTGATACCGAGCGCTTTTCCTGGAAGCACGAGTTTCTGCCTTTTTATCAGCAGGCTAGCCAAGATCGGCTTGGCTTGCACTTGCGCTTACCGAGCGGCAATGTGGGCTGCCGCATTCTACCCTTGCGCATTCATAATCTCGAACCAAGTGATGTGCAACTGCTGGAACAAACACTCGGTGGCCAGTTGCGCACCATTGATTTTGTTTACCAAGAACTAGGGGTAAACCGGCCATTGCGGGCCAAAGACGACGAATTGCCGCGTTCGAGTGGGGGGCTGCTGTATCGCAACCAGATCAATAAGGTGGCCAATGCCATCAAAGAATTGATAGCCGCCGTGAAGCAGCCTTTACCGCGGCCAACAACCACTTCCCTAGCTTACTCGCTCCCCCCAACTGCTCTCCTATCTGAGCAGGAAGCAAGCAAGCTTTCTACTATCTCATCTGTTTCGTCGCGCCCAACCCCGCCTGAGGGACCGGTGGTATTTCTGCCTTGGACTTCCAAAGAGTTGGCAGCCCGGCGCGAAGAACTGGCCTTGATTTGCACCAAAGCCGGCCTACACGTAGTGCCCGCCACTGACTGCCCCTTGGATGAAGACGAGTTCCGCTTGCGGACGCAGGAAGCCATGACGGCGGCTACGTGCTCGGTACACCTGTTAGGCAACGAGTTCGGCCGGCGCTTCGAAGACGATGAGGATTGCTCTTTCCCCATGTATGCTTACCAGCAGGCGCGGCAGCGAGCAGCAAATCAGGACACGTTCCGCCAATTTATTTGGTACTGCCCTGATGAAACGTTGGCAGTAAAACCCGCCCAGAAAGCGTTTGTGAATGCCATTCGCAACGAGCTAACGGAGCGGTGCATGTTTACGAATGCTCCTAATGCCATGCAGCTGGTAGAAGACCTGCGCAGCACGCTTACCAAGGCAACGCCGGCCCCGGCTAGCACAGAGAAGGAAACGGATATCTTCTTTGTCTACAACCAACTCGATAGCAATGAGGCCAACGAAATAACCGACCGGCTAAGCGAAGAAATTCCGCTGGAGCTGCTCATTATCGAGCCCGATAGCGAAGATCTGTACAAGGAAATCACGGTGCGTACGATCCCTAAAAGCAAGCTCGCGGTGGTTTATTTCAAGTACAGCGCTGATTGGGCGCTGCCGTTTGTAAAGCAAGTTTGGCGCTTGGTAGGTGGCGCCAACTCCTTAACGCCCATCCTATTTGTCGGGGAGGATGACCCTGCTCAAAACAAAATGCGAGCTTTTAAGGCGCCGCGGGTTATCTCATGCATTCAACCCCACAGGGGCGTGAGCGAGGAAGTGCGGCGCGTGTTTCAACAGATCAATGTGCGCTCGTAATGACGGCCTCCTGCGATTCTGAACCTTCTTTATTTGGTCCCGAGGAACCCATCTGCCCATATACCGGGCTGCGCACCTTCACGGAAGAAGAAGCTCTCTACTTTCGGGGGCGCGAAGCTCACGTGGAGAAATGCCGGACGCTGCTAGCCGAACAGCATTTTGTCATGATTACGGGCGCCTCCGGCGACGGCAAATCCTCTCTGGTTTTTGCCGGGCTGCTACCAGAAATCCGGGCGGGCTTTCTTCGGAGCCGCTACAGCAGCTGGGCCGTGGCTACGTTCCGACCCGAGCGGAGCCCCTTGCGCAACATGGCTCGGGCTGTAGCGTCGGCCCTGCGCCTGGAAAATAGCGAGGCCGCGGTGGAGACCGAGCTAGAACAAGGATTCTCGGCGCTGGTGCAGCTCTACCAGGCTTCCATACTTTGCCCTCCCGCGGAAGTTGCCGGGGCGCTACCCGCTACTGCGCAGCGCGAGCAGCAACTACAAGCGGCCAACTTGCTACTGGTCGTCGATCAATTTGAAGAATTCTTCACCAACCCAGAAAACTACGCCGGCGACGAGCCCAATACCGCCGCGCAAACGGTAGTTAATCTGCTGCTGGAAACCACGCAGCTCGCGCAGGCCGCCAACTTGCCCATTTATATCATCTGCACCATGCGCTCCGACTTTGTTGGGCAGTGTGCCGAGTTTCGCGGCTTAGTGGAGCAAATTGGGGCAAGCCAGTACTTTGTGCCGCGGCTGCTGCGCCACGAGTTTATAGAAGTTATCAAGGAGCCCGCGCTACTTAGCGGCAACCGCATCAGTGAGCGTTTGGTGCAGCGCCTGCTCTACGACATGCACAACGGCCAAGACCAACTGCCGGTGTTGCAGCACGCCCTGCGCCGCATCTGGCTGGCGGCCAACGAGGGACGCGAGGAAATGGACCTGCTGCACTACGCCATGGTGGGGGGCCTAAGCGACGAGCTACCCGCCGCCGACCAAGCCCGCTTTGCCCAGTGGCAAGAGACGCTATCGGCGCCCCAGCGGCAGTTTTTACTGGCCGATCCTTCGCTGCGCAACGTGTTGGATGCCCACGCCAACCAGCTGTACTACGAAGCCAGCACCCGCTATAACCAGGCATTTGCCCCCCGCTACCGCCCACTACGGTGGAGCAGGTAATCGAGCAAACGTTTCGATTACTCACGCGCACCAATGGACAGCGCGTGGTGCGCAACCGCCTGACCGGTGCCGAGATTACCGCCATTCTCAACGACCCCTTGCTGACCTGGCCGGTTGTCTGCCAGGTTTTGCGCCCTTTTCGGGAATCAGGTACTACGTTTCTCTCACCCTTTTTGCTGGGTGAAGACGACGATCAACAAGTGCCCCCGCCCGATACGGTGCTCGATATAACCCACGAGAGTTTGATCCGAAACTGGAATCATCTCGCCGAGTGGGCCAACAGCGAAGCCGCCGATGTCCGTACCGCCCAGGATCTGATGCAGCAAGCCGACCGCTGGCAGGCGAACGCCGAGGATGCAGGCTTTCTTCTGCCCATTGGGCCTTATACCTACTTCTCGGAGTGGAACCGCCGCAAAAAGGTAAGCGAGAGTTGGCTGGCGCACTACGTGGCAACTGGACCTAGCGCCGCGCACCGCCAAGAGCAAGCTGCCGAGCGTAGCACGGTGCTTACCCGCTTTCTGGCGGCTAGCCGCCGCCAGCTGTCGGTGCCACTCCTGGTGGCCCGCTACGGCTTGGGCCGCCTCGTGGCGGTGGTTTTACTGCCCGTGCTACTGGTAGGAATGGGGTGGCTGGCGTGGTCGGCCCGTCAGAAACGGGCCGACTACGTGGCGTATTCCATTATCGAGGAGCGGCTGCCTTCTCTGACCTCCCCTTACGTATCGGTAAACAACAAGGCCCGCTTTCTCATTGACACCGACCGGCTTCAAAATTTTGTTTATCAGCCTTGGTTTGGGGGCCACGGCAAAGCTTTTTATGCTTTTCCGCGGATGCTTGATGCATTGCAGGGCAACAGTCTTCCACTCAATATCGAGTTGGCGATGTACCAGCGGGCCAGCAACGAGCACTACGACGTAGCCGACCGGGAGCACCCCTGGACCCGCCAGTTGCTCTTCGATTTAGACAATCGACTCACCAAAGCAGGCAGTATTTCGGTGCCCCATAAAGGCCAGTCCACGCTGAGTGCCGACCAGCGAGAGGTAGCAGTATTCACGGCCCGGACCGTCATGGCGGTTACGTACCACCTGACATATGCCGCGCTTCACAAGCAGCAAGCCACTCGTCTGCGGATGTCCCCTGCCGAGGAGACTCAACGCCTGGAAGCTATAAAGTTGAAATTACTATTGCACCTACGCGAATACGTTCGGCAGGAAGTAAGTACCACCCAAGGCAGCACGCCCAACCCAGTTGACTTCGCTTTTTGCGTCCAGGTGCTGCTCGCCCAGGGCAACTATAGCCCAACTGATTTAGGTTTTCTGGATAAAATAAATCCCCTTGTTCCTGTTTCTGCTGCCCGGCAGCAGTTTCTGCGGCTTTTTCCTGCTGCCATGAATGTTCATACCAACGGCGGCAGCTTTGGGCACAGCGGGGGCTACCAAGTAGCCGCTATTCTGTTTGCGGCCCAACGACGGCCAGCCGAGGTAATGCAGTGTCTGGATTCGCTACGTACTTACTCCACTAGGCTCAAGGATGCGGATGGAGGTATTGCGCTGCTGCCCTACTTAGTGAAATACGAGCTTTTCACGCCCGAGAACATTTATCCGCTGTTGCGCAGCTGTAGCAAGATAGGAACCTTATCCTTCAATGAGTTGTACGCCGCCACCGTATACAGCCTGCTTAGTGTCAGTCCGGCCCCGAGAGTGTACATGGTAAGCCCCTCCTACCACGACTACGAGTCGAAGGTGGTGGCAACTGATGCCATCAAATTGGGTTTGGTTAGTCCAGACCGTCTGAGCCTGGACCGGGTAAGCTTCTCGATACCCAATTCCGCACGGGACAAGGCGTGGGCTGCGTTGGCGCAAGCTACCCCCACCATTGCTACCGCCGAACCTCTCTTCGTTGAAAAAGCAGTGCATGGTCCTGCTAGCTACCCCCGCAACCAATCATTTCTAGAAGCTTTTCTGGCGAAAACCCACGGGGTGTACCTAGCCGAAATAAAGCATGACTCCCTAGCGGCTGCACGAGCATTCAATGAGTTCAGTCAGGCCCTTATAAGACTCAAAAGGTTGCGGACGGGGCAAGAGGCCATCAACGTGTTGGAATGGAATTTAGGCTCCGCCGAAGTTATCGACGTAGCGCAAGCTAGTGCGGTTGCACAAGACCCGATCCGTTACCTGCAGCAACCAGCTCGCCCTAAAACCCTGGAGTTTGAAGCCTACTATACCTGCGCTTTCAATTCGTTCTTTTCGGATGAACTCCGGCGCGCCGCTACCTCGCCCACCCCGGATCTAGGCGTAATCCGGCAGCTAGACAGTATTGCCTTCCTAGAAGCGGCCTTTCCCGACCGCTCTTCAAGTACCCGCGAGTTTTCTTTGGAAAAGGAGGCCTTGCACCGCATCAAGGATAACGCGCCCAATCTAGCTTGGATGCGGGCTCTGGTTCGGGTGCCGCTAGCAGGCGACGAGGCGCGCGCCCGCCGCAACGCCTTTCTGTATCAGGTTTCTGCCGCCTTGCAAGACGAGCGGCAGTTGCGCCACTTAACGCTGGCGCGAGATATTTTGCCCTTCTTGCCCAAGCTTGCTCAGCAGCCGCGCTTTACGCACGTGCCTTTGCAGATGGCACTTTCCGACTTAGCTACCGTTCTGGCGCGCGCCGGGCGCGTATCAGAGGCCTTTCAACTCGCGGCGGCCTTGCCCACGCCATTGCCAACTATCACGGATATTCGGGCGGGCGAGCAAATCATGTTAACCAACAACCAAGGCCAGCAGGCCCGGCTCGACAGCTTCTTGCTGACGTATCAGCAGACGGTTAGGCAAACCCCCGCTATGGCGGTCGGCAGCAGTATCAGCCCGTTTTACTGGCGGCATAAAGAGTATAGTGCTGAGTTCGCCAAGACGGCAAATTTCCTTATTCAAGAAGGTCCTACTTTCATTCGGCAGCGGGGCTTTTATTCTATGGCCGTTGGCCGAAGCTTAGCCGACAATAGTTACCAAGCCCTCCGCGACGCCCCGGCGTATACACCCGAGGACGAGCGCCAGCTGTATTTTAATTGTATCCTGACAGGGCTGGCGCACCTGAAGATAGCGCGCCCTAATGATGGTTGGCACGAGTATGATGACTTGTCGATGCTGTACATCACGAACGATTATAGCGGCTTACTTGACTAATCTACACGTGACGACCACACAAGAGCGCCGGCAGACCCTGGACCTGCCGGCGCTCTTGTGTGGTCGTCACGTGTAGATTAATGCTGTACTACGAGGCGCCGGGTGACGTGTGCCGTGCCCGCCTGCAAGCGCAAAATATAGACCCCGCCGGCCAGGTTGTTCACGTCCAATTGTAGGGTCGTACCGGCCGCGGGGAGGGGGCCTCCTGCCGGTGGACCACTTGTCCTAGACTGTTGAGTAGCGTGGCCTGTACGCGTGGCGCGCCCTTTGTTGCTGGCACCCATACCTTAACCTGCCCGCTGGCCGGGTTGGGGTATACTTCCACAGTGCCAGTCGGAGACCAAGGGGCCGTGGCAGCTAGAAGAGGCTGGCTAAAACGCAGCTCGAAGCGGTCCACAAGGGGGTTGAGTACGTCTAATGCCGTCAGGTTGACGCGGAATACGGAATCGCGCAGATGTACTAATCGGTTGGTAGCCTTATCGTACAGGTATGGGCTCAAGGTTGACGGCAAGCTATTCAACATGGCCCGATCGGCGCTGATGCTGTACCGGCCGGGGCATTGGCCTTGAGCGTGAGTGGAAAGACGGCAGTGGCCATTTGGTTGACTCCCTTAACCGACATTTCTTGGCCGTTGTTGTTGGCAATACTGAGGAGCACGTTGCTGCGGGATTGCAAATAGCTGGCTTCCGCATCGTAGTCGGAATTAAATTCGGATTGGGCGACGGCAATTGAGGAAGCACTAGAGTCACTGTATACCGTTATCCTGCTAAAGTTGACACTAGACTCCTGGGTAGCAGTTGCGCTTGTAAGACCGCGGCACCCAAAAGCGTTGCAGCCATTGCTGTCGTCGAGGACAGCCGTTACACTTAACTCTTCCTCAGCCCGATTTACTCGGCTGAAGTTTACTTGAGCGGCATACTCTACAATGCGCTGCGAGTTGCGAAAAGTGAGTTTGCCGCTCGCGCTGCCTTTTTTCACTCGCACAAAGAAAGCCTGACCGGCCGCAATGAGTGGACTAGCCGTGCCCGCTCCATTCACGTAGCTGCGGTAGTAGCCCTTACCCGGACCGGTGCTCTCGTAGACATAAATGGCGGCTTCCAAGCCCGCGCGGTCAGCGGGGGCTACTTTGTCCCAGTCGAGCGGCGCAGGATAAGGATTGCTCACTAGGTGCCAGCCGGCATAATACGCGAAGGAGTTGTTGTTGCGAGGCAGGATCAAGGTGGTGTCGCCGGTGTTGAGGGTGCCCACAAACCTCACAGTGGTGGACGCTGGAACTGCCGCTGCGTAACCGCGACCTTTGGTTAGCCGCGTGGAAAGTGGAATAGGTTGCGGGGAGAAACCGTAGTTGATCAGGGGCAGCGTGTCGCGCTGCGTAGCCGACCGGCTTTGGTCGTAGTCATACACCGGAGCTTGCGCCAATACTGCGGCCGTAGCGCCGCTCACCGGCGAGCCGTAGTAGCGCAAGCCCGTTGCGCGGTTGGCTACGGGGTTGATGTAGCGCTCCATGGTGGCCTGACCTACCACCGTACCCGTGCTGCTGTTCACCACCAAAGCCGTGCCGCTGGCGTCGGATAATAGCGTTAAGGCGTTGTGGTTAAGAAGCAGGTTGCCGGCACCGGCCAGGGTTAAGGTTTGGGCGATGTGAACGGGATTGGTGAGCGTGAGGCAGACAGAGTTGCTGGTCGTCAGGGCCCGAACCCGGTCGGGAAGGCCAGTGCCCGTTACTTGCGCCAGCGTACCGGTATAGCTGTAGGTGGCATCCGTAGAAAAAGTGCGGGTGGTTGTTTGCACCGCGCCCGTGGCCTCGCTGGTAGAAATACCTTGCGGATTACTGGTGCTCAACGTTGCGCCGGCAGCCAGCGCAAAGCTGCCAGCCCCCGATATAATATTGGTGCCAGTATGAAGGGTGCCGCCTTCCTGCACGCTCAATTGCCCCGTAACCGTTACGTCACCGCTTACGGTCAGCACGCCAGGTCTTATTACCGTGATGTTGCCATAGGTGCCCGCTGGAAGGGACCGGGTATCAGTAATAAGCAGGTCGCTCGTTCCTACATTGGGCACCACGAAATCATCCGCACTGCTGACCGTATCGGTGGCCGTTATGAGCGTCAACCGCCCGGTGGTCGCTCCGGTAGGCACCACAACCTTTAGTTGCCGCGTCGAAGCGTCCGTGGCAGCCACTGCCGTGTTAACGCCAGGGAAACGCACTGCCATAGGAGCGTCCGGCGTGAAGCCTAGGCCGCTGAGCGTTACGGTGGTGCCGGCCGCCCCAGTTTGGGGGAAAAACCCGTGATGATAGGCAGCACCCGGAAGCTGGTGGTGCTTAGGGTAGCGGTGCCGCACAAGTCAACAAGCGTGAGCGGGCCAGTAGCAGCACTGTCTGGCACCGTGACCCGAAGTTCAGTAGGCGACAGCAATACAAAAGCAGCTATGCAGTTTCGTATATCCTCGCTCTTAAAAAAGACTCGCTTTATGCCCTGTAGGTTGGTGCCGACCAGGGTAATAGTAGTGCCGGCTGCGCCAAACGCCGGGGTTGGACTTGCGTTGGCGAGCCCCGGGAGGAATTCACTCTTACTATGTCCGACGTCACCTCCATACCGCCTATTGTTGCCTTGGCGTAGTATTCTCCAGGGCTAGCTACAGCAAGTGTACTACCCGTTGCGTTAACATGCACGTTGTCTTTCCACCAAGAGGTAGTGATAGTGCCGGGTACGGTGGTGGCGTTGATATTGAGGCCGCCATCGGCCTCAAGGCGGGCAATATGATTGCGCGGAGCCCGATTGTAAGTGGAAAAGTTACCCCCGGCTAAGATTTTACCATCGGGCTGCAGGGCAACGTCATACACCCCAAGGGCGTAGTTGCCCAGGCTTTTACCGGTATTAAAGCCCGTGCCCATGCGGAAGGTAGCGTCCCGGCTGCCGTCGGGGTTGAGGCGGGCCATGCGCTTGGTTGAGTCGCCCTTGAAAGCGGTAAACGTGCCGCCAACCAGTACTTTACCGTCGGGCTGTACCGCAAGGTCATACACTTCATCATCAAAGCCCGCGTCGAAAGAAGTATCCAGGTTGCCATCGGGGTTAAGGCGGGCAATGCGGTTGCGCGGACTTCCGTTGTAAGACGTGAACGTGCCTCCTACTAGCACTTTGCCATCCGTAGGCTGCACCGTAAGAGCATACACCGCCGCGTCAATACCCGTTTTGAAGCTAGCATCAAAGCTGCCATCAGGGTTGATGCGGGCCACGCGCTTACAAGCGTTGCCATTATAAGAAGTAAAAAAGCCGCCAACCAGTACTTTGCCATCGGGCTGCAACGCCACGGCTCTTACGCCATTATTGAAGCCTCTGCCGATGCTGAAACTAGGATCCAGAGTGCCATCCGCATTGAGGCGGACAATGCTGTTCGGCGTGGGCGAAGTACCGTTGTTGTCGTTGAAAAAGCCGCCGAGCAGCACTTTGCCATCGGGCTGCAGGGCGAGACTTAGGACCCCACCATTACCAATTCTGGTGCCCGCATCGAAGGTTGGATCCAGGCTACCATCAGCATTGAGGCGAGCAATGCGGTTGCGCCTAGTGCCATTGTAAGAAGTGAAAAAGCCGCCAACCAACACTTTGCCGTCGGGCTGCAAGGCTAAGCTAATCACCCCATCTACGAAGCCCGTGCCTGTTTGGAAGGAAGGGTCTAAGCTGCCATCCGTATTCAGGCGAACAAGGCGGTTGCGCGGAACCCCATTGTAAGTAGCAAAATATCCACCTGCTAGCACTTTGCCGTCGGGTTGCACAATAACGGCTCTTACCCCCTCATTGCTATCATTAAAGCCCGTACCTACGTTAAAGGCTGGGTATACTGCCGTAGCAGTCAACTCCAAGGGGGAGCCCGAACATAGGGTTAGAGGTCCAGCTGGCGTCACGCGCACAGTGAAGGGCGTCATGTTTTGTGCCAGCGCAGTATTGGCGCTTAAGCTTAACAGGAACCACAGTAGCCACAGGCCGATTCCGTTTTTGCGCCAGTTCGGGGTACCAGAAAGTAGAAAATGGCTCATAAGCTTATGAATAGTGAACACAGAAAAGCATTGCCCCTAACTAGCAGAATAATACAATTATCTGTATTAGGTTCAACTAATCAAGCGCAATGGAATTAGGTCTAGTAAGTTATAAAGAGAAAACATATAGTTATTAACTTATTAAAGAAAATAGTCAAACAATTCCTTAAAACAGTCAATTAGGTGCCCTTAAAAAGGCGATTTTTCATAAATCGGCTTTCAAGAGCTATAATAGTCTCAGCAGTAAATTGAATAGGAAGCTGTTCTTGATTTGTTGGATATGAGTCTGATAAATATTCAATAAGTCATAGTACTTGGACTTATGCTAGACCACTGCGTAATTAGCCCATCAATTGCAGTGGACTGCATAGCGTGCGAACGGCAACTGTTGACGCTGAAGCGCCCTTCTTCCAGCACCACGATTCAGTGGCTGTACCCTCTTAATTTACATTGCGCTCAAGGCCCAATTCTGCTGCTGGCGGGAATGGCCGCTCGTGATAGGTACCATTCATTACCGCTTCGGTTCTAGGCGCCGTGCCTATGCCCACACTAAGGCAAAGCGTATCGGCTACCATGTCTGGCAGCTTCACGGCCTGGCTAGCAGTAGACATTGGAGAACCTGCCGTGCTGCCGAGCACAACCGCCCCGGCTTCCCTAGAGCACATCATACCCTTTGGAAAGTCATTTCCCGCATCTACTTCTTCAAGATTTGTTTGGTGGCAGGCGGCCTGCAGATCATGTTCTTCATACCCGAGCAGTTCCTGCGCAAAAGCAACAATGCAGCCCCTCGCATTGTGGCAGAATGAGCTACCAGGTAGACTGCTTGAACTGTTGGCAACTACCTACTAGGCACCTATCGAGTATTGCATCGAGTGAGGAGCCAAGGGCGCTGCCTTGTTTCTTTTAGCAGAACGGGCAGCGGCAAACCAGTTTCTAGCCGTTGCTGTTGTAGCAGCTACTACGCGCCGTTTTTCTAGCGGCCGTTCACTTGCTTAACATTTGGCATCATGTCAACTTCCCATAAAGTGCACCTCAGTGTCCTCGACCAGTCGCCGGTGCGGCAGGGCGGCTCAGCCCGGCAGGCGCTGCAGGAAACAATAGAGTTAGCCCGCCTAGCCGATCGATTGGGCTACACTCGTTTTTGGGTATCAGAGCACCACAATACCGGTACGCTAGCGGGCTCGGCGCCGGAAGTATTGCTGGCCCGGCTCGGTGCCGAAACCAAGCGCATCCGGCTTGGCTCGGGCGGCGTGATGCTGCCCCACTATTCGGCTTTGAAAGTGGCCGAAAGCTTTCGTTTGCTGGAAGCCCTCTATCCCGGCCGCATCGACCTCGGCATCGGCCGTGCCCCGGGCACCGACCGGATTACGGCTCACGCCCTCAATCCGCACAACGCCTTCCGCGACGAAGACTTCGCCGAGCAGCTCATGGATTTGCGCGCTTTCCTGCGCGATGAAGTGGTGCCCGATACCATCCACGCCAAAGTGAAAGCGGCCCCTTTCATTGACACCGTGCCGGAATTGTGGCTGCTCAGCTCGAGTGGGCAAAGCGGCTTGTTTGCGGCGCACGTGGGGGCAGCGTTTTCGTTTGCGCACTTCATCAACCCTAAAGGCGGCCCCGATATGGTACGACTATATAAGGAGCGGTTCCGTCCATCCCCCGAACTGGCCGCTCCGTTAGCCAATGTGGCCATTTTCGTGCTCTGCGCCGAAACCGAAGCAAAAGCCCAGGAACTAGCCGACGCGCTGGCGCTGCAGATGCTGAAGCTGGAAACCGGCGACCGTACTCCTATCGGTTCCGCAGACACCGTACGCAACTACCCACTCACGCCCGAGCTACGCGCCCGCCTCGATTACCATCACCAGCGTATGGTGTCCGGCAACCCCGAGCAAGTGCGCGAGCAACTCGAAGAACTAGCCACTGCGTACGGCGTGAACGAGGTAACTGCAGTTACTATCACCTACGATTTCCAGGACCGCCTTCGCTCCTACGAGTTGCTGGCCGAGGCATTTCAGCTAAATCCGGTGTCTCAGTTGCTGGCCCAAGCTTATTAGTCAACCTCCCCAAGGCCTAAACAAATCATGATGTTAAAGCGAGTCATTCCTTTAGCCAGCTAGTTACAATCCTTCAAATAATCAACGATTTACTACGGAGCCGACCAGGAAAATGCATTCTTGGTCGGCTCTTTTCATTGGACCTTCATTATTAGCTGCTAAAAATATTTGTTGACCTATTTTGAATTCATCTAAATAGGGACGTGCTTTGCATTGTTTTTAATCAGTCTAAACAAGCTAAGTGCTTCGTTCGATGTCTCGACCTGCTCTACTCTTACTCCTTTCGTTGCCGCTTAGCGGCCTTGCGCATGCTCTTCCTTTGTCAGTAGCCACCAATCCAACCGTTGCTTCGGCCCTTGTGGGTGCCGATGATCCGGTTCGGCGGGGCTGGTTGACCGGCAAGGTAAGCGACGCCGCAGGCAAGCCAGTGGAAGGTGTAACGGTAGCGCTGAAAGGCACTTCGTTCGGCACGAGCACAACCGCCGATGGTAGCTTCCGCTTGTCGGCGCAGGCAGGCGCTTACCAGTTGGTAGTAAGCAGCATTGGCTACATAACACAGGAAGTACCGGTAGCAGTAACCGGCGGCGAAAGCACGCCCGTGCCCGCCTTCACGCTGGCCGTAAGCAACCAGAACCTATCGGAAGTAACCGTGACGGGTGCAAAGTCACTGAATCAGCGGGCCGTGACCGTGGGGAAACTGCCAGTCGCTACTCTCGATTTGCCCCAGAGCGCTGTAACCGTAGAACGCGAAGTACTGGAGCAGCAGCAAGTGCTACGCCTCAGCGATGCCCTCGTCAACGTGAGCGGCCTATACGTAACCAGCACCACCGGCGGTACGCAAGAAGAATTAGGCAGCCGCGGCTTTGCGTATGGCAGCAACAACACCTTCAAAAACGGCGTCCGCTTCAACAACGGTGTGATGCCGGAAGCATCTTCTTTGGAGCGCATGGAAGTGCTAAAGGGTAGCGCAGCTATTTTGTACGGCAACGTAGCGGCCGGTGGCGTGCTTAACCTGGTTACCAAGAAGCCACAGTTCGAGAAGGGCGGCTCGGTAGGACTACGCGTCGGCAGCTTCGGCCTCTGGAAGCCGATCTTTGATGTGTACGGCGGCGTAGGCAAAAGCGAGAAGGTAGCCTTCCGCTTGAATGGCACCTACGAAAATGCCAACAGCTTCCGCGACCAAGTAGAGTCCAACCGGGTGTACGTCAACCCGTCCGTTCTCTTCGAATTGACGCCGAAGACCACGCTGATCTTAGAAGGCGACTACCTCCGCGACAACAGGACGCCGGATTTTGGGGTGGGCGCTATTGATTACAACGTGCTGGAATCGCGCACCCGCTTTCTGAACGTACCAGGCGCGAAAAATGCTACCACGCAAACCAGTTCTACCGCCACGCTCACCAGCCGCCTCAACGACAAGTGGCAGATTCGCGCAGTAGGCGGCTTCCAGCGCTACGACAACGAGCAGCGCACCGGCAACCGCCCCTCCACCATTCGCAACGGCGTGATTCCTGGCAGCCCAGCAACCGCCACTAGGCCTGCTATTCCTGAGCGTTACAAAGAAAGCCTCTACGGCAACTGGGCGCGCACCCTGAGCCGCACTGAAACTTCCGAAAACTATTACCTCGCCCAACTGGACCTCACGGGCAAGGTTCGCACTGGTTTCCTGGAGCACACCGTGCTCGTTGGCGCCGACGCCGATCAGTACAACACGCAGGCACTAACTTTCACGGCACAGCCCTACGACTCTATCAATGTGTTTGACCGTAGCCGCGTGCTGGCACAGCCCACCAATAGCGTAAGCAGCTTCGACGCCCTGTATCGCAACACCCGCACGTTTACCAATACGCGCCGCGCTGGCTTCTACGTGCAGGATTTGATGAGCATTTCCGAGAAAGTGAAGTTGCTGGCTGGTGTGCGTTGGAGCTACCAAGAAACGCCGAGCGACGTGTACACCTACGCTGCGCCTACTGCCGCCGACCAGAGCCTGAAAGTAACGCAGCAAAACCGTCGCTTTGATAACGCCTTCTCGCCACGCCTGGGGTTGGTGTATCAGCCGATCAAGACAACTTCGTTGTTTGCCTCCTACGCTAACTCCTTTCAGCCGAACACCGGCCAAGATGTTACCGGTGTGGCGTTGCCCCCCTCCACCTTCGATCAGTATGAGGTAGGCATTAAGAATGACTTGTTTCACGGGTTGCTGTCGGCCAACGTAACGGCCTACCAAATTGTGAACAGCAACCTCGCGCAGACCTACCTAGGACCTATCACCGACGCCAACGGGAAAACCACGGACAACCTAAACACCAACATCAAAGAGCTAGCCGGCGAAGTAACTAGCAAGGGCGTGGAAGTAGATGTGCAAAGCAAGCCGATGATGGGCTGGACTTTTATCACGGGCTATAGCTACAACCACACGGCTTACACTAAGAGCAACATCTACGAAAACAACAGCCGCCTGCGCTATAACCCCGCGCATACGGCCAACTTCAGCCTATACTACAACTTCGGCAGCAGCTTCGGCGACAACAGCTTCCTGCGCGGCCTTACAGCGGGCGTGACTTCCTACTATGTAGGCGACAAGCTAGCTGGCCGTAACACGCGCCTCTACGACCCGGCCACGGGCAAGCCATTTGTTGATGCCAGTAAAAACCCAAGCGGAGACGCTTTCCGCCTCATCAGTATCCCCGACTATGTGCTGTTCGATGCTTCGCTCGGCTACACGTACGACCGGTTTTCGGTGCGGGTGAAACTTGCCAACATCCTGGATGAGTTGAGCTATAATATGCACGACGACAACAGCGTGAACCCTATTGCGCCCCGCAACTTCTCGGCTACGGCTAGCTATCGGTTCTAGCTGATTCTGGGTGGTGCTTATTAACTTATTGTAATAATTGCTACCCATCAACCTGCCACACTAGAGGTGAGTGAGGAAACCCGGAAATTACCAGCTGCAACTGGTTACTTTCCGGGTTTCTGCGGAAATTCACCTACAGAAACAGTTTCCTTATCCTATTGAGTATGAAAATCTTCTTTCGCAACATCCACTTGTACCTGAGCTTGGTTTCGGGCCTCATCATTGCCGTGGTGTGTTTCACAGGTGGGGTGCTGGTTTTCGAAAAGGAGCTAGAGCAAGCTTGGCACCCTGAGCGGTACTTCGTGACGCCGGCCACCACACCTCGCCAGCCCCTAGCGCAGCTCACCGACGCGGTGCGAGCGTACAAGCCTGATGCTAAAATCACAGGCGTGAAGGTTTATGCCGATCCGGCCCGTACCGTGGAAATCAGCTTGGCTGGCGCGCCCGGTGGCCCCGGTGGCGAGCGAAAAGGGGAAGGAGGCAAAGAAGGCCGTGCCGAGAAGAGCCGCGAAGGCGGCCGCTCGGAAGCTGGCGCCCAAGCCGTAGCGCCTGCAGGCGGTGGCAAAAGCCAGGAAGCCAAGGGCGGTAAAGGTGGGGGCGGCGAAGGCGGCCGCGGCCCAACTGTATTCGTGAACCCCTACACGGCCGCCGTCACGGGCGAACTAAACTATCGCGAAACGTTCTTCTTCACGATGATGGCTCTGCACCGCGGCATGGTGGGCGGCGCTATCGGCAAGCTGGTAGTGGGCGTAAGCACGTTAATGTTCCTGTTCATTATCGGGACGGGTATCGTGCTGTGGTGGCCCGCCACACGCAACGCGGTGCGGCAGCGCCTGCAAGTGAAATGGAGCGGCGGCTGGAAGCGGCTCAACCACGATCTGCACATCGTGCTCGGGTTCTATTCGGCGCTGTTTCTGTTTGTGTTTGCCTTCACGGGTTTGGCGTGGTCGTTTGAGTGGTTCAACAAAGGCATTTATGCCGTTACCAACTCTCCCATGCAGCGCCCCGAGCCGCCAACTTCTGCCGCGCCAGCCGTAGCCGATGCCGCAGCTCTTACGCCGGATGCTGCTTTGACCTTGGCCCGTCAGCAAGCCCCTACCGCCGAATACTATTCGCTCCAAATGCCCAAAGACCCCACGGGCAGCATCCGCGTAGCCACGCTGCGGCCAGGTGCGAGCTACGAAAATGCCACCGACGAAGTGTACCTCGACCAATATTCGGGCACAGTTATCAGCAAGCAGACCTACGAGCAGCGCAGCTTAGGCCAGCGCGTGCGGGGCATGTTTAAGCCAGTACATACCGGCTCCATCTACGGTTGGCCTTCCAAAGTTATCAGTCTTGTGGTGTGCCTGCTAGGTGTCACGTTCCCCATTACGGGTACCATCATGTGGCTGAACCGGCTACGCAAAGCCAAAAAGAAACAGCGTAAAATGGTTGCAGCATAAGGCAAATACAGAAAGACTTAGCAACTTATTGGCGGCGAAAAAAGTCCGTATCGCCCTATCCAGCTAACCGTAATTTCGCTCTTGCAACGGTGCTCCCTGGAAACTTCGGGCTGCCCCAACCGTAAAACTTCGAAGCGTCAGGCAACTTCAGCCTGACGCTTTTATTTTGTCTGGTTGGGTTGTGCCACTCAAAGGCTGCCACCACACTTCCGCCTTGTGCCCTGCTAAGTGGTAGGGCGCCATCCGCTACCCTATTGTTTAACGCGGCATTGAAGCCCAAGGCGGCTACAGCCACCTCATTTGCCTTGCTCCTATCACGCCTTTCTGTATGTCGTCACCTACTACTTCCAAGCCAACAACCTCCGAAAACCCCTTCGTAGCCTTGCTCCGCCGGGCTGGGCTGCTCGACTGGTTTTTGCTAGGGTTGATGGGCACTGTAGCCTTGGCATATCTGGTACCGGATGTAGGCAGCAAAGCAAGTCCGATACCCTGGAAGCTGCTGACTACAACAGGCGTGGCTTTGATTTTCTTTTTTTATGGGCTGCGGCTGAACCTGGAAAAGCTAAAAGCCGGGCTACGCAATTGGAAGCTCCACACGGTGGTACAGCTTACTACGTTTGTGGTGTTTCCACTGCTGGCGCTGGCCGTGCGGCCTTTTTTCGGCAACGAAAAGGCGGACCTGCTCTGGCAGAGTATTTTCTTTCTTTGCACGCTGCCTAGTACGGTTTCCACGTCGGTGGTGATGGTGGGCATTGCGGGTGGCAACTTGCCCGCGGCTATCTTCAATGCGAGCATTAGCAGTTTAATCGGCATCTTCCTCACCCCTATCTGGACCAGCCTTATTCTGCACACCGGCACCGGGAACGGCCAGCTTTGGGGCTTGGCCCTCGACCTGACGTGGCAGGTGGTATTGCCCGTGGTGGTGGGCGTGCTGCTTAACCCGCGCTTTGGCAGCTTCGCCGAGCAGCACAAACAAACCCTGCGCACCTTCGACCAGATTGTTATCCTGCTCATCGTCTTCACGTCGTTCTGCGAGTCGTTTGCTGAAGGCGTTTTCCGCAGCTACATTCCCACCGATGTGCTGTTGCTCGGCTTGGGTATGGTGGCCCTGTACTTCGTGATTTTTGCGTTGGTGTGGGGCTTAAGTGCTTTGCTCGGTTTCACGCGCGAGGACCGGATTGTGGCGCTGTTCTGCGGATCGAAGAAGTCGTTGGTGCACGGCAGCGTCATGGCCAGCTTGCTGTTTCCAGCTACCGCCGCTACAGGTGCGTTGCTGCTGCCGCTGATGCTTTACCACGCCTTACAAATCATTTTGGCTAGTGTTATGGCGCAACGGATGGGCCAAAAAACGACTATATAGTAGCATCAAAAAAATAGTATTATTCAGCAATAGCAATAGGTATATGCAATTGAATTACGAGGCGAAACAGCCAGTTGTGAGAATTACACTTTTCTGTGCTAGCATACAAGCTACTAATTGCTTAGTGCCGCTCTTACACTACTGTAGAGCTTCAGAACTGTGTAATAATGAATTTGGCGGCCGAAGTTCCAAGTGTAGGTTAGAACTACGCCGCTATTATCAATTGCCTGCACAATAGCATCCACGCAATAGTGTTTTTTCTAGTCGATTTGTTATATTTGAAGCTATTAAATACTTCAAGAGTCTGTTTCCCGGCATGAAAAAACTTCTTCTCGTTATTGTTTTATTTTCAGGTTTAGCTACCGTCACTCTAGCCCAAACGCCGACTCAAAAGGTGTATGCCGCCGTTGTGAAGAATAAGCCTGCTGACGTAGAGGCCTTACTGAAAGCTGGTGCCGACCCCAATGCTCCCGTTGAAATGATGCCAGGCTTTCCTACTAGCTTTCTGATCCTGGCCGCCGGACGCAGCCAGACCGAAATCGTGAAAATTCTGCTTCAGCATAAAGCCTTAGTCAACAAGCCCGACAGCTTCAATGCCACTGCTCTGATGGCCGCGGCTGGCGAAGGCAACATGGAGCTGGTAACGCTTCTGCTGGCCGCTGGCGCCGATCCTAAGCTAAAAGACAACGATGGCAAAGATGCCTTGGCTAGCGCCAAGGAAAGCGGCAACGCCGAAGTACTGAAGCTCTTGCAAACCAAAAGCAAGTAGCCTTAGCCCCTACCTCACAACCAACACCGCAAAAGCGGCCCCGCAGCAATGTCGGGCCGCTTTTGCAGTTTAGTGGCTGCTGGCCCGTATATTTCCAAGCGTCAGCCTGCCTCTAGGCTTGCTAACGTTACGCTCTGCCTCTGCCCGTCCCACCCCGGTTTCTCTACCTCAACTCAGCAAGCCTAGCCTCGATCTGCTTCTGCATGGAGAACCTGTTACCTATTTTGTTTGCGTCGGTGGCCGGCGCGGGGCACGCTTTCGAGCCCGACCACTTGCTGGCCGTCAGCACCATGGTTTCGCGGCGCGATAGCACCTTGCTTGCCATGAAGGATGGCTTGTACTGGGGGCTTGGCCACACCACCATGATAGCGCTAGTGGGCTCCGTAATCTTACTCAGCCGAGCAACTTTTCTCACCTCCGGCTACTTTGAAGCGGCAGTAGGTTTGATGCTGGTAGTTATGGGGTTGAGCCGGCTGGCAGGCAAAGAGCCGTTGGGTTTCAAACTACCAACGGGCTCGGAACACCGGGTGGCATATACGGTGGGGCTGGTGCACGGCCTAGCGGGCAGCGGGGCGCTAGTGTTGCTGGTGATGAGTGAAATCCGTAGTCCGCTGCTGGGCATGCTCTACTTGTTGGTATTTGGGGTAGGCTCCATCCTGGGCATGTTTGGCGTGGCGGGCCTGCTAAGCATACCCTATACTCCCCGTATGCGCCTAAGCCGCCGTCTGCGGCTGGTTACCGGCATCGTTTCATCATTGGTTTGCATCCTGTACGGTGGCTGGATGATATACGTGAATGTGTAATTGTATACGAGCTATATCAGAACGTCATGCTGAGCTTGCCGAAGCATCTCGCTCGACTCATTGATTGCTATTTGTGCCTGTGCGCGAGATGCTTCGGCAAGCTCAGCATGACAGTTTTTCGTTGTTCTTTTCCTAACATCAATCCATGCACCTTTCGCCCAAAGACCTCGATAAGTTGGTGCTGCACCAAGCCGGTTTTGTAGCTCAAAAGCGCTATGCCCGCGGCCTGTTGCTTAACTATCCCGAAGCCATGGCTCTTATTGCTACGCAGCTCTTGGAGTTTATCCGCGACGGGGAGCGGGTGGCCGTGCTCATGGACAAGGGCAAACAGCTCTTGGGCTTGCAAGATGTGTTGCCCGGCGTGGCCGACATGATAGCCGAAGTACAGGTGGAAGGCACTTTCCCCGATGGCACCAAACTCGTAACGGTGCACCACCCCATCTGCCGCGAACTGGGCAACCCGGAGCTTGCCCTCTATGCCTCCGGCCTCACGCGCACTACCAGCACAGTCGTCATGGACAACGTGGTGCATCCCAACCCCGGCGAGTATCAGTTGGCCTCAGAAGACATCGTCTTGAACGCCGACCGTGCCACCGTAGAGCTAGACGTGACCAATATGGGTGACCGGCCGGTGCAAGTGGGTTCGCACTACCCATTCTTCGAAACAAACGCCGCCCTGCAATTCGACCGAGCCTTAGCCTACGGCTTCCGCCTCAACATCCCCGCCGGCACAGCTGTCCGCTTCGAGCCCGGCGAGCGGAAGCGGGTGACGCTAGTGGCCCTAGCTGGCGAGCGTATCGTGTACGGCGGCAACGGCTGGATTGACGGAAAGCTGGATGAGGAAAACAAAGCACATGCTGTCCATAAAGTCACTAATGCGAAAAGGTAAGTTCTATAGAAATATAATATTTAGTCGAAAAAATGGAAGATCATTACTTCATATTTGTTCCCGCAGAAAGCGTCAACGAGGAAGAACTGTGTTTTAGTGAAGTAGTGGACTGGGGCGTACAACACAGGTCGCACCCTAACGTCCTGAATTTAACCGAAGACGATGTTTACTTTCTCGACTACCAAACCGAGGTTCTTAGTATCGTCAGCACCGAAAATGGTAACAGCATGGTGTGGGTTGGCGAGGATGACGCTGTTTATGAGGCCGACATTAAGCGTAGCATTCACGCGCGACTTAGCCATTACCTAGTAACCATGTCAGATAATGACCAATTGCAGAAAGAGCCAAGTAAGTTGGCGCGGGCTCAGACTCTTACCCGCCAGATTCTCTACCTGTTTGAGGTAGCCATCAGCACCGAGAAAAGCATCCATTTTCGATTCTGATAAGCGGTCTTGACTTTATAATCCATAGCGTACAGTTGCGGCGCTAATTATCAACAGCCTATGTCACTCCCCATCAACCGCCGCGCGTACGCCGATATGTACGGCCCCACCACCGGCGACAAAGTGCGCCTTGGCGACACGGATTTGCTGATTGAAGTCGAGCACGATTACACAGTGTACGGCGAGGAATGCAAGTTTGGAGGCGGCAAGGTGCTGCGCGACGGCATGGGCCAAGCGGCTGGCATCGCGCAAGCCGATGCGCTGGACTTGCTAATTAGCAACGCGCTGGTCGTGGACTATACGGGCATCTACAAGGCGGATATTGGTATCAAAAACGGGCGGATTGTGGGTATTGGGAAGGCTGGTAACCCGCACATTATGCCCGGCGTGACACCCGGCATGGTGGTGGGCGTAACCACCGAGGTTATTGCTGGCGAGGGGCAGATTCTAACGGCAGGGGCCATTGACTGTCACATTCACTTCATCAGCCCGCAGCAAATACCAGAGGCGCTGGCTTCGGGCATCACGACGATGGTGGGCGGCGGCACGGGACCGGCGGCTGGCACTACCGCTACCACCTGCACGCCGGGAGCTTTCTACCTGGAAATGATGATGCGTGCCACCGAGGCGTACCCGCTAAACTTCGGCTTCCTAGGCAAAGGCAACACTTCCCGCCCCGAGGGCCTAATTGAACAGGTGGAAGCCGGTGCCCTGGGCTTTAAGCTGCACGAAGATTGGGGCACCACTCCCGCCGCCATCGACCAGTGCCTCACCATTGCCGAGTTGTACGACGTGCAAGTGTGCATCCACACCGATACGCTCAACGAAAGTGGCTTCGTGGAAACCAGCACCGCCGCCTTCAAGGGCCGCACCATCCACGCCTACCACACCGAAGGCGCGGGCGGCGGCCACGCTCCCGACATCATCAAGATATGCGGCGAGCCCAACGTTATTCCCTCGTCCACCAACCCCACCCGGCCGTTCACGGTCAACACCATCGACGAGCACCTGGATATGCTGATGGTCTGCCACCACCTCGACCGGAACATTCCCGAAGACGTGGCCTTTGCCGAAAGTCGCATCCGGGGCGAAACCATTGCCGCCGAAGATATTTTGCACGATATGGGTGCGCTCAGCATCATTTCTTCCGACTCGCAGGCCATGGGCCGAGTGGGCGAAGTGCTGACTCGCACCTGGCAAACGGCCCACAAAATGGCCCAACAGCGTGGCTCCCTGCCTGAGGATGCCGGGCGCGGTCACCACAATTTCCGGGTGAAGCGCTACGTGGCCAAGTACACCATTAACCCTGCCCGCGCCCACGGTTTCGCCGATGAGGTAGGCTCCGTAGAGCTAGGCAAACTGGCCGACTTGGTGCTGTGGAAACCACAGTTTTTCGGTGCCCGCCCCGAGATGATTATCAAGGGCGGCGTGATTGTGCAGTCCCAAATGGGTGACGCCAACGCCTCTATCCCAACGCCACAGCCCGCTTTTTCGCGCCCGATGTTTGGCTCTTTGGGTTCAGCCATTGGGCCGACATCGATGGTGTTTGTTTCGCAGACCTCTGTGGCGCATGTGCAGGCCAAGTACGGCCTCAGCAAGCAAGTAGTAGCCGTGCGCAACTGCCGCAGCGTGACCAAAAAAGATATGGCGCTCAACAACTATCTGCCCAACATTGAAGTCGACCCCGAAACCTATCGCGTAACCGTGGACGGCGTGCATCTCACCTGCGAGCCAGCCACCAAGTTGCCCTTAGCGCAGCTATACAACCTGTTTTAGAGCTAAACTAGAGTTGGTTCCCCTCAGATAAATTCCGCGCATCAAGCGGCTTGGGCCAGGGGTGATTGACTAGTCATTGCTGACGTCGCCAAAGCATATCTGTCATGCTGAGCTTGCCGAAGCATCTTGCGTGCTGACGTTGTGGTACTAAATGAGTTTACTACACTAGCGAGATGCTTCGACTGCGCTCAGCATGACCGCCTTGATAAACAAGTGAAAATCAACCACCCTTAGCCCCTCCTCATCCGAGGAGGGGAACTAGCTTTTCCTCTTTAGTTCTAGTTGTCAGCTTTCCCTCATCGATCAAACTGCATGTCTCAATTCGTCCGGCTGTTGCACCTTGTGGACTCTGCTCTGCCGACGGGTTCGTTTGCTTACTCGTATGGGTTGGAGAGCAGTTTCACGTTTGGGTTGATTAAGACGCCAACTGATTTTCGCCAGCATTTGTATGCGTATTTGCAGCAGGTGGCGAGCCTGGAGCTTCCATTTATGTACTCCTGCTTTACCGTACCGGCGTTAGGTGAGGAACTGCACCAATTGGCCGAAGAGTACGATGCGCAATTGCTGGTGCTCACGCTGCACCGGGCCAGCGTGACGCAGGGCAAAACGTGGCTGAAACTGCTAACCACGTTTTACCCTGATGCCGGTTTGCCAGAGCTACGTGCTTGGTTTGTTGCCCGGCAACTACCGCTACACTTTACCCTCAGTTTTACGCTGGCGCTGAAACAAGCTGACTTTCCGCTACCCGATTTGCAAGCAGTGTATCTGCACATGGCATTGCGCGACCAGCTTAGTGCCGCCATCCGCTTGGGCTTCCTTGGCCCATTGGAAGGTCACCGGCTGCAACATGATTTTTACACCGTGTTCGAGCATTTGCTTGCCCGCTTTGCTCGGCAATCTTACCAAGAAGCAACTCGCTCGGCCTTCTTACTCGATACCACGCAAACCTTACACGAGGATATTTACTCTAAACTGTTTCAGAACTAGCACTTCGACTTTCCAAACGCTGTAGAGACGCAACACTTCCCTTTATTCGCAACTTCACAACTTCACCTGTCATATGGCTTTTGCTGATAAACTCGCCCTGCTGCTACACGGCCACACCCACGAGTCAATGGAGTCGCCGGGCGACTTCAACGAGCGGCAAACGCGGCGGCTTCCCTCCTACCGCAATTTCCGCAAGCGCGCATTCACCGTGGGCATTGGAGGGCCGGTAGGCACCGGCAAAACGGCATTGCTTAAAGCCCTGTGCGAGCGGCTGCGCAGCGAGTACCAACTAGGTGTAGTGACCAACGACATTTTCACCCGCGAAGACGCCGAATTTCTAATTCGGAATAGCGCCCTGAGTGCCGACCGCATCGTAGGAGTGGAAACGGGAGGCTGCCCGCACGCGGCTATTCGGGAAGATATTTCGGTGAACATGGACGCGCTGGAAGACCTGATGGTGCGCTTCCCCACCCTAGATCTGCTGTTTGTGGAAAGCGGCGGCGACAACCTGGCCGCCCACTTCAGCCGCGAGCTAGTCGATTATTCCATCTACGTTATCGACGTATCGGGCGGCGACAAAATTCCGCGCAAAGGCGGCCCCGGCATCACGCAGTCCGACTTGCTGGTCATCAACAAAATCGACCTCAAAGACCTTATTCGCGCCGACTTGGGCGTAATGGAGCGCGACTCTCGCCGGATGCGCGGCGAAGGGCCCTTCCTCTTTGCTCGCGCCCTCGACGGTTTCGGCCTCGACGAAATCATTGAGCACATCCACGCTGCCAAAGCCCGTGCCTTCGCGTCGGTGAACGAGGACCGGCGTCCCCGCTAGCACTTCTCCCGTCTGGTTGACGGAGTTCAGTATTTGCGCGCCAGCGGGTTGTAGCCGAAAAAATCTTCTCCGGCCAACGTTTGCAGCACCTGCGCGCACAGCGGCTGCAAAGCCTGCCGGCTGTGGGCCGCGGCCCGGAGCACGTACACGTCTTCCTTGGCCTGCGTCACCGAAACAAGGCAATCGTGCCCGCTCAGGTCGAATTGCGGGGTGTCGGGGATGGACAGCTTGAGTTGCTGGAATTGCTGCGCGAGGCGAACAAACCGCGGGTCGTAGGGGCTGCCGACGAGGTAGAGGGAAAGCACAGTTTGATAGGCGCCGAAGTTGGCGGGGGCCGTAGCCACCTGCTCTTGCGGATGGAAAGCAAACCGGTCGAGGAGCACAAGGCGGCCTTGACGGCGCACTTTCAGCTCCGAGAAAAATGAGTGAAACTCGAATTTCTCGCCGATGTCCATGCGGCCCGAGTGCAGCCAGTCGGCCACCAACAGGAGAGCATTGGGGTCTAGGTGCCAGTGCTGAAGCTGACGGTAGCGGCTGCCGGCTTGCGGCACTACGGGATCCGGGAACACCACGGCTAGGGCCCCCGCGGCCAGTTCGCCGGCAATGTGCTGCTCGGCTACTTGCCCATCAATGGACTTGAAGATTTTGGTGTTCGACTGTGAGCTAAGAAAAAGCTGCGTGTTAGGGCCACCCTTGATGCGCAGCCGAATTGTGTCGCCGGCGACCATGCCACCGCCGTAGCTGGAAAGTACCGCGTGGCAGGAGCTAGCCGGGGCGGCCGGATTCAGAATTTTGAGCGGTTGCAAGTTGCGGCAGGTAATCAGCCGCGACCGGCCTTGCACTTGCGCTACTTCCAACTCACTCCAATCAGTGGCTACTAACATTCCGCGGGCGTTAGGGCGCAATATAGCGGACGGCATCAGCCGTTTTCACAATCCGGCTTTCATTACGACCGTGCTGCTGTCAGATCCAGCAACTTAGTTACCCACTAGTAGAAGTATGGGCAGCAGATAAAGCATTCAGTGGCGCAGCTCGTCCTTGTTAGTGCCCCGTTTGGGGAGCATTATGTAGTTTTATTCGGCTGTTTCAGCGTTATGAGCACATTGCCTTCCCACCGTCCAATCAACACCTACAACACCAGCAGCCTACTGACGCGCTTTATGCCCGATGCGTCTGCTTTCGACAATCTGCGGCGGGTGGGGTCGGAGTGGTTTTTCGTGGTGGCGGTGGAGCAGATGTACGTGCACTTCACGCAAGGTATTCCGCCTTCGCGGGCCACGGCGCATAGCTGCCTCTACCTTACTTCGGGCACGGCGCGCATGAGCATCGGCAACGAAACGTATACCATTCACCCGCAGCAGGTGCTGGTGGTGCGGGCCGGGCAGGTATATTCCTTTGAGCCCGGCGACCAGAACACGGGCTTTCTGCTCCATTTCCACGACGACATGCTCCTGGGCAAAACTGCCCCCACCGATGCCCCAAATCCGTTTGAGTTTCTGCAGTTTTGGGGAGTCCGTATATCGCGCTCGACTCCCAAACGGCCGGGTTCGTCGAGAACCTGTTGCAGCGTCTACTCACAGAATTCAATATTAACGAGCTGCAGTATCCAGATATTCTGCGGGCTTATTTACTGGCTTTGCTCCACGAGTTGAACCGGGCCTACGCCGCCGCTCCTGCCCCACCGCAATCCACGGCGCTAACTATCACCAACCGCTTCAAGCAACTGGTTGCTACCTCGCTGAAGTCGAATTATTCGATCAGTGACTACGCCAATTTGCTCCACATCAGCCCCAACCATTTAACCAAATCGGTGCGCAGCATCACGGGCAAGTCGCCAACGAAGTGGCTAGAGGAAACCATTGTATTGGAAGCCAAGGCGCTACTTTTCCAAAGCACGTTGTCGGTGGCCGAAATTGCCAGCGAAGTTGGCGTCACTGACCCTTCCTATTTCAGTAGGCTGTTCAAGAAACACGCCGGGGTGTCGCCGCTGGTGTTTCGCAGAATGATTGAAAAGTCCTGATTCTGGCTTTATCTGTACTACCCGGGTTTAGGCTACTCTCGACCTTTGCAGCATCACCCATGCAAAGTTCAATGCCTGTTGTACAGCTTCCCCCGTTGCCGCCTTCCCGTGCGCTAACCTGCTACTCATTTTTTGGTCTGGTTGAATACGCTGGTATTCTTGGTATCGGCAGTTCTGGCCGCCTTGTTTTCTGACGGGTATGTATTCTATTCTGCTGTTTCTGCACTCGTTGGGCAGATGGGCGGTGTTAGGCGGCCTCTTGTACGGCATGAGCCGGGCCTATCAGGGTTGGTTCGGCCGCAAGCCCTTCACCCCTCACGACAATACCACGCGGCATACGGTTGCCACAATTGCCCACGTGCAGCTCATGCTCGGCTACGCTCTGTATTTCGTCAGCCCGCTGTTGCGCGACTTTCATCTTCGGGATGCGGTGCACGAGCCTGGCACGCTGTTTTTTGGCGTGCAACACGTGGCCGCCATGACGGTGGCAATTATTGTGCTCACCATAGGTTCGGCCCTAGCAAAGCGTCAGTCCACTAGCGAAGTGCAGTTTCGCACCATGGCGCTGTGGTTTACGGCGGCGCTGCTGCTTATCCTGCTGGCTATACCTTGGCCCTTCTCGCCTTTCGCCAGCCGTCCGTACTTCCGCCTACCCCATTAATTCGTTTCTGATGTTGAAATCCGCAATTGGCCGCCTCCGTCTGCTAGGACTGCTGGAAGGCATTTCCTTACTCCTGTTGATTGGAGTGGCCGTGCCGCTCAAATACCTTTCTGCCAACCCAAGCTTGGTTCGAGCCCTGGGCCAGTCCATGGCCTGCTGTTCTTGCTTTTTGTGCTGAATACGCTGCGTGTGGGCGTTGAGTATCATTGGCGCTTTTCTACCACTACCTGGAAAGTGTTGCTCGCCTGCATCATTCCTTTCGGCACGTTCTACGTTGACCGCAAGATTCTTGCTCCTATGCAAAAGCAGGAAATAAAGCCTTGACGCGCAATGAATTTACTGCCGATCTTTTCACCCATTTACCTGTCATCTGCGCAGAGCCGGAGCATCTCGCGTACCACTGTTGTCACCACAACCAGACCATCAAAGTTGAAGCATCTAGCGTGCTGACATTGCACAAGTGAGGTGAGGTTATAGAGACACTGTCATGCTGAGCGTAGCCGAAGCATCTCGCTCGAATCGTTGCCAAAGTATATCGATCATGCTGAGTGCAGCCGAAGCATCTCGCTTGCTGACGCAGGAGTACTAATCTCACATCAGCACGCGGGATGCTTCGGCTGCACTCAGCATGACGGTCTACATAGCCTCCCAATAGATAAAAAAGCCACCCGATACCCATACAGCTTCAAATGGCTGTACAGTATTGGATGGCTTTGATACCAAGTGCTTGACGAGGCAGCTACTGAGCGAGCCTACCGCAGCTTTTCTTGGAAGAAGGCCAGCGTCATGGCCCAGGCTTCGGCGGCGGCATCGGGGTTGTAGCTGGGGCGCTCGTCGCAGTGGAAACCGTGGTCGGCGTAGGAAATGACGGTATTGATGTAAGGCTTGCCGGCAGCGTCCAAGGCGTCCACAACTTCCGTGATGTGCGCTTTGCTGATGTGCTGATCGAGGCCGCCCCAAAAGAAGAGGTGCGGCGCATGCAAATCAGCAGTGCGGTTTTTCAGATGCTGCGTGCCGCCCCCGTAGTACGAAACCGCAGCCGACAGTGGCAGCACAGCATTCGCCAGAAACGACACCCGCCCGCCCAAGCAAAACCCGACGCTCCCGACTTTGTCGGTTACGTTGTCTTGGGCTTGTAGCCAATCGTAAGCGGCTTGCAAATCAGCCGTCAGCCCCTCGGGTGTAATGGCTTGAAAATGCGGCGCGGCGCTAGGAAAGTCGTTGTAAGAAATTTCCAGACCCGGCGCGGCAGAGCGGTGAAACAGTTCGGGGGCAATTACTGCGTAGCCGGCCGCGGCTAGGCGGTCGGCTACGTTGCGAATGTGGCCGTTCACACCAAAGGCTTCCTGTAACAAGATAATGCCCGGGTGCGGGCCCGCAGCAGTCGGGAAAGCGGTGTAGGCGTTGAACTCGGTGTTGTCAGAGGCTTGCAGAACAACGGCGTTGGGGTAGCTCATTGAGATTGTAAGGGGGTTGCGAGTAGAGCCTCAGAAGCCGATGAGTCAACCTTTTGTTTTGTATCGGGAACAGTAGAAGTGGCTCGTTTTTGCAATAACCTCACAATCAGACCCGTCCAACCGGTCTGGTGATTGGCACCAAGGCCGTGGCCGTCTTCGCCGTGGAAGTACTCGTGGAACAGCAAGTAGTCCTTGAAGTGCGGGTCGGTTTGGAGCAGGTCGGAGTCGCCGAAGGCCGGGCGACGACCGTCGGGGCCTTTGAGCAGTAGCTTGGAGAGGCGCTCGGCCAGGGCTATGGCTACGTCATTGAGGTTGAGCATATTGCCCGAACCGGTTGGGTACTCCACTTGCAGCGCATCGCCGTAATAGGAGTGAAACCGCTGCAACGACTCGATGATGAGGTAGTTGATGGGGAACCAGATGGGTCCGCGCCAGTTGCTATTACCCCCAAACATGCTGGATTCAGCTTCGCCGGGCACGTACGAAACCGAGAAATCGGCTTCTTCGGTGCTGAACACGTACGGATGCTCTAAGTGGTAGCGCGACATCGCCCGGATGCCGTATTCCGACAAGAACTCGGCCTCGTCGAGCATGCGGGTTAGCAACTTCGTAAGACGCTGACGGCGCAGCAGCCCGACCAAGTGGCGGGTATTGCGGCCTGGCTCTTCCCACCGGGCTACCAGTTTAGCCAAGTGCGGGCGGTTGACGAGCAACCAAGTGGCTCGAGCCGTAAATTCGGGCATGGAATCCAACAACTCCTGATCTATCACTTCCACCGCAAACAGCGGAATCAATCCCACAATCGAGCGGACTTTGAGCTTGGTGCGCTCTTCGTCGGGGTGTGCAATACGTCGTAGTAGAACTCGTCTTCCTCGTCCCAGAGGTTGAAAACTCCGTCGCCGCCGCGGGTCATGGCATCGGCGATATAGAGAAAGTGCTCGAAGAACTTGCCGGCTATTTCTTGGTACACCGGGTTGGTTTTGGCCAGTTCCAGCGCCATGCGCATCATGTTCAAGGCAAACATAGCCATCCAGCTCGTACCATCCGACTGCTCGATGTGGCCGCCGGTGGGCAGCGGTGCGCTTCTATCAAACACCCCAATGTTATCAAGCCCCAGGAAACCGCCTTCGAAAATGTTGCGGTTGCTTTGGTCTTTGCGGTTTACCCACCAGGTAAAGTTCAACGCCAACTTATGAAATACCGACTCCAGGAAGTAGGTGTCGCCCTTGTCGCCTCTGTATTTTTTGTCCATCTGGAAAACGCGCCAGGTGGCCCAAGCATGCACCGGCGGGTTTACGTCACTCAGGTTCCACTCGTAGGCCGGTAGCTGGCCGCTCGGGTGCATGTAAGAGTCGCGCGTTAGTAAGCGCAGCTGCGTTTTGGCAAACTCGGTATCCACCGTGGCCAGCGGAATGCAGTGGAAAGCCAAATCCCAGGCAGCGTACCAGGGGTACTCCCACTTGTCGGGCATCGAGATGATGTCGGCGTTGTGCAGGTGCTGCCAGTGCCGGTTGCGGCCTTTGCGCCGTTCGGGCGGGGGCATGAGCATGGCCGGGTCACCTTCGAGCCATTGGGTGACGTCGTAGTAGTAATACTGCTTGCTCCAGAGCATGCCCGCAAACGCCTGACGCTGCACATTGCGGGCGTCGGGGTCCTGTACGTTCTCTTGAATGCAGTGGTAGAACTCGTCGGCTTCTTGACGGCGGGTTATGAAGATTTCATTGAAATCAGCAAACGGGGCGCTGTGCGCAGAAGCGCTGAGCCGCAGCCGTACTACCCGCGTACTTCCCGGCGCCACGCGTAGCTTGTACTGAGCGGCCACTTTGGTGCCCTGCTGGTCGGCATTGAGAGCCTCGGCTTTGCCCTCCACCACGTAGTCGTTGATGCCGTCTTTGAAATGCCTGCCTTCGGCAGGCAAGCCGTAGAGCTTGGCGCCGTTGGTGGTGTTTTCGCAGAAAAGCAGCTCGGGTCCTGCTCACAGTAGAGTTGGTAGTTATTGCCCAAGCCCTCGTGCTCTATCTGCACGGTGCCGGGCTGCGTTTGGCGCATTTGCGGCTGGTAGTCGTCGTAGCCCCAGCTCCAGGTGTTGCGAAACCATAGTTGCGGTAACACCTGCAGGCGCGCCGTTTCGAGGCCGCGGTTGTGCACCGTAATCTGAATCAGAATATCGTCGGGGCCAGCTTTGGCGTATTCCACAAACACGTCGAAGTAGCGTCCATCGTCGAACACACCGGTATCCAGCAACTCGAACTCGGGTTCCTCGCGGGTCCGGCGGGCATTTTCTACTAGCAACTCCTCGTACGGAAACTCCCGTTGTGGATACTTGTAGAGCATCTTCATGTAGGAGTGCGTGGGCGTACTATCCAAGTAGTAGTAGTGCTCCTTCACGTCCTCGCCGTGGTTGCCCTGGTAGTTGTTCAGGCCGAACAGCCGCTCCTTGATGATGTGGTCCCGTCCGTTCCAAACGCCCACCGAAAAGCAAAGTAGCTGCTGGTCGTCGGAGATGCCGGCTATGCCTTCTTCGCCCCACCGATAGGCGTAGCTGCGGGCCATGTCGTGGCTGATGAAACCCCAGGCATTGCCCTCGGCGCTATAGTCTTCGCGTACCGTTCCCCACTGTCGTTCGGTGAGGTAAGGTCCAAACTTTTTCCAAAATGTATTCTGCGTATTATCGTCCGCCAGACGTACCTGTTCCTGCGTCATAAGAAGTAACCCTGAGCCCGAAGGTACGATAGTCAGCGTTAGGCGTTCGGTCGAGCTTGGGTTTAGAGAGTCGAATGAGGCGCAAAAGCAACTCGTCTGCAACAAGTTAATTGCGCTTTAGCGTTGGCATTAGCCTTATAAAATCAATACGCTGCTCCTCACAGGCTTGAAATAAACTCTTACTTAATTATGTGGCGGCCTCGATTTCTATTACGGCCTGTTTCACTAGTTCAGTGGCCTGAGCGGCCGTCGGCCGGGAGGAATGGCGCTGCTGGATTTGGCGCAGCAATTCTATCAAAGGAACATGAATACCATATTGCTTGTAGCGCACGGCCATGTCTTTGATGCGCGAAATGCCTTGGGAAAGTGCAGTTGGGTCGTCGAGGCGACCCACCAACTCGCCCAGGCCGGGCAGCATATCGAAACGGCTTTGCGGACTACCCACATCGAATTTAGATAGTACCAGGGGCCATTGCGCTGGGCCACCCGCTTTGCCGTACACCTGGACTATTGCTACGGTTAAGGCCCCGTTGTTGTCGGCCTCGAAAGCCGTAGCGCGAGTCAAGGCCTGTTTGGCATCGAGCGCCAATAACCCGCGCAACGCGGCGCCCTGCACTTGGTACGATTTGCTTTCCAGCGCCTTCGTGAACAGCTTGAGGTAGCGTTTATCTTGCAAAGTACCTAGCGCCGTGAGAGCCACAGCCTGCGTTTTCACGGACGAGTCGGTGGCGGCGAGCTTGGCTAGAATGGGAGTAGCGGCTTTGCGCAAAGCGGCATTCTTGAGGTCGAGCAGCTCAATGGCCATGCCGCGCAGAGCAGGAGATTTGTCGGTAAGGCCAGCTACCAAGAGTTTCTGCGCTGCCGGGTCGGGAAGTTGGGCTTTGGCAGCGCTTAGGACTTCGCGCCGGTCGAGGTAGCGCGGGGCGTGGCGGTATTGGTAGGCATAGTCGGCCAGCGGCTTGTTGTCTTTCTTCTGCCAGACCAGGACTTTCTCGGCGTCCACGTTCACTAAGTCCGGCTTGGTAGCGGCGGGAAAGTAAAGCGTGTCCACGGCGTGGCGAAGCGTAGCCGGGTAGCGTTGCGCACGGCCACCGGTGTAAATGTCCACGCTGAGCGGTAGCACAAACGGCGTACCGGCCTGCGTTTGGCGCACAATTACGGCCTGTTGCTTGCGGACAGCATCCCACTGATAATCGATGGTGACAATAGGGTGGCCGGCGCGGTAGTACCACTGGTCGAAAAACCAATTCAAATCCCGGCCCGATACTTCTTCTAGTGCCAGCCGCAGCTGGTGCGGTTCGCCCGTACCGAAGGCGTTTTGCTTTAAATACCGTTGCAGACCTCGAAAAAACACTTCCTGGCCTAGATGGTGACGCAGCATGTTCAGGATGTTGCCGCCTTTCTGGTAGGATATGGCATCAAACATATCCTCCTTGTCGGCATACTGGTAGCGCGCCAGGGGCTTGGTGTAGTTGCTAGGGTCACGGAAGTAGGCGCGCAAGCTTAGGTCGCCTTGGGCCTCGGCCGCGTCGGAACCGTACTCGTGCTCGGCCCAGAGCACTTCGCTGAAGTTGGCAAACGACTCGTTCATGGTCAGGTTGCTCCAGCTTTCGGCTGTCACGTAGTCGCCAAACCAGTGGTGAAACAGTTCGTGGGCCACTTCGCGCTCCACCCCGGCGTACTCCCAATCCAGCAGTTCGCGGGCGGTGCCCTGCGCCTGGTCCCCGAACAAAGAAGCCGAGGTGTTTTCCATGGCGCCGGCCACGTACTCGCGCACTACTACTTGGGCGTACTTGTTCCACGGATAATCCACCCCGAGCAGCTGCGAGAAATACTCCATCATCCGGGGCGTTTTGCCGAAGATTTGCTTGGCCTGTGCTGCGTACTGCGGTTCCAGGTAATAGCTCACTTCCTTGCCGCGCCACGTATCCTTGGTGATGCGGAAGTCGCCGACGGCCATCATGAACAGGTAAGGCGCGTGTGGCTCCTCCATTTTCCAGGTATCGGTCCGCAGCCCCGCCCCGGCTGGCACCTGCCCCACCAGCTTGCCGTTGCTGAGCGTCACGTATTTGGCGGGCACTGTCATGCTGACTTCCGAGGTCGATTTCTGATTGGGCTTATCGATGGTCGGAAACCAGGCCGAGTTAGATTCAGATTCGCCTTGGGTCCAAATCTGGACGGGCTTGCCTTTCTCGGTGCTGTCGGGTTGATGAAGTACAACCCCTTGGCCGCGCCAATGGCCGCACTGCCCTTTACCTTCAGTTCGTCGGGCTTAGCGGTGTACTCTATATAGATGGTATAGGCCTCCCCTACCGGCACTACCCGCCCCAACTTGATGGCTAGTTGCTGCTGATTGTAGTTGTATTTCAGCGGCTGCGGCGTGTTGCCTTGCAGAAGCGTCACCGCCTTAATGTCCATGCCCTTGGCATCGAGCCGTAGCGAATCGGTGGCGTAGCCGTGGGGCTTGAGCGTTACCCATTCCTTGCCGTAGAGGTAGCGTTTGGCATAGTCGAAGCGCACATCCAACTTGGTATGCACCAAGTCGTTGATTTTGCGGGCGGCGGTGCGGTATTCGTTGTTGGTAGCAATGGGCTGCTGAGCGGCCGCTGTGGTGGCAGTGGCTAGGCCAAGGAAAAGCAAGGAGAAGTTTCGCATCAAGAGCACAAGGTAGAGAGTCTTGTGCATCTAGATGACTGCTTTGCATGAACGGTTGCCTTACCTAGGCTACCGCCGCTATCAAGAGCGGAACCAAGTACTTTTCACACCCTGAATTAGTGGGCTCAACGGCAGTAGGATTCTTGCTCACCTAGTAGCAGAGGCTTCGTAATAAGGCTTCCAATTTCTATTTGCTCTTACCCATGCCCACGGCCGACTTACCCGTGAATATCTTCTTCGGAATCATGCTGTGGACGCCCTTCGTACCGTCTACTAGCTGCGTAATTTCCATGTCGGCGGCTACGCTAGCGAGCATGTAGGCATCGTCGTGGCTGAGGTTTTTCTCTTTCATGAGAAAGTCGATCATCTCGCGCAGTGCCACTTTGGTGGCTTTGGTCAGGTCCTCGTCGGTACCCATCGTGATGTAGTCGGTAGGCGTTTCGGCGCGGGCCAGGTCAGGTGCATGTCTTTGCGCACAATGAATTCTAGCGTGCCAGTCAAGGACGTTTCCAGGGCGGTGATGTCCACTTCGCCGTTGCCTTGGCCGGCATGTCCGTCGCCTACTTCAAACAGGGCGCCGGGTACGTGCACCGGGATATAGAGCGTGGTGCCCGCTACCAGTTCTTTGTTGTCGAGGTTGCCGGCGTGGATGCCGGGCGGGGCGCTATTGACGCGGCCCGAAGCGGGCGGCGGCGCTACGCCCATGCTACCGAAAAACGGCCGTAGCGGAATTTCAATGCCAGGAGCAAACTGGGCCATCATCCGTTTCTTGTCGAGCGGGATAATGCGCATTTTGGCGTAGCCGAAGTCCTCGGGCAGAAAGCCGCTGGTTGGGCCGAAGGCATTGTAGGCATACGGAATAGCCAACTCCACTTTCTTGATGCGTATTTCCAGCACGTCGCCGGGCTCTGCGCCTTCCACGTAGATAGGGCCGGTGAGAATGTGGCCTCCGGGTCCTTTGTTGGTTACGTCTTTGTGAATGTCGCGCAACGACTGTTCTACCTGGTCTGGCGGCAGCCCCGCCCCCTCCAGCCGCGTAGGGCTAGAGGTGATAAGTGTTTGCACTTCCACTTTGTCACCCGACTTGATGCGCAGCACGGGCTTGGCAGCGGCATCATAAAAGCCCCACGCTACGGTTGTAGGCGTGGGTTTCAGTTGGTGAGTGGTTGGCTTGGTGGCAGCTTGTTGCGACTGAGCGGCAGAAGCAAACAGTAAGCTAGCGCCAAGCGCTAGAATTGCGGCACTTTTTGGTAAGTACGAAATGCGCATTGGCATGATATAGCAGCGAGAGATGCCCTAAGCTACATACCAGCCGTTCAAAACCACTAGTGTATGCTGTAGACTATCCGAATAGTCAGAATTCCATACTGCTTTCATGTCTTTGTTTTCTTTGACCACCGTGCTTATCTGGCTTCGGTTAATAAAGCAAAGCACCCCGCGTACTGACGTTGTCAAAGTACCCGTCATGCTGAGCGCAGCCGAAGCATCTCGCGTGCTGACGTTGCAATGGCATGGGCTTACCACACTAGCGAGATGCTTCGACTGCGCTCAGCATGACGGTCTTCCTTTATAATCACCAACCATATAGCCCAACATCAACCTATTTCTAGGACTAGCACACTGCTATTCTGCACAGAGGACTTAGAAAACCTATTTAGCTTCCATTTCAGCCGGCTCCTCCTACGCCACCACAAACGTGCGCATGCTCATGCCGCCAAAGCTTACCTCCTCGTACGCGTGGCGAATCTGGTCGTCGGGCTCGGCTAGGGCCAAGCTGTAGAGCATCGGAATGTAGTGGTCGGGGGTGGGTACCGAGAGGGAGCCGCTGGCCCCGGCTTGCTGGTAATGCGCCAACGCGAGCAAATCGCGCTGATTGATTTTCGCTTTCGCCCACTCATCGAACTCCTGCGCCCACGCATAGGGCGTGGCATCGTCGTTCATGAACTTGGGCATGCTTTGGCGCAAGTTGTGCACGATGTTGCCGCTCCCCACAATCAGCACGCCGCGGCGCCGCAAAAACTGAAGCTGCTTGGATAGTTCGGCATGGAAGGTCATCGGCTTGTAGTAGTCGATGCTGAGTTGGAAAACCGGAATATCGGCCTCCGGAAACAAGTGATGCAGTACGGTCCAGGTACCGTGGTCGAGGCCCCACTCGTCGGTGGGGTGCGCATCGGGCAGAGCGGCCAGCACTTCCTGCGCTACGTCGGGCGCACCGGGTGCGGGATACTGCATAGCAAACAACTCCTGCGGGAAGCCACCGAAATCGTGAATGGTTTCGGGCCGCTCGTTCACGGCCACAAAGGTGCCGCGCGTGAGCCAGTGCGCCGACACTACCAGCACGGCGCGCGGTGGCTGCACGTTGCGAATGTCGCGGCCTAGCTGATGCAACGTTTGCGTGAACGGATTATCGGCCAGCGCATTCATCGGCGAGCCGTGGCCTACAAAGAGCACTGGCATCTTCGCCGTTTTCTGAAAACTGCTGGCGGTGGCGTGGAGATCTTGCAGAGAGTTCATGACGGGAGGCAATGGTTACTATGGCTAAACCTCAGACACCTTGTTGATGCTGAGCCTATATACCATACAACAAATGTACCTACATAATTCTTTCAATCAGCTATTTTATCGAAAAGGCTACTGCATAGTATAAAAAGTAAACTCCAAGTATACATACTGATATTCAGGATATTACTTTATATCCTGAATAGATTCAACACTGTTTACCTGATGAATAAGGTCTATAACGTATGAATAAGTTGTTAAACTGAAATATACGTTGTACATTCATCACATGGAAGAGCTAACCAAAACCGAGGAGCGCATCATGCAAATCCTTTGGAAGCTGAAGAAAGCTTTCGTGAAGGACATCATCGAGCAACTGCCTGACGAGCCGAAACCGCCCTACAACACCATCTCGTCGGTGGTGCGCATTCTGGAGCGTAAGGAGTATGTGGGGTTTAAAGCGTACGGCAAGACTTACGAATACTTTCCGTTGATCAGCCGCGCCCAATACCGGACCGCCAGCTTCAAGCGCCTGCTTACGCAGTACTTCGACAACTCGCCCTCCGACTTAGTATCGTTTATGGTGGAAGAGGAAAAGCTTGATCAACAGCAAGTTCAATTGTTGCTGCTTAAGTTACTCCAAGCCGATCAGGCATCCAAACAAGATGGCGATGCTCAGTAACTACTTGCTGTACCTAGCGGAAGCGTCTTTCTGCCTGGCTGTTTTCGCTCTCGCGTACCGGCTGCTGCTAGCCGGCCTTACCTACTTCAGCTGGAATCGGTGGTATTTGTTGGGAAGCGTGCTGGCTAGTTTGGTGCTGCCGCTGCTGTCGTTTCCGGGCCTCGCCTACTTGTTTGCTGCCCCGGCGGCTGAGAGCGGGCCGCTACTCTTGCAACTAAACTGGACTCGTCCCACGGCAAGTACTGCTTCTGCTGCCTCGTCGGCTTCGTCGCTGGATGTGTGGGCTTTGGTGCTAGGCGGAATGTTGGTGGTGTATGCGGTCGGCGTGCTGTATCGGCTGCAAAACTTGGGGCGGAACCTGTGGTGGCTGTGGCAGCTGGCGCGGCGGCATCCGCGCACCAATAAAGGCGCTTATTGGCTGGTTGAGCTTTCCAACCCCAACATGCCCGCCTTTTCATTCGGGCGGAGCGTGTTTTTATCGCCGCTGCACGCTAGCCTTAACTCCACGGAACAGCAGCAGCTTCTGCAACACGAATTGGTGCATGTGCAGCAACGTCATACACTAGATATTCTGCTGCTGGAAGGTGTAGCGGTGCTGCTGTGGTTTAACCCGGCGGTTTATTATGTGCGCCAGCAGCTAAAAGAGGTACACGAGTATCTGGCCGATGCCACGGTAGCCCGCACGGCTGGCAGCATTTCCGGCTACGGTCAATTACTGATTAAGCTGGCTGCGCAGCAGTCCCCGCTTACCCTAGTTCACGCCTTTTCCACCAAACATATAATTCAGCGCATTACTATGCTTACTACGCCATCCTCCCGCCCCCTGCAAAAGCTGCGCTTCCTCCTGATTGCACCCCTCTTAGCCGGTGCGTGGATGGCTACGTCTTGCGTTGACTCGCCGAGTCCGACCGTTGCCCTGAGACTTCATCCGCCGCCGCTGCTGCTACTACGCCTATCGGCCGCATTACGTGGGAAGGCAACACGGTAGTCTCTACCGAGCGCCTCAACCAAGCCCTCGGCCTGAAACCCGGCGACGCCTACGACTCGCTCGCCTTGGGGAAGCGCCTCAACTTCTCACCCGATGGCAAGGATGTGGCTTCCCTTTACATGGACCAAGGCTATCTGTTCTCTTCCATTACTCCCGCTGTCAAGCGCCAGCCCAATGGTAGTGTGGATCTAACATTTAAGATTTCCGAAGGTCGGGCAGCGCAACTTGACATCATCACCTTCACGGGCAATGGCAAAACGTCTACGCAGTCTTTGATGGAAGCTATACCCCTGCGTCCTGGCGCTAAGTTTAGCCGGGCAAAGCTCATTGAGGCTCAAAGAAACCTTGCGCTGCTGGGTCCTTTCGACCCCGAACGGGTTGGCATAAATCCACAGCCCATCATGCGCCCGAATTCCGATACCGATTTGGTGAGGGTCGAGTTTAAATTGGTAGAGAAGAAATAGATAAAGGATTTCAGAGCATCTCGATAGAGTGAAAGCTCCGAAACTAAATGGGTTCGGGGCTTTCTTGTTTTCAGTAACCCTTTCGTCACGATAGGTCATCAAGTAGATGAGTGAGCTTAATTCGTAACGGCTACAATTTTCTACCCCATCGTAAGCAATCAGATGTTGATATAGGAGAAATAAAGTGAAGCATTATGACCGTGTATATATTGCAGCACGCAGCAAATTATGTCAGTAATTACTAGCTGTGCATCATTTAGGATAGATATATGGCAAGAGCAGGTAGACCCAACAAATCAAACCCTCGTGTCGATGATGTGATTTTTAGCATCAGAGAAGGCAACGCTCCAAAAGTAAAGCAGGTTCTGTCCGAAGTAGGCATTGATGCCTGTGACGGCTACTTACGAACAGCTTTACTTTGGGCAACATTCTACGGCAATACCAACATCCTTGGGTGGCTAATAGATAATGGAGCTAACGTCAATCATCAAGATAGAAATGGTTATTGTGCACTTCACTTCGCTGGCCAGGAGAAGCAATTAGGATGCGCCGAACTGCTGATTGCCAAAGGAGCAAGTCTTGAACTACCAGACGTGCATGGCAACACCCCAATTTGGACAGCCTTGTTCAATTCAAAAGATGACCAGAGAGTAGTGAATCTATTCATCCAGAACGGCTCAAACCTTGACCACCACAATAGATACAACAAGACACCACGGCAAGTGCTCGAAAGGATAAATGGCACTACCTAAAACTAACATCATTACATTCTCTTCTCAATTACTACCCATGGAGCTTAAAGTAGCTAGATTAGATGATATTGAAGGCGTCTTGAATCTTCACAAGAAATACCAGCTTGATACGATTCTGGAGGAAGATAAAAAGGACGGCTTCGTAACCACATCATTCACTAGAGAGCAACTAACGAAGCTGATCGAGGAAGAGCAAGGTCTTTTCATTGCCGTGCAAGACGAGGCCGTAATTGCATACATTATGTCGGCGTCCTGGCAGTTTTGGTCAGTGTGGCCGATATTCTCCTATATGATTGAGCGCCTGCCCACGCTGGAATATGCTGGCTATAAGCTGGATGCCTATAATTCCTATCAGTATGGCCCTATTTGCGTTGATAAAGCCCATAGAGGCAGCGGATTGCTAGAAGCTATTTTTGATTTCGCAAGGGAGCAGATGTCAACTAAGTATCCTGTGTTGGTGACCTTTATCAACAAAATAAATGCGCGGTCTTATGCTGCACACACCCAAAAACTGGGGCTTGAGGTAATTGCTGAGTTCGAGTTCAATAACAACCAGTACTTCGAGCTTGCTTATGAGACCTCGAAGATATTAGACCTCAAGCAAGGGAGATAATTATACAGGCTTTCTCACTTATTTCCAACACAAAGTATGACCAAAATAGCATTATTGCTTATTATGCTTATCGCAAGGATATTTCCTTTGCTCGGTCAAAGCATGGACAAAATATCTATTCCCAAGTTTAATGATAAATATAGTTCCTATGTAAAACAGCTTGAGGCTGGGCAAACTTCTATTGATTACTTAGATTTTAGATATAGCTTTATAGAAAGCGAACAATTTATATTAGCATCAAAAAAATTTAAAGACCATAATAAACTAAGAAATCAAATAATATCTGAAATGACAAATAAAGAATATAATAATGTAATTAGAACAGCCAAAGCAATGCTAACTATTAATTACACAAATATATTTGCTCACAAAGTACTAAGGCAAACTTATAAAATAATTGGCGATTCAGTTAACGCATCAAAATACTACAAAATTCATTTTGGATTGCTTAATTCAATTATAAAAAACGATGATGGAAAAACTTGCTCGACAGCTTGGCCAGTAATTCAATTAGACGAAGAATATTTTATACTGCAAATGATTGGAGCTAAATTATTACAACAAAGCACTGATACTACTGATGGTTTATGCGATAAAATGGATGTAGATACTGAAGACGGAGAAAAAAGAACATACTTTTTTGAAACAAGCAAAATATTTGAGGGCTATAGAAAATTAGGAATGAAATAAAAAACAAAGGCGTCAAAACATGTTTTGACGCCTTTGTTTTTTATTATAGTTCGTGCCGAAGATTATGCTACAGCAGCTTGTCCATGTAGATTGGCAACTCGCGGATGCGCTTGCCGGTGGCGTGGTACACGGCGTTGGTGATGGCGGCGGCTACACCGAGCAAGCCAACTTCACCGATACCTTTCACGCCGAGAGGATTCACTTTGTCGTCTTCCTCTTCTACGAAAACCACGTCAATGTCGTGGATGTCGGCGTTGACGGGAATGTGGTACTCGGCGTAGTTGTGGTTCATGTAGCGGCCGAAGTGGTGGTCCATGACGGTTTCTTCCATCATGGCCATGCTAATGCCCCACACCACCGAGCCAAGCACCTGGCTGCGAGCGGTTTTGGTGTTCAGAATACGGCCGGCAGCTACAGCATTCACTACCCGCGTCACGTGCACGGTACCCAAGTCCTCGTCTACCTTCACTTCCACGAACACGGCGTTGTGGGAGTGCAACGAGTACGGTAGCTGCTTGATCATATCGGGTCCAGAGTTACTGGTGGCCTCCAGCTTCTCTTCACCACTGGCTTGCAGTACGTCGCGGATAACAACCGCTTCTTCTGGCTTTTCGCGCAGGCGTATCTGGCCGTTGGCAAACTCTACGTCGTCGATGTCGGCGCCTTTGAGCGGGTGGCCTTCCATCTTCTGAGCGAGCTTGAGCAGCTTTTCTCCGATATTCTGGCAAACTTTCTGCACGGCTGTGCCCACTGAGGCCGCCGTCCAGGAACCGCCTTCCACCGGCGACTCCGGTAGATCCGTGTCCCCGAGTTGGAACGTTACGGCCTCCAGAGGCAAGCCAAGCGTTTCGGCCGCTATTTGCGTCATAATGGTATAGGTGCCGGTGCCAATGTCACCTGTGGCGCTGGCTACGGTTAGCTTACCGTCGGCGGTGAGCGTGGCTTTGGCGCTAACTTTCTGCATGGAAGCATCCCATACGCCTCCGGCCATGCCCCAACCGATTAGCATGTTGCCTTCGCGCATGGAGCGCGGCTCTGCGGTGCGTTTGTCCCATCCGAATCGGGCGGCGCCTTGGTGGTAGCACTCGCGCAGTTTCTTGCTAGAGAAAGGCCGCTTCAGGTTTTGGTCGCGCTCGGCGTAGTTGCGGATGCGGAAGTCAAGCGGGTCGAGTCCGGCGGCGTAAGCCATTTCGTCCATGGCTACTTCGAGGGCGAAGGAGCCGGTGGCGGCACCGGGGGCGCGCATGTCTTGGGGCGTAAACACGTCGAGCTTCGCTATCTGATAGCCCAACTTCACGTTGTCGCACTGATAGAGCATGCCCGACCAGTTCACCACGTTTTCGGTGTAGTCCTCGAATTTCGAAGTCTCGTGGAGGGCGTGGTGTTGCAGGGCGGCCAGCGTGCCGTCGGGGTTGGTGCCCATCTTCACGTATTGCAGCGTGTGGGGACGGTGGCCAAACGAGAACATCTGCTGGCGCGTGAGCGTCACGCGCACCGAGCGTTTCAGTTCCAGCGCGGCCAGCACCGCCAAGAACACCGTGTATTGGGGCCGCAGGCCCGAGCCGAACCCACCGCCCATGTACAGGTTAATCACCCGGGCTTCGTCTTTACTGAGCCCAAAAATTTTGGTGATGTACTGCTGCACGTTGTACACGCCCTGCGTTTTGTCGTAGGCCGTGATTTTGCCATCGGGATGATACTCCACGGTGGTACCGAACATCTCCATGGGGTTGTGATGCTGCGTGCCGTGCATGTACTCGCCCTCGATGCGGTGGGTAGCGTTTTTCAGCGCGTCGTTGGGGTTGCCGCGAGGCGACGGTGGCGGCATCCAGCCGGTTTTGCCTCGGCCCGGCTCGAACCCTTCGTCGCGCTTCAGCTCGATATTGGTTTCAAATTTCTCTTCCTCGTAGTCGATCTGCAACAGCGACGCGCCGTAGCGGGCCAGCTCGAACGTTTCGGCTATGACCACTGCCACAGGCTGCATGTTGAACATGATTTTCTCGTCGTGCAGGGGCCGGAACGGCGAGCCGCCGGGTGCTACATCGTCTTTGTAGTTGCGGTCGAACCAGGCTAACGACGGTACGTTCTCATGCGAGAAAATCTGCACCACGCCCGGCAGCGCCAACACGGGCTCGGAGTGAATTTTGGTAATGCGGCCCTTGGTGATGGTGCTGTTGACCACGTAGCCATACAGCATACCCGGCACCTTGAATTCGGCCGAATACTTGGCGGCGCCCGTCACCTTGGCCGGCCCATCGACGCGGTTGGTGGGCTTGCCGATGTAGCTGGTTCCGGTGGTGCCCGCCTCGACGGTGGGCGGAGTAGTTATAAGCTGGCTCATGGATTCGAGTTTAGATAAGCGTTGGCATCGAGGGGCTGGTCCATTTCGGTGGCCTGCTTGAGGGCTCGCACGATGGCGCGCTTGCCGAGCTCGATCTTGAAGTTGTTGTAGCCGTAGCCTTGGGCGTTGTGCATGATGGCCGTGGCGGCTTGACGGAAATTGTCTTCGGTAGCCGACTGACCGCGGAGGGTTTCCTCTACTGCCATGTCGCGCCACGGCTTGTGCGCCACGCCGCCCAAAGCAATGCGGGCCTCCTTGATGGTGTTACCTTCCAGCTCCAACCCGACCGCCACCGATACTACGGCGAAGGCGTAGCTGGTCCGGTCGCGCAGCTTGAGATAGGTGAAGTTCTTCTCGAAGCCTTTGGCCGGCATATCCAGCGCCGTAATCAGCTCGCCGGTTTCGAGTGTGTTGTCGCGCTCTGGTTGGTCGCCGGGCAGGCGATGGAAGTCATCGAAGGCAATGGTCCGCTCGCCGTGCGGGCCACTCACGCGCACGGTGGCTTCGAGGGCGGCCAGGGCCACAGCCATATCCGAGGGGTGCGTGGCAATGCACTGCGGACTGGTGCCCAAAATTGCGTGGATGCGGTTGTAGCCTTGCAAGGCCGAGCAACCGGAGCCAGGCTCCCGCTTGTTGCAGGGCGTGGAGGTGTCGTAGAAATAGTAGCAGCGGGTGCGCTGGAGCAAGTTGCCGCCGTTGGTGGCCATGTTGCGTAGTTGGGCCGTGGCACCGGCCAATATCGTCTGGCTTAGCAACGGATACCGCTTTTCCACTTCGGGGTGCCAAGCGGTATCGGCGTTGGTGGCAAGGGCGCCGAGCCGCAGGCCGCCTTCCGGGTTGTCTTCGATGGCCGTGAGCGGCAGCTTGTTGAGGCCGATGAGGTGCGTGGGCTTTTCCACGTTTTCCTTCATCAAATCCAAGAGGTTGGTGCCGCCCGCCACAAACGCCGATTTCGAGTTGGTGGACTTGTCGCGCACGGCCGTGTCCACGGCCGTCGCGCTGGTATAGGTGAAGCTGTTCATGGGGTCGAGGGGGTGAAGTTGAGAAATTGTGAGTTTGTGAAGCAGTGTTATGCGAAGCAGCCGTATGGCACCTTCACAACTTCGCCTTTCACAACTTCACCTTCTGCTTGTCTACCACTTCCTTCACCGCGGCCAAGATGCCTACGTAGGCGCCGCAGCGGCAGAGGTTGCCACTCATCAACTCCCGGATTTCGTCTTCGGTGTGGGCGCGGCCTTCATTGATAAGCCCTTGGGCCGAGCAAATCTGGCCGGGCGTGCAGTAGCCGCACTGGAAGGCATCGTGGTCGATAAAGGCTTGCTGCAACGGGTGCAGGTTGCCTTCCTGGCCCAGCCCTTCGATGGTGGTTACTTCGTTGCCGTCCTGCATTACGGCCAGTGTGAGGCAGCTGTTGATGCGCTTGCCGTTCACGAGCACCGTACAGGAACCGCACTGCCCATGGTCGCAGCCTTTTTTGGTACCGGTCAGGTCGGCGTACTCGCGGAGGGCATCGAGTAGCGAAGTCCAGGGGGCCAACTGCATTTCGCGGCGCACGCCGTTGATAATTAGGGTAACATTCCCAGTAGCCGGTGGCTCAGGCAGCGCGCCGAAGCCGGCGGACGGGATGGTCGGAGTTGGTTTCATAGTCTGCGTGCAGTGGTGGAGTGAGGTAGAAGCCGTGTAGCAGTTAGCTCTGACCTGTTCCGTATCCATACGCCCCCACTTCGCCTAGCGTTACTATTTCGCTGGTATTTGCTTTGTTCGGTTGCAAACTTCCTGTCGGCAACTCACGGGTTGTTACGCATTTCAAGCTTAAACCCGAGTTAGCAACAACAGGGTACCGATGAACTTTCAGGTTTCAGTGCCATTGCGAAGCCAGGCCGCTTGTGTTCATAGTACTCGCTTTTGGCTTTTCCTTTAGCGAAAACCACGAGCTAACTGCCATCTACTGCAAGCCTTCACCCTTGTTCAAAGCACAGGTGGTTAATGCTTTATTAATCCGTACGGCGATAAGAATAAAGCCAGTGCAGGCGAACATAACTCGACGGATGAGGTATATAGTATCAGTCATCCTGCATATTCCATATTTGCCATTGAACGGTGCGGGCGCTAGCGGAAAACCGGCTGCATATTCTAGCTGCCTGGTATTTCCTTAATGATGCATTAGGCCCAAACGAACTCCTGGACGCTTCCATCAATCAACCTAGTCATCTTCCACCTTCTTGCTATGAAAGAAAATATACTTGCGCAACTACCTCGCACGGTAGCAACATTGCTTTGGGGGGCTTGCCTGTTCGTCGGACCTAGTCTGGTGGCAAAACCTCTTTTAGAGTCCCCCACCCTACCCGTTCAGCAGACATCTGCCCGGCTAGCCGCGAGTGGTGACACTATCCGCATCAATTGCGGCGGCGGGGCCGTGCAAAGCAGTGGCAAGTTTTTCGAGGCCGATGCCTATTTCAATGGTGGCAAGTCGTTTAGCAACTCATCCATTGCCGATGTGCTGCAAACCAACGACGACGAGCTATACCGCACCGAGCACAGCGCCTCGGCCAACTTAGTGCCTTTTAGCTACAACATTCCGGTGTCGGCGGGCACGTACACGGTGCGCCTGCACTTCGCCGAAATCTACTTTGGGGCAACCGGGGGCGGACCGGGCGGAGCTGGCCGGCGCGTGTTCAATGTGAACTTAGAAGGCCGTCCCGTCCTCGTCAACTACGACATCGTAGCTGAAGCCGGCTCGATGACGGCCGTTGTCAAAGAGTATCAGAGCACCGTAACGGATAACACGCTAACCCTAGATTTTGCGGCCGTTACGGACCAGCCTAGCGTGGCAGCCATCGAAGTACTACGTACTGCCGACACTTCTTCCACGGGCTGCCAGTGGGTGGCGGCCGCTCCCTCCGCCTTGGAGCGCAAGGAGGGCCAAAGCGCCGTGGTGAATGGCCAGCTCTACACGTTTGGGGGCTACTACGGCAACCTACAGGGCACCAACCTCACGCAACGCTATGATGTGAATACCAACCAGTGGACCAACTTAGCCCCGGCGCCCTACCCCGTTACCCACATGGGCGTTGCGGTGGTCGACGAACAGGTCTGGCTGATTGGTGGTTTTCAGGGCGAAGTGCACCCCGGCCCCGTGACGGCTGCCGTACAGGTCTACGATACTCGAACCAACACCTGGAATTTCGGCCCTTCCCTGCCGGCTCCGCGCGGCTCTAATGCGGCGGCGTTGGTTGGCCGCAAAATTCATGCGTTTGGGGGTGTACTGCCCGACCGCCACACCGATGCCGGTGACCATTATGTGTTGGACGTGGATAATCTGGCCGCTGGTTGGCAGTCGGCTGCGCCGCTGCCCAACCCCCGCAACCACTTGGCCGGCGCCTCTTTGGGTGGCAAAGTGTACGCCATTGGCGGCCAGTATGGCCACGACCAAGGCCGCGACATCAACTCCTTGGTGCACGTCTACGACCCCGCTACTAACACCTGGACGCGGCTACCTGACCTGCCGGGTCCCCGGTCTCACTTCGAGCCCGGCACCTTCACCCTCGACGGCCAGATCCTGATTGTGGGCGGCAGCAACAACTCCACCGACTACGCCGACATTCTGAGCTACACGCCTGATACCAATAGCTGGCGCCAGTATTGCAGCCTGCCCGCCACTTTGGTAGCCCCTTTTGCGCAAGCCATAGGCAACAAGCTAGTGGTAGCTCAAGGCGCCCGCGACAATTTTGCCGTGCCCGAGAAGACCACCCAAGTCAGCACCATCACCCGGACGCCCAGCAACGTACTACGCTTTTCTAACCCACAACTCGCTGCCTCGCTCGTGCCGGGGGGCAGCACAACACTCAAAAACCTGTTGTGGACTTTATCTGGCACGGCTTCCTACACCCTCACGCTCCCCAATGCTCCCGCTTGGCTCAGCCTGTCCGCCAGCACTGGCACCGCCGGTCCGTTAGGGCAGGAAGTGGCGCTGCAAGTCAATGCGGCCGGTCTGGCGCCGGGTACCTACACGGCCACCATAGCCGCCACCGCGCCGGGCTATGCAGTAGCGGGTGCCAAAATTACACTTACCGTTATGGGTCAGAGCGGCGTGGTGCTGGCGCTAAACGCGGGCGGCAGCGCCTACACCGACGCTACTAATATTACCTACCAGAACGACCAATACTTCAGCGGCGGCAGCACGTTTAGTACCACCAGTCCGATTGCCAACACCTCCGATGACTTGCTGTATCAAACGGAGCGGTACGGCAATTTTAGTTACAATGTGCCCCTGTCCAATGGCACCTACCGCGTTACGTTCAAGCTCGCCGAGATATTCTGGCAAGCCCCTCAGCAGCGCCAGTTTGATATACTAGCCGAAAACCAGGTAGTAGTAAATGACCTAGATATGGTTGCGCAAGTCGGCAGCCTCACCGCCCTCGACATCGTCCGGACCGTGACCGTAACCGATGGGGAGCTTAACCTGCAATTTCGCACCGACCTCGAAAACGCAAAGCTAGCGGCTCTGCTCATCGAAAGCACGTCAGCAGCAGCCCGGACTAGTACTCCTACAGCGCTGAAAACCAAAGCAAGCACCCGAGTAGCGGCCAGTCAATGGAGCCTTTACCCCAATCCAGTTTCTGAAAAAGCCACGTTGTCCTTCACAGCCGCGGCAAAGCAAGCAGCGCGTGTAGAAGTGTTGAATAGTCAGGGTCAGGTGGCCTTGCAAGAAACGCAGTCAACCGTGGCCGGCGCTAATCAGCTAGAGCTTGCCACCTCGAAGCTTGCGGCTGGCGTGTACATCATTCGTGTGTATCTCCAGGAAGGCATTATCAACGCCCGCATGCTAGTAGTAAAGTAGGCCAGCTACTATCTAGTTATTCAGTGAAGCCGAGTGGGCCTGCCCGCTCGGCTTTATTTGTTTTATCCTGTGTCTGACGTTACCCACGCCAGCACGTTCTGCTGAGCGGAGCCGAAGCATCTCGCGTGCTGAAGTTGCAGTGCTACCGTCCGGGTTTGGCTTTACAGGCCATACGTCACGGCTAGGTAGTACAGCCCTCCTACACTCGGGCCACCGAGGTACGACACGTAGTACTCGTTGAGTAAGTTGCTGGCACCTAGCTTGAAGCGCAAGTTGGGAGCGGCCACGGTGTAGCTCACTTGGGCGTCGAGGGTGTGGTAGGCGGGCACGTAGCCGTTTACCAGGAAGGTTTGCGAGTAGTACCGGGCCTGCCAGCGGTAGTTGACCCCGAACCCGAAGTTCTTATAGGCGTTTTCATTGCCCACACTTAGGTTGTAGGCCCAACGGGGCGTGTTGAAGCCGTCTTCCAACCCGTCGCCGGACTCGGTGCGGTCGAGGCGGGTGTAGGTGACGCTGCCGCCGGCCAAGTAGTTGCCGGCAAGCTCGTAGCGTAGCCCGAGGGAACCGCCGTAGTTGTAGACTTGACTTTGAGCGTTGGTCCAGAGGCGGTAGCGGTTTTGGGTGGCGCGGTTGCTGAGGTAGATGGCGGCCGAGTCGGGGTTGTTGGTTTTGGGCACGTAGGCTTCCACCTGCGCAATAAAGTCGCGGTAGGAGTTGTAGTAGAAATCCACGTCGAGCAACAGCCGACCACCCGGCAACAGCGCTGCCTTGTAGCCTAGCTCCAACGACTTGATGTACTCGGGCTTCAGATAGGTATAGGGTGTCCTGACCAAACGATTCTGGTTTTGCTCGATAGCTAGGCGGCGTTTCTCGGCGGCACTAGCTGCGCTGGTATTGGCGTTGACGGCGGCCGTTACGGCCGTGTTGAAGGCATCGATAGAACTACGCAGGTAGCTGTTCTCGAATACCCCATCCGACATCACCCGCAGGCCGCCAATGCGCTTCACTTGTCCGCTGTTCACGTTGGAAAATCCCTCAAACAAGCTCGGAAACCGGTAGCCGCTCTGGTAACTCACCCGGAAGTTGTGCTGCCGGGTGGGCGAGTACACGGCCGTAAAGCGCGGATTGAAACGGGTGCTGAAGTAGTCGTTCTTATCGGCCCGGAGCGTGGCCGTGAGCCGGATTCGCTCGTCCAGAAACCGGGCGCCGGCCTGCACGAAACCGCCGGTTTTGCTGTAGGTCAGGTTGTCGTTGAGGGGGTCTTTGTTAGCTTCGGGGTTGATGAAATAGTTGCCGTCGGGCTTGATAATGTAGGTGCGGTGGTCGGCGCCTACCAGTAGGTCGAGGACGGTGGGCCACTGATTGCCACTTCGGCGCAAGGCTTCGGCTAGGTTCACTTGGCCTTCGGCGTGCACCAAATCAGCCTGCACCCGCAGGGCGGCACCCTGGTCCCAATTGTTGATGTCCGCTAACGCACTTAACTGCTGCTTGAATTTGGGCGTACCGGGTTGGAGGCGGCCCGCGTCGGCGGCAGTGCGGGCGCCAGTGTGGGCCTGTGCTACGGTTTGTCCGGCCGCGGTGGCCGCATTCCAGGCAGTGGTGTAATCTTGATTCCAGACGGCATCTGGCTTGTAGCTGCGGTCCAGGTTTTCGGCCGCCGAGCGCAGGTTATAGCTCTTGCCGGTATTTTCGGTGGTAATGTAGGCACGCGCTTGTACCACCGGAGTGGTTAGCTGCAAGGCGTGCTGTTGTAGGTGGTAATTCTCTAGCCGAAAGCGGTTGGAGCGTTGATACACGTTGTCGAGCACGGTGCCCCGGTAGGTGTACGCCAGTTCGGTAGAGGCGCTAGGTTTGTAGTGCAGCGCAGCGTCGTACTTGATGGTTTGCAGGTGGTAGTCCACCACATCCTTTTCGTTGTAGCCGGTACGGGCCACCGAATAGCTTTTGCCGCCCAAGGTCAGCGTGCTGCGGTTCGAGGATTCGTTGCCGTAGCTGTTTACCGGGTCCTGAGCGGGGTTTTCAGCACCGAACAGATTGGTAGTAGAGTTGCCGTTGGGGTTGAGCTCGGTTTGGTCGTTGGCTATCCAGTCGTAGCCCCGCAGATAAGTGCCATTCACTTTAAAAGCCAGCTTGGGCGTCAGCACTTTGGCGTAGCGGACACTCGTTTCAGAAAACAGCTTCGCGCCGCTATTGGAGTCGTTGATGTGGTTGACGCCCGTCTTTTGCTGCAAACTCAGCCCCTCACTCCGAAACGGATTCTTGGTGTTGAAATTGGCTAGCCCATTGATGGCATTCAGCCCGTAGAGGGCCGCCGCTGTACCCGGCACAATCTCCACTGCCTGCACATCCAAATCACTTGGTCCTAGCACATTGCCAATCGGCCCGCCGATATGCGGTGCTTGGTTGTCGATGCCATCCACGAGCTGCGCAAACCGTACGTTAGTGGTATTGGTGAAGCCGCGGGCATTAATCACCTTAAAGCTCAAGCTCGGCGTAATCACTTGCACACCCTTCAGATGCTCAATAGCATCGAAAAACGAGGGCGCCGGCGTGAGGCGCAAGGCCCGCGCATTCAGCTTTTCCACAGTTACCGGCGACTGCAAGAAGCTTTCCTCCACCTTCGAAGCTGCCACGACTACCTCCCCTAGCGACACGTTCTGGCGCGTGGTATCCGCCAGCGTTGTAGCCGCAGCAGTCTGTTGCGCTACTGCTGACTTCGGCGTTAAGAACCCTGAAAGTAGTGCTAGCGGTAGCCCAGCTATTAAGCAAGTAAAGTTTCCCATGCAGGTCGTTATATTCTTTCAAACATAACGCATATCACTGCAAATTGTTAGTCACTATTTGGTACCAGATAGAACTGCGCTTTTGAACTGCCATAAGCAAGACTGAGCCCTTTCATTTGCTCCTGTAAACTAACTCAGTGCTGACTTCTACAGCAGCCGTGCTTGCTCGGCCTGCATGAACTCCTGGAACCGCTCTTGCAGCGCCTGAAACTCCTCAATCAGCTGGCGGCCTTCTGCGGTTACTTCGGCGCCGCCCCCACGCTTGCCGCCGGCTTGGGTGAGCACCAACGGACTAACTGCCTGTGCATTCAGAGAGCTAATCAAGTCCCAGGCCCGCTTGTACGACATGCCCATGGCCTGCGCTGCTTTCGAGATAGAGCCCAACGCCTGAATCTGCGTCAGCAACTCCAACCGGCCGATGCCCATAAATCGGTCGTCGTTGGTTTCCACCCACAAGCGGCCGTTAAGACGAAAGGCTAAGTCAGGGCGCAATAAGTTTTTCATGCCTGTAATCTTACAAAAAAGGGCGTCAAGCCAGCGGTTCAAGCCTTATAGCTTGATTATCACCAATAAAATCATGTTCAAATTCAAAAACTGTAGACTCTACCGCAACCTACCAGCCCTTCCTTGCGGATAGTCTCTAGCAGTCAAGTAGACCGCTACTATCGTGTACCCTTAATCGTAAGCAACTCTATGGAACCTACTCAATCTGCCAACTCGACAGCCGACAACCAAAACCAGAACGACCAACCAACCGCTTCTACCAGCGCCGCAACCAGCGGTTCTGCTTCCTCTAAAACCTCCAACGGCACGGGCCAACGATCTGCTGACGCCAAAGATTGGACGGAATATGCCAACCCCCAGAAGGTAGTCGATCAGCTTCCTCAGGGGGTACGTGACTTTTTCACTAACTCTTGGGCACAAGTAGGTAAGACTTGGGAACAGGTAGGAGGCCAAGTAAACAAGATGAGCACGACACAGAAAGTAGCAGGCGCTGCCGCACTGGTTGGCATCGGGTATTTGGCTATGCGCTCGGGCAAGTCGTCTAAAAAAGAGACAGGCCGCTACAAATCATCGCCTAGCACGAACCGCTCGTACCAGCGCCCCGAGCAAAACTACTACTCCGGCACCGGCTACTCCAGCAGCGGGCAATACTACTCGGCCGGTTCGCAGCCTGATAACAGCCGCCGCATGGACATGGGCCCCAGCGCTGACGCTAGCAGCTTCGACCGCGAAAACGTGTCCCGCTCGGGTGGCAGCTACTCCACCGATTCCAACTACGGCTCTAGCGCTTCCAGCCAATCCTCCACGTACCGGGGCGCAGGTTCGCAAGGCAGCTCAGGCTCCTACTCCAGCAATGCCGACTCTGATTACGATAACGGTATCTAAACTAGACCAACTCATCAGGTCAAAAGAAAAGCGCCAGTCGGAAACGGCTGGCGCTTTTCTTTTGACTTTAGAATGGGGGCGGCCCATCGTCGAAGTTGCTGCGGGGGAAAGGCTGCGCAGGCGGCGGACCGTCGTTGTTGATGCGTGAGCCCAACCGGATGGTGTTTGGCGCGAAGGCCGAGGCATCATCATCGAACGTGCTGCTTGGGAAGGCTCCAGTATTGAAGCTGCCCGCGTCGCCAAAGCCACCGGCACCGTCGAGGTCGGCAAACTTGGTGAACTTACCAATGAATTTGAGCTGCACCGTTTCCAGGGAGCCGTTTCGGTGCTTGGCAATAATAACCTCGCCGGTACCCTGCGTGGGGTTGCCCATTTCATCTTCGGTGATCTTGTAGTACTCGGGGCGGTACAAGAACACTACCATGTCGGCGTCCTGCTCGATCGAACCCGATTCGCGAAGGTCACTTAGCTGAGGTTTCTTGTCGCCACCACGGGTTTCCACAGAACGCGAGAGCTGCGACAGGGCCAGCACGGGCACGTTCAGTTCTTTGGCAATGCCTTTGAGTGCCCGCGAGATGCTAGCAATTTCCTGTTCGCGGTTGCCCATGCCCTTGCCGTCGGTGTTGCCAGTCATCAGCTGCAAATAGTCGATGATAATCATCGAAATATCGTGGTGCGCTTTCAGGCGGCGGCACTTGGTGCGCAGCTCCCGAATACTGAGGCCAGGCGTATCGTCGATGTAGATAGGCGCCGACGATAATGCCGAAATTTTGTGGTTAAGCTGGGCCACTCGTAGTCGGCGAGGTTGCCCTTTTTGATTTTTTCGGAATCCAGTTCGGCTTCGGCCGAAATCAGACGATTCACGAGCTGCAGCGACGACATTTCCAGCGAGAAAATGGCGACCGGCTTCTTGAACTCCACCGCCGCGTTACGCATAGCCGACACCACGAAGGCGGTTTTACCCATGCCGGGACGGGCCGCAATAATCACCAAGTCAGAGGGTTGCCAGCCGCTGGTTACGCGGTCTAGTGCCGAGAAGCCAGAAGGCACGCCCGTGAGGCCGTCCTTTTGGTTTTTCTTTTCTTCCAGCTCTTTGATGGCCTTGCCCATCAGGCTGCGCATGTCGTCGAAGTTCTTCCGGATGTTCGACTCCGACACTTCAAACAACGCTTGTTCGGTGCTATCGAGCAGGTTGAATACGTCGGTGGTGTCCTCGAAAGCGTCGCGCTGAATGGTGCTGGCAATATTGATCAGCTCGCGCTTTATGGCATTTTCGGTGATGATACGGGCGTGATATTCTACGTTGGCCGCCGAGTTGACCTTGAACGTGAGGTTGGCTACGTAGTGCGCCCCGCCGGCCGCCTCTAGCTCGCCCATCTCGCGCAGTTCCTGCGTGACGGTCAGAATATCAATGGGCTCCGACTTATCAAACAGGTTGAGTATGGCCTTGAAGATGCGCTGGTGGCCGTCTTTGTAGAAGCTCTGCTCTTTAAGAATGTCGATTACGGTGGTCAGGGCGTCCTTTTCGAGCATGAGCGCCCCTAATACGGCGGCTTCTAGCTCCAGGGCCTGTGGCGGCAGCTTGCCCGACGGGCCGCCCGCTGGAACCACCGCCGCGCGGCTATTCCAGGCGGCCTTAGCACGCGAGGCTGATAATTTCAAGCGGTCATCCATCCGGTCGTTCATCACTGAGGTAAGCAATACAATGTAAGCAGGTTCAAGAAGTTTTCCGCTGAGATAGGTTTCTCTCGGTTCCTATTCAACTGGTTTCTCTGTCAGATATTTTGTCAAAGGGGCACAAAGCTAACGGCTGGGCCTTACAATCCGGAAGTGGTACAAATGGTTTCTTTTGTGTATGATGAGGAGAAGCACCGGAAGCTAGCAGACATAAGTTAGAAGGCATAAGTAAACCGTGAAAATAAGTTGTGTTTCCTAGCTTCTATCTTCTAGCTCCTAGCTGCTTCTTACCTTTGCCGCCCGCTTACCCACTACCCTGAATGGCCGCTACGCCCACCTCTTCCCTTCAACGCCTTCACCTGACTGCCGTTGGGGCAGCATCATGCACAATCTGGCTTTGGCCCTGCACCGGCGCGGCGCCCATGTTACGGGCTCCGACGACGAGATATTTGAGCCGGCCAAAAGCCGTTTGCAGGCTGCTGGGCTGTTACCTGCCGCCGAAGGTTGGTTCCCCGAGAAAATAACAGCCGATCTGGACGCCGTAATTGTGGGGATGCATGCGCGGGCCGACAACCCGGAGCTGCTGCGGGCCCAGGAGCTGGGGCTGCGGGTATACTCGTTTCCTGAGTTCATCTACGAAGCTTCCAAAGACAAGCAGCGCGTAGTAATTGGGGGCTCGCACGGCAAAACCAGCATCACCTCCCTGATTCTGCACGTGTTGCGCTACCACAACCGCAAGTTCGACTACGCGGTGGGCGCCCAGCTGGAAGGGTTCGATTTGATGGTGCAACTCACTGAGGATGCGCCCATCATCATTATTGAGGGCGACGAGTACCTGTCGTCGCCCATCGACCGGCGGCCGAAGTTTCACCTCTACCAGCACCACATCGGCGTGATTTCGGGCATCAGCTGGGACCATATCAACGTGTTTCCAAGCGAGGAAATCTACCGGGAGCAGTTCAAGATTTTCGCCGAGATGACGCCCAAAGCCGGCACGCTCATCTATGACCAGGACGACGAGCAGGTGCAGTTGGTGACGGTACCCAGCAACCCCGACGTGGAGTACATCGGCTACGGCCCGCACGAGCACGTCATCAAGGACGGCAAAACGTTCTTGCTCAACAAGAAAGAAGAGAAGGTGCCCGTGCAGGTATTCGGCGAACATAACCTGCGCAACATTTCGGCGGCCAAAGAGGTCTGCAAGCAGCTAGGTATTAAAGGCAAGCCGTTTTACGAAGCCCTAGCCACGTTCAAAGGCGCGGCCCGTCGGCTAGAGTTGGTAGCCGAGGGCGACGATTCGGTGGTGTACAAAGATTTTGCTCACGCGCCTAGCAAGCTCAAAGCCACGGCTACAGCCTTCAAAAAGCAGTTTCCGAAGCGCCGCCTCGTGGCCTGCTTGGAGTTGCACACCTTCAGCAGCCTGAATCCAGCCTTCTTGCCCCAGTACGCCCACACCTTTGATGCGCCCGACGTGGCTGTGGTGTATTTCAACCCGCACGTGCTGGAACACAAGCGCCTGCCACCGTTGGCACCCGAGCAAGTGGCCCAGGCATTCAACCGCCCCGATTTGCAGGTTTTCACCGACAGCAAACAGCTCGCGCACTACCTGCAAACCCAGAATTGGCACGACGCCAACTTGCTCATGATGTCGTCGGGCACGTTTGATGGGTTAGATTTGAAGCAGTTGGCCGCGGAAGTTGTTAGTGCTTAGTAGTTGTGCTCGGAGGCTTCCATTTTTACTGATTGGAGCAGCCAAAACGCAACTTCTAGGCAGTAAGCACTACATCTTATGAAACAATCCTTGCTCTTGCTGCATGGCGCCTTGGGCTGTGAAGCACAGGTGAAGCCATTAGCCCGCGAGTTATCGGCGCATTACAACGTCCACACTTTTTCGTTTAGCGGGCACGGCGGTCAGGCGCTACAGCAGGACAAGTTTTCGATGCAGAACTTTGCCACAGAAGTAAAGGAGTTTGTTCGGGAGCAGGGGTTGCCGTCGGTCCATGTTTTTGGCTATAGTATGGGCGGCTACGCCGCACTAGCGGCAGCAGCAGCCACGCCAGGTCTTATCCGTAGCATTACCACGCTCGGCACCAAGCTCGACTGGTCGCCGGCGACGGCGGCGCTGGAAACGCGCATGCTCGACCTTGACACCATGCGCGCCAAAGTGCCACAGTACGTAACTCAGCTAGAAAAGCAGCACGCTCCTACCCCCCTCCCCGACCTGCTAGCTGCTACCGCCACCATGATGCGCCGCCTTGGCACGGCGCCGTTGCTTACGCCTGCTATTCTGGCCACGCTCGATGTCCCAGTGCAGGTGATGGTAGGCGAACTAGACAAAACCGCCGGCGTTGATGCTTCCCGCCATTTCACCGACCATATGACCCACGCTACGTTTGAAATCCTGATGAACACGCCTCATCCATTGGAGCGCGTAAACCCGGATTTGCTGGTTAACCGCATTGCCCGTTTTATTGAAACGGCCGCGTAGCGTAAACTCAACAGCGTAGCTGCCCTTGCTATGCATGAAAAAGCCCGCCAATGGCGGGCTTTCTTTATTCCTTGGGTTCGGCTGGCTTAGGAAGATGCTCGGGCTTAGGGCGCCGTCGATCGGTGGCGAGCAGCAAGGCCAAGGCCGTGAAGGAGAGACGCATAATCCATTTTCGACTGAGCATAACTAACGGGGAAAGAAGGTATTGCTGTCTACTATGCGTAAGTCGCAGCTACTACCACCCGAGTTTTCTTCGCAGGTGGTCCCTACAATATCGTTGTTTTCGAAGTTGAAAAAGCAAAACGTACAGCCTACACCCGAAATAATATAACGGGAAGCATTAGACCGTAGCAGCAGTTCCGAATCGGAAACCAGCGTGAGCGGAATGGCCATGCCGCGGAACATACCGTTGCGCAAGCCCAAGCCCACCAGAAAGTACGAAGCTGGGTCTTTGGGGCCACCTTGTACTTTGCGCACCATGGTTTTGTCGATGCTGGTACCGTCGCCGAATTGACGAGTGAAAGCTTGGGCTAATTGCTCGCGGGGCACGAGGTATTTGATTAAGCCTTTTTCGCCTACTGTTGCCACAATTTTACTGCTCGGCTCCTGCTTACGACTTATATCACTCTTATCAGGCGACGTAAATTCCGGGATACCTTTCTTCGTGGTTTCGCAAGCTGGTAGCACAACAGTCAAGAGTACAGAAGCTAACAGCAAACGTAAAAGACGGGGCATAGTACGTATCATGCCGGAAAGGTAATGGGTCGGTGCGAGTTAACGCTTATAGTACTTGCGAGCCTCCGGCAATTCTCGCTGAATGGCGGCCACGCGCGTGCCATTGGAGGGGTGAGTGGAAAGAAACTCCGGTGGTGAAGCACCTCCTTCGCGAGCATCCATGCGCTGCCAGAACTCCACCGCTTTGTCGGGTCATAGCCTGCCATTGCCATAAAAATCAGACCGAGGTGGTCGGCTTCCGACTCTTGGCTGCGGCCATACTTCAGCAGGCCGAGCTGCGAACCCGCCCCAACCACTTGCAAAAACACGTTCTGGCTTGCGGTAGGCGCCTGCCCCACGGCGGCCGATGCTAGATTGCCAATACCTTGCGTGGCCATTTGCTGGCTCATTCGCTCGGTGCTGTGCTTGGCTACGGCGTGCGCAATTTCGTGGCCTAGTACCACGGCCAGTCCGGTTTCGTCTTGCGTGATGGGCAGGATGCCGCTGTATACGGCCACTTTGCCACCTGGCATACACCAAGCGTTTTCCTGCTTGTCATCTAGCAGGTTGTACTCCCAGGCGTAGCCTTCCAACTGAGCTTGTTGGTTTTGCTGCCGGAAATACGTTTCCACGGCCTGCTGGATACGTTGCCCCACGCGCTTGACCATGGCCGCCTGCGTGCCGCTGCTGATAACCTTGCTGGTAGCAAGTACTTTTTGATATTCTGTGGCCGCCATTGAGTTCATTTCAGCATCGGAAACAAGGCTGAGCTGACGGCGGCCGGTGATAGGAACAGTTGAACAGGCAGCGGCCATAAACAGGCAACTAGCCAAAGCTAATTTCTTAAGCATAAGTGTGGTGGCGTTGAGAGAAACAGAACAGTTACAAGGGAATACCGCATCAGTTAAGCTCGGCGGTAAACCGGCTGGGAAGCTGCTTTACTATACGTTCAAGCACCCAAAAAATGTTTGGTTATACCTCTGCTTCAACTTGGCATTCCGAGCACCTAATTGCCTTTCTGATTTTCGGGCCGCGAATTAACCGTTAATTTTGGCTGCCTAGATAAGTCGTTCTGCAACACGCATTGGGGCATCTCACGCTTTGCTGCCTTTAGAAAACATTAGGGGCCGGGATGCTTGAAGTCCTTTGCAGAACGTTCTTGCCTCTGAGAATCCAGCTTTCCAAGATCCCAACTGCTACATGAAAATCCTCTGCATCGGCCGCAACTACGCCGACCATATCACGGAGCTACAGAACGAAACGCCCGACGCGCCCGTCATTTTCGCCAAGCCCGACACGGCCCTACTCCAGCGTAATCAACCCTTCTTCTACCCCGATTTTTCGCAGGACATTCACCACGAAATCGAGTTGGTGCTGCGGGTGTGCAAGAACGGCAAGAACATCGACGAGAAGTTCGCGCACACTTACTACGACGCCATTGGCCTAGGCATTGACTTTACGGCCCGCGACCTGCAAAGCAAGCTAAAGAGCAAAGGCTTGCCCTGGGAACTGGCCAAAGGCTTCGACGGCTCAGCCCCGCTCGGCGAAACCTTCAAACCCGTGAGTGACTTCCCGAACCCGAAAGACATCAACTTTCGGCTGGAAGTGAACGGCGAAGTACGGCAGCAAGGCAACTCAGGCCTGATGCTGCACCCCTTCGACGCCATTATCAGCTACATCTCCAAGTTCATCACCCTGAAAATGGGCGACCTTATTTTTACAGGCACCCCAAGTGGCGTAGGTCCGGTGAAAATCGGCGACCAGCTGACTGGCTACATCGGCGACGAAAAAATGCTGGAATTGGCCGTGAAATAAGTGGTTGGTTTCAATCAACTGATTTCGTTGCGCTGATTTGGGGGGTGGTAGCTGCTGGTCGGTGGCCTTCAGCTGGCTCTGCCTGCGGCTTGGCGTTGGGTACAGTTTTCGGCCAGCTAGTTTGAGGCTTTTTGCCTTCCGCCAACCTATTGATTGAATAACTCCGTCAGCGGGACGCCGTAATCGGCGTTTGCTACCGTGTTTTTGTACTTGCTGATTGATTTGCGAATGCCCGATAAGTTGATTGTCCCGCCGCGGCGGTTGTTGAGTTTCTCGTTTCTCCCTCTGTTCCTGCTGTTTTTAGGGCTCCAGCCGGCTTCCTGCGGTGGTCAGGAACCCGATTCCCTGGCTCCAGTTGTTACCCCTGAAACTCCGGCCGGTCCACGGCCAACAGTGCCCAACGGATACTTTTTGTTTCCCATCAAGCCGGGCAAAACCAACTTCCTGGCCGCTAGCATGGGCGAACTACGCCCCAACCACTTCCACGGGGGCCTCGACATCAAGACCGACGGCCGCGTGGACTTGCCCGTGTATGCCGCCGCCGATGGCTACATCTCGCGGCTCAAGCAAAGCAGCTTTGGTTATGGCAACGTGCTCTACATCACCCACCCCAACGGGCTGACCACGGTGTATGGCCACCTCAACCACTTTCTAGGCGCCACGGCCGCCGAATTGTTGCAGCGCCAATACGAGAAACAGAGCTACGAGCTAGAGCTATTCTTCAAGCCCGACCAGTTTCCGGTGAAGCGCGGCGAAGTAGTGGCCTTGTCGGGCAATACAGGCGGCTCGGCCGGCCCGCACCTACACTGGGAAGTGCGCAACGCGCAAGACCACCAACTAAATCCGCTGCAATGGGGTGGCTTCACGGAAATCCAAGACCACGTAGCGCCCATGCTTCAAGCTTTTGCCGTGGAGGCGTTGGGCATTGAAGCGCGCGTGCAGGGAGTATTTGGCAAGTCGGTGTTTGTGCCCAAAACGCCGCCCTTGCCCAATGGTGGGGGTTACGTATGGGCCGACACTATTTCCGCATTCGGTTCGGTTGGCCTTCTGGTGCAAGGCTTCGACCGGTTTGATGGGGTGTGGAACAAAAACGGGTTGCAACGAGTGGAAATCCGGATTAACGGCCAGCCCTTTTACCGCCACGTGGTGGACGATGTGCCTTTTCCGGACGGCACCCGCCAAGTAAACCAGCACATGGACTATGAGTGGCGCTTCCTACAGGGCCGTCAATTAGAGAAGCTGTTCGTCGACGATGGCAACGACCTGACGATGTACACCACCGGCCCGAGAAAGGCCGCCTGCGCGTGGAGGACGGGAAAGTATACGCCGTGGAAATCTTGCTGGCCGACTCGTATGGCAATACTACTCCGCTGCGTTTTGTGTTGCGGGGCCAACAGCCGGTGTACTACAAGACTCGCTCTACGCTGGTAAAAAGACCGGCCCTACGCTACGACATCAGCCGCAACCTGCTGGTGGCCGTAGCCGCCGACCCCGATACGGCCGCCTCCAGTGGGCCGCTCACACTCTTCAAAGGCAACCGGCGCCTCACGCTGCGCCCGAGCTATACGGTGCTCAGCCAAAACACCTACCTCTACGACCTGCGCGCCGGCCTCCCCGACTCGATGCAGTTCGGCAGCATCACCAAGCGCTTCGACCGGCAGGCCCTCATCCCCTCCGGCCGCGACTTCGCCTTCACTACAGGCAATTTGCAGCTCGGCTTCGGGCCCCAAACGCTGTTTGACACGCTCTTTGTGCAAACCAGCTACAAGGCCGGCGTTTGGACGGTGCAGCAGCCCCGTACGCCACTCTACCGCACTCTTAGTCTCACGCTAAGACCCGAAACCGAAGTACTAGACAAAACGCGAACGGCCATTTATAGTGTTACAGCCAAAGGCGGGCGGGCGTATGTTGGCGGCAAGTGGGAGGGCAATTCTATTTCCGCGCCTATCAAAGCCTTCGGCCAGTTCAAGTTGCTTACCGACACCATTCCGCCCTCGGCCCGCTTGCTGCGCAAAGGTCCCGCTGGCGTGGTTTTCAAAGTCGGCGACGACCTTTCGGGCTTGGCGTCCTACAAACTGGAAGTGAACGGGCAGTTCCACTTGCTTCGGTTCGAGCACAAGAATGCCACCCTGTTCTCGGAGAATTCCGACAAGCTCGGTCCTTCCCTGCACGGCCCCGCCACCCTCTACCTCCGCGACCAAGCCGGCAATGAGCAGGCCGTACACGTGGTGCTGTAACCCCACCCCGTCCCCTCCCAGAGGAGTGTCAGACGCAAGATGTGGCAGAACGCACCCCTCTCCCGGAGGGACGGGGACGGGGTTACTCCTTCCGTTCCAGCACTTCGTCAAGTAGGCCGTACTCTTTGGCTTCGTCGGCGCGCATCCAGTAGTCCCGGTCCGAGTCGTCGTGAATTTGCTGGTAGGTTTTGCCGGTGCGTTCGGCGTAGATGCTGTAGAGCTCTTGACGCAGCTTCACCACCTCGCGAGCCGTAATTTCGATGTCGGCCGACGGGCCCTGCACACCACCCGAGGGCTGGTGAATCATGACGCGGGCGTGCGGCAAGGCGGAACGTTTGCCAATGGCACCACCGCACAGCAGAAAGGCGCCCATGCTGGCAGCCAGCCCGGTGCAAATAGTAGCCACATCAGGCACAACGTACTGCATGGTGTCATAGATACCCAACCCGGCGTACACGGAGCCCCCGGGCGAGTTGATGTAGAGCAGAATATCTTTCTTGGCGTCCACCGACTCTAGAAATAGCAGCTGCGCGGTGATGATGTTGGCAATGTTGTCGTCGACGGCCGTGCCGAGGAATACAATTCGGTCCATAATCAGCCGCGAAAACACGTCGATTTCCGCGAAACGAGTGGGCCGCTCCTCGATAACGGACCGGGTCATGTTGGTGACGAACGTGCGCTCTTGGCCTTCGATATGGCTTACATATCGGTCAATGCTCAGGCCAGGCAGGCCCTGCCCTTGCACGGCAAATTTTCGGAATTCTTGTTTGCTTGACAGCATGAGAAAGGGAAATAATGGGCATGCCCGTGCCCTTCGGCTCGAAAGCTTAGCACTCAGGATAACCCTGATGAAGTAGAAAAGAAAGGTTTAGTGGTTGCGGGGGAACCGCCACCAGCCGTTGCGAATAGCCCGCAGGCCCGCTGTGGCCAACTGGCTCCAACGGCCAGGGCGCGGCCCGTAAAGCCGCTCATGAATTGCTTCTAGTTCACGCCGCAACTGGCGCTGACCGGCCACATACAGCCCCTGGTACACGCGCCGTTGCGCCTCGGTATCGGCTTCCAGGTCGGCGTCGAGTAGTTGCTGTAAGGCCCACTCTTCGGCTTGGCCCGGTTGCGGGTCACCTAGCAGATGCTGCTCGATTTGTTGCAGGCGTTTCAGCTCCGGGCGCATGAGGTTAGTGGCTGAAGGTTTCGACTAACACGTTGCGCACCGAGTTGCGCAGGCGCTCCAAGCACTTGAATTTTTGCACCGTAGCAGAGCGCACATTGCGGTACTGGTGGGTGCTAGCAATTTGCTCTAAGGGCTGCTGGAAATAGTAGAAGGACAGCAAAATGCTCTTGCACTTCTCCCCTAGCCGTTCCACGTACTCCAGTACTGATACTTCCTCGGCGGTGGCTCCCGCCTCGGCTGGTTCTCTTTGGTCGGGTACTTGCAGGTGCTCCTCGTTGAGGTCGGCGAGGTTGCAGCGCTGCCGACGGTCTACCTCCCGGCGCCAGATGTTGCGCGCCACCGCCACTAGGTAAGTACTGGCCGAGGCAGTGAGTTCCAGGGTGCCTGCCACGGCTTTTTCGTAAAACACAATCAGGGCATCGTGAAATACATCCTTGGCATCTTGCGCCGTGCCGCCGTGCTGCAACACATAGTGCCGCACCATGGGGAAAGTGTGCTGGTAGAGTTGCGTGAGCGTCTGTTCGCGGTTAGTTTGCAGCGCGTGCCGGAGCTGCGCGGCAGACTGCGTTGGCGAGAGTGGCGGAAGGTTTAGTGTTTTCATCGGAGTGCGAAGTCTACTAGTTAATCTGCCTTTCTCTCAACTATCACCCTTACTTGAAAGATAAAATAAAGAATGTCGTTGCGTGTGTTGGCGAGGGCGCCTCATCTTCCCCCTTCTTACTGGATGGAATCAGCTTTAAAGTCTAAAGCGAATTAGAAAACTAGTTCCTTTCCTTTAGAAGGGTTACGGGTGGCTGACCACGTATTGAACAACAAACTAACTTCTAGTTTCAATCTAGCTGACCATTACTCAACCTTAAAAAGAGCAGTTCTTGACACGCTACTTTTCTAGCTTTAAATACAACTTTCCTTTCCTTCGGCCAGACAATGCGGAAACCAAGGATTCCCATTTACACATCTCACCGTTAAGCTAGCGCGTACAGCAAGCGTACCTTTCAATTTGCCATCATGACCAAACTAAATAAAGTCCGCCAGCCTGTTCTAGTTGCTACCGCAGTGGCCGCAGTAGCCACAGGAGTAGCCGCCTACGGCTACGTGCGCCGCAAATTGTATCCACCGCTGCCCACAGTACCGCACGTGAATCTGCATAAGTACAGCGGCTTGTGGTATGAGGTGGCCCGGCTGCCCACTCGCTTCGAGAAAGGCTGCCAACACGTTACGGCCGAATACAAAGTGCGCCCCGACGGCAAAGTAGACGTGCTCAATACTTGCCATAAGGAAGGGCTCAATGGCCCCGTTGAAACCGCGAAAGGCATTGCCCGCACCACGGACGCTACGTACTCCAAGCTGAAAGTCAGCTTCTTCTGGCCCTTCGAGGGCGACTACTGGATTCTGGACCTCGACTACGCCGACTATCAATATGCCTTGGTTGGTACGCCTAGCCGCGAAAACTTGTGGATCCTAAGCCGGACGCCGCACCTAGAGCGCAGCCGCCGCGACCACCTCATCGGCAAGGCCCGTGAACTAGGTTTCCCGGTAGAGAAGATACTGTTCACGCCACAACCCATGGCCGAAAAGCCATAGAACACGCGCGGCAGTCTTAGCCAAGCCGGCTAGGGCTGCCCCGAGTTCAGTACCGGCCGCAAACAGATGTGCAACTGGCTGTAGCGGTTAGCTGGCCGATTTTGTTGACCTCGACTGTTGCCTATCCCCTTGTGTTTCCGCGCTACTGCTACATTTGCCGAAACACTTGCTCTATGTCACTTCCCCAAGCCGGCGACCTCGCCCCCGATTTCACTGCCAAAGACCAACATGGCACCACGCACCGCCTCGCCGATTACAAAGGCCGCCGGGTTGCGCTCTATTTCTACCCCAAAGACGACACCTCCGGCTGCACCGCCCAAGCCTGCGACTTGCGCGATAATTACCAGAGCCTGCAAGCAGCCGGCATTCAGGTGCTCGGCGTCAGCATCGACAGCGAGAAGTCGCACCAGAAGTTTGCCGCTAAGTATGACTTACCGTTCCCGCTGCTCGTCGACGAAGACAAGAAGCTAGTGGAAGACTACGGCGTGTGGCAAGAGAAATCGATGTACGGCCGCAAATACATGGGCACTATGCGCTACACTTTCCTCATTGATGCCGACAGCAAAATCGAGAAAGTGATTACCAAAGTCGATACCAAGAACCACGCCGCGCAACTGCTGTAGTCTGCGGCCCGGTTACCACTTGCCCGAAGCGCACGGGCTGCCCCGCGCTTCCTACATTTGCTTGATTCCTCACATTTCATATTTGAATCTATGTCGCAAGACACGTCTTTTGCTGCTTCTTCCGAAACGCACACGCCCGAAGTCACCAAGTCGGTTGCGGAGCTAAAACAGATTGCCTCGCAGGTGCGGCGCGACATTTTGCGCATGGTACACGCCGTTAATTCTGGCCACCCCGGCGGCTCGCTCGGCTGCACCGACTTATTGGTGGCGCTCTACTTCAAGGTGATGAAGCACACCCCCGAGCCGTTTGATCTGAACGGAGTCGGCCAAGACTTGTTTTTCCTTTCCAATGGGCACATTTCGCCGGTATTTTACTCGGTGCTGGCCCGTTCGGGCTACTTCCCGGTAGGTGAGCTGGCTACGTTCCGCAAGCTCAATTCGCGGTTGCAAGGCCACCCGGCCACGCACGAGCACTTGCCCGGCATCCGCGTGGCTTCCGGCTCGTTGGGCCAGGGCCTGAGCGTCGCCATTGGTGCTGCCCAAGCTAAAAAACTCAACGGCGACAACCGGACCGTATTCGTGCTCATGGGCGACGGCGAGTTGGAAGAAGGCCAAGTGTGGGAGGCCGCCATGTACGCCCCGCACCACAAAGTCGACAACCTAATAGCCTTCGTGGACCGCAACGGTCAGCAGATCGACGGCCCCACCGACAAAATCGGAGGCCTCGGCGACCTGCGCGCCAAGTTCGAAGCCTTCAACTGGCGCGTACTCGAAACCGACGGCAACGACCTCGACAAGTTACTGCCAACGCTCGAAGAAGCACAGTCGTTGCTCGGCCAGGGCCAGCCGATTATGGTGCTGATGGATACACAGATGGGCTTTGGGGTCGACTTCATGATGGGTTCGCACAAGTGGCATGGCGTAGCCCCGAACGACGAGCAACTCGAAAAGGCCTTGCAGCAACTTAGCGTAGAGCAAGCCAGCGACTATTAATAGCTGATTTGGGGTAGCAACGGCTTTGGGTTTATACAAAGCCAGACTGGTATTGCGTTGCACTAACAGAGTTCTTTCCCATTGCAAAGCATTCTGGATCTTCCGCCTATACTGCCGTTTCGTGTGCGGCATTAGGGGCGGAAGGGCCGGAGTTAGTTTCCTATCGATGCGCCGGTTAGCTGTTCTTCTGTGCTGGATGTTGTGGCTGGTTAGCGGAGCCAAAACCGGGCTGCGCGCGCAGAACGTGCCGCCCGAAAAGCCGCGGGTAACGCGCATCTTGTTTTTGCTGGATGCGTCGGGCTCGATGCTGGCCCCGTGGGAAGGCCGGCCGCGCATGGATGTAGCGAAAAGCCTGCTGGCCAAGATGGTGGATTCGCTGAACACCTACCCGAACCTGGAACTTGGGCTGCGGGCCTACGGTCACCTACACGACAAGTCGGAAAACAACTGCGAAGACTCCAAGCTGGAAGTGCCTTTCGCGGCCAAAAACGCCGAGGCCATCAAAACCCGCCTCAAGTCTATCGACCCCAAAGGTAACACACCCATCACCTTCTCCCTGCTTCAGTCAGCCGGCGACTTCCCGACGGATAACACAGCACGTAACGTGCTGATCCTCATTACCGACGGACTGGAGTCGTGCAAAGGTGACCCGTGCGCTACCTCGCTGGCGTTGCAGCGCAAACGGGTGTTTCTCAAGCCATTTGTGATTGGCATTGGGGCGGAGAAGGAATTTGGCAAGCAGCTAGAATGCTTGGGGCAGTACTACAATGCATCCGATGTAAAAACCTTCCGCACCATTCTCAATGATGTGGTAACGCAGACGCTGGCCAAAACCACCGTGGCCATTAACCTGACCGATGAAGCCGGCAAACCCGTGGAGTCGAACGTGAACATGACTTTCATCAACAACATCACGGAGCAGCCCGAATTCAACTACGTTCACTACCGCGACGCCCAAGGCAAACCCGACGTGCTCGACGTTGACGCTTTGCAGAGCTACGACTTGGTTATCAACACCGTTCCGCCTGTGCGCCAGCAGAATCTGCCCATCAAGCCTGGCAAGGCCAATGTATTCACCTACAAAACGCCGCAGGGCACGCTTTGGCTCCAGAGTCCGAACACGATAGGCAACCCGTACGGCACGGTGCAGGCCGTAATCCGGCAGGCCGATAAAGAAAATACGTTGCTGGCGTTGCCTTTCGGGTCGCGGCAAAAGCTACTGGCAGGCAATTACGAAGTGGAACTGCTGACCCTGCCCCGCCAGCTTAAGCGCATCACCATCAAGCAAGGACAGGAAACAGCCGTTACGTACGTTGCGCCCGGTACGCTCAACATCATCACCGATCTGAAAGGCTATGGCAGCATCTACCGCCTCAACGATGACGAGTCGCAAACCTGGATTTACAACCTCTCGGATGGGGGCAGCAGCAAAGTGAACGTGCCCATGCAGCCAGGAGCTTACCGCTTGGTGTTCCGCACCAAAAATGCCACCGGCAGCAAGTTCACCGACGTGCGCAATTTCACCATCCGCCCCGGCCAAACCACCTCAGTGAGTTTATTTGGCAAATAATATCATTGGGAATGAACCAGAACGGCCACGCCACGCCTGCGCAAGCACTACATCACCACCAGCTACCTCATTCTGATGAGGCTCTAGGAGCATTGCAACAAGGCGCACAACAACTTGCCACCGAAGGCTATGCTGTACTGTCTGGCATTTACTCCGCGAAAGAAATTGCCGATTTACTTCGCACTATAGAAGCCGCCGATACTTCTTCCTCCAACTTTCGCCGCAGCCAAGATGTGTTTGCTATCCGCAATCTGCTCGGTGAAATTCCGGCGCTACAAGAACAACTGCTGACTCCGAAGTTGCACCAGGTATTGGCAGTACTTTTCTCCGGTAGCACGCCTCACCTGACCAAGGCTATTTACTTTGATAAGCCAGCCGGCTCCAACTGGCTAGTAGCTTGGCACCAAGACGTCATGATAGCCGTAGGCGGCCGTATCGACTTGCCCGGTTATGGTCCCTGGACCACCAAACAAGGCGAGACAACTGTGCTGCCAACCCGCCAAGTGTTGGAAAGCATTGTCACTATCCGGCTTCACCTCGACGACTGCGACGCTACCAACGGTGCGCTGAAAGTAGTTCCTGGTTCGCATCAGCACGGTGTACTCTCAAATGATACGCTTCCAGCTCACACGCCCCACGCCGTAACGTGTTCGGTAGCTGCTGGCGGGGTAATGCTAATGAAACCCCTAACGCTGCACGCCTCCAACCGCAGCACAAGTGCCCGCCCACGGCGCGTCATTCATTTGGAATTTAGTGCCGCAGAACTGCCACAAGGCCTGCAATGGCGCGAGCGTCTCGATATTTCAGTACACAACTAATCTGCCGTCATCTTAACGAAGGCAGAATATTAAAAGCAAGAATACACTCTCCAACCTTCATACATGAAAGACTTCCCTTACACCGAATCGAAAGACACCCGCAGCGGCTTTGGCGCGGGCTTGCACGAGCTAGGCAAAACCAACCCCAACGTAGTTGCCTTGTGCGCCGACTTGGTAGGTTCGCTCAAGATGGATGCCTTCATCAAGGACAATCCCGAGCGGTTTTTCCAAGTAGGTATTGCTGAGGCCAACATGATGGGCCTAGCAGCGGGTCTCACCATCGGTGGCAAGATTCCGTTCACTGGCACATTCGCCAACTTCAGCACGGGCCGCGTCTACGACCAGATTCGGCAGAGCATTGCGTACTCCAACAAGAACGTGAAAATCTGCGCTTCGCACGCGGGCCTTACGCTCGGCGAAGACGGCGCTACGCACCAGATTCTGGAGGATGTGGGCATGATGAAAATGCTGCCCCACATGACCGTTATCAACCCCTGCGACTACAACCAAACCAAAGCCGCCACCCTGGCCATTGCCGACTACGAAGGGCCAGTGTATTTGCGTTTCGGTCGTCCCGTTGTTCCCAACTTCACCCCTGCCGATCAAGTGTTTGAAATCGGGAAAGGCGTGGTCCTCAACGAAGGCACCGATGTGAGCATCTTCGCCACGGGCCACTTAGTATGGAAAGCCATCTTGGCGGGCAAGCTACTGGCCGATAAAGGCATCAACGCCGAAATCATCAACATCCACACCATCAAGCCGTTGGATGCACAACTGATTCTGGAGTCGGTGCGCAAAACGCGTTGCGTGGTTACGGCCGAAGAGCACCAGATGAATGGCGGCCTCGGCGATTCTATTGCGCAGTTGCTAGCGCGCGAAGAACCCCTGCCCCTGGAAATGGTAGCCGTCAACGACTCGTTCGGCGAATCGGGCACCCCCGACCAGCTAATGGAGAAATACGAGCTCAATGAAGCCGCTATTGTGCGGGCCGTTGAGAAAGTAATGGCCCGCCGGAAATAGCTAGAAGTTAAAAGTATCTCTGAAAGCCTCTGCTACATTCGTTGTGGCAGGGGCTTTTATGCTAGCGCACCGTTCACTTCGACTTTGGACATCAGCAATTGCTTAGGTGATGACCACTCAGCACTAGTTACTACTGCCGAAGATTAGCCCATCGTTGCTCGAGTAACACGTCTAGGCTCTGCCAGTAAGAACGGTTGCCAAACGTATAGTCTTGGTAACAAGCCAGAAAAGCGTCCGTGTCTTGTTCTACTTCCAGCATGGCCTCCGGAGTGGTGGCAACTGCTCGGTCGTAATCGGCAGCCAGCCCATAAATCCACCCAACTTCTACGTCGGCTTTCACCAAGGTTCGCAGCCGGTAGAGGGACTTGATGAGTTGTCTCATGGGCCATTTGCCGCTGATTAACTGCCGATGCAACCAACACAAAGCCGGCCGCACGGAAAAGAAAACATCTGGAAACAAATTTTTGAGGTATGCCGGTACTTCCAGCTTGTTGGTGTGTAGGATGCGGTAAAAGCCAAGGAAGAATTCATTCGGGTTGTCTTCGCGTAGCAGCACCTCATCTATCCAGTCGCTGATATCAGCCAAGCTAAATAGCTCTAACTGCAAGCCCAATCGAGCATAGAACACGGCTTCCTCCACGGGCAGTCCCCGAAATTCGCTGTCCAGATTCATGGCTACTTTTCTCCTTCTGGTGTGAGGATATTTGTAAGCCAGTACGCAGTTCCGCCGCGTTTGGAAGCCTACCAACCGCATTACTTTTTCGGCAACAAGCCATTAGCTCCTAATATCGAGAGGACACTAGGAGCTAATGGCTTGTTGTCGGAGACGGATTGTGCTACCGTTACTGCTTGGTGCCGCACTCGGCGCAGAACCGCTGATCGGCTTTCATGGCAGCGCCACAGTCTACGCAGAATTTTTCCTTGGTTTGCGCCAGAGCAGCATTGGGTGTGCCGCACTGAGGACAGAATTTTTGTCCGGGGTTGAGCTTAGTGTTGCAGCTTTGGCACTGCACAATTCCGCCCCGATTCAGAAAATCTAGCTCTTTGGTATAGTCCTGGGCGCGCGTTTTGGTATAGATCTGCTCGCGGCTAGCAAGGGCCTGCTGGGCAGCTAGCTCTTCGTGCTCATCGGGGGCGCAGTCTTCGCAGAGGCCCGCCTTGGAGTTCCAGCATACATCCGGGCAAACCCAGTGGCCGCAACGGGTGCACTGCTTGAAATACTGCTTGCCTTCGAGCACCGCTTTTTCCATTGCCTCGTCGTGCGCTTTGCCCCCAATGGCCCGCTGCACGTGGTAGGCAGCATTGCCAGCTTCATGAAACATGCCCCCAAACAAACTGCCCGCGGCATTGAGCAGACTTCCCGCAATGCCAACGGCATTCGGCTGAAAGCGCGACATGTGGCCGTTGCGGCATTTGTCGCAGTAGAATTTGAACTGAAATCCTTTGTCAGTCGATAAGTCGTCGTGGTTGGCGACAAACTGAATCATGTTGCTCATAGCAAGTAGGCGTGTTTTACGCCTAAAAGTAGCATATCTACATATTCATTTCTACAAGCTTAATACTCGTGAGTAGAATAATGAATGTGTCTTTGCTTTCTATTTCCTGATTGGCGTTTTGAGAGTAGATTTTACTGGCTTTGTGAACGACATTCATTGGGGCGACACGAATTCAACCTGCAGCGTAACCTCGTTTAGGCCGTAAGGATTGCCAATTGGGGCGGTGGCCAAAGACAGTCCTAACTCCAACTTCTGGAAACGGGCCGGCGTCGTAGTACCCACCTGGCGAACTTCCCGAATCCGGAGCGCCCAGGCCGATGGCACTACTAATAGCCAAAACAACAAGACTAATAGAAAACGCATGAACAGCAGTAAGTAAATCAACTTGCAAGCAACGAAGAATTTCGTCGCATAGAGTATACCGAGTTGTAGCGGGGATTCCGCTTTGAAAGGCTGTTACTGTCTTTTCAATTCAAAACCAGAACTTTCCGCTTTCTTATTGCTTGCGCTGGTTTCTAAGTTTGTTTGATGGGTTTATTTTTTTCTTTTTCCAGTACCGTGTTGCTCTTGCTGTTATCGGTGGTACCAGCGTATGCCCAGCGGCCCGACACCACAATTATTCGCTACGTTGGGCAGCTTACCGGCCAGTATACCTCGGGCGGTGTAAACCGCACGCTGCTAGCTACCACGCACTCCGTCACGTTTTTGCGCGGCCAACATTTTGGGGCGCCTGTTAGTGGTAGCTTCACATACGGCAAGCAAGACCGGCTTCTGAAAGAGCGCGAAATACTCGTTAATGCTACTCCCTACTACTGGCTAGGGCACTTCCGAGCCTACGGCATCGGGGGGTACGAGCGGAGCAACCTGCGCGGTATTGCCAACCGTATCCAGTTGGGATTGGGGCCGGGCTGGGCCTTCTATACCGATTCGCTGGGGCGCGAGGTATCGGTGAGCAACCTGTTTATTCGGGAAGCCACGTACTTCCAAGATGGTAGCCAGCGTATCGTTTCGCGCAGTTCGTTGCGGCTGCGTGTGGTATACTCAAAAGGCGTGCTTGCCCTCAACTCCACCACGTTCTACCAACCTAACCTCGAAGGCTTTGGCGACTACCGCATCAATCAACTAACCACGCTGGCGCTGCGCTTCACGACTCGCTTTTCCATAACGGCCAACTACACTTACACCCACGAAAGCCGCGTGCTAGAAGGCAAGCCCAACGACAATACCAACGTGACAGTGGGGGTAGCATTTAGCACGAAGTAGAATAAGCTTATTTATTTCCACCAGATTTCAACTTCTAGCTTTCGGACCGCTGCTTTGTTTTGTACCCATGCCTTCTGGTACGACTGCCAGCCATTAGCCACATATTTATCACTTGGGCTAAACTCTCCTGCTCCCTGATCTAAGTCGCCACACATAGGAATGCGGGAGTCGCCCCAGTTACACCGTTTGACCTGCTTGGTTTTGTTGGACTCCCACGTACCAACGCATTGGTTGTTGGCAAAGGCATCTGAATGCTTCTCGATATTATTGTATTGCATCTTTCCTTTGCGGTTCAGATACCAGTTTGAATGCATGACACCTTTAAACACACCCGTATTGGGCTGATTGATTGGTTCTCTCAACTCGTATTCAACTAAAACTAGTCCCGCTTTCACTGCAGGTACAGGTATGCCGTCTAACCCAAGAGGTAGCTTAATAGCCTCTCGAACGTGTAGCAGCCTCAATGTTCCCTGAAACGGCAGTACGTTCTCCCCTACTTTTGATTTACCCGTCACGAAGTAGCGTCCAGGTTGCTGTGGGTCAGGCCGGGCTGTGAGCACTTTTATTTGTAGACGCTGATAATTGTCGCCAATAAAGCCGAACACACTTTCATTATTGCTTGATAGCCATAGCGGCGAAAAGTCATATTGCCGATAGCTCTCAAGCATTTCAGCTGGTTTCAACTGTTTCTTAACAAGTACTGCTTGCATATACTGCTTACTTTCTGGCGGCAGAGTTATACTCCCAAGGAGAATAATTGCTAGTCCTGCTGTTTTCTTTAGTCCAATAAGTAGCATATGTAATATTGATACTGGCTAGCGTGGAGCTAAATATAAATTATGGCAGGTGAGAGCAAACCAACATTTTTCCTTTTCGGTATTAAACTCTACCCTGCCGGCTGCCTCTAACCCGTCAAATACGCCGCTCCTAACCCACCTCCCCTGCTTGGAAGACCAAGACATCCTTGCCAAGTTTGCCGATCCGGCCGCGCGCAATGTGGCTTTCAACCAACTGGTGCGCAAATACCAAACGAAAGTGTACTGGCACATTCGCAAGATGGTCGTCGACCACGACGATGCCGACGACTTGACGCAGGATGTGTTTGTCAAGGTTTGGAAACACCTAGAGAACTTCCGGCAGGACGCTTCTCTCTATACCTGGATTTACCGCATTGCCACCAATGAGTGCTTGAGTTTTTTGGCCAGCAAGCGGCGCAAGTATTTTCTACCCCTCAACGACGTGGGGGCGGAACTGGCCGCTAAAATGGAGGCTGATCCTAGTCTGGCCGGCGACGATATTGAACTGCGCTTGCAGAAAGCCATTCTCAAGCTACCCGACAAACAACGCCTGGTTTTCAATCTGCGCTATTACGACGAGATGCCCTACGAGCAGATGGCCGAAGTAACCGGAACCAGCGTGGGGGCCTTGAAAGCCTCGTATCATCATGCCGCCAAGAAAATAGAGCAATACATCAACGAACAAGCATAGACGGAATTTCTCGCTGATTTTATCGTCAAAGATTGATTGCTCGAACCAATGAAAAAGTCTGGCACCATATTAAACCTTGAGGACCTTACTACCTCTAAACCACTATGAAAACTCCTTTTCGTCTGGATGAACACCCGCGCCGGCCACAGCCGTTGGCTCCGCCGCCGGACGGGTACTTCGACCGCCTGCCCATGCAGATAATGCAACGGGTGCAGCCAGCTTCACCTGCAACTAGCTGGACGGATCTGCGCTGGCTGACTGCTTTGTCGGCACCTATGCGCACGGCGTTGGCCGCCGGCGTGGTGCTGAGTGGCTTTGTTGGCTCCTTCCTTTTAAGTGAAAACTCCCTAACCCCTTCTACTGCCACCAACCTGGCCGCCGTGCCGCGCACGGAAATGGTAGAATATCTGCTGGTCAGTGAGTTGCCCGTAACCCTTACTGATTTGGCGGAACTACCTGTCACTGAGCAAACTCTGCCCGAAACATCCCTGCACGTTTCGCCCGATGAATTGCAGGAAGTGCTGGACACGCAGCCCACTGAAGACATCTATCTATAATCTTTACTTTGTCACCGACTCCCCCTATTCGCTCCATGAAACTCCTGTTCCGTAGCTTGCTTTTGCTTTGCTTGCTGGCAGCCTTACCCGCCGTGGCTCAGCCCGGTCAGGGAGATCGGCAAGCCCGCATGAGCCAGCTCGAAAATGCTAAAATTGCCTATATCACCGAAAAGGTCTCGTTGACTCAGGACCAAGCCCAGCGTTTCTGGCCCGTGTACAACGAGTATTCGGCCAAGCGCCGAGAACTGTACCACACCATGCGCAAACTCCGCACTGACGATCAAAACGCATTGTCGGACGCGCAAGTCAAAGAAAATTTAACGAAAGCCTTTGCGTTGCGCCAGCAAGAAGTGGACCTCGAGAAAGACTACTTCAACAAATTTCAGAAACTGCTTTCTATTCGGCAGGTAAGCAAGCTATTCCAAGCGGAGCGCCAATTCACCAAAGAAGTGCTGCGCCGAGTTGCCGACCGACCTGGTGGGCCACCAGCAGGGCCCGGCACTGGTGTCGTAAATTAGTTGAGAAAAAGGCTGCTTCGGCAGCCTTTTTTGTTGGTAGGCCGCACCGAGTTAACTGCAAATCTGTTTCGAGCTATTGCTATCCTACCTTTGCCCCATGCTTACTCCCCGCCAGCTTTTTCTGCGCCACCAAGCCCAAACCTCTGATTTTCCGTTGCTGCTCGAAATCGAGCGGGCGGAAGGCGTGTATATGTATGGGCCGGACGGCCAACGCTACCTCGATTTGATTTCCGGCATCGGCGTCAGTAATGTAGGGCACCGTCATCCGCGCGTTATCGAGGCCATTAAAGATCAACTCGACAAGTATTTGCACCTGATGGTGTACGGCGAATTGGTGCAGGCTCCTCCTGCCCAGCTTGCCCAGGCCTTGCACGAAACCCTGCCCGTCCACCTCGACAGCGTGTACTTTACCAACTCCGGTGCCGAGGCCATTGAAGGGGCCCTCAAGCTTGCCAAACGCCATACGGGCCGCACCGGCTTCGTTTCCAGTTTCAATGCTTACCACGGCTCTACGCACGGCGCCTTAAGCATCACCGGCTCCGAAGGCTTCAAGAACAGCTACCGCCCCCTGCTCCCCGATGTATGCCACATCCGCTACAATCAGTTCGACGACCTGCTGTTGATCGATGAGCATACGGCAGCCGTCGTTATGGAGACGGTGCAGGGCGAAGCGGGTGTGCGGGTGCCTGCACCGGGCTACCTGCCGGCCCTGCGCCAGCGCTGCACCGAAGTTGGGGCGCTACTGATTCTAGATGAAATTCAGTGCGGTTTCGGGCGGACTGGTACCTTCTGGGCTTTCGAGCAGTTCGGTGTCACCCCCGATATTCTGGTCTGCGCCAAAGGCATGGGCGGCGGTATGCCAATTGGGGCTTTTATTTCCTCGCAAGAAATTATGGCGGGGTTCAAAACCAACCCCATCTTAGGGCACTGCACCACATTTGGCGGCCACCCAGTGTCGTGCGCGGCCTCACTAGCTACGTTGCGTACCATTCAAGAAGAAAACTTGTTAGAAGGCGTAGCCGAGAAAGCCGCTCGGTTTCGCCGACAACTCGTGCACCCAGCAATTCGGGCGGTGCGGGGGTGTGGGCTGCTGATGGCCGTCGAGTTCGATTCATTTGAGGTGCTAAAGCCCATCATCGACCGGGCGCTTTCGCACGAAGGCATCCTGACCGATTGGTTTTTGTTTTGCGACAATTCCCTGCGCCTGGCCCCGCCCCTCATCATCACCGATGCCGAAATTGATGAGGCCTGCGCTGCCTTGCTGCGGGCCATAGACTTTGTTTGTGGGCAGTAGAAAATTACAACTAAAACAGCCGGCCCTGGCCAATGTCTCTTGGAGACAATGACCAGGGCCGGCTGTTTTAAAATATGGCTGGGAGATTCTAGTGGCTTAGCCGCACGCTGTTCTTAAGAATGCCTGCGTATCTGCTTTGATCACCTCCCGGTCCATGCCATCTTTTACACCCTGCGAAATTTTCTTTACCAGCAGGCCCACAATGTCTTTGCGGAAGCCTAGCTTTTCAGCCATGATGGTGCAGAAATCCATTTCGCTGTCGTCCACAATGCCGTCGGCTAGCATCATGTCTACCATGTCAAATATTTGATCGAAGCGTTCCGAATCGTTGTCGGGTACTACTAGGCGGTTGAGGCTGCTGTTGGCTACGATAGACCGAATTTGGTCGGCTCGCATGCCATTACGCTTGCCTACGGTCACGATAAAGCTCATTTCCCGTTCATCGAGATGACCGTCGGCTTTGGCCAACGCAGCTAAATTTTGGATGTGGCTTTTTACTTTCCGAGTCTGCTCATTTTCAAAAAAACCGAACATAAGGGAGGGACTATATGAGGGAACGGGGAAGAAAGAACGAGAGCACGAAAGCCACTTATTGGCCACGGCGGATTGTAAGATACTCGGCCGTGCGTTGGTTTCCAATAAGCCGCTTACGCAAGTGAAAACAAAATAGTCGTATTGAAGCTAGGAAATTTAACAGACCCTTTTCAGAAACCGGGCGGCCATTTGCTAACGATTTACCACCTTTGCCCGTTCCGTGCGCCTAGTTTCTTAGAGGCGCCTTCTGAAGCATAAGAGTTATGATGAAACGCATCGCAGTTTTCACCAGCGGCGGCGACTCGCCGGGTATGAACGCCTGCATCCGCGCCGTAGTACGTACGGCTGTGTACCACGGCATTGAAGTGTACGGTATCATGCGCGGTTACAGTGGCATGATCAAGGGGGAGTTTGTCCGGTTGGACTCGGCCTCCGTGGCCAATACCATCCAAAAAGGGGGTACCATTTTGAAATCGGCCCGCAGCCAGAAATTCACAACCAAGGAAGGAAGGCAACAGGCTTTCGACCAGTTGGTCAACAATGGCATTGAAGGCCTGATAGCCATCGGCGGCAACGGGACCTTCACGGGAGCCACCATCTTCGAGCAAGAGTTTGGCATTCCAACCGTTGGGGCACCCGGCACCATTGACAATGACCTCTACGGCACCGATTACACCATCGGCTACGATACCGCCGTTAATACCGCCCTCGAAGCCATTGATAAGATCCGCGACACCGCGGATTCGCACGACCGGTGCTTTTTTGTGGAGGTAATGGGCCGCGACTCCGGCTATATTGCCATTCCGTGCGCTATTGGGGGTGGGGCCGAAATCGTGATGGTTCCGGAAACCCAGATGTCGACGGACTCGGTAATCGACACGTTGCAATCCAGCTGGCAGCGCTCCAAAACTTCGTTTATTGTGATTGTAGCTGAAGGCGAGGTGGAAGGCAATGCGCAGATTGTGGCGCAGCGCGTGAAAGAAGCTATTCCGCAGCTCGACACCCGCGTAACAGTTATCGGCCATATCCAGCGGGGGGTTCGCCTTCCGCCGCCGACCGGATGCTGGCTTCTCAGATCGGTATTGCGGCTGTCGAGGGTTTGCTGAACGGGATGCGCAACGTAATGGCGGGCATCGTGAACCGCCAACTGGTCTACACTCCCTTCCACGACACTATCTATAAGAAAAAGCTTATTAACCAGAGCTTTATGCGCATGGTAGAAATCCTAAGCGTATAAGTTCTCTTACCAAGAAGAAAGGGGCCGCAACTAACCTGAAGGTTAGTTGCGGCCCCTTTTGTGTATACTAGCGTTTCGCCTTTATTGCTGTCATTTTTAATTATTTACCTACACATACAATTATGAAGCACTGCTACACCATAATTTCTTTCGCAATCCTGTTTTCAATCCCTACTCTGCCCGCGCAAGCTCAATCGGAATTAAGCACAGCTACGCATCGGCCCGCGCTATTGCGCTTGGGCTTGGGAAGCTGCCTGAATGGCTCCGGTGATTATGGAGTGGTGAAAACCTACTTGGAATATGCCCCGCAATTTGGGCAGCATCTGCGCTTAGGGTCTCGATTGGCCGTCATCAGTGGCTCAAACCACGTTGATTTTGGTGAGGACTACAACGGCAGAAACTACACGGTTAAGGAGTCATACCGGGCAGTGAATATAGAACAGGAAGTGTACTGGCTGCCTTTCGGAATACATAAGACAGTGGAGTTCGGCGTTGGCGTCGGCGCCTTTGGTGGATATGGCAGTTCAAAAGGACTTTCGTACGGCGGGTTCAGCCTGAACCAGTCCACCAACCAACTAGAGTTTTCCTATACTCCCTCGGATGAGCAAGGATTTCACGCAGGCTACATTGCCTCCCTAAACGTTAATGTTGCCATTGACCCGGCTCGCACGTGGCGAGTGGGAGGCAAACTATCCTTGCAAAACGATACGCGCGCTAACATTCTGCCAGGTGCTCAGTTCCAAATCAGCCGTGCTTGGTGAGTTGGCCGCTTAGCATGCGCCGTTTGTACCATCGGCGCATTGAGCGCAGGTATTACTTCACCGTTACCCACTGATACTGCGGGTCGCGGCGCAGCCAGGTGAGCTGGCGCTTGGCGTAGCGGCGGGTGTTACGCTTGAGCAGGCGTACTGCCTCGGGCCAGTCGTGCAGGCCATTCAGATAATCGAAGATTTCCTGGTACCCGACCGTTTGCAGGGCGTTGTGGTGCTGAAAGGGTAACAACGATTCCACTTCCGCCAGCAAACCAGCTTCTAGCATTTGGTCGACCCGTAGGTCGATGCGCTGGTAAAGTTCTTCCCGCTCCCGCGTGAGAGCCAGCTTAATAATGCGGAAAGGACGCTCCGGAGCCGAGCGGCCAGCCGTGTGGAAACTAGAGAAAGGCTGCCCGGTGGCGCGGCACACCTCCACGGCCCGCACTACCCGTTGCGGATTCTGCCGGTCGATGCGGTTGTATGCAACAGGGTCCAGGCGCGCCAATTCTGCTACTAGCGGTTCCAGACCGTGTGCGGCCAGTTCCTGGTGCAACTGCGCCCGCACGGCGGGGTCGGCGGTGGGTAGTTCGTCGAGCCCATCCGTTACGGCTTGCAAGTAGAGTCCGGAGCCCCCCGTTAGTATCACCACGCGGTGACGCTGGAACAGCGTGTCGAGCAGCGCTAGGCAGTCCGCTTCGTAGCGGCCAGCATTGTAGTCTTCAGTTATGCTGTGCGAGTTAATGAAATGGTGCGGTACGCCCTGCATTTCCTCGGGAGTTGGTTTGGCCGTACCAATACTCATCTCGCGGAAGAATTGTCGCGAGTCGGCCGATACCACTTCGGTTTGGAAATGCTGCGCCAATTGCACGCAAAGCGCCGTTTTGCCTACAGCCGTAGGGCCCGCCACCACTACCAGCGTCGGCCGGTTGGGCTGTGCCGCCAAATCAGCTTCCAGGTAGGTTATCAACTCGGAAAGTATACTCATGATAGCGAAAGCAAAGAAAGTAACCTGATGGCGTGAACTGCTACGATTTGCTGTCAACCAAGCCAGCATATAGAGCTAGAAGATGTTGCTCCTCGTGTTGCCAGCTTAACTCACGGCGGGCCCGCCGACAATTTTCTGCCAGCTGCTGATAACGAGCGGGGTTGTCGCGCAACAGATAGTTGAGCGTCGCCGCCAGCGTTGTCGGCTTTAGGTTGGGTACGATTTCAGCCACGTCGTACTCGTTGTTGAGGGCACGGTATTCCGGAAAGTCCACTACTACCTGCGGAATGCCGGCGTGGAGATAATCGAAGAACTTGTTGGCCAAAGAGTAATAGTAGCTCAGGCCTTGGTTTTCCAACAGCATCACTCCCAATACCGCGTTCTGCGTCACGTCGCGTAGCGCGTCGGGCAGCACGAAGCCGCGGAACTCCACCTGCCCACTCGCCAGCAGCCCTAGTGCTGCCGCACGCGCCCGCAAGCTTTCCGACAAATCACCTTCCCCACAAACAACCAGCCGACCAATTACCTGCGGCATGGCTTCGAGCAGCGCCTCCAGTCCCCGGCCCGCGTTGAGGGCCCCCTGATACAAAATATACCCTGCTGCGGGCACCGCTGTGGGAGCCGGCGGTAAAGCTGCCTCCGACAGCCGACTGATGTTGCGCACTACCTTTACCGGCCGCCCGTAGCGTTCCTCGAACACCCGCGCCAACGCGGGCCCAACGGTGTACACCAAGTTGGCACGAGGCACTATAAACTGCTCCACCCACCGCCACATTCGCTGCACGGCTGGCCGGGCCACCACCTCGGGCACCTCCGTAAATAATTCGTGGGCGTCATACACGAAGGGTTGCCCTCCTAGCCGCGCCCGCAACCATACCGGCAAAGCAGTGTCGAGGTCGATGGCGCACCACACGGTGGCGCGGCGCGGTAGCAGATACAGGAACAGGCGCAGATTATACTCGAGGTAAAACAGCTTGCCGCGCTGAAACCAGCATCGTAAACGGTGCTGCTTATACGGTTGCGGCACGAGTGGCCGCGAGTTGCTCCACTGCCGTCCAATCAACCGAACTTCGTATCCTGCCTCGGCCAGGCTGCTGCAAATTCGCTGCATACGCTGGTCATAGTTAAGATCAGTGGTAACGGTAAAATACAAGCGTGGAACGGTCATAGTACACGTCGTGCAACTTCCAGATGATATCAGTGTTTAGAATCGTGGAGGTTCGGGATATTTTCGTCAAATTTAGGGGTTAAACCCGGCCCCCGCAGGAGTTTCGTATCCGCTCTTGTTTCAGCCTTTCTTTACCCTGATGCCTCATTCTGCTGCTCCGACGTCCACTGCTGCCGTGGCCATGCCGACAGATTTTTACCGTGCGCTTTTTGAAGATGCCTATGATGCTCAGTTGCTCTACGACGAGCAAGGCAACTTAGTCGACTGCAATAAAGCTGCGCTGCATCTGCTTGGCATTAGCCGCACCGACTTGCAGACCAATGGCCTGATGGCCTTAACCGTGCCAACTACCACCAACGGGCAGTGGCACACCGAAGCTACCTTGCGCGAAGCTATTCAGTACACCGCTCGCACTGGTAAAGAAGCATCACGGCCTTGGCAGGCTCGCCGTCCGAACCAACGGAACTTGTCGGCCCAACTCACGTTGCGCCGCTTGGCATCACCCAACAGTCAGGTACAAGTCCTGCTCGGGTTGCGCGAAACCTCACCTGCTCATCAGACCACCGAAACCGAGGTGCAGCAACTCGTACTCGACCGTACCCAGGAGCAGTTGCGGGACCTCCTTTCGCGCACCACGCTGAGCTATGTGCTTCTCGACCGGGAAGGCTTTGTAGTGGACGCCAACGATTTTTTTCTGGAGTTCACCGGCTACACCCGCGACGAAATTATTGATAAGCCTTACCACACTACGTTCTCGCCGACGGCCGAGCGTGAGTTGCGCCTGCAATCCTTTTTGACTTGTATTCGGGAAGAACGGTTGCAGGATTTCTACGAACGCTCCCTGCTCACCAAGAACGGCCAGACGCGCATGGTGCACTGGCATGCCGAGTTTGCGCATGATGCCGCTAACAACATCACCGGTATCTTCTTGGTCGGGCGCGACTTCACGGAGCGCCACGTTGCGGCCCGGGCCCTCACTGACAACCGCAACCGCCTCCAAGACTTCCTCGACAACGCCCACGACCTCATCCAGAACCTGAGCATCGACAACCGGCTTTTGTTCGTCAACAAGGCTTGGAAAGAAAAGCTTGGTTACAGCGACGAAGACCTACCCAACCTCAGCCTTTCGGATGTAGTGCACCCTTATTACAAGGCCAAGCTGCTGTATCAGCTGCGCAACCTATACAAGGGGAGAAAGTCAACAAGCTTGAAACGGTATTCCTTACTAAAACCGGCAAGCCCGTTCACCTGATTGGCTCGATTTCCTGCTCCTGGCAGGATAACGAGCCGGTAAGTACCCGCGCCATTCTGCACGACATCACCGACCGCATCAAGGCAGAGCGTTTGCAGAAAGTATACTATAGCATTGCCAACCTGGCCATTAGCTCGAAAGACTTGCACTCCCTCTACGGTGCTATTCACCGGGAGCTGAGCAAGATCATCGAGACCAACAACTTCTACATTGCCCTCTGCGATGAAGCGCGGACGCAATTGCAGTTTGCATACTTCGTCGATCAAAATACGCCGGGTGAAGTAGGCGCCGTGTCGCGGCCTTTCTCTTCGGGCATGTCGGAGTACATTATCCGGACGGGGCGGCCGCAGTATATGCTACGTCACGAGTTGGAAGAGCTGATCAGCAGTGGTACCATCACGGCGTATGGCCTAATACCCGAAGTAATGCTTTGTTCCCCACTGAGCATTGGGGAGCGGATTATCGGGGTGATTGCCGTGCAGGACTACCATAAAGCGGATGCCTACGCTCCTACCGACCTGGAAATTCTGCACTTCATTTCCAACCAAGTAGCGTTGGCAATTGAACGCAAGCGCAATGAGGTTCAGATTCAAAAGCAGAACGCGCGTCTAAACGCCATTTTCGAAAGCGGGTCGCACTTAATGTGGTCTGTAGATACGCATTCGCGCCTCACTTCCTTCAACCGCAACTACGCCGCTTATTTCTTGCGTCGCAACGGGGTGTACCCGGCGCCAAACGTGAACTTGTTCCAGGCCGACTTGGCCATGATGGAGGAGGATGCACGCGAACTGTTTGTAGAAAACTACCGCAAGGCGTTTCAAGGGCAGCCTCAGCGCTTCGAGGTACGTCTGCAAGACGCCCGCGGCGCCGATTCGTGGCGCGAAATCTTCCTCAACCCCATCTACCTCGACGACGGCTCGTTCGAGGAAATTTCGGGTATTGCCCACGACATCACCGAGAAGAAGCACTCCCAATTGGAGTTGGCCGCGCAGGAAGAGAAATTCCGCGCCATTTTCGAGTCGTTCCAGGACGTGTACTATCGCACCGATGACCAGGGTATTTTGACCTTGGTTAGCCCTTCGGTGCTGGACGTGTTGGGCTATGCCGCTGAGGATGTGGTGGGTACACCTATTTCCAACTATTACATTCACTCTCAAGAGCGCGACAACCTGCTACGCGTTATTCAGACGGATGGGGACGCGCGCAACTTCCCAATCGAAATGCGCCACAAGCAGGGTCACAACGTGAGCATGCTGGTGAATGCACGACTGGTTAGCGGTGGTATAACTGGCACCGAGGGGATTGCGCGTGACATCACCACGTTCAATCAAATGCAGATTGATTTGCGGCGGGCCAAGGATGAAGCCGAATCGGCGTTGGAAGCCAAAACACTGTTCTTGGCCAACATGAGTCATGAGCTGCGGACGCCCATGAACGGCATCATCGGCATGATTGACTTGCTGCACCAAACGGTAAGCAGCGAAGAACAAGAAGAATATGTAGACACGCTACGGAAGTCGAGCGACGCGCTATTGGCCATCCTAAACGACATCTTGGACCTCTCCAAGATTCAGGCCGGCAAGCTGCAACTCAACGAGGAGGGCATGGATTTGCACTACACGCTCGAGAAAATTCATTCGCTCTTTGCCAACCGTGCTCAGCAAAAGCGTCTCACCTTCTCGTATCACATTGCGCCTAACACGCCGCGCTTCATTGTGACCGATGAAACCCGGTTGTTGCAGATACTCAGCAATCTTACTTCCAACGCTATCAAGTTCACGTCACAGGGCACAGTGAGCATCATTGTGTCGACGGATAAGCGTGAGGACGACGAGTACAAGCTGCGCATTGCGGTGCAGGACTCCGGCATTGGTATTTCCACGGAGAATGCCAAGCTGCTGTTCACCAACTTCACGCAGCTTGACACTACGCCGACCAAGGCCTTCGGTGGCACAGGCTTAGGCCTAGCCATCAGCAAGCAACTAGCCGAATTATTAGGCGGCGACATTGGGGTGCTTTCCAATGAAGGCGATGGTAGCACGTTCTGGTTTACGTTGCGGTGCCGCGCGGCCTACAACGAAGACGAAATCGTGCAGGAGCGGCTGGCTTCGCGCGAGCGGGCTCCCGACATTACGCGCTTCGATACGGCACCGCGCGTGCTGCTTGTGGATGACAACCCCATCAACCTAAAAGTAGCCATCCGCCTGCTCGACAAGCTAGGCTGTGAAGTGGCCGTGGCCGACAACGGCTTTGAAGCCATCAGCAAAGCCACGGCGCCTGGCTCTAAGTTCGACTTGGTGTTCATGGATATTCAAATGCCGGAAATGGACGGCGTGGCCGCCATGCAGGAAATCCGTCGGCGCTTGGGGTCTGCTTGCCCGCCCGTGGTAGCCATGACGGCGTATTCCATGAAGGAAGATGCCGAGCGCTTCGTACGCGAAGGCATGGACGACTACGTTTCCAAGCCCGTAAAAAGCCAGGATCTGCACTCGGTGCTGCGGCGCTGGGTAACAGCGGGGCCTGCCATGCGGCCTAGCTCCGCTGCGCTACCCGTCGCTGAAGCCGCTCCTGCCGCTGTGGAGGAACCGCCTTTTATTGATCCAGATGTGATAGAACAGCTGCGACAATTGGGTGGCGCCGAATTTGCCGCTCAGCTCTACCAAGACTTCGAGGTGGAGGTAACTCAACTCCTTGATGAGGCCCAAGTATTGGTTCAGAGTGGGCAGTACGAACAGATTTTACCACATTTGCACCAATTAAAGGGAACTGGCTTTACTTTAGGTTTAACTTTGCTGGCCGAGTGTGCCAAAGAGATAGAGCACAATTTGAAGAAAGGTGACCAAAGCACTGTAGAGCAGGATTTTCAAAAATTAATGGATTACTTCACTCGATTTAAAGCAGTCTATCCGGGCGTGACGAGTGACTTGTAAGCGCCCGAAAACATCTTTTTAATTTTACTTTTTCAACCCGTACCCCTACATCATTACATTCTCTCTCCCATGAGCGACGCGAAAACAATACTGATTGCCGAAGACAGCTCCGTCATCCTGAACTTGACTAAAAAAATTCTTGAGCTGCAGAAATACCGCATTGTGTCGGCCAAAAACGGGGGCGAAGTTCTCAAGCAAGTGGAAAGCCAGCCCATCGATTGCGTATTGATGGACATCAACATTCCCGTAAAGGACGGTATGGAATGCACCCGCGAGATTCGGGCTCATCAAGACGAGCGGATTTCTAAAATCCCAATTATTGCTATCACTGGCAACGCCAACAACTACTCGATGGAGCAATTCCGTGAGGCTGGCGTAACCGATTACTTACCTAAACCACTTGATTTTGATGCACTTGTACGCGTAGTAAAGCAGTACGTAGGATAAATACCCGAATAGCTGAATGGCGAAATGGTTGGTTGTTCCGATAATTCGTAGAACAACCAACCATTTCGCCATTCAGCTATTCAACAATTAGCCCATGCAAATCACCTTTCTCGGCACGGGTACTTCGCAGGGTGTGCCCGTGATTGGGTGCCACTGTGCGGTGTGCCGCTCCCTGGATTACCGCGATAAGCGGCTACGGGTATCGGTGCACCTCGAAATCCAGGGCAAGAGCATCATTATTGATTCAGGGCCCGATTTTCGGCAGCAGGTACTGCGCGAACGAGTCGACCGGCTGGATGCACTGGTGTTTACGCACGAGCATAAAGACCACACAGCCGGCATGGATGACATCCGGGCTTACAATTTCAAGCAACAGCAAGATATGCCCGTGTATGCCGAGCCACGGGTGCTTGACCAGCTCCGGCGCGAATACGCCTACATCTTCGCTGAACACAAGTACCCTGGAGTGCCGCAGGTACAAACCATTCCAATTACCGACGACACTACTTCCTTCGATGTGCAAGGAGTAACTTTCCATCCTATCCGGGCGCTGCATTACAAGCTGCCAGTGCTTGGGTTTCGGGTAGGCAACTTCACCTATGTGACGGATGCCAATCATCTAGAGCCGGAATCGTTGGAGCGGATGCGAGGCTCGGAAATCATTGTGCTAAATGCCTTGCGTCACGAGCCGCATATCTCACACTTCTCCTTGACTGAGGCCATAGCCGTGCTCGAAGACCTCGCTCCGCGTCGGGCTTATCTCACGCACATCAGCCATTTGTTGGGTAAACACCGTGAGGTAGAGGCTACGCTGCCCGATTTCGTTCGGCTGGCCTATGACGGACTGCGGGTAGAGGTGTGAGTGAAAGCAGTGCAGGCTTATTTTTCCAGATGCCTAGTATCAGGCAAGTTCAGTGACTAAAAACAGAATTGAGCCGTTGCGGAGTAGCCTAGTGAACGAATTCACTAGGCTACTCCGCAACGGCTCAATTCTGTTTTAACTTAGTTTTGGATTGGTTTTGTAACACGAAGTGTCACCATAACATCCTTTTTCGCTGGTTGATCCTTCTCGGCTTTTAGATTGTATTTAAGGTAATATAGCAGGTAACGCTGGCCATTAGCTCGTACGCTGGTTGTATCGAGCCAGTTGGTGTTGTAGGTTCCAATCTGGTTAGCTGGAAACTTCACTTCTTGGCTTTGCCCTTGTGCATCTGTAACAAGGAAGGTTGGATAAACAGGATAACTAGGGCCGAAACAGCATATTGCGCCTTTGTGACAAAAAGAAAGCTGCATGTCCGTAAGACTCACAGTTAATTCGGGCTGATTAGAAGAAGGTAGTACAGCTTGTTGACGATAGCTCAGGCTAAAATCTTCGTTGAAAGGTACCGCAATAGCGGTAGGTCCCACTTCCTCATCAGTTTTTGAACAGGCGACTACGCTTAACCCTAATGCGGCAAGAAGTAAGTATTTTCTCATGTTATGCTAGATAAGTAGGACAGCATTGCTGTTTATATATACTGGAACTGGAGCCGCAACCTCTGATACTGGTTGCAAGCAGCTGCCCTAAATTTGCTGTTCTACCTTTACCTACTGTACTAGCAGGCACTACCAAACTTGCCTTGTTTCGAATAATAACTCATGCATAATAATTACTACTTCCTGCGCCAGTTGGCTCCGGCTCTCACGCGTCAGTTGGCTGGCTACAAAGTAGTGACGTGCTTTTCGCAAGAGAAGGATGAATTGGTGATAGGTCTTACCAATGGCGCGACGGAATTCTGGCTGCGGGCCCAGCTTTCGGCTGTTTTTACAGTGCTGGCTCTGCCCGAAACCTTTCACCGGGCCCGCGCTAACTCAGTGGATTTGTTGCCGGACTTATTGGGGCAGGAAGTAGCTGAAGTACACGCGCTGCCTAACGACCGAGTACTACAACTCGGTTTCCAGAGCGGCGCCACGTTGCTGCTGAAGCTATACGGCCCCCGCCCCAATGCTATCTTTCGCCTCACTCCTGATGCGCCGGCTGAGCTGTTCCATCAGCGCTACACCGCCGATGCTGACATTCAACCGCTATTAGTAAACGAGGATTTGCCCCTGCCTCACCCGCTATTAATGAAAGTGAACAGGCTACTAGGATTGATCCAAATCCAACGGATCTAGAGAAAGAAAGCGGTGAAGCTTTAGCACCAAAAGAGGTAGTAAATCCGCTTAAGCGCTATCCAGCTCTAGCCGATGTGCCTACCCGTTACCTCCGTGCCCACGGCTACGACCCGGCGCCGCTGGCGGTCAAAGAGCAACTGATTCGGGAAGTATTACTTCTACTGGAGAATCCGACAGCATTTTACCTTGTGGCGGTGGAGGGGCGCACCCGTTTGAGCTTACTGCCTGTTGGGGAAGTGGAGCGCACCTTACCGCCCGACCCGATAGCGGCGCTGCGCATCTTCGTACCCCTGACCCTAGGACGCCGTGCTTATGAATCAGAACTGCGGCATGTACGGCAGACGCTAGAGCGCCGTGCTGATGAGGCCACCACGAGTGCCAGCATGGCCCGTACGCGGCTGTACGCTTTGGAGCATACGGCCGGCTACCGCCAAACCGCCGACCTCATTATGGCGCATCTGAGCCAGATTCCGGCGGGGGCGAGTAGCGTGGAAGTAGTGGATTTCTACCAGGACAATCAATCAAGAATCATCAAGCTCAAACCAACCGAAACCCCTCAGCGCACCGCGCAGAACCTGTACCGCAAAGCCAAAAACCAGCAAATTGAAACCCGCCAACTAACCGAGCGAGTGGAACGACGCGAAGCGGAAGCGCTGTGGTGCTTGGAACGGTTAGAAGAACTTGACCAGCTTCCGACTGACCTGCGCGCGTTGCGGGCTTGGCGCAAGCAGCACCAGCTAGAGCCCGAAACCAAAGCCAAAGCTGCCCAAGAATTGCCTTTCAAAGTATTTGAAGATGCTGGCTTTACCATTTTGGTGGGTCGCAATGCGCAGAACAACGACCTGCTTACGCAACGCTATGCCCACAAAGACGACTTATGGCTGCACGCCAAAGATGTGAGCGGCTCACACGTAGTTATTCGTCACCGGGCGGGCCAACCTGTGCCTGAACCTGTAGTGGAGCATGCAGCGCAGTTAGCCGCTTGGTATTCGCGCCGGCAAAACGATTCGCTTTGCCCGGTTACGGTCACGCCGAAGAAGTTCGTACGCAAGCCTAAGGGAGCTTTGCCAGGCCAAGTGCTAGTGGAGCGCGAAAAGGTGGTGCTGGTGGTACCGGCCAATCCGTTTGAGCGAAACGGTACGTTGTAGACCACGATACTATCCTTGATAAAAACAAAGAGCCCGTTTCAGCTAGCTGAAACGGGCTCTTTTCTTGGAGTGCGCGCGGGGAGATTCGAACTCCCACACCCGAAGGCACCACCCCCTCAAGATGGCGTGTCTACCAGTTTCACCACGTGCGCAGATAACGGCAAGCACTCCTTTACTGGTCGAAAACCGAGGCTTTCGGCTCTGCTGAGGCGTCAGAGCGAGGACAAAAGTAGGTAGCCGGTGCGCTTAGTCCAAATCCAGTCAGGTATTTTTTGCTCGCCAAAGCGCGTTTTGCCGAACAGCAAGGGTGTTGCAGCCTCACTGTCAGCCGGAAAAGTAATTTCTGCTTGCTCTGAAAATTCTAAAAAAAGTAAGCTCGCCACGGTTTATAACTCCAAATGCTCTTACTCAGCCACCTTAATCCATCGGAATTAAAACCACATAGGCGAAGCAAGCCCTAACGCAAAATGGCTCCAGTCTTACGACCAGAGCCATTTCATACTACAGTGAATTAGTTAAGCTATTCGGCGCGAACCAAGGGCGTGTCAACTACGTGCTCAGACACAAACCACACTTGTAGTTCGTTGGTCCGCATTACGTCGCTTACTACTACGTCGTTGGTACCGTCGTCGCCGGCGTCAGCAGCCGTTTTGGCGTACTCGTGGCAATTCTTGAGGATGATTTGGTGGGCCTCCAACAAGCGCGACACTTGTACGGGTGCTTCTTCCCGGTCGCGGGGCGGGCGGGGAATGCTGGTGAGTTCGGCTACGTCGTGCGCCATAGCTACGGCTACACCGCCCAAGATCTGGATGCGCTCAGCAATGATGTCGACTAGGCCGCTTTGCTCTTCGTAATGCTTATCGTAGAGCAAGTGCAATTGGTAGAAAGTAGGACCTACCACCTGCCAATGGTGCTTCTTGTACAGGTCGCGCAGCGTGATAGTGTCGGCGAGCAGTTGGTTGAGGTTGGCTACACTTTGCTGGCGCGTATCGGTATCGAGGCCGATAGGCAGACGTTGCGACACGGTGCCGAATTTCTGCAGCGCCGCAGGAGCATCGAACTGCTGATTCAGTACGGGTTGCAGCATAGGTGTTGCACGATTGTTGGACGATGCCTGCCCATCAGAGGAGGCCGCCTTTTTGCTAGCAGCAGAAACTTTAGGAGCTGCTGCTACAGCAGCAGAAGTTTTGGTGGCAGGAGCTTTGGCCATGGTACTTGAAAAGAAGAGAAGAAGGTAGTCGGATGAATAACCGGTTGGTTGGTTTTACTCAACCGCACCGCTTAGGGGTAGTACGCACAAATAAGCGGCAGGTTAGCGTACAGACTATATTTACTTCCTTATGACGCACCCTCATTCGCACCCGCACCCCGAACAGCACCTAGCTAGTTCGGCCATGCTACAGGATATTGTCATCGGTCTTTCAGATGGCCTTACGGTCCCGTTTGCGTTGGCAGCCGGCCTCAGCGGAGCCGTCGATTCGTCAAACCTGGTGATAACGGCTGGCCTCGCAGAGATTGTGGCGGGCTCGATTGCCATGGGGCTCGGCGGCTATTTGGCTGGCCGAACCGAAGTGGATCATTATCAGGCCGAACTAGCCCGCGAGTACCAAGAGGTGCGTGAAGTGCCGCACGTGGAGCGAGCCGAAGTAGAAGATTTGTTGGCAGAAATCGGCCTTTCGGAAACTACCCGTAAGCTGGCCGTGGCTGAGCTCACCGCTGACCCTGACCAGTGGGTGCGGTTTATGATGAAATACGAACTTGGCTTGGAGCAGCCCGATCCGAAGCAGGCGCCCAAAAGTGCGGCCACTATCAGCCTAGCATACGCAGCCGGCGGCTTGATTCCGCTAAGCGCCTACTTTTTCACGGCTACTCCCAACCAAGGGCTGCTTTGGTCGGCTGTTATCACTCTAGTGTGCTTGCTGGTGTTTGGCTACCTCAAAAGCCGCCTGACGGGTCAGCCACCACTTGGCGGAGCTTTCAAAATGGCGGGTATTGGTGCTTTGGCTGCCGCTGCTGCATTTTGGGTTGCCAAATTAATTTCCGCATAACTTGGTTGAGGTGTCAGCAAGCTTGCGGTTTGCTATTTCAGCAGTTGAAACGGTTGTCACGTTATCTTTCGGGCTTACCAGAGCTTACATACCGTAAACTCCGGCTTTTCACTACTGACGACGTTTTTCGTCGAAACGAATTCGTAACCATTTCAGTGGCCTCACGGCTCAGCATATGCCTTTTCCTTTCTTCGGCGACGATAAGTCCACCATTGCTACCCTCTTGAGTACTCTCCCTCAAACCGGCCGCTTGGCCTGGATAGGTTTACGGCCCGTGCGGCGGGAGGCGGTACGCTCAGTACCCGAAGCCATTGCCGAAACCGACCGGCACCTGCAAGGCGACCACGCCCGCCCAAAAAGCGGTGGCAAGCGCCAGATTACGCTGATTCAGGAAGAGCACCTAGCCGCTGTGGCGGGCTACCTCGGCCACGACTCCCCGCTCGATCCGGCCCGCTTGCGCCGCAACCTGGTTATAGGCGGCCTGAACCTGCTGGCGCTCAAAAACCGGCGTATTCAGATTGGGGAGGAAGTGATACTCGATATTACCGGAGAATGCCACCCCTGCTCCCGTATGGAAGAAGAACTAGGGCCTGGCGGCTACAATGCCATGCGCGGCCACGGTGGCATCACGGCCCGCATTGTGCAAGGAGGCACACTCCGCGTAGGAGACGCAGTGCAGGTCATAGCAACACAGCCCGCTACCGAACAAGCTACCAGCTAATTGCCTTCCGAAAGCTGCTCCTTTGCGAGGTATTCTTATCCGTAACCGCAAAAACCAACAAGCCTCGCTCGATACCCTTGCAGGGCATTACTTGCTAGTGTGGCGAGGATAGTGACCCGCTTGAGCTTGTTAATCTTGCTGTGAGGGCAGGCGCTCAGGAGCCGCAGAATTGGACTTACGACTAAGCCGATAAACAAGTGCTATTACTATGTTGCGCTTGGCAGACGTGTTTTGCGGGATAAACTGGCCTTGCCTAACAGCAGGCTGGTTGTAGTTGGCTTGATTCACCCACCCCGTTTGCAGCGTCAGGTGGTCGTTGAACTGATAGCCGGCCCCTAGATAGATGCGGTTGCGTTCCAGCACCGGGCCTTCGGGGTTAAGAAAGATTTCGTCGTAAGCGGAAAGGAATACGGTGCCGGCCCCGATGGTCTTCTTGTTTAGCGGATAAAACGCGTTGAGGCGGTAGCGCAGTCGTTGGCGGGACGAGGTACTATCGTCGCGGAACCGAAACCAGCGCTGCTCTGCCCGGTACCGATGCTCTATTTTCAAACGGCTGGAATACTGCGTCAGCACAACTTGCCCCCACATGCGCTTCTCCACATTCAAAGGTCCTGCCGGACGGTCCCGGTAATCGGAGGTGGCGTAGCGGCCGCCACCAAGCAGCACCGTAAAATTCTTGTCGAGGTCGAAGCTAACGCCGCCTTTCAACTCATTATAGAAATACTGCCGGAACAGCGCGTTGGTGCGCGCTTGTGCTTCCGCAAAGCCTCCCCACCGACTCTCGGCGCTGCCGGGTAATTGCAACGTCCCAATAAACCAGGTTCCCCAAGGTTGTTCGGGGTTAGAAGGTACTTGCGCCAAGGCTGGTTGGGTGGCACTGGCAAGTAGCACGATAGCCGAACTTGCAACGAGAAGATTTCTATTCATTGGAAAAGGCAGGCGGTTCAAGGCTGAACAGCAGACATGAAACCAGGACGCTGATGTAGCGGCACATCAGCCTGCCCTGTTCCGAAGTTGCTCTCCACAATTGCCTAGGGCTAGGTGATAGCCAATGCAAATATATCGGGTAGCCGGTAGGGACTTGGTAAGATGCCGCGCCGAAGTTGCTTGTTATTCACGGTATCAAAGCGGACTTTGCCTTGCCCACGAACACAAAAAAGGCCTCAACCAAGAGTTGAGGCCTTTTCTTACTGCATTAAGCGCCACCTTCCATTCGCACGATGCGCGGGGAGAAAGACCCGAGCACATCTACCAGTTCGGTCTGGCTGGCCATGACGGTTCGGATATCCTTGTAGGCTTGCGGTGCTTCGTCGAGGCCGCCTCCAATCAGCTCGATGTTGTGCTGCTGGAGGTAGCGTTTCACCTCGGCCTCGCCGAGTTCTTGCTTGGCCCGCGTCCGCGACATGGCCCGACCGGCCCCGTGCGAAGCTGAAGCCAACGACGCTGGATTGCCCCGGCCGCGCACAATGAAGCCAGGAGCCGTCATCGAGCCGGGGATGATGCCGAGCACGCCTTCACCGGCGGGCGTCGCGCCCTTGCGGTGCACAATTGCTGCGCGGCCATCGGCTAGGCGCTCTTTCCAGGCGAAGTTGTGGTGGTTTTCCACTTTCGCTAGGGGCCGCTCCCCAAGGGCTTTGGCTAGGCGCTGGTGTATTTGGTGGTGACAGGCCGAAGCGTAGTCCCCGGCCAGATTCATAGCCGCCCAATACTCTTGCCCGGCTTCGCTGTCGAGGGAAAGCCACGCGAGGTGTTGCGCTTCCGAGGGCAGTTGACACACATCTTTGGCGAGTTTGGTGTAGTGGTTGGCCACGCTAGCGCCCAAGCCCCGAGAGCCGGAGTGCGAAAGCAGACCTAGGTACTCCCCTACCGGTACGCCTAGATCGTTGCTAGAATCAGTAATGTTGACAATACCCCACTCCACAAAGTGGTTGCCGCCGCCCGAGGTGCCAATTTGCTCGGCTGCCGTAGCTTGCTTGTTGCGCAGAAATCCGATGTCCTGGAATTCGGCGCGGTCTAGCACGGCGTGGTCAAGCTTCTGGCCGCGCTGAAAGCCTTGCTTGTTGCCGAAACGAGTGTTGTCGAGGAGCAACTTGCGCAGTTCCTGTATCCGTTGCTCTAGGTGCTTGGGCGGCAAGGCAAACACCGACAGCGCCATCCGGCACCCAATATCCACGCCAACGGCGTAGGGAATAACGGCGTTATCGGTGGCTAATACGCCCCCAATAGGCAAGCCGTAGCCGTGGTGCGCATCGGGCATGAGGGCGCCAGCCACCGTCACGGGCAACTTCATGGCCGTTTCCATTTGATGAATGGCCCCATGCTCTATGTGCTCAGCCCCAAATACGGCGTACTCCTTGCGCTCGGCTAAGGCAATGTGGCGGCTAGGAGGTGGCAGCAACGCGGCGGCCGTATGGCTCCAGTCGAGGTCGGTGAGGAAATCGTTGGGTGTTGCGAGTAGGCGCTGCAACAGCGCTAGTTGATCGGTTTGCGAGAGTTTTTTGAGATGCTTGCGCTGCAATTGTGCTAGCGCCAGTCCGATGGCCCGACCTTCCGGGAAGCCAAGCTGCCGAAGGTCGTTGCCGCGTAAAAGATTGCCCATATAAAGGAGGGTTGATTGCTGAATGTTGATTGTTGACTTTGGCGCAAGCCGCTGACTTGGCGCCGCAATCCTTGAATTACTTTTCTTCTGAACCCCGGAGCAACAGACGGGCCGCGCAACGGGCCAAACGGCCCGACGTGAAAAGTCGAAGTAGCGCGTACCTACGGCATCCGGAGAAGAAAAGCAGGATACGGGAAGGGTGAAAAACGGATAGCCGCTTTGAGTATCGGACGAAGTAAGGCTAGCCTACGACACCTTCCCTTTCTCCTGTAATGAAAACCTGACAGGGCTACAGCGCGCGAAGCCCACAAAATGTGCTCTAACCACTGAGCTACTGCCTGATAACGGCAGGTGGGACTTGAACCCACGACCCCATTGCCCCAAACGAAGTACGGCTTCGCTACGGCACCTGTCAGGTGTAACCTAATGTTAATGTACGGGGCAACTAGCGCCAAGCCTCCTAATTAACCTGCTCTGCCAGTTGAGCTACAGCACCACCGAAGGGCAGTACCAGCAGGACTCGAACCTGCAACCTGGGCAATCGAAATGCGAAGTATGGCCCGGCTACGGCACCCGTACAAGGCTAATTAATAGTGAGGTAAAATGCGCTGGCCGTTTTTTAGCGCGTCTACCAATTTCGCCACTCGTGGCTTACACCACGAGGCAGGACTCGAACCTGCACATCCTTACGGAACTACACCGAAGTATCGGCCACCTACGACACCCACTATTGTAACTTGGTTTCTGTGGATTTCATACGGGGCAACAGGCGCCAGCCACTCGGTCTTGCCCTACCAATTTCCGGCGCCATGCTTCACAGCATCACTTCGGGAGTCGAACCCGCGACAAGACCTGTTGGGGGCGAAGTAAGGCAAGCTTACGGCACCCGTTTGAAGATCAACAAGAAAAGTCTGCCGGGGCAACAGGCAACGAACCCTTTGCTCTACCAATTGAGCTACAGGCCCATGGTAAAAAATGCGTGGGCCTGATAAGAATCGAACTTATAACCGAAGTAAGGATCATTTACGACACCCGGCAGGGTGATTTCTCAGCTGGGCCCACCAGCTTCGGGGCAACAGGCGGCTGGCGTATTGTTCACGGCCGAAGCCGTGAAGTGGGACTCGAACCCGGCAACCCTTCCGAAGAATAGTTGCTTCACCAGCGAAGTAACGCCCGCCTACGGCACCCGAAGTGGTGGCTCAGCTGTTTGGAACGGCGAGCCGAAGCCACAATGCTCCGGCTACCTGCCGTTCCGGCTGGCGGCTGCCGCAAGCTGGTCAGCCGCCTTCCCAATTATAATAACGCAAGAAAAATCATGATTATTGAGTGTTTTATGAAAAAAATGTTTCAGTTGTCTTCTGTCGAGGTTAGTGCTGGTATGTTTCGGGCAGTAACCCGGGAGTGGCGGCAGCTTTCACTAGGTTAAATACCACTCCCGGGCCGCATGATGTTTAAAAGGTTATTGACTGGATTTCAGTGAGGGCGGAGCCACCATTTTCGAGGGCTTCCAACACGTTGAAAACTTTGTCGGACCAGCCGGCTATCAGGGCTACTCCGTCTTCGGCGCGAACGTCGAGGGGAGCGGTACCGTGACCGGCGAGGTCGAAGAGGTACAGGCGAGCCTGTGGGGCCACCGTACGGCGGTACTCCGCCCACTCGTGAGCAATAGTGGCACCATTGAGGTGGGTGTTCCAGAGCTGGCAGTCGGTGAAAATCATCACTTTATCGACTACCTCCCGGCGGCGGCGCAGGTCCTCAATTACCAGGTAGCCGTTGGTGCTGTAGCCTACCTCGCCCTCGCGGCGGTAGAATTCGTCGACGTTGCCAAGCACCGGCCCGCGGGGCAGGCTGAGGCGCTTCCACGTGTTGCCGAACATACCAGCCGTGACGTGCTGGCAGCGGCTTTGCAGCAACATGCCGAGCACCAAGCCCACGTCATAGAGCTGCACTTTGCTGCGCGCCGACACCGGTTGCTGCATCGAGCCCGACACGTCGCAGGCGACTACTACGCGGGTGGCGGGGCCGAAACCGCGCAAGTTGGCGGCGCTGTGCGTTATGGCATCTTCCAGAGCGGCAAGCACCGCTGCTACGTGGCCGTTTTGCAAGGCTTTCACCTCACGGTAAGCGGCCAAATAGCGGAAAGGCAACTGCTTGCTGCGCGCTACTGCCGTCCGGTCGGAGAGCGTGGTGCATACTTCCACCACCGCCTCGGCCGACACGTCGGCTTCGAGGATATTGCGTAGGTTGCGCAGCAAGGCCATGTAGCCAAGCTTGCCGCTGGCAATCAACGTCTCCCACTTTTCGCGGAAAGCCGCCGTACGTTCCACTTGCGTGGCGTAGGTAGCCTGCCCGAGCGCCGACAACTCGGTTTCCCACGTGTAGGGCGTGGGCAAGGTTCCGGCCACCAACTGGTTGAAGAGAACCTGCTGCGCCTCGTTGCGGGGCGTGGGGTGCACCAAGAAGAGTGCGTCGCGCAACCGCACGGCCCCGGCCCGGTCGTACTTGGCCAGCTGGTAGCCGTCGAAACGGTTGAAGCTGGCGGCCAGACCTTTCTGCAACTGCTTGGAGAGGCGGTTGAGGGTTTTCACCCCTGCCCGCTGATTTGCTTGGGCGTAGCAAGCCAGCAACTCGGTGATTTCGTCGGGCCGCTGCACGATGCGGGCCACCAAGCGGCTCACTAGGTTGTCGCCGCGGTGCAAACGCGCCAGTTCTACGGCCAGCACCAAAGGCACCGAGCGCATGTACATCTGCTCGCGGGCGTACACCGCCAACTGCGCCACAAACGTGGGGTCGTTGCGAGCCACCAACTCACGCAACCGAGTTAGCCGCGTATCGGCTTTCTCGTAGAACTGGTCGCTGAGGGCGGCCGTAGCCACAGCAGCGTACAATTCCAACTGGGGCGTGAGCGTGAAGGCGGCAGCGCCTTCGTGGTTCACAGTGTTGGGTTGGGCTTTGCGGAAAGTAAAGTTGAAACGCATGACGGTGGATTTGTGAGGTGGTGGAGGGGGAGCTTGTGGTTCGGCTGGCACCACGTGGTGGGCAGTACGGGGTTCTTTTTCGCCAACTACTTAGGTTAGCTCAGCAAATGCTTGGGAATCAGCAGGCGGTTGTCGGCTGCCCAACGCTGTATCCAGGCGCCTTCCTCGTCGTTGGGGCGGCGGTTGAACAGTCCCCGGGCTTGCACTATTGTGCGGTTGGCCTGCACTTCAAGCGTTACGGCACGGGTACCGTTGAGAGTAAGCGAGAAAATAGCGCTACGCCCTCGCCGACACGAATCGAAGTAGGAAGCCACGCAGTGGCGCAGGGTCCGACCCTCGTCGAGCAGGTTCCGGTAGGTGCGCAACTGGGTGATGCGCACCGGGCACTTGCTCCCCCAGAAAAATCCGGTATTGGCAGCGGCACCCAGGTGGTATCTAGCATCAAGCTGGTTTCAGGCACCCGGTATGGAGCCTGGGCTAGTTGACGGTGCCACTGCGCCGTTTGCGTCAGTACACTGCTCATCGAGCGACCCTTCAGCGAAAAGCCCGGTTGAGCTGGTTCGCCATTTAGGCCCACCGCGCGCTTTTGGTGAATCCAGTCGCACACAGGCCCTAATTGATAGGGGTCGACCATGGATGCCGTGGCAAAGAAGTCGACCACTCGTAGCCAGAACTCGTCGTCGCGCCCCAGATAGCGGCTCAGACGGGAATCGAGCACTGGCCCTAGCCAAGCCAGCTGGTCGCGGGCAGCGAGTTGGGCGTAGCGCAAGGCATGGAGAAAGGAGTAACCCGCCGGGGCTAGGCGTAGGTGGTGCTCTACCTTGCGGGTAAGTGGCACCGGCAACCCCCGAAAGGTGCGTAGCGCCCCACCCCGCCCTAGGTGCACGGTTAGCTCGGCAATGTTGAGGCCGTCGTGCAGGCGGCCGGCAGTCCAGGAGTTAATAACCCAGGCAGGCACGTCGCCATACTGGTCGAAGAGGTGGCGCACCAGGCTTTCCAGCTGCCGAAAGGGGTTCCGGCTGCGGGGCTGCCAGTCGGTTAGCTCCCGGCAACGCTGGGGCAGCCACTGGGCCACCGCCGCCAAGGCCGGGGCCAGTTCGGGGCGCCAGAGTAGTTCGGTACGCTTGGCGGCCAGGGCGAGCAGCAGTTTGGCGCACTGGCTACGCTGCGACTCTTTTTGTTCGTGAATGCAGTGCCGATAGAACTGCGCCAGCACCGAATTCTCGCCTAACTGAGCATTGATGACGGGCAGGGGGCCGTAGTGCGAAAACAGGTATTCCACCTGTTGGGGGAGCGGCCAGCGGCGCCAGTCGAGGCGCTTGGCCGCAGAAAGTACTATGCGCGCTTGCTGGGCTTCCCAGACGGCATGGGGTAAGGGTTTGAGACGGTTGGACATCGGGGCAGATTCCCTTCACGAGGGCGGTTACCGATTGACAAATCAGATTGATAATTAGGCTCGGAGGCCGATAAGCTGAGTAGAATCCGGAAGCTTTCGTACATGACAGATGGCATAAAAAGTGGTGAATGAAATTTGCGATTCGCAGCAAATACAATTATTGTTTGTTAATTAATTATTACCGAAAAGGCACACGTTTTTCACGTCGCTTGAAATTAATTTTCAGCGAATAAATACTATGAAAAAGCCCGACTTCTGGTGGAAGCCGGGCTTTTTTCACGGATACGTCACGAGGTATTTACCTACGCGAATCGTTCAACGAAAAATCCCGGCCATACCAATCCCACTTGGCGCTCATAGGCCGCCACTCTGGTGATTGATACAGAAAACTACTGTGTAACAGGCGCATGGCCGAAGGGATGAAAAGGGCTGAAAACAAACCACCCGAACCTTCTGAGTTCGGGTGGCGGAAGTATCAGAGGGAGTCTGCTACTACTTAGCTATACCGAACCGCGCATGAAACCATTGGCTTCCTGTCGTCTTGCTTACTGATATAATTAAAGTGGCGTAGCATGGGGTTATTGTGTTTGGTGTAACAAATATGAAAGGAGTTTTTGTATTAACCAAAATACATTCCAAAATATTTTAATTTATTTTTATTTAGAATGAATCAAGAACAATTAAGATCAATAAATAGCGGCCAACACATTCAGTATCTAGAAAAGATAAGACGGCATTTAACGTCAAATATCTCGTTTCAACCAGTGTATTTAATTTAAGAAATTAAGCTGACTAATTAGTTGAAATAACCCTCTGACGGACGCTCCTACACCACAGCTAAGAAGGAAAGTCTGTTGGTACCCTAAGATGAGTGGTAAGGATAGTTGATGTGCTGCCCCATCCACAAGACCGTCCTGCTGAACGGAGTCGAAGCATCTCGCGTGAATCGTAGCATATAGTAGGAGTTACCACCCTGGCGAGATGCTTCGACTCCGCTCAGCATGACAATTTCTGTGATAACCTCAGCACGCGAGATGCTTCGGCAAGCTCAGCATGACGGTTACTGTGACAATAGCAGCGAAGAGTGGTCAACTACTCCTAACCTCTCCTAGCTAGAATGCGCAATATCATGTGTGGATGGGTATCGGATTACTCTGTTGTACTCTTGGCTTATAAGCTTTAGCGTAGATGTGCTATGGCTAGAGCCGACTGGTTGGTACTGCTTCCGCTTGGTGTTGCTTGTTTTGCGTACTGTTTTGTGTATTCACTCTAGCTGCCTGCATGCCTTGCCTTGCCACTTCCGAACGTTATAGCATCAGTTTGCCGAATGGTCACCGCTTTCCCATTGCTAAGTACGAACTGATCCGAGAGCAGCTGTTGTGGCAGGGCATAGCGCCACCGGATGATTTCTATGACCCGGGGCTGTGCTCCGAAGAAGACATTTTGCGCGTGCATTCGGCGGAGTACTGGCACCGGGTGCGCGACTTGCAACTCTCCCCTGCCGAAGTACGTCGGCTGGGCTTGCCACAGAGCCCGGAGTTGGTTCGTCGGTCGTTGAGCAGCGTGGCGGGCACGGTGCAATCGGCACGGCGGGCGCTGCACGATGGTATAGGGATGAGTCTGGCCGGGGGTACGCACCACGCATTTCGGGACCGGGGCGAAGGGTTTTGCGTGCTCAATGACATTGCCGTGGCTGCTATGCACTTGCTGCACCATCAGCTGGCCAAGCAAATTTTGGTGGTTGACTTGGATGTGCACCAGGGTGATGGCACGGCCAGTATTTTTCGGGAGGAGCCGCGCGTGTTCACCTTCTCGATGCATGCCGGCGCTAATTACCCATTGCGCAAAGAGCAGTCGGATCGGGATGTGGCCCTTGACTTGGGTACCGATGATGCCGCGTATTTAGCTATTCTCCGCGCCAATCTACCCGACTTGCTTGCCCAGGTGCAGCCAGACTTTATCTTCTTTCAGGCTGGCGTGGATGTATTGGCGACCGACAAGCTCGGCAAGCTGGCGCTCACGCCCGAAGGCTGCCGCCAGCGCGACGAGTACGTGTTGCGCCGGTGCCAGGAGCAGCAGTTGCCAGTAGCCGTCAGCATGGGCGGTGGGTACTCCGAGCGGCTCTCCGACATTGTGGATGCACATTGCAACACGTTTCGGGTGGCGTATGAGGTATTTGGGTGAACCTGGCAGGGCCTCCCTTCTGTTCGATTACCTGCACCCTACCTTTGCCTGATGAATCTGCACAACCCCGCCACCGATTTACCTGCCGCTAATTCCTTACCGACACTAGCTTCGGGCGAAGCGGTGGGTTCGCCAGCGCAACAGGCGTTTCGGGAGGCCGTGCAACAGGTGGAAGGCTTGCGCCAGCGGCTGCGCGACTTGCAGGTGGAGCAGGCCGAAGCCCGGCGGCGCTACTGGCAGCAAGTGGGCCCCGCCGCACGGACAGTAGTGGAAGCCAGACGCGCACTATTTGCACCACTGGAAGAAGCGCTGTTGCTGCCTTACTTCAGCCGCAAGGAGGAGCGCCAAATCACGGAGTTCATTCTTGGCAATGCCCGCTCCTTGCACAATCGGTTTGGGGAAGACACGGCGGATATAGTGCTGAAATATGCTCCTAACCGCCGCGCAGCAGTTGAAACAGAAACAGCACCCCCGAAGACAAGACCCCGGACTTCTCTCCTGATTTAAATTCCAGCTTGCCGCCCCACGAGCAAGCTGCTGCTCATGCACGCGCCCGGCGCAAATCGAAAGCCCAGAAAGCGCAAGAAGCTGCTGAAAAGATTGCCCGGGAAGAGCAACAACGTCTTCTTTCCAACACCAAAACTCTGTACCGCCAGCTGGCCCGCACGCATCACCCCGACCTGGAGCGCGACCCGGCCACCCAGGCCCACAAAACGGCCTTGATGCAGCGCATCACCGAGGCCTACGAAGCCAACGACCTCTACACGCTGCTCCAACTCCTGTCGGAATCAGGGCCCGCCGCCAGCGCCGACGATGATGTACTGACCCGTTACACGCAGGCCTTGCACCAGCAGCAAACAGAGCTCAAACAGCAACTCAACGAGTTGAAATACGGCGACAATGGGTTTAGTGGCAGCAGCGGCAAAAAGCGCGAAGCGGAATTGCGCCAGCTCAAGCGCCATTTGCGTGCCGAGGCAGAGTATTTAGAACATATCCTCCGACTAATTCAAGAGCCCGAAGGCTTGCGGGAGGTACTGCGCGACCTATCCGCAAGCGGCCACTAGACGGTGTAAAGCAGTTTTGCTGAAGCTCGCAAGACCTTAGGCCAGGAACTCCACCACTTGCGCTAATACGCCCGAGTCGCGCATGATGCGGTTGTGGCCCAAGCCGCTGGTAGCCCGGAAATCCAGCGCTGGCCAGCTGGCGGCAATAGCTTCGGCATCGGTGAAGGGCACGTTCAGGTCGTGGCGGTCGTGGAGCAGCAGGGCCCGCTGCACGGGCAGGTGGCGGCCCGCTTCTACTAGGCTAAAGCTTTCAGCCTTGCGGTTGAACTGCTGTTGAATGAAGCGAGCCATGTGGTCAACCACACTGTGCGGAAGGCGCAACAGGTCGGCGAACCGCTCGGCTACGTTGCGGGTGCTGCTTGGGGCGCTCATGAGTACCAAACGCGGCAACTTGCCCCCATCGGGCTGCTTGAATTGCACCGGCACCCCGGCCGTGCAGGCTGCCCCAAATGAATGCGCTACCACAGCGTACACGGGCCCAATGGCATCGGCTACGGCCTGTATTGCGCCGGCAAAGCTTACCAACGTCGCCCGTTGCCCTTCGGAAGCGCCGTGGGCGGGGCCATCGAGGGCCACTGCCCGATAGCCAGCCGCTACCAAGCCAGCCGCCATGGAGCCCCAAAAGCTCGCCCGGTGTTCCCACCCGTGCACCAGTAGCACCGTACGCCCCCCCGTAGCGTTCCACTCGTAGTAAGCCACGCGCCCACTACCAGCCTGCACTGAGTGCGACTGCGCCTTGGCCAGTGCCGACGCTTCCCACGCTTTCACGGGCAATCGGCGCGGCGTAGTAAACAAGCGCCAGGTTGACCGGAATGCCCACTCTTCCGAGAGGGCCGCTTGCAGCCGCAGTTGCAGGCGTAAGAACTTCAGGCCGGGCGGCACCGATGGATACAGCACTTTCGCGGGGCGGACGGGAGCGGGCTCAAACAAAGTTTCCAACGGATAGAGGTCTGAGGCAGGCGAAAAGACATTAACCATAACGGGCACAGCTAGCGGGTTAAGAAAGGATTTACTCTGGTAGCAGTTCCAAGCGCAACTGCTCGAAAATCAAGTAAAACTGGCGCTCATCGTGGACGCGGGCCATTTGGAGCGCACCCGCCAACGTGGTCAGTACCTGCGCGGCTTTGGCCGTTGGTTGACCTTTGAATGCTAAGGTGCCAGCCGCGCGGCCTGCTTCCAGCACACCCGCCAGAAATTCGGTTAGCTCCCGGGTTAGGAGGCGTAGCTCCTGCTGCATAGCCTCGGGAAGGGTCCGGAACTCGGCAGCCAACGAGCCAAACAAACACACCCGTTGCTCGCTGCGCAAATGCTCGAGATATACTTCAAAAAGGGCCTCCAGCTGCTGCTGAGGCTGCAATTCCGTTAATCGGGGTAAGCCACGCCACTTATTCAGCCGCTTGCGCTGCCGCTGGATGATGGCCGTCCCTAAATCTTCTTTGGTTGGGTAGTGATAGTGAATAGCGGCGGATTTTACGCCTAGCTCTTTGGCAATATGCTGATAGCTAAACGCATTGAATCCGCGCTCAAGCAACAGCTGCTGAGCCAGATTGAGGATGCGGGTGCGGGTATCGGGTGTAAGTACTTCCGGCTGATTCGACATAACACTCAAACATACTTACTTAGTAGTAAGTAAGCAAATATCGCCTAAATTTTATACTTGGATAGCCTTGCCACTTACCCGCCGTAAAACCCTTTTGGTGCCATAGGAGTAGAGGGAGTTTCTTGGTGCAGATTGGACAGTTGCGCTCCCTGCAGCCTGATTAATGCTTTTAACCGTGTATTCTGGCTCGTTTTTTAGTACTCTTGTCATTTAGAATTTATTACCGCTACCTAGTTGCTTTGCGAACGGCCATTCTCTTTCTCCTGCTTTTGCTGGCTTCTGCCCTAGCCTTTAGCCAAACTAAATACCGGCAAGTAGTAGCCCGTCGCGGTGATGGTACCCAAACTCTGCTGCGCCGCTATGGCCTAGCCCCGGCCACTTACTTGCGGCCTTTTCTAGTCCTAAACCGGGGCGCGCTCGGCAAAAACCAATCGTTGGTTGCCGGCCGCAAATACCGCCTCCCCCCCGTTGTACGCCGTACAGCAACCACTACGCGCCGTATTCAGCCGCGAACCGCTGCGCGGGCCGCCACGCCAGTACCGAAAAAAGTGATACTGCCGCTGACTAGCTTTTTCGGCAAAGCCTACGACCAAACCCGGCCCTCCGATGGTCTGTTGCGCGGCGCGGTTTTCTACCTTTCTTCCGGCCACGGCGGCCCCGACCCTGGCGCCATTGGCAAGTATGGCAGCTATTCGTTGGCCGAAGACGAGTACGCCTACGATGTAACGCTGCGGCTAGCCCGGGTGCTTTACATGCATGGGGCCTTGGTTTACCTCATTATCCGGGACCCCAACGACGGCATCCGCGACCAGCCCGTGCTTCTCCCCGACTACGACGAAGTCACGTATCCGAGCCTGACTATCCCGCGGAGCCAGCTGGCCCGTCTGCGTCAGCGCATCAACGCCGTAAATGCCATTTATCCCCGCCACAAAGGCGCTTACCAGCGCTTTTTGGGCTTGCACGTAGACAGCCGCAGCGAAGGCAAGAACATCGACGTGTTCTTCTACCACAACTCCAACAGCGCTGTGGGCAAACGGCTGGCGCAAAACATTCACAAGATGTTTACGGCCCGCTACAAGCGCGCCCAACCAAATCGGCCCTATTCCGGCACGGTATCGGCCCGCAACTCCTTGTATGTGGTGCGCAACAGCCACGCGCCGGCCGTATTCATGGAGCTAGGCAACATCCGCAACAACAAAGACCAGCGCCGTTTCCTCATCCCCGACAACCGCCAAGCCCTAGCCAACTGGATGTACGAGGGCATTCTAGCCGATTACCGCTCACGCTGAGTAGTGCCAAAGCATCTGGTGTGATGACGTTGCAAATAACCACAGTACGTCATGCGCGCTTGCCGAAGTATCTCGCATACTAATGGTAAAACACAACACTATCAGCCCGTCCTGCTGAGCGCAACCGAAGCATCTCGCTAGGGTGGTAAACCCTAATGTATGCAACGATTCACGCGAGATGCTTCGGCTCCGCTCAGCATGACGTCCTTGTGGATGGGGCAGCAAGGGAGACGCGGTGGCTCTGCTAAGTAGGACTTGCGTGGTGCCTGGCAGTACTATATAAGGGAAGCTTAGTTAAACTTTCATTCTTCATCAGCTAGCATAACCAAACTTTCTGAATTCATGCAGTAGCGCAAGCCGCTTGGCTCTGGGCCGTCGGGAAACACGTGGCCGAGGTGGCCGTCGCAGACGTTGCAGAGGGCCTCGATTCGCTGCATTCCGAAGCTCTCATCGTAGGCGTACTTGATGGCGTTTTTGGTGAGCGGCTGCGTGAAACTAGGCCAGCCTGATATGGCGTGATATTTCGCGGACGACGTAAATAATAGGCTTCCGCAGCCACGGCAGGCATATGTGCCGGGCTCGTAGGTGCGGCAATACGCATTGCGATACGGCGACTCGGTTCCTTTCTGGCGCAACACCCCAAACTGCGCGGGCGTCAGTGTTTGCTGCCATTCCGCCTCCGATTTCTCCACGCGGCGCGGTGGCTCGGGTTGCTGTATTTGGCAAATTTCAAGATATCAATCCAGCGCAGCATCAACGCATATACTCAACAGTGACTGGGAAGTTTAGCTTTTCAGGTGTAGATAACTCTGCATCTTGCCTAGTGGGCATAGAATTTTTATTAGGTTTAGTGCGACTATTTCTTACCCCCACACTTTCTCCCAAATGAAGCACTTGCTAGTATCTGAACGGCCACCCAAGACTGGTTTGCTTTTTTTTATCGTTTTGGCGCTGCTAACCTTACAGGTGACTGTAGCCGCCGCCGCTGACAAAGAACTCTACCAACTTCGAATCTATCATCTAAAGGACAAGCAGCAGGAAGAGCGCGTTGACGCCTTTTTGAAGGATGCTTACCTGCCTGCTCTGCATAAGTTGGGCGTGCAGAAAGTCGGCGTTTTCAAGCCTATCGGCAACGATACGGCCGTTGACCGCCGGATTATGGTGCTTGTTCCTTTCAAGACGTTCAACCAACTCCTGAGCGTAACCGACCGCCTAGAGCAAGACAAAAGTTTCGAAAGCAACAGCCAATACTGGACGGCCGCCTACAATAACCCGCCCTACGCACGCCTCGAAGTTGTTGAAATCCAGTCTATGTCGGATAAGCTTCAGTTGCAGGAACCAGCGCTGAAGGGTCCACGGGCAGAGCGGGTGTACGAGTTGCGCAGCTACGAAAGCCCCAACGAGAAGATCCACATCAATAAAGTGCAGATGTTCGTGCAAGGCAACGAAATAGGCTTGTTCAAGCGCCTAGGGTTCAACGGGGTGTTCTACGGCCGGGTAATAGCGGGCAGCCACATGCCCAACCTGATGTACATGACCAGCTTCGAAAACAAAGCCGACCGCGACGCGCACTGGAAAACCTTTGGCTCCGATCCGGAATGGAAAAAGCTTTCGGCCCTGCCAGAGTATCAGAACAACGTTTCCAGAAACCAGCAGACGTTTTTGTACCCCGTCGCGTACTCTGACTTTTAAGCCTAGTTTTCCGAGGCAGTAGCAAGAAGCCTGCGCTTGGCGCATCGTTTGGCACGACTGAAACCGCATAGCGGCAACGGCTTCGTTCAACGATACGCCAAACGCAGGCTTCTTGCTCTTGGATAGTGCGGTTGTAGGGCGTAGGGAGCGGAAAGGCTGCGTAGCAAGGCGCTTGAATGGAACCCGCTGAAGCGAATTAGGCTTTGGTAGTACTTTCACGCTTGCACCATTGCCACAACCTGTTCTTTGCTCATGTCCAACCTTACTTTTTCTGGTGGGCGGCGGCTTACTTCTGCCCTGCTTGCCTTTAGTTTAGCTGCCTACGTGAACCCAACTCCTACTAGTGCCCAGACGGCGCCGGCAGTGGCTGCCGTCCGCCCCGACTCCAACCCCCTACTAGCGTCTTGGGCGGGCCCCTACGGGGGGTTTCCGGCTTTCGACAAAGTGCAGGTAGCCCACTTCAAACCGGCGTTGGAAGCAGCTATGGCCGAAAACTTGAAGGAGATTCAAGCTATTGCCAGCAACGCACAAGCCCCAACGTTCGAGAACACCATTGCCGCGCTAGAACGGGCCGGCCACACGCTCGATCAGGTCCAGACGGTGTATGGCGTGTGGGCGGGCACCATGAGCAGCCCCGAAGTGCAGGCGGTACAGCGCGAAATGGCGCCCCGCATGGCGGCCTTCGGCGACCAAATCACGCAGAACGAACCGCTGTTCAAGCGCATTGAGGCCGTTTACAACTCGCCCGACAAAAAGAAGTTGACGCCCGAGCAGCAGCGCCTCACGTTTGTGTACTACAACAACTTCGTGCGGGCTGGGGCTAAGCTAGATGCCAAAGCCAAAACGCGCCTCTCGGAAATCAACCAGCAGCTGGCGGGGCTGTTCACGCGCTTCAGCCAAAACGTGCTGGCCGACGAAACGGACTCCGTGATGGTGCTGAAAACGCCGGCCGACTTGGCCGGCCTGCCTACTTCGTTGCGCGATGATGCGGCCAATACGGCCACCGCGCGCAAGATTTCGGCGGTGGGTGTTATCACCAACACCCGCTCGTCCATCGAGCCGTTCTTGACCTACTCCGATCAGCGCAAGCTGCGCGAGAAGGCGTGGCGCATGTTCTACAACCGCGGCGACAACGGCGGCGCGCACGACAACAACGCCCTCATTACCGAGATTCTGCAGTTGCGAGCGGAGCGGGCCAAGCTGCTCGGCTACGCCACCCACGCCCACCTGCGCCTCGACAACACCATGGCCAAGACGCCGGAAAAAGCCATGGCCCTGATGGAAGAAGTGTGGGCGCCGGCCGTGGCCCGCGTGAAAGAAGAAGTGGCCGACATGCAGGCGCTAGCCAAAAAGGAAGGTGCCAACATCAAAATCGAGCCCTGGGACTACCGCTACTACTCCGAGAAGGTGCGCAAAGCCCGCTACGACCTCGACCAGAACGAGGTGAAGCAATATTTGCAGCTCGATAAAATGCGCGAAGGCATGTTTTGGGTGGCTGGCGAACTGTTCAACTTCACCTTCAGCCCCGTCACCGACGTGCCCGTGTATCATCCCGACGTGAAAGTGTGGGAGGTGAAAGACAAAACCTCGGGCAAGCACGTGGGCTTGTGGTACTTCGATCCCTACGCTCGGCCCGGCAAACGATCCGGCGCCTGGATGAACGCCTACCGTAAGCAGGAGCGCATGAACGGCGAGGTAAACACCATCGTGTCCAACAACTCCAACTTCGTGAAGGGCAAGGACGGTGCGCCCACCCTCATTTCCTGGACCGACGCCACCACGTTGTTCCACGAGTTCGGCCACGCCTTGCACGGCCTCTCGTCCAACGTAACCTACCCGACCCTGTCGGGCACAAGCGTAGTGCGCGACTACGTGGAATTCCCGTCGCAGGTGCTGGAAAACTGGCTGCCTACGCCGCAGGTGCTTCAGCGCTTCGCCGTGCATTACCAGACCGGCAAGCCCATTCCGCAGGCCTTGGTTGATAGGATTGAAAAGGCCTCGACCTTCAACCAGGGCTTCGAAACCACCGAGTTTTTGGCCAGCGCCCTCATCGATATGAAGCTGCACTTGGCCGGCGACCAGAAGATTGATGCCGATAAGTTCGAGCGCGAAACGCTGGCGCAGTTGGGTATGCCGAGCGAGATTGTGATGCGCCACCGCACGCCGCAGTTCTCGCACGTATTTTCCTCGGATGGGTACTCGGCCGGTTACTACAGCTACCTCTGGTCGGTGGTACTAGCCTCTGATGCATACGGCGCCTTCACAGAAGCCGGTGGCCCCTACGACAAAGCCGTGGGCCAGCGCCTGACCAAGTACATCTTCTCGGTCGGTAACACTGTGGACCCTGCCGATGCCTACCGCTCCTTCCGCGGCCGCGACCCGAAAATTGATGCCTTGATGCGAGAGCGTGGCTTCCCATTGAAAGGCGCAAAAGCCAGCCCACCGGCAACCAAAAAACCAGCTACTAAGAAGAGCTAGCACATTCGCACACGGCTTTCCTTATTCTAAGGAAAGCCACTTATAATTAGCAAGTAAAAGCCCTGACTGATGCAGTCAGGGCTTTTTTGGTTATAACAGCTTCTCGTTTTAGAGCTTTGAATATACGCACCCACCAGAACGTCATGCTGAGCGCAGCCAAAGCATCTCGCGTGCTGACGTTGTAACGCTAACTCAACGATTCAAGCGAGATGCTTCGACTCCGCTCAGCATGACGTTCTAGTGGGTCAGGTAGTGGATACTTCTACAAGTTGCTGTGTGAAATTACAGCACTTCCTATATGGACCTTCGTTTGTCAACTAGTCTAATTAGCTAAATCTAGACAACTGGCTAATCAGGATAGTTACCTACCTTTCGGGACTGCAACTTATGTGTATGTTGAAATCAACGGAAACCCTGCCTCTGCCCGACGACGACCTACATCCGCATCAGTATTTTCTTGCGGGAGCTACGATTTCTACGCTCAGTAGCACAGACGTTGCCGGGCATTATCCGGCGCTGTTCCTAGCCGATACGCAGACATTGACAGCAGTGCAACCTGAGAGCATAACGCTGAATTTTGGCTCGTTTTCCAGTTCGGTGCCTCCTGCTGGTCAGCAGAAGTTTCCGAGTGTGATTATAGAGCAACAAGCTGAGGGGCTGTTGCTTTCCTGCGCTTGCACTGCTCCGAAAACCACCTTGTGCGAGCATCAGGCACAGGTGCTACTCAGTGTGTTGCGCCGCAAAGAGTTGCGCGTGTTCTTTGACCCCGTGCAGCGGCGCGCCCTCCTACTGGCCACTGCCCGCGACTATGGCTTGGAAAACGCCGCCGACCTCGATGAGCACTTTCAATTGACGTACGTGCGGCCATCGGTGGTGGTAAGCCCGCGGCAGGCAGGGCTTTACCCTATCACGGCGGCTACCAAGCAGGAACTGGTGGGGCAGTTGCAGCCCCAAAAACGCAGTGGCATCCCCGAGCCGGTTCATACGCAGCGGTTTGTGGTGTTCGGCAAGCACAAGTACTACGGTCACCTCACCATTCAGCTAGCGGAAGCGGCCCTCACCTCGGCCGGCAAAGTCAAGAATCCGGTGACCGTGCTCAACCCGCTGGACGGCATTTGGAAAACCACCGACGCAGCCGAACTAAAGTTTTTCACCGGCCTTGCGCGCTTCCAGAACAACTACGACGACACGCGCTCCACAGCAGCCATCGAGGCATTGCAAGCCGTGCTACACAACCCAACGGGCCTTCCCATCTTCGGCCACAACCCAACCGTATCCGACAAGCTCACGGCCCCGTCGCTCACGCGCCTGCGGGTGCGCAGCGTGCCCGCCGATTTGCGTTTGGCGGTGAACTTGAAAGGTGAGTTTTACGAAATGGCGGGCCTGTTGGTGCTGGAAGGCCAGCCCGTAGACTTGAAGACGCTAGCCGTGCGCTACGAATATTTCGTGGCGGTGCAGGACGTACTCTACCTGATTGAAGACCCGGATGTGTGGCGCGCTATCGAGTTCTTCACCAAGCGTAACAACACGCTGCTGATTCACCAAAGCAAATTCGCGGAGTTTCAATTGGACGTGTTGGCCAACTTAGAGGACCGCCTGCACATCAGCTACTCCTACGCGCGGCCCGCTACGCCCCAACAGGTGGTGTCCTACGGCTTCGACCGAGCGCCGGAAAAGCTGTTGTACCTCTCCGATGCCGGGGCGCACGTGGAAGTGCTGCCCGTGATGCGCTACGGCACCAAGGAAGTGTCCATTCTGTCGCGCAAGCAGCTTTTAGCGGTTGATGAGGTGGGCAAACCGTTTGTCTTGGAACGCGACGACGTGGCGGAACAGCTCTTTGCCAACACCCTGCTGCGCCACTACCCCGACTTTCAGGAGCAGTTGCAGTTTGACTCGCTATACGTACCCAAAAGCCTGTTTTTGGAAGAAGAATGGTTTCTGAACGCCTTCGAGGATTGGCAGAACGAGCACATTGAAATTCTTGGCTTCAACCAGCTCAAGAAAAACGACCTCAACCCGAATCGGGCGCACATTTCGGTGCGCGTAACCGGCGAAACCAACTGGTTCGACACGCAGCTCCGAGTCCGCTTCGGCAAGCAAAAAGCGTCCCTCAAGCAACTGCACCAAGCCGTCCGCAACAAAAGCCACTACGTCCGCCTCGACGACGGTACCCGCGGCATCTTGCCCCAAGAATGGGTCGAGAAGTTTGCGCACTACTTCGCGGCCGGCCATGTTGTGGATGACCATATCCGGACGCCAAGCATCAATTTCTCGGCTATTCAAGAACTCTACGACCCCGAAGCCCTAGCGGCCGAAGCGCAGGCGCAGCTAGCCACCTACCAAAACGCAGTGGTTGACTTTGCTGCCATCGAACCCGTGGCGGTACCGCCCGGCTTGCAGGCTACCATGCGCGAGTATCAGCGGCAGGGCCTGAACTGGCTGAACTTCCTGGACACATTCAACTTCGGTGGCTGCCTCGCCGACGACATGGGCCTCGGCAAAACCCTGCAAGTACTAGCCTTCATTCTGCTTCAACGCGCTAAGGGCCGCACGGCCGCCAATCTGGTCGTCGTCCCAACTTCATTGGTATTCAACTGGCAAGCCGAGGTGAAGAAGTTCGCCCCTACGTTGCGTGTGCACGTGCTACACGGCACCGCCCGCAGTGTCAGCACCAAGGATTTCGATGCCTTCGACATTGTGTTGACCACCTACAACACGATGGTTTCCGACATCCGGCAGCTCAAGGAATACACCTTCAATTACGTGTTTCTGGACGAATCACAGGCCATCAAAAACCCGGAGTCGCAGCGCTACAAGGCGGCTTGTTTGCTGCAAGCCCGTAACCGAGTGGTGCTCACGGGCACGCCTGTTGAGAACAACACGTTTGACTTGTATGGGCAGCTTTCCTTCGCTTGTCCTGGCCTATTAGGTAGCAAGCAGCACTTCAACGACATTTTCGGGAGCCCCATCGACAAGTTCAAGGACGACAAAAAGGCGCGGGCGCTGCAACGCAAAATCAGTCCCTTCGTGCTGCGCCGCACCAAAGCCCAAGTGGCCCGCGAGCTGCCTGATAAAACCGAGATGGTGCTCTACTGCGAAATGGGCGCCGAGCAGCGCCGGGTATACGAAGCCTGCAAAAAGGAATACCACGACATGCTGCTCGGTATTCAGGAAGAAACGCCCCGCAAAAGCAACATGCACATCCTACAGGGCCTGACCAAGCTGCGTCAGATCTGCAACTCCCCCGCCCTGCTCCCCGACGAGGAAAGCTACGGTCAGCAGTCCGCCAAGCTGGATGCTTTGCTGGAAGAAATCCGCAACAAGGCTCCACAGCATAAAATCCTGGTGTTCTCGCAGTTCGTGACCATGCTCGACCTGATCAAGCAGGAGCTCGAAATGCACCATATTCCTTTCGAGTACCTAACCGGCCAAACAAAAAACCGCGCCGCAACCGTCAACAACTTCCAGCAAAACGAAGCTGTGCGCGTGTTCCTCGTGAGTTTGAAAGCGGGTGGCACCGGCCTCAACCTCACCGAAGCCGACTACGTCTACCTCGTGGACCCGTGGTGGAACCCGGCCGTAGAAAACCAGGCCATCGACCGTAGTCACCGCATCGGCCAGGACAAAAAGGTGGTAGCCGTCCGCCTTATCTGCCCCGATACCATCGAGGAGAAAATCATGAAGATGCAGGAAGCGAAGCGCGAGCTAGCCGACGGCCTCATCAAAACCGATACCGGCTTCATCAAGTCCCTAACGCAGCAGGAATTGCTGGACTTGTTTAGTTAGCCTGTGCTCAGCCAGCTATGTTCATCTGGCAGCCGCATGCAGAAGTAGCCCCTATACTGCCGTTTTTATAGTGCTGTCTGCCGTCATGCTGAGCGCAGCCGAAGCATCTCGCGAGTGTGGTAAAATTAATGGCACCACAACCTCAGCACGCGAGATGCTTCGGCTGCGCTCAGCATGACGGTAGACAGATTGGGTAATGTTAGCACGTCAGATGCATATGCAAGGTCAGCATGACGTTCGGATTGTAGTGTCAACCTCAATGGGTTCAGCCTGATGATTTCTTAGGCTAGGCAGGCACCATACAGAACATTGAGGTTGAGACGCTGTTGATTTTCTTACTTGCAGAACTATGAAATCCACTGAATCAGTAGAGCGTTTTTATCAGGTCCAGGGCCGCCCCGAGGCAAGCTTGGTTCGGCAACACGAAGCCATTAAGTCCGGGCACTTCAAGGTCTACGATATCGAGCAGTTCTGTACGACGGATCTGACCTACAACCGTCGGGACTTCTACAAGATATCGTTGCTGACGGGCGTCTACCAATTCAACTACGCCGACCGGGGCGTGCGAATTGATCGGCCGGCGCTGATCTTTTCCAATCCGATGGTACCTTATTCGTGCGAAGTGGTATCGGAGGCGCAAACTGGCTACCTGTGCCTGTTTACCGAAGATTTTCTGGTTATCAACGACCGAACCACCAGTTTGCAGGACTCGCCGCTATTCAAAATCGGCAACGACCCCATCTTTTTCCCCAACGAGGCGCAGTATGCCGTGTTGCAGCAACTGTTTCAGCAGATGCTAGCCGAGCAAAATTCCACGTATTCCTACAAACAAGACCTGCTGCGCAACTACGTGAACCTCGTCATTCATGAGGCGCTGAAGATGCAGCCCCAGGCGCCTTATTATCCGCACCACGATGCCTCCAGCCGTATTGCCACGCTGTTCGCGGAACTGCTGGAACGCCAGTTTCCGGTTGACTCGCCCAACTATACGCTGAAGCTGCGGACTGCCAGCGATTTTGCCGCTTGCCTCTCCGTACACGTTAACCACCTCAACCGCGCCGTACGCAAGCTAACCGGCAAAACCACGACGGTGCATATTGCCGAGCGCATCATTAGCGAAGCCAAAGCCTTGTTGCAGCACACCGACTGGAGCGTTTCTGAAATTGCTTACAGCCTAGGCTTCGAGTACCCCACCTATTTCAACAACTTCTTTAAGAAACATACGGGGCTGGCACCTTCAGACCTACGCGCTTAAGTAAGGAGATTAGCGAGAAGTTGATAACCAAGGCAAGGCACCGATTTTTACTTGTGATCTGCGGAGCGTGGAGCAATCGATAAAGAGAGGCACCCATGTTTGAATAGCTTAAGGAATAGCTTGAAATCCGTATGTATCGGGGGTGTGGGCGGCAGACCTTTGCATTGCTTTGCATAACGCAAGCAGTACAATAACTTCCTTCTATGACAACGCCCACCGTTTGGTTTATCACCGGAGCCTCCAAGGGATTAGGCTTAACCCTAGCCAAGCAGTTGCTAGCCTCTGGCCACCATGTAGCCGCCACTTCCCGCACTATCCAAGCCCTTACCGATGCCGTAGGGGAAGCTTCCTCCGACCGTTTTCTGCCGCTGAAAATGGACCTATCCGATGAGGAAAGCGTGCAACAAGCCATCGACGCCACAGTAAAGCAGTTCGGCCGCCTCGATGTAGTGGTCAACAATGCAGGCTACTTGCAATTCGGCACGTTGGAAGAGTTGACCGATGCGGAAGTCCGCCGCACCTTCGATGTGAACGTGTTTGGTACGCTGAATGTCATTCGCCATGTGATGCCGCAACTGCGTCGGCAGAAAGCCGGGCACATTTTCAATATTGCTTCCGTTGCGGGCTATTTCGGCGAATTCCCCGGCAGCGGCAGCTATACCGGGGTGAAATTTGCCGTGGCAGGCTTGTCGGAGGCCTTAGCAGCTGAGGTCAAACCCTTCGGCATTCACGTTACGGTGGTGTATCCGGGCACTTTTCGGACCAATTTCCTGGCTGACAGTTCCTTAATGATGCCAGCCCAGCCAATAGCCGACTACACGGAAGTGCGCGCCGCCGAAAACCAGTGGTCGGCCTACGACGGCCAACAGCCCGGCGACCCGGAAAAAGCCATGGCCGTGCTAGTGGAAGTGGCGGCCTCAGCTACCCCGCCCCTGCACCTTTTCTTGGGCCCAGATGCCTACGAGGTAGCTAGCAAGAAAGAAGCTGAAGTTCAAAAGCAGCGGGAAGCCTGGCAAGCAACGGCTACTGCCACCAACTTCCCGGCCTAGACACAGCGCTAGAACCCAACAAGTTTTTCTTTAGCAGCCTCAACTAACGAACACTGGCTTACACAAAAAAGCGTCCCTAAACTAAGTTCAGGGACGCTTTGTGCTGTTTAATACCGCTGAGCCTTAACGAGTAACAAGCAAGCGCACCGTTTCGCGCTGGCCATTGACGAGCAACGAGCAGGTGTACAAGCCCGCCGCTAGTTTCACGCTGTTGAGTGCCACCTCGTAGTGCTGCCCCTTGTGCACAGTACCCTCGTAGAGGCTAGCTACCTGCTGGCCGAGTTGGTTGTAGACCCGTACCTGCGCTAGCCCATCGAGCACCGGCCGGAAACTAACAGTAGTTGGCCCCGCACTTGGGTTGGGGTACACGGCTAGTTCCTGCAACCGCCCGCTTGCAGCTGCTACAGCCAAGGGCGCACTGCTGGCTTTAACCGGAGCTGCGCTTGCCAGCGCTGTCGGCCCTGAGAGGACACTAACCCGGCTGTATTTGAGCGTGGCATAGTCGTAGCTCGTGCCACTGCCGAGCGAGAAGCCGGTTACGTACACATTGTTGGCGCCATCTACGTTTATCGCCGCCGCTTCATCGTAACTGTTGCCCGACCCATTGTAGCGCGCTTCCCACAGCAACTGGCTCGTGGTCGTGTTTGGGTTGGGGCTGAATGCATATTCAATCGTCGCGTAGTCATCGGTGGCGGCGCTGTTGTACGACAAGCCCGTGACATACACGTTGCCCGCCGCGTTGACGGCGACGGCCTTGGCCTCGTCGTAACTGTTGGCGGGTCCATCGTAGCGGTTATTCCAAACGACTTGACCATTACTGGCGTAGCGTACGGTGCTGTAGTCAGCGCTGCGGCCGCCATACGAGGTACCCGCTACCACTACGTCGCCCTGGCTGGTTACGGCCACGTCAGCCGCTACATCGTCCCCATTGGCAGGGTCATTATACCGGCTCACCCAGGCCTGCAAGCCGCTCAATGTTTGGTACCGGATAGTTGCAAAGTCGTAGCCCGTGCTCGTGCCACCGTAGGAGGTGCCCGTCACGGCGACACTGTTAAGCGGGCCAGCAAGCACTATCTTGGTCGCCTCGTCATAGCCGTCGCCAGTGCCATTATAAATTTCTTCCCACTCCTGCTGGCCATCGGCTCCAGCGTACCTGAGAGTGGCATAGTCGCTTTGCGAATCGGTGTAGGTCGTGCCGGTCACGTACACGTTGCCCTCGCTGTCTAGCGTTAGGTCGGCAGCCAGATCGAAGCTATTGGACGGCCCGTTGTAGCGGGTGGCCCATACCTGCTGGCCAGTGGACGCGTATTTGATGGTCGCATAGTCGTAGCGGCTGGCACTGCCATTGTCCGAGGAGCCCGTTACGTACACGTTGCCGGCCGCGTCTACCTTTACCTTGGCGGCTAGGTCATAGCCACTAGCGGGGCCATTGTAGCGGGCCACCCACAGCTGCTGACCCGTAGGCGAATATTTCACCGTCGCATAGTCGCTCTCGGTAGCACTGTAGCTCGTGCCCGAGACGTACACGTTGCCGGCCTCATCCACTACTACATTGGTGGGCAGATCCTCGTTGTCGGCGGGGCCGTTGTAGCGCGCTTGCCACAGTTGCTGACCGGTTGCATTATACTTGACGGTGGCGTAGTCGTAGTTGCGTCCGTTGTAGGCATAGCCCGTCACGTACACGTTGCCAGCGGTGTCACTGACCACGTCTTTGGCCACTTCGGCGCTATTGCCTGCGCCTGTGAAGCGCGCCTCCCACGCTTGCTGCACTTTAAACTGAGCGTACCTGACGGTGGTGAAGTTGCCAGTGAATACGCCGCTGAAAAGAGACGTTCCAGTTACGTAGACGTTGCCGGTCAAATCTACGGCGAGATCTTCTACTTCGTCGATGCCATTGCGAGGACCGCCCATACTGTTGTATTGAATGTCCCATACCTGCTGCCCAGTGGCTCCATTGTACTTCACGGTAAGATAGTCGGTGGGAACACTAAGCAGCGGCTGCGTATTTCCGGTCACGTACACATTGCCGGCCGCATCCAAAACCAAACGCCGAACCACGTCTTGACTGATTCCGGGAATGTCAGAACCAGCACCGTTATAGATGGCTTCCCAGAGCTGCTGACCACTGGTTGAAAACTTCACCGTGGCGTAGTCGGAAGTACTGTTGCTGCTGCGGTAGGTGTTGCCGGTGATGTACACGTTGCCCGCCGCATCCACGGCCGCGCTTACCATCTCGTCTTGGCCATTGTTGGCGCTGTTGTAGCGCGCCTCCCACAGTTGCTGGCCCGTAGCTCCGTCGTACTTGCGCGCTACGTAATCAGCGTTGCTGGTGCCCCGGTCCACGCCCCCTACCACGTACACCTGGCCAGCCGCGTCCAGATATATAGCTCCTGCTGGTGCAGGCGTAGTCCAGATTTGCTGCCCGCTGGCTGTGTATTTGGTGATGCCGCTGCTCCTACTCACGTAGAGGTTATCAGTCGCGTCGAGCGCTAGATCCCCGCCCGCCGCCGTCCAGAGCTGCTGCCCGTCGGGTGAGTACTTGACCGTGGTAGTGCCTTCCACATATACGTTACCGGCTTTGTCAAGTACCAATTCGGCTGTCCGATCATTGCTGTCATTTGGCCCGCTGTAAGCGGCCACCCAGAGCTGCTGGCCGCTCGCCGAATACTTGATCGTAGCATAGTTGGCGGTGGTCGCCGCATCAGTGAACGTGTAGCCGGTCACGTAGACGTTGCCCGTAGCATCCACCTTTACATCCGTAGGCCGGTTACTGCCCGATCTTGGCGCCACATTGTATCGGGCTACCCACAACTGCTGACCGCTCGCCGAATATTTGATGGTAATAAAGTCATCACCTGGGGCCAATTCAGTGCGAGTCCCATAACCAATTACATAGAAGTTGCCGGCGGCATCTACGGTCACCCCGGCGGCCCGGTCAATTTGGCTGCGGGGTCCTCGATAAGTGAACACGCCTTCTTGAATTACCCTTTCGTTTGCCAGAGTCGACTCTTGCGTTCTGCGCACTGGGGCTGGGATGGAGAGCTGCGACACCGATTTGGTTTGAGGGCGTTGATGGAGCCGGGTGGCTTGGGCTGCTCCGCCCGCTGCCTTAACGGCGAGCAACGCCTGGGGCAGAGCCGGTGCGCCAGGGGGCAATGCTTGCACTCGGGATAGAACCGGAATTGACCGCTGTGCTTGGGCAGTCGGAGTGGCTGGGGTGGTTTGCGCATGGGTAACGGGCACTTGGACCAGCAACCCGGATGCTAATGGCAGCAAACGCGTAAAAAAGTAGTTCATGCAGTAAGGGGTAAAAATTGGGGTATATAAGTGGAAAAGGACAAGTTCTAATTACATGGAGCATCATAAAAGGAGGGTGATTCCTATTTAGATACTGTTTTTCTAGACATTTGACCTAGCGCGCTCATAACAAGCTATTTGCCTGCATCTACCAGCACTTAATTCAGGGTAAAATATCAAGTAATAATGAGGAAAATACCATACATAATTCGGGGTGATTCACTTGTATGTACACTGATCTAAAGAAGCACTTCACTTACTTTATCCATATCTACACTTCTAGCTGCTAGCACAAAAAAGGTGCCTCCAGAAATGTCTGAAGGCACCTTTGGCACTTGGCACGAATGTCTTGCTGGTTTTACCGCGCGACTAGTACTCGCACCGTTTCGCGCTGGCCGCCCACGAGCAAGGAGCAGGTGTACAAGCCCGGGGCGAGCTTGTGGCTGTGGAGTGGCAGCTCGTAGTGCTGGCCCTTGCGCACGGTGCCCTCGTAGAGGCTGGCTACTTGCTGGCCTAGCTGGTTGTAGACCGCTACCTGCGCCGGCCCATCGAGCATCGGCCGGAAGCTCACTGCCGCTTGGCCGGCAGCCGGGTTGGGGTATACGGCTAGTTCTTGCAGGCTCTTGGTTGAGGCCGCTAGCGCTGGGCGGGTGGCCGCTACCAGGGCCGTCGGCGCCGAAGTGTTGGTTTGGGCGTATTTGATGGTAGCAAAATCGTCTCGGTACACAATGCTGAGGCCGTTGTAAGACGAACCAGTCACAAGCACATTACCAGCGGCGTCCAAGGCGATGCTTGAGGCCAGATCGGTGCCGTTGGCGGGGCCGTTGTAACGAGCTTCCCACAGTTGCTGACCACTAGTACCATCGTACTTGAGGGTGGCATAATCGGCTTTGGTGGTAAGAGGACTTGTATCAAGGTTACTGATAGAGGAGCCCGTTACGAACACATTGCCGGCCGCGTCCATGGTTATATCGGTTGCCAGATCTTCCCCGTTGCCCGTTCCGTTGTAGCGAGTCAACCAAAGCTGCTGACCATCAGCTGACGCATACTTGAGGGTACCGTAGTCGATCTGGCCGTTGTTATCATAGAAGTTACCCGTTACGGCCACGTTGCCGGCGGCGTCCATGGCCACGGCTGTTGCGCCGTGCTGCTGACTTGCAGAGCCAAATCTATCGGAGCGCGCTACCCACAGCTGCTGGCCGCTCGCCGAGTACTTAACCGTAGCGTAGGCGCTTTGGCCGGCGCTGGTGTAGGAACGACCCGTTACGGCCACATTACCCTCTGGATCTAGAGCCAGATCGGCCGGCACTTCCTGGCTGTTTCTGGCACCCGTGCCGTTGTAGGTTTTTACCCACAATTGCTCGCCGCTGGTTGAATATTTGAGCGTAAGGAAGTCGTAGTTAGTGGCGGCGAGGTCGCCATCACTGAAGCCGGTTACATACACATTGCCGACGGCGTCTACGGCCAAGGCCGAGGGCACATCATCTTCGTCCCCATTCAAGAAATAGGTCCTTATCCAGAGCGGCTGGCCGCTGTCCCCGCTGTACTTGATGGTCGTATAATCGGATCTGGCACCAAATTCCTTGGAATATCCTGTTACATACACATTGCCCACGGCATCCATGCCTACATCGGCTACGCCATCACTGCCATTCCCAATTCCATTGTAGGTTTTCACCCACAGTTGCTGGCCGGTGGCCCCATTGTACTTGATGGTAAGATAGTCGCTGCTGAAAGCAAAGTTGATAAGGGCTCTACCCGCTACCGACACGTTACCAACGGCATCCACGGCGATATGAGGTGGATTATCAACCGAAGCCTGCGTGGCGTAGCGTGCTTGCCACAGCTGTTGACCGCTAGCCGAGTACTTGACGGTGACGATGTCCCAAGCGAAGCCATATGGGGTACTAAGAACGTTAATGTTATTAAGCGAAACGCCCGTTACATACACGTTTCCCTGGGCATCCACGGCCATGTCGGAGGCCTGACAATCGTTGCGGGTAGTTTCAGGTCCCGACGGATACGAGACCCGCTGGCCGCTACTTGAGTAGGTGGGCGTATAGAAGTCGGAGTTATTGCTGCTTGGGTTTACCGTTCCTGTAACGGTTACTTCTCCATTGGTCTTGATAAAAACAGCTGTAGCTGCCTCGTCGCCGCCCGAGACCCCACCAGAGCGGGCGCGCCACAACGTTTGTCCGTTGGCGGCATACTTGATGGTGGCGTACTCACTCAGGCCGCTACTGTTGAAGGAGCGCCCTGTTACGGCTACGTTGCCGGCCGCATCTACGGCCACGTCTTTGGCTTCGTCGTAGCTGCTAGCGGACCCGTTGTAGAGGTTTTCCCACTGCTTCAAGCCGTTGGGCGCGTACTTGAGCGTCACGTAATCCCAGTTGTCGCCGCCGGTGTTGGCATAGCCCGTCACTAGCACGTTGCCGAACTGGTCGGCCGCCACTGCCGTGGCCTCGTCGTAGCTGTTGCCGGCCCCACTGTAGCGACTGGCCCAGAGCTGCTGGCCGCTGGTGGCGTAGCGCACGGTGGCATAGTCGTAGTTGCCGGTGCCGTCGTCGCTGGTACCCGTCACGGCCACGTTGCCGGCCGCATCCACGACCATATCGCGCGCCAGGTCATAGCCGCTGGCCGGGCCGTTATAGCGCGCTTCCCACTGCTGCTGGCCGCTGGTCGAGTACTTGAGGGTGAGGTAGTCGCCTTGGTTGCCGGAGTAGGCATTGCCCGTTACGTACACGTTGCCACTGCCGTCGAGGGCCAGTGTGGTGGGTAGCTCGTCGCTGTTGCCGCTGCCGTTGTAGCGGGTTTCCCACTGCTGCTGACCGGTGGCAGAGTACTTCAGCGTCACGTAGTCGTAGCTGGTGGTGGGGCCGTTGTAAGAAGCCCCCGTCACGAGTACGTTGCCGGCCGCATCCACGGCCACGCTAGCGGCTAGGTCGTCGCTGTTGGCCGGACCGTTGTAGCGAGTTACCCACTGTTGTTGGCCGGTGCTGGAGTATCTGATGGTGGTGTAGTCCCAAGTAGTGCCATTATAGGAGCTTCCGGTCACGGATACACCGCCGGTTGGGCTCAAGGTTATAGCCGACGGCACATCATCTTTGTTGGCCGGCCCGTTGTAGCGCCTTTCCCAGTCCACAGTGGCAGTGGGCGAGTACTTGATAATCACATAGTCATAGCCTGTATCCTTACCCAAAGAGTAGCCGGTTACATACACATTGCCGGCCGCATCCACGGCCATGGCCTTGGTTCCGTCGAAACTGCTGGGCCCCGTAAATCGGCTCACCCATTCTTCGCTCACGGGTCCGGAGGCAAGAGTCTTGGCTCCAGTAGTTACGCCTGCTACTTGCTTAATCGAGCGAGTCAGTGAACGTGTTGGCACCGCAGCGTTTTTTTCACTTAGGGAGGTACCGCCAGGCAAGGCATGTCGTAGGGCCGGAGTACCGGGCGGCAGCAACAAGTCCTGTATCGGGGTCGGAAGAAGCTTCTTGGCTCTGCCCGCAACTTGAAGTTGATGGGTCTGTGCCTGCGTAGCAGGCACACAAAGGAGCAAGCCTGCTGCTATAGGCAGCAAACGAGTAAATGCTTGTTTCATAGGGCAAACGGTAAGGGAGAAGAAAATACAGGAAGTAACCTGTCTAGTAATTAGGAAAAGCTATAAGGACGTTGTCCTATTTAAGTAACGGGTATCACGTACGCTCGACTTATGATTTAGGGTATCAACACCAACCAGCAACAACTCGCCGCCAGCTCCTAAAGAGGCCTGAAGTACTTGAAAAGAAATGGAAATAAATAAGGCATAATCATAAAGTAACTTCGCTATGTACCACGAATCAATACTCTATTTCCCTGGAATCACATGTCTTACTACGCAGAGGTCAACTCTTGGTAAACGAAAAGCGTCCTTGAAACAACTTCCAAGGACGCTTTTCAAAAACGAGGTGGTTAATTGCCTCAATGAGTGACTAGTACCCGCACCGTTTCGCGCTGGCCGCCCACGAGCAAGGAACAGATGTACAAGCCCGGGGCGAGCTTGTGGCTGTGGAGTGGCAGCTCATAGTGCTGGCCTTTGCGCACTGCGCCTTCATAGAGGCTGGCTACTTGCTGGCCTAGCTGGTTGTAGACCGCTACCTGCGCCGGCCCATCGAGCATCGGCCGGAAGCTCACGGACGCTTGGCCGGCAGCCGGATTGGGGTATACGGCCAGTTCCTGCTGCATATTCCCCAACGCCGTTAGTGTGGCACGGGTGGTTAAAACGGCGGTTGAAGCGGTGCTGCTGGCTTGGGTGTATTTGATGATCAGGTAATCGGGGTCGGTAGGGCTGGCCAGTGTGGTACCCGCCACAACCACACTGCCGGCCGCATCCACGACCACACGCACCGGCCGGTTGTTGTCGATGCTGGGGGTGTTGTCGCGGGTTTCCCACAGCACATGGCCGCTGGTTCCGGCATACTTGATGGTGTTGTAGTTGCTGGTGCCGTTAACCGATACGCCAGTCACGTAGGCATCACCAGCACTATCAATAGCCATATCCACAGCCTGATCGGTTGTGTTGCCAGCTCCGCTGAACACCTGCCAGAGCCGTTGCCCCGTGGCTCCGTCGCACTTGGCTGTCACCCAAACCCCCTGGCTGGCATTACCATTGAGGTAGCCTGTGCCGGTCACCAACACATTACCGGCGGCATCTACGGCTATTGCAGTGCCATTGGAGAAGTATTGAGCGGTCCAGAGAAGTGTACCGCTCGACGAGTACTTGAGCGTGCTGGTACCCGTCACGTACACGTTGCCGACGGCATCTACGGTTATAGCCGTGGGGTTGTCTTCGCGGACGGGGTCATCGTAGCGGGCCACCCACTGCACTTGGCCGCTCGGCGAGTACTTGATAGTGGTAGACTCTATCCTATTGAACTGCTCTGAATAAGAAATTCCAGTTACAAACACGTTGCCAGCCGCATCCAAGGTCAAGCTCGAGGGTATATCGTTGCGGGCACTAACGTACCGCATTGCCCAGAGCTGCTCACCACTTGGCGAGTACTTAATGGTAGCGTAATCGAAACCCGTCGTGATACCCATAACGGAGGCGCCCGTCACGTAGGCGTTGCCGGCCGCATCCACGACTAAGTCCGTCACTCGATTACCCCGATTGATAACTCCCGGAAAGTAACGCCTGACCCAGAGCTGTCGTCCGCTGGCACCATCGTATTTGATGGTAGTGTATTCGTTGTTGAAGCTGCCAGCTATATACACATTGCCGGCCGCGTCTACCTCCACGGCCAACAAATCAGCACTGATAAACCCGAACGAATAGCGCGCCTCCCAAAGCTTCTGTCCAGTGGCTGCGTATTTGACCGTGGCGTAGGAGTTGCTGCCGCTACCTACAGGGGTAAGTCCCGTCACTACCACGTTGCCAACGGGGTCAACGGCCATATCCTTGGCTTGGGTTGCAGGGCTGGATGTTTGAGTGCCCGTGAATATGCTTACCCACATTTGCTCGCCAGTGGTAGCAGCGTACTTGAGGGTGGCATAATCGAAGTTGCGGCTGCCAGCAAACGAGGTGCCCGTCACGAGCACATTGCCGGCTGCATCCACGGCTAAGGCTGTTGCTTCGTCGTCGCCACGAGCGGGCCCGTTGTAACGAGCCTCCCATAGCTGCTGACCTACATTCGAGTACTTAAGCGTAACGTAGTCACTCTCGCCACTGCTGTTGTATGAGCGGCCCGCCACGGCTACGCTGCCGTTTGCGTCCACGGCAATGTCCTTAGCTTCGTCATAACCGTTGTCGGGGCCATTATATTCTCTTAACCACACCCGCTGGCCGTTAGCACTGGCATAGAAGATGGTTACATAATTCCAGTTGTTGTTGCCGGTGTTGGCAAAACCGGTGACGGCCACGTTGCCTGCTGCATCGAGGGCCACGCCAGTGGCTTCGTCGTAGCTGTTGCCCCCGCCGTTGTAGCGTGTAGCCCAGAGCTGCTGCCCGCTGGTCGAGTAGCGCACCGTGGCGTAGTCATAGCTGCTCCCGTTGTCGGAGGTGCCCGTCACGGCCACGTTGCCAGCGGCATCCACGGCCAAGTCGCGCGCTAGGTCGTAGCCGCTGGCCGGGCCATTGTAGCGGGCTTCCCACTGCGGCTGACCCGTGGTCGAGTACTTCAGCGTAAGATAGTCGCCCTGGTTGCCGGCGTAGGCGTTGCCCGTCACGTACACATTGCCGCTGCCGTCGAGGGCCAGTGTGGTGGGTAGCTCATCGCTGTTGCCGCTGCCGTTGTAGCGGGCCGTCCAGAGCTGTGCCCCAACCGACGAATATTTCACCGTTACATAATCGTAGCTGGTGGTGGGGCCGTTGTAGGAAGCACCCGTTACGAGTAAGTTGCCGGCCGCATCTACAGCCAGACTTACTGCTAAGTCGTCGTTGTCGGCGGGGCCATTGTAGCGGGCCTCCCATAGCTGCTGGCCGTGGGCCGAGTACTTGAGCGTAGCGTAATCATAGCTGGTGCCATTGTAGGAGCTGCCGGTCACATACACATTGCCTGCTGAGTCTACAGCAATGGCTTTGGCCACATCGTCGCCATTGGCTGACCCGTTGTAGCGTCCCTCCCACTGTTTTACCCCCTCCGCGGAATACTTAATGGTGAGATAGTCGTAGCTGACAGCGTTGCTGGCGTCTTGGAATGAATAGCCGGTCACGTACACGTTGCCCGCGGCATCTACAGCAGTGCTCGTGGCCACGTCGTAGCTGTTGTCGGGTGTAGTGTAGCGTGCTACCCACTGCTCGCGCACCGGCCCCGAGGTGTGAGCTTGACTACCCCTTGCACCAAGGTTAACGGCTTGAGATAGATGAGGTTTTGTTGGAAGGGGCAACTGAGGTAGTTGCGCAGTAGGCTCCTTCCCCGTCGAGGGTAAGGCGTGACGCAGAGCCGAGGCTTCAATTGGCAAAGCGGCTGGGTGCTTTAAGAGTCTCGAGGCACCCGGTGAATCAATTGTTTGGGCCTGTGTGAATGAATTGTGCAGAAGCAGAAAGGCTATCATCGGCAGCAAGTGAGTATATGTGTGTTTCATAGCGAAAAAGGTGGAGAAGGCAGGGAAGGCTATCATCTACTTATCAACAGGATCTAACTCTCATCACTCAGCTCAGAAGTCCGCGTTTTCTTTCTCACCACATGCACAACCCTATCCAGCGCCTTGAATCCTACTGCAACAGCGTATGGATCAGATATAAATTAACAAAAAACGAAAGCACAAAACAGGGTTTCGTTATACATGCTTTTTTTATATGTATTACATTCTTAGTTCTGTGAGTCGCACTGTCTAGAAGTTACTCCGTAAAGTAGAACCAGACTTACAGGTGAAGTTTTGGCCGGTACCCGCGGTGCGGCAATAAATAGCCGTTTTTGGTATACGGGCGCAGTTACTGCCAATAAGAAAAGGCCTCTGGACTAAGTCCAGAGGCCTTTTGCGGAGCCAAATGGCCGGCTAGTGTGCGACCAGCACCCGCACCGTTTCGCGCTGGCCGCCCACGAGCAAGGAGCAGGTGTACAAGCCCGGCGCGAGCTTGTGGCTGTGGAGTGGCAGCTCGTAGTGCTGGCCTTTGCGCACGGTGCCTTCGTAGAGGCTGGCTACTTGCTGGCCTAGCTGGTTGTAGACGAGCACCTGCGCCGGCCCATCGAGCACCGGCCGGAAGCTCACTGCCGCTTGGCCGGCAGCCGGGTTGGGGTATACGGCTAGCTCCTGCACATTGCTACCAGCGGTGGTGAAGGCTGAACGCGTGGCAGCTACCACACCAGCGGAAGCGGTAGTGCTAGTCTGCACGTACTTGATGGTGGCAAAATCGGTGTTCACGTAGAGGCTGTAGGAACTGCCCGTCACGTACACGTTGCCGGCGGCGTCCACGGCGAGGCCGTTGGCCTGATCGATGCGGTTAGGGGAACCGTCGTAGCGAATGTCCCAGAGTTGCTGGCCCGTGGTGGCATCGTATTTCAGCGTGGCAAAGTCATAGCTTTCGCCGCTGCTGTTGTTGTCGGAGTAGCCGGTTACGTAGGCGTTTCCAGCAGCATCCAGCGCTACATCAGTTGCCACATCTACGCCGGAGCCGGGACCATTGTAGCGCGTAGCCCAGAGCTGCTGGCCCGTGGTGGCATCATACTTCAGGGTGGCATAATCGGAGCTGCTGAAGGCTGGGCCGCTGTAGGAACGACCGGTTACATACACGTGGCCCGTGCTGGGGTCAACGGCCAGTTTTGCCGCCTGGTCGCTGCGGTTGCCGGGGCCGTTGTAGCGCGTAGCCCACAGTTGCTGGCCGGTAGCCGCGTTGTATTTGACCGTGGCATAATCGTAGCTGCCTGTGGTACCAATTGACTGGCCCGTTACTACGACGTTGCCGCTGGCATCCACCTCTATGTCGGTTGCCGCGCCGTTTCCATTGCCTACTCCGCTATAAGGAGCCTCCCAGAGCTGCTGGCCACTAGCCGAATACTTGACGGTGAGGTAGTCGAAACGGCCGTAGGTGGCGCCGGTCACGTACACGCTGCCCTCCGCATCGACAGCCAAGGCACTGGCTTGGTCGTTGCTGGCGCCGGCACCGTTGTAGCGGGCCACCCATTGCTCTTGGCCCGTGGGCGAGTACTTGAGGGTGGCATAGTCGTAGCTGGTGCCGGTGCCAATGGAAAAGCCAGTTACATACACGTTGCCAGCCGCATCAACTGCCACTTCATAGGGGTTGTCCATGCTGTTGGCGGAGCCGTTGTAGCGGGCTACCCACAACTCTTGGCCAGCGGGCGAGTACTTGACGGTGGCGTAGTCGGAGTTGCTGGTGCCGGTCACGTACACGTAGCCGGCGGCGTCTACGGCCACGCTGATAGCGGTATCAAAACTGTCGCCGGGGCCATCGTAACGGGCTTCCCACAGCTTAGTGCCACTAGCCGAGTACTTGATGGTGGCATAGTCGTAGCGGCTGCCACTGCCCGCCGAGGAACCTGTCACGTACACGTTGCCCGCAGCATCCACGGCTATATCCTTGGCCTGATCGTCGTTGTTGATGGCCAGGGCGTCGGTGTAGCGAGCTTCCCAGAGGGGCTGCCCGCTGGTGGCGTCGTACTTGAGGGTGGCGTAGTCGGAATCGTTGCTGCTGGTATTGGAAATGCCCGTCACGGCCACGTTGCCGGTGGCATCCACGGCCAAACTTACCGCCTGCTCATCGCCGGCCGTTGGGCTGTTGTAGCGGCTGGCCCAAAGCTGCTGGCCGCTGGCTGCCGCATACTTAACGGTGGCGTAGTCGCTCTGGCCGCTGCTGTTGAAAGAGCGCCCCGTCACAGCCACATTGCCGGCGGCATCTACCACCACGTCTTTAGCTTCCTCGTAGCTGCTGTCGGAGCCATTGTAGCGGGCTTCCCAGAGAGGCTGCCCGCCGGCGGCGGCGTACTTGAGCGTGACGTAGTCCCAATTGCCGCCGCCAATGTCGGCAAAGCCGGTGACGGCCACGTTGCCTGCTGCATCCAGCGCTACCGCCGTGGCTTCGTCGTAGCTGTTGCCCCCGCCGTTGTAGCGGCTGGCCCACAGTTGCTGCCCGTTGGTCGAGTAGCGTACGGTGGCGTAGTCATAGCTGCTCCCGTTGTCGGAGGTGCCGGTCACGGCCACGTTGCCAGCGGCATCCACAGCCAAGTCGCGCACTAGGTCGTAGCCGCTAGCGGGGCCATTGTAGCGGGCCGCCCACTGCTGCTGGCCGCTGGTCGAGTACTTGAGGGTGAGGTAATCGCCTTGGTTACCGGAGTAGGCGTTGCCCGTCACGTACACGTTGCCACTGCCGTCGAGGGCCAGTGTGGTAGGTAGCTCATCGCTGTTGCCGCTACCGTTGTAGCGGGCCGTCCAGAGCTGTGCCCCGACGGTCGAATATTTTACCGTTACATAATCGTAGCTGGTGGTGGGGCCGTTGTAGGAGGCCCCCGTGACGTACACATTGCCGGCCGCATCTAGGGCCAAGCTTGTGGCTAGGTCGTCGCTGTTGGCGGCTCCGTCGTAGCGGGCAGCCCATAGTTGCTGGCCGTCTGGGTCGTACTTGACTGTGGCGTAGCCGTAGTTGCCGGTGCGCCCAAAAGAGCCTCCCGTTACATAGATATTGCCTGCCGCGTCCACCGCAATGCCTTTCGGCACATCGTCGCTGCTGCCCGAGCCGTTGTAGCGCGCCGTCCAAAGTTCCTGGCCACTGGCCGAGTACTTCACCGTAACATAGTCGTAGTCGATGGAAAGGACGCTGCTGGCGGTGCCCGTCACGTACACGTTGCCTTCCGCATCGGTGGTGGTAGCGGAAGCCAAATCATAGCTGGCCGTTGGGCCGCTGTAACGGGCCGTCCATGCCTCACTGACCGGTCCGGCCGCGGCCGCCTGCATATTCTTGCTGGTAGTTACTTGCGCGTCTTGCGCTAGTTGTTTGGTGGCTATTCGTTTGCTGACGGCTCTCGTTTGTTTCGGCAAGGCATGCTGCAAGGCCCGGGCTCCGGGGGGCAGCAGAAACTCTTGGGCTTGCGTAGGCTGTGGTTTCTGCTTCTTAACTGAAACCGGGCTTAGTCGAGTTTGCGCCTGAGTAAGCGGCACAACCAAAAGCAAGCCGGCGGCTAACGGCAGCAAACAAGTAAAAGATTGTTTCATAGGGTAAGGGATTGGGAATGAAAGGCTAGTACCAGCCTGTAGAACAAGAAAAGCAGGGGTAACAGAATCAGGAACAAATGATTCTAATTCTTCCCTTATGAGTTTGAGCAAAGCTCATACTACATAATCAACAGCACGAAATCCGGCGCCAAGTACTTAAAAATAAGGCTACCACAACAAGGTTTAACAATAATACTACACGCTTTCACTCCTAGCTCAACTATACACTCGGTTATCGTTGAAATCTACCGACAAGCGTAGTAGGCTGGGTTTTCTGGTTTGACAATTATGTAAGTAGTAGCAGTCAGAACCACACTGCTCTTACCACAAAACTTACCGCAGCAGGAATTCCTACTTCACAAAAAAGCGCCCCCGAAACAAATTCGGGGCGCTTTTAGCAGCATTTAGCTACTTGGTACCTACCGGCTAATCAGCACACGGACGGATTCGCGCTGACCGTTGACGAGCAACGAGCAGGTGTACAAGCCCGCCGCTAGTTTCTCGCTGTTGAGGGGCAGCTCGTAGTGCTGCCCCTTGCGCACTTTGCCTTCATAGAGGCTGGCTACCTTCTGACCGAGCTGGTTGTAGAGTTGTACCTGCGCTGCTCCATCCTGCACCGGCCGGAAGCTGACGGTGGTCGGGCCAGTGGCCGGATTTGGATAGACGGCCAGTTCCTGCAACTGTCTGGTAGGGGCCGCTACGGCCAGTGACGCGCTAGCCGTTACGAGTGGGGTTGCGCCAGCCAATGCTACCGGGCCTATGCCAGTACTTTGGCTGTACTTGAGCGTAGCAAAGTCGTAGCTGGTGCCACTCCCGAGCGAGAAGCCCGTCACGTACACGTTGCCCGCGGCATCTAGGGAGAGTGCTGCGGCCTCGTCATAGCTATTGCCGGGGCCATTGTATCGGGCGGTCCATGCCTGCTGGCCGCTGGCCGAATACTTGACGGTGAGGTAGTCATCGGTTCCGTCGTTGTTGTAGGACAAGCCCGTTACGTAGGCGTTACCGGCGCCATCCACCACCAGGGCTGTGGCTTCATCATAGCTGTTGGCAGGGCCATCGTAACGCGCTACCCATTGTTGCTGGCCGCTTCTCGAATACTGCAAGGTGGCATAATCCCATCCCGTACTGCCACCACTGTTGGAATACCCTGTTACATATACGTTGCCGGTATTATTGTCAATTGCTACGGAAGTGGCTAGGTCATCCTTGTTGCCGGGCCCATTGTAACGGGCACCCCATAGCTGAAACCCATTGGCAGATGAGTAACGCGCGGTGGCGTAGTCGTAGCTGCTACCACTATCGGAAATGCCAGTCACGACTAAGTCACCGGCGGCACTGATGGCTAAACCTGCTGCCACATTATAGCTACTGATGAGCGAGGCGTAAAAGCTGGTCCATGCTGGCACGCCACTAATTCCCTCGTATTTCACTGTGGCATAGTCACTCTTAGTTCCCGCGTACGAAGTGCCCGTCACGTATACATCGCCGGCCGCATCCACGCCTATATCTGTTGCCACGTCGGCATCGTCGCCGTACCCAATAAAGCCTGCAACCCACGACCGCTGCCCACTCGCCAAATACTTGCACGTGATATAGTCGTAGTTGGTCGCTTGGTAAGAGGTGCCCGTTACGTACACATTGCCCGCGGCGTCCACGGCCACCCCTGCCGCCAGATCATCCTTGTTGCTGACCCCACTAAAGCGAATGGCCCACAACTGCTGACCGCTCGGCGAATATTTGACAGTGGCATAGTCGGCGTTGAGGCCGTAGGACGTGCCCGTCACTATCACGTTGCCAGCCGCATCAACAACTAGTTCCACCGGTAGCTCGTCGCCGTTGCCGTCGTAGTGGGCTTCCCAGAGCTGCTGGCCCGTGGGCGAATACTTGACGGTGGCATAGTCGTAGTTGCTGCCGTTGTAGGCGTAGCCCGTCACAAACACGTTCCCTGCGGCATCTGTGGCAATATCCGTGGCTACTTCCGCCCCGTTGGTGGCCGCGTTGAAGCGCGCTTCCCAAAGCTGCTGCACATTGTTTTGCTGGTATTTGATGGTGTTGAAGCCATTACTATCAGTAGAGCCAAGGCTATAGAAACTGCCCGTCACGTATACATTGCCAGCGGCATCTAGCGCCACGTTCGTGGCTTCATCATCCGCATCATAGTCGTAGCGGGCTTCCCAGACTTGTTGGCCGCCGGCCGAGTACTTTACCGTCGCGTAATCCGACCTAGAACGTGAACTAGCAGTTCTTCCTGTAACGTACACGTTGCCCGCCGCATCCACCACTAGGTCCCTCGCCCCCTCGCTACTGGCACTCGCGGTACTAGGTCCCTCGTAGCGGGATTCCCAGACTTGCTGACCGGTAATGCCGTTGTACTTGAGCGTGGCATAGTCGGCATTGGAGCCGGAATTGTTGCCACTACTCCCGGTCACCAGCACGTTACCAGCGGCGTCCAGGGCCAAGGCAGTAGCTTCGTCGTTGCGGTTGCTATGGCCATTGTAGCGACCTATCCAAAGTTGCTGGCCAGTGGCCACGTCATACTTGAGCGTGACATAGTCGGAGTTGCTCTCATTATACGCGTAGCCGGTTACATACACATTGCCTGCCGCATCCGCGGCTATATCATTGGCTAAATAAAAAGACCCATTGCTAACGTCGCTATACTGAGCAGCCCAAAGTTGTTGGCCGTTGGCCGCGTACTTGCGGGTGGTGCCTCCTCCGGTGACGTACACGTTGTCCGCCACATTTACAACTAAATGGGAGCCTCCGAGAGCCGTCCAGAGTAGTTGCCCATTAACAGTGTACTTGGCTGTCTGGTTACCCGTCACATACACGTTACCCGTCCCATCTACGGCTATATCTTTCCCACCGGCGAATCCGCGCACCACCCAAAGCTCTTGGCCGCTGGGAGAATACTTTAGGGTAGCATACCCAAGTCCGCTCGAACCCGTTACGTAGACATTGCCCGTCGCGTCCACGGTTATAGCCGCTGCCGCATCGTAGCTTCCCGTGCCAAGTGGTGTGGAGCTGTTGTAGATGCTTTCCCAGAGTTGCTGGCCGCTAGGCGAGTACTTGAGAGTGATGTAGTCGGCGACAGCAAACGTGCCCACCGCATAGAGTTGGGAGCCGGTCACATACGTATTACCGGCTGCATCCACCGTCATATCCGCAATCCGAAGCCTTCTATTATTTCTATAGAGGGCAATCCAGACCTCACTAGCCACTTCCGTGGCTGATCCGGTTGTGACATCCTGAGCGCTAACGCCTCTTGCTGCTGCGGCTACTTTCTGACCCGACCTGACACGTGCTGGTCGGTTCGTCAACCGGTTGGCCCCATTGCCGGGTAGCGGGTGGCGCAAGGCGGGCACCCCAGGGGGTAGCACGTTCTGCGGCCGCAATGCTGGCAAGGCTCGTTGCGCTTTACTGATAAGTTGAGGCGGGCTGGCCTGCGCCAAGGCGCCCGATGGGTGCAGCAGTAAGCTTGCCGCCAAGAATAGCAACCACGTAAAAGCCTGTTTCATAGGGTATGGGTTAGGATTGAAAAAGAACAAAAGCGAGTCATGGCCCGCTAGGTACCCGGCGGGTCTTGGTGGTTCTGTATGCTTCAATTTGCTCCTGTCTACTGCTGAGCTTTCAGGAGTAGGCCGCCGTACTCTAGTGTTAAGCTGCAGTAAATAAATGAATTAAATCTAGAGACACTGTATATACCCTATATCTTATACCTACCTCTTTTCAGCAGTGCCAGCCTTTGACCTATGCTAGTGAAGACCACGTAAAGTCTGCAAATCCTACTCTCTCCATCAGGGAGGCACTCCTACTACCTACAAAAAAGCGTCTCACGCATAAGACGAGAGACGCTTTTCAAGCTTGTTAACAAACTATGACGTTAGTGAGTCACCACCAGCCGAACGGCTTCGCGTTGGCCATTAACGAGCAAGGAACAGGTGTACAAGCCCGCGGCTAGCTTCTCACTGTTGAGCGGTAGCTCGTAGTGCTGGCCTTGGCGCACTTTGCCTTCATACAACGTGGCTACTTGCTGACCCAGCTGGTTGTAGACCCGCACCTGCGCTGTCCCATCCAGCACCGGCCGGAAACTGACGGTGGACGGGCCAGTGGCCGGATTCGGATAGACGGCTAGCTCCTGCAACTTTCTAGTAGGAGCCGCTACGGCCAACGGCGCGCTAGTGGTTGCGGCCGGGGCCACACCTGCCAAGGCCACCGGCCCCACGCCGGTATTCTGGCCGTACTTGAGCGTGGCAAAGTCGTAGCCGGTGCTTGCCCCGAACGAGAAGCCGGTGATGCACACGTTGCCGGCGCCGTCCAGGGACAGAGCTGCAGCCTCATCATAGCTGCTGCCCGGTCCGTTGTAGCGCGCTTCCCACAATTGCTGGCCACTGGTGCCTGCGTACTTGAGCGTGGTGTAGTCGTCGGTGCTGTCGCGGTTGAACGACAAACCCGTTACGTACACGTTGCCGGCCGGATCTACGGCGAGGGCAGCGGCTTGGTCGTAGCCGTTGTCGGGGCCATTGTAGCGGCTGGCCCACACTTGCCGGCCGCCATAGTAGGGAGCAATGTAGTCGTACTTCACAGTTGCATAGTCGTAGGTCCCGCCGGTGCCCACCGAGAAGCCCGTCACAACCGCGTCGCCGGTGGCGTCCAACGCAATGCCCGTCGGAATATCATCGCTGTTGGCGGTTCCGTTGTAGCTGCTGAACACCACTGCGGCCCCGTTCTCCCCGAGGTATTTGATTGTGACATAATTGTAGTTGGTACGCCCGTTGGTGGTGGCGGCGCCCGTCACTATTGCATTGCCCGCGTCGTCCACCACCATAGCTGTTGCCACTTCATTGGTGGTACCGCTGCCGTTGCCCGTGTAGCGGGTTTCCCACAGTTGGCGGCCGGTGGCGGCCGCATACTTGAGCGTGGCATAATCATAGTCGTTCTGAGTGGCACTGGTGGCCGCGCCGGTCACAAACACGTTGCCAGCCGAATCGAGGGCGACGGCAGATACTACCTCGTTGCTATTGCCGATGCCAGCGTAGCGCGCTTCCCACACCTGCTGGCCGCTGGCTGTGTACTTGAGCGTGACGTAGTCGTAGTCGCGAAGGTTGGCGGCGATGGCGGAGCCCGTCACCACCACGTTGCCAGCGGCATCTAGTGCCAAGGCCGTTGCTTCTTCGTTGCCGTTGCTGTTGTAGCGGGCGCTCCACAGCTCTTGGCCCGTGGGCGAGTACTTGACAGTGGCATAATCGTACCCATTGATACTATCGTAGGCGGTGCCCGTCACATACACGTTGCCGGCGCTGTCCAGGGCCAGCGCCTTTGGTATTTCGTCGCCGTTGGCGGAGCCGTTGTAGCGCGCTTGCCACACTTGCTGCCCCGCGGGCGAATACTTGACGGTGGCATAGTCGTAGTTGCGGCCGTTGTAGGCGTAGCCGGTCACGTATACGTTGCCGGCCGCGTCGGTTGCCTGGTTGGTTGCCACCTCGTTACTGGTGCTGGCTGGTGGGGTAAAGCGCGCTTCCCACACTTGCAGCACGTTGTTTTGCTCGTACTTGATGGTAGCCAGTACCGAGTTGGTAGTTATGATGACGCTGTTGGAAGAGGCCCCCGTGACGTACACGCTGCCGGTTGCTCCCACAACCACGGCTACTGCCACCTCGCTGGTGGGGAAAGGCCCGGTTCCGGCGTAGCGAGTTTGCCACAGCTGCTGCCCATTGGCGCCACTGTACTTGAGCGTCGCATATTCGCTGATCGACTGCGTGAGTCCCGAGTAGCCGGTCACATACACATCTCCGGCCGCATCCACAGCCAAGGCGTAAGCTTCGTCGACGCTAATTCCACCGTTTCCGTTGTACGAAGCTTGCCACACTTGCTGGCCGCTGGCCGAATATTTCACCGTGCCATAGTCGTAGCTGCTAAGAAAGCTATTGAACGAAGCGCCCGTCACGACCACGTTACCGGCCGCATCCACGGCCAAGGCAGTAGGCACATCCAAGCTAGTGCTGGATGCGCTGAACCGTGCATTCCACAACTCTTGGCCACTAGCTGAATATTTGACGGTGGCATAATCGGAAAGTTGGCCTGTTAGCTCGGACCGCCCGGTCACGTACACGTTGCCCACGGCGTCCACGGCCAAATCCGTCGCCTGATCATCGGTGTTGCCAGGCCCCGAGTTATAGATCATGCTCCACTGTTGCTGCCCCGTGGTCGAGAACTTCAGCGTGCTGTAGTCGTTGCCCGTGCCGTTGCTGGCAGCGGTACCGGTCAAGTAGACGTTGCCGGCCGCATCTACGGCCAGATCTTTAACCGTGCCCAAGAGTGAGTTAGAGAACAGCCACAACTGCTGACCGGTGCTTCCGGCGTATTTGACGAGGCTGTGGGCGCCGCTACCCACGTATACGTTGCCGGTAGCATCCAGCGCCACAGAAGCTCCTAGGCTACCGCCGCTGTAGCTGGCCGTCCACAACTGCTGGCCGGTAGCCGAATATTTGACCGTGGTACCATCCGAGTTGTTGCTGTTGCCGCGGGTGGCGTAGCCGGTTACATAGACGTTGCCGGCGGCATCCACGGCCAAATCCGTCGCCCGATCATCGGTGTTGCCGGGCCCCGAGTTGAACAAGACGCTCCAAAGCTGCTGGCCGCTAGGCGAGTACTTGATGGTCACGTAGTCGTTGCCACGGCCGGTGTTAATAGCCGTTGTAGAGTAGCCGGTCACGTACGTATTACCGGCTGCATCTACCACTAAGTTGCTGGCCACATTGATGCTGGGGCCTTCGTAGAGGGCCACCCAGGCTTCGGTGACTGAACCGGCCGTGACGGCTTGGGTACTAGTTCCCCTTGCTGATGTAGTTGGTTGCTGAACGGACCTGACAGGTGTGGGTCGGCGCGCCAGTAGCGCGGCCTTGTCGCCAGGCAGCGCGTGGGATAAGGTCGGGGCTCCCGGTGACAACAGCAGCGCTTGAGACAGCGGAGGCAGTACCCGCTCGGCGCGCCTCGACGGCCGAGTTAGGTCCACCTGCGCCTGGGCAGTTGACACATGGAACAACAGGCTTGCCGCCAGCGGCAGCAAACGCGTAAAAGCTTGTTTCATACGGTGGGATAATGGTTAGGAAAACAAAAAGCAGGTCGAAACCTGCGTACTGGCAAAAACTCGATGTCTCGTCTGAATACTCTACTCGGAGCGGGGCAGCACCGGGTTGCTTAGGTCAGCTAATGGCGGTACAATGGCAGGCGCCACTCTATCAGTAAATTAACGAATTAATACTAATTATTCTATATATATTATTGTGGCAATTCCGGTTTTGTTTTTTGCTAACGCACGCAATTAACTGCAGTAGAGGGTATTTGTCTTTCTATAAATCAGAAAATCGTTCTTAAATAAGAAGAGAATTATTTCTAGGGTAGACCCATGCTTAAATCGGCTGCTACTGTCGTGCTGTCGCGCTGCAAAAAAGCGCCACCAGAAAAAGTCTGGCGACGCTTTTTGCGAAGCGAAATACAATCTTCGTTAATGCGTTACTACCAGGCGCACCGATTCACGCTGGCCGTTGACGAGCAACGAGCAGGTGTACAAGCCCGCGGCTAGCTTCTCGCTGTTGAGTGGTAGCTCGTAGTGCTGCCCCTTGCGCACTTTGCCTTCGTAGAGGCTGGCTACTTGCTGACCGAGTTGGTTATAGACTCGCACTTGCGCCGTACCATCCCCTACCGGCCGGAAGCTGATAGTGGTTGGGCCGGTGGCCGGGTTGGGATACACACTTAGCTCGTGCAGGCCTTTAGTTGAAACTGCCAAAGTTGGGCGAGCAGTTGCGAGAGCCAGAGAAGCGGCGCTGCTAGTCTGGCTATACTTAATGGTAGCAAATTCGCTTCTTCTATAAAGAACCTCAACGGAAACACCCGTCACATACACATTACCCACTGCATCTACGGCTAAGCCAGCGGGTGTATCGCTCATGTTACTCGGTCCGTTGTATCGCGCCTGCCAGATTTGCTGACCACTGCCGCCATCGTATTTTACGGTAGCATAATCCGAGCTGCTAATACCGGTCACATACGCATTCCCGCTGGCATCCACGGCTAAGTCGTAGGGACTATCAAAGCCTTTGAATCCCCCATCGTAGCGGGTTTCCCAGAGTTGTTGGCCAGAAGCTCCGGCATACTTCACGGTGGCGTAGTCATAGTCACTGTTGGTGTCGGAAGCAGAATAACCAGTTACAAACACGTTGCCTGCGCCGTCAACAACCAAGTCCGTTCCATAATCATCTAAATCGACGGGGCTATTATAGACGGCTAGCCATAACTGCTGGCCGCTGGCACCGGCGTACTTCACCGTAGCATAGTCACTGTTGTAATAAGGTTTACTATTTTCGGTGTTCCCCGTCACATACACATCGCCAGCCGCGTCCACGGCTATGTCTCTGGCTACATCTTCACTCCCGTATGGCCCTTGGCCAGTGTAACGGGCCACCCAGAGTTGCTGGCCACTAGAGGAATATTTAATTGTTGCGTAATCATCTTGACTAGAACCAGTAACATAAATATTGCCAAGCGCATCCAGTGCCAGTGCGTTAGCCTCATCAGTGCTAAATCCGCTGCCGGTAGAATAACGAGCAACCCAAAGCTGTTGACCACTGGCGCCGTCGTATTTGAGGGTGGCATAATCTTCTCCAGTGCTCCTACCATTTGAGTAGCCGGTTACATACACATTCCCATTGGCATCTACGGCCAAGTCAGTGGGACTATCGTAGCCGTTGGCTGACCCTTCGTAGCGCGCTTCCCACAGTTGCTGACCACTAACTCCGTTGTATTTGATCGTGGCATAATCGAAGTTATTGCCCGTTCCATCGTATATGTTGCGGCCTGTCACGTACACGTTACCCGTTGCATCAAGGGCAATGTGCGCCAAGTTGGTTGCGTTAGTCGTATTGCCAAGGTAGCGGGCTTCCCAGAGCTGCTGACCGCTAGCTGAGTACTTTATGGTGACCAAGTCCCAACTGCTGCCGTTGTAGGCACTACCCGTCACATACACGTTCCCTGCTGCATCCAGGGCTACGTCGTTTGCTTCACTACTCACACTGGTAGCAGTAGGCCCACTGTAGCGGGTTTGCCAGAGTTGCTGGCCGTTGGCTCCAGCATACTTGAGTGTAGCGTAGTCGAAGTCGGTGCTGCTAGTGCTAGCGGAGGCACCTGTCACAGCCACATTACCAGTTCCATCTACTGCCAACCCAAGAACAGCCTGATCACCCGTAACCGTACCACTGTAGCGAGAGGCCCATAGTTGCTGGCCAGTAGCGGCCGCATACTTTGCGGTAGCATAATCGAGTTGGCCGCTGCCATTGTACGAGCGGCCTGTCACGAATACATTATTAGCTGCATCTACGGCAACGTCCCGCGCCTCATCATAGCTGTTGTCGGGGCTATTGTAGTAGCTCTCCCACAGCGGCTGTCCGCCAACGGCATATTTGATGGTCGTATAATCCCAGGTGCCATTGCTACCCAGTGCGTAGCCAGTCACTACGGCATTACCGGCATTATCTACTACCAAGCTTGTGGCTTCGTCGTAGTCGTTGCCAGCCCCATTGTAGCGTGTAGCCCAGAGTTGCTGGCCGCTAGTTGAGTAACGTACCGTGGCATAGTCGTAGTTGCTACCATTGTCCGACGTGCCCGTTATATACACGCTACCGTTGGCATCCACCGCCAGGTCGCGCATTAGGTCATAACCGTTAGCTGGTCCATTGTAGCGGCTAGCCCACAGTTGGGTGCCTCCGTTAGAATATTTGACCGTGAGATAGTCGCCCTGATTGTTCCGGTACGAGTTACCAGCTACATACACGTTTCCAGCGTTGTCTAAGGCCAAATTGGAAGCCAAATCATTATCGGTGCTAGTACCGGAGCCAATGTACTGACTCACCCATTGCAGCTGGCCGCTAGTCGAATATTTGAGGGTAGTGTAGTCGTAGCTGTTAGTGCTTATGCCGTATGAAGAACCGGTTACGTACACGTTACCGGCTGCGTCGGTGGCAATGTCAGCTGCCAAATCCGTACTTGGCAGAGTCGAGAAGCGAGGCTCACTCGTGTAAATGGCTGAGAAAAGCAATTGGCCGTTGGTGCCGTTATACTTCACGGTGGCGTAGTTATAACCAGTAGCACTAGTACCATACGAAGCTCCCGTTACATAGACGTTACCTGCCGCGTCCAACGCAATACCAGTTGGCACGTCGTCGCTCTGGCTGGCCCCGTTGTAGCGAGTAGCCCACAGTTGCTGGCCGCTGGCCGAGTACTTCACGGTTACATAATCGTAGCTGTTGCTACCAAACGAGTAGCCTGTTACGTAGACATTGCCCGCTGCATCAGCTACGACGTCCTTGGCGCCATCAAAGCTGTTGCCATATCCACTGTAGCGGGCTATCCATTCTTCACTAACGGGTCCATCGACAACCCCTGAAGTCTTTGCCCCAACTGCACCTACCTCATCCCGACGAACTATCGGACGCTCTAGCTTCTTGGATATTTTGCTGGTCCCTGTTTCCCGCTCGGTACCAGGCAGCGCGTGTTGCAAGGCCGGAGTACCGAGCGGCAACAATAAGTTCTGTATTTGGGTCGGCAGGGCCTTCCTAGCTCTGCCCACAGCTTGGGGTTGATGAACCTGTGCCTGACTAACAGGCACGGAGAGGAGTACGCCTGCTGCTGCTGGCAGCAAGCGAGTGAAAATGTGTTTCATAGAAAAGGAAAGGTTGGAAATAATAAAGGCACTTAATTGGTGTGGTGTAGTAATTCCGAAGCAAGCAGAAGCGAGTCCTGCGGCTAAAGGAGATGTACAGGTATGCAGGCGCTGGCTATAAGTGCCAGCGCCTGCAGCAGGGATAGAGTTTTAGTGAGTTACGACCAGCCGCACAGTTTCGCGCTGGCCATTGACGAGCAACGAGCAGGTATAGAGGCCCGCGCTCAGCTTCTCGCTGTGCAGCGGCAGCTCATAGTGCTGACCTTGGCGCACCTTGCCCTCATATAAGGTGGCGACCTGCTGACCGAGTTGGTTGTAGACCCGCACTTGCGCGGCCCCCTCCAGCACTGGCCGGAAGCTGACCGTCGTCGGGCCGGTGGTGGGGTTGGGATACACGGCTAGCTGCTGCTGACCCGTAGTTGAAACTGCCAGCGCCGGACGGGTGGCTGCTACGAGTGGAGTTGCGGCAGTACCGTTAGCTTGAGAATACTTAACAGTAACATAATCGGAATTACTGGCATTACTATTACTAGAGAAGCCTGTTACATACACGTTACCAACTGCGTCCAAGGCCAAAGCGTAAGGTTGATCTCGACTCGATGTAATTAGCGAGCCATGATAGCGAGCCTCCCACGCTAGTTGGCCACTGGCACCAGCATATTTTACGGTGACATAGTCAGTGAAATTATCCCCGACACCAAACGAGAAGCCGGTTATATATACATTACCGACCGCATCCACTTCTAAATCTGTGGGCTGATCGTACCCTCTTCCTACAGGGCCATTATAAAGAGACTGCCAGAGTTGCTGCCCATTAGCTCCGTCGTACTTAGTTGTAGACCAGTCCGCGTCCCGAAAGGGCAGATTAGTAAAATATCCTGTCACAAATACGTCGCCGTTCGCATCTAAGCCAACTCGAGCGCCACCTCCTGGATTGTTGTTCCCGTTGAAGCGAGTAGTCCAAAGCGGTTGACCGTTTGTCCCATCATACTTGATGATTATTACACCGGCGACAACTACATTACCCGTCTTATCTACGGCTATGTCTGGTAAATCTTCGAAACTAGCCGTGCTATTAGACCTATTGAAGCGCGCTACCCATTGTTGTTGGCCAGTGGCTCCATCATACTTGATTGTGGCATAAACATAGCTGCTGTAGCCGTTGATCAAGGAAGTTCCGGTTACGTACACATTGCCCGCTTGGTCAAGGGATAAGCCAGTGGGTTGATCAGAACCGTTGTTGGGTCCGTTGTAGCGCGCTACCCATAGTTGCTGCCCGGTGTCACCAGCGTACTTGAGGGTGAAGTAGTCATAATCACCGGTTAGTGTAGACTGAAAGCCTGTCACGAACACATTACCACTCGCATCCAAGGCTAATTCAGCTACCCCCGTTCCCCGGGTAGAAGTCTCAAATTGATAATTTTGGCTCCATAGTAGTTGACCATTACTAGAGTATTTAATGACGAGGTAAGTATTGTTGGTATTACCAGCTACATACACACTGCCCATCGCATCCACGGCGATATGAGGATTAGATGCATACGTACTCTGTTGAGTGCGCTGACGGACTTCCCACAATTGTTGGCCGCTAGGTGAATATTTGATAGTAGCATAGCTACTCACGGAAAGGTTATTGGCCTCGTAAGAGCTGCCAGTCACATATACATTGCCGGCTGCGTCTACCGCTATATCGTTTGGGACATCATCAGTATTATCTACAATCCAGATGTTATAACGTACATCCCATAGCATTTGGCCAGTACTGGCGGCGTATTTAAGAGTCGCATAATCACGGCTGGTGCTGTCGCTGCCGTTGAAGGAGTCACCCGTTACGTACACATTACCTGTAGCATCCACAGCCACGGCCACGGCCACATCATTACCCACATCTGACCTTGTGTAGCGAGCTTGCCAGATTTGCTGACCACTTGAGCCGGCATACTTCACGGTGGCATAGTCGCTCTGAACGCCCTTATAGGAGCGCCCGGTTACGGCTACATTACCTTGGCGGTCTATTACCACGTCTTTAGCTTCATCATAGCCATTGTCGGGCCCATTGTATTCGGCTTGCCACAATTGCTGACCACTGGCAGCCGCATACTGGAACGTGAGGTAGTTCCAATTACTGTTGCCGCTATCGGAGTAGCCAGTCACCACCACGTTGCCCGTTGAACTCAGGGCTACAGCCGTTGCCTCATCATAGTTGTTACCCGCACCATTATAGCGTACTGCCCACGTCTGCTGACCGCTAGGGGAATATTTGGCCGTAGCGTAGTCGTAGTTGCCGGTGCCGTCGTCACTGGTACCGGTTACGGCCACGTTGCCGTTGGCGTCTACGGCCAGGTCACGCACCAGGTCGTAGCCATTGGCCGGGCCATTGTAGTGGGCTTCCCACATCTGCTGGCCGCTGCCACTGGCATACTTGATGGTTGTGTAGTCACTCTGATTATCCAGGTAGGTAGTGCCGGTCACAACCACATTACCACTCCCGTCCAGGGCCAGATCTGTGGGCAGATCATCACTAGTACTAGATCTACTGTAAGGAGCCGCCCATAACTGCTGACCACTAGGCGAATACTTGACCGTTACGTAGTCGTAACTTGCACTGCCGTTGTAGGAAGTACCCGTCACGTACACGTTGCCGGCCGCATCCACCGCTATGTCGGTAGCTAGATCATCACCACTAGCAGATCCATTGTAGCGAACGGCCCACAGTTGCTGGCCGCCAGAAGAATATTTAACAGTAGCATAATCATAGCCGTTGCTACCGCGGCCAACCGATGTACCCGTCACGTATACATTACCAGCCGCATCTACCGCTATGCCCGCTGCCAAATCAACGTTAGCTCCCGGTCCATTATAGCGGGCTTCCCATAAGAGCACACTACTGGCCGAGTACTTAACAGTTGCAAAATCATAGTTGCTGCCGCTACCAAACGAATTGCCAGTCACGTAGACGCTACCGGCCGCGTCCGTCACCACTTCGGTACCTCCTCCAAAGGTGGTACCGTACCGAGTGTAGCGAGTAGCCCACTCTTCACTCACGGACTCGGATGTGATGGCCGTTGTTGCAGTCGTCTCGATGGCTTGCCGTTTATTGAACTTGGTCACGGAACGCGAAGGCATGGATTTCTTTTCACCAGCTACCTTGCTCCTAGAGGCAGGCAATGCGTGGCGCAGGGCCGGCGCGCCATCTGGCAGCGAGAACTGAGGCAGCGTGGGCAAACCTTTTGGCGCTTTGCTAGTCGAGATTGAAGGTGCCACTTGAGCCTGACTGACAGGCACACACAGGAGCAAGCTTGCTGCCAGTGGCAGCAAACGAGTAAAAGTTTGTTTCATAGAAAGGAAAGGTTGTAAATAAAGCGTGTGGAACTAGCCTGCTAATCAGCCAAATAGATATAATAGAAAAACAAGAAAGCACGAGGCTACTACCTCGTCTTTTCCTAAAGCTTTGCAGTGCCTGCAATTACCGAACAAACGCGCAGATTTTAGCATTGAATTCTGTAAAAAAGTAAAATCATACATGAATTAATAATAAAATAATCTCGGCCTTATACAGGTGATTACCAGATATAGTTACAGGACTTTTAGTTGAATTTACTGCATTAAGATTGAAGCCCTAGCAACCTGCTTACTCACCTAATGCAATACAATAGTTAAATTATACAACACCATTATTTCAGTCGCTGCTCAGCACACAAAAAAAGGCGCCCCCAAACTCATGTTTAGGGGCGCCTTAGTGCTTAAGCAACTACTCTGTTTAATGTGCGACGTGCAGACGGACGGATTCGCGCTGACCGTTAACAAGCAACGAGCAAGTGTAGAGGCCCGAAGCTAGGTTCTGGCTATTGAGCGGCAAGGTGTAGCGCTGGCCTCGACTTACCGTGCCCTCGTATAAGGTGGCAACCTGCTGACCCAACTGGTTATAGACTTGCACCTGCGCCGACCCGTTCGCCAGCGCGCGGAAACTCACGGTGGCTTGCGTTGCAGCCGGATTGGGGTACACGGCCAATTCCTCTAGATTCTGCTGCGCCGAAGCTGCCGACAGCGGAGACGAGCCCGTCTGGGCGTATTTGAGGGTGATATAGTCGGAGTTGGTGCCGCTGCTCACGGAGTAGCCGGTTACGTACACGTTGCCAGCGGCATCAACCACAATGCTATTCGCTTGGTCTACGCCGTTGCTGTCGCCGTTGTAGCGAACGGTCCAGAGTTGTTGGCCGCTGGTGGCAGCGTATTTGAGAGTAGCATAGTCGTAGCTTTCGTCGCCGGTGCTGCTGTCGGAGTAGCCGGTTACGTAGGCGTTGCCCGCCGCGTCTACGGTTAGGTCGGTGGCTACATCGGCACCGTTGCCACTGCCGTTGTAGCGGGCTTCCCAGAGCTGCTGCCCAGTAGCCGAGTACTTAAGCGTGGCGTAGTCGGAGGTGCTGAGGCTGGCGCCGCTATAGGAGCGGCCCGTCACGAATACGTTGCCGGTGGCGTCTAAGGCGAGGTTGGTAGCCCAATCATTGCGGCTGTTGGTTCCATTGTAGCGGCTAGCCCACTGCTGTTCGCCGGTAGCCGAGTACTTCACAGTAGCATAATCGTAGCCGGTGCTGCTGCCGAAGGAATAGCCAGTCACGTACACGTTACCCGTGGCGTCTACGGCCACATCGGCCGCCGAGCCCCCACCGTTGCTAATGCCGTTGTAGCGGGCTTCCCAGAGTTGTTGACCACTAGGCGAGTACTTGAGCGTAACATAATCGGACCGGCCGTAGGAAGAGCCGCTCACGTACACGTTGCCCGTGGCGTCGAGTACTAGGGCGCTGGCTTGATCTTCGCTGCGGCCGGCACCGTTGTAGCGCGTAACCCAGAGTTGCTGGCCGCTGACGCCGTCGTACTTGAGGGTAGCGTAGTCGCTGCCGCTGCCAGCTCCCACCGAGGTACCCGTTACGTACACATTGCCGGCCCCATCTAGGACTAGGTCAATGGGCTCATCGGTACCGTTGCCAGGACCGTTGTAGCGGGCCATCCAAAGCTGCTGGCCACTAGTGGAGTATTTGATGGTAACGTAGTCGGTGTGGCTGGTACCGGTTACGTACACATTGCCGGCAGCATCTACTACCACGCTAGTTGCCTTATCAAAATTGCTGCCGGGCTCGTTGTAACGGGCTTCCCACAACTGCTGGCCACTGGCCGAGTACTTGGTGGTGATAAAGTCGTACAGATTGTCGCTGCCAAGCGAGTAGCCGGTCACGTACACGTTGCCCGCGGCATCTACGGCTACATCTTTGGCCACATCGTTGTTGTCGCCTGATTTGCTATTGGTATAAGGAGTAGCCCAAACCTGCTGAATTCCATTGGACTGAGCTTGCGAGGTTGCTACAGAAACCAACAAGCTAACTGCTAATGATAAAAAGTGGGTAGAGAAGTGCTTCATATAATAAGGTCTAGAAAAATAATATCGTCTGAGGGCGTATACGGAATGCAAAAAGAAAGTTGCATTAAGTCCAATCTTCCTACATAAGTACAATATAATAGTGTGATATACTAGGATCAAATTAAGAATAAAAAATTTATTAGGATAAAACCATGACCCAATAGCTTCTCGTTGAACCCAACAGTAAATCGTATTAATACAAAAAATATCCTCTATAAAGCCATTCAACAGGCTTTGCACCTTACAGAGTTAAATCCACTATTTTCTCACACTATACTTTGGATTTTGTTCACATAGCTCATTATATGTAACAAACAGAATAGGGGAACAGCCCTGCAAAACACCGGAAACCCAGAGTCACCCGAAATACTACGCTACACTATCCCGGGTCTACTGCACAATGCGCACCTCTAGTTCCTGTAAAGGTGCTTGCCGAAAGCAGTCCGCTAGTTTCTCTGCGGTAAGGTGCTCTTTCGGCAGCTCCTTGTAGCGAAGCTTAATGCTGAAGGAATCTTCGAAGGGGAAGGGCTGCACCCGTACTTGGTTTTCACTTAGCCAGTGCGCCTGCACAAGCTGGTGCTGCGTGAAAGCAAAAAAGTCGGAAAACGGGATACCGTCGCGGTACCAAGGATGCTCATGGGTTTTATCGGCGCCGGGCTCGTTCAGGCAGAAGTACAGTGACAACCGATCCGCGAACTTCAAAAGCTGCAAATGAAAGTCGAAGATGTGCTGCTGCGCGTTTGTGTTAAGGCCAAGTTGCTGCTGCAAGCGTTGTTGGCGCTGCTCTTCAGTTGCCAGAAAGTGCTGCCCTATTTCAGTTTTGGCCAAATCAGGAAAGCCGGTGTAGTGAAGGCTGCAAAGCAAACCGGCGTAGGACGCCATATCCTCGACTTCCGCTATGCCCTGCTGGTAGTGGCGAACCTTGGGTTCAGCCGGAAAATCGAGAAAGGAATGGGGAGCGTGGGTTTGTTCGTTCCAAGTTGGCGTGGCGTCCAGCGGAATCCAGCCCCGGTCATGCTGCTGCACCGCCAGTTCCACCTCGGGCCGCAACGCAGTGCCCTTGAAGTGGGCGGGTTGCCAATGCTCGATGAGCACACCGGCCACCCGCGCATGATCGTGCTGTTTTATGCAGTGAAAGCTGGAAGGAGTTTCCCGTACAATCATAACGAACATTGAGGGCAGAATCAGGTATGGAAAGCCTGCCAGTTGCCCAGGCTTTTAGGCCTTCTCTCCTATCGTCCAGCCTTCGCGGGGCACGGGCGTCTGGTCAGGGCCGGGAATAAGCTTGTCGAGGATGGCACCGGTGGTGAAGGCGTAGATACCTTTATGGAGCAGGTCGATGGCTTGCTCGTCGCGGGGCCAGGTCCAGGGCAGCGCACCTACGCCGGTGGCATTCTCCAGGGTTTGGTCGTTGAGCAGGCGCAAATTCATAAACAGAAAAGAGCCTACTGGCCCGCGTAGACCCTGCTTGGCCATCATGGCCCGGGCAATACCCATCAGAATGCCTTGGCCCCAGTGCATGGTCCAGTTCAATCCTAACCGTTCTTCGTCGGGCTTGTGTTGCAACCCGAGTAGCTTTTCCAGTACATGGGCGGGCACGTACGAGTCGGGCCGCTTGGTGAATTGCTGCTCGATTTTTTCGGCCAGTGTCATGGCGGCCACGCCGGCAGCGCCGGCGGCCAGCCCGTAAAGTATGGTTTTACCTGTCATATACTACGTTGTTCTCGCCGGGCTTTCGCCTAACGCTGTGCATGAATAAGAGGCTTCTAGAAACCTCAACTATAATGGTTGTGCTCGACGCTGATCTAAGACTACGCCTGCTATTCTCTACGGCGACAACCCCCGGTAGTTTGAATAAAACCGAGGCTAACCCACTAGCGTTCAGCTTGCAGTACCTTCACTAGCACACCTAGTGTTTAGCTTCAATCAAGCAGCACCACGACCTTAAGAAGCTGGCGTTAGCTTTCTACTGACCGGCGTTACTACTCACCAACTTTTCTTCTTCTGCTCGGGCAGACGCGGCTGGCACTTCAGGAGTTGGCTCGTAGACCAGCACGTAAGCCGGGGGCAGATTGAGTAGTACATGCGCTTCATCTAGTTGGCGGAAGAACCTACCGAACAGCTTTTTATTCTGGAGAGAATATTGGAAAAGGATGAGCTTACCGGCGGGCAGCAAGATCTGGCGAGTGTGCTCGAGAATGCGCCAACCTAGGCGCCGGGGCAGCGAAGAAAAAGGTAGGCCGCACAACACGTAGTCTACCTGGTCGACGCCTATTTTTTGCAGATACTGCCCCGTTTGGTGAGCCGATCCGTGAATGACGTGCAGATTAGGCTGGCCAGAATACCGCTCCCGGAGCAGTTGCGCAAACCGACGGTTCACTTCCACCAGCACCAGTACCGTTTCCGCTTTGCGGCGCTGCATCAGAATGTCGGTGAATACCCCCGTGCCGGGGCCGTACTCGACAATGCAGCTAGCAGTAGCAAAGTCGATGGGCTCTATCACTTTATTGGTTAGCTCGCGGGAGCTAGGTATCAGGGAGCCGACCGTGGCGGGATTACGAAAAAATTCGCCTACAAAGGAAGGAATGGGTAGCATGGGTAGTAGCTAAGGTGGATAAGCACCAGCGAAGTGGCCTCAGCTGCTTGTACGGCCTATTTTCCTTGAAGGTATAGGGTTCAGCTTGCCGTACGCACCACGCATAGGAGCAACTGTCCAGCTAGAGTACCAGCCACAGTTCTGCTCAAAAAAGTCTTCCGTCACGGGCATAACCCGTTACAAGAAGCGGTTTTCGTGCAATAGGAAACTTGCTTGGGCTTACAGTACTCTGCAAGCAGGGCAGCAACACACAAGCAAAGGGCACCAGATGGCGCATCCTTGCTCGTGTGTTGCTGCCCTGCTTGTAAAGCCCAACTACTCTGTTATTATGCTAATGCCGCCTCTCGCTGCCGCAGACGACGCTGCAGGGCGGTACGCTTGCCACGCAACGCGGCTTGCACCTCATCGGCGGCCATGCGGCCGGTTTCGGCGGCGCCGTTCATGTAGCCCTGATACCAGGCGCTGCAATGCTCGCCGGCAAAAAACAAATTGCCCACTGGTTTGCGCTCAGCCCCGGCAATGGTGCTGAACTGCCCCGGCCGGTAGCAAGCATAACTAGCCAGCGTATATGGGTGCGTAGGCCAGTGCATACGCGCCACGCGCTCATTGTGCTGCCCTTTCGCAGCTGGCCACGCAGCTTCCAGTGCTGGCAAGTAGCGGCTCACTTGCGACTCTGGAGTGCCCCGGCCTACCTGCAGCCCTTCTTGCCCACCCAAGTACACCGTATAGGCTGATTGCGTAGTGGGTTGGAGCTGCCCCGAGTCCCAACCGGTTTGCACTGGAGTATCGGAGAAGAGGTAGCCCGTGTACCCATTTTTGCGCCAAGGACGGCCGTTGAAACCCAGAATCAGCTTGGCATTGGTGCCGTAGCCAAGGTGTTGGATGGCGTTGGTTTTCCAGCTAGGCAGCGGCACCTGCAGGTTCACTTGCCGGAGCACCGTAAACGGGATGGTAAGCACCACATAATCGGCTACCACCTCCAGAGTTTGGGCGGGCGCTGATTGGAAAGTCAGCACGTATTCCTTGGCCGCGTTTTGAGTGATTTGCAGCAGCTTGCGGTTGAGCTGGATTTGGCCAGGAAGCTGCTGCGTTAGGGCATCGGTGAGGCGCTGGTTGCCGCCCTGTATTTTGTACCGCTCGTCGCTTTCTCCGAAGATGTCGAAAGTACCCTTGTGGGTGTCAGATGAGAACAGCCACAGAAAGTTGATGGCTGACTGCTCACTTATTTCCAGACCGTATTCGGTGAGGTAGGCCACGTCCAACAGCTCCCGAATCAAGCCGGTCATCTTCAATGAATCGAAGTACGTAGCAATAGAGAGCTGGTCGAAGCGGGCTGCGGCGGGCGTCAGCTTATCGTAGGTGATGGTGTTGGGCAGGGCGCGAATATCGGCCGTTATCTGGCGGGCATACGGCTGGAACGCCTGAATCACCTGCGCTGCGGTGTACTGCCGCCCCTCGAAGAAGTAGGCATCTTTTTGAAGCACGGTTTCGCTCGGGGCCTCCACGTCGTAGAGCGGCAAGTTGAACTCCCGGACCAGTTGCAGCATGTCGCGGTGGCCGCTGTCGATGAACTCACCGCCTAGCTCGGTGGTGAGGCCAGGGGCCAATAGGTCGGTTTGGGTGAAGATGCGCCCACCGGTGCGGTTGCTGGCCTCGTAAATCTCGGCGCGCAAACCTGCTTTGCGCAACTGGTATGCACAGTTCAGCCCGGCCATACCGGCGCCTACTATCAAAATGCGCGGTTGTGGTCCTTTGGCCTCGAAGGTGGCTTGCGTGTCAAGTCTGGTGGGTTCTATTACCTCGGCCTCGCAGGCGGCCAACAGTCCCCCGGCCCCTACCAGCAGCCCTAGTTTGGCAGTATTGGCCAGAAAGTCGCGTCGGCTTTGGCTGGTGGCCATATCGGCCAGCTCTTCGGCCGTGGGGGCGCCTGGTTCGTTGGCAGCCACCGCCAGCCCGAAGGCCCGTTGCAGGGCTCGTAGCAAGGGGGTACGGGCTTTGAAATTGGGAGTAGAAGGTTGGTTCATAGAGTTCGGAGTTAGGTTGGAAATCAATAGAATGAAAGTAAATAAACCTTGAAATAATAGACCTAAAGAAAGACACAAATTATTGCCTGTTTCATCATTGCTCGTTGCCTTTCGCTTCCCTAAAGCTGGTAGCAAGGCTTGTTTAAGAGCAATAAATGGGCAAGCAGTAACCGCGGCACAGCAGGGCTTTAAGCGAGGCTTTGTATTTTTGCGCTCTGTCTGACGGGTATTGCCCCACTCCTATTTCCAAGCTCGCTCCTACCTGAGTGGCGAGCTTATGCGTCTGTGCCGCCGCTTTCTGCTGGAAGCGTGCGGCTTTTCTTTTGCTTCCACTCCCCTTTATGATTGACGTTCTGCCTTATTTCGCGCAGTATAAAACCAATGCGAAAGATGAAATTCTAGCTGGTCTTACTACGGCGCTGGCGTTGGTGCCCGAGGTAGTAGCTTTTGCGCTGCTGGCTCACATCAGCCCCTTGGTAGGCATAAGCTCGGCCTTTATTATTTGCTTTATCACGAGTGCCTTGGGTGGGCGGCCGGGCATGATTTCCGGCGCGGCCGGCTCTGTGGCGGTAGTGGTTGTGAGCTTGGTGGTGCAGCAAGGCATCGAATACTTGTTTGCGGCGGTGGTGCTGATGGGCATTATCCAGATACTAATTGGGCTGCTCCGGTTCGGCAAGTTCATTCGGCTGGTACCGCAGCCGGTGGTGTATGGCTTTGTCAATGGCTTGGCTATCATCATTTTCATGGCCCAGCTAGAGCAGTTCAAAGTATCGGATGCCACGGGCTCGGCGCACTGGCTGACGGGTGCGCCGCTACTGCTTATGCTCGGGCTCGTGGCCCTCACCATGACTATTGTGTACCTGCTGCCTAAGCTAACGAAGGCGGTGCCGGCTTCGCTCACGGCCATTGTAGTGGTGTCGGCGCTGGTGATTTTGGGCGGGCTCGATACCAAGTCGGTGGGCGACATTGCCTCTATTGCCGGCGGGCTGCCGCAGTTTCATTTGCCGCAGGTGCCTGTGGCGTGGTCTACGCTCGGGGTGGTGCTTCCTTATTCCATTATTATGGCCCTGGTGGGGCTCACGGAAAGCTTGCTGACCCTCACGGTGGTGGATGAAATGACGGGCACCCGTGGCCGGGGCAACAAAGACTGCGTGGCGCAGGGCCTGGCCAACATCACCTCCGGGCTATTGGGCGGCATGGGCGGCTGCGCCATGATCGGCCAAACAATGGTAAACCTAGAATCGAGGGGGCGCGGCCGGCTGTCGGGCGTGGTAGCGGCGGCGGCGCTGGCGCTGTTTGTGTTGGAAGGCTCCGGCCTGATTGAGCGGTTGCCGCTGGCCGCCCTGGTAGGCGTGATGTTTATGGTGGTGATTAACACCTTCGAGTGGGCCAGTTTGCGCATCCTGCGCCGCATGCCCCGCACCGACGTGCTTGTGATGTTGCTCGTAACGCTGGTAACCGCTATTTCCCGCAACTTAGCATTGGCGGTGTTGCTCGGCGTGGTGGTATCAGCGCTGGCTTTTGCCTGGGAAAACGCCAAGCGCATCCGGGCCCGCAAATACTTGGATGAAGCGGGCACCAAGTACTACGAAATTTATGGGCCGCTTTTCTTTGGCTCGGTGCAGGCCTTCACCGAGAAGTTCGACGTTCAAGCCGACCCCGCCAATGTGGTGGTTGACTTCGGCGAGAGCCGCGTGGCCGACATGTCCGGTATTGACGCTCTGCACAAGCTCACCGACCGTTATCAGCGCCTCGGCAAAACGCTGCGCCTACGCCACCTCAGCCCCGATTGCCGCCAGTTGCTTCACAATGCAGGCGCGCTCATCGAAGTCAATATTCTGGAAGACCCGGAGTACCGCGTAGCCACCGACGCAGGATAACCCCACCTGCGTGGGAAGCAAACACGAGGTTCAAATAAAGCAATTTGCTTCGCTCGTGTTCCTACTGTAGGCTCAGCAACGCGGCACTTCCAGCCAGCTAGCGGGGCAGGTAGATGCGGAACGTGCTGCCCTGCCCCAGCGTGCTATCGACCTCCACACGCCCGCCGGCCTGGTTGACCAAACGGTTGACTAGATACAAGCCCATGCCGGCCCCCGCCACCTCGGGGTGAAACCGACGGAACAACTGAAACAGCTCCGAACCGTGGCGCTTCAGGTCGATGCCGCGGCCGTTGTCTTGCACGCTAAGCACCGAAACCCCGTCGGCCAGGGCCGTGCTTACTTGAATGCTTGGGGGGCGGCTAGGCTCGGCATACTTAAGGGCATTGCTGAGCAAGTTGTAGAGCATGCTGTGCAAACTAGGCCGGGCCAAACGTAGCGTGGGCGCCGCCGTGAAGTTCAACGTGAAAGCCGCATTTTGCACTTGGGGTTGCAGGATGCGCACAATCTCTTCGGTGAGAGGCTGCACGGCCACCGCCTCTTCGGGTATCTGCTCTAGCTGCCGCTGCTGCTGCACCACGGCCGTCAGCCCCTCAATTGTGCTCAGAATCTGTTGTAGAGCGTCTTCAAACATGTTCATCATGCTTGCAGCGTCTGCGTCGGGGATGGTGGCACTGCGCTTGAACTCGGCAAAAAGCCCCGCCATGTTGTCGATGGGTTGCTTGAGGTCGTGCGAGGCCGTGTACACGAAGCTGTCGAGGTCAGCGTTGATGCGGGTGAGCTGCTCGTTTTTAACCAGCAATTGCTCGTTGGCGTTGGCCAATTGTTCGTTGGCGCGGGCTAGTTGCTCCCGTTGTTCCTCGGCCTGCATTTTGGCTCGCAGCAGCTCCTGCTCGTACTTGCGCCGGTCGGTGATGTCGAACAAGGTGACGCGCACGACTAGTGGCTGGTCGTTGGTATCGCGCAGCAGCACCGAATTCATAAGCACGGGCAACGTGGTGCCGTTTTTGCGCCGCAGCATGTAGCTGAGTTCTCGCACTTGGCCCTGCAACAGCAACAAGGGCACGCAGTGCGTTTCGTAGTGTAGGCGCCCACCGATAGTCAGCAACTCTTGTAGACACTGGCGAGCTATCAACTCCTGACGTGTATAGCCAAGCCAATCGAGCAAGGTTTGGTTGACCTTTACGAGCGTGCCGTCGGGCAGGCACGAGCAGTAGCCGCAGGGCGCGTGCTCATAGAAATCATTTAGGTTTTCCTCCGTTAGGCGCAAGTCCAGTTCGGGTAGCCGCCCATCGTCAGCATCACTCATAGATATTGAATACGCATGAAACCTATAAAACGACTAACTGCCGAGATGGTAGCCTCCGGCGCAGTCAGGTGCGGGCAGTGCCCGGAGGTATCAATTACAATCAATTCACTATCGGGCATTTGCTGATGCATATACGTACCCACCGTCAAAGGCGCTAGCGCATCATCGGCGCATTGCAAAATCAAGCTCGGCGTGCGTACCAGCGGCAAATCGGCGCGGTTGTCGGACAGAAACGTGAGGCGAGCGAAATGCCGGGCAATGGTAGGGTCGGTGTTGCAAAAGCTGTTGTTGAGCTCGGCAGCCAGCTCGGGCCGATCGGGGTGGCCCATGATAACCGGGGTTATGGCACTCGACCAACCCAGGTAATTGTCGTTCATAGCGGCCAGCAACTCCTCGATGTCGGTCCGCTCGAACCCGCCGGTGTAGCCAACATCGTTGATGAAGCGCGGCGAAGGCGCCACCAGCACCAGTTGGCGGAAGCGCCTCGGTTCCTCAACAGCCGCCAGCAAGGCGATTGTGGCCCCAACGGAATGCCCCACCAGTATCACCTCACGCAGATCAAGCTCGCGTAGCACGGCCAATACGTCCTCGGCATGGGCAGTCAGCGAGCTATATCGCTCCACATCGTAAGCCGCTAAATCCGACTGGCCTGCCCCCAGTAAATCGAGCAGTACCACTTGGTAGTTGGACTCGAAAGCCGGCGCTACCCGCCGCCACATGCGCTGGTCGCAGCCGAAGCCGTGCACAAACACCATAGTCTGTGCTCCCGCCCCGGAAACGGTAACATGATGACGCTTCAGAATGTCCATACTTCCTTGATCCACATAAATAAGTATTCTGAGCGCGAAGGCACTACTACCCAAGTTGGCGGCACCTCCTTTCTCTACGCCCTAAGGTAGCACTTAGCGCTAGTTACGAAGCCCTGCACCCAGGCACAATCTTGAAAGACCACCGCAATGATTCTGCGCGGCGGGTGCCACTTACGTGAATTGCTACTTCCACTACGATTAAATGGGAAGTTAGTGCAGCCATGCTCATCTATAACTTGGACCGTATGCAGGCGGTATACAGTTGACGTCTCACTTGGCTTTCTCTGTGTATGAAAAACAACTCTTTGCACCATACCACCGTGGTTATCACCGGCGCCTCTAGTGGCATTGGCCGGGCAACTGCACTGACATTTGCCCGCCACGGGGCCCGTTTGGTTTTGGCGGCCCGGCGCGCCGCCGTTCTGGCCGAGGTGGTAGCGGAATGTGAAGAGCTAGGCGCCGAAGCCCTGGCCGTCCCGACCGATGTAACGGATGCCAACGCGGTGCAGCGCCTCGCCGAAGCGGCCGTCGCGTTTGGGGGCCGGGTTGATGTGTGGGTCAACAACGCAGGTAGTGGCGCCATTGGGCCGTTTGAAGCTATTCCGCTGGCTACCCACGAGCAGGTGCTGCGCATCAACTTGTTTGGCTACTTATATGGGGCCTACGCCGTGCTGCCCATCTTTCGGCGGCAGCGCCAGGGCACACTCATCAACGTTATATCCTTGGGTGCTTGGTTGCCCGAGCCGTACACCGTCGCCTACAGCGCCAGCAAATACGGCTTGCGCGGCCTCATGGACACTTTACGCACCGAGCTGAGTACGGAGCCGCACATCCACGTGTGCGACGTGCACCCCGCTTACATCGATACGCCCGGTTTTCAGCACGGCGCCAACTACACGGGCCGCGTCATTAAGCCCGCACCGCCCGTGTTTCCAGCGCAAAAAGTAGCCGACACCATTGTGAGGCTGGCTCGCCACCCCCGCTCGACTACCATGGTTGGTTGGACGGCCCCTGCATTTCGGCTGCTTTACAATCTTGCCCCTGCCGCCACCCGCTGGAGCGGTATGCGCCTGCTCAAGCTATACTTGCAGCAAGCTGAACGCGCACCCATTTCCGACGGCAGCCTCTTCACGCCCACGCCCGCCCGCCACGGCACCGACATATCAGGCGGCTGGCGACGCCCCACTTCCTCTTCCGGTGGTTCTGGCTCTAAGTGGCTAGGCGCCGTCGTGGCCGTAGCCGCTGCTGCTGCGGGATTCTACGCCTTGCAGCGCCCAACTCCCCCTCAGCAAGTAGCGCCCAATGCTGAGTGAGAGCAGTAAGCATTTAACCGCGTAGCGGCTGCCATCAGCCTGAGTTGGGCTGTGTGTAGGTAGTAAGCAAAACAATACACCATCATGTCCACCTAGCGCCTTCGCAGTGGAGCCGCTATCGTTGCCAAAGTAACTGTCATGCTGAGCGTAGCCGAAGCATCTCGCGTGCTGATGTGAGATTGGTACTCTTGCGTCAGCACACGAGATGCTTCGACTTCGCTCAGCATGACGATAGTGTTACAGCGGCAACATAGGAGGTACTGCGCTTTCGGCTCCGCTGTGAGGATGCTAGATGAACATGGCGGTCAAGAAGAAGTGAAAACGGCTAAGTTCTTACTGTCTATACAGTCGTATTCTAAGGACGGCTACCCTCTAGAATTTTAGTGGAACACTCTAACTCTTGCTTCCTTGGAAACGTGCTAGATACGGGGCCGTACGGCTGCCTTTGGTGTTGATGACTTGCTCGGGCGTGCCAGCGGCTACCACTTGGCCGCCTTCGTCGCCGGCTCCAGGGCCCATATCCAGTACGTAGTCGCTGCCGGCTACTACGCGCATGTCGTGCTCCACCACAATGACGGTGTTGCCGGCTTCTACCAAACCGTTGAGTTGAACGAGCAGCTTTTCCACGTCGGCGGGGTGCAGGCCGGTGGTGGGTTCGTCGAGGACGTAGAGCGAGTTGCCGCGCTGAGCGCGCTGTAGTTCGGTGGCTAGTTTGATGCGCTGCGCCTCGCCGCCCGATAGCTCGGTGGCGGGCTGACCAAGGCGCAAGTATCCTAGCCCGACTTCGCGCAGCACCGTGAGGGCCCGGTGTACCGGCGGCTCGTCGGCGAAGAACTCCCAAGAGGCATCCACCGTCATGGCCAGCACTTCCGCAATGTTTTTGTCGCGGTACGTGACTTCCAGCGTTTTGGCGTTGTAGCGCGCGCCATGGCAAACCGGGCACGGGGCGTACACGCTGGGCAGAAACAGCAGCTCCACCATCACGAAGCCTTCGCCCTGGCAGTTTTCGCAGCGGCCTTTCACTACGTTGAACGAGAAACGGCCGGCATCGTAGCGGCGCTTGCGGGCGGCGGGCGTGGCCGCAAACAGCTTGCGTACGTGGTCGAAAAGACCGGTATAAGTAGCCATGTTGGAGCGCGGCGTGCGACCAATCGGCTTCTGGTCGACGCGCACCAGCCGCTTGATGTGCTCCATGCCAGCTACAATGTGGCCACCGGTTTCGGTGGGGGCGGCGCGCTCCAGCGGATCGGCTTCCTCTTCCTCCCCGGCTGTCACATCGAGGCCCAAGTGCTCAGCCACCAACTCCACCAAAACTTGGCTTACTAAGCTTGATTTGCCAGAGCCCGATACGCCCGTAACGGTAGTGAATACGCCCAACGGGAAGGCCACGTCCAACTTATCGAGGTTGTTGCGCGTGACGCCTTCCAGCTTCAGCCAGCTAGTAGGCGTACGCGGCGCACGAGCCCCTTGCGTGGTGGCAGTGGTGAATAGGTAGCGGCGTGTCTGCGAGGTTTTTACTTCGGCTAACCCCGTAGGTGGGCCGCTGTAGAGCACTTCCCCACCTTGCTCGCCGGCGGCTGGCCCTACGTCTACTAGCCAGTCGGCTTGCCGGACCACATCGAGGTTGTGCTCGACCACAAACAACGAGTTGCCCGCCCGTTTCAGTGCTGCTAAGGCCGCTAATAAGGCCTCGGTATCAGAGGGGTGCAGGCCGGCCGAGGGTTCGTCGAGCACATACACCACCCCAAACAGATTGGAGTAGAGTTGCGTGGCCAGCCGCAGCCGCTGCAATTCGCCCGGCGACAACGTAGGCGTGCTGCGCTCCAACGACAAATACCCCAATCCTAAATTTAGCAATACCGCCAGCCGGGCGCACAAGTCGGCGGCGATGCGCTGAGCTACAATAACTTGTTCGGGGTGCGCGGCGTCGTGCTTTTTGCGGCCCGCGGCCGTGCCGTCGGCATAAGGCTTAAGCAGGCCTGCCACCCGCTTTAGCGGCAGGTTCGCCAGTTCGGCAATATCCAGCCCCGCGAAGGTTACCGACAACGACTCGGGCCGCAGCCGCTTGCCGTGGCAAAGCGGGCACTCGGTGCTGAGCATGTATTGCAAGGCCCGCTTTTTCATGAGCGGGCTTTGCGTGTTGGCGAAGGTGTGCAACACGTGCCGCTTGGCGCTGCTGAAGGTACCCATGTAGTTCGGCGGCTCCCGGCGCTTGAGGGCTCGTTGCGTTTCAGCGGGCGAGTAGCCGGGGTACACGGGCACCACCGGTTGCTCGTCCGTGAACAGAATCCACTCTCGGTCTTTTTGAGGCAAGTCGCGCCAGGGCCGGTCTACGTCGTAGCCAAGCGTGACCAGGATGTCGCGCTGATTTTGGCCGCCCCAGGCTTGCGGCCAAGCCGCAATGGCTCGCTCCCGAATCGTGAGCGAATCATCGGGCACCATCGATTGCTCGGTTACCTCGTAGGTGCGGCCCAAGCCGTGACAGGTGGGACAGGCGCCCTCGGGCGTGTTCGGCGAAAAGGCTTCGGCATAGATGATGCCCTGCCCCGCCGGATAGTCGCCGGCCCGCGAGTAGAGCATGCGCACCAAGTTGGAAAGCGTGGTCACGCTGCCCACCGATGAGCGGGTGGTGGGCGTACCACGCTGCTGCTGCAAGGCCACGGCCGGCGGCAACCCCTCAATGACATCCACCTCGGGCACGGCCATTTGGTGAAACAATCGCCGCGCGTACGGCGACACCGATTCTAGGTAGCGTCGCTGCGCTTCGGCATAGAGCGTCCCGAAAGCCAACGACGACTTGCCCGAGCCCGACACACCCGTAAACACGACCAGCGCATCGCGGGGAATATCAACGCTGATGTTTTTCAGATTATGCTCGCGCGCCCCTCGGACGTGCACGAAGCCGGTAAACTCTTGGGAGGTATTGGGTTGAGTGTTTTTCGCCATGGAGTGCAGCGCAACTTGTAAGGAGCTACTGCACCTTGGTACGCAAAAACACACAATGCTGCCGAGACACACCCTACCCGCCCGGCCACTAGTACCTCACCGTGGCTTCCAACTAAGCTTATTCGTCGGTGCTTTTGCCGGACCTTTGGGGACCACCGGCAAACATGATAGCCAACGTTTTGGCTCCTATTTGGGTGATGTCCTTGGCATAATCTAGCACTTGACCAGTGGTTTTGATTTGCAGGTTTTGCGCCGTGACGGGCTTCAGCTGCACGCTCTCAAATTCGTAGAGTAGCTTGTGCTTGCGCTCCTTATCGAAGTAGACGACCAGTTTGGTGATGCCCTGCTTTTCCTTGACGTACACCGGGTGAGCGAAATTCAACATTTGCGGTATTTGGGGCGAGGTCCAGACGTCCAGGGCCACCGGCTTCTCCGACATGCCCCCGAGGGCCGGGTCGGCGGGCGCGGCGGCGTTCGGCTTGAGCGTGTAGGTGGTTTTCGTGCTCGGGTAGCCTGCTACCAGCGCCGTTTCGGCAGTGGTTTTCATGGTGTAGTCGGCGTCGGTAACGGATATGCTTTGCCACACATTCTTGACGCTGCCCGCATCGTAAGTGTAAGCCACTTGGTCGGGGCGGCCTTGGGCGGCCATTAGCAGCAAGCCGGTGTTCTTGGTGCTGTTGAAGTAATTTTCGAGGTGATACGTAAGGGCATCGGTGCTGACGCGGGCTTCCTGGTTGCGGCAGTAGATGGTGCCTTTGCGGGGCAGCATCATGGCCCCCATCGTCATGGCCGGCGGACTCTTCTGGGCCGAAGCCTGCATTTGCTGCTGTTCGGCCGGCGACATGGCGCCAATAATGCGTTGCATCTGCTCTTGTGGGTTACCCTTCGCCGGATCAAGTTGGCTCAGCACTTTGTCGAAGGGGTTGCCGGGCAACGAAACGCGGGTGGTAATGATACCCTCTGTGAATGCAGCGGGTGCTGGTGCCTTTGTAGGCTTAGCCGGCAGGTAGTTGGCCGCTGTTAGAGAAACCGTGAGAAGAAACAACATGGCAGCAAAAGGGTGTCGGCTGGGGTGCATAAGCTGTTGGGGAAAGGAAGAGGGTGAATTAGTGGCTTGTACTCCGCTGCCTAGCTCGACAGTGGAGCAGAACCGGCACAAAGCTATAGCAATATTTATTCTCCTATATATGATACCTCTGGTTGGCTTTTCAACCGCGTGTACAAAAGCGCGAAATGCAGGCTTTGCGCTACCCCTTCCGATAGATTATGCCTGTTATTCTAAAATAGCTGCACTTTGCGTTGAACAAGCCGCTCTATCCGTCAATTGGCTGAAACTTCATCTTACTCCCGCAATTTGCCATGGACCAACAAACCCGAAAAAACCTAGTTGAGCAGTTACGAAGCTTACTTGTGGAGGGCAATGCCCACGTTACGTTCGAGGATGCTTGCGCCAATGTACCGCCGCACCTGCTGAACCAAGCGGTTCCGGGCCTGCCGTACACTGTTTGGCAATTGGCCGAGCACATCCGGATTGCCCAGTGGGATATTGTGGAGTTCTCTATTGATCCGAACCATACCTCGCCCAAGTGGCCCGACGACTACTGGCCCGCGCCGGAATCGAAGGGTGATGCCGCTAGCTGGCAGGCGACACTAACTCAAATTAAGCACGACCGGGACCGGTTTATTGCTGTGCTTGGAGACTCCTCCCAAGACTTGTTTGCGCCTTTCCCGCACGGCACGGGCCAAACACTTTTTCGGGAGGCCCTGCTGATTGGTGACCACAACGCCTACCACACCGGCCAGATTATCCTGGTCCGGCGCCTGCTCAACGATTGGGAATAAGTGGACGAAGCAAGCTGTATCAGTCAATCTTAACTCGTCTGCTCAGCGGAGCCGAAGCCTCGCTCGCTGACACTAGAATAGTATTGTCATGCTGAGCGCAGCCAAAGCATCTCGCTAGGGTGGTAAACCCCTTTACTACTCCTGCGTCAGCACGCGAGATGCTTCGACTGCGCCTGCGGCTCCGCTCAGCATGACAAATATGGTTTGGCAACGTCAGCAACAACCAGACGCCAAGTGTCGCGCCAACAGCGCTTAACAGGAGGGTGCAGGATGGAAGGGCGGCGCAAGGTGGCGTCTTTAGATAGGTGGTAAGCAGGCCATAGCTGTGTCCTCGTGAACCACTAAAAAAGCCCCACTCCAAAATCGCGCTATGAAAACAAACCCTGTACTACTGTTTGCGGCGCTCGGCACCGCTTTGCTCTTGACGGCACCGGCTTCAGCCCAAATAGGCACCCGGTTTCCGTCGGAGCGCAAAGTGGTGAAAGACCCCGTTACGGGCACTATGCTCACCTTCCTGACCAGCACTCCCAAAGGCGACTCCAAAATCTACCAAACCCATAACCAGTGGACCTCTGATGGGCAGTGGCTGATTTTCCGCTCGGGCCGCGTGCCCAAAGAAGCCATGGCCGTGAATGAGAAGACGGGCGAGATGGTGCAGGTAACGGAAGGCGGCTACACAGGCATGCTCAACATTGCCCGCAAGTCGATGAAGCTTTACTTCATGCGCAACGTGGGTGCCGAAACAGCGCCCAACGCCGCTTCCGACCCTGCCCGTAGCGTGCAAATCATCGAAGTGGACCTTGCCAAACTGTTTGCCGACAGCAAAGCCGGTAAGATGCAGCCCGCCAGCGTGTACCAGCGGGTATGCGGCACCACCCCGCCCGAAATTGGCGCCGGTGGCGACATGGCCCTCGATGGCAACGAGGACGTAGTGTACTTCCGAGTGGGCAAGACCGAAGCCGCTAAGCACCTGCCCGCCGACACCAAAATCAGCAGTGCCTTTGGGCCCCGCAACATGGGTGCGGGTCCGGCGGGGTTGGCCAGCATGAACATCAAGACCGGAGCCATCAAGCACGTAGTGTCGGTACCATTTCAGATTGGGCACGTGCAAACCAACCCCTGGGTGCCCGGCGAAATTATCTTCTGCTGGGAAACCGGTGGTAAGTCGCCGCAAAGGACCTGGACGGTGCTGGCCGATGGCACCGGCTTACGCCCGCTCTACCCCGAAGCCGATTTTGAGTGGGTGACGCACGAGGCCGTTATTGCGCCCGACGAAGTGGCCATTGCCATCATGGGCCACCGCAAAATCAACTTCAATAAAGAAGCTACGGCCACGGCTAGCACCAGCGCCCAAGCCACCACCCCCGACCAGCGCAACCCCGGCCAGGAAAACGCCTGGGGCCCCTCCGGCAGCCGCGAAAAGCCGACCGGCCTCGGCATCGTGAATTTGCGCACCCGCGAGATGACCATTGCCGGCCAAACCCCGAGCGGCAGCGGCCTCTGGCACGTGCACGGCTCGTCGGATGGGCGCTGGGCTGTTGGCGACGACTTTTCGCGCAGCCTCTACCTTATCGACCGACACACCCGCGAAATGATACTGCTGACCACCGGCCACAAAGAAACCGCCGCCGACCACCCCCACCCCACGTTCAGCCCCGACGGCACCAAAATTCAAATCCAGTCAGCCATGCTTTCCGCCGACAACCGCTCAATGAACATTTGCATTGTGCCCGTGCCAGAAGCCTGGCTTAAACGCAAGTACCCACAACCCGCTAAGTAGGAACTGCTAGTCCAGGCGTCAGTCCTAGCTGTCTGGCGGTCGGCTACCTAAGTAGGTTGCCTTGCAACAGGCGAGAAGCATCTAGCTAGAGCACAGAAACACAGCTTTGCAGCAGCAAAAGCCCCACCGGAAGGATGCCTACTAAGTGTAAGCATCCTTCCGGTGGGGCTTGTTTTTAACTGAACTCATATCCTAGGTCAGCACCTTTTTGCTGTCGTTGTCTTTAACCTTGCGCGGACGGTCGTCGTCGCCAAGCAGCATGCCCCAGGGCTTGAGGGCTTCAATCCGGTCGAACACAATTTTGAGGATTGCCATGCCGGGTAGTGCCAGGAACATGCCCGGAATACCGCCAATGGCATTGCCAATTAATACACCCACCACGGCGGCCAGCGCATTCACTTGCACTTTGCCGGCCACAATGCGAGGCACCAACAGGTTATTATCAATAAACTGAATGACCATGTACACTCCCACCACCCCAAGTGGGTAGAGGTAGCTGTCTTTGGTGATGAACGCCATCAGCACGGGCAGCAGAATGGCAATCAGGCCGCCCACATAAGGAATGAAGTTGAGCAGTGCGCCTAGCACCCCTAGCAACAGCGCGTACGGAATGCCTAGTATAAACAACCCGGTCACGTTGAGCGCGGCTACAATGGCACCTTCAATTAACAGACCCGTCATGTAGCTCTGGATGGTGCTTTTGCTTTCGTGTAGCACTTCCTCTACCTCCGGGTCGTGCCGCCGGCCCGAGAATACTTGGATGAGGAAATTCACGAGTCGTTCCCGATACAAAAGCAGCAGAAATATATACACCGGCACCAACGTAGACACCACCAGCAGCCCCGATACGGTGGATAGGGCTTGCCCGGCCAGGGCCGTAGCCCGGCTTGTAGCTTGTTGCAGCCAGCCGAGCAGACGCTCGTTGGTGATGCCAAATCGTGCATCGAGCCACCCCACCAGTTGCCGCTGCGCCTGCAAGAGCTTGGTTTTGAAAAGCGGCATTTGCGTAGCGAGTTCCCCGGCTTGTAGGTAGATAAAGTAGAGTATACCCAGCAACACCACTACGCCCAAGAGCACCGACAAGGTGATGGCCAAGAGTTCAGGCACTCGGCGCCGCAACAGCCACTGCTCGATGGGCAGGAGCAGAATGGCGAAGATGGCGGCGAAGAACAGCGGAAACAGGATGTCACCGGCCAAGTAAATCATCAGCACAAACAACGCCAGGCCCAGCAGCACCAGCGGTGCTTTGGCGTAAAAGGGCAATTCTATTTTAGGATTCTCATTCATCTGCACAGCCTTCCAATGTAGTTGGCCTTGATACGCAGTGTTGAGGGGAAAGTATGGGGGTTTTACTTCAATTTGAAGTAAGTTTAATTTCGTGATAATCAGCTAGCTCGACCTTAGCACAACATTTACGTGGAGTACTTAAGGTCGATAGACGAGCTTTCGATTCAGTAAGGCGGCACGTGTACACTTTTACCTGCCAAGCTTCACACCTAACTTTTGTTCTTGGGCTCTAAGAGTGTAGCAACTGGCACCCCTATGCCTGCTTAGCTTACGTCTTGGCGCATCCGCGCTTTGGAACTAGGTAATTGCTAGGCACATCGGGCTTTTCTGGCAGAGTTTTGAAACGACGTAACAGACTTTTAATAAAGTTATTTTCAGACTGCGCAGCCGTTATTTCGTACCCTCACTTCGTCTAGTTCCTAATGGGGCGCCGCTTTCCATCTGCTTCAGCTTGCCTGTTGGGGTACCTTTGTGGGAAATAAGCAACGGCGCTAAACAAGCTCGCGGTAGAATTCATGTCCAAGCAAAAATATATTTCTCTAATCCTAATTTTAGGTAGCCTCACCGCAATCGGTCCTTTTTCCATTGATATGTACTTGCCGGGCTTTCCGGCCATTGCCAAAGACCTAAATACCACAGCGGCCCGGGTGGCGCTTTCGCTGTCCAGCTTCTTTATTGGCATTTCGGCGGGCCAACTTTTGTACGGCCCCCTGCTCGACCGATTCGGCCGGAAAAAGCCGCTCTACATTGGGCTGACCATCTACATTGCCGCCTCCGTTGGGTGCGCGCTTATCCACACCATAGATGGGCTGATTGCCCTCCGCTTAGTGCAAGCCGTAGGAAGCTGCGCCGCGGGTGTAGCCTCGGTAGCTATGGTGCGGGACTTGTTTCCGGTGAAGGACAGCGCCAAGGTGTTTGCAACCCTGATGCTGATCGTTGGGCTCTCACCCATGCTCGCTCCTACTATCGGGGGCTACGTTACCGAAGCTTTCGGCTGGCAGGGCGTTTTCATCACCCTCGCTTTCATGGGCGCTGCAATGCTCGCGGCCTGCGTGCTGTGGCTGCCCGATACCTACACCCCCGATACCACTCTCTCCCTGAAGCCTCTGCCCATTCTGACCGGCTTCTGGTCGGTGCTGCGCGAGCCGCAGTTCTACACCTACACCTTTGCGGGGGCCATGGCGTTCTGTGGCCTCTTTGCCTACGTGGCCGATTCGCCGCTGGTATTCATGGATATCTTCGGCGTCGATGGCAAGACCTACGGCTGGATCTTCGCCTTCCTCTCGATTGGGCTTATTGGGTCTAGCCAAGTGAACAGTATGCTGCTCCAGCGCTTTTCCAACGAGCAACTGGTTTATACCTCCCTGATTTGCCAGGTACTGACCAGCCTGGTATTTCTGGTGCTCACCCTCAACGGCTGGATTGGCTTGGGAGGCACGATTGCGCTGCTGTTCGTTTTCCTGTGCTGCCTCGGTTTCAACAGCCCCAATACCTCCGCTTTATCGTTGGCCCCATTCGAGAAAAATGCGGGCAGTGCCTCTGCGCTTCTGGGTGCTATTCGCATGGGCATGGGCGCCTTAGCGTCAGTAGCCGTTAGCGTGTTCAATAACCACACGGCCGTACCGATGGTGGGGGTTATGGCGGGAGCTTCCGTATTAGCGCTGCTTATTCTGTTAATTGGCCGCAAGCAAATCACGGCCCCGGTTGCCGTATCCGAAGGACAACTAGCCGAAGCCGTACACTAACACAAACGCAAGCATCGCAAAAGCTAAGCGCCGCCTTTTTAGGTTAAAACTTGAGAGCTACTGCTCTCAAATAAGTCATAGTTAGGGGTGGTTGGCTAATCGCTGAGGAACCAACTAGACCGTCCTGCTGAGCTTGCCGAAGCATCTCACGTGCTGAGTTGCACAAGCGACGTTGTAACACGTACTGTCATGCTGAGCGCAGCCGAAGCATCTTGCTCGCATCGTTGAATTAGTTTTGCAACCTCAGCACGCGAGATACTTCGGCTGCGCTCAGCATGACGGTCTGATATGGGTCAGTTGCCCGTTACCTATGCTCGGATGAGCATGGGAGCTAGTTTCTTTGCTCTAGACGCTAAAATTGAAATGAGCTATTGGAATAAAGACTAGGTTATTATGAGGTGGACGCGCTGGTTTTATCAACTTGATTAGATTACCTCAAGACAGGTAGGCTAGCGCTTCTTTCAGGGACGCAGCTTCCTGAAAAGTAACTTTGCCTACTTCGTCGGCGGGCACTTGCTCATAGACCCAGGTGGTGTAGAAGGGCACGTAAATGGCTTTTGCTCCTAGTTTGGCCACGGGCAGAATGTCGGATTTCAGCGAGTTGCCGATCATCACAAAATTTTCGGGCTGCACTTGGTAGCGGCTCAGAATGCGGCGGTACGTGGCCTCGTTCTTTTCGCTCACGATTTCCACGTAATCGAAATAATCGCCGAGGCCCGAGCGGGCCAGCTTGCTTTCCTGGTCGAACAGGTCGCCTTTGGTGATGAGCATCAAGGGCACGCCGCGCTCTTTCAGCTCACTCAGCACCGCATCTACATGCGGAAGCGGCTCGATGGGGAAGCTAAGCAGCCGCTTGCCGCTGTCGAGAATTTGCTGGATTTCGGTGCCCGTCACGCTGCCGTTGGTGAGTTGAATTACGGTTTCGATCATGCAAAGCATAAACGACTTGGCCCCGTAGCCGAACAGATGCACGTTCTGTCGATGCACCTCGTTGAAACGGTTGGACAGCGTTTCGGCATCGGCGTAGTGGGTAAGCAGAGCGGAAAGGTCGGCCTCGGCCTGATCGAAGTGGGGCTGATTGGGCCACAGCGTATCGTCGGCGTCGAAGGCAATAAGTTGAGGAGTAGTCATAAGTAGATTAACGGCGGATAAGCCCCGCGCCTAGTTTCAGTTGCAATAGCCAGCAAACGGCCGCGAAATTAAGTATCGCCAACCAAACACCCTTGCCATTGCCGCCGCGCGTCTTTTGATTGCGAGCATGGGGCTTCCTTGCCCAAATCGTAGCCGCTGGCGAACAGGAAATCTGTGGCTAACTAAGCGAATGGTATTTATATAATTACTCGTGAAATAGTCCGTTACCATGAAATCATTAGATTTAGCTTCCATTATTCTCTAATTCCCTCGCATTCATGAGAACAGTTACCGCGTTAATGCTCGGCGTCACCCTCCTTTTCACCTCTACCTCGTCGAAAGCTCCCGATGCTTGGGTGCCTTTGCTGGACAAGAACCTAAGTAAGTGGCGGAGCTATGAGAGCTATCGGCACCAAGTCGGCTACAAAGGCAAACAGCCCCTCGACGCCCAAGGCAAACCCATAGCCCCTATTGGCTACGACAAAAACGAGGCGAACGTGTTTTCGGTGGTGATGCAAGACGGCGAGCCGGTGCTGCGCATCAGCGGTGAAATCTACGGCTGCGTGTTCACCAAGCAAGATTTCAGCAACTACGACCTGAAGCTAAAAGTGAAATGGGGTACCAAAAAATGGATTCCTCGCCTCGATGAGCCTCTGGACAGCGGTATCCTTTACAACAGCCAGGGCGAGTGCGGAGTGGATTACTGGCGTAGCTGGATGCTTAGCCAGGAGTTTCAGGTATCGGAATACGCGGCGGGCAACGCCATGGGCGACTACTGGTGCATTGCCAATTCCACGGCCGACATCCGGGCCACCAAAGGCCCTGCCGCCACCGATGTACTGAAGTTCAACCCCACGGCGGCGCCCGTCACCATGGGCAATGGTAAGCCCGGTTTCTGCCAAGCTGCCGCCAACCACGAAGTAGCCAACGGCCAGTGGAACGACCTAGAACTAATCCACGTCAATGGCAAGAGCGTGCACATTGTGAACGGCCACGTGGTGCTCGCCGTCGATAATTCGGGGTACGTGGTAAACGGGCAGCGCAAGCCGCTCACCCACGGCAAAATTCAGCTGCAAAGCGAAGCTGCCGAGGTGTTCTACAAGAACATCATGATCAAGGAAATCGACGCCATGCCTGCTGAGTACGCGCAGTATTTCAAGTAAAACTTAGTAAGCCTAAAAGCAACAAGCGGCGGCGGGGGTGCACTTACCTCTACCGCCGCTTGCTGCTTTTATGTTTGGCGAAAACTACCGCAACTCTGCTAGAATTTGCTGGATTTCCGTGAACAGCGGCCGGGCCGCAACTTCTGGCTGGGCGCATTGCTGCTGCAAATTCCGAAGTGCCTGCATCGTAGTTGAAGTAGCTGGTTCTGTGCAGTGCATTAGTAAATCGTCGAGGAGGCAGGCGAAGGCCCGCACTTCCAAGCGTTGCAAGGCACGGGCTGTTTGCGGCTGGTCAGAGGTGAAGAAACAGGCGGCTCCGAAGTCGCCGAGCAGACACTGGCCGGCCTTGGTGGTTAGGATGTTGTGGGCGTATAAGTCGCCGTGCATGATGCCGCGGGTGTGCAGATGCTGCGTGGCACTGGCAATACTGCGAGCAATGCGCAGCACCACGGCTATAGAGAAGCTGGTGCCGGCCGCGTAGACGTCGCGGGTACAGGAAGCCAGACTGGGCGGGCCACCGAGGTTGCGAAACTCGGGCGCTATTAGTTGCAGCACGAGCCCGTCGGTGCCCTCCGGGTGGTGGCTGATTTTGCCTTCCACCGCAATCAGGTTGGGGTGCGCGCCCGCACTTAGGCAGGCGGCCATTTCGCTGCCGGGCAGTCCGTCGCTGGTGCGCGCGCCCTTGAACAGCTTGACGGCAACCGGCTGCGGATCGGCCGCCGGGCGTAGCCATTGTGCCTGATAAATTACGCCCGAGGCGCCCTCCCCCAACTTCTGCTGCACCTCAAGGCTACTCCATTCTATGGTGCGGGCAGTGGCGGCGGCTACCGCCGTTGCTTCGGCGGGCGCGCTGAAGGGGTTGCCCGCATACGCCAGCCACGATAGCCGCGGCAGGGCAAGCAACCACTCGGGCAGATAGGAAAACTGGTTGTCGGCGATGCGCAACAGCTCCAAATTGGTGCAAGCCTTCATGGTTTCGGGCAGGTGCCGGAGCTGGTTGCCAGCCAGCATCAGCTTCTGCATGGCCATGCAGTTGCCGATTTCCTCGGGCAATTCGCGGAGTTGATTATCGGTGAGGATCAGCCAACGCAAAGCTGGCGTCAGGGCCGCAGCAGGCAGCGTGTGAATCTGGTTGGCTTTGAAGCCTATCATGCTCAGGTGCGGGCATTGGCCGAGCACTTCGGGCACGGAAGTGAACTGGTTGTCGGAGCAGAACAGCACGCGCAGCTTGTGCAGCCGGGGCAGGTCGGCGGGCAGGTCCGATAGCGCGTTGCCCGATAAGTTGAGGATTTCCAGAGAATCGGCCAGGTCGAAAATCTCGGTTGGAAATTCGGTTAGGCCGCAAGACAAATCGAGGCGTTGGACGCCGGCTAATTGGCCGGCGCGGAGCTGTTCAAGAGTATGCATCGAGCAAAGGTAGGACCAGCGGCGGAGCTATGGCAGCAAAATAAAGCCTCACTGATTTGGAGTCGAAACGAGCTAAGCAAGCAGCCAGCCGATGGCACGATGCCCTTGACTACCCTCAGAAGGGCGTCTGGCTGCTTGAGTCCTCAGCACGAAGTGAGGTTCAACGCATCCTGCCGCCAGCAAACTGCGTTGACGCAAGCACTACGTGCATTCCCCTTTCGCAATCCTATTCCATGAGATTAACTAACTCCGAACTGGCCTTCGTGCTGGGCCGCCTGCTGATGGGCGTGGCCTTTCTAGCTCATTTCTTGGTACGGCTGCCCAAGTTGGCGGCATTTCAAGCAGGCCTCGTCAAGCAGTTTGCCGCTTCCATACTGCCCGAAGTATTGGTACGGCCGTTTGCGGCGGTGCTGCCCTTTGTGGAAGGCGGCATTGGCTTGCTGCTGATTATTGGTTTGTTTACCCGCCCGGCCCTGGCAGCGGCCATGTTACTGATGACGGTGCTGGTTTTTGGCAGCAGCTTGCTCGAACAGTGGGACACCGTGGGCACGCAGTTAGTCTATGGCCTTTTTCTTTTCGCTTTGCTTTTGCATTGCCAGTACAACCGCCTGTGCCTCGACCGCACCGTCGGGTAGCTTCACATTTCGCCTGAGATACATCAGACTTTGCTAGCCACCGGGCAATGGCGATATAGAAGGCAATGAATAGGTGAATCAGCACAGCTACGCGCCAAGATGCAGCTGTACCAAATAGCCGTAGTTATGGAGCCTGGACTATATAGAGCCGGTAAAGTTCACGAACTTGCGGCCCTATGAAGCAGCTGATCGACCTTACAACGTGGCCCCGCCGCGAGCATTTCACTTTCTTTTCCGCCTTCGACGAGCCCTTTTTCGGTTTGGTAGCCGATGTAGATTGTACCCGGGCCCATACCGCCGCCAAACAAGCTGGAGTTTCGTTTTTCCTGTATTACCTGCACTGTGCGCTGCAAGCCGCCAACGAAGTGGAAGAGTTTCGTTGCCGCATCGAACAGGGCCAAGTGTACCGCTACGACCGGATCCATGCCTCCGCTACTCTCGGCCGCCCCGACCACACCTTTAGTTTCTCCTTCATCGAGCAGCAGGACAGCCTAACTGACTTCGTGGCCGGCGCCAACGCCGAAATCGACGCCACGCAGAACAGCACCGGCCTGCGCCTGAGTGAGCAAACCGCCCGGCCCGATGTCATTCATTTCTCGGCTATTCCGTGGGTGCGGTTCACGAGTCTCACCCACGCCCGCAGCTTCCAACACCCCGACAGCGCCCCCAAAATATCGGTGGGCCAAACGTATCAGGACGGCGCTGTTATGCGGATGCCCGTGTCCGTAAACCTGCACCACGGCTTAGGCGACGGGTATCACGTTGGGTTGTTCTTGCAAGCATTCCAGCGGCGGCTTGATGCTTAGGCAAGGAAGAAAAAGCCGTGCTACTTCCTTTTGTATCTGCTTGTCGAGTCAATAAAAATTCATCGGCATGCAGACGCCAAACGAAGTAGTACGGCTTTAGTTGCGAGGCACCAGCACTAGCAACTAACTAGTTGCGTGTAGAGCCGGGCTAGGGTGTCGGCGGGGTCTTGGCAAAGGCCGGGGTGTACGGGGGAAGTTTGAACGACGGTGCTGCGGGTAGCGGTGAGCCAACGAAAACGGGAGGCTACCGGCAATTGCCCGATAACACCGCCCTCCTTGCGGCCCACGCAAATTCGCTCGAAGGCGCGTAGCCGCTCGTGCAGTTCGGCCAGGTCGAGGTCAGCGGCAAAGGCCAGCAGCCGCGTTTCGTTTAGCTCGAACTTGGTTTGTAGAAATCCTTGCCCGGCACAGTATAGAATGACACCGACGTTTAGAAATTCTTCGCGCTCCACCCGGGGCATGACGCGAATCACGGCATACTCAAACAAGTGTTTTTCTGGCATGCTGCGCGGCATTAACAAAGATTTCGGACGCCGCGAGGCGGGTCTCTAAAAACTGAACATAGGCTTGCCGGTGCTCCTCCACCGACTCGAACGGTGAATCACCAGTTAGCCACTCATCCGGAATCAGCGCCACAATAGCCCGAATTCGCTCCGGCGTCAGCACGGCCCGGTACTCGGCATCGACGGCGGCTAGTTCGGAGGCTTGGGGTAGCAGCACGTGGTCTTTGACTTGAGCGAACGGCCGCCGGGCTTGTTCTTCCACGTTTTGCCAGGCATGATGGAAATAGAAGGCTGCTCCGTGGTCAATCAGCCACAGTTCCTTGTGCCACATCAGCATATTGGTGTTGCGCGGCGTGCGGTCAACGTTGGTCACCAGACAATCCAGCCACACAATTTGCGAGGCCAGTTTGGGCTCCACAGTCGTGACCAGCGCATCGAAGGTAATGGCCCCGGACAAGTAATGCAGGGCCAGGTTGAGGCCTTCGCTGGCGCGCAGCAAATCCTGGATTTCCTCGTCGGGCTCGGTACGGCCGAAGGCTTCGTCGAGGGTGATAAATACGATTTCCGGCACTCGTAAGCCTAGTGCGCGCGCCAACTCACCGGCCAGGAGTTCGGCAATCAGCGCCTTCGCACCTTGCCCGGCGCCCCGAAATTTGAGCACGTACAGAAACCCATCTTCGGCCTCTACCAAGCCCGGCAAAGAGCCGCCCTCGCGCAACGGTTTCACATACCGCGTCACCTCCACGGTTCGCAGTTCAGGTGGACTATACTTCATGGCGCGAAATTCGACATTTATTCTTTGGCTGCTCACAGCCCGGCGATAGGGCGTTGGTTACTGCCGACCGGGGCCATAGAGCACTTGGCCGGCGCGGCGCTTGGTGTGCTGCCCTTCGCGGACGGTGAGTTGACCATTGACCAGCACGTAGCGCATGCCCACGCTGTATTGGTGCGGCTGCGTGAACGTGGACCGCTCGGCTACTTCTTTGGGGTCGAACACCACCAGGTCGGCGGCTAGGCCGGGGCGCAGAAGGCCTCGGTCGGTGAGGCCAAAGGTTTGGGCGGGCAGTGAGGTCATGCGGCGCACGGCTTCTTCCAGGCTGATGACGTGTAGTTCGCGCACATAGTGGCCGAGCACTCGGGCGTTGGACCCGTAGCCGCGCGGGTGCGGTACGCCCTCCTGCCACACCCGAATGCTGGCGTCGGAGGCTACCATGTTGAAGGGGTAACGCATGATTTGCTGCACATCGGGCTCCCCCATACCGTGGAAAACCATCCCCGCATCGTGCTGCAACACCAGGTCCAGGATGGTGCTTACCTCGGCGCGGGCTTTGTGAGGCCGGCCCATGCGCTGGTTGATGGCTTCAATGCTTAGGCCGTTGTAGCTCGGGTTGGGCGGAAAACTGGCTACCACAGCATAGCCGAAGTGACGCAGCTTCTTTTGACGCAGGCGTGTTAGCATGGCCTCCTCCACGGTTGCCCGCACTTTGGGGCGGGCCAAGCGGGCCTGGAGCGAGTCGCGGCCATCGGCTTGCACGGCGTCGGGGAGCAGGGTGCTCAGGGAAGTAGAGCTGGCGGTGTAGGGATACTGGTCGATGGTGACTTCCTGGCCGCTTTGGCGGGCGGTTTCCAGGAGTGCCAACAGGTCGGCAGCGTGGCCCCAATTCTGCTGGCCGCCTAGCTTGAGGTGCGAAATTTCCACGGGCAAGTTGGCTTCCCGCCCGATCAGCAGCGCCTCCTTAATAGCCTGTTTCACACTGTCGCCTTCATCGCGCATGTGGGTGGCGTAGAGGCCGCGGTAACGGCCGGCCACCTGGGCTAGGCGCACCAGTTCCGGCGTGCGGGTGTACGTGCCGGGAATGTAAATCAGCCCCGTCGAGATGCCTACGGCTCCGGCTTGCATGGCCTGTTCTACCAGCCTTTCCATTTGCCCTAGCTCCGTTTCGGTGGGGGCCCGGTTGGCGCGGCCCATCACGGCCTTGCGTACCGAGCCATGCCCAATCAGCGAGGCCACGTTGACGGAAAGATGCAGGCTGTCGAGGAAGGTAAAGTAGCGGCGCAAGTCGGGGCGTGAGGAACCGCAGTTGCCGGTGATAACCGTCGTTACGCCATCGTAGATGAAGTTATCGGCGGTAGGCTGACGCACTTCGTCATCTTCGATGTGGGTGTGTACATCAATGAAGCCGGGCGCCACGATGAGGCCGTGGGCGTCGAGGACGGTATCGGCGGGGTAGTCTTTGGGGAGCCGGCCCACGGCTTGGATGCGGCCGGCTTGCACGGCGACGTCGGCGTAAAACCAGGCATTGCCAGTACCATCCAACACGCGGCCGTTGCGGATAAGCAGATCGGCGCGTTGCTGTTGCGCTGTGCTCGACTGCGCCAGCAACACAGTTCCCATCCAAAATAGTACGACACGCCACATAGCCAGCTAGAGTTAAGTCTTTAGCCGGAAGATAAACGTTGCCGGGTTATTCCCCTCTTGACCTTAGCAAGCAGCAAGGCTTCTCCACATTATGAGGTCTTCGGGAAGAGGCAAGCATTCATCAGACTGCTCCTGCTATGCGTACCACGGCATCTCATGTGGTGACAGACGTTGTAATACTATTGTCATGCTGAGCTTGTCGAAGCATCTCGCTCGAATCGTTGCACAAGCATTAGCGTGTACCGCCCTAGCGAGATGCTTCGACAAGCTCAGCATGACGTTACTGTGAGAGGAATCAGCAGCCGCATGCTTCCTCCCGCTCAGCAGGCTTGAACAAGCATGCGTGTTCGGCCAGATCTTGGGTTAGGAGCTGCACGAAAGCGTCGCGCTGCCGGGTTTGTCACTGGCCCAGGCGGGACGCTTAGCGGCGAGGTCGTCGTGTTCGGGTTGTTCGTCGTAAGGGGTTTTGAGCACTTCCATCAACCGATTTAGAAACGACAGGTCGCCGGCTTCTGCGGCTTCAATGGCTTGCTGCGCGAGGTAGTTGCGTAGCACATACTTGGGGTTTGCGCGCAGCATACCTTCCCGAATAGCTTCCGCCCCAACAGATTCTTGCCGTAGCCGGTTGCTGTAACGGTGGAGCCAATCGATTAATGGTTGCTGCTGACTGCCTAGTTCGGCATAACCGGCCGCAGCCAGCAAGTCCTGGAACAAACCGTCCTCGTTGCCCGGATTTGCTACCAAGTCGTAGGCTACGTGGCAAAGGCGCCGGAAAAACAGCGTCATGTCCACCTGCGACTCCGCTAGGGCTTCGTGCAGTCTCTCGATGAGGGCGCGGTCTTCTTCCTCCGCTTGCGCGGTCAGGCCGAGCTTGCGCATCATCATTTGGTGCTGCGTGGCGGCGATGGTCGTGCGGTACTGTTCGAGTCCTTGGTTCAAGCCTTCCACATTTTCAACCATCGGGGCCAGTGCCCGCGCCAGCTGGTAGAGGTTCCAAAGGCCGACGTGGGGTTGCTGGCCGAACGCGTAGCGCCGGCTACCAAAATCGGTGGTGTTAGGCGTCCAATCGGGGTCATAAGGCTCCAACCAACCGTAAGGACCGTAGTCGATGGTAAGGCCAAGGATGGACATGTTGTCGGTGTTCATCACGCCGTGCACAAAGCCCACCGACATCCAGTGCGCAATCATGACGGCGGTACGGCGGCACACTTCCTCGAACCAGCGCAAGTACACTTCCGGGCTAGGCTCCCCAAGTTCAGGGTAATGGTGGCGAATCACGTAATCGACTATGGCGCGCAGGTTGTCCATTTCGCCGGTGGCCGTCATGATCTGGAAATTGCCGAACCGAATAAAGGTTGGGGCAACGCGCGCCACCACGGCGCCGGGCTCGGGGCGGGGATTACCATTATAGAACATGTCGCGCACCACAATGTCGCCGGTGGCTACCAAGCTCAACGCGCGGGTGGTGGGCACGCCCAAGTAATGCATGGCTTCGCTGCAAAGAAACTCCCGCAACGAGGAACGCAACACGGCCCGGCCATCGGCCCGACGCGAGTACGGCGTGGGACCGGCGCCTTTCAGCTGGATTTCCCAAGTGGAGTTATCGGTGGCCGTTACTTCGCCCAACGAAATAGCCCGTCCGTCGCCGAGTTGGCCGGCCCAGCTGCCAAACTGGTGGCCGCCGTACCGGGCCGCAAACGGCTTCATGGTGTCCGTGACGCGGTTGCCAGCCAGCGCCTCCACGGCCGGGCCGCGCTCCGGCGGACGGTGCAAGCCCAAGTAAGCGCCCAAATCATCGGACCAGGCCAGCAAATGCGGGTCGGGAACGGGCGTGGGCTCTACGCGGGAATAGTGGTAACCGGGCACTTGGCGCGGACGCTTATCGGGGCTACTTCGCCGCGCAATTCCTCCACGAAAGAGTTGTGAAAGGTAACTTGCTCTAGAGGTTCAACGTGTGTGGCCATAACTCGACGGCTAAAAGGGTGCTTGGTGGGAAAGTGAGCAGTTGAGCAATTCAGGTCGCCGCCTGCTCGGCACGGCAAGTTGGCTAACGCTGATTGGGCGCGCATGTTTCCGGTTCTTCATCTTACCTTCATAAAATCAAAAAAGGCCCGGTAGCTATTGCCAAGGCCTTTTTATTATAGCGTTGAGCTTGTCAATCAGTCAAGCTCAACGCTTGAAAACGGTATCTGAAACCGTGGTTATCGAAGCTATCCGCTCTAAGAACACATTCGAACATAGCTCGTCACGCTAAATGGAGCCGCAGTATTCTGTGTGCAAATATTGCAGAGGGCATTGTTCTGCGAAGTACCTAGTAGCGCAGCAGAAGCCTATCACTCGACTTATTACAAGCAGTATGGTCATGCTGAGCGGAGTCGAAGCATCTCGCTAGTGTAGTAACCTCAGTTGGCATCACAACGTCAGCACGCGAGATGCTTCGGCTCCGCTCAGCATGACGAGTACTACTCTAACGTCAGCGCGCGAGGTATTTCGACAAGCTCAGGATGACGGGTAGTGTAGCAATGTTATCTGTGTAACCGCAGCCGCAGATGCATTGGCAAGCGGGAGCCGAATCAAGTGGGCTTATGGCAGCTTCATTTTGTAGAGCCGAAACGGGTATTGCACTCGGTCTTGGCCATTATTCCATTTGGGGGTGCGCTCGATTTGGGCGGCCGTCACGTAGAGGTAGCCGTCGGGGCCGAGGCCGAACGAATCGGGCCAGAGCAGGCGTGGGTCGCGGGCTACGGTTTCGAAACGGCCCGCGGGCGTGACGCGGCGTATAGCGTGGTTGGGCGAATCGGTGAGGTAGACGTTGCCAGCGGCGTCGGCTATCATGCCGTGCGAAATGCCGGTTTCGCCCACTTCCTCTACCCGGGCGGCTACGTCGGCGGGCTTGAGGGTAGCATTGCGCAATACCTCCGTCTCGATGCGGTAGAGCTTGGTTTGGTTGATAGCGCGGTAGTAGAGGTACTTATAATCGGGGGTGAGGGCAATGCCGTTGACGTTGCTGCTGAAAGGCTTGTCGGCTTTGTCGCGCACTTCCTTGCCATCAATGCGCAGCACGAAACCCGGGGCCGCAGCCGTCGATTTGTGGCCTTGGAGTTGGAGGCGGCTCTTGCCGGTGCGCAGGTCCAGCACCACCAGCGCGGCCAGCTTAGGATCGGAAAGGTAGGCAACTTGGTTGCGGGTGTCCACTTGCACATCGTTGAGGCCGGACCGTTCCCGAGGCAAGTCCTCGAACCGATAACTCCGCTCCACTTTGTTGGTGGCCAAGTTGATCTTCAGCAGCTTGATGCCCGCTAGTAACGCTGGTTCATCGGCGGGGTTGGCCGGGTCGAGCACCCACAGCGCGTCAGTTTGGTCGACAAATAAGGCCTGCACGTTCACAAACCGGCTAGTAGCTTGCAATGAGTCCCACTGGTTCCATTCCGCGTTTGGATAAGGCAGTCGCTTGCCGCCTACTATTTCTGCTAGCCCATAGTCGTAATCGGTTTTGCGCTTCGGAAACGTGACGAAAATGCGGCCCCGTTGCGAAAGCGCTAGCCCGATGGGCTGGTGGCGCCCAAATTCGGCTACCTCAACTAGAGGCGTTTCGGTGCTTTGCGCAAAAACCGGTTGACCAATTAAAGCCAGGAGCAGGAAGAAGATGTATTTCACAGAAAACGAAAGTCAACGAATGTGTAAGCACACGGATGCTACTGGAAGCCCGCGTTGCGGCCGGCGCGGAACAACGCAAGCCCGGGCACCCCGAAGCAGGAACTTCGCGCTACATCGTACGCTTGAGTTCGCGCTAGGTTAAGGACGGGTCTGCAACCTTCCGGGCGACGTATGGCTAGAACTAGCAGCCTTACTTCTGCTGTTCATGTACCTTTCGCTCCTTTTATTGCTATTCTTGCTGAGTACCTTCTCCGTAACGGCGCAAAACCCAACGCCGCGGTTTATCACTACGGGCCGCATCGAGATTGTGGCGGCCGGACTTGGCCACACCCAAGACCCGGTATGGGTACCCGAAAGCAGCATGCTGCTTTTCACCGACGCCCCGACCCGCACGATATACCGCTGTTCGGCGGTAAGCGGGTTAAGCAAGTTTCTGGAACACACCGGCTACACGGGCCGCAGGTATGCGTGAAGAGTAGAAACAACCTAAACCGTAGAATGTGTAACCGGCACGTTTCCGAATGGCTCGTATATGCATTGCCGACGCAGTTGCGTTTAGGCTGGAAGCATTAACCAACACCTCGGCATGTAGCCTTTGGTGCCTTCCGCTGGCTGGCTAGACAATAACCTTTCTGCCAGCAGAGAAGTATTTCGCTGTATCCGATGAGCTTGCGTTTGCTGCCCAAGCCCTATTGGCCAGTGCTTAAAGTCGCTCACCTGGTTATGTCTATTGTGTCCTCGTCACCGGATTATCAGCTTGTATTTCGCTCCTTGCCCGGCAACTATTTGCTGTTGAACCCCGATGATACAGTAGTGGAATGTTCGGCTGGTTTTGCTCTGGTAGCGGGACGCCCACCCGCCACGCTGGTTGGTCAGGGGGTTGCGGCAGTCTGGCCAAATGCGCCCGATTTGGTTAAGCCCTTAGCTGATATGCTGGCGCAGGTGCGCCGTACCAGCCAACCGGACTCCATCTTTTTTCCCAGCGCAGGTCCCCCTACCGCCCTTTCCTCCCAGCGCCTCACGGGCACTCCCCTCTTCGATACGCAAGGCCAGCAGCTTTACATTTTGCTCGCCTTAGAGCCTGCGGCAGCATCCTTTAGTTTGCCCGATGCGCCCACCGACAGCGCTTCTTCTCTGTCGGAACTGCAGCTGCAACTCGACTCCACCAACCTGACGCTGAAGCAAGCCCTGACCAATGTGGACATACAGCGCAAGCGCCTCCACACCTTATTCATGCAGGCACCGGCTGCTATTGCCAGTTTGCTAGGGCCCGAGCATGTGCTGGAACTAGTTAATCCAGGCTTTCAACAACTAGTAGGAGCACGGCCTTTGCTTGGCAAAACCATTCGGGAGGGAATACCGGAGTTGCAAGGCCAAAGTTTCTTCGAGCTGCTCGATACTGTCTACAACACCGGTGAAACCTATTACGGGCGGGAAAAGCAAGCCTATATCGACCGGGACAACACCGGACAGCCTGCACCCTATTACTTCAATTTCATTTATCAAGCTATCCGCAACGCCGCGGACCAAGTGGAAGGAGTGCTCGTGTTTGCCTATGATGTAACCGAGCAGGTATTGGCGCGCGAGCAGCTAAAACAGAGTGAGTTGGAACTGCAAACCGTTAATGAGGAACTAGCCACTACCAACGAGGAACTGGCTACCACCAACGAAGAACTGTACGCTTCCAACGAAGAGTATCTGGCCAGCAACACCGAGCTTTCCAGCACCCAGCAGGAACTACGCATTCTCAATCAGGAACTGGAGTTGCGGGTAAAGCAACGAACTCAGGAGTTGGAATTGGCGCAGCAAGAAGCTGAGCGTCAACGAGCGCGGCTGGAACGCTTTTTCATGCAGGCACCGGCCGCCATCTGCGTGCTGGAAGGCCCCAACTTTGTGTTCGACTTAGTTAATCCGATTTATCAGCAGCTGTTCCCGCACCGGCGGTTGCTGGGCCAGCCCCTGGAAATAGCTTTGGCTGAATTGGCCGATCATACGGCCATGCACACGCTACGCCAAGTCTACAAAACCGGTATAACCCACGAAGAAAGAGAACTGCCCTTCACGGTATTGCCTAAGAATGGCGGCCCGCTGAAAACAGTGTACTTCAATTATATCCAGCAGGCCCGCCACAACGTCGAGGGGGTCATCGATGGTATATTGGTGTTTGCTTACGAAGTGACCGAGCAGGTGCAAGCCCGGCAGAAAGAAGCGCAAAGCATACGCGCGCTCGAAACCCTAACCAATACCATTCCGCACCTGGTATGGGCGAGTACGGCAACGGGCGAAACCGATTATTTCAACCAGCAATGGCATACCTACACGGGTAGCACGCTCGAAGAAGTTAAAGGCACAGGCTGGCAACAATTCATTCACCCCGACGACTTGCCCGCTGTGCAAGAGCAATGGGCGTTTGCGCTGCAAAGTGGTAAACCCTACCAGATAGAAGCCCGGCTGCGCAGCGCGGTAGGCATCTACCGCTGGTTTCTAATACGCGCTACCCCATCGCGCAACGAACAGGGCGTAATAACCAAGTGGTACGGCGCCGACACCGACATTCACGACCAGAAACGCCTAGAGCAGGCGCTGTTAGAAAGCGAGCAGTACTTCCGCGTCATGGCCGATCGGGTACCCGTAGTTATCTGGATAACCCGCGCCGATGGCCGCTGCACCTATCTCAACCAACAATGGTATGAGTACACTGGCCAAACTGAAGCGCAAGCGTTGGATTTCGGCTGGCTGGACGTTGTTCACCCAGAGGAAGCGGCGCAGGCTCGCACGGTCTTTAATGACGCAAATGCGCGCCAGGTTCCTTTTAACTTCGTGTATCGGCTCAAAGGCAAGGATGGTAGCTACCGTTGGTTTGCCGACATGAGCCAACCAAAATTCAACTCCAATGGCGAGTACGAAGGCTTTGTAGGTACTGTAGTTGATATTCATGAGCGCAAAATGGCCGAGCAGGCCCTGCGGCTCGCCAGCCAAAAACTGGCTACCACCAACAAGGAACTACGCGCGGCCAACCAGCAGAGCGAACAAGTCAACGCCGAACTGGCCCTCACCAACGAGCAACTCACTCGCATCAACCAAGACCTCGACAACTTCGTGTACACAGCTTCGCACGACCTGCGGCAGCCCGTCAACAACTTGGCGGGCGTGTTCGAAGAACTGAAGCGCAGTGCCACCTTCCACGACCCCGAGGCCGAGCAGTTAGTGGCCATGTTTGAAGGAGCCCTCAACCAGATTCACAGCACGATCCAGGGGTTAGCGGAAGTCGTGCACGTGCAGCGCCGCAACGAGGAAACCCCGCTCGAGCCAGTGGCTCTGCTCCCACTTACCAATGGCGTAATCCAGAGCATGCAAAGCCAAGTAGATGCGGCAGAAGCCGAATTTGTCTTGGATTTCGAGGCTGTGCCTTCTGTTCGGTTTGCGCAACTAAACTTGCAGAGCATCCTTTATAACTTACTCAGCAACGCCCTCAAATACGCCCACCCCGACCGCAAGCCCATAGTGCACGTCAGCAGTGAAATGACGGCAGATGGTACGCCCGTGTTAGTGGTGCAAGACAACGGCCTCGGGCTTGACATGTCGCGCTACGGCGAGGACTTGTTTAAGATGTTTCGTCGCTTCCACGACCACGTGGCCGGTTCCGGCATGGGCCTTTATCTCGTCAACCGGATTGTGCAGCAAGCCGGCGGCCATATCGAAGTCGATAGTACTGTTGGGGTCGGCACCACCTTCCGGCTTTATTTGAAAGTACCCGAGTAAGGCAGTAGCACAAGATCGAGCAATACTGCGAGCCGAGCTTCGCATCCTGGTAGCTTTGTTCATTACTGCCTAGCTCTGTATTCGCTTCAATAGCACTGGTAATTCATTTAAGCTATTCGGAAGGCTAAAAGCTCACGGAGTGTATTAGCCGCTGGCTTTGGCGTCGGTTCATTGAACTGCTTAGCCCTTGTAGAAGGCTCGTTTAGCAGGCCTATGGTTAGCATATATAGCCCCCGGCCTCCATTATGGAATGGCCTTTTAGGACTACTGCCGTAAAAGCAAAAACTTCTGTTTTACGCGGCTATGCAGCATATGTTAAGCCCGAATTTTTTATTTCAGCTAAGAAAGCGAGTTAGCACTTACTCATCATGGAATAATTTAAATTACTTATCGTCGAGTTTAAACAAGTGAAAAAGGTTCTTACAATACCTTCATGTAAGTTTTAAGCTCAATAATAAGAGTTTAACTATACTTGTTTAATACAGAAATTATTTATTAATCAACAAAATTCCCATATAAAATACTTGAAACTCACCATTTGGCTCGGCGTATAGCCTCATCCAAATGGATACCACAACCGACTCTTTATCCGCCGACACCTCTGGTCGGCTTCCTAATGCTCCTCTAACCACTCCTATAGTGGTGCCCGTAATAGAGGAACAAGCTGTAGTTCACCGCGAAGTGGTGGAAAGCGGCCGGGTGCGCCTATCCAAAATTGTGCACGAGCACGAAGAGGCTATTAACCTCGCTTTGCAACACGAAGAAGTGAATGTAGAGCGTGTACCTCTCAACCAATATGTAGCGGATGAGGCTACCGCTCCTGTTGTTCGCTACGAAGGCGACACCCTGGTCATTCCGGTGGTGCGCGAAGTAGTGGTGAAGCGCTTACTCCTTGTAGAGGAGTTGCGTGTGACCAAGCACCGGGTTGAAACCCAAGAAACACAAACTGTAACTCTGCGCAGCGAGCAGATACAGGTCGAGCGCATTGCGCCCGATGGTACAACGTCTTCCCTTCCCAATTCCCTTAACCAAACACTTTAATCGTTCACTAATCTTCCAAAGCAATGAGCCAGACAGTAGTAGGAATTTTCGACACAGCCGCCGAAGCGCAGAATGCAGCCCAACAACTCCAAGCCGCTGGTTTTAGCCTCGACCACGTAGACGTATCTAACCGCAGCGCCCAATCCACTTCGGGTTCCGACTCAAGCAATTACACCAATACGAGCGGTACTGCTACCGAAGGCGTTGCTGATGCAGCAGGCCGCACCGGTGACGGTATTGGCAACTTCTTCAGCAACCTGTTCGGTGGCGACGAGTACGACGATACGCAGCGCTACTCACACGTAGCTCGCTCGGCGGGTTCTATTGTAACGGTACACGCTCATTCAGCTGAAAATGCACACCAGGCAGCCGAAATTTTGGACGCCGCTGGTGCCATCGACGTAAACGAGCGCGCCACGCAATCGGGCTACCAGTCTTCGGGCGGTCAGGCGTATGCTGAAACCAACAGCAACACCGGTACCGAAGGCATGTCGGCCAAGGTTATCGAAGAAAACCTGCAGGTAGGCAAGCGGGTAGAGCAAACGGGCGGTGCTCGTCTGCGTAGCCGCATCGTAGAGCGCCCTGTAGAAGCTAGCGTTCGTTTGCGCGAAGAGCACGTAACGGTGCAGCGTAACCCAGTAAACCGCCCAGCTACCGAAGCTGACTTCAATACCTTTAAAGAAGGCGACATTGAAGTAACTGAAAGCGCTGAGCGCGCCGTAGTAGGCAAAGAAGCTCGCGTGGTAGAAGAAGTAACCCTCGGCAAAGAAGTAACCGAGCGTGAAGAAACCATCCACGACACCGTACGCAAAACCGAAGTAGACGTGGAGCGCATCGAAGGCACCACGGGTACGACCGGTACTACTGGCACCACCGGTACTGCTTACGACGCCGACGACACGACGACCCGCCGCTAGTACAAAGAGTTTGATAGAACGCAAAAAGGTGACCCACATGGGTCACCTTTTTTGTTGTGTCCTTGCCTTGCGCCGCTCCTCACACCACCGCAAGGCGGCTGATGGGCTGGTAGCGCGTAAACTCTATTTCGGGAGCCAAATACCCCGCGCGCACGGGCTCTTCGCGCAACAAATCGGTGCTCAGGTACTTTTTGTTGCTGTCGCAGAGTAGCGTAACCACGGTAGCATCCGGCCCGAGTTCTGCGGCCAGCCGAATTGCCCCAATAACGTTGGCCCCCGACGAAATGCCAACCGCTAAGCCGAGCTGCGTGGCTAGTTTTTGCGCCATCAAAATAGCATCGCCATCGTTGGCTTGCACCACCGCATCAAGCTTGTCGAGGCGCACGAGGGCCGGAATGAACTCGTCGGAGATGCCTTGAATGCGGTGCGAGCCCACTTTGTAGCCCGTAGTAAGCGTGGGTGACTCAGCGGGCTCTAAGGGATGAATCCGTACTGCCGGGTTCTTGCTTCGCAAATAGCTACCAACCCCCATCACGGTGCCGCCCGTGCCCACCCCCGCCACGAAAGCATTGGGGGTGCGCCCCAGGCCGTTAAGCTGCTGCCATATCTCGACGCCCGTGGTGCGGGCATGCGCTTGGGCATTGAGCTTGTTTTCGAATTGCCGGGGCAGAAACACATCCGTGCGCGAAGCAGCTATTTCTTCGGCCAACTGGATGCTGCCCAAAAAGCCGCCTTGGGCTTTGCTAATCAAGGTTATTTCGGCGCCCAAGCTCCGAATAATGTTGACTCGTTCGGCGCTCAGCCAGTCGGGCATCAGGATGCGGACTGGGTGGCCAAGGGCCCGGCCAATGGCGGCAAAGGCAATGCCGGTATTGCCGCTAGTGGCCTCCACTATAGTGTCGCCCGGCTTGATTTCGCCTCTTTTGTACGCTTCCTGCAAGATATGCAACGCCATCCGATCCTTGAGGCTGCCCGTCAGGTTATAGTGCTCACACTTCACGTAGATGCGGCCGGGCAGGCCCTGGTAATGGTAGTGCAGTTCCAGCATGGGCGTGTTGCCTACCAAATGCCACAAGTGGTTGAACTTCTCGGCTAGCTCCGGCGACAAACAACAAGCCGTGGCCGGATGCTCTAATTCTTCTGCCCGGACGGCCTTAGAACTTGGAAGGAACTCTGCTCCTGCCGCAGACGACCACCGGGCAGAAGTAGCGCGGACGCCAGTGAGAAAAGAAACGGGTACAGCTTGAGGAGCGCAGGTAGCAACGGACATAACGGCAAGAGTTAAGTAGTGGACAACACGTAAACCGCCTCTTTTTCCGCAAGCACTCGATCAAGAAAGCTTATCGAAAGAGCATAAAAAAAGCCCTCCCGACAAGTCAGAAGAGCAGCACCTTTTCGATGAGCATCTTTCAACTTATCTTCTCCCAAACCGGCCGCAGCCGCCTCAGAACAGGATTTAGCACCTGGTATTTCTACTGGTTGCTAAGGCATCATAGGGCCTGTCCCTCCGCCTTTCTTGATAAGTGCTCCGGTGAAGGAGCGTGCCGTAAATATAGGCAAGCACCATTACTGCGCAAGAGGCTGTTGTAAAAAAGCCTTATTTATATACTTCCATCTGCGCAACATTAAGTGCGGCAAGAATGAGGCTACCGGCCATCCAACCCAACAACAAAAGAGGCTCTAGCATCTGCTAGAGCCTCTTTTATCTATCAACTAACTCGTAGCAGATGCTGAAGATAAGTGCTACTTGCTTTCGTCTACGGGCTTGCCTTGCTCGTGCATATTAGCGGCCACCATATCGTCGGGCATGAGGTTGCTGCTGTAAACCATGGCCTTGTTTTTCAGGCCCGAAATGATTTTGTCTTTACCAGCTAGCAGGGCCTCGTAACCGTCTTTGGCCACTTCGGCGGGGTCGGCTTTGCTGCCTTCCGCAACTAGCTTCGACTGGTTCATGTCGGCTTTGTTGAAGAAGTCGGTGTCGGTTACGCCGGGCAGTAGGGCCGTGATGGTTACGCCCTTGTCTTTGGTTTCCTCCCGGATGGCTTCCGTAAACGACGTCACAAAGGCCTTGGTGCCGTGGTACACTGCTTGCAGCGGGCCTGGCAGCTCACCCCCAATGCTCGATACTTGCAAAATCTTGCCGTCTCCGCGGGCTACCATTTCTTTCAGGAAGCATTTGGTTAAGACCACATAGGCACCGATGTTGAGTTGAATGATGTCCAGTTCCCGGTAAATATCGGTTTCCACGAACTCACCGTATTGGCCTTGGCCAGCGTCATTCACTAGCGCATCAATCTGAATACCTAAGCCTTGTACCTGCTCGTAAACTTGAAATGGCGCTTCGCGCTGAAACAAGTCCCGGGCGATAGGCACCACCTCTATTCCGTACTGTTGCCGAAATTCGGTGGCTTTGTTTTCCAGTTCCTGCTCGTTGCGGGCCACCAACACCAGGTTGTAGTGGTCTTGCGCGAAAAGCTTGGCCAGCTCGTAGCCAATGCCGCTGGTGGCCCCTGTTATGAGGGCGTATTTTTGGTTGTCTGTCATAGCGTTTTGGTTGTTGGATTCGGTCAGGTTTTAGTTTACGACTAGTGGCTAATCCTCGTTCTGCACATCGGAAAGGCATGGAGTAGCGTATAAGAGAGCAAGAGAGGAACAAGCTGAACTGTGGTTTATTGGGGGCAGCAACTTAGAGGAGTGTCAGCAAGAGTAGGTAATGGGTTTAGCAGCCTAGCAGGGCAGTCCAGGCGTTCTGCCGCCTTTGTGTTACACCGTATTTTTCACTGAATAAACACGCGCGCCAGCCAAACGAACATCCATTCTACCAAGCAGAAAAATCAGGGTTTGCCTAAGTGGAAACCCGTAGAAATCCGGGACCTAAACATCCAGCTTCGGTCGTTGATGCTACTGTCTTTGCCCTTCTATTTTGGGGCCTTGTTCGCGTACCACTCTCCTACCAACCAGACTCCATGTTCACACCTATTCAAGGGCCAATCGCCGCTCTGCAACTTCATTTGGTTCCTGCTGGTCGCCGTTTAGATTTTGAAATCGTACCCGGTTGCTTTGCTTACGTCTACCGCCGCCAGCATCAGCAAGCGTGGCAGTGCGTAGCTCGCAATGCGTGCAGCCCCTACTTCGACCATACCCCTATCTCTAGGGATTCGCAACCCGAATACGTAGTTTGCTATTGCGATGCGGCGGGCACTATCAAGGCGGCTACCTCCATTGCGGCGCCGCCTGCAACAACACCTCAGCATACAGCTTAGCACAGGCCACGCCGAAACGCTCCCGTTGCTTTTTCTCTTATCACTCCAAACACCAGCGCTATGACCACTTCTTCCAGCCCCGACATCAATCCAACTCAATTGCTACGCTACACCGTGCAGGTAAGTGGTTTGGACACGCCCGAGCGCATCGGTGAGGCGCGCGAGCAGCTCACGAACTTAGGGCTGCTAGTAGACCGTATCGAACAAGGCGAAATAGAAGTTGCCGTAAGCCAAGGGGTCAATCCAGGGGCGGATGGCATCCAGAATACATTGGAAGCGGCAGGCTTTTTCGTAACTAATATCCAGGCCGACGCCAGTTAAAACCCGTCTATTAGCCAAAGCAGTGAATCTGCCGAGGCATTCTACTTACTAGCCATTGCTGCCTCTAAACTGGCTGGCAATGGCTATTTTGCTGGGGCTATGAATCGTTTCGACCGAATAACGGCTATTCTGATACAGCTCCAAGCCCGGCGCATGGTAAAGGGGCAAGACCTGGCGGAGCGGTTTGGGGTAAGCCTACGCACGATTTACCGCGACCTGCGCACCTTAGAAGAAGCCGGCGTGCCGCTGTGCGGCGAAGCAGGGGTTGGCTATTCCCTGGCCGAAGGCTACCGACTGCCGCCCGTCATGTTCACGCGCGAAGAAGCCACCGCCCTCGTCACTGCCGAAAAGCTGGTGGTGCAGCTCACCGACGCTCATACCGCACAGCTCAGCCGGGGCGCCATGGACAAGCTGCGCGCCGTGCTGCGCCGCACCGACCGGGATTATATCGAAGAAGTAAGCCCGCGCATCACTATTCTGGCGAGCCGGACGCAGCCAACGGCCATGCCGTTGGCCGCCAACGTTCATCAACTCCTGCTTACGGGCATCGTGAGCCGGCAGGTGGTTTCGCTGGATTATCGGGCGGGCTACCACGGCGCGCCCACCCAGCGCGAGGTCGAGCCTATTGGCATCTATTTCGGGCAGAACTGGCACGTCGTAGCGTTTTGCCGCCTGCGCCAAGAATACCGCGACTTCCGCCTCGACCGGATAGCGCAGCTCCGCCTCCTCGACGAGCAGTTTGCGCCCCGCCCCGAAACGCTGCACTCGTACTGGCAGCAGCTAGCGGAGCGGCGCCAGCAGTACCCGGCCGTCGTGCGCTTCGCGCCGGGAGCCTTGCCTCATTTCGAAGAAAACAAGCATTACTTCGGTTGGGCACACGAGCAAACCCTACCCGATGGCTGGCTGGAAGTGACCTTCCTGACGGGTCAGTTGCAGAGTTTGGCTTGCTGGCTGTTGCTCTTCACCGGCCGGGCCAAAGTGGTGTCGCCGCCAACTTTGCAGCAGCAATTGCGCGAACTGGCCGTGGCCGCCTACGAGTGTTTTGGGAAGGAATAGCTAATGCAAAAGAAGGCTTCAAAAAAAGTTGAGTACCCGCATTTCCTACTGACATAGGGCTGTCAGTAGGGGCTAGTACGTTTGGGGTATCATTCACCAAACCCCATTCAGCCATGCTTACCGACACGCTAGCCCCCCTCGCCCAGACCCTGGTAGCCGAGCTCGACGACGAGTTGCAAACCACCCGCCGTGTGCTGGCCCGTGCCCCCGAAGCGCACTTCAGCTGGCAGCCCCACCCCAAGTCCATGACTCTCGGGCACTTGACTTCACACATCACCGACCTGATGGGCGGCATTGCCCACACCCTCCACACCACCGAGGTGGACCTGGCTCATTTTCTGGAACAGGAGGAACATCCTGCCACCACCACTGCCGAGCTACTCTTGCGCCTCGATACCAATGGAGCCGCTGCCCGCGACGCCCTTAGCATCGCCACCCCCGACGATTTCGAGCAGCTCTGGACCATGCGCCACGGCGACCAAGTATTGATGACCAACACCCGGGCTGAAGTTGTTCGGCACCTCATTAGCCACATGGCGCACCACCGCGGCCAGCTCAGCGTGTACCTGCGCCTACTGGATGTACCCGTGCCTGCTATCTACGGCCCCTCCGCCGACGAGCAGATGTTTCAGGGCTAACTATTTAACTACTTGAAATCAGGTTCAAGCCCCAGTTACCACGCGTAGCTGGGGCTTGAGCGTCTGCTTAACTATTGATGCCTGCCTATTAAGCTTCGCTGTGCGACATGACGCCCGTGGCAGCCAGATGGACGGGGCGCACGTTGGCGGGTTGCACCTTATAACTAGGGCGTCGGGCCGTGTAAAGGCGTTGTTTCGGCATGCGGGTCACGCACACACAGTCGCCTTGGTTGCCGCCGAGTACGTGGTAGGCGGTTTCGTCTTCGCCCACATACAGCCCCACGTGCCCGGCGCGGCTACCATTGGCAGTGCGGCGCACAAACACCAGTACGTCGCCGAGCATGGGTGTCTTCGTGAACACACCAAACGTGCCCCAGTTCAGCGCCCACAGAGGGTCTTTCACCGGCGACTTGGCCGCCCGCTTGGCCACCACGGCCATAAAGAGCCCGCACCACGGAATGCTGTCGGCCACGTACATCTGCGCGACACTTTTGAGGCCTGTCTCTTGTGCCCAACGGATAATGGTGGGGTTGTTGGCAGCTCCTGCCAACTCGACGGTACCTAACTCGGCCAACGCTTCTTTAATCATGCGCGGACCAGTTTCTTCTCTCAACCACTGATATTTTTGGGGAAGCGTTGCCATGGCATAAGGCGGTAAATACTAGATATCAACACAACTGGTCAGCAGCATCCAGATTATCCAAAGCCTCTTGCAATCCAGACGATTGTATAATATTAAAAAAAATTAATATTTAAAGCAATATCTGTTTTTCGTATCACGCTGTGTGGGCACTACAAGTGCAAGGGCTTTACAAAATACCGTCCTGCTAAACGCATTCGAAGCATCTAGCACTAATGCTGCAACACTATCGGGACGTCATGCTGAGCGGAGCCGCAGGCGCAGTCGAAGCATCTCGCGTGCTGACGCAGGAGTAGTAAATGACTTTACCACCCTAGCGAGATGCTTCGGCTGCGCTCAGCATGACTTTATATCTGCGAGGTCCCACTGAAAGGTCAGCACGCGAGATGCTTCAACAGGCTTAGTATGACCAGTTAGTGTGGCAACGGCAGCATGGCTAGATGGCTCCGGCGGGCTCAGCATGATGGTCTTTATGCTTCATATTTCTCCGGCCATACCTAATGTATTATCAATCAGGCAGGCAACGCGCTACGCTTCTGATAGCCGCCCGGCGTGTGGCCGGTCCAGCGTTTGAAAGCCCTTGAAAAAGCGCTTAACTCGTTGTAGCCAAGCATGTACGACACCTCTTTGAGAGGATGCGCGCTGGTGTGCAAGTAGTGCAGCGCTAATTCCTTGCGCACGTCGTCGGCTAACTGCTGGTAGGTAAGGTTTTCCTCGCGCAGCTTGCGCTGCATGTTACGGACGCTGGTGTTGAAGTTGGCTGCAATGTCTTCCAATGATGGGATGCCCATGTTGGCATTGGCCAGCAGATACCGGGTTATTCTGGTGCCTATCGGTTGGCGCTCCGCGAAGGTTGTTTGCGCCGAAGCGGCCTTCTCGAGCAGCAACCGCTGCAACTCGTAATTGGCCGTGAGGATGGGCTCGTGCCAATAACGCTCATCGAAAACTAGGGCTATATCGTCGGCCGGGGTTATCGTGTCGCAGCGCAGTACCCGTTGGTACTCGGGTAGTTCGGCGGCGCTGACTTGCAGGCGTACTTGCCGAGGCTGGATTTTGGCTAGCACTAGCCCGTTGACTTCGTGCAGTAGCAACGCTAGCAGCACATCCCGCAGCTGCCGAGCCACAAACGCGTCTTCGTGCTCTTGCTTGGGCATGGGTACTAGCTGCACTTCAAACGCGGTAGCCGTGGGGCGCACTTCCATCAGGAACAAGTCGGTGAGCAGGTGAATGTAGGCGGCCGCATGCGTCAGGGCTTCGCCCACGGTGCGGCTGCTACGCACCAGCTCACCGACGATGCCTAGCGCGGCTACTTGCAGCGCTTCACCTAAGTGTAGCCCTAGAAGCTCGTCGCGGCTTAGATGCACCGCGTTGCGCCACAAGTCACTCATTTGCTTGGCTGTAGGAGTAGTGCCTTGGCTCTGCTTTAGCGCTTCAAACTCGATGCCGGCTAGTTGGCACAGCCGGGTTATGGGCACGTCTTTTTGTGCGGCGTAGGCTAGCAATTGCAGGGCCACTCGTTGCTGATTGTCTTGCATGCTTCGAAGATATCGGTTGGTGCTAGGACGTGCACACGCTTGTCGTAAAATGGTAAGAGGTTGGCGCACAAGGATAAGATGGTCGGTTAGGGGCTGCTCTACCTTCGCTGTCATGGAAACACTCACTATCGCGCTGCTGGTGGCTGTAAACGGCCTCCTAGCGCCACCATCTCCCAAGGTTGCTTCTCACCAAGCTGCCTATTCTTCCTTTCTCATTTCTTCACCCCAACCCCTTACCTCCATGGAACAGAAAGCCGAGCAAACCGTCCGCGAATTCCTTACCGCCGTGCAGAAAGGCGACCAAGCGAAATTCGCCTCCTCGCTCCACGACAACGTTGAGTGGCTACAACCCGGCAACAACAAATTTTCGGGTCCTAAAAAGTCGAAAGCAGAAGTGTTTCAGATGGTAGGCGGCATGTACGAAATGTCGGCCAATACGCTGGCGCTTACCGCCGTCGATGTGATGGCCGTGAACGGCAACCGGGTGGCTTGCCTGCTGCACTGGAAAGGCGCCCAGCCTCCCGGCGACGTGCTAGACGTCGATAACATCGATGTATACACCGTGGAAAACGGCCAGATCACCCAAGCCACTGTGTACTCCGCCGACTTGGCGCAGGAAGACCGGTTTTGGGGCAAGTAAGTTGTACTAGTTGGTTGTGTTTCGACCCTGGCAGATCCTACCGCGGCGCTTCGTGGGGTCTGCCAGGGTTTGTGTATGCAAGTTGTTATAAGTATTGATGGGTAAGAACTGCTGCTATTCAATTTTATAGTGGGTTAATCTGCTAGCAGCCAGCACTGAACCTTGAATTTTGCGCGTAGCCCCAACATTTACCGGCTTGGGGCGGTAGCTAGCGCATAAAACAAGTTGTATGACTGATACAGTGCTTATTATTGGAGCTGGCGCCGCCGGATTGTATGCCGCTCGTACGCTAGCCCAGGCCGGCCGCCGCGTGGTAGTACTAGAAGCCCGCAACCGCCCCGGCGGCCGGATTCACACCTTTACCGATGTTGGTTTTTCAGCCCCTACTGAGGCGGGAGCCGAATTTATGCACGGCGCCGTGCCCCTGACACGGGGTTTGCTCGACGAAGCGGACCTAACCAACTTCCCCACCACCGGTACCACGTACCAAGTAATTAAGGGGCATCTCCACGAATCAGAAGATTTTATTCAGGAGGTGCCGCAGCTACTCGAACAGTTGCACGCTCTGCCCCACGATATGCCGCTGGCTGAGTTTCTTACTGAACACTTCGGCGAGGAACAGTACGCCCCATGCGCGAGCAGGTAACGCGCTTTGCCGAAGGCTACGACGCGGCCGATGCCCAACGGGCTAGCTCGTTTGCGTTGCGCGAAGAACTAAGTGGCGGCGGCTTCGACGATTCGCCTCACCCCGAAGGCACTTACGGCAACCTGATTGCGCGGCTGGTAACGGATGTAGAAAAAGCGGGTGGCACGTTCCACTTCGCTACTGCTGTTCGAGAAATTCGGTGGCAGGCCGGCCACGTTGAGGTTCACACCACCGACGGGCGCAGCTTCCAAGCGGCGCAGGCGCTGCTTACGGTACCGCTCGGCATCTGGCAAGCCCCGGCCGATAGTCCGAGCTATATTCGGATTGCGCCAGAGTTGCCCAAGCACCGGGCAGCGGCGGCTAGTTTGGGCTACGGAGCCGTTATCAAAGTGCTGCTAGAGTTCAAGGACACTTTCTGGCAGCAAGCCTCGCCCCAATTAACGCAACCGATGCCCGATTTGAGCTTTCTGTTTTCGGATGCGCCCTTTCCTACTTGGTGGTCGCAGTTGCCCGACCCGCGCCCCTTGCTCACGGGCTGGCTGGCGGGCCCCGCCGCCACTCGCCTCCGTGCCACCCCCGACGAAACACTGCTTGCACAGGCACTGGACTCATTGGCTAGTCTGCTTGGTACCACGCCTGCGTTTTTGCGCAGTCAGCTTGTGGCACACCGCGTTGTCAATTGGGCTGCTGACCCGTATGCGCTTGGGGCGTATGCTTATACCACTGTGGGGGCCAGCGAAGGACGAGCAACGCTGGCTACTCCGGTTGTCAATACGCTTTTCATTGCCGGGGAAGGTGTATATGATGGGCCCTACATTGGCACTGTGGAAGCCGCTTTTACCAGCGGGGCCGATGCGGCCCACCAAATCCTGAACCCGTAAAAGGCTTGCTGCCTAGTTGCCTGCAAAAAAGAAACAGGTGGAGAAGTACGGCCGCCGAGCCTGCTTCCCCACCTGCGCTGTTTCGGGTGCACTTGGCTTGCTTTGCAACGAGCTTCGCGCATCCCCCAGCTGTTTTCTTCAACAACCTTTTTAGGTTGCTTTACTTTTGCGCCTTGCCCTAGAATAGAAGCTAGGGCAGCAGGCATAAAAAAAGCCTTCCAGGTGAGTGGAAGGCTTTCAAAGGAAAATCACTTGATGATTTTATATTTCCAATGGTGCAATAGCCTTCCAAGCTCGAACCGAATTATTGTTCGAGTTATTAATAGGAAGATTATTGCAGAAAAGACGCATTGGGCTATTCGTTTTGCTGTTGTCTACGCAAGTATAAATTTCGAGTTAAGCAATTGCAAGCAAAATCTCGAATACTTTATCAACAGGGCCCTAAGAGCGTGTCGTTATATATGCTTCTATTCGTCTCCTAGCAACGAGTCGCGCACCTCGCGGATGGCCCCGGCAACGGCGCTTGGCACTAGCGTGTCGGGGTGCAGGAGTTTGAGGAGCCGCAGGTATTTGCTGCGTCCCTCAGCCAGCATATGCGGGGGCACCTCAATCACGAACAAGCTAAACGGCTCCACTTTCTGCACGCCTACTAGCAAGAAACGGTCGGCGTTCAGCGCATCGGAGTAGAAAGCAGCTTGGCGGTCGTAATCGTAGCCAGTGCACTGCGAGTAGAAGTGGTCATGGTCGCGGGCCAGGGTGGTTTTGAAATCCACGATGGTGTAGGGTTGGCCGGGCTGGTCGATGATCAGGTCGGCGCGGAGCTTGCAAAGGGTGCCCGTGGTGGGCTCGGTGAAGATGCAGCTCGGCTCGGGCATACCGATTTCCAGTAGCTTGCTTAGCTCCGGATTGAGTTTCACGCCATCTACCATCCACCAAATCAAACTATCGTTGATGCCCGGCAAACCTGGCTCATACAAATCGGGCTCTAGCAGTGCGGTATGGAAAGCCGTGCCCAAGCCTAAAGCGCCCTGCGAACTACTGGAGCGGGGTGGGCGGCCATGCAGGGCATCGCGCAGCCGCGACAGGTCGGAGTTGGCAATGGCAGGTAGTGCTCGGTAGTCGTCGTAGGGGACGCGTAGCAGCTCGGGACGCGGGGTAGGATTTGGTTCAGTCACGGGGAAGCAACAACGAATGTCCTGAAAAGGCTCCGGTGGAAAGGAGGGTTATAATGACGGATGATAAGGCTTTTTCAGGAAAGTGGGGAAACGCACACCGGTTCTACCGTTCAGCTGTGTAGATAAGGGGTTTATGGTCAGTTTATAAATAATACTTACACGCCTAACTTATTAAGTTAAGAATGTCACCTGTCATGGTTTTACTCCTGCTTTTACCGTGTTATTCTACTTCCTGAATTGATAAAGCAGCCTTTGTTTCCTTGCCGTAACGTTCATGTCTAACCTAGCTTCCATTTGTTAAGTCATCTAGCGTGCCGCCTTTGTCAACACCACTGAAAGTCATGCTGAAATAATAGTCCTGCTGAGCTTGCCGAAGCATCTCGCTTGAACCGTTATCAAACTAGCCCGTCATGCTGAGCGGAGTCGAAGCATCTCGCTCGAGTCGTTGAGTTTAGCACCACAACGTCAGCACGCGAGATGCTTCGACTCCGCTCAGCATGACCGGTAGTGTTGCAACCTCAGCACGCGAGATGCTTCGGCGGCGCTCAGCAGGATGGTTGTTACTTGGTTTTAATGCGGCTTAACCCTCCTTTACTATTAGTCAACTGGAGATGATAACTTACTGTCCAGGCTTTTGTGGAGCGACATTTTCCTTTTTAAATAGATACTGCGTCACTGCTTAGCCGGGGCCGGGCGATGACACGGGCGGGGGCGCCATCAGCACCGCTAATTTTTAGGGGTAGGCACACAAGGTCATAGAGGCCGGGCTCTACGTGTTGCAGCGCCAAGCCCTCAATGATGCTGATGCCCGCTTTGAGCAAAATATTGTGCGTGTCGGCGGGGCCTACGGACAGATAATCGACGCCAACGCACACTACGCCTTGCTCGCGCAGCCACTCGGCCGCATCGGCACGGACGCGCACAAAATCGGGGTTGAAGGGAGCTTGGGCCCACTCCTGGTCGGAGTTGCGGGTTTTGAAAAGTAGTCGTTCGCCTGGTTGCAACAGCAAGCCTTCTAGTTCTTCACGCGTAATGAAGTGTGGGTCTTGAATGGCTACCACGTGCGCCGGTCCGATAAGTGTGTTCAGGTCCAGCGCGGCCACGTCGGCACCATCATCGAGAAAGTGCAGCGCGGCATCGACGTGAGTGGCCGTGTGCACGCTAAGGCTCATTTCCGTCACGTTGGCGGCATCACCGCGCTGGATGCTCAGCGTCTTTTTGATGTGGACCGGGGCGTTGTCGGGCCAATAGGCCATGCCATCGGAAATCGGGGTAGTGAGGTCAAGCCAGCCGGACATACGAAGTAGTGTATAGCCCCAACTTCGGGTTGGAGCGTAGGTCAGAAGTAGCGCGAAGCTTCCGCTGCGCGCGTTGTTGCACGGTATCGGTTACGGACGAGCACGACTGCACGTTCGATAGAAAACGCAGCTAATTTCTTTGATTACCAACAGCGGTATGCTCGTTTGACAGGTGCTACTCTCCTACCCGCGGTTGCAGCAGCTTGGCAATCAGACCCGTCCAGCCGGTTTGGTGGCTGGCGCCAAGGCCCTTGCCATTGTCGCCGTGGAAATACTCGTGGAACAGCAGGTAGTCGCGGAAGTTGGGGTCTTGCTGAAGCTGCTTGTCGTCGGCGTAGATCGGACGGTGGCCGTTGTTGTCGCGCAAAAACAGCTTGGTAAGGCGGCTGGTGAGAGCCTGCGAGATTTCCAGCAGCGTGCAGTACTGCCCCGAGCCAGTTGGGTATTCCACCTTAAAATCGGGACCGTAGTAGTGGTAGAAGCGTTGCAACGACTCCACAATCATGAAATTCATGGGCATCCAGATGGGGCCGCGCCAGTTGCTGTTGCCTCCAAACAAAGACGTGCTAGATTCGCCCGGCTCGTAGTCAACCCGGTCGTTGCCCCCGTCGGCGTGCTCGAAGATATAGGGGTTTTCCTGATGGAAGCGCGACATGGAACGCACGCCGTATTCCGATAAGAATTCGGCCTCGTCGAGCATGCGGCGCAGCAGCTTTTTCATGCGGTGCCCCCGCAGCAACGACAGCAAGTGGGTTTGCCCCTTACCGGGCTCCTGCCAGCGCGAAACCATGGTGGCCAGCAGCGGCCGGTTTTCCAAAAACCAGTTCATGCGACTCACGAACTGCGGCACGTTTTTCAGCGCGTCTTCTTCCAGCACTTCCACCGCAAACAGGGGCACCAGCCCTACCATAGACCGCAGGCGCAGCGGGGTGCGCTTGTCGTCGTCGTTGAGCAGCACATCGTAGTAGAACTCGTCTTGGTCGTCCCACAAGTCGAGCTGCAACTCCGCCACGTTGGCCATGGCGTAGGCGATGTAGAGGAAGTGCTCGAAAAACTTGCTGGCCATATCTTGGTACACCGGGTTGGTTTTGGCCAGCTCCAGCGCAATACGCATCATGTTCAGGGCAAACATGGCCATCCAGCTCGTGCCATCGGCCTGCTCGATGTGGCCGCCGGTGGGCAGCGGCGCGCTTCTGTCAAACACCCCGATGTTGTCGAGGCCGAGGAAACCGCCTTCAAAAACGTTGCGGCCATTCAAGTCTTTGCGGTTCACCCACCACGTGAAGTTGAGTAGCAGCCTGTGGAACATGGTTTGCAGAAAGGCGGTATCGGCGGGGCCGTTGTGCTTGCGGTCCATCTGGTACACGCGCCAGGTGGCGTAGGCATGCACCGGCGGATTCACGTCGCTTAGGTTCCACTCGTAGGCCGGCAGCAGGCCGTTGGGGTGCATGTACCAGTCGCGGGTGAGCAGCAGAAGCTGGCTTTTGGCAAATTCCACATCCACCAGGGCCAGCGGAATACAGTGAAAAGCGAGGTCCCAAGCAGCATACCAGGGGTACTCCCACTTATCGGGCATCGAGATGACGTCGAAGTTGTTGAGCTGCTCCCAATTCGCGTTGCGGCCCTGACGGCGTTGCGTGGGCGGAGTCGGTTGGGCAGGGTCGCCGTGCAGCCACTGCCACACGTCGTAGTAGTAAAACTGCTTGCTCCAGAGCATGCCGGCTAGCGCTTGCCGCTGCACGTTGCGGGCGTCTATGTCGTGCAGGTCGGTTTGTAAGTGCTGGTAGAAATCGTCGGCTTCCTCACGGCGCAGCTTCATGATGCGCTCGAAATCGGCGAACGGGTCTTTTAGCGTCGGGGAAGCCAACCGCAGCCGCAGCACCCGGCTTTGCCCGGCCGGCACATGCAGCACGTAATGAGCAGCAGCTTTGGTACCGCACTTTTCCGGGTTCACGGCTTGATGCCACCCGTGTACGAGGTAGTCGTTGATGCCGTCTTTGCAGTACGGCTCTTGGTTTGCGCAGCCGTAGAGCCGTTGCAGGTTGTTTTCGTTGTCGCAAAAAAGTAGCTCCGGCATCTGCCCGTCTAGCGGCTCGCAGTGCAGCATAAGGTCGGGCAGATCATCGTGCTGGATATGCACCTGGCCGGCTTCTGTGGCGCGGAGTTCGGGCTTGTAACTGTCGTAGCCCCAGCTCCACGTGTTGCGAAACCATAGCTGCGGCAGCACGTGCAACGGCGCATCCTGCTCGCCGCGGTTGTGCACCGTTATCTGAAGCAGGATGTCGAGGGGGTCGGCCTTGGCGTAGTCGAGGAAGATGTCGAAATAGCGGCTGTTGTGGAATATCTGCGTGTCGCAGAGCTCGAATTCCGGCTTCAGACGGCCGCGGCGGGCGTTTTCATGCACCAGCCATTCGTACGGAAACGTGTGCTGCGGATACTTGTAAAGCATCCGCATATAGGAGTGCGTGGGGTGTTGTCGAGGTAGTAATACAGTTCCTTGACGTCCTCGCCGTGGTTGCCTTCGGGCCCGCTGAGTCCGAAGAAACGCTCTTTCAAGATAGGGTCGTGGCCGTTCCAGAAGCTGGGCGCCAAACACAGCAGTTGCTTCTGGTCGCAGATGCCGCCGATGCCTTCCTCGCCCCAGCGGTAGGCGCGGCTGCGGGCTTGGTCGTGGGTGGTGTAGGTCCAGGGTTGCCCGTCGGCGCTATAGTCTTCGCGCACCGTTCCCCACTGCCGGTCACTTACATAGGGGCCGAATTGGTGCCAGCGCGCTTTCCCCTTGTGTTCTTCGTGTTGCCGTTCTTGCTCTTTCGTCATGGACCTCACCCTAAAATTTCCATTCACAAGAAGATAAAAGCTCGGCGTTAAGTTTTAATGAAGTACCGACAAAGGCTGCTCTTCTTCTCTCAAAGAGAAGCAAAGTACTAGTTCTAAAAGATTAGAAAGCTAGTTTTCCTTCTCATCTGAGAAGGGTTAGGAGTGGTTGATTGGCTGTTGAACAACCTATAGAACAGTCATGCTGAGCGGAGTCGAAGCATCTCGCTAGGGTGGTATACTCTTTATCACCACAACGTCAGCACGCGAGATGCTTCGGCTCCGCTCAGCATGACAATACCACTATAACGTCAGCAGGCGAGATGCTTCGACAAGCTCAGCATGACAGGTAGTTTAGCGACGTTAATATGCAGATGGTCAACCACCCCTTGCCCCTCCTCAGATGAGGAGGGGAACTAGCCTTCTAGCCTGCTAGCTCGATAGTTTTTCTAGCAATGGCTGTAAGTGAGAAGCTGCGGCTTTCTACTCAACCGTTGTCGGCGAAGCCGGGGTAGAGAGTCATGCCGCCGTCGGCGAACAGGGTGATACCGGTGACGTAATCCGATTCATCGGAGGCTAGCCAGACGGCTACGCTGCCAATGTCAGCGGGCTCGCCGATGCGGCCGTAGGGAATGAGGGTGAGCAGGCTCTTCTCTTCCTCGGGCGTGTCGCGGGCCGACTCGTTGATGGGGGTGGCAATGGCGCCGGGGCCGATGCTGTTCACCCGAATCTTGTGGGGCGCTAGCTCCTGCGCCATCGTTTTCATAAGCTGCATGATGCCGCCTTTGCTGGTGGCGTAGTTGACGTGGCCGGCCCACGGAATCACTTCGTGCACCGAACTCATGCAGATAATCTTGCCGGTAGCCTTGGAAATTTCGGGCTGCGGGCCGCGCTTGACAAACTCGCGCGCGGCCTCGCGGGCGCACAGAAACTGGCCGGTCAAGTTCACGTCGATTACCTTCTGCCACTGCTCCAGCGTCATTTCCAGTAGGGGCGCATCCACCTGAATACCGGAGTTGTTGACGAGGATGTGCAGCGTTCCAAACTCCTTACGGATTTCATCGAACATGGCCAGCACCTCGTCTTCTTTGCTTACGTCGGCTTTGATGGCAATGGCTTTGCCGCCGGCCTTCGTGATTTCGTCTACCACTTGTTCGGCTCCTTCGGGGCTGTGGGCATAGTTGACAACGACAGAGGCTCCTTCGGCGGCCATGGCTATGGCTACTCCGGCTCCGATGCCGGAGCTGGCTCCGGTTACTAGGGCTACTTGGTTTTGCAAACGTGGGGTTGCAGCAGGCGAAGACATAGTATTGCGGGTTGATGAATTCCTCAAGACTAGATTATCGGGCTGTAGGTTACATGAAGTTTGCGTTTCCTGCTCAGCGGACGAACTGCACTCACCTGTTTTTAGCTCCGAAAAGCCCCTCGCCTAAGCATGACAGTACAGGCAGGCGGACTACAGGACGGATAGTACTTTTAGTGACGTCACCTACCACTCTTCCATGAACCGTACTCTTTTCCTGCCGGCCGCTTTCCTTGGCGTGCTTTTTACTTCGGGCGTCGCGGCGCAGTCGGGCAAGACGAGCTACAAGTTTGATTTTGGCGCCGGTAGCGTAGCGCCCGGTTATCGGCAGGTACTCCCATCTGCTACGTACTCCGAGGAGCGCGGCTACGGTTTCGACTTCAACACGACCGTTTCGGCCGTGGACCGCAAGGGTAAGGATGCGCTAAAAGGTGATTTCGTGACCAGTGACAAACCCTTTTATTTCTCGGTGGATTTGCCGGAAGGCAACTATAATGTCACCGTCACGCTCGGCGACTTAAAGAAGCGGACCTCCACGATGGTGAAGGCAGAATCGCGCCGCTTGCTGCTAGAAAAGACGGAAACCGCGCCCGGCCAATTCACCACCGAAACCTTCACGATTAACATCAAAAACCGCCGCATCAACGACACCCTGACGGTGGGCTTGAAGCCGCGGGAAGTAGGCAAGCTGGATTGGGACAACAAACTCACCCTGGAATTCAACGGCGCGGCCACTTGCCTCAACGCCCTGGAAATAACGCCGGCGCCCAACGCCATAACGGTTTTTCTGGCCGGCAACTCCACCGTCGTCAACCAGGACGATGAGCCGTGGGCGGCGTGGGGCCAGATGATTCCGCGCTTCTTCAAGCCAGGCGTAGCCATAGCTAACCACGCCGAATCGGGGCTGAGCTTGGGCAGTTTCCTGGGTTCGCGCCGCCTCGACAAGGTGCTGAGCGTGATGAAGCCCGGCGACTATCTATTCGTGGAATTTGGACACAACGACCAGAAGGAAAAAGGTCCCAACGACGGCGCCTACAAATCCTACACCGAGCGGCTACAATTCTTCGTGCGAGAGGCAAAAAAGAAGGGCGGGATTCCGGTTATCGTGACGTCCACGGCCCGCCGCAACTTCGACGAATCAACAGGCAAAAACGTGAACAACCTCGGCGACTACCCCGATGCGGCCCGCAAAGTGGCCCAAGAAGAAGGCGTGGCGCTCATTGATTTGAACGCCATGACCACTACGCTCTACGAAGCGCTGGGAGTCCAAGCCTCGATGAAAGCCTTCGTACACTATCCCGCCAACACCTACCCCGGCCAAGAGAAGGCCCTGGCCGACAACACCCACTTCAACCCCTACGGCGCCTACGAAATTGCGAAGTGCGTGGTAGAAGGCATCAAAGCTAACAAGCTAGGTTTGACGAAGTACCTCAAATCGGACATCCCGGCCTTCGACCCCGCGCATCCCGATGCCCTCGACAAGCTAGTGTGGGCCGACAGCCCCCGTAATACGGTGATAAAACCCGACGGAAACTAGCGTTAACCTAAGCAGCACCTGAACCGCAAGCCTCACTACCACCCTACTTTACCTCATATGAAAAGAACTTCTTCTCAGCACCTGACAGTAGGTTTATTAGGATTAACTCTGCTGGTTGGCACGCCTTTGCTGGCCCAGAAAGCCCCGGCAAAAACGACCCCAGTAAAAGCCAACGACACCACCACGCCGCTGCACCTGTTGCAGCCGGATTATCCGGTGCCGTATGGCAAAACCAAAGCCGAGGAAGTGAAGCAGGTACTGGACCGGGTGTACACGTATTTGGATGCCGCCACGCCTGCCCAGCTTGTTGATAAGCAAACCAATGCCGTTGTTAGCACCAGCGCCAAGTTCAACCCCAACGCCGTTATCAAGCCCGGCGACTTCCGCCTAACCAGCTACGAATGGGGCGTTACGTACTCGGGCATGCTGTTGGCCGGCGAAGTAACCGGCGACAAAAAGTACACTGCCTATACCTTCGACCGGCTTAAGTTTCTGTCGGAGCTGGCGCCGTACTATAAGGAGTTCCAAAACGCCAATCCGAAGGCGCCTACGCCCATGCGCGGCTTCATGAACCCGCACGCCCTCGATGATGGCGGGGCCCTAACGGCCTCCATGATCAAAGCCCAACGCGCCGGCCTGTCCGCCGATTTGCGCCCCCTGATTGACGGCTTCGTCAATTACATCATGGCCAAGGAGTTCCGGCTGACGGATGGCACTTTGGCCCGCAACCGTCCGCAGCCGAACACGCTCTGGCTCGACGATATGTACATGGGCATTCCGGCCCTAGCGCAGATGGGTAAACTTACCGGTGAGAAGCGTTACTACGATGAAGTAGTGAAGCAGTACACGCAGTTTTCGCAGCGTATGTTTAACCAGCAAAAGGGGTTGTATATGCATGGCTGGGTGCAGGAAATGAGCGTGCACCCGAGTTCCACTGGGCCCGGGCCAATGGATGGGCCCTCATGACTACCGTTGACATTCTGGACGTGCTACCCGAAGACCACCCCGGCCGCCCTGCCATGCTAGCGCAGCTAAAGGCCCACGTAAAAAGCCTAGCGGCGCTGCAAGCCGGCAGTGGCTTCTGGCACCAGCTCCTGGACCGTAACGATTCTTATTTGGAAACCTCAGCCACGGCCATTTATGCCTACGCCATTGCGCACGGCATCAACAAAGGCTGGCTCGACACTAAGGCTTACGGTCCCATGGCTTTACTTGCCTGGAACGCCGTGAGCACGAAAGTCAACACCAAAGGGCAAGTGGAAGGCACCTGCGTGGGCACTGGCATGGGCTTCGACCCGGCATTCTACTACTACCGTCCCGTGAATGTGTACGCCGCCCACGGCTACGGCCCGGTTATCTTAGCGGGCGCCGAAATCATCCGTTTGCTGAAAACTCACCCATCCGAAATCAACGACAGTTCCGTTCAGATAACCAACTAAAAAAGCTTAGCAACCAGCCTGAACAGCCTGTTGCGCATGCTGACGTTGCCAAACTATTGTCATGCTGAGCGCAGCCGAAGCATCTCGCTCGACTCATTAAATTAGTTTTGCAACCTCAGCACGCGAGATGCTTCGGCTGCGCTCAGCATGACGTAGCGCCTGACGTGGCGCTTGCTCGCTCATTCTCTCATTCTATTTCAATGCACAGAAGCACTTATCGAGTTGCCGTACGTATTTGCACCGCGCTAGGTGTTTTTGGGCTTGCCTTGGCTGCCCTGCCCGCGTTGGCGCAGCAGCCAGTCAAGAAAGGAGAGCCGCTGGTGTTTTCCTACTTCAAAGGCAACGGCGAAGATGGTCTGCACCTCGCCTACAGCCGCGACGGATACTCTTGGACTTCCCTGAAAAAAGACAGCACCTTCCTGCGCCCCACCGTGTCGAAAGACAAACTCATGCGCGACCCCTGCATCATCCGGGGGAAAGATGGTTTGTTTCACATGGTATGGACAGTGAGTTGGAACGACAAAGGCATTGGCTACGCCAGTTCCAAAGACCTAATCACCTGGAGTGCGCAACAGTTTGTGCCCGTGATGCAAAAAGAAGCGGAAGCTCGCAACTGCTGGGCCCCGGAAATCACCTACGATGCTGCTACCGGCGCCTACGTCATCTACTGGGCCACAACTATCAAGGGCCGCTTTCCCGAAACCCAAAGCACCGCCGACGCGGCCTACAACCACCGCATCTACTACGTCACGACCAAGGATTTCAAAACCTACTCCGATACCAAGCTGCTCTACGAACCCGGCTTCAACGTCATCGATGCCACTATTCAGCGCGACGGCAAGCGGTACGTAATGTTCCTGAAAGACGAAACCCGCGAGCCGGCCCAAAAGAACCTGCGTGTGGCGTTCAGCAACAGCATTACGGGTCCGTACAGCAAAGCCTCGGCTCCCATCACGGGCAAGTATTGGGCGGAAGGTCCCACAGCTGTGAAGCTCGGCAACGAGTGGCTGGTATATTTCGACAAGTACACTGAGCACAAATATGGCGCGGTGCAATCCACTGACCTCCAAACCTGGACCGACGTATCCGACAAAGTGCAGTTCCCCAAAGGCCTACGCCACGGCACCGTTTTTCCGGTGACCGAGAAAGAACTTAATGTGCTATTGAAGCAGTAAAAGGGGTAATTAGACTAACGCTGTTTAAACAGTCGCTCGACCGTCATGCTGAGCGGAGTCGAAGCATCTCGCTAGTGTAGTATACTTAATGAGCGTCACAATGTCAGCACGCGAGATGCTTCGACAAGCTCAGCATGACGGTAGCACCACAACTTCAGCACACGAAATGCTTCGACTCCGGCTGCGCTCCTGGCTTGATGCGCCAGTTTCGTAGGATGTTAGCTGACTTCCTAAATCGATATAGCTTTTGCTTAGGGCTGCACTGCATTTGCGAGCGGTTTTCCTTGTTCGAAGTCGGTGATGTTCTGTAGGGTAATGCGTGCGATGTTGTGTAAGGCGTCGGCGGTGAAAAAGGCTTGGTGGCCGGTGACAAGCACATTGTTGAACGAGAGCAGGCGCATGAACACGTCATCCTGAATGACTTTGCCCGACATATCCTCGAAAGATAAGTCGCCTTCCTCTTCGTACACATCCAACCCCAAGTATTTGATCTTTTCGCACTTAAGACCCTCAATCACCGCTCGTCCATCAATAAGGGCGCCGCGGCTGGTGTTGATGAGCATCATGCCCTCTTTCATCTGGTTGATGGACTCCTCGTTGATCAGATGATACGTCTGGGGCGTGAGGGGGCAGTGCAACGAAATAATGTCGGATTGAGCGTACAGGTTCGGGAGGTTGGTAAACTCCACGCCTAGCTCGTTGGAAGCGGCGCTAGGTTGCACATCATACCCGAGCACCCGGCAGCCGAAGCCTTTTAGAATCCGGGCCGTCACCAACCCGATGGCGCCTAGCCCAATAATACCGACCGTGCGGCCGTGCAAATCGAAGCCCATGAGGCCATTGAGGGCAAAGTTGCCTTCTCGGACTCGGTTGTAGGCGCGGTGCGTTTTGCGGTTCAGCGCCAAAATCAAGGCCAAGGTATGTTCCGCCACGGCATAGGGTGAATAAGCCGGTACGCGCACCACAGGCAAGTTGAGGGCGACGGCCGTTTTCAGGTCCACATTGTTGAAGCCCGCGCACCGCAGAGCCAGCAGCTGAACCCCATTTTCCGCTAACTGGTGCAGCACCTGCGCATCAACCACATCATTGACAAACACGCATACTACCTCCGTGCCTTGAGCCAGTGGAGCAGTGCTGGCATTGAGCGGCACTTCCAGAAACCGGAGCTGATGGCCGTACTGCTGATTAACTTCTTCGAAAAATTGGTGGTCGTAGGGCTTGGTATTGAAGAAGGTGATAGTCATGCAGAGGAAATAAGAAGGAACCCGAGAAAGAACAACTACGCTCCGACCCTATTGTGTTGAGAAGTCGGCAGTAAATCAAATAACCACGTTTTCTGTACCACTGAGCGGCCGCGTTGTTGCCAAACAAGCTGTTTGTTCATCACAACGCCGCGCAACAAATCCAGAAAAGGCAGTTCTGAATCCGTTGCGCGGCGCATTATTATGAACAATACGGGTCTACTACCAAGCGTAAGTTGACAGGCCGTTACCTACTAGCCGCCTTATGCTTTGACCATGTATTTGAGGAGCGGGTTCTTCTTGATGCTCTTCAGCCCATCAACTACCGATTCGGCGTTTTGGCGGGCGCCGGCCTCGATGGTGTGGGTGTGGTCGGTGGCGTTGAAGTACGTGCTTTTCACTTTCGCCTCGCCTTCCTTGTCGTATTTGTCGGCAACAATTTTGTTGAGGTCAATGAAGTAGGCACCGCCTTGCTTGGCGGCTTCGGAGGCCCACAGGCCGTAGTCGGCGGTGGCGCGGTTGGCTTTGCCGGCAGTCCAGGTATTGCGTGGAATGGGCGAGCAAACATAGACCGTGGCGCCTTTGGCTTTGGCCTCGGCAATGAATTGGCGTAGGTACCAACCGTAGCTGTGCACCACTTCCTGTTGCTTCTTGATGGGGTTGAAGATTTCTTGGCTTTCGTCGCCGTTGCTTTTGATGGTGCCCCGCGCCCGGGCCGTATCGGCTAGCGGGCCGTTGTCGTTGTGGCCGAACTGCATGATCACGAAGTCGCCGGGCTTGATATTCGCTTGCACTTTGTCCCAGAGGCCGTTGGTGCGGAACGTTCGGCTGCTGGTGCCGCCGAGGGCGTTGTTGCGCACCGCAAGGCGGGTGGTATCGAAATGAGCCGGCAGGAAATTGCCCCACCCCCATAGGCCACCGTCGCCCTTGCCTTTGCCATTCTTCACCGTCGAATCACCAATCAGGAACAGTGTTGGTTTCTTGGAAGCTTGCGGCAAGATGGTGAAAGCAGAAAGGGCAAGTAGCACGAGCAACAAGCTGTAGGTTAAAACTCCTTTGCTGCGCTGCGTGCTTTCGTGTGGTTGGTGTTTCATTCGTTTAATTTTTAGTCTCTATACAAACTATTTATCTGTCATGCTGAGCGCAGTGCAACGAAGCCGAAGCATCTCGCTAGTGTGTTAAATGCCTTACTATCGTAACGAGTCGAGTGAGATGCTTCGATCCCTGGCTTGATGCGCCACATGCTCCGCAGGACGGTTACTTTAGCAGTGTCAGCACACAACATATTTCATTGCCTCAGCAAGAGAGACCCTTCTTAGCTGCGCTTTTTAGCCAAGAACTTATTCAAGGGCAAACTCTTGGTGGCTTTGATGCCATCAATCACCGATTCAGCATTGAGGCGGGCGCCGGCTTCGTTGGTGTGGGTATGGTCGCCGGGGAAGCACTTCTTCACCTCGTCGGGGCCGAGCTTGTCGTATTTGTCGGCCGTGATGCTGTTCAGATCAATGAAGGCTACACCTTCCTGCTTGGCTACTTCGGCAGCCCATTTGCCGTAGTCGTTGGTAGCCCGAATCACCTTGCCTTCTTTCCATTCGTTGCGCGGAATCATGGAGGCGACCATGGGCGTGGCACCTTTGGCTTTGGCTTCCTTTATGAATTTGCGCAAGTACCAACCGTACGTGTGCACCGTTTCCTGGCGGCCATCCGGCCAAACCAAGTCCTTGGTTTCTTCGCCGGTACCCTTGAGCACGCCGCGGCGGCCGGCCTTAGTTGTATCGGGGGCGCTGCCTTCGTTGTGGCCAAATTGCATGATCAGAAAATCACCGGGTTTGAGGGCATTGTGCACTTTGTCCCACCGACCTTCCGAAATGAACGTGCGGGTGCTACGGCCCGCCATGGCGCTGTTGTTGATGCTGATGCGGGTGGTATCGAAGTAGCTAGCCAGTTGGCTGCCCCACCCAGCTTGCGGGGCGTTGGTATTGCGCACCGTGGAGTCGCCGATAAGGTAGAGCGTAGGCTTGGATGGCTTTAGGAATGCGGTTAAAGCGCAACATAGCGCGAGCAGCGCAAGTAAGTTTTTCATGGAGCGGGGTGTTGCTTCTCTTGAGTTTCGCTGTGGATGTTCGAAATGAATTTAAAGTGACACGCCCAAAACGCAGGCAGCTTAACCAGAACAGAAAGTCTTACAGAGCTTGCCAAAGCATTTGGCGTGCTGACGCTGAGGAAGGTATTGTCATGCTGAGCGGAGTCGAAGCATCTCGCTCGATTCATTGAGTTGGTCTTGCAACCTCAGCACGCGAGATGCTTCGACAAGCTCAGCATGACGGTCTAGTTGTGCTAGGCGTTAGCACGCCCAATGCTTCGACTGCGGCTGCCTTCAGCATGACGGACGGGTTATGTTGGCACGATTGCAATTAGATGGAATGCTATGTTGATTGAGCTTGGCTAATCACTTGCCAACTTTTGCCGTCTCTGGTTTCATGCCTTCACCTAAGTAGTAGCTGGTGTGCGGGGGCTGGTTGTAGCCCACATTTTCGCGGGCTACGCCAAGCCGATACGCGGGGTCTTGCATCAGGGTCACGAAACGATGCGTAGTCGGAATGGTGGTCGTGAAGATCAGCAGTTCTTCATTGTTGGCGTTGCGCCAGATTACTTCTTCGCGCCAGTCGCCAAACAAATCGGCACTGACACAGGGCGTGGCTTTGGTGCCATTGCACGACATGGCCCCCAAAGGCTTGCCATCGAGCAGCGTGCTGGAAGTACCAGCTTTGTAGTCCCACTTGGAAATGGTGGTGCCATCGAGCAACTCGCGCAGTAAGTCCCCGTCCCACCAAATGCCAAAGTTGACGGCGCGGGGTGCCGGCCCAATTTTCACGCCTTTGCTGGAAAGTAGCCCTACCTCTGCGTTGCTGGCCCACACTTCGGCGCCCAAGTGGCGCGGGTCGATGTCGGCGGCCATGCCCCGGCCCACGTCCTGCCCGGGCACGCCCGAAAACAGCACTTTGCCGGTGGTGGCATCGTACATAGCCGCGCCGGGGCCGTTTTCGTAGCCGGACACTTTCTCCTCGTTTTCGTGCACGCCCCACGCTTCCAGGTCGGGCGTGGTCGGGTCGAAGTTGCTGACGTGCAGCGCGTCGCCGTGACGCAAGCCAGTACTGAACAACCCTTTGCCATTATCATCGACCACCATCGAGCCGTACACGATTTCGTCTTTACCATCAAAGTCGACGTCATTGACGCTCAAACCGTGGTTGCCCATACCAGAAAACGGGCTTTTAGCGTCCTGCGAGTCGAACACCCAACGCGAGATGAGCTTGCCGTCGCGCCAGTCCCAGGCGGCTAGCACCGAGCGGCCATAGTAGCCGCGGCACATTACGGCGCTGGCGTGGACGCCGTCTAGATACGCTACGGCGGCCAGCATCCGGTCGGCGCGGTTGCCGTGGCTGTCGTTACCGCCGTTGCCCCCAATGCCGCCCCACCCTCCCAAGTCGCCGCGGCCGGGAGCATAGGGTGCCGTGGCCATAGCTGCCCCGGTCAGGCCGTTGAACACGGTGAAATATTCTGGGCCCGCCAGAACCCGGCCGTACATTTTGTCGCGGGTGCCGGCTACGGACGGGGCATCGGTGGGCACGGTGAGGGTGCGGTAGTCCTTGTTGGCGTCACCGATTACGGTGCCTTTGCCGTCAATGGTGCCATCGGCGGTTTTGCAAGCTAGCTCGGCTTTGCCGTCACCATCAAAGTCATACACCAAAAACTGCGTGTAATGGGCGCCCGCCCGGATGTTCTTACCCAGGTTGATGCGCCACAGCTGCGTGCCATCCAGCTTATAAGCGTCGAGCAGCACCGGCCCCGTGATGCCGGCTGAGCCATTGTCGCGAGCGTTGGAAGGCTCCCACTTGAGCACAATTTCATATTGGCCGTCGCCATCCAAATCAGCCACGGAAGCGTCGTTGGCGGTGTAAGTGTATTCGCTGATTTCGGTGCCGCTGCTTACGCTGCCGCCAGCGGGGCGCTTCAGCGGCACCCGCATAAGGTTTTGCGCCCACACGGTGGCTTGTTCGGCTGGTGCATCTTGCATGCTGCGAGTACCTGCTTTACCAGCAACTAGCAGCACCGAATACGTGTAAGTCTGCGCAGCATCAGCGGTTTTATCGACCCAATTGGTGCTGGTGCTAACGGGTTGGCTGGTCAACTTGACGGCCTTGCCTCCCTTCGCCTGACGAAACACCAGAAACCCCGCGCCCTGCGGGTCCGAATCCAGCAACCGCCAACTCACAAACACGCCCCCTCCCTCCTGCTTCACGGCCACCACGCCCCGGCCCAGTCGCTCCATCTGGCGCTGTGTGGCCACGGCTATCGGCTTGACTTTCGGGGTAGGCTTGCTTGCAAAACCTGCGGCCAGCAAGCCGCCAATTAGCAGCAGGTAACCAGCCTTATTTGAAGCGTACTTCATAAGTTGAGTGTATAAACGCGAAGAACAAGGCGGCTGCTCACATCGTCCGTCAGTCCTTTGAATGCAACAGCAACGGGCAGCTCGATATAAGCTGCCCGTTGGGATGAGACCTAACTATTAGTTGTAACCTGGATTTTGCTCCCAAAAGCCAGGGTTCAGACGCAGTTCCAAGATTGGAATGGGAAAAAGCAAATCGTGTTCGTCGAGCTGCCGGAAGTTGGCGCCTCCGGTAGCCGTGGTACCGGTAGTGCTACGCTTGAAGGCTGTCATCACCGAAATAGCATTACCGGTGCGCACTAGGTCGTGCCAGCGCTGGCCTTCCGCTATAAACTCGTAGCGGCGCTCTTTCAGCACGGCAGCCCGGAAGGCCTCTTTCGTCGCAGCTTCGGGTGAGGCAGCCGTATATTCAGATATTCCCGAGCGTTTCCGAATCTGGTTGATAAGGGTGAGAGCCATAGCGGGCGGACTACCAGCCTCCTCGTTCAGCACCTCGGCGTACATCAGCACCACGTCTTCGAAGCGGATGATGGGAAAGTTGTTGGGGTAATCGGTCCGGTTTTGTATCGCCGTAATGCCTTTTTCCAGAAACTTAGTTAGCTGTGGCCTCCCAGCAACAATGGCCCCAGTGGTAGGGTTGCGGATAGCTGAATCAAGTGTTGCAGCCTTGCGCTTGTCGATCTTGGGCCAGTTGGCGCCGAACAAAGCTGGAGGCAGCGTAAAGTCAGCAGCAAATGCAGGAAAGGGCGACCAAAACGTAGGGAACACTTGACCCTGCTGCCACGGAATCGGGTTGCCCAGGCCGGTGCCGCCGGAAATGTACTGCAGCTCGAAAACGGCGTATTTGTTGTCGTTAGCTGCTTTAAATAAGTCGGCAAAATTCGGAGCAACCGAGAAGGTGTTAGCACCAGCAGCGGCGTATACCTCCATGAGTTCCTTTTTGGCTAAGGGCAGAGCGCTGGTTTGGCGCAATGGGTAGCCATACATCGTGAGGTATACCTTACCTAGCAAAGCTTTGGCAGCCCACTTGGTAGCGCGGCCCTTGTTGGTGGCATCAGTGGCAGTACCTACCGTAATAACGTAAGAAGACGGCAGGTTTTCGGCAGCAAAGGTTAAGTCGTCGACGATAAACTTATACACGTCAGCGACGGGAGACCGAGGCACGTTTTTCGACTCTTCAATGCCCACTGGTTTGTCGACGATGGGCACCGCACCCCAGTAGCGTACCAAGTCGAAGTAAGCCAAGGCGCGCAAAAATCGGGCTTCCCCCTTGAACTGCTCGACGCGGGCAAAGGTGAAGGGCTGAATTCGCTCTTGCAAGACATTGGCCCGGTACACAATTTCGTACAGGTCAGTCCAGGTAGCTTGTAGCTGGGGAGTCTGTGAAGTTGCGTTGAAGTTGCTTACGTCGCTGTAATCCCGCTGCACGGTGGCCACGTCGGCGGCCACGTTGTCGGAGCGAAATTCAGCCAAAAACCAATAGGAGTTCTCGGGTAACGACAGACAACCGTTGTAAATGGCCATTACGCCTTGGTTCACCTGGTTTTCGTCTTTGTAGAATTCATCTACCGTGTTGTTGGCGACGGGTGGGATATAGAGCACATCCTCCTTGCAGGATGCGGTTAGCAACCCAGATATACTCAGGGAAGTAGCGTAGACGAAGTATTTAAAGGCTTTCATCGGATTATCAGTTGAGGTGGGACCGGACTACAAAGACAGGTTGAACCCGACAGTGTAAGTGCGGGACTGCGGATAGCTGCCATTGTCGAAGCCGCCATTCTGCAGGGCCTCCGGCGAGAAGCCGCCCGTGTAGTTGTGCCAGATGTAGGCGTTTTCCAAGGCTATGTAAATGCGGGCACCGGAATAAAGCCGATGCTTGGGCAGAGTGTAGCCCAGAGTCACGTTTTTAACCCGGATATAATCGGAGCTATAGAGCCAGCGCGAATCCAGCAAGGAACTGTTTTGCGCCGTGATGCTTGGCGTTTTGCCGTCGCCGGGCTCAGCCTCAGATTTCCAGCGGTTGTTCCAGCTAGAGGCGTGGTTGTAGAGGTAGCCCATGCCGGGTCGGTCGATGGAGCGGCCAATGAGCGAATATAATTCGCCTCCCTGCTGCGCATTTACCAGCACGGTCAAATCAAAATTCTTGTATCGGAAGTTGTTGGTAACGCCAAAGATGAACTTAGGCGTCGGGTTACCCATAATGGTGCGGTCATCAACCGTGATTTGACCGTCGCCGTTTACGTCGCGGTACTTGATGTCGCCCACGCGGGTGTTGGTCAGTTTCGGTTCGGTGTCAACTTCGGCCTGAGTTTGGTACACGCCGATAGCGTCGTAGAGCAAGTACGAGTTGACGGGCAACCCCACTTGCAGGATGCTCACGAAGCCGCCAGGGCTATTGCCAGTTTGCACGGGCGTGTTGTCGTAGTCCAGCTTTTCTACTCGGTTCGTGTTGTAAGAGGCGTTGAAGCTCGTGCCCCACTCAAAGGCTCCTACTAAGTTGCGCGAGTTCAGGCCGAGTTCAACGCCTTGGTTGTACACTTCGCCGATGTTGACGTAGGTGCGGGTGAAACCGGTAAGCGACGAGAGCGGCACCTGGTAAAGCAGGTCAGTAGTGTTTTTCGTGTAGTAGTCGGCAGTTACTTGCAGCCGGTTTTGCAGCACGCTAAAGTCAAGACCATAGTTGAAGCTAGCTGTTTGCTCCCAGCCTAGGTCCTCGTTCTGGAAACCACTCGGGGCATATCCGTTAATGCTCGAGCCGTTTAGCGAGTAGTTGCTCACCCCCAGGGTGGCGAACTGCGAGTTGTTTGGAATGCGGTTGTTACCCGTCACGCCCCAGCTAGCTCGCGCCTTCAGGTCGCTGATGAAGGTAATGCCTTGCATGAAATTCTCGCTCGATACGCGCCAGCCTAACGAAACAGCTGGAAAATAACCAAAGGGCCGGTTGGCGCCAAACTTGGAAGATCCATCGCGCCGCAAACTGGCCGAGAGCAGGTACTTTTCTTTGTAGTTGTATTGTGCCCGAGTGAAGTACGATAACAGGGCCTCTTTGCCAGCCCTAATGTTATTTTGGCTGGTAGTGGAGTTGGCCCGGTCAAAAAGGTACGTCAGGTCGTTGGGTAGTTGGGTGTTCTCCTGCTGCGACTCATCCAAACGAGTACGCTCTACGGAGTAGCCCAAAATAGCTTCGAGGCGATGATCACCAAACGAACGGGTGTAGTTCATCACGCTTTGGAAGAGGTAGCGCGTATTGAACGTTTGGTAATACCGCGAGCGGCTCAAAGAGCCTTCTGGGGCGCCAAACCATTCGCGGCTGGAGTTAGTAGGAAAGAACTGCTGGTCTTGGAAGTACCCGTTGTCCATGGCGCCCAGCAACTGTAGCTGCAGCCCTTTGTAGATATCAAAGTTCAGGCCCATGTTGGCATTGAGGCGGGTGCGCGTGCCGCTGGCCTGCGTCCGTTCCATTACGGCCACAGGGCTGATGTAGCGGCCCGACCACGCATAAGTGGTATACGGGTCAGCTCCCACATATATCCCGGCTTCTTTGGGAGCTACAGGTGGCATTTGGGCAGCGTTCAGGGCCTGCCCACCCGTGCCATCTACCCGGCCTAGGCTGCTCCACTCCATACTTGGGGCCAGCGTCATAAACAGCTTAATGCCCTTGCGAATTTGTGCATCGAAGTTGGCGCGTAGCGTAGCACGTTGCAGATTGCTACCGATGATGATGCCCTTCTGGTCCAGAAACGAGCCGTTTATGTTGTAGTTGACGTTATCGGTGCCGCCCGACACGCCTACTGTGTACTGCTGCATAATTGCCTTGCGGAAAATAGCGTCTTGCCAGTCGATGTAAGCCAAACTATCCTGGCCATATTCCCACTTGGGGTCGTAGGTATAGCGAATAATATTGGTTTGGCTTGGGGGGGTGCCGTTCACTGTCAAACGCTGAAGGCGAGTAGCTCGCGAGTCTTCCACTCGGTTGGCAGGGTTTTGTGACAACCAGTCCAGGTCAATTCCCTCCTTGCGCATCTGAATCCATTCTTCCGCCGACTGCACATCAAGCCGGCTCTCCGCTATTTGAACACCCGTGAAACCCGAGAACTGCAGTTTGGCCGCACCTTTCTTGCCACGCTTAGTCGTTACTAAGACTACGCCGTTGGAGCCCCGTGAGCCATAGATAGCCGCCGAAGCAGCATCTTTTAACACCTCGATATTGGCTACGTCAGTTGGGTTGATGCCGCGTAGATTCTCTACGGGGACCCCATCTACTACATACAGCGGATCATTGGAAGCGTTGATAGAAGCCGCGCCACGCACCCGAATTTGTAAATCGGCACCAGGTTCGCCAGTGGTCGTTTGCACGTACACACCGGGCATCTGACCCACCAGTGCATTCTCAATGCGGTTAACGGGCCGCTCCTCAATCTCCTTGGCCGTGATACCCGTGACGGCGCCCGTTACGTTGCCGGCTTTTTGCGTGCCGTAGCCCACCACTACTACTTCCTCCAACGCTTTGTTGTCAGCGGAGAGGCCCACATTGATTGTGGTTTTACCATCAATAGGCACCTCTTTCGTGATGTAGCCTACGAAAGAAAATACCAGCGTACCTGTGCCGTTGGGCACGCTTAGCGAAAACGAGCCATCGGCATTCGTACCCGCCCCAATCGTAGTGCCTTTCACTACTACGGTCACGCCGGGCAACGGCTCATTTTTATCGGCAGTGGTGACTTTACCGGAAATCGATTGCGACTGGGCAAACAAAGACCGAGTAAAGAGAAGTAGTACCAGCAAGGGTACTACTTTAGCTAAGTGGTATAGCTTTCTCATGCGGTGTAAAGGTGAAGGTTAGGCAGATGGCTTGCCGAATTATGAAAAGTCCATGAAGGTATTATCCCACTTCACACATCCCCTCCCGTACTTACCTGCTTGCCATAATTATTTGGCTTCATTAATAGTTACAAAAAAAGCCCGGTACTTAACCGGGCTTTTTTGTAGTTCATATATAGCAACTACACTTAGTATCTACTGCTTAGCACAAACACTAAAGACTCTAACTGAAGCTGAAGCATGTTGAAATCATCCTGTTAGCAAAATCCTTTTGGCAGAAAGATTTTACTGTTAGCAGATTGACCCACCCAATAGAAACTTATTGTGCTTGCTGCGCTTCCGCGGCGACTTCCGTCAATGGCTTTGCTTTAGCTGGCACCGCAGCTTCTGCCGTATCTGACCCCAAGTAGTTACCGTATCCCACTATCACGGTGGATAACACCACCGTCAGAATTCCAGCAGTTACAGTGCGCATCGTGGCGCGATTGGCGCCACGCCATTCGTGCAAGTACAAGCCCCACATCGAGCTGAACGCAATAATGAAAGCCATGTGTAGAGTCCAGCCCGAGAACCGGTAGACGCCTAGCTTGGTGTCGCCCATGCCATAGAAGAAGAACTGGAAGTACCACAGAGTGCCCGCCATGGCGCAAAATATAATGTTGCGCAGCGCCGGGTACGAAGGGTTGATATAATCGGTGTACGTGCGGTTTTTGAGGTTGAGATACAAGCACCACACCGCGTTGGTCGTAAGGCCACCAAGCAAAATCACCACCAAGATGGCGTTGTTCTTATAAAGCGGGTCGGCGCCTTGCTGCACCGCCAGGTCAGCAATTTTCTGACCGGCCTCCAGTCCGAAGGCAAAGCAGGCGCTCATGATGCCCGAAAACACGGCCACCAGCAGCCCCTTCCGCAAATCATACTCTGCAATCGATTCCCCTTTTTCTTCAGCCGACAAGGATTTTTCCTTCATAATCCCGGCCCGGCTGCAAATCAGAATACCTACTAGGCACACAAACAAGCCAAACAGCGTCACCTGCCCCGAAGCGGTGCTTATCAGCTGCGACATGGTGCCGCCCCAGATGGGTGGTACCAGCGTGCCGACTAGGGCGCAAAGTCCCATAATGACGGCCATCCCCAACGACAGCCCCAGGTAGCGCATAGCCAGCCCAAAGGTCAGGCCCCCGAAGCCCCAGAGCACGCCCCAGAAATACACCCAAAACAGCGTGGAGTTATCCGTTTGACGCAGCACTTCCATTAGGTTGGGGATGGTCACGAAACCTAACAGCCACGGAACCAGCAGCCACGACACGATGCCGCCTACCAGCCAGTAGCTTTCCCAAGACCACCCTTTTACTTTCTTGTAGGGCAGGTAAAAACTGCCGGACGCAAAGCCCCCAGTGCGTGAAAAATGACTCCCCAAATAACTGCCATAGTGTGAGATTTTTACCAAACCTGCTTTATATACTGCTACAAACAGTCCTGTGCTCTCCTGAGCAGCCTGGAAAGTTTCTTTCTTGTGCAGGCAAAGTACCAGATATAATAAATAATTTACCCTTGAACAGGAGAGTGCAGGAGTTTCGCCCTTCGCCAATCAGCGTACTTTGATGAAAAGCATACTCTTACTGTTTTCTGGCAACTTCACAGAAGCATCACTATGGAAAAAACGCTAACCTTTCAGCACGTCAGCTATTTGTGGGACGAGGCGAAGGCGCTGGAGTTGAGCGGCGACGAAGTCGCCCTGTTCCTGTACCGCTCTAACCTGCTCGGCGCGGATCTGCGCCTGACCAACTATGCCGGGGGCAACACCTCCTGCAAAATCCAGGAAACAAACCCTGTCACGGGCGAAGCCGCCGAAGTGATGTGGGTGAAGGGCTCGGGGGGCGACATCGGTACGTTAACAAAGGCCGGCTGCGCCAACCTCTACGTTGAAAAGCTGCACCAGCTCAAGAACCGCTACCGCGGCCTTGCCCACGAAGACGAAATGGTAGGCTTGTTTGAGTACTGCCTCTTCGACCCGAAGTGCGCCACGCCTTCTATTGATACGCCGCTGCACGGTTTGTTGCCCTTCAAGCACATCGACCACTTGCACCCCGATGCCCTTATTGCTATTGCCGCCAGCAAAGATGGCGAGCAGATCATGCACGAGATTTGGGGCGACACCATGGGCTGGTTGCCGTGGCAGAAGCCGGGCTTCGATTTGGGCTTACAGCTCGAGAAAATTGTGGCCGACAACCCGCACCTGCGCGGCGTCATCCTCGGTGGCCACGGCCTCTTCACGTGGGGCGAAACCAGCTACGCTTGCTACCTCAACACCTTAGAAGTAATTGAGCAAGCCGCTACCTACCTCGAAGCCAATTACGGCAAGAAAGGTCCCGTATTCGGCGGCGTGAAGCGCGAGCAGACCCTGGATGCCACGCAGCGGCGCCAGCAAGCCGCTGCCGTGATGCCCGTACTGCGCGGCCTAGCAAGCAGTCAGCGTCGCATGCTCGGCCACTACACCGACGACGCCCGCGTACTGGAGTTCGTTAATTCCAACGACCTGCCTCGTTTGGCGCAGAAAGGCACCTCCTGTCCCGACCACTTCCTACGTACCAAGATCCGTCCGCTCGTCCTCGACGCCGACGTAATGCAGGGCGACGCGGCCAGTGTTAAAACCTATTTGGAAGGCCAGTTTGCAGCTTACCGCCAGGACTACGCGGCGTACTACGAGCGTAGCAAGCACGCCAACTCGCCGGCCATACGCGACGCTAACCCGGTTATTATCCTGTGGCCCGGCGTGGGCATGTTCGCCTTCGCCAAAGACAAGCAGACCGCCCGCGTAGCCGCCGAGTTCTATACCAACGCCATCAACGTGATGAAGGGCGCGGAGGCCGTGAGCGAATACACGGGCCTCGCCGAGCAAGAAGCCTTCAACATCGAGTACTGGTTGCTGGAAGAAGCTAAGCTTCAGCGCATGGCGCCACCCAAAGCCCTTTCCGGCAAGGTGGCCTACGTGACGGGCGGCACCGGCGGCATCGGCAAAGCCATCTGCGAGGAGCTGCTCAAGTTCGGCGCCTGCGTAGTAGCCGTAGACCGCGACCGACTGGAAGAAACGCAAGACGAGCTGCGCAAGAAGTTTGGTAAGGACAGCGCCCTGAGCGCGGCCATCAACGTGACCGATGCCGACAGTATCGCCGAGTCGTTGCGCCAGAGTGTTCTGCAATTTGGCGGCGTTGACATCATTGTTAACTGCGCGGGCCTGTCGATTTCCAAACCGCTGGCTGACACCACGCAGGCGGATTGGGACATTCTCAATGATGTGTTGGTGAAAGGCCAGTTTCTGGTGAGCCAGGCGGCGGTGGAGATTTTACGCCAGCAGGCCCTAGGTGGCGACATCGTCAACATTGCCAGCAAGAACGGTTTGGTGGCAGGCCCCAACAACGTGGCGTACGGCACGGCCAAGGCAGCGCAGCTGCACATGAGCCGCTTGCTGGCCGCCGAGCTCGGGGCCGACAAGATCCGCGTCAACACCGTCAACCCCGATGCCGTACTGCGCGGCTCCAAGATTTGGGAAGGCGAGTGGGCTGCGGGCCGGGCCAAAGCCTACGGTATCTCGGTGGAAGAACTGCCCGCTCACTATGCCAAGCGCACCTTGCTCGGCGAGGAGTTGTTGGCAGAGGACATTGCCAAGGCCGTGCGCGTGTTTGTGGATGGTTCGCTGAGCAAGAGCACCGGCAACGTGCTCAACGTGGATGGCGGCGTGGCCATGGCCTTCGTGCGCTAAGCGTTGCTTGGTTTCATAAGCAACTTAGTTTGAGCGGCTTCGGCTAACTCAACTAGAAGCTACCGAAGCCAGACATACGAATATTACCAAATAGAAGACCTGATGGGTTGATCGCAAAATCAACTCGTCAGGTCTTTTGCTTTTCCGGAGTATCGGCTGCCGAGTGCGCCTTAAGTGAGCGTTCCGGCAACGTTCCCGATGATTTTTACCAGGAAAAATTGTCTTTACAGCTATTAAAGCGAGCTTTTTTCAGTATTTTCAACCACTTGGAGTTTTCCCGCCTTCCATTTTATACTCGGAAAGGCTGCAAGTTCAAGGCACGGTTCATGCACCAGACCCTTAATCATACAATCGATTGCGTACTAGATAATCCCTGATTAAGTTTCTGATTCAGAGTACCCCGCTCCGTAAATTCCCACCTATTTCTTCCTCCACCATGATCTACAAATCTGCCTCCCGCGACCGAAACCCGAGTATCGGTCTGGCCGAACCTCGCGAGTTGATGGTTGCCCCTGATTTTTATAAACTTCAACTAAAGCCTCAAGACAAAACGCCGAAGTATAAGCAGATCGTACAGTCGGTAATTACGGATATCGAGCGGGGTTTGCTAAAAAATGGCGACCAGCTTCCTTCTATCAGTGAATTGAGCGTGGAATACTACATTGCCCGCGACACCGTAGAGAAAGCCTACCGCGAATTGCGCGAGCGAGGCTTTATTACGTCGGTGCAGGGCAAGGGCTACTATGTGCAGGCCAACGACACCACCAAACTCAAGATTCTGCTCGTATTCAATAAACTGAGCTCCTATAAGAAGATCATCTACTACGCTTTCCTGGAAGCCCTGGGCGAAGAGGCCACGGTGGACCTCCAAATTCACCACTACAACGTGCATTTGTTCGAGGAAATCATCGAGAAGAGCCTAGGCAAATACAACTACTACGTGGTGATGCCCCACTTCACCCTGGACACCGAGAAAGCCACGTATCAAAACATTCTGAACAGGATTCCCTCGCAGGAATTGGTATTGCTCGACAAGGATATTCCGGAGCTAAAGCACGACTGCCTGCGCGTGTTCCAGGACTTCGATAAAGACATTTTCAACGCGCTGGAAAACGCGGCTGATCTGCTGGAAAAGTACTCGCGCTTGGTGCTGATTCTGCCTAGCGACGCCAACCACCCCGAGGAGCTGCCGTGGGGTTTCCGTTCGTTCTGCTTGCTGCACAACAAGACGTTTGCGGTGGTGGAAAATGCCATGAACGAAGTACTGCAAGTAGGTACGGCCTACGTGGTTATCCGTGAAACCGACCTCGTGGAACTGGTTAAGAAGATGCGGCAAACCAGCTACTTGCTGGGCCGTGAAGTGGGCATCATCTCGTTCAACGAAACTCCGCTGAAAGAGCTACTGAACATGACGGTTATCACCACCGATTTCGAGGCGATGGGCCGCACCGCCGCTACGCTCCTACTCGATAAGCAGCGCGTAAAAGTGAAGAATCCATTTTACACGATCCGCCGCGGGTCGTTGTAAGCAGTTTCACCGGTAAGCTCAGTTGGGGCTTACGCAGCAAGTTTGATACGCACCGCGAAGCTCTGCTTGGCGACCCACCAGAACAACCGATACCCCCTGACCGGTGTCTATGGTTTCGAGGGTTGCGAAGCAGAGTTTTTGCTTACATCGCTATCTACTGCATTGTACTAGGTTACAACCTCCAGACCACCCTCAGGCGACGAAATGTCTGTACCGCGAACCAGAGCCAGTAAGCGTGTGCTTCTCGCCCGCGACCTTGTTCAACCGGAATAGCTTTGGTATTACTGCCAGAAAAAACACGATAGACAGGAGAGTTCAGAACAGTTCGGCAGGGGTTGCCCAACTAATTTGCTTGTATCAATAAAGCTTCCACCACTTGGAGGGGAAACGAACTGGCCGGTTTGTAGCCAACCAGAGAACCTTGCCTCCCAAACCTCGACCTTTATGCTTTCCGAATCCCGCATTCAAGACCTCAACCAGCCGTTGCTGGAAGAACATCAGTTGCAGTTCAATTTCCTGACCGATCTGCTGGCGCGCCGTCAGGTGGATGCGGGGCAAGTAGTGCAGCAGCTCATAGATTTTCAGGTGGCTATTCCGAGTTGGGCGCTTGGTACGGGCGGCACGCGGTTTGGGCGGTTTCCGTTGGGCGGCGAGCCTCGCAACTTAGAAGAGAAAATCAACGACGTAGGCTTGCTGCACCAGCTTAATGGCTCCTCCAACTCTATTTCGCTGCACATTCCATGGGATATTCCGCAGGATATTGCGGGCTTGCAACAGCAGCTTAGCGAGCAGAAACTGGTGATTGACTCGGTGAACTCCAACACCTTCCAAGACCAGAAAGACCAGCATTATTCCTACAAATTTGGCTCGCTGAGCAACACCGAAGCCGGGGCTCGGCAGCAGGCCATTCAGCACAACATCGACTGCATCCGCCACGGGCAGGCCCTGAACGCTAAAACCCTAACGGTGTGGCTGGCCGATGGCTCCAACTTCCCCGGTCAGCAGCACTTACGGCGGGCGTATCTGCGCACGCAGGAGTCGTTAGCGGCCATCTACGAGGCCATGCCTTCCGACTGGAACATGCTCATCGAGTACAAGCCCTATGAGCCCAATTTCTACTCCACGGTAATTCCAGATTGGGGTACCTCCTATTCGCTGTGCCAATCGTTGGGCGAGAATGCCAACGTGTTGGTAGATTTGGGGCACCACTTGCCTAACACCAACATCGAGCAGATTGTGGGCCGCTTGCAGCAGTTTGGGCGCCTCGGGGGCTTCCATTTCAACGGCTCGATGTATGGCGACGACGACCTGACGACCGGCAGCACCAAGCCGTTCCAGCTCTTCCTCATCTTCAACGAGCTCGTAGACGCCGCCCGCGACCAAACCGTAACCAATCCCACGGTGGCTTACATGATTGACGCCAGCCACAACGTGAAAGATCCGCTGGAAGATTTGCTGCAATCGGTTGAGAACATTCTGAGTGCCTACGCCAAAGCGCTGCTCGTTGACCGCACCGCGTTGTATGAGGCGCAAGAGAAAAACGATGTAGTACGGGCCGAAGAAATCATGCGTGATGCCTTCCTGTTGGACGTTCGGCCGCTGGTAGCCGAGGCGTATCGCCGGGCCGGTGGGGCACTGAAGCCCGTAGCCGCGTACCGCGCCGCCGGTATCCGCGAGCAGCTGATTCAGCAGCGCGGTAAACTCAGCTTGTCCACTGGTTTGTAATCAAGCAGCTGGCTTCGGGCGGCGCGTTGTAGACCCAATGCGCCGCCCCGAGTTGGTAGCCCTAACCTCAGCCCGACGATGAAAAAATCTATCTACGCGGTATTCGACATTGGCAAAACCAATAAGAAACTGATTCTCTTTGATGAGGACCGGCAGATTATCGACGAAAACCAGCACATCTGCACCGATTCCATCGACGACGATGGGTTTGTGTGTGACCACCTGCCCCGCCTAACGCAGTGGGTGCAAGACCACTGGCAGCAGTTACGCCACCACCCGCACTACACGGTGAAGGGCGTCAACTTCACGGCGTACGGCGCCAGCTTTGTGCACCTCGATGCTGAGGGCCAGCCGATGTTGCCGCTCTACAACTACCTCAAGCCGATGCCGGAGGAAGTGATGCAGCGCTTCTACTCGATGCTAGGCCAAGCGCCCGAAGACTTCGCCGCCGAAACCTGCTCGCCGCAACTCGGCATGCTTAACTCGGGAATGCAGCTGTATTGGCTGAAACACACCAAGCCCGAGTTGTTCGCGCGCATTCACACGTCGTTGCATTTGCCGCAGTACCTATCGTATCTGATTTCGGGCGAGAAGTTCAGTGACTATACGTCGGTGGGCTGCCACACCAACCTGTGGGATTTCGAGCGGGGACAGTATCACGATTGGGTGCGCCGTGAGGGTATCGAGGAAAAGCTAGCGCCGCTCACTAAGGATTCTATTGCGTCGGTGGTCGATGGTATCATGGTCGGCGTGGGCTTGCACGACAGCTCTGCCGCGGTGATGCCCTACCTAGCCGAAACCGACGAACCGTTTGTCTTGGTTTCGACGGGCACGTGGTCGGTAACCATCAACCCGTTCAACAGCCAGCCCCTCACCCCGGAGTTACTAAAGCGCGATAGTCTAAGCTTCCTCACGCCCGGCGGCCAGCCCATGCGCGCCGCCCGCGTGTTCTTGGGCCGGGAGCACGACTACCAGGTGGACCGCATTGCCAAGCACTTCCACGTGAAACCGGACTTCTACCGCTCATTGGTATTGGCCCGCCCCTACGATGAAGCCTCGGCCAGCTTCCAGCCGGCCTGCATGGCCGGTACCGGCCCCTTCCCCGACCGGCCCGCCGCCGAGTGGGACATCACCGGCTTCCGCACCGCTTCCGATGCGTACCAGCACCTCATGCACGGCCTCATCAACCTGCTGCTCGAATCCATTCACTTGGTGTGGCAGGGCGAGAAAATCATCTACGTCGATGGTGGTTTTGCGCGCAACCCGTTGTTCATGCAAACCCTAAGCTGGAACTTCCCCGGTGCCGAAATCCGGACCTTGGAAGTACCACAAGCTACTGCCCTTGGCGCCCTAGTACACCTAGAGCAAGGCGAAGCTTGGAAGAAAACTCAGTTGCTGTTTACGTGATAATTGCTGATTGCAGGATAGTAAAAGAACGTCTTGCTGTATTTATTGAAGCATTTCGCTTGCATCGCTGCCAAACTAGCCCGTCATGCTGAGCGAAGCCGAAGCATCTCGCGTGCTGACTTTGGAGTACTAATTCAACCTCAGCACGCGAGATGCTTCGGCAAGCTCAGCATGACGTTCTTATGATGCGAGTATGCTAGGTGGAAGCTCAGCATAATCGTTTTCTCGTGTTTTCTGTTACCTCTTTACCTGTTACCCATTACAAATGAAAGTCGCCTTATTCGTACCGTGCTACGTCGACCAATTCTACCCGCAGGTAGGTATTGCGTCGTTGCAGCTCTTGGAGAAACTGGGCGTGAAGGCAGAATTTCCGGCTGCGCAAACGTGCTGCGGGCAGCCGCTAGCCAACAGCGGCTGCGAGAAAGATGCGCTGCCTATTTACCGGCACTACGTCGATACCTTTTCCGATTACGACTACGTGGTAGCGCCCTCAGGTAGCTGTGTGTACCATGTGCGCAAGCACTTCGACAAGCTAGAGCAAACTCCTGCTGTGCAGCAGGTGCGCACGTCCGCCTACGACCTAATTGATTTCATTACCACCGTGCTCGGCGTGACGGAAATACCCGGCACGTTTCCGCACCGCGTGGGCTTGCACCTAAGCTGCCACGGCCAACGCGGCTTGCACCAAGCCAACGAATCGGAGATAACGCCGGTGCGCGACGGGCAGCTACGCCGGCTGCTCGGCTCGCTCAATGGCATCGAGCTAACGGAACTCGACCGCAACGACGAATGCTGCGGTTTTGGCGGCACGTTTTGCGTATCGGAAGCCGCTATTTCGGCCCGCATGGGCCAAGACCGAGTGGCCGACCACGAACGCAACGGCACCACCGTCCTCACCGGCGGTGACATGTCGTGCCTGATGCACCTAGAAGGCATTGTGCGGCGTCGGCAGTTGCCGATGCGCGTACTGCACGCCGCCGAAATACTTAACGGCACCCTCTCATGAACCACGCCACCCGGGCCGCCAAATTTGTTGGCGATGCTGACCGTACCACTTGGCACGACGAAACCCTTTGGTTTGTGCGCGCCAAGCGCGACAAAGCCGTGTACGCCGTGCCTGAGTTTCAGGACCTGCGCGAGCTAGCCTCTCAAATCAAAGACCACACACTGAGCAAGCTGGATACCTACCTCGAACAGTTCGAGGAGCAAGCCAAGCGCAACGGCGTGCACATCCATTGGGCCGCCGATGCTGCCGAGCACAATGCCATCATCCTCGACATCATTCGGCAGCACAACGCCACGCGGGTAGTGAAGAGCAAGTCGATGCTGACCGAGGAATGCCACCTGAACCCGCATCTGCTAAGCAACGGCATCGAGGTGGTAGATACCGACTTGGGCGAGCGTATCATTCAGCTGCGCGATGAAGCGCCGAGCCACTTGGTGCTGCCCGCTATTCACTTGAAGAAGGAAGATGTCGGCGAGACGTTCTTTAAGCACCTCGGCACGGCTAAAGGCGAAGTAGATCCGCAGGTTCTTACCGAAGCCGCTCGTCAGCACCTGCGCGCCCGGTTTTTGGCGGCGGAAGTAGCTATTTCGGGCGTCAACTTTGCGGTGGCCGAAACGGGTGGCGTGGTGGTATGCACCAACGAAGGCAACGCCGACTTGGGCGTGAATCTGGCGCACGTGCACATTGCGGCCATGGGCATCGAGAAGCTGATTCCGCGGCTTTCCGACTTGGCAGTGTTTACGCGCCTGCTGGCTCGTAGCGCTACGGGTCAGCCCGTTACCACTTACACCTCGCACTACACCAAGCCCGCAGCCGGCAAGGAGATGCACATCGTCATCGTGGACAACGGGCGCACCAAGCAACTCGGCCGGCCCGATTTTCGGGCTTCGCTGAAGTGTATTCGGTGCGGCGCGTGCATGAACACCTGCCCGGTGTACCGGCGCAGCGGCGGCCACTCCTACGACTTTACCGTGCCCGGCCCCATCGGGGCCATTCTGTCGCCGAACATCGACATGAAGAAGCACAGCTCGTTGCCGTTCGCTTCCACCCTGTGCGGCTCTTGCTCCGACGTGTGTCCTGTCAAAATTGACATTCACACGCAGCTCTACAAGTGGCGGCAAGTGCTCGGCGAAGCCAACGAAATACCGGCTTCCAAAAAGTGGAGCATGAAGCTCATGGGGCGCTTACTGACTAGTCCGAAGGCGTTTGGGGTGGGCGGCAAGCTGGCCCGACACGGCATTAAGTACCTTCCCTACAGCCTTACCCACGCCCGGCACTTCAACGTATGGGCTGTGGCCCGGGAACTACCAACCCCGCCCAAGCAAAGCTTCCGCGAGTGGTATCAACAACAGGCCAATACTACCGCATGAGCAGTTCACGCGAAAAAATCCTGGCCGCCGCCCGCGCCAACAAACCCGACGAAAAACCTCTGCCCATCGTCCCCGACTTCGGCGGCGACGATTCCACCGAGCGGTTCACGCAAGTTTTGACTAGCATCGGCGGCCAAGTGGTCTGGATCGATGGGCCCGAGCAGTTGCAGCCGGTATTGAAGCAGTTGTATCCAGAGTCTCGGCTTTCGGCCTCTCCCCTATTTCCAGGCACCGTGCCCGTGGATGCATTAACGTCCACGGAAGTTTTGGCCGATGTTGACTTAGCGGTGTTGCCTGGTGAAATGGGCGTGGCAGAAAACGGCTGTATCTGGCTGCCAGAGGCCAATATGCTGCACCGTGCTCTACCCACCATCACCCAACACCTGGTGCTAGTGCTTGACCACCGCCGCATCGTAGCGACCATGCACCAAGCTTATGCACAGTTGCCTTCTACCGGTGGCTACGGAGCCTTTGTAGCCGGCCCGTCCAAGACGGCAGATATCGAGCAGTCCTTGGTAATTGGCGCACACGGCGCACGCAGTTTGGTAGTGCTGCTGTATTAGAATGTTACGCTTTAGCGCATATAGCAGCACTGGCAGTGCTGGTGTGTTTCGCCTTGTAGAGGATTATATACCCAAGTAACTGTCATGCTGAGCGGAGCCGAAGCATGACGTTCTTATGGACAGCTCTACCAGCATCCCCCTAAACCCTCATATGAGAACTAGCTTTGAGACCTAGTTATAATCTAGCGCAATTTTAGGGTAGGATGATTTGGTAGACTTAACGTGACTTGTACTACGCCAAATGCTGCTAGCCGGCTACGACTTTGGCGAAGGCGGCGCGGTAGGTGTCTCCAATGGGGATTATGGCTTTATCTAAGTAGATGCGCTGGCGTTCTACTACCGAGATTTTGTCGAGGGCCACGATATAGGATTTGTGCACGCGTAGAAACTGCGGATGGGGCAGGCTGTCGGCAAGGTGCGTTAGACTGCTGACGGTAAGCAGCTTTTCGGTGGTGGTGACGATAGTGGTGTAGTCTTTGCCGCCTTCGATGTAGAGGATAGCATCATAGTCAACCTTGACGAGCCGTTGGTCGGTTTTCACGAACAGGCACTTCGGTTGCACGGCTGGTATGGGAGTTGAGGGTTGCTCGGCTAGCTGCTCTAGTTGCTTATGTATGCGCTGTACGGCCTTCAGAAACCGCTCAAAAGAAATGGGTTTGAGCAGGTAGTCGGCCACGGCATACTCGTAGCCATCGAGGGCGTAGTGGGCGTAGGCGGTGGTGAGGATGACGCGACACTGGTCGCCGAGGAGTTGCAGGAATTGCAGCCCGGTAAGTTGGGCCATTTGGATGTCCAGGAATACGAGGTCGATGTCGCCTTGCTTCACCCGCAGCAATCCGGCCACCGGATCGGTGGTGATGCCTACTAGGTGCAGAAACGGCAACTGCTTGACATGCGTGGTGATGACGCGCAGCGCCAGAGGCTCGTCGTCGATAGCATACACGTTGAGGCGCATGGTGGTCGGGTTAGGAAACGGGTTGAAGAACGTGCGTATCGAGTTGTAGGGCGCATTCAAACACATCGTGCTCTTGGTTGACTGCCAGCCGGTGCTGGCCCGGATAAAGTAGTGCCAGCCGTCGCCGCACGCTGGCCAAGCCAATGCCACCCACTTGGTCTTTGTTTTTGCGCACGATTTGGTTGCGCGTCGTGAAGGTAAGCTGGCTGCCAACGACCGACAAATGCAAGGTAATCGGACAATCGGCATTGGTAACGGCCCCATGCTTGAAAGCGTTTTCCACGAAACTGATTAGCAACAAGGGCGCAATCCGCTGCCCATCTACTGGCCCGGCCACCGTGAAATCTACGTAAACCTGACCTTCGTGCCGCAGCTTCTCTAAGCTGATGTAGCTGCTTAAATATTCTATTTCCTGTGGCAACGACACGTAAGTTTCGTTGCTTTCGTAGAGCACGTAGCGCATTAGTTCCGAGAGCTTTAGCACCACATCAGGCGTGCGCTCGGGCTCGGTGAGAGCTAGGCCGTAGAGGTTGTTGAGCGTGTTGAAGAGGAAGTGCGGGTTGAGTTGTGACTTCAGGTAGGCTAGCTCGATGGCGTTTTTCTCATGTTGCAGGGCCTCGGTGCGGAAATGGTCACGCAGGTGCTTGAAGAGGAAAGCTAGCAGTACGTAGAGGCAACTCGTGGTAAGGTCGCGGAGAGTGAACCCAAGAATGGGGGTACCCGGTGGGCTGAACCACTGGCCGGTTAGTGGGCCTATTATTTTCTGTTCCAACATGTAGCCAAGAACAGAGTCAAAAACCCCGAGCAGCAGAACCTGAAGGAAGATAACACCTAACTGCCGCGGGTAAAAGAAGCGGGTGAGCACCCACAGGCTGAGGTAAAAGGTGAACAGTACCCGTCCTTGTTTCACGATGCTAAACAAGTCGGTGAACTGCCGTAAGTACAGCGGCAAGCTGAAGGCGCCCTGATTGCGGGCAATGGTGTCAAAGACCACCGATACGCTCACAAACAGCGTCCAAAAAACTAGATGGTTGAGCAGGAGACGACGACGCATCATGGGCAAGCGAACTGAGTAGCGGCTTCGACAAGTAAACTAGGAAAATCGGCGTACACGGTGGCCTCTACTCCCGCCAACACCCCAAAACTCCCCGCCACTACCAAATCAATGCGCTGAGTTGAACGGCTACCAACTAGGCTACTGCAAACCAACCTACAAGCGAGTTGGCGGTGAGAACAGACCTGTTGGCGGATTAGCGGTCTGCAGGGCAGAGAAGCAAGCGCACCTTGCGCCAGCAAGTGGCGCAGTTGGCTAAGCACCAGCCCACAGCGCTTGACACTGCCTTTACTGTTCTCCGCCAATTCCTATGAAACACCTGTTGCTCTTGCTGCTACTTGGCGTTTGCCTGCCGGTGGCAGCCCAAACCCCGCAACCCAATGAAGCATCACCTCGAAGCCTGCCGGAACTACTAGAGCGCATTGAGGTGGTAATGCAACAGGAACGAATTCCGGGGCTGATGCTAACTATTGTCACCAAAGACTCGGTGCTGTTTGCCGGAGGCTTTGGCTACGCCAATCTGCAAACGCAAGCCAAGGTGACCCGCGCAACCCGGTTTCGCATGGGCTCAGTCACCAAGAACTTCACAGCGCTAGGCATCCTTCACCTCCTGCACGAAGGCAAGCTGCATCTCTCCGATAAACTCAGCGTCATAGCCCCGGAAATAGGCGTTGTGAACCAGTGGGAAGCTATTGCCCCGGTGCAGGTAGTGCACTTGCTGGAACACACGGCCGGTTTCGATGATGTGTATTTGAACAAGACGTTTCGTGTTTCCGGCCCTGAGTTAAAGGGGCTGAAAGCAGTGAAGCTCTATCAGACGCAGTTGGTTTCGCGCTGGCGGCCCGGTGAGCGGATGGCCTACTCCAACGCGGACTACATCGTGCTTGGCTACCTGATAGAAAAGCTGTCGGGGGAGCCTTGGGACCAATACCTAGCCCGCCACGTATTGCAGCCACTCGGTATGCGCCATTCCAGCTTTGCGCGGCACATAGAGGCGTCAAATAAGCAGGCACAAGGCTACCTGATGCAGGATGGCAGAGCCATACCCGTACCGTTTTTCGAGTTGCAAGGCAATGGAGCCGACGGTGCCCTTACCTCTACAGCCGACGATATGGCCCGATTCCTCCGTTTCTACCTCAACGACTGGCAGCTTGACAACACACCTTGGCTGCCCGCTTTTTACTTGCAAGAAATGGAAACGGTGCACAGCACGTTGGCTTCCCGTCTCGGCCTGCGCTCCGGTTACGGCTTAGGCAACCATACGTTCCAATTGCCCAAGGCGTCGTTTCAGGGCCACAGTGGCGCGTTGGTGGGCACCAATGCCACTTTTCAGTACAACCGTCAGCTCGGCATTGGCTTTGCGCTGGCCCTCAACGGCGGTTACAACGGAGGCCGTATCGAACGGTTAGTAGCTGATTTTGTGACCCGAAATCTGCCAGAGCCGCCGCGCCGACCAGCCATGGTACCCGCACCAACCACGTTGGAAACCTACAGCGGCTACTACCAGCCTGGCAACTCCACGCACGAGCGATTCTCCCCTATCGAGCGCCTCACGCAAGGCATCAGTTTGCAGCGGTCTGGCAACCAACTGGCGCTACACGGCCGAGGCGGCCCCGATACGTTGGTAGCGGAAGGCCCGCACTTGTTTCGCAGTATGCACCAAGCGGTGCCCACCGTGGTGATGGGCACTGATGCTGCGGGTGTGCAAACAGTAATTATTGATGACACTTACTACCAACCTGCCTCTTTGGCTTGGGTCCGGGTGCAACAAGCGTTGCTGGCACTGAGCGTACTTGCACTAGCTGCATCGGTGTTCGTTGGACTCTTGGGGCTGATTCGGGTGTTGCGCGGTAAACTGCCGCGTAGGCTATTGTTCCTGCATCTACTGCCCGTCGCGGCTACGCTGGCCCTGGCGGCAGCCCTGAAACTGTTGTTGCAGCCGGACCAAGACTTTTTTGCCTTTGCCTCCGTCAATCTAACCACGCTCACCATTTTCGTGGGCGCTATGCTTTTTGGTGTGTTGGTAGCGGTGGAAATTGTGCTTCTGCTTCGGCACTGGAAAGGCCTTGGCAACCCTTGGACGAAGCGCCTGCTTGCCTTTACCACTTTCGGCCTTGCCTATCTGGCTGGTTGGTTGCTCGTGCACGGCTTTGTAGGCACGCGGGTGTGGGCATGGTAGGCTGACTGTGACCGGCAGCTGGCGCAAAAAAGAAGCGGCTTCCATATGGAAGCCGCTTCTCTAGCCTTATTCTTCACTTCACTTTAAAATTCATATTGGCGCTGTTCTGCGCAGTTATCGGCTCCTAACGTTGGACTGTGCTATTGAAGCCTTTGATGCTATAGTTTTTGGCGTGGCTATGTTGCACGCTTTGCCGCCGTTGATCGGTAAGCTCTTCCTTAGCTAGCCTCTTTTTCCAATGCTCGGGCAGCATGGCTTCCGTGTAGTTGACGTGACGCGTGGCGGGGTTGGGCAAGACGGATTCCCACGGCCGCAATTCCCGGTTCCACCACGCGTCAGTCAAAAAGTACTTCACTCACATTCCAAAGCTGCCTAATTACTTCCGCGGAACTGTCTCGCACCCTCCTGTTAAAAGGAAAAATTTTCCAAGAATTTCAATTCTAGAAAATGACGTTTTGAAGCAGTGTTGTCGAGTAGAACCATATCATTCTACCCTACTTGTGCAGGATTGACATTGCTACACTACCCGTCATGCTGAGCGCAGCTGAGGTTAGAATACTACTCTGGTGTCAGCACGCGAGATGCTTCGACTCCGCTCAGCATGACGTTCCTGTGGATAGTTCTAACCGCTGCTGAGCTAAAGAAAAAAACTAGTTTTCTAGCTTTAGCTGGTTAGTGGTTAGCCGGCAGTTGTTAGTCCATGTGGAACACTCGCTGCAAGGGTTTTGCCACAGGAGAATTGTCGGGGTTGGTATCCATCAAATCGGCCATGTAATCCCACCAGCGTTTCATGATGGGTAGACCTGGCAATTGGTCGGCGGTGTGGTCGGGGGTGCGCTTTTGCACGGCGAACAGGGTGCCGCTTTCCGGAGCGAGGTAGATGGAATAATCTCGAATACCAGCTTTTTCCAACGCCTCCGACAGTTCCGGCCAGATTTCATCGTGCCGCCGTTGGTATTCGGCCACGTTGCCGGGTTTGAGTTGCATGGTAAAGGCTATTTCTTCCATATGGTTGTGTGAGAATTAGTGGACGGAGTTTTCGGTAGAGAAAGCATAGAATTCTTAGGAAAGCTACTCTTTAGCAATTCCTAAGCCCGTCATGCTGAGCTTGCCGAAGCATCTCGCGTGCTGACGTTGTGATACTACTCTGGTATCAGCACGCGAGATGCTTCGACTCCGCTCAGCATGACGGGCTTGAGAATAAGCGGTGAATTATCCATCACTGCACTTTCGGGGCTGCGTGGCGGAGGCTGTGGGCGTTAGAGTTACGGGGCCTAGCAGGCCTGATTCCTGTGGCGTCCATTTTTCGGCGGTGAACAGACCTTCGGGGTTGCGGTTTTCCTTGAGCCGGGCGGCTACGTTTACGTTATAGAATTTCTTGTACTCGACGTGGTTCTTGTCCATGTCGATGATGCGGTTAGCCATGCCGTTGCTAACCGTGACGGTCAGGTTATTGGTGGCTTGCAGTTGCTCTTTCGGCACGTACACCTGGTAGACTGGCCCGATGAGCGTGCCGAGCTCTTTGCCGTTGAGTTGCACGCGGGCACTCTGCGCCACGCGGCCAAGGTCGAGCAGCCAGCCGCTGCCGCTGCCTTGTGGCGCGGGGAACGACGTGGTATAGGTAGCCGTGCCCGAGAACTTCTGGCCCGCTTCCCCGGCCATGGTGGTCCAGGAGTCCAGCTTCTGCGTTTGTAACGGCGCCGGCAGCGTCGGTCCACCCGATACGAAGGCAACTTTCCAGGTGCCGTTGATGGGCTGCGGGGCACCGGCTGGCTTCACGTAGGCGTAAGCCGGGCCGGTGGTGCCGGCTTCGTTGGTTTCCAGGATGCACGATTCGCCAGGAGCCAACTGTACATACACTTCCGGCATTCCCTCCGCAGCGGTCCGCGTAGAGGCCATACCGAGCTTTTCGGTCATGGGGTTGTAGAGGGCTACTGATTTGGCGGCGGTTTGCAGCGGCAACCAACCGTCGATGGCTTTGTCGCTCCAATTGGCTACGAAGTAGTAGTGTCCTTTGGCGTGGCGGCGGCGCTCGAATTGCAAGCCCGTATCCACCATTTTTTCGCGCTTCACCCCTGCTTGCGTCAGCAGCTGGTCCACGTCTTTACCAATTAAGATGCGGCCTTTGCCCACTTGTGCCTGCTGTACGTCGGCTTGCTTGCCGGGGGCCAGCTTGATTTGGGCCAGCAGCTTGCGAAACGCGCTGCGGCGGCTGTCGAGGCTGCCGAGGCCGGGCACGTCGGCGGGCAGTTGGTCTTCCATCACGATGGTGGCACCGCCTTGCGCCAGCTTCATGAGTTGCTGTAGAGTAGGCAGCGGCATCAGGCTGGCGTTGGGGACCAGAACGGTGCGGTAGGTAGCGCCGCCGGTTTGCAGCGTGCTACCCACACCTTTCACATCTAGCAATTGCTTGTCGGAAATGTAGTCGAAGCCATAGCCGCGCTTGAGGAGAGTGGCGCTGGTTTCTTCAATGGGCATGCCTTTGAAGCCGTGGTCGATGCCGTCGAAATGCTGCAAGAGCACCTTGCCGGGCCGCACGTAAGCATCGTACATGGGCAAGTACACCAGCACATCGTTGGCTGGCCTACCGGCTTGCATAAACGACTGGCAGTGCGCTACGTACTTGTTGAGTTGGCCGAAATCGGGCCAGAACGAGTTGTTGGGGTTGAAATGCACAGCCGCGTAGAAAATCCAGCCGGGCCACGCGGCGGCTTGCGGCGAGTAATTGGTGCCGTGGTAGAACGTGTGGTTGACACCGCCGAGCAGCATCCGGTCCAAGGCCTTTTTTGCGTCGCTCAGCTTGGTCAGGAAATGCTCGTTTTCCCACGTGGCTGTCTCTGCCGAGGTGAGCGGCTTGCCCGTTACGTGCGCCGCCGAAGAAGCAAATTTGATGCGCACCAAGTCTTGGCCTTCCGTCTCGGGAATGTCGGTGGCGGCGTATAAATCCAGGATGTTAGCCGGCGAACCGTGGGCTTGATTGCGGATCAACGCATCATGCGTTTTCGCCCACGTGGCCCACGTCTTGGTGTAGTTTTCGAGCAGCAGTTCGGAAATGGTTTCCCGGTAGTCTGAGAGCACGCGCTTGTTTTCGTCCTCGGACGCCTTGCCAAACAACGCCGGCAAGTGCTGGCGTAAATCATAGGCGTGGCGCTTCTGAAACTCGGCAAACAGCTGCGGCGTCCAGTTGCTCTCGCCTTGGGCGTCGTCTACCTCATAGGAGTCGTTGAAAAACGCCCGGATGGGTTTCACGTCGCGGCCTTTGAAGGCCTGGTCGAAATAACGTAGGTAGTTGTCGGTGGCGGTTTTCGAAAAGTGGTCGATAACGTCGCCTTCCCCACCAGGACCAGCGCGCTCCACCATCTTGCCATGCCAGCCTTGGAACACGCCGTAAAGCGTCCAGTTACCGGCCGGGGCAGTCCAGTTCAGTTTGCCATCGGAGGCTACTTTGCTGGTTAGGTCTAGCGTCTGGCCCTTATCGGAGTACGCCATCAGAGCCTGCAACGGCAGCGGCTTCTCGAAGCGCACCTGGTCGAAGGCGCGGAGCTGCAAATCCGGGTTCTTGGTAATCGGTTCTACTAGCTGCTTGATGTCAACCCGCGGACCGATAACGCGCAGGATGGGCTGCTGCACGAAGCGCACCGGCTCCTTCAGCTGCTCGCCGCCTTTGAGCGAGTAGGTTTGCGAGGCCACGTATTTGCAGGCGTCTTCCTGCGTCACCCACGGCCCGCCGAACGGCCAGCCGGAAGCCTGCGCCATGTCCACGCCCATGCCTAACCGACCGGCTTCCGTGAGCGTGTGCGTGAGCATGTCCATCCACTTCGGCTCTAGGAAGTTGATGAACTGATTTTCGGCGCCCTTCACCCCGTAGATCGTGGTGATTTCCACCCCGCCCAACCCGGCCTGCTGGTACTGCGTGAGCAGGTGCGTCAAGTCCTCTTTGTTGACGGCGCTACCTTCCCACCACCAGCGCGTCCAGGGCTTGGTTTGCTGCGTGATTTCCGGCCATTTCGGGCCCTGAGCCTGGGCAGAGCTTTGGGTTAGCGCAGCGGCGAAAAGCAAGGAAAGAGCGAGTGGTGTTTTCATAAGTCAGAAAGACGAGGAATTCATTGCTTTGCAACGAGGGCTAGAGGCTAGAAGGCAACTAGATCCCCTAAAATGAGGAGGCTTGGGATAGTGACTGCTCGTTGCTCATGTTGTCAAACTATCCGTCATGCTGAGCTTGCCGAAGCATCTCGCGTGCTGACACCAGAGTAGTGTTCCAACCTCAGCACGCGAGATGCTTCGGCAAGCTCAGCATGACGTTCCTGTAGATTGTTTTGGCGTTAATCAATTACCTCTATTCTCCTCATCTGAGAGGAACGAGTCTTCTAGCTCTATCTTCATTCACTCAGTTACAGCTTCATTTAGCTGTAGTCTTACTTCATCTTGTATATCTCCGTGCCAGCTAGCAGGAAGCAGCCGGTGCCGTAGTCTTCGAAGTCGGGTTTGCTGGTGTAGCTGACGGGTTGGCCGTCTTTGGGCTCTTTGCCGGTGCCTTGCACGTAGCCGAGGAAGCCATTGGGGTGCACACATTCTTTGGCCATGGCGGTCCAGGCTTTGGCAATGATGGGCTGGTATTGCTTAGCGTCGAGCAGGCCATGGTTGAGGCCCCACGCCATGCCGTAAATGAAGAGGGCGGTGCCGGTTAGCTCTTTGCCGCCGTAGTTAGTTGGGTCGTGGAGGCTGACGTTCCAGTAGCCGTCGGGGCGTTGCAGAGCCGGCAGGGCCTTCATCATGCTGAGGTACATCTGCTCATATTCGGCGCGGTGCGGGGCGTCTTTGGGCATGATGTCGAGCACACGGACCAAGGCGGCTACCACCCACCCATTGCCGCGGCTCCAGTAGCAATCCTCGCCGTTGGGCTCTTTGTAGGGCGGCACGAAGTCTTTGTCGCGCCACCACAACTGGTCTTGCGGATTGTAGAGGCCGTTGCCGCCGTGCACGGTTTTCGAGTAGTTATAGATGCGGTACATCTTCTCATAGTAGGCTGTATCCTTGTAGAGCACCCCGAGGCGGGCGTACACAGGCATGGCCATTTGCAGGGCGTCAATCCAGTTCCAATCGTCGACTTTGGGGGTCTGCACCATGTTGTCGATGCTGGCCTTGATGTCGCGGATGCGCTCCGGCTTGGGGTCGATGTTGTAGAGGTCGATGTACGTTTGGCCGCAGGCTTGGTTGTCGGCGTTGCGGTCGGTGATGCCGTTGCGGATGCCCCACTGGTGCTTGGTGCCCCAATCGACGGCGTAATCGTAATAACGCTGCTGCTTATCAATGCCGTAAAGCGCCATTAGGCCTTCGTAGTACACGGCACGGGTCCAGATGTGGCTCGGGCGGAGCTTGTTGGTCATGATGTCTTTGCCCGGATCGGGCCAGAGCTTCATGAAGTAGTCGTTGGTTTGCCGCATGGTTTTCAGCACCGCTTTCTTGTTCGGCATCTTCTGCCCCGAGACGCTCACCGAGGACGCAATCAGCACCCCTACCAACAAGGTTTTCCAGCTCAGGAAATAGTTTTTCAAAACACTCGATTTCACTTTTAGCATTGTTGAATGGGCTTGTGTAGCTGCTGCTTAGTGGTGGGTAGCGAAGAACAAGTTCAAGAAGGTGAATCTGCCCGCGCTAGCCCTCCTGTACTCTTCCGTTACCTCACCCCCACCCTCCGGGAGAGGGGTGCCAGACGCAGGATGTTTTAGAACACCCCTCTCCCGGAGGATGCTGCGCATCAAGCAGCGGGGCCGGGGGTGGGGTTAAAATAGCTCGTCTTTGGCTGGGGCCTTGTAGGGCTGGGGGGTGGCGTTGGATTTGGGGAGGCCGAAGAAGAAGTACAGGGTGCGTTTTGAGGGGCCGCTGACATGGTTTAGCTCGCTGTTGGGACCAAGGTTTTTGGTGTTGGCGTCGATGTTGAGGGCCAGCTTGGTGCCGAGCGGCGGGATGGTTTCCAGGAACGAAAGGTTGCCGACGGGCAGCGACGGGTAGGGCTTCACGCCAGACAAGCCGTAGAAATCGAAGAGGCGCACAAACAACCCTTTGTTGGGGCTGGCGACCAAGAACTTGCCTTCCACGGTGTTCATTTCCATCCAAGTGATGTCGGCGAAGTAGCCTTTGAACTCGGGGTAAATCCAGGGAGCGGCGCCGGTTTGGGTGTTGTTGTAGGCGTTTTCCCACACACTTTCGCCCACGCCCTGCATGCGGTTTTTCCAGACGCGGTACGGGCCTTTGCCGAGCCACTTGGCGCCGAGCACGTAATTTTCGGGGTAGGTGAAGCTGATGCCGGTGAAGGGCAGGTCACCGTTCACGGCGTACTCGTAGTCCAGGCGCAGCCAGCCGTTGCCGTCCATCTTCCAGCGTACCGATTTTAGGTCGCCTTGGTAGCTCATTTCCACCACCTCGCCGTCGAGCTCAGTACGGCGCTTCAGGCCGGTGAAGGTGGCATTGCCGCTTACCAACACAGGGCCTTTGCCGAAGCTGAGCTTGTCGCCGCTGTTGCCTTTTACATCCTGGATTTCGCCTGTTTTCTTGTTGAAGCTAACCGTAATGCCGGCGGCTTGCAGCGTGAGGGTGCTGTCGGTTTCGGTGGCGGCTACGGCCGGTTGCTTTTCCGTGCCGGGCAGGATGTTGCGGAGCAAGCGGGTGTTGTCGCCGGTTTTCCAGCTCCATTTGTACACCAGGTTTTTCTGCGGGTCGAAGGCCGAGAGCACCAAAGCGTCATAGTCCTGCCAGTTTTTGGGCAACTTGAGTTTCAACTCACCCCGGTCTAATGGCGCTACTTTCGGCGAGGTGGCGCGGCTTTTTTGGAGGGTGGTTGAGCCGGTGAAAACTTCGCCGGGCTGGCGGTAGTTCACCAGTTCCCACTGGAAAAAGCACTCGTTGAGGTTGTTGTAGTGGTAGCGGTTTTCCACCGGAATCGTGCCCTTAAACTTGGCGGGCAGCTCCTTCATGTCAATCTTGATGGGCGAGAAGATTTCCCGCAGGGCGTAGAAACTGCCCTCTTTCTCGCGGTGCGGACCTACCACGCCGTCGGGCGCATTCACGCCGTTCACGTCGATGATGTTATTCTGATCGGTGCGCACAATGCCTTCATCCACCAAGGCCCACAGGAAGCCACCGCCGGAGCGTTGCGACTTCCAGTGCAGGTCCCAAAAGTCGGCCAAACCCACGGCGGCCCCGCCGTCGTCCTGCGCGTGCAGGAACTCTGTGGGCATGTAAATCAAGGAGTCGGCGAGGATTTTTTGGGTGCTGTAGTAGTTCTCGTAGTGGTTGCAGTCGATGCCGTTAAAGGCGTTGCCGGGGCGGTGGTGGGCATGGATGACGGGGCGGTTCGAGAGGTCGTAGCGGCCGTAGTCGTCGTCCAGCTCCTTGTTGGTGCCGCCTTCGTTGCCGTTGCTCCAGAAGATGATGCTCGGGTGGTTGACGTCTTTTATCACCATCTCGCGCACCAGCTTCTCCCCTACTTTGGTGCCGTAGGCCTTTTGCCAGCCAGCCAATTCATCGAGCACGTAGAGGCCAAGCGAGTCGCAGAGGTCCAGAAACTTAGCATCGGGCGGGTAGTGCGACATGCGCACGGCATTCATGTTCATTTCCTTGATGAGCTTCACGTCCATCAAGTGAATCGAGTCGTTGAGGGTACGGGCCGTTTCGGGCCACCAGCTGTGGCGGTTGATGCCCTTCATCTTCACCTGCGTGCCGTTCACGTAGATGCCCTTACCGCGCCGAATTTCGATGGTGCGGAACCCAAACTTCTCGGTGGTTTGGTAGAGCGTCTGGCCGCCCGCTTCCAGCCGGATGTTGGTGCGGTACATGTTCGGCTTCTCGGAGTTCCAAAGCAGCGGCTTGCTCACCGTGGTGCTGAGCTTCACCAGCGTATCGTTGGCAGCAGCGCGGCCTAGGGCGGTGCCCACCACCTTGCCTTGGGCGTCCAGAATATCAGCCTTCACGTCGGTGGCTTGGCGCAAACCTTTGAGGGCGACATTGACGGCAAACGAGCCGTCGGCGCGGGCATTGATGGCGGTGTGCGGGATGAACTGCTTGGGATACGCCTCTAGATACACCGGCCGGAAAATACCGCCAAACACCCAATAGTCGGCGAGGCGCTCGGCGTTGTTCACGGTCGGTTCCGCCGACATCTTGCTGACGGTTATTTCCAGTAGGTTGTCTTGGTCGTACTTCAGCTTGTCGGTGAGGTCGTACTTGAAGCGGTAGAACGCGCCCTGGTGAATGGGGCCGGCTAGCTGGCCGTTCACCTTCACTTCAGTGTCGGTCATCGACCCCTCAAACACGATATACACCTGCTGGTCACGCCAGGCAGCGGGCACCTTGAATTGGTGCTTGTACTGGCCTTTCTCGTCGGCGAAGCGGAAGTTCTTGCCGTAGGTTTTGTAGTCGCGGCCGTAGTTGTAGCTGCCAAAACCCTGCTGCTCCCAACTCGAAGGCACCTGAATGGTGGTCCAGGCGCCGCTGCGGCGGCCGCCGGTGCAGTAGAAATCCCAGGTTTTCGTATGGATGTTGTCGGTGCCGGAAAGGTATTGCACCTGCTTGCGAGCTGACGTTTGCGCTACCGCATCACCACCCCAAAACAACGCCGCACAAACCAGCCAAGACAGTAAATTGGTCTTCATAGAAGAGGATTCAAGGAAGTCGAGGAGTTCATTATCGTCCCAACTTACCATGGAATTTTTCTATCAGTAACCTGTAGTATCCTGGTTTCTGGTAGCTAAGATGATGACGTGTACCACAAAAAAAGCGGGGTGCCAGAAGAAAGCTAGTTCCTCTGGCACCCCGCCTCTACCGCGTAACTTATTTACTGGTCAGACTTTTGGGATTGGCCATTTCCATCTCCACGCTCGCCATAATGAACGGGCCGTAGCCTTTGAAATCGTTCTTCTTGATGGGCTCACTCAGGTAATATTCGTAGCTGCCGTCGCGGTACGGGTCGCCGCCGAGGCCGCCCACGCTCACGATACCGTTCAGGGAAACGTTGCCGTTGGGCTCCATTTCAATGAAGTTCTTCACCAACCCCTGGTAGCCTTTTTCGGCCGCCTTCTGGTACGACTTATCGAGGTAGCCCAACCGCACACCCTTGGCTAGCGCGTACACAAACATGCTGGACGACGAGGTTTCGATGTAGTTGCCGGCGCGGGTACCTTGGTCCGTCACCTGATACCAGCCGCCCGTCTTGGCATCTTGATACTTGGTTAACACCGGCGCTAGGCGCTGCAAATCCTTGACAAGTTGGGCGCGTTGCGGGTGGTTTTTCGGAAAATAGTCGAGCACATCCACCAAGGCCATGGCATACCAGCCCATGCCCCGGCTCCAAAAGTTGGGCGACTGGCCGGTGGTTTTGTTGGCCCATTTCTGCTCTTTGCTTTCATCGTAGGCGTGGTAGAGCAAGCCCGTTTTGGAATCCAGGGCGTACTTCTCGATTAAGGCAAACTGCTTGGCAATGTCGTCGAAGTTGGCGGGCTGGTTGTAGAGTTTGCTGTACTCGGCGTAGAAGGGCTCGACCATGTAGAGGCCGTCGAGCCACATCTGATTGGGGTAGCGCTTCTTGTGCCAGAAGCCGCCCTCCTGCGTGCGCGGCTGGTTGCTGATCTGCTTGCGCAGCAAGTCGGCGGCTTTGCGGTACTTTTCTTCCTTCGGAAATTGCTGGCTCATGGTCAGCACCGAGCGGCCCGTCGGGATGTAGTCGACGTTGTAATCTTCCATCTTATAGCCGAGAATGGACCCATCAGGCTGCACCGAATAGTCGAGCACTTTGCGGACGTAGTTGAAGTAGCGCTTATCACCGGTGTGCTGCCACACCCGCTCCACGGCCTTCAGCATCACCCCTTGCTCGTAGCCCCAGCGCGCCGCCTTGCTTTTGGCCGGGCCCAACGAATCGGGATACTCGGCCATAAACGAGTCGGCCATCCGCTGTGAAAGAGGCTTGGCAGCCGTTTTGGGCTTGTTTTGCGCTTGCGCGAATTGTGCGAGCAGCAGGCAAAGCAAGAGCAGGGTACGGGAGTAGATATGCATAAGGAAAGAGTTTAAACCAGAAGACGAGGAGTTAGCACTCCTCATCTGATGAGGAGGGTTGAGAGCAATTGGTTACTCGTTGCTGGTGACGTGAGTATTGTTGTGCTAAGCTGATTGAAGTGTCGATTATTGCTTACCAAGCCAATTGTTTATTTATAAACGGTCATGCTGAGCGGAGTCGAAGCATCTCGCTCGATTCATTGGGTTAGCTCTACAACCTCAGCACGCGAGATGCTTCGACTCCGCTCAGCATGACGGTCGTGAGAGTCGTCTAACTATTTGTCAACCACTCCTCCTCATCTGAGGAAGGGAACTAGTTCTTTAGCTTGCTTTCTAGGGCTAGATGTGGCTGTTATCGTTTTGACACTACTACCGCCTTTTTCTTCACGTTTTGGCCGTACTCGATGTCCTTTTTGGCTTTCGAGGCGTCGGTGTTTACTAGGCGGACGTTCTTGGCTTTTTCAGCACCGGATACGCGTAGTAGCACTGTGGCGCCGGGGGCGTACTTGATGTTGTCGAGGGTGATGTTTTGGCTGTTGTGCACTTCCATTACGGGGTCGGTGTTGGTGGGCAACAGGGTCACGTTTTTGAGGCTGATGTTGTCGGCTTCGATGCACACGAGGCCTTTGTCGCTTTGCAGCACGGCATTTTCGATGCTGATGTCCTTGATAGCCATTTCGGGTAGGCCGCGCACCATGATGCCGGTTTTGGCGCCGTTGCAGGTCACGTTGCGAATCTGGATTTTGCGGAATTGCGGCGTGCTTTCATCCACGGGTTTGGCCGGCGACACGGGCCGTTCCTTGGAGCCGGCCACCTGCGGCGTGGGGTCCTTAATCATGTAATACATGTCGAACAGGATGGCCTCGCCGGGAATGTCTTTCATGTCGATGTCCTGAATGAAGATATTCTCCACGACGCCGCCCCGGCCGCGGGTGGTTTTAAAGCGCAGCCCGATGTCGGTGCCAATCATGGTGATGTTGCTCACGTACAGGTTGCGCGCCCCGCCCGACATTTCAGAGCCAATCACGAAGCCGCCGTGGCCACGGTACACCTTGCAGTTGCGGATGATGAAGTTCTCGGTGGGCATGGCCCGCTTGCGCCCCTGCTCGTTGCGGCCCGATTTGATGCAGATAGCATCGTCGCCGGCGCTAAACGTGCAGCCTTCCACGATGCCGTTTTTGCAGGATTCCAAATCCAGGGCGTCGGTATTGGGCGTGTAGGGGCCGTTGAGCACGTTGATATTGCGCACAACTACGTCTTCGCTGCGCATGGGGTGCACGGTCCAAGCGGGTGAGTTCTGAAACGTGACGCCCTCAAAGAGCAGCCGCTTGCACTGGTCGAGCACCAAGAAATCGGGCCGCAGATAGTCTTTAATTTCTTCGAATTCCTTGATTTCCGACTTCTCCTCGGTTATCACACCGGCTTCCTTCACGGTGGTGCCTTTCAGGCTTTGGGCCGAGGGGTACCACCGGTCCTGCTTCTCGTTGAGGAAGCCCCCCGAGGCCACCAACTGTTTCCATTCGCCTTCCGTGGAGCGGCCTTTTTGCACCATCCACCACGCTTCGCCGGCCCCGTCGAGGATGCCTTGGCCGGTTATGGCTACGTTTTCTAAGTTCTTGCCATAGATCAGGGCTTGGTTGCGCACGGCGTCGAGGCCTTCCCAATTGGTTTTGTGGAGCTTGTAGTCGGCGCGGTTGTCGCTGAATTGGACTAGGGCCCCGGCTGCAACGTGCAGGTTCACATTGCTGCGCATTTCAATTGGGCCGGTTAGCCACTGCCCGCGCGGCACGAGCACCACTCCGCCGCCTTTTTGGCTGCACTCGTCTATGGCTTTTTGAAAGGCCACGGTGTTCGACGTCAGTGCATCGGCTACCCCGCCGTACTTGGCAATGGAAAAGGTATCAGCGCGAAACGAAGTGGTTTTGACGGGTGGCAAAGCGGATTGCTGAGCCACAGCCAAGCCAGGCAAGCTAAGCAAGGTGAAAAAGGCAAGGGACTTTATCATAGGGTAGGTATGCGGAATTTATGGAAGCTAAAGCTACAGCCAGGGTTAGGAAGCCTAGTAGCTAGTTGGTCTCAGCGGATATTGCGCATTTAGCTTAGAGAATGGAAGTTTTCAACCGGCTGTTGTTTTCTCTGAACGTCCTGCTGAGCGGAGTCGAAGCATCTCGCGTGCTGAGGTTGCCAAACTATACCCGTCATGTTAAGCGCAGTAGAAGCATCTCGCGCAAATTGTTGAGCAGGAGTCAAGGTTTACTACACTAGCGAGATGCTTCGGCTGCGCTCAGCATGACAGGTAGTGTGGTTAGTTTGGCGGCGGCGGCAACGATTGTCAATCACTACTAACCTCGCCTCATCTGAGATGAATTAGTCTTAATTTTCTAGCCATAGAAAGGGTGGCACTTGTTAAGGCATTTTGCTTAGGCCTTCCCATTTCACTTTCCAGCCGGTTTTGGGGATGCCGGGGTTTTCTTCTTTGCAGCCGTCGTAGCCGGCGCACATGAGGGCCACGGCGGCAAGCAGGCCCCCGTTGCCCGGCAGGTAGATGGGAAGGCGGTCTTCCTGGTAGTTGTGGCCGTTGGGCAGGTAGGTGTTCTTCTGCACCTTCATCAGCAGGGCATCCACGGCTTTGTCGGGGAGGCCGAGGCGGGTAGCAGTCATGGAGGTCATGGGGAAGTCCCAGCCCCAGGTTTTGTCCCAGCTCCAGTCTTTCCACACCAGGTCGAAGGTGCGGCGCATGGTGGCCGGGTCGACTTGGCCGGTGGCGGGCATCATGCCCAGCGCGCCCAACACCGAGGGGTGGTCGGTTTTGAATTCGGGGTTGGTATAAGAATCGGGGGCGCTTTCGGTGGCCAGGTACACGCCGCCGGCTTGCGGCAGCTTCGAGAGTTTCTGTAGTACGGTGTCCCACTTCGGGTTGCGCGGTTGGCCTTGCCGGATGCGCCATTGCTGCGCCGTGTTCAGAGCCCAATTCCAGTACACTAGCTCGAAGGTGGGGTTGAAGGTTTCCTCGGCTTTAAACCGCTCTTGCGCCGGAATCACGCCTTTGCCGAGGATGTACCGGTCTTTGTCTTTCTCATAAAATGGGAAGGACGCCATGAAATCGGCGGTGGCTGCTACCCGGTCCTGGTACAGTTTCAAGGTGGCCGGATTGGGGTGGGCACGGTAGCTTTCCTCAGCGAAATAGATGAAGTGCGGCTGCTGCCAAATCAAAAACGCGCCTACCGACGAGGGCCCTTCCTGGCCCCAAGGGTCGGTCATTTTCTGCCAACGCACACCGTCATAGCCTTGGCGCTGCGCAATGCCGCGGGCCACGCTCTGCACGTCGGGGCGAGCATACCAGACCAGGCTTTGCTCCAGCAATTCGGGGCGGCCCCACAAGGCAAAATGCGCCGAGTGCCACCAGTGCATTTCGAGGTGCGGCCGGCCGTACCAGCTGTTTAGCACCAACCCTGTTTCCTGCGGCGGCTGCGAGCCCGCGCCTTGCAGCTTGGTTAGGTACTGCGACAACACAATTCGCCGCTCCAGTTCCTTGGCCCGCGGGTCGGTGCTGCCGCTGAAATCAACGGCTCCGCCACTCTTCCAGAACGTCGGCCACTGTTGCTGACTGTTGGTGCGTGTGGCGGCAAATGTGGCCGCTTCGGCAGGCCGCGGCGAAAAGCGGCAACCGAATTCCAGCACTGCTCCTTGCTTGCCTGGTGTGAGAATGAACTCCTGTGCCTGGCCGGCGGCTAGCGTGGCGGGTTGCTGCCAGCTTAGCGCCACCGTGTACTTGGTGGTATCAAGTTGGTGCGTGAGCAGAGCCGCGCCTTTATTCGATTCAATGATGCTGGATTTGTGCTGATCGGTGTGAGTGTAATCGGTGCCCATATCGGCCCAGCCAGCAGTGGGCCACGGGAAGCGCAACGCTACTTTCAACTGCCCGGTTTGCAGCAACTTGGATTCCACGCGGGCCGCTACGGCGTCCTGCTGCTGGTGCCCCACGGTCACGACGTCTACCGGTACGCCTTCCAGCGTGAAATGGCTTTTGATTTCGCCGGTCCAGGGGTTGAGGGTTTGCCGGATGTTGCGCAGGTCTTTGATGGTGGCCGGCTTCCCGCTCTTTTTCACCAGCACAAATCCTAGATTACCTAATTGCAAGCGGTGTGGATTGGCACGCATAAAATCCACGGCTTCCTTGTTGCCGGCGGTTTTCACTTGCACCGAGTAGCTGACTTTGCGGCCGTTCAGGTCGTAGTCGCGCAAACTTTGCTCGAACTTGTAGCCCTCTTTGTTCGGGAAGCTGTGCCAGCCCCACTCCGACTGCGTCCCTAGCGGCACGCCCTTTTCATAATACATCGGAAAGGACTGCAAGCCCGTCACGTCCGCCGTGAAAGCAAACTGCCCGTTCCCCACCGACAAAGACGACAAGGTGTCGGTCGTGGTATTCACGACAATGTGGCGCTCCACCAGCGTCTTCCGGTCGATGGGCGTTTTTTGCGCCATCAAGGGCTGGATGGTACTGAGCAACAACAGACTTGAAAGCAATTTGGGGAGAGGTGGCATAGAGGAACGTTTCGAGGGCATTAGGTTCTCGTACTGCGCAAATGGAAGCATAGATTTTTTTGCGGCGTGACTTAGGCTAAAGCTTGAGGCTGGCTAGAAGCTAGTTTTAGCTTTCCTTCAAGTAGCCTCATCGTTTTCAAAGGTTATTCGCGTACCAGCGTCACGCTCATCAGCCCGATTACTACATCGTTGGAAAGGGCTTTTAGGGTGAGGCTTTTGAGTTTCTTCTTGGGGTTGAGGGGTAGGTCGAGGATGTTGGCGGCCCCGCCGTCGATGGCGCGGGTGCTGAAGCCTTTGATGCTGGTGTACTGCTTGAAGTCGCGGGTAATGAGGCCGGTTTTAAGGTGGATGCGGAAGGGTTTGGGGGCACCGGTGGTGAAGGCAAAATCGTCCTGCAAATAGTCCTGCTCGATGGGCGCCCAGTTGTCGGGATTGCGCAGCGGCAGCGTTTCGGTGGTCTTGTCGGTGTAGGTTATCAGCACTTCGCCGTTGGTGAGTTGGCTTTGCATGGGGTTGGTGGAGCCCGCCATGAGCAGGTAGGCGTGGGAGGCTTTGCCGCGGAGCGGCACGGTAGCCTGCTCGGCGTAATTGTCCCACTGTGACACAAACAGAATGTTCTTCTCCCCGGCCGTGCCCGGCGTGCGCAACGGCACGCCCCACGGCAACTTGATTTCGTTGCGGACGCCGGCTAGCTGGCGCAATCCAGCATCGTCAATAGTGGCTTGTGTGAGCGGGTAGCACCAGTTGCCAATGCCTTGCGTGGGAAGTTGCAAGGTAGGACCAACGGGACGCGGCGAAAGGTATTTGTTCTGAAAAATCTGCGTCACCTTATCGTTGAAATACGAAGCCAGGTTCACGGTTTCGTGGCGCGCCTTGCCGACGGTGGTTGGGGCGGTACCATTCCAATCCATCAGCGTGGACGAAACGCGCTGCCCCTGCCCCCATTCTACTAGCACCGCATTGTTGCCAACTACGGTGTTGGCAACCGGCACCTGCACTTCATCGGAAACTGCGTTGGCCGGCACCTGCACGGTAGTTTCCAGAGCGTTCTTGCCGGTATTCACCGTCACTTTCGCGCTTAGGGCCTCAGAGGTGTGGTTCTGCAACCGGAAGCGCAGGCCACCTGCCGATTCATTTTCGGGCACGATGGTAACGGCCTCCTTCACCTCCATAGGCAGCGGCGCCCACCAGGTCAGGCTGCCTTGTTGGAGCTGTATAAACGCCGTGCGGCTACCAGACAGGCCGGCCACCTGCGCCACCAGGGTTGACTGATTGGGTTTGGCATCACGAAGAACCTGCTGCGGGTCGAATACTTTACCTACCATAGCGTGCGGAAAACGGACTGCTAGTGCAGAGCCGGGCACATAGGTTTGAGCCAGCGCTACGGCATCCGGTGCATCGCCTTGCCACTGAATCTGCACCACGTATTTCGCCGCCGGCTCGCTGTTGATTTCGATGACGGGCTGGCCCACGGCTTCTGCTACGCTTTTCCATTGCACCGGCTGGCCGTTCACCGTTACGGCTGCGGCTACGGCACGAGCCTGCACTTGTAGGCGCAGCTTCAGCGGTTTGGCGAAGGCGGGCGTGATGGTGTACATGTCCTGCTGGCCTTGGCGGCGGAAATCAAACGCCACATCCGGCACGGTCAGCGCCGCTTCGTTCCAAGCAGCTGGTAAGCCGGGACGAACCGTAAGCACGCCTTCCAGCGCATTGGGCACGATGCCAAACAAGCCTTCCACCAACGAGCGAGAAGCCATGCCCGCCGGGTCGGCGAAGTCGCGGTACAGTTCGCCGCGGTGGGCATCGTAGAAGGAAACCTGCTGGAAGTTGCCGGGGCTCGAACCCAAGTACATGCTTTCCAGCAGAGCGCTTTTCCAGAGCTTGAACGCTTCTTCGGTGCGCCCGCCCTGCCAATTAGCCAGCGTGGTATGCAGCACTTCCGCCATAGCCACGTTATTGATCGACCAGTCGTAGGGCTGCCAGTTGGTGGTGGAAAGCAGGTAGTAGCCTTCATCGGGCAAGCCAGCGGCCCGGACGGGAATGTGCGGTATCTCAGCATCCACGTAACGAAGCGCCTGGTAGGCCTGGAAGGCATCGGGCACCTGCGAATCGAGGGCGTGGTAGACGGTCCAGATACCAGCGGCGGAGTGCAGCTGCTTGAGGCCGAGGGCATCTTGGTATTCAGCGTACCAGCCTTTGGCGGGCATCCAGAGGCGCTGGTCGAGGGCCTGCTTGATGCGGGCAGCCTCCTGCCGATACGGCGCCGGATTTTCACCGATTCGTTGCGCCAGTTCCGCCGTCAGTAGGTTGGCCAGGTAGTTATAAGCCGACGAATGCGTGACGGCGCCGCCGCTGTATTGCAGGGCATCGGAAGCCCAAATAGCGGCGTAGGCATCATAAAGTCCATCATTGTCTTTGTCGAAGTTGCGCTTCTCCCAGGCTAAATGGCGCTGTAGCACCGGAAACATTTCCTTGGCAAAAGCCAGGTCACCGGTCCAGTTGAAATGGCGCAACAACTCGTCGATGAACACCAAGTTCATGTCGTAGTGATGAGGCCGGAAGTCGCCGCCGGGGTTGCGGCTGATGTAGCCGCTGCTGAACACCGACGTACCTAGCTTCTCTTGGTGGCGCGCCAAATTCAGGGCCGTATCCATGACTACGGGGGCCGTAGCGGGACTGGTGAGCTGCGACTTGGCGTAGGCCCGAAAGTGCGTTTGGGCTCGGTCGTGCCAGCCGAGCGGGTCGGCGGTGTAGGCGCCGCGCCAGCCGTTGAGCGGCATCCGCCAGGCAATAGCTCCGTGCATGTAGCTCGGCGACTGCCAGATGGCATCGGCCGCAATACTAAGCGCCCCGCCCACCGTGTTGATGTATGGATCGGGCGTGCTGACTTTGATGCGGCCCGCCAGCTTCAGCCGGGCAGCTTCTGCCTGCTCCAGGGCTTTCGGCAAATCAGCGTAGCGTAGCGTGGTGGCTTGCTGCGGCACTTGCACCGCGAAGTACAGCGGCTCTCCTGCCTTCACTTTCACGGTACCGGCAAGCGCCGGTGCAGCGGAGCCTTTGGAAGCGGCAAACTGCGTCGGCGACTCTTGTTGTGCGGCATCGGCAACGTGCAGCGTGGCGCCGGGCGGCACCACTCCTACCAAGCTCTTTTTATCGATTCTGGCTACTGTTTCGCCTTCTTTCTTCTTGGCCGCTACGCCGTAGGTGAGTGTGAAGACATTGCGTTGCAGTTGAAACTCATTGCCTTGGCAGTATTCCGGCTTCAGGTAAAAGCTCGATTCCGGGTCGGCCCCGATGTCGCCGTCGCGGCTGAACTTCTTACCCGTAACGCCCCGAAGGTCCATAACAGTTGTACTTGGCCCGCGGGCACATCCGTGAACTGCGCCCGCACTAACAGGCCTTCGGCCTCGGCCATGGCTTGCACTTCTAATTGCAGCTTGCCTTTGCCTAGCAAGGGGTCGGAAATTTCGTAGAACATGGCGCCCGGCCGGTAGCGAGCCACAATGTTTTCGGCGGCGATAAGCCATTTGCTGCGCCCATCGGCGCTCAGCAACCCGAATTTCAGGTTGCCGCCCATGCCCGGCAGATACAGCGCAAACTCCGGCAAGTCACCGGTTTCCACCCGGAACGCGGTGTTGGTGCCATAGAGGGCCCGGGTGAAGCGCTTGGTGCCGTTCCGAATAACGAAGTCGGTGCCGTCGGGCTGGTAGCGCAGGGTGCGTTGCTGGCCGTGCCAGAGCGGCAGCTCGGGTACCGTTGGCACCTCCGATTGCGCTAGCAGCGGCAAATCAAGCAACAAGGCTACGCCAAGCAGCCACAGCCGTAATCGAAAGCTACTCAACGCTTGTGCACATCTGGTTAAGGGGCTTTCGCTCATTCATTAGTCAGTAAAAAGCCCGGCCCAAGTACCCTCAGGAAACCCAAAGAGCACATAGGCCGAGCTAACATGCCTTACAACTTAGTATCCTGGGTTCTGCTCATAGAGGTAAGAGGACGCCGCTAACTCGTTTTGAGGCACCGGATAAAGCAGATCCGCAGTGTTCAGGGGCTTGCGAATGCGGGTGCGCGTGTCTTCCTTCGCTACCCAAGCATTCATAATCGTAACGGCCTCGCCTGAGCGCACCAAATCGTGCCAGCGCAAGCCTTCCCCCGCAAACTCGCGGCGGCGTTCCTCCATGAGTTGCGCCAAGGTAACTCCGGTCAGGACGGAACCCGTTAGGCCAGCCCGGTCGCGTATGCGCTTGACGAGTTGGTCTGCTTCCGCGTTAGGTCCGTTTTTGCGGATCAGGGCCTCGGCTTTCATCAAGAGAATGTCGGCGTAGCGCATCACGATGAAGTTGATGGGCCAGTCGGTGCGGGAGGTGCCGCGCAAGGCGCCGTTCACGTACTTCTTGAAAGCCGGCCTTGTTTCCACTGCTACGGGCGTGCTAGTCGTGGTATACCCAATTTGCATTGTCACGTTCTTGCGAACATCGGCAGCGGCATAGCTGGCTACCAAGTCGTTGGAAGGTGGCCGCAATTCGTCACCGGTGCCAAAACCCGTACCCGCTCCAATCGACTGGAAATAGTTGTTGGTCAGCAGGATAGACGGAAAAGAAGCTCCTGCCCCAAGGCCGCCGCTTATGTATTGGACATCAAAAAGAACCTCGCGGTTGTTTTCGTTGGTATAGGAAAACACGTTGGCGTAGGCGTTGGCCGCCGTGCCCGCCGCCGTTAGCAAATCGTATTTGCCGCTCGCAATAACCTGGTTGAGCAAGGTGAGCGCCGCATCGTAGTCCTTGGTGCCCAGGCCAGGACCCTCAATGCCATACGTCGGGCCCGACCGGGTAAGATAAACCAGCGCCAACAGCCCCCGGGCCGCCCCATTAGTAGCACGGCCCACGTTGGTGGCTGTGTACGAGTCGGGCAGTTTCTGGATGGCATCTTCTAAGTCAGAAATGATGAGGTTGTAGACCTCCGCCACCGGCGTCCGCGGAATCTTCACCACTTCCTGCGGCTCGAGCGGGGTATCTACCAGCGGCACTTTGCCGAAGTAGCGCACCAAGTCGAAATAGAACAGGGCCCGCAGAAACTTGGCTTCGCCTTCGGTGCGCAACCGGACATCATCCGCCAGCAACGACCCGTTTTTCGCAATTTGATCGAGCACCACATTGGCTCGGAATACCCCCACGAAATCGGTGGTCCAGGTATCGGCCGGGTACTCGTTGGAAGCAATAGTAGTGGAGAAGTTGTTGATGGGCTCCCACGTCCGGATGCCCTGGGTGCTGACCCCGTAAATATTGTCGGAGCGGGTTTCCGACATGGTGAATTGACGGTCGGGATAGTCGCGCAGGTTACTGTATACCGAGTTGATGGCTTGCGTGAAATCGTCGGCCGTCCGGTAGAAGGTAGGAACCGAGCCGTTGGAAATAGGAGCTTGTTCGAGGTCTTTATCACAGGCGCTCAGCATCAGTATGCTAATTGCCAGAGCCGAGAGAAGGGTCTTTTTCATACTATACTAGTTGGCTACCGACTAAAAGGTGACGTTAACGCCTAGAGTCATTGATTTGGTGAGGGGCAATCCGCCGTAGTCGGTGCCTACTGAGAAGCCGCTACCGCCGGTGTCGGAATTGGTGGCATCCACGTTGTAGCCGCCGCGGTAGGTATCGTGGCCGAAGAAGTTTTCGGCCGACACGTAGATGCGGGCTCCCTGTGCGTAGCGCTTGCTGATAACCTTGCCCAAATTGTAGCCCAGTGTGATGTTGCGAATCCGATAGTAGTTGGTCGAATACTGCCAGGAGTCACTTTTCAGGGGCGTGAAGTTGGCTTGCGCCTTGCCCCGTTCCCCGGCGCCGGGGTTGTCTTCGGAGCGCCACCGGTCGCGCTGCAAGCCTAGCACGTTCTGGTTGTAGCCCATGTTGGTGTTGTCGATGGCGCGCCCAATCAGCGAGTAGAGGCTACCGCCGTTCTGGCCCTGCACCAGCACGCTCAAATCGAAGCCTTTGTAGGTGAAGTTGTTGGTAATACCCCACGTGAGCTTGGGGTTCGGCTGGCCGATAATCACCCGGTCTTTCTCGTTGATAACCTGGTCTCCGTTGGCATCAAGGTAGCGCGGGTCGCCAACCGTTTGGCCTTGGATGATGGCCGCCCCGCCATCGATGTCGCCTTGGTTCAGGATGCCGGTTTGCTTGATGGCATAGAACACGAACATCGGCTGGCCAACCATCAGCAGGTTGCTGGAAGCGCCGTAGGGCGAGGCTATTTCGATGGTGGCGTCGCCTTCGCCTAAGTGCACTACTTTGTTGCGGTTGTGGCTCACGTTCAGGGAGGTGTTCCACTCGAAGGCGCCGGTTAGGTTGCGCGTCCGTACTTCCAGTTCCAGGCCCTGGTTCAGTACTTCCCCAATGTTGACCAGCTGCGAAGCGTAGCCCGAAGCACTAGGCCGCGGCACGTTCAGAAGCAGGTCTTTGCTGGTTTTGGTGTAGTAGTCGAACGAGCCGGAAATGCGGTTGTCGAGCACGCCGAAATCCAAGCCCACATCAATGGTCTGCGACTTTTCCCAGCGCAGCAACTCGTTCGGTGCTTTGTTGGGCGACTGACCCGAGGCGACCACGCCCCCGAAGGTGTAAGGGTTCACGCCGAGCGTGGCAATACTGCTGTAGTCGCCGATGCCGTTGTTGCCCGACATACCGTAGCTACCCCGCAGTTTCAGCTCGCTGATTACGGGCAGGTTTTTCATGAAATTCTCCTGCGAAATGCGCCAGCCCAACGAACCAGCCGGGAAAATACCCCAGCGGTTATCGGCGCCAAAACGCGAGGAACCGTCGCGGCGCACACTGGCCGTCGCCAGGTATTTGCCTTCAAATGAATACTGCACACGCCCGAAATAAGACAGCAATACGTTTTGCGTTTCGGTGGTACCGTTGTCAGCGGTACCCGTGATGTTGGTCGCGCCGTTGAGCGTGGTTACAGCACTGTTGGTGAAGCCGCCCGACGACCGCAGTCTATCCGATTCGGTTTTAAAGAAGTTGTAGGCATAACCCGCCAGCGCAGATATATCGTGTTTCCCGATAACGCGGTTGTAAGCCAGCGTATTCTCGTTCACGAAAGCCTGTTTGCGGTAGCCGCTGAACGTGCCCGTGGCCCCCGAGCCCACCAGCCGCGAGTTCGGAATGTAGCTCTTGGCGCGCGAGTCGGTGTTGTCGAGGTTGAGGGAGGTGCGGAAACGCAGGTTCTTGATCAGCTCATACTCGCCAAACACCGTGGTCAGCGTCCGGAACACCGTGCTTTGCTGCTGGCGGTTGGTTAACTCGCCCACTGGGCTGATGCTGCTGCCGCCCCAGGTATACACCGGATTGTCGCCGTAGTTGGTGAGCACACCGGCCGAAGACTCCGCCACGGGCACCATAGTAATAAACTTCTGGGCCAAGTTGTCCTTGCCTTCCACGCCGGGATCTTTCGATATGGCGTAGCTGGGGCTCATATTGAGGCCGAACTTGAGCTTGTCGCTGGCTTTCACTTCCACGTTGGCGCGGGCCGAATAGCGCTTGTACGCCACCCCAAGCACAATGCCTTCCTGATCGGTGTAGTTGCCCGACAGGAAGTAGTTCACGTTGTTGGTAGCTCCGCTAGCCGATACTTGGTAGTTCTGAACTTTGCCCGTCCGGAAGATTTCATCTTGCCAGTCGATATAGTCGAGTCCCTCGTGGTTGGGCAGCAGCCACCGGTCATCGATCATCTGGCTCGGGTTGATGGTGTTCACGCCTAGTATAGCTTGGCGCTCGGCGGTGGTTTGGCTGGCTAGGCGCGGCTTTGCCCCCGGAGTGGTCGGCTGCGACCGGACCCAGTTGTTGTTGATGATTTCGGTGGCCCGCTCCACCCACTCTTCTGGGCTCAGCAAATCCAGCTTCTTGGCCATCTGCGAAACGCCCCCGTACAAGTTGAAGTTGATTTGCGGCTTGCCCGTTTTGCCTCGCTTGGTGGTCACCAACACCACACCGTTGGCGGCGCGAGAACCATAGATAGCCGCCGCCGCCGCGTCTTTCAGCACCTCTATCGACTGGATGTCGTTGGGGTTGATGTTGTCGAGGGGGCTGCCGGTGGCATAGTTGCCGTTGCCGTTGGGCGAGGTGCCTTCCAGCGGAAAACCGTCGATTACATAAAGCGGCTGGTTGTTGGCCGTGATAGAGCCATTGCCCCGTACCTGCACATTGAAGCCCCGGCCCGGCAAGCCCGTATTCTGCTGCACGTTCACCCCCGCCAACGTTCCCACCAGAGCCTGATCGACGCGCAGGATGGGGCGTTCTTCGAGTTTGCTGGCATCAAGAGTGGCAATGGCACCCGTTACGTCGGCCTTTTTCTGCGTGCCGTAGCCTACTACTACTACCTCGTCGAGGCTTTTCGTGTCTTCGGTTAGCTTGATGGTGAGCGTGCCCGATTCAGAAAAACTTTGCTCTTTGGTTTGAAAGCCAATATAGCTGAACACCAGGGTCCCGGCTTTCTCGGGCACGGACAGCGTGAAGTTGCCATCGGCACCGGTGGTCGTACCTACGGTAGTGCCCTTGAGCACCACGGTCACGCCTGGCAGACCTTCGTTGCTCTGAGAAACCACCCGACCAGTTAGCTGCCATTCAGCTACTGCCTTTATTAAAGGGCGAGCTTGTAGTGAGGTAATCCCGGGTCCTGCTAGCAGCAAGGGCAGGCAGACCACCAGCTGGCCGCGCCGCCACGTGTAGTTTTTCTTCATGAGCAATAGGTGGGAAAGTTTTAGTATGCAGACTAGGCTATAGCTCTGGTCTACTTAAAAGTATTGACTTACTCACCTGCAACTCTCCTGTACCGTACCGCTTGCCGCATCCCTCAGATGAGTGGTTTTCCGCAAACCATTGCGCTAAACGCACTTTATTGATTAATTCTCCCCTGCTTTATCCAACTTTTATCTGTTCCACCTATAGCTTAGAAATGACCAGCATAATTTAAAGCACTGCTAAATGGTATTAGCAACTTGTTCATCCTCATCATTATGTAGAATAAAATCACGATTATGAGCCCATTAACTAGATGAACCAGCGCTAATGCTGAAAAGCAAAGAATTTTCACACTTTTTACTTATTGCCTCCTATTCTGTGTCTGTTAGAGCTGCTATAAACCAGTCTAATTAAAGTGAGTCGACAAACTGGTAATAGGGTGAAGCTTGGCTGGAAAGTGCTTCTTCGGTATGTTCCTACGTCCTTCTTACATTCAGATTATAAAGCAAAAAAGAACGTCATGCCGAGGCAGAGCCACCGCATGACGTTCTAATCACTTCAACAGATATATCTAGTACCCGGGGTTCTGCTCGTAGAGGCCGGGCGCTGCACTTAACTCGGACTGCGGCACCGGGTAGATGATTTGGGTAGCATCTATGTTCCGCCTCATGCGGTTGCGGGTGTCTTCCACCGGAATCCAGGCGTTCATGCGAGTCAATACCAATCCTTCGCGCACTAGGTCATGCCAGCGAGAACCTTCGCCGGCTAGCTCGCGGCGGCGTTCTTCCATGAGCTGCGGCAGAGTCACGTTGGTGAGTTTGGTAGTCACGCCGGCGCGGGCCCGCACTTGGTTTACAATATTGTCTACGTCGGTTTGGGTGCCGCCTACGCCGTGCAGGATGCACTCGGCCTTCATCATCAGCAGGTCGGTGTAGCGAAGTACAATCCAGTTGATGGGCCAATCGAGGCGGCCGGGGCCGCGCAGGTTTTCGTTGAGGTACTTCTTCATCAGCCAGCGAGTTTCGCGGAAGCCGGTGGTGCTCACGTAGCCTTCGGCAAAATTGAAGGTCTTGCGCACGTCGCCAGCCGGGTACGAGTTCAGCAGGTCGTTGGCAATAGGCCGGATTTCAAGGCCGCCCGAGGCGTACGGAATTTTCAGAAACGTGAAGTACGCATCGGGTACCAGCAAACCCGGAAAGTCGCTGCCGAGGCCAGTGCCACCGCCCTGAAACTGAATGTCGAAGACAACTTCCCGGTTGTTTTCATTGGTGTAGGAAAAGATGTCGGGGTACGAAGCCAGAAACGAGTATTTCCCGCTGTTGAGCACGTCGTTGAGCAGCGGTAAGGCCAAGTTGTACTCATTAGTATTCAGGCCGGGTCCTTCAATACCATAAGTTGGCCCCGAGCGGGTTAGGTACACCAGCGCCAGCAAGCTTTTGGCGGCGTTGGCCGTGGCCCGACCTACATTGGGCTTGTCGGCCGATACGGCGTTGTCGTAGGTGGCGGGCAGCGAACTGATGGCGGCTTGCAGATCGGAGATGATCAGCTTATACACGTCTTCCACCGGGCTGCGCGGAATTTTGGCTACGGCATCAGGCAACAGCGCTGCTTCATAAATCGGCACTTTCCCAAAGAAGCGGACCAGATCGAAGTAGTAGAAGGCCCGCAGAAACTTCGCCTCGCCTTCCAAGCGCGGGCGGGAAGCGTCGCTGACCACGCTGCCGTTGGCGGCCAGTTGGTCGAGCACCGTGTTCACCCGGAAAATGCCTCGGTAGTTAGTGGTCCAGGCTTCCGCAACGTACGGGTTGTTGACCAGGGCCGTCGAGAAGTTGTTGACCGGCGCCCAGTCGCGCACCCCCAGGTCATCGACGCCGTAGATGTTGTCGGAACGGGTTTCGGAGAGGTTGAGGGCCCGGGTGGGGTAGCCGGTGAGGGGCTGATAGGCCGCAGCCAGGGCTTGGTCGAAATCAGCTTGGCTGCGGTAGAACGTAGGGGTCGAGCCGCTGGAAAGGGGGTTTTGATCGAGCTCTTTCTCGCAGCCGCTTAGCGTAAGCCAGGTAGCCGCTGCTAGCAGATATATCGTCTTTTTCATGGATTGCAGGGGAGTAAGGCGAAGCTTAAAAAGTGACGTTAAGCCCCAGAATCAGCGACTTGGTTAAGGGCAGGCCGCCGTAGTCCACGCCCACGGGGAAGCTGTCGTCGCCGCCGGAGGTGTTCACGGCTTCGGGGTTGAGGCCGCCGGTGTACTTGTCGTGCCCGAAGAAATTCTCCGCCGTTACGTAGATGCGGGCACCCTGCGCGACGCTCTTCTTGATGAGCAACCCGAGGTCGTAGCCCACCGTGATGTTGCGGATGCGGTAGTAGTCCGACGAGTACAGCCAGTCGGTGTTTTTGATGCGGCCGAAGGTGGAGTACGCCTTGCCGCGCTCTCCGGCGCCGGGGTCTTCGGGGAGCGCCACCGGTCACGGTAGAGGCCGAGCACGTTGTCGGGCTGGCCGGTACCGGTACGGTCGACGGCGCGGCCGAACAGTGAGTAGATGGAGCCGCCATTTTGGCCTTGCACCAGCACGCTCAAATCGAAGCCTTTGTATTTGAAGCTGTTCGTGACGCCCCAGCTATAGTCGGCGTTGGGGTGGCCCACAATCTGGCGGTCGTTGGCATCAATCTTCCCGTCGCCGTTGTAGTCCACGTACTTCGGGTCGCCCACGGTTTGCGCGCCGTAGAGGGCAGCGCCGTTGTCGAGGTCAGCCTGGGAGATAATGCCATCTTGCTTCACCACGTAGATGCTGTAGAGCGGCTGGCCCACTTGCAGGATGTTGTTGGGAATATCGAAGGCCGAAAGCACTTGGATGGGGGCATTGCTGGCCCCTAAGCGTACCACCTTATTGGTGTTGTGGCTCACGTTCACGGAGGTAGTCCACTGGAAAGCACCTACAAAGTTGCGGCTGGTCAGTTCCAATTCCTGTCCTCGGTTCAGCACCTCCCCAATGTTGGTGAGCTGGGTAGCGAAGCCCGCTCCGGCCAAAATCGGAATGTTGAGCAGCAGGTCTTTGCTGGTTTTGGTGTAGTAGTCGAACGAGCCCGTAATGCGGTTTTTCAGTAGCCCGAAATCAAAACCTACATCATAGGTGCGCGACCGTTCCCACTTCAGATCGGGGTTGTTGACGCGGTTGGGCGCCTGCCCATTGAACTGCGTGCCCCCGTAGGTGTAGTTGTAGATGCCGAGCGTGGCAATGCTGCTGTAGTCGCCGATGCCATTGTTGCCGGAGTAGCCCACGCTGGCCCGCAGCTTCAAGTCGCTGATGGGGGTCAGGTTTTGCATGAAATTCTCCTGCGAGATGCGCCAGCCCAACGAAGCCGCCGGGAAAACCCCAAACTTGGTGTTCTCACCGAACCGCGACGAACCGTCGCGCCGGATGCTGGCCGACACCAGATACTTGCCGCCGTAGGCGTACTGCAAGCGTCCGAAGTAGGAAATCAGGACGTTCTGCGTTTCGGTGGTGTAGTTGTTGGCCGTGCCGCTAATAGTAGTGGCGGCATTCAGCGTCGTGACGGCGCTGTTCACAAACCCATTGGAAGCCGATAGGGCTTGCGCGTTCAGCCTGGTGAAGTTGTAGGAGTAACCGGCCAGCCCCGTCAGGTCGTGCTTGCCGCCGAGCGTCCGGGTGTAGGTCAGCGTGTTCTCGTTCACGAAGGTTTGCTTGCGGAACGAACTGAACGAACCCGTGGCTTGCCGGTTGCCGAGGCTGCCGTTCACGAAAGCCGGGCTGTAGGACTTGGACTCGGCGTCGGTGTTGTCGAGGTTGGCGGTGGAGCGAAACGCCAGGTTCTTGATAGGCTGAAACTCGGCGTAAATGGTACCGAGCGTCCGAAGGGTGCGGGTGTCGCCGATGGCGTTTTCCAGCACCCGAATCGGGCTGTTGCGCGTGAAGCCCCAGGCGTAGTTGGTGAAGTTGCCGGTGTTGGTGTTCAGACCCGCCGCGCTTTCCACCACGGGCGAGGTGGAAATGATGTTTTGCATCAAGTTGTCCTTGCCCTCCACCCCGGGGTCTTGGCTGACGGAGTAAGACGGCGAGATGTTCAAGCCGAACTTAAACTTGTCGCTGGCTTTCACTTCCACGTTGGCGCGGGCCGAGTAGCGCTTGTAATCCAGTCCAATCACGACGCCGTCCTGCTTCTGGTAGTCTCCGGAAACGTAGTAGTTCACGAAGTCGCTGGCGCCGCTGGCCGAGAGTTGGACGTCCTGCGTGAAGCCGGTTCGGAACGCCTCGTCTTGCCAATCCACGTAGTCGAGACCGGGGTGGCCGGGTTGCAGCCACCGGTCGTCGATCATCAGGGTGGGGTTGATGGTGTTGACGCGCAAAATAGCTTGGCGCTCGGCGGTGGTCTGGTCGGCACGGCGGCCCGCCCCGGAGTTGACCCAGTTGGCGTTGATGATTTCGATGGAGCGGTCCACCCACTCCTCGGAATTCAGCATATCCAGCTTGCGCACTGCCTGCACAAAACCCGCATAAGTATTGAGGTTGATTTTCGGCTTGCCCGACTTGCCGCGCTTGGTAGTGATGAGCACCACCCCGTTGGCCGCCCGCGAACCGTAGATGGCCGCCGCGGCGGCATCTTTCAGCACCTCGATGTTCTCGATGTCGTTGGGGTTGATGTTGTCGAGCGGGCTACCCGTCCCGAAGCGGCCCGACGAGTTCTGCGAAGCTGCTTCCAAAGGAAAGCCGTCGATAACGTACAGGGGCTCGTTGTTGGCGGTGATGGAGCCCGAGCCCCGCACCTGCACCGAAAAGCCGCGGCCGGGCACGCCGGTCGTCTGCTTCACTTGCACACCCGCCAACTGCCCCACCAGCGCCTGATCGACGCGGGTTACAGGCCGCTCGGTTAGCTTTTCGGCGTTGAACGAAGCAATGGCCCCCGTTACGTCGCCCCGTTTCTGCGTGCCGTACCCGACTACTACTACTTCGTCAAGGTTCTTGACGTCTTCGCCAAGCGTCACGGTGACGGGTCCCGGTCCTGCAAAGCTTTGCTCCTTGGTTTGAAAGCCGATGTAACTAAATACTAAAGTGCCGGCTTTTTCGGGCACGGACAGCGTGAAATTGCCATCAGGGCCCGTAGACGTACCGACCGTACTTCCCTTGAGCACTACCGTTACGCCCGGCAAGCCTTCATTGGTTTTGGAAACCACGCGGCCCGTTATCTGCCATTCGGCTACCATCTTGGTTGATGAGCGGGCCTGCACTGCGGTTACTCCTGGACCGGCCAGCAGCAACAGGGGCAAGCACACCGCGAACCGGCCGTGTTGCCGCTTGTAGTTTTTCTTCATGAGCAGTATGGGTAGGTTTTAAAGCAAAGAGCTGTTAATGACTACTCTAGTCAGTGCTAAGCTATTTTATCACCTCCCCGAAACTCTCCTGTACCGTACCGTCTTCGCTGTTTCCAGTGAAATTTATTATTCAATAAAGCATATGACAACTTGAATACTTATACTCTAGTTGCGCGGCATCAACTCCGAAGGGCACAGTCAGAACAGCCGATTTCCTATTGATTTGGCTTACCACAAGTTGCCGTTGCTAGCTAACAAGCAACACGCGTTGCTAGGGCCGGAACAACTGGCTAGCTGTAACTCGCAGCATTCAATTCTTTCCCTGCGTTTGGGTGCGCCACGTATCGGTGCGGAAAGGCGAGGCGGGCAAACCGGCGGCGTTGTAGAAGTTAGGCTCCGGTGAAATGCTCCACCCGAAACGCACAGCTACCGGATGCTTCACTTTCTCGCTCCAGACCACCACGGTGTTGCCTTGTATCTGCGCCTGGGCAGGCACAAACACGCTGTCGGGGCCTGCTACCGAGAACTTGCGCAGGGGTCCGCCTTTCGCTTGCAGCCCATCGGCGTACTTGAATTGCAGACGGGCTTTGCCGTTTTCCACTTTCATGGCTTCATAGATAGGGCCCGAATAAGGCAACTTTGTCTGGCCGTATTCGTGGCTTAGGGCCCATAGCGCCAGCCGGTGGCCTACCACCTGCTTGTTGCGCGGATGAATGTCGAGCGAGTCGCCGGCGTCGGTGATGACGGCCATGCCGGTATGGGGCACGGTTTGCATGGTCACCAGCTGCGACTCCCGGATTTCGGGGTTCTGGCTGCGGTTGGGGGCAATTTGCACGAAGTAGAACGGCAGGTTAGGCTGCTGCCAATCTTGGCGCCAGTTGGCAATGAGGGCCGGAAACAGCTTGCGGTACTGGTAGGCGCGCTCGGCATTGCTCTCGCCCTGGTACCAGATAACACCGCGCAACGTGTACGGTATTAGCCCCTTAATCATGCCGTTGTAGAGCTTATAGGGCGACTTGTTGCTGGTGGCGCTGAGCGGCTCGGCGGGTTTGGGGCGGGTGCTTTGCGGGTTGGCTTCGCGCTCCTGCTTCCAGGCGGCCAGTGCCGTTTCGTAGGCCGGGCGCTCAGTGAGTCCTTGCTCGTAGCGCGTCAGAATCGGGCGCAGCTCCGGGTCTTTTTCCAGCACGTCTTTGCGGGTCCAAGATTCGGCCGGCGTACCGCCCCACGACGAGTGAATCAGCCCAATCGGCACCTTTGTTTTCTCGTGGATTTCCTGCCCAAAAAAGTACGCCACTGCCGAAAAATTACCCACTGTCTCGGGGCTGCACCTCACCCAACTGCCTTGCACGTCGCGCTGCGGCGTGTCGGCCACTTTCTGCACCACCGTAAACATGCGGATGTTAGGGTAATTGGCTTTCGGAATTACTTCCTCCGCGTTGATGATGCCGGTGTAGGAACCACTGTTAGGGCGCTTGGTTACGGGGAAGTTCATGTTCGACTGCCCCGAGCACAGCCACACTTCTCCAAGCAACACGTTGTTGATGGTCAGCTGATTTTTGCCTTGTACTTGAATCGTGTACGGCCCGCCCGCCTTCACAGTCGGCACGCGCACCAGCCAGTTGCCCTCTTTGTCGGCTATCACTTTGCGAGGCGCTTTCTGCCAGCCCACCGTCACGGTTACCGCCTCGCCCGGCTCGGCCCACCCCAGAGCGCCACCTCGGTTTTCTGCTGCAACACCATGTTGTCGGTCATCAGCGCCGGCAGCGTGACGTTGGCTTGGGAAGCAAGCGGGGAAAGAAGAAGCAGTAAGAGAAGCTTGTGGCGCATTAGAATGAATTGAGATAGTTCTGGAAACTAGAAATAGAAAAACAAGAATGGCATGCTGAGCACAGCCGAAGCATCTCGTGTGCTGAGGTTGTTTACTTAACCCGTCATGCTGAGCGCAGCCGAAGCATCTCGCTGGGGTGGTAAACCCTTTATTGGTTCAACGATTCGAGCGAGATGCTTCGACTACGGCTACGCCTGTGCTCAGCATGACCCATTACTTGGGCAAGGTCAGCACGCAAAATGCTTCAACTCCGCTCAGCATGACAATAGTATTACAATGGCAGCACGTCAGACGCTTCGGCCCTTAATTTGCGGCGCCACATATTCAGCACGACGGTTACTTTGGCACGAAAGACTGAGAAGGTGTTACGGCTTCATAGCATTATGAGCATGACGGCTTGCTTTGTTGGTTTCTAGGTGATTTTGAATACAAACGCCGAGGCCGTCATGCTCTTGCCGCCTTGCGAAGCACCGAACAAGTACTCGGGCTTGCCGTTGCGCATAAGCAGTTGCGGGCGTTCGAGCCGGCCGTAGCGTTTCAGATTTTTGGGCGCGGGTGGCTCTTGCACACCGTACTCACGCAAGGGCAAGAAAGCCACCTTCGGGAAGGTCCACTCCTTGCCGTCCTTGGATTCCAGATACAGCCCTACTTCGTGGTTATACACGCCCATGTCGCGGGCCAGCATCTTAAACCGGTCCTGCTCGCGCCACACAAAAGCGTCCTCGAACTGCTTGTTGTTGCCTTGCTTCGAGAAGTCGATGACCGGGTTGCCGGCGTACTTCACGTATGGGCCTTCCAACTGCTCGGCCACGGCCAACCCATACTTGCGGTTGCCCCGGATGGTGGGGTCTTTGGCCGTGAGATAGTCCTGCGTGTTCCACGACTTGTAGTACAGCCAATATTGCCCGTTGGGGTGCTTGATGAACGCAGGATTGGTGGTGCAATGGTCGTCCCAGGCACCGGTTTCACCGGCTTCGAGCAAGGGCTTGTCGGGGCGTTGCCAGGGGCCGTTGAGCGAATCGGCGGTGGCGAGGCCGATGCGCTTGGTATCGGTTTTGCCGTTGGAGTTGCCCATGAAAAACAGGCAGTACTTGCCATCTACAAACTGAATGCTCGGGTTGTGGCACGTGGTGGCGTCCCAATAGCCCAGCCCGCGCGGCGCCAGCACCGTTTCCAGATACTCGAATGGCCCGGCCGGCGATTCGGCTACCGCGTGCGCAATTTCTGAGCCGTTGAGCCAGCCGCCCATGCCTTTGGCCTTGGGCCAGCGCGAGAAAAATACGTGCACCTTGCCATCGGGCCCATAAATCGGCGAGTTGCACCACACGTACCAATCGGGCAGTTCCAGCGCCCGGCCTACCGGTTTCAGGTGCTTGCTGAATTTCGACAAACTGTGTTTCGGCAAGTCGAGCAGGCGGCCCGCCGAAAAACCTGCCGCTGCCCGCGCAAACGGTGCCAGCACAAGTCCCGACAAAAAAGCTCTCCGATTTAACATCTACAAAGAGGATTTGGCAATTTCCACGGCGTATATCTGATTGCTGCCCTCGAAGTTGGCGCGGAAGATGATCCACTTCTCGTCTGGCGAAAAGTGCACGTTCGGTTCCAAGGCGTACTGGTGCTGCTTCATGTTCACCAACTTCTCGGACTTGAACTTGAGACCCTGCGGCCGCAGCAGATAAATCCACTTGCCATCGGGGGCCTTGGCCACGGCCGTTTCGTTGCCCCGTCGCCGGCAAACAGCAGTTGGCTAGGCGAAATAGTGTAGTGCACCGACCACTCGTTGCGTTCTAGTTGGCACTTTCTTTCGTGCCCGTTTTTCAGATCAGTACCCGTCACGTAGAAGGTTTCGCCGCGTGGAAGTTGCTGGTCGTACCAGATGGTTTTGCCATCGGGGCTAAAAAATTCGTGGCCGGCAATTTCCATGTCCATTGTGCGCTTGTGCACCAGTTTCACATCCTTGCTCTTGGTGTCGATGGTCCAAATGCGGTCCACTTTATGCCAGGGTCCTTCGTGGCAAAACATGAGTAGCTGCGGATCAGTGGGCGAAAACTGCACGTGGTTCAGCCAAGCTTTATCGGTGAACAGCTTGTCTATCTGTCCGGTCTGCACGTTCACGGTGAAGAGAGTCCGTGGCAGTTTAGCCTCGTAAATGCGGTTGAAAAAGTCGCTCTTGGCCGGATACTTCTTGGATATTTCCTTTTCCTCGTCCGTCGACCAGGCACCGCCGAGTAGCGTTTCGTCGGCGTTGAGTGTGGTGATGGTGGCTTTGAAATCGGCGGGGAACACAAACACCAGCCGGGTCTTCTTGGTGTCAACGTGTGTGGCGTACACACTGTCACCAGTCTGGTAAAACACCTCCCGACGCTTGGGAGCCACTATTTCGCCGCTTACTGAAGCAAAGGCCCGGGTTAGCGGCTCGCTCTGCCGGGTCTTCAGGTTCACGACGTACAGCTGCTTGCCTTGGGGGCTTTTGTGGTAGTACACCATCTTGTCGCCCTCTCGGCCCGTCTTCCTTAGGAAGGGGTTGTTATGAAAATAGAAGCTTTCGTTTTCCCCGCTCAATCCAGTTAACCGCACAATACGGTGGCCAGTAGCTTCATCTATCCATTCGGCGGCGGCCATGGGCTTTTGCGCGCCCGTGGCGAGAACTTTCTGGGCCTGCGCTCCTATTCCAAGCAGCAAAAGGCAGCTGAGTAAGGCAAGGGAACGGGTTGTTTTCATGGGCGGGAAGGAGAAGTAGGTTGGGGTCATTTCAGGTGCTCGTAGTTCGGCGGCAGGGTCCGCAGCGCCTCCGGCACGTTTACGTATTGGGCCAAGTCGCGCAGAGCAATAACTTGGTAGTGGTTGTCGTGAAGATACTTCAAGTACTCTTCAAATAGAGCCGGCGGGGTCGTCACCCACTCATGCGCATTATCGGGTACGCCGTGCACCGTGAGCACCACGATTTTGCCGTTCTGGGCCTGCTGCACTACAGCTTTGATGTCGAGCTTATCGGCAGTAGCGGTGCTGAAGCTCGGAATCAGAAATGGGTGGTCGGTGGTGGGGTCGTAGGCGCGGCGGCCCCGGCGCGGGCAAACTGGTAGCCTTGAGCTTGCAACACCACCAGCGAAGTGGGGTGCGTATCGTAGCCAGGATACGCGAAGGTGGTGGGCTTGGGAATGCGGTACGTGGCACAGCGCTTTTCTATCGAGTCCAGCTCAGCTTTGAATTGCGGGGGCGTGAGCTTGTTTACGTGCCGGTGCGTGAGCGTGTGGCTCGCCACTTCGAAGCCCGCTTGGTGCAACTGCTGTATCTGCGGCCAGCTCATGTACTTGGTTTTGTCGGCGAAGTCGGGCGGGAACTCGCACACGAAGAACGTGCCACCGAAACCGTACTTCTTGAGCAGTGGCGCTACTACCGTAGCGTGGCTCACGACGCCATCATCGAAAGTGAGTACCACCAGCTTATCGGGAATGGGCCGCCGGAGCACCTGCGCGCTGGCAATGGGCGCCATCGCCAACCACCCCGCCACAATCAGCCAGAAAACTCGTTGGGAAGTTCGCGCCACTGCTACTGAAGTGAAGGTGGAAGACACAACAAGAAAACACGATGGCAGCCCCGAACTCTCCTGTACTCTTCGGTAGGCCTCTGGCCGTGCTCGAAAATGCAGAAGTCGCCGCCAATCTGCTCCTGCTATACCACTGTCTAGCTTCTCCTGAATGTTGTTTTCTAAACAATGAAGGCATCTTAACGGTAGAAGTCAGTTTAATCAAAGAAAAGGAATGTACCTTTTCAGCGCTCTTACAGCCTTTTCCACTTCCACACAACGTGGGGCTAGCCCCGAAACCAAACTCATAAAACGATGAGCGAAACGCCAACCAAGTACTCCTTTGGCATGATCGGCCTAGGAACGATGGGTCGCAACCTCCTGCTGAACATTGCTGACCACGGGTTTGCCGTGGCGGGCTATGATAAAAGTCAAAAACAAGTAGACCTGTTACGGGAGGAAAGCGAGGGTAAAGCCGTAGAAGGCTTTTCCGACCCGGAAGCTTTCGTACAAAGCATTGCCACCCGCGCGCGATTATGATGTTGGTGCCCGCGGGCGCCATCGTAGACGCCGTAATTGTGGAAATGCAGCAGTACTTAAGCCCCGGCGACATTCTCATCGACGGTGGCAATTCGCACTTCACCGACACCGAACGCCGCGCTACTTCCTTGGAAAAGGTTGGCCTGCACTTTTTTGGGATGGGCGTATCGGGCGGCGAAGAAGGAGCCCGCTTCGGCCGAGCATGATGCCCGGCGGCGACCGGGAAGCCTACAAGGTGATGCAGCCCGTGTTCGAAGCCATTGCGGCCAAAGCTGACGGAGCGCCTTGCGTGGCCTACATGGGCCCTGGCGCGGCGGGTCACTACGTGAAAATGGTGCACAACGGCATCGAGTACGGCCTGATGGAGCTGATTGCCGAAACCTACGGCGTGATGAAAAACGGCCTCGGCATGGATAACGAAGCCATCCGCCAGACCTTTGCGAAGTGGAACGAAGGTCGGCTACAGTGCTACCTGCTCGAAATCACCAAGGATATTTTCGCCTACAAAGCCCCCGACACCGACCATCTGCTGCTCGACGACATCCGCGACGAAGCCCGCTCCAAAGGCACCGGTAAGTGGACCTCGCAATCGGCAATGGACGTGGCCTTGCCCATCCCAACCATCGACAATGCCGTGTCGATGCGGGACCTGTCGAAGTTCAAAGCACTACGTGAACAGTTGGCGGCCCTTTATCTGCCGGTTGCCTCGCCACTTTCCGGCGACAAAGAAGAACTGCTTCGCCAACTAGAAGAGGCGCTTTATTTCAGCATGGTGGTCACGTATGCGCAGGGCATGCACTTGCTAGCCAGCGCGTCGAAAGACCTTAAATACGACTTGCAGCTGGCTACCATTGCCAAAATCTGGCGTGGCGGCTGCATCATCCGGTCGGTGTTCTTGAATGATATTTTCAATGCCTTCGAGCAAAATAAGGACTTAGAACACTTACTGCTCGATGCAAACGTGCAAAAACAAGTAACGAGCGTGCTGCCCGGTGCCCGCACGGTAGTAGGGGCCGCCGTAGCGGCTGGTATGGCGGTGCCGGCCTTCTCGGCTTCGCTAAGCTACTTCGAGGCGCTACGAACGGCCCGCCTGCCCTCCAACCTGATTCAGGCGCAACGCGACTATTTCGGGGCACACACGTACGAGTTGATCGGGCACGAAGGCGTTTTCCACACGCAGTGGACGCCCAAGCATGAAGACGCAACCTTCAAGAAGGGCGCGCAGGTGGAAGAGGAACCCCAAAGCCAGCAGCCGGTAATTCCGAACAAGTAGTTCTCCTTCCATCTGTTATCGGTTAAGCAAATAGGCATGAATACCAACGAGAAAATCCAGCCGACCATCTTCGTCATCTTTGGTGGCACCGGCGACTTGAACGCACGCAAGCTGGCCCCGGCGCTCTACAATCTGTACTTGGAAGGTTGGCTGCCCACGCAGTTCTCCATCATTGGTACAGGCCGTACCAAGCTGAAAGAAGAGGAGTTTCGCGCCAATCTGCTGAAGGATATCAATCAGTTTTCGCGCAGCGGCAAGGTGAAGCCGGAGCAGTGGGAAATTTTCTCCCAAAACCTGTTCTATCAAGCCTCTGATTTGAACGATGCCGAAACCTACAAGGAATTTGGCGTCCGCATTCAGCAGCACGAAACCGAATGGCACACCCGCGCCAACGTCATCTACTACTTGGCGGTGGCTCCCAATTTCTTCCCCATTATTGCCGAAAACCTAGCCAAGAGCAAGCTCACCAAGGATGCCGAACGCACCCGCATTGTGATTGAGAAGCCGTTTGGGCACGATTTGGAATCGGCGAAGGCGTTGAACCAGTTGCTGACCCGGATTTTCAATGAGCGGCAGATTTACCGCATCGACCATTATCTGGGCAAGGAAACCGTGCAGAACATCATGGCCTTCCGGTTTGCCAACTCCATTCTGGAGCCCGTTTGGAACCGCAGCCACATCGACCACGTGCAGATTTCGGTGACTGAGCAGCTCGGGGCTGGCGAACGAGCCGGCTACTACGACGGCTCGGGCGCCCTGCGCGACATGATTCAGAACCACTTGCTGCAACTGCTGTGCATCATCGCCATGGAGCCGCCCATCAGCTTCAATGCCGAGGAAGTACGTAACCGCAAAGTGGACGTGCTACGGGCCATGCGCCGGTTTTCGCCCGAAGACGTGCGCCTCTCCACGGTGCGCGGCCAGTACGGCAACGGCTGGATCGAGGGCAAGGAAGTGCCTGGGTACCGCGACGAACTAGGCTCGGATTCCAACACCGAAACCTTCGCCGCCGTGAAGTTTTTCGTGGACAACTGGCGTTGGGAAGGCGTACCGTTCTATCTGCGTACCGGCAAGCGTATGCACCAATCGGCGTCCGTGATTACCATTCAGTTCAAGGACGTACCGCACTTCATGTTTCCGGCTTCCGCGGCCGACAACATCAGCCACAACCGGCTCATCATCAGCATTCAGCCTGAAATGAGCATCCGGCTGCAAGTGCAAGCCAAGCGCCCCGGCCTGGACATGGTGCTGAACACCGTAGATATGGTGTTCGACTACAAAGGCACCTATACCAACCAAGCGCCCGAAGCCTACGAAACGTTATTGCTCGACACCATGCTCGGCGACCAAACGCTGTTCATGCGCGGCGACCAAGTGGAAGAGGCGTGGGACTTGATCATGCCCATCCTGACCACTTGGCAAAACCGCATGAGCCTCAACTTCCCCAATTACTCGGCCGATTCGTGGGGTCCGGAATCGGCGGAAGCTCTCATTGCCCGCGAAGGTTTCCACTGGTTCACGCTCCCCGTCAACAACAAGAAAAAACCGGCCTAATGAAGCTTCACATTTCTCCGGCCACCACCGAGGTACTGCACGAGCTAGCCGACTACTTCGTGGCAGCGGCCAACCAGGCTATTGCCGCACACGGCCGCTTTACGGTGGCGCTTTCGGGCGGTAGCTCGCCTAAAAAGCTGTTCGAGTTGTTGGCGTCTGATGCGTTCAAAGACCAACTGGATTGGACTAAGGTGTATTTCTTCTTTGGCGATGAGCGCAACGTACCGCACACCGACCCACAGAGCAACTACCTGATGGCGAAAACCGCCTTGTTCGAGCCTCTGCACATCGACGCCGCCCAGACGTTTGCGGTTGATACCAGCCTCCCTCCTGCCCAAGCCGCGGAAGCTTACACAACCGCTATCAACCAGCATTTCAACAGCGAGCAAGCCCGCTTCGACTTAATACTGCTCGGTCTAGGCGATAATTCGCACACAGCTTCCTTGTTCCCGCACACGTCCGTACTACACGACAAGTCGGCTAGCGTGCAAGACGTATATGTGGAAGAGTTGAAGGGGCATCGTATCACCTTTACTGCGCCACTAATCAATCAGGCCCGCGCTGTTGCGTTTCTGGTTTTTGGCGAAGACAAAGCTGCCGCGGTACGTCACATTCTGGAAGACAAGGAAGACATCGACAACTTCCCTGCCCAACTCATTGCTCCCACCGACGGCGACTTGCATTGGTTTTTGGACACGGCAGCTGCTTCTAAGCTTGACCAGCAGGCTAGTTAAACTTCGGCTTACCTCTTTGTAAAAAGGACGGCCTGCTGCGCTTAGCGTAGCAGGCCGTCCTTTTTATATAATCATGAATTATCTAGTCTCAGATTAAGGTAGTTCCGCGAAGTCGGTGGCAGGCTGAGGCGCCGCACCGGCCCGTAGCACCTGCGCCTGCCCTTCGCGGACGACCAGGGCGGCGCGAGCTAACCCAAGGAACAGGCCGTGTTCCACGAGGCCGGGAATAGTTTTGAGTTGCTTTGCCAGTTCGGAGGGGTTAAGCAAATGGCCGTAGTGGCAGTCAATCAGTAGATTTCCTTGATCGGAATAGGCATACTTGTTCGGGTCGTTCTTGTCCATCCGAACCACTGGATTGCCTCCAGTGGCTGCCACGGCATCCATCACCCAAGGCAGCGCAAACGAAACCACCTCCAGCGGCAGCGGAAACTGCCCGAGTTGCGCTACTGCCTTCGAGGAATCGGCAATGACGAGCATGTAAGCGGAAGCAGTAGCCAGCACTTTTTCCCGCAGCAACGCGCCGCCGCCACCTTTTATCAAGTTTAACTGCGGGTCTAGCTCGTCGGCGCCGTCCACGGTCAGGTCGAAGCGCAGGCCGCGGTGAGGTTCCACCAACGGAATGCCGAGCTGGCGGGCTAGGTTCTCGCTGGCTACCGAGGTGGCGGTGGCCTGAATGCGCAATTCGCCGGCTTGCACCTTCTGGCCGAGTAGCTTGATGAAGTGCGCCGCCGTACTGCCCGTGCCCAGCCCGACCAGCATGCCATCGCGCACCCACCGCAAGGCGGCTTGGGCGGCCACTTGCTTTTCCTGATCTAGTAGCTCTTTATCTTTTGTTGGTGTCATTAGCGTAGGTAGTAATAAAGGTTGGGGCCAACCTGTAGTCTTACGTACTTCTTCACCAAACTGCGGTGCTTATAGCGTGACACTTTCAAGCAACCTGTCTAGCATTTGGTTTCGCTGCTCCTTTAACTCTGTTGCTCAAGGTTACTTTATCGTATAACCAGCAAATAAAAAAGCCTCAACTTTCGTTGAGGCTTTTTGGTGATCCCGCTGGGATCACAGCATATTTACCATAAATACTCAAAAAACATCCTCAAAAGACATTTAAAGGGGATTTAATGTTTTAACTTTACTTTATTTTACTTGTTTTTCACAATATTTACGGTCCCACTTATGGGCCCACTCAAATCTTTACTTACATTTGGCAGCCGGCTTAGAAGTGAGCCCAAACTACTCTCTACATTACCATGTCCTCCACCAAACTAGTTATCCGCAGTGACCGAAAAGCCTTCGGCAAAACCACTATATACGTTCAGTACACGCATAAAAGTGCCAAGAAGAAGTTCAGTACCGGCTACAGTATTGCACCTAACTGTTGGAACGGAACGGCTGGAAAGGCTACTGGTACTTCTAAAGAAATAGTAGAGTTTAATGCACGGCTCCAGATTATCAAAGGAAGAATTGACAAGATTGTTCAAGATGCCATCTTAGTAGGAGAAGAGCCTTCTTTTGCGCTCGTTGAAGAACGACTAAAAGGCCTCTCTAATTCCTCCAGTAAGCTTCCAGAGTTGCTTAAGCAGGAGAAATCTAGCAATCAAGACTTCTTAGAGCTTTTTGCAGAAAACATTAACGTTACTAGTGCTTCGAAATCGCATGGTACGATTAAGCATTACAAGAGCACGCTGAACCATCTAAAAGCCTATGCGTCGAAACGAAGCATCAAACTGACTTTATCTTATTTAGACACCAACTTTTACCATGACTTTGTCCAGTTCCTGACCAAAGAGTTGGAGATGACCAATGGCACAGTCAACAACCAGCTTAAGCGGGTTAAAGTAGTGATGAGTTATGCGCTGGACAAAGGATTGACTGATAATATTGCTTTCCGCAAATTCAAGCTCCTGAAACATACGGAAGCCGATGTTATTTACTTAACCCAAAGCGAACTACAAATCCTCTTCGAAGCAGACTTGTCATCGGAGCCGCGCATGGCCAAGGTGCGTGACTTATTTGTCTTAGGCTGTACCACTGGGCTACGGCATTCGGACTTCAGCATCATTCGCCCAGAGAATATTGAGAATGATCAGTTGGTGCTGCGCACCATAAAAACGGGAGACTGGCTTAGATTAGATCTCAACCAATACTCGCGAACCATCCTACAGCGCTATCCTAATGGGCTACCGAAGCTCTCTCAGCAAAAGTTTAATGAGTATGTGAAAGAACTGGGACAGCATTGTGGTATCGACAAATCAATCCTTGTGGTGCATTATCAGGGCACCAAACGAATTATGGAGCGCGTACCAAAGTACAGCCTCTTATCCTCTCATACAGGCCGGCGCACCTTTGTAACTCAAAGCCTAGAACGCGGGATGCCCATAGAAGTACTTCAGAAATTTACTACTCACAAAGACCTCAAGACGCTAATGCGCTACGCCAAAGTGGCTGACGAACAAAAGAAGTTGCAGATGGAAAAAGCGTGGGGTTAAGAACTAAATGAACTGAAATACTTAGAGAGCTTTTAGGGCGAATAACCGACGTACTTGTGCTAGAAGGTTAATGTATGCATCGTCTATCTCTTTTATCTTATTAAAACGCCCTAGCTCTACCCTTGTGGCGCGGGCATCATCACGCGAAAGTCCCAGGCTAGTAGCTTAAGAGATAGCTCGCGATGGTGCCAGCATCGCAGGCAGAGCCAGTACTAAGGGCTAGGTTGGGCAGGCGGGCAAGTAGGACGTCTTTTTGACAATGTAGAGCCTCTTTTGCAAAGAGTAGGCCTTGGTATCTGCCAGTAACATCTGTTACTACAAGTACGCACAGGATAGAGTACAACTCTCGACACATGGGATAACAGGCTCGGAAAAATTACTTTAAATATTATAATATTTAAAGTAATTTTCTTGTAAATTAAAGCAGATGGAAATTTTAGCTGTACGCTTATTAAAGTGATTGGTGATCTACGCTTCCCCATGCGCCTTCGCGGTGTCCCTCCCTCGCTGTCTCTACTTCAGTCGGCCCACGTCCCTACCCCTACGTGTTGGTAAACTCTGTACGTTTGTTTATTTTTATAAAAAGACATTTGAAACACAAATACTTAAAATATTTCTTGGTTGTTCTTAATCATAAGAATGGAATCTGCAGGCATAAATTCAGAATACGCACGCAAACATTGTTTTAAATAATATATTAATACACAATAAGCAATATTTAAATATACAACAATATCCACGACAGTCCAATCTATTATTTAATTATAACTAATAGCGCTTTACTATTGATATTTAAGTGGTTATTAACGTCTAGTTTTAGCATTATTTTTCTCTTTTATTAAAAATACTGAATAAATAAAACGTATGTTAATCATATTTATACCATAAGTAGTAATTTAATATTTACAATATAATTAAAATAATATCTAAAACATATAAAAATTAAAAAGATTTCCCAATGAATCTAAAAACATATTATTATGAACAATCTAAATATTTTCATCCCGCTTTTTTATGCTTATTTGCGTGTGCTTGCAATGCATATTTTGTCTAAAAAATCAAAGACTGTTTTAATCGTAGCGGCTGTATAAAACATTTAGTGATTTATACATTAAACTAGAACAGATTATATGCTGGAGCTAAAAAATTGAGGAGTGTGGGTACTTGATGATTATAATAAGCCTGTTTCTGCATGGATGCCATTATCCGACCGATTAGAAAACTTGCAAATAAGCTGTTTTGCAAAATCTAATATTGATAATAAATATTAGTCATAGGCAATGATTTATAAGCTAATTCAATCCAGTAGAAGATGTAAATTAATGGACAAAAATGATAAATTACAATTTTTGAATACTGACTTTTATTCGTCTGAATAAAATATAATTCACTTTATAATCATATTAAACACGGGAAATATCAAACAATCGTTTTATAATTTATGGCTTAAACTCATTATTACTTGGACATAATTTAAGAATAAATATAGTTTGTGATTCATCTATATAACTTCAATTATAAGCTGCATTTAAGTATTTTTTTTTTAAAGAGAGCGTCATATGGAAGATCAAGTTAAGAATTTATGGGAAATAGTTTTAAATGTATGCACTCTAATAGGGGCAGGGGCAGCATTTTGTTTTTCGCTGTACACTTGGAATAAAGGTAATCATGCTAAAAGGGCTGAATTTTTAGACACTTTGTTAAAAGAATTCAATAATAATAACACTTATATGGCACGAAGACTATTAGATGGTTTTGCGTTAACTGCTCCTAGTCATGAACAAATTATATTGTCAAATAATTTATTACGCGATCATAGGGCCAAGCCTGTCATATCAAGTATAGAAATCGAGGCCCGTGAGTCATTTGATAAGTTTTTAGAATTCTTTGCAAAAGTGGAATTTTATTTTGATTTAGGTCTAATTACAAAAAATGAGTTACGATATTTTAACTACTATCTGGTGAAGTGCGCTTATGAAGGTGAGGGATGCGTCTTAAATTATGCAGTAATATATGAATACGACGCGTTGCAGAGGTTATTATATGTGATGAATATAAATATTTCTAATAAAAACAATAAATATGATTGGAAGATCATATTTATTGATAACAAACAAAAGAACAGATATGAGAGATTAAGAGGCGGCTACTAGGAAGGTGGTAAAACAAGTATTGATTAGCGTCAGTAGGTTGAAGTATTAGCTCGCCCTGCGCTACATCATCTCCTTACTCAGCTAGGTGAGCCAGTCCGGTGCTGGGGCGCAACTCGACCACGGACATCTGCGTGAGCGACAGGTGTAGCTTGCAGAAGAAGGTGGTAATACTTGGCTTGCCCTAGTCGCTGTAGTGTGAAGTAGCTTATGATTGAGAAGGCCCCTCTTTAGGTGTTATTAGACAAATAAGGTAAACCCTCCAAGTTGGCCTTATACGGGCTTGCTCGGCGGCCTCTCCGGTGTCTGACCTGATGAACGAGACGTTTGAGCGCATTACCGACGAGGAACGAGCGCGTCACCTTGCTGTTTTTCTCGGCTGGCAAAGCCAACACCCAGTTTGCTGCCCAGCGTCCCTGGGCCAACCATGCCCGGACGTTTGGCATTGCCGCCTCAACGGAAAACGAGCATCTGGCCAGCTATTCCAATTTTGGCGAAGGCATTGACTTATGCGCGCCCAGCAGCGACGAGAACATTGGGCTGCGCAGCATCACGAATACCAGCTTGCCAGGGGGTGGTGACTTGGCCGGCCATACGGGTGGCCCCGACGACTACACCGCCCACTTCGGGGGTACTTTGTCGACCACGCCGTTGACGGCGGAGGTGGCGGCCTTTGTGCTGAGCTTGGACCCCACGCTCACGTGGCAGGAAGTGCGCGATATTTTCAACAACACCGCCGTTAAATTGACTTCGTCAACACTGATGCCCAAGCGCTTTTGGGCCTGGACTGCGGTACGTTGGCCGTCAGTATGCCGTATCAAGAGCCGCGAAGGGCCTTCATATTTTGGTGAGTGAAGCGGGTAGCATACCTAGGATTTAACCGGGAGAGGAGGCCTAGGAATTGGGCATCCCTCCCTACTACTGCTCTGAACTGATGGCTATTACAAATCCAACTGGAAAAACAAGCCTATTCCGGACTACTGTATTTGGAGGGTTGACGGTTCATCGGTTATGAGAATAAAGGTGACATAACCATATGCTTAATTTAATCCTTTATATGGCGAACCATGCAACCATTTTTTTGCTTCCCACTTTGCAACTTAAATTACCTGAATTTGAGGAGCAAGGGGCTGTTCCTACCTTGTCGTGTTAAAAAAAACATCCAACAAAACCGCTCTTCAAACCGTGATGCAACTTGCAAGAAATGAAACGCAAAAATCATCATTTCGCCCTTAAAATTCTTTTCTTCCCGATATACAAAATTTCACTTCTTAATCTCATTTCCTTTCTTCCTCCCCACCCTTTCAATCGTTATATTCTCCAAATCAATCTGTCCCACAAACGGCGTCAACAGTGTTTCACTACGGTAAATAATCTGTCTTGCTTCTACGAGCTGGATCAGCAATTCCCTTCCGTTCAGTTGTTGGATTGCTTCTTTACCAAGATTGATTCTATAAAAGCCGGAAACATCCGTAACCGCCTGCCAATTTTGTTTTTCCTCTTTTTCGTTTTCGGTTTTCGCCAGGAACAAAGCGACCTGTAGGCCCTCTAATGGGTTGAGATTATCATCAAACACGAATCCCTGTACCTGCCAGGTATCCAGATCAAAACTTTCATCTTTTGCGCGCATCGTAAGATCCACTTGCATACGGAGTGCAGGAAAGAGCGATTCATTAAACCCCATCCTTTGCCTCATTTTTAATACCCGTGCATGGTTCTCTCCGTATTTGGCGGTGAGCCGTTCCGATTCCAGCTCCATTGCTTTATGTTTCAGTAACTGCAATTCCATATGGTTTTTTAGGCTTTCAACCTTCATATCGTCAAGCACTGACGATGTTTCATCCACATCCTGAGAAATTTCAGCGTCTGGTCTTTCTTTTTTTGCCATTTTGATAGGTTTACTTGTTGATAAATTCAGCTGATTGATTTCAGAAGCTGTTGTAATTAAATTTCAGATCGCCAAAGTTTTTATTGTGTTTGTCCAAATTTGCTTCCAGTTTAAGTGCTTCACAGGTCAGAACATTCAATTCAATGTTCAGCGCTTTCCGACGGTATGACCAGTACGGTACAATTAGGCAGTGAGTAGCCTGATTACCGATCGCCGTGTTCATCAGCGCGAATGAGATCAGTGAAAAGAAAGTGTAGGAGAACCCATCGGTGAAGCGGTTATTGCTACAGCGCGTAGAGACTGAAAAAAGGAATGTGTTAAACAACACCATATCGATACTAGGGGACTGGTTATGCAACAGCGCGGTAAAGCCCGCACATTCCACTTGGTTATCAGTAAAGCTGATATCATCTAGTGTTAAGATCATTTGGGCACTGATGCATTGCTCAGATTCCAGTGTCCGCAGGTCCAGCACAACCTGGTTATCATTGAAAAGGGTTTTGCCACTCGGTAATAACTGGTAAAGAATAAAAAAGGCCCGTGTGCTAGCGTTTGCAGAGTTGGTCAGCGCTTGGAACATACCGGGGTTGACATTACCCCAGTTCTTCAACGGCATGAGAATGATGTTTAAAAGATCCTTCGAGATTCCGAGGTTAAGAATGAAAACGTTCCCGGCTAGTCGCGAAAAACGGTCGCCGGTATTCAGTCCCTGCGAAATGAGCTGATTGTCTACAATAGAAACGGGCCCGAATGCAATTACAAACAATGAATGTCCTAAAGGCTGGGTCACTATATTATGATGCACTCTTACTGCCGGGTCTGCTTCCACTACTGGGAAAAGCATGTTAGCAGCTTTATAGGTAAGATTATTGGCCACATGCGGCTCGCTGGCATATTTCATTCGCGGCAACCTGGCAGCGAACCAGATCACGATACCACCACGTACCGCATTCGTGCGCTCTTGTTGCAACACATCCGCTCCATTATTGACTACCCTGTTGTTGAATATATCAATGCCTTCGCCGAAAAATATAAAGATACCAGTCACCGGAATCAGCTGATTTTTGCCATTCTGCTCCACCCAGTTCTCACGGATAATACAATTTTCACAGAATGCTAGGGAAATGCCGGCAACGTTTAATTCGCCGTTCAGTAAAAATCTTTGTTCCCTGTTCGGCTCCATTATGCAATACCTAATTTCATTGCCACAGATGACGAGCGTGTCAACGTGGATGATGACCGACTGATCCCTTTCCCGTATATGGAATACTGTCCCAATCCCACAATGCCCCATTTCCCGTATCCTGTTTTCCTGTATCGTTATGTCATAGAGAAATGGTGAAAAAGCTATTATCTGGTTTTCGTTGTTTGGCACGGGCATGTGGCCCAATGTGATACCGTTGCCACGACCACCAGTTATTTCATTTTGCAGAATCCATACTTTTTCTGATCCGCATCCCACCTGAATCCCACCCAGCGCCATTCTTTGTGTGTACGCGCCACCAGGTGTATAACTCACCGCATAATGCAGGAGCTGGTTTACCATTAACAGAAACTCCTTATGCTGTTTATATATTTTGCCTTTATCAAGGCACGGGTCAAACGGATCAGGGTGTGGTTCCGGTTCATTGCCTCCACCCGGCGTGCCCGGGTCTTTGATCAGCACGATGCGGTTACGTTCAATCACAACGTCATCGGCCAGTGTAAAGATGGCCACCCCTCCTTCGCGTTTATCAAACATACCAATGAGGTTAAACGCAATCTTTATCCGGTTATTCCCCGCGATTTCCGGTTGCAGGTTCACCCGAATTGCATGTATACTGGCTAATATCCGGTTTTCGCGTATCGTGATCTCTTCAGATGCAGCCACTCTCATCTTGTCATCCTCGACAACCACAGCAATACCGTCGAGCGTTATCATTGTCATATTGTCGATGCGGATTCTTTGTGAATGCCGGATAACGAATATCGGTTTGATAGTGGTAAATGCAGACCTTACTATCGTCTGCTCACCGCAACCGCTAATATAAATTTTTTGTTTGTTGTAGATCTGAACATTTGCATCATGTATGCCTGGCAGCACGCAAATCTTACCTCCTTCTGCAGGAAGACTATCTACTGCCTCCTGTATACTCCTGAAGTCTCCTTTGCTGTGTACACCATCTCCTACTGTATATGTACAACAACATTCATCTTCTGTCAATGGCCGGAATCTTCTGCGGCAATCATGAATCATCGTACCAGTTACATTCTGATTGGCATCCAGCTTCCATTCGATAATTGCCAGTGGTGAATAAAACAATCGTACGCCATGCTTGCTAATCCCGGTAGTGGAAAGTTCCCAGGGTACCACCACATCCGGTGTGGAAGGACGTGCAGCAATGACCCAGAAATTATTTGCCAGTCCATCAGGACTTGTAAAACCAGTTCCATTAAACGTAACTTCAAGACCTCTTGTCCCCAATGGCACGGGTGTACCAACCGTAAACGGTATTTTTTCAGGCGATGCAAGATCGGCGCCCCTGTTCCACACACGCATGTAGAAGAATTCTGCAGGCAAAGCAAGAGAAGGACGATCCGTCCGGTTCTTCCATTCCCCGAATTCAGCAGGCAGTGCGGCATCTGCAATACCAAAAAATCCTGTACCAGGGTTATTTATATCAGGGTTATAAGATGTCAACACTTTGCTCATAAATCCTGCCTGCTCCGCGATCTTCTCATTATTCGGCAATACAGCTGACCAGGGTAAAAATTCTACCACCTGTCCCGCCATTGGCCAGTGATACTGGTCCTTTGGCGCTGTTTTCATTTCCACAACCAGGCCGTTGGGTGTGCTTTTTACTACCACGCGGTAATAAGGCGATGCATTGTCAAATCCCCAAGTAAAATGACCAGTTGCAGGGGCATTGCTGTAATCAATATCAGTTACCTGTACACGGATCGCTTGATTCTCTGCCCCGAGATAACCACCTGCAATTGCGGGCGTACACAGGTCATCCGCAGCAGTGGATGTACCAAACGTTACTTTAAGGCTGGAGTCCTGCACCAGTTCATTACCGCGACGGATCGTTCCGATTTTTTTTGCGATCCAGTCATTCTTCAACCGCTGGAAAGAAACCGGACAATCCGGTGAACCCGTATCGGAAAAGATCTTTACTCTTCGCATATAACGCATGCGCGTGGTAGTATCACCAGTTCCAAGTGCTTTTTCAAATAAGGAACTATCTTCCACCGCACTGACGGGTTGCTGCCAGCTTTCGAGATACACGAGGTCATACACCGGTTCAGGTGTAAGCAGTACAGGTACTTTGAAATCCCCGTCTTTTTTCTGCAACCAATCTTTCTGCAAACGGAAAGTTTCCTGCCCATCCATCTGCAGACGTTGGCCGCCGAGGTATAGCGCACCCTTGAGAATATCAAAGTCGATAAACCCTCCGGCGTTGCTGACATTGGCTATCTTAAACCCATTATCCGGGCTTCCATGACCACCGATGATATCCACCTGCGTTCGGCGCTGCTCCTCTTCTTCAATTCTCGATTTCTCATTCCAGTCGTCGTCCGTCAACACACGACCCTGCTGCATGCGTACACTGCCATAGTGCTTGCGTGGATCAAACGCCACACGTGAAATATCGAAACTGGCCATAACTAAGTTTTAGTAGGAATTAGGTTGGGGCTTAGGAAGCAAAGGCTTGCAAATCCTTCGTAACTCACTCTTATGCAACAAGTTAACTGATATTAGAAGCGGGTAAAAATTTCAGAGGCTAACTTCCGCTATCTGCTACGCCTGTTTGCCCTTGATTTGACTGCCTCCGACACGGCGCGCCTGACGAGGCTGAGTGTGCGTTCAGTTAATGCCCGCTATCTGCGGTTACGCCACCGCCTGCAAGCCGAATGCCCGGTGCCGGTGGAGTTGGCTGGGGTCGTGGAACTGGATGAATCCTACTTCGGGCTGCGGCGGGTGCGGGGCAAGCGGGACCGCGGGCAAAACCATGATCTTTAGCCTGTTCAAACAGGGCGGTCAGGTTGACGCCGAAACTGTATGAATTGCCAGAAAATGACCTTGCAAGCCATTATCCGGGGCAAAATTGACGTGAGCGCCATGGTAAATACGGATGGGTAGCGTGGCTACGACCGGCTGGTCGATATAGGTTACGACCGGCACTTTCGGGTGCATCATGGCCTGGACGATTTGCGTCATGTGCCTCGCATATCAACGGCATCGAGTCTTTCTGGAGCTTCGCTGAAACCCGTTAGCCTCAGTTCCACAGGGTGGCAAAAGACACGTTTGAACTGCATCTGAAAGAGTGTGGATTTCGCTTCAATTACCGACACGAAGACCTCTATAAACTCTTGCTTAAATTGCTCAGTCAGCAACCCCTGTGAACCAGTTTGCTTCCCAAGCCCCTTAGGTTATATGTATAAATGCAGGGATCAAACCGAAAGGCATATATTCTTCTACTTTCACCCGGAGCCCATCGGCTTTTACTGCATTAATCAAACTGTTGCATACCCCATCTCTGCGCCATTCTCACCGCCCCTATATACCTCTACAGGAGCAGCATCGCTCAACTGTGCATAACCGGGATGCCCAAAATGCTTGGAGGTAAACCAGAAATTATTATCCGTTTCAAACAGGAATGATTCATAAGGTCTCGGCAAGCGGCTATCGTTTAATCCCCCTCTTTTGGGTGCCGCACTGAACCGGAAACAACCGGTTTGTGTATCCGTTACCGTGGCCAGTCCCGTAATGATCGTATCTGTTGCATATAACCGATGAACCGTCAACCCTCCAAATACAGTAGTCCGGAATAGGTTTGTTTCACCAGTTGGATTTGTAATAGCCGGTAACAATGGGCTGGTTGATTGTACAAGAGAATCTTCAATGATCATTTTTTCTTCTATCATCCCATTGCCACTTACTTCTACTAGCCCAAGGATAGAACGGGTGATACACATATTTTCCACCACGCCTTCAATGATCAGCGAAACAGGATGAATTTGTTCACCAAGTGCGTTGATACTGCCACCGGGATCAAATGTACAATTGCGTATAATTACACATTCATAGTCTCCGCGGAGTATAATACTAAATTGTTTATCGCCCGGCGATCCAAACCATAATCCATCCAACACCAGCGTGGCATCATTACCCGGCGCATTAAATATGATATCATTGCTGAGCACGAGGTAAGGACGTTGCTGGTTGGCTGACTGCAATATCAGGTTCACCACGTTCAACGCACTGGGAAGTAGTCTGTAGGTACTGTTATCAATTACCTGTACCGTTTCCGTCGGATTAAACGAAGAAAGGTCTACAGTCCCCCCTGCTGGCAGCACTTCCACTGTTGGTTCAGAGTCCTCCACTTCTTTGCGGTCATACACACCTGCACCAAATGGGCCGGAAAATCCATAACAATAATTTACGCGTACATTCTCCGGTGCGGCAGCAGGATTCAGGAACATAAAACGTCCATGCTCCGCATCTATCGCTAAATCTTTGCTCGGTGCATTGGCTGTCCATGCTAACAGGTTTGCTGCCACAATTTTTTCTTTCTGTATTATAGCAAACGGTGCATCACTCACGCTCACCGAAGAAGGGATGAGTTTATTTTTTCCGCAATCATCAACAATAGCATAACGCAGCAGGATGATAAAAAAAGCAGGACCTATAAAACCCGCTGCTGTTGCTAAGGCAGCCTCTGTCACAAAACGATGTTTGATAAAAGGTTTTAACTGGTCTGCCTGTGCCGGCAACAAACCATCTGTTTTCAACTGCTGGATATGTTCTTCTTTGATCTCATATGCTGCATGAGATAACAGGTGGCAGCGGATAGGAACTGGCAGTTCCCATTCCAGGGCGGAATGCCAGTTATCCCACTGGTCGGTTGACGGCCTGTTACGTCTTGCAAAAAGCGGGATATCCCTGCCAGAAGGATCAAACGTATAGCGCGTCGCATTAACCCGGAATGGTGTAACAGCTGTGACTCTGTATGACAGTAAACGGTACAGGTAAAAATTAAGGCGCGTAATCCCATACCTTCCATCCAGTCCGCGTGGTTTACGCATATCGGGTGTATGGAAAAATTCTTCAAAAGGCCTATCCGCAAGCTCACTCGCAAATGGTCTTCGTAGATCGGCAACCCCTCCAGGCAACGTACCGGTATACCGCCCGGCAAACAAAACGGGTTCCGGGTCGAGTCCATGCCGTGCGCGCACCAGCTTCGTAAAGCCTTCCACCATTTTGCCGTCCCAGTTGCTGATATCATGGATCAGTTCTTCCAGGATGCGTGGTGTTCCTTTCCTGCGCCGGTAATAGATCGTCTTGGCAACATCTATCCTGCGGCCGCGTTTATTTAATGCCGATAATAAGCGGGTCCCCACCAGGTCACCGATATAAGGTACAGCCCACTCATTACAAAGTTCAATGAACTGATCTTCCCAGAGGCGGTCTTGGCTTCGCCGCAGTATCGCGGCTTGTGCAGCGATCACCTCTACTAGTGCACGTAATACATGTGGATTAGGGTTAGTATCCAGTCCATCTTCGTGCCGGTAAATGGAAGGAATCAGTTCCCAGATCTTTTCCTGGTAATACGTGTTGAACTTATCGTTGGCAATACTTCCCATATCAGCTGTTTGGTTGTAATTGTAAACCGCCCTGCCCTATATCAAAATATCTTCCTGCCCCGGTGAACGGGCAAAACCAGTGAAGGATTGACCATTCCATAAAATATGCCGCACAGAAAGAACGCCGCTTACCGACTGGACAGCAGAAAATATTTTACTGCGGAATACTGGCGCACCGATACCGATGTTCTCCGGTGTGAGCAAACCGTTTTCTTTATTGACCAATGTATTCCTTACATTGACCAATACCTCATCTGTTATGAAACGGTCATCAATATGCACATCGATGCTGATGGTAAGAGGCAATGCCATAGCCAGTTCCACTTTCACTAACAGTGCAGGATCTGAAAGTGCGCGTATCCTTTTTTTCAGCGTGTCCTCGATACCTGGTTTGCCAGAATACCAGATCACCATAACAGGGCATTGCTGTTCACCATGCCAGCGCCATTCCACCTGCGCAGCACGTACGCCGGGCACTGAATGAGCTATGGCATCTGCATCCAGGATGGATACAACGCGGCCGAGAGTAAGAATGGACTTCGGTGCATAGGTCCTGAGTTGCTCCGGCAATTCCCTTCCTCCTCCACCTTCAGCGGAGAGAGGATTATTGACCTCCGTAAGCCCTGTAACCGGTTTGGATATCTGGGTAACCGTTCCCGCCGGCGGCGTGGCTTCCTCTGCGCCATACCGGTAGGTAGCGATGATATTATCCGTGCCTGTTGGCAGCCGCATGCCCCTGTTACCGTCACCAAAGGTTATAAATGAATCACCTTCGTCATTCTGTCTGACGATATACACCTGCTCATCCGGTTTTTTATTATAGAATCCCCGCACTTCTTTCCATCTTACACCATTCACATATACTTTCAGTGTATTGCTCACACCCTGATCATCCGCCATGGACGGTGTTGCGAAATAGGTAAGTGGCTTCTTTTTTAACTGGTAGGTCTGGTAAGAGAGCGAGGCATTACCGCTGCCTAGTATTTCATTCAATACAGTTTCTCCACGTGTAGCTTTGATAACGTTACCGAATGCTTCAACAGGCATGGTTAACGCAGGACTCCACTTTTCACCCATACCTGGCTGCAGTCCCGGGCGTGAATAGTTAAGCTCGCCGTTTAGTTGTACGCCCTGCTGGTTTTTATCCAGCAGGAAGAAAGTTGATGTGGTATAATGCTCCACTGGCAACTCAGGTTTTTCTCCAAATATAATTTGGTCTGTATCAGTTAAGAAACCAGCCGGTTCGTTGGCGATCACACCGGGTATCTGCATGTCAAAATATACTGTCAACTCCGCTTTAATCGCTTCATGCCAAGTTGATGCAGGGGTTAGGGTCAGGTATTTGGAATTCAGACCTTTATCCAGAACCAGTTGTGTTACAGGTATCGTTATACCAGGCGTTTCAAACTCAGTGCGGTTGATTACTACTTTTTCGCCCGCACTAAGTTTACGCGTAGTTACAGACGCTTGGCTCACTTTAAACCACCGGCATTGTTCATTCCGGGTCACAACAATATACTGGCCTGCCTTGATAGAAGCATGTACACCGTCCAGTACAATAGTGCGTTGATCAGCAGAAATAGTAGCTGCGTTACCTAGTACATCCACCGTCCACAGTCCGGTATGTTGTATTGGTGTAAAAAGTTTTATGCCATCCAGCACGTATCCTTTCGGCAGGTTGATAGCATCATCAAATTCGATCTTTCGGTACAGTTTTCCGTCACTGCCTGTATGATTGCTGACCTGCTGTACAAACCTTACCTGTGAATAGCCCGCTTCATCGTTATCAATAATGAGCAGCGGGTTATCGGCTTTTATATTGCTCGCGGGTAGGATCAGTATTGATGTTGGGTTAGAGGCAGTATTTGTATTGATAACCGGAGGCAGCACCGGCCACTGATTCATCAGCGGGTGGATCAATTGCTCCTGTTCCAGCTCAAATACCTGTGGTGGATTACCGTCAAATCCTTTTGAACGGAAAGCAGTACCAGCCGGAAGTTTCAGCAGTTTCCTTCCTTCTGCAATGGCAGAAAGGAACACTATTGAGCCCACCGCGGGCTTAGGCAAATAGCCCAGCAACGCAACTAGCCGCCGCAATGAAGGTCGTTGATTAGCGGTACGCAGGTATACTTCCTGCGCAATCACTTTGTCATAAAAAGACACAGCATCACATACATATGCCCACATTTCCAGCAGCATGATGCCGAGGTCATCATTATGCCGTGCTTTCCATTTCAATAAAGAAAGTTTATGTTTTTCAGACGCATCAGCCGGCCGTATTGCATACAACATCGCCTGCCGGAATTCCGAGAAACTGGCTATTTGCCGCGGAAGCTCCGTAAGACCGGCACCAATGTTTAGTTTTAATGGATGCTCAAAACTATCACACTGGCAGGGGAACTGGTTATCTGGTGTACGGTTACAATTATAGCTCATGCGCCACCGTGTATATGTATTTTACAAATACCCCTCTCGGGATGTAGTAGGTCATTTTCAATCCTGATGATGGAATTTTTACCGGGATCATAGTAATATTCTGTAAATTTTTTCCAGTCGAAGGCCCCTCTTCTGCGGAACATTATTCCTTCAACTGCTTTCACACCGGGTACCGATTGTATGGCGCCTTCCAGTACGGAGCGCTTCAGGTAATCACCAAAGCTGAACCGGTCTGCATTAAAAAAACCTTCAACAGGATTGATACCTTTTTTACCGAAGAGTGTTAGCAGCACCCGTGCTTTCACTTCGCCCGGGTACGCATCTGGTGACGCGCATACATCAATGTCAAGATCGATATCTGCATAAACAGGATCCATTGTATAAGCTTCGCGTCCCGCCTGACGGAAACGATTGAGCTGGTCCAGCAATTCAAGACGCCATTCATTGGTCATCATAACGGCATTCTCCGGATCAGGTGTTACAAAGGCCGTGAGCCAGCTTCCTGTCCAGCGAAATGAGGCACCAGCTTTATATACCCAGTCTAGGCGTTCTGCCGCTTCTGCATAATCCTCAGCACGAACTGCGCGGTACGCAATGGTGCGGAATTCTTCTGGTGCAGATTGACGGATAGAGGTAAATGTTTCTTTATCGGCACCACCGCTTGCAGGAAGCGGGTTAGTGACGCTTTCAATATAATTCAGCAAAGGATTGGTTTTATCGATCTTTATCACCCCCGGCGCCACGTTACTGGTACGGCCACCACCCAGCCGGTAATACACACGAAACACAGATTTTTCAGGTGGTACCAAGCCAAATTCGCCGTCGCCAAAGCGAACGCTTATCCCGTTACCGGATGCATAGTCTTCATGTATGATCTCCTGTCCCTGCCGCCAGTAACCAACCACGCGCCCCCAACTCCCATCATCCAGTGTAAAATGCGGATCCATCGGGCCGGATGAATTGATCCCCACCATCGTTCTTTTCCATTCCCAGTTTTCTTCAATCCATACAGGCGACTGGTATTCCAGAACCTCCAATATTACTTCCGGTTTTTCCTGCATGGGAGTTGCCTGCAGCCAGACAACGTTATTGATTTCTGAACCGATCAAGGTGCAGTAATAAGCAATGGATCCATCGGCTCCTTCGCGTTCTATCGACCGGAGTATCCGGCGTTTTTCTGCGGCAGCCATCGCCTTAAGTGCTGTCGCTTCCGCAGCTGGCAGTTCATTCAAGCCTGCACCTGTGAGAAAATATTGAGCGTATGTTTTACCAGCTGTTGCGGGCACCATATTTCCCCGCACCACGAGTATCGTCATGTCCATTTCAAAAGGCAAAGCCTGTTGCGCATCCCATATAAGATGCGTGATGGAGAGATTAAACAAGGGATCTACTATCTTTTTAACAGATATCAGGCGCACCATATGTGCTCTCGGCGGCTGTGCAGGGTTCACTGGCAATGTCTGCAGCAGCACCCATTTACCATTTTCAACACTCGGTGCTAGGCCATCGAACGTGAGCAGGTCTGCTTCACGATCTCCATCAATATAAATTTCAGTAGTATTTACCGGGAGGCATTGTTGGTCTTCATCCCAGCGATACACAGTAAATACATTCCGTTTTTCATCCACGAAATATGGTGTCTTGTTCAATCCTTCCTGCAGGTTGCGCCCCACTTCAAAATCGATCACTTCACCAGAATCACTGTTTGCGAACATGGATGTTCCAGCCAGTAGGTTTCCACTAGCATGGGCCGCCACGGTCACATCGATCCATACAAAAGAACCCAACCCGTCTCCTGTATGATAATCCACCAGTCGCGCATGCCTGCGCAATGAACGTCGCTGCGTACCGGTTTCCAGGTATGCTTCTCTTCCAACCTTGTCTTGGTAATAGGCCATCTCATCGCCTAACGCACTCATTACTTCTGCCAGCATCACACCTGCATCAGCTTCCAGCCTGTCTGGCCACTGTGGATACCGTAATGAAGCGAACTCCAGCAACGCATTGCGGAACGACCAGAAATCCCTTGCCGTATAGTCAACCGGAAAATCCACAGCCTCCTCTCCCGGGCAATCATGATTTGGTGGTGTACAATCAAGATCACTCGGGCAGTTGGCTTTGAAACTGAACATTATATCATTATAGTAGGGGTCGATGCGGAATGGGTCTACTAAAGGATCCTTCCGATCATAGATCAATAATTTGTATAATGTAAAATCTGCTTTCTGAGCTACGGTCAGTTCCAGCGCCGCATCACCTACCCAATCCAACCCGGTTACTGTAATGTCCGGTACGGATCCTGCTTCATTATATATTCGGATATCGGTAGGAACCAGATCACCCAGCAATGTTTTAATCTTTGGCGGTAAGGGTGCAGGCGGGTACTCATTGAAAGCATAGAAATAAACGTCCATCTTCTTCTGACTGGAATAGATATGAATAAAATCTATTCCAGTCACAATCGCTTTTTCTTTCAGCGCTTCAAGACGGTCCATACTGCCATGGATTAAATTTGTACGTTTAAGAATTGTCGCTCCTGTTTTACCTTCAACAGGTAAACAATATTGATCTCCAGTCTTTCATTCATTGCTGTTACTTCTATGTTTTCCGTGGTGATCAGTTCACCGAGCCAGCGGTCCAGCGCCTGTGTGATCAGTACCTCGGAAAGACTGGCCGTTGCATCACTGTTGGGTGCAAATACCATCCTGCGAATACCACAACCAAAGTCAGGACGGTTAATCCGCTCACCCGGATTGGTAAACAACACCTGTAACATCATCTGCCGTACATGCCTGCTAAAATCCTTTTCTTCCATCAGCATTCCCAGCTGCTGATTTATGGCAAATGGATACTTAATACTGTTGATCGGCTGATTCATAAAAATAATTAATATAAAAAAGTCCCGGTTGTATCCAATTTTACCGGCATGTCAGTACTTCCCACACGCACCGTTATATCTGCCTCATGTGTTTTCAGGTATCGTATCATTCCTTGGGCAACTGCAATAAATAGCAACCGCATCTGATCTGTTGATGTAGGTGCCGGCTGTCCTCCCATCACTTTCGGCCATTCTTTTAAAAAAGCATTTTCCATGGCGGCAGCCATACTGTTCGCAAACTCATCCACACCTGGGGCCTGTTCCTGTTTTGTTCCTGCATTTAAGGCCATAACATTAATTTTATCCTGTTCTTACAATTGTTGAAAGCAGTGAAGGTGTTGCCGGTGGAAACACGGGTACAGGTGGTGCCGGTGTGACCGGCAATACGCCCAATGCGAGTTCACCCGGATGCGTATGTGCCTGGAAGATCGTTACCAGCTGGTTCAGGTAAGCTAGCAGGTTATCTCCAAATACTACAGGATGGGTAGAATTTTCCACCAACTCGATCATCGGTGCTTCCACCACCACTTTCAGGTTGCCCTGTATCCTGATCTTTCCTTCATTTACTTCTATTGTCATGATATTGCTGCCATCCTTATCACTCAGCGTGATGATCTCTGAATCATCATTCATTGTCAGCATCAATCCTTTTTCACTTCGTATCATCCGTAATGACGGCTTTACCGTATTCGATTTTTCATCTTTCGGCAACTCTTTATCGGCCCAATAACAGCCGGTCCATATCGGGTAATCCACGTTCCCTGCTTCAAACTCCACCCACACACCCGCACCCTTATCCGGTACCAGATAACTGCCACTACCTTTGCCTGTATAGGGCAAACAGGGATCTGCCGAAACCTGCATATCACCCAATACTGATTGCACCTGCACTTTGATACGCCCACGGTTCGTATCATCCTTGTTATCCATTACAATTCCACGGTATTTACCGTAATACTTGTTGCGGATAACATCCAGCATCCGTTCTGTTACTTGCTGTGTACCATTCATTGTTTAACTTTTTTCACATCCCCAATCCGGATAAACCGTTCTTATTCGCTGCTTTATCCCACGCATTCCTTATTAATTCTACCTGCATTTTGTATGATACCGCATCAATGCTATGTGTGACACCTGAAACTAGGTAAGGGCCACTGTGTCTTGATCCTGCTCCTTCTATCTCCACCAAAGTATGTGCACGGACTACTTTACATAAACGGTCAAAACTGGTTGAACAATTAGCACGTATAAACCATTCGGCTTCATTCAATGCAGCTTTACTGCGCTCTTGGGCGCGACCATCATTATCTGCAGGCTTAGGACTACTCCTGGCCTGCTGCCTGCACTTCTCTGTTATTAGTACCAGTGATTTTTCGCCCAGTTTAAATTGCCCGGGTTCGTCTACTGCGGGGTCGGTTTTATTCTTTGTTTTGCTGTCGAGATTCTTACCAACTACGCTCGTGGGCACATCTGTATTCCAACTGATGTTTAACTCGTCAATGTTGTTGCGGTCTTTATCGTCACCATTTATCCGGAGTTTTAATGAAGGTTTGCCTTCCAATGGCAGTTCCTTTACATTCGCCGTTTCCATCCCCTGCTCGTCATATTCAATCCAGAAATAAAGCCCGTTTTCGCTGGCGAGGTTGCGGAGGAAATTTAGGTCATCCTTGTTTTGTTTTTTGCTGTGTTTCGCTTCATCATTCTTATGCCCCTGGTCTTTGATGTCTGTCTTTGGAAACCCATTCCTCGAAAGGATGGTGGAGTAAATTGATTTATCATCCACGTCAGCAAAATCCTGCTCCCGCTCTTCACGTTTCATCTTGATCGTGTTATCAGCACCCTGCACCTGTAGTTCTGAACCCTGTCCACCAGCGACCAGTTTGATCTGCTGGCTGCTCACGGGCCCTTTTACCAGGTACACTTTTTTATCATCCACTTCTACCCAGATGGCAATTTCTTTACAGGGACCGAGTGAAGGATGTGCCAGCAGTTTAAAATCCCCTTCACATACATCTTCTGAAAAAAAAACGGTATAAGTTGTGGTATCCCCAAGCTGTTCGCGCACTTCCACGCGACTCAACCCTGGTAATGCGTCCGTCTTTGCAGGATCACCGTCAGCTACTATGCCGAATTTTATTCCCATGCTTATTTATTTGGGATCGCTATTTCGTTTTGTTCAGACAATGATTCGATCAGCATTACATCATTCGCTTCGCCGATACGCCAGAAACCGGCTTCATCTAGTGTGTACTTTGCTGCAAGGTGATCCACGCGTTGCCCGGCTATGCGCTGATGATAACCGATAATGACCTGCTCTAGTGCTTCCGGTACGCTGACGACCGTCACGACGCGACCGCGCCGGTCTTTGACTTGATATTGCGAGGAGCGATTATACCTGCTTTTGCTATTAAACATTGTTTACACATTTAATGATCAGATAGGCAACATACCCATGATGGCATCGGCTGATTGCCCCACCATGTTGGACGCCGCCAGTCCCTGTTTTACTTTTTTATAGATATTGTAACTGGTTTTCAGCAGTTCACTGGACACTTCCTTTGAACAAGGCAGGTTCCGTGGTTGCAATATTTTCAGTCCAACGGTAACTTTTGCTCGTATAGGCGAAAGTTGCGGTGAATATGCCTGTTCTTCCACGGAAAAACTTGTTAGCCGCACCGGTACTATTCGACTTGGCCCCCAGCAAAACAACAGGTCAGGCACTTTACCACGTGGCACTGGTTTGGCATTGGACGTGATGCCTGCGGCACCACCGGCAGCGCCGGCAAGTGCACCAACGGCAGAGCCCAATAGTCCGCCGGCTTCTTCTTCCGGGTACAATAGCATTTCAAGCGCGGCAATACGGTTACTAACGCCTGCCACAATTGCAATGCCCTGGTTAACAGGATTGTCCAAGTCATCAGCTGCGTCAAACTCGAGCGTAAGGTCAAATGTTTCAGGTGGATCGTGTGGCTGGGCATTTACAGGCTCACTGTTACCGCCCTGCCCACCTTCCTGTCCACCGCTATACCATGTTTCCAGTTTCCTGACCATTGTTTCAGGATTGTACTGAAATATGATAATATTGGGCACAGGCACGATGAATCGCTTCGAAAATTCGATTAGGGCGCCTTTGAGCAGTTTGGGTCTACCTGGATAATCGTCGTTCACGATTTTATTTGTAATTAGTTCCCAACTTTTATGACTGGCAATTTTTATTCAGCATCGAAGTATTGTTATCCCATGTTTGCCGGCAAAGCTGGTGTCAGATCTATAGGAATACTAGGCGTGGAGGATGGCCGGCTGGGTGTTTTGACACCCACACATCCATATTCCCCCATTCCTTCCCGGACTAGGCCCTCGACATCTTCACCAATCGTATTGTCCGTGAGCCAGTATACCAATGCTCCCGCACCAAATCCAACTATGGTTCCTGCAATGGGTACTTCACTTCCCAGCACTGCACCAGTACCTGCAGCTGCCAGCCAACCTGCTCCTGCACTAACAGATCCACTGATGAATGCACGGCTTGTTTTTGCAGCATAGTCGATACGAGAATAGTCTGCGTCAAAAAAGATATCATCTATGCCCATGGAAGCAAGTGTCATCGCAGATGCTGCCCCGCCTCCAAACCCCATTGAGACACCTCCGCGTACAGGAAACGCGAATCTCGAAAGTGCTCCTGCTGATCCTGTTGCTGCTAAATTGGCCGCGCTGCGATTAAGCAATGCATTTTGCAGAGAAGCATTCACATAACTTTCAAGGTATATCGACCCAGTTCCGACTGAACCGGATAGTGACAGGTTTACTGCCAATTCACGAAACGGGTATGGATGATCTTCAGGATTTGCGAGTATCTGTTCTATATTGATTACTGTACTTAAACCCGTACCAATAGCCCCGCCGCGTATTGAATTGCTTTTAGCCATTGGATGAAAACCGGTACTCACATTACCAGATGTACTAAGCCGGACGGATTCGAGAAGCTCGGAACCAGCTGCGCGTTTAAATTCCGGTTGTGGCACATCCTGATAGCGGATCCGGAATGCCTGTTGCTTCTCCAATTGCGGCGTAATGATACCGTTTGATATCACGCGGTCACTTGCTTTTGTTGCAAGACCGGCTATCACGGTATTCCTGTCTGCTGGGCTCAACGTCATCAGGGTGTTCCAGTTGTTTACAGTCACGTTATTAATTGTCACAGGGCTGCTGCGCAAATAATAATCTAGCAGGTTCATATACTTCGCCGGTGAATGTGGAATGCTGCCTGTTACATTCGGATCCCTAAGGTTGGCCCGGACTGTATCTACATGATCTGTAGGGACAGCAAGGTAAGTGTCAGCATTGACCAATACCGAATCCGTGGTCACTCCGAAGTTTTGATTCAGTGCACCTAGCGCGCTGGTATATTTGGCAGCCTGCACACTTCCTGTTGCCCGTTGAAATTTGGTGAGGTAATGTACCGAGTCAGCATCCAAACTATGTGTAACGGAAACAAGCTTACCATCTACCCTGCTCATATAATCAAATACAGGAAAATTTCCCTGGCCCCGTGGATCAAACGGATTTAGATTCCGGTTGGCAGCCGTATTCACAAGACTTGATCTATAACTATTGAACTCAACGATATCTCCGCGCCAGTTCGTCTGCGCGCCACTTACGGATCTTGGATTATTGAAATTAACATTTTGACTGTAAACCGGATCACTGAACGGATTAAGGATTCCCCTGTCATAAGGATTCTGGTACATACCCGATCCGCCGATAGCTGAGAATGTGCCGCCAGGTATGAACCCGTAACCGATCCCGGTATTGGTATTATTGATATCAAAAGGATTGTTTGTGTAATTATTAAGGTTATAGAAATTTGAAGGAAAAAAAGATTGTTGTTTCGGAGGCGTAATGATCAACTGCAGGGGAATAACATCTTTACCATACTGCGCTTGGAACCATGTCTCAGGGCTCATTTCCGGGATATCATACTTGATAAGGATTTCACGAAATTGTTTTGCCGTCACAATGTATTTACCAGACATGTCACCTGCATAATCCAAAGCAAATTTCAAATCGGCCGGCATCACATTTAATACCATACCCTGCCCTTGAGATATTTCATACAGCTGGGTGGGCTTATCTCTGATATGCTCAGAAAGCCAGCCATGGCCCGCATGTATGCGATCACTGCGTTCTGCATAAAGCCGGCGCTCCAGATTACCGTAATCATAAAATTCACAGGTACCTTTAGAGGTTGCTTTAAGATAATCATCGGCAGTTACCGTCATATCTATCAGCTCTGAGTTTGAGAGCAACCATACTGTCACGTCGCAGGGAGCAACTTTCCCCGGATTACATATCGGTGCTTCATAATCATCATAGTCGGAATCAAAATACATATCAGCATCCCACCGTTGTATTCCCTGAGGCCGGTTACCCTGCTGGATTGTATGTGTCAGTTCATGTGCTAATAAGTGCTGCCCGGTTTTAGTTTGAGGCGAAAACTGCCCGCTGTTAAAATAGATATCATGTCCATATGTAAATGCTTTGGCATTTAATTGCCGGTTCAGGCCGGATGCATATCCACCTGTATGTATACGCACTCGGGAAAAATCACGATTGAATGAATGCTCCATCAAACCCTGACCACATGGGGTAGCGCAGAGCCGTTACTACTGCCGGACGTAAGTTGTGCAGACACAGATGCCGGAGCCACGAATCCATTTCCACTATCAGCCTTACGCATAATATCACCTCCTTTTTTTCTCCTCCGTTCTTCCTGTTCGCACGCAGCACATTTTCTTTGTACAGATGGGCCTATTAGGCTTGTAATTTTTGTATCTGATCCTGCATGCGCCACCCCGTTTATCACTTCTGCTGCCATTCTATCCGCTTCCTGCTCGTAAAAATCACCAGGTGCGTTTACAATCAGTTTGGGCTGTACCTCTTTCTTCTTCGTGGCTGTGAGGGGTGAAGCCTGTTTATTGTTTGTATTTTTTACTGCCAGCGATTTCATATCATTCGTATTTGTTGCATTAACTGCTGCGCAACCGCTTCTTCCATTTTTGATGATGACATATCAGGCTGTAATAAGACAGATAGTGACAGTTTGCTGATACTCCTGCTTTGTTGCTCCGCAGGCATTTTATCAGCCATCAATTGCAATACACGGTGTACCATCCCGGTTACATACTTCGGATCCATATCCGGAACACTTATTATCAATTCATCAACCCGGATCATTTCAGTTTGACTTTATTGGTTTCAAGCTGAATAATTTCCTGCCCCTGCCTGCCAATACCTTTTCCTTCTTTCCCTAGTTCCAGTTTAATACCCTCAAAAGGTGTGAAATTGAAACTGCTACTTTCTCCCGCCTCGCCATATAAATTGCAGATAAAATAGAGAGTTTAATCTGAGCTCCGGTAAGTTCCACTACGTCTGATAGCCGGGATAGCTGCTCTTCCAGTGGCGCAGATATTTTTTCATTAACCATTGACTGTAACAGTTGCTGCCATAACTGGCGCCGTTGTTTTGGATCTGGTTTAGGAAATTCAATGACATACCTGATTCTGCGCAGGAACGCACTGTCCATCGCATTCTTTTTATTACTCGCCAAGATGGCGATACCCGGATATTCTTCTATTGCCTGTAAGAGGTAACTGGTGTCGGTATTGACAAAGTGGTCATGCGCATCCTTTACTTCTGAAGTCCGCTTGCCAAACAACGCATCTGCTTCGTCAAAAAACAGCACAATATTCATTTTGGCAGCCCGTGAGAGTATCCGTTCTATGTTCTTTGATGACTCACCAACATATTTACTCACTACAGATGAGAGGTCGACCCTGTAAAGCGCAAGACCAAGCGAATTGGCTATTACCTGTGCTGCCATTGTTTTACCTGTACCCGGTAAGCCAGTGAATAGAGCCAACAGCCCCTGCCAAGCGGGAACAGTCGGCTGATCTCTTCATTTTCCCAAATAACTGATCTTTCCGATGCTTCAAAATAAAAATCATCGAGACTGTTGCGTAGGCTCTCAGAAATAACTAGGTCATTCCAGGAAAAAGAAGAATCAATGGGCCGAGCTAAATCACCCAATTCCTGTCTGGAAAGAATACGCAGCTGTTCTGCCACTTCGTTGACCGTGGTTATTTCCTTCTTTGATACTGATATCATCTGGCCGATCGTAGCACGCTGCCGGCGTACCATTGATTTGAACTCATCTTGATTCCAGCTTGTGGAGGCAGGAACGATCTTTGTCCATAGATAAAATGAAATTTCTTCATTCATTGGCGGCAGATCTATGCGCAGATCAATTACATTTTGCACAGGGATGATAGATTCATTGATCTCACCAATCACAAATTGCAACCGGAAGGCGGGGGTACTGCCTGGCCAGGAAATCGTTTTCAGGAATCTCTCTTCCCAAAGCACTGCATAACCACCAAGCAATGCCTGCCGCTGTACATGCAGATACACCAGCGGCCACGATGCAAGATCGATTTGTTCATTATCTATTACCAGCAATGGCAACCCAATTTCTGCAGCCAGTGTTGCCGAAAAACTCTTTCTTCCTTCTCCAGGTCTGCCCCGACGAATACACGAATAACTTCACCCGTCCGCTGGTCCAGCATTCGTTTAATCTTCATTGCGGACTCAACTACTGGCCAGTGAGGCAAACCAGGTCTCGCACGTAATGGATGACATATCTCAATAATATGCTGATCAATATCATCAATACCCATCAGCCAGTCCCTAACGAACGAATCCATCTCAATCCGGGCTGGCTGACCTCGCCCGGTTTCCACTTCACTAATCAGTTTCCACCTGCAAAGGGGCGATGTACTTCCAAGCGTAATAAACAGGCCATGTCTAAATAGCCGTGCTACCAATTGCCTTGTTACAAAAGGCAAATTGACTTGGTCCTGCAGGTAAGCAAATACTTTTCCTAAGTTCGGATCAAGATGAAGACAAAGACAGGTTTGAATGATATCAGCTTCTACCTGGTTTAACCCGAATAATATTCTGAGTTGCCCTAACCTGGATTGGGTATTAACAGTGATCCTACTATCCAAAGCAGCAATGTTTTTATTCAGAGCTTCTAATTTCACCTCATTTTCATAGAAGCCATTTTCAAGAGCCGGATCGTCTTTATCACTGAGACAACCTTCTACTTCTATTTCGGATGTAAAACGTTCATCGCCTGATGGGCCCATATCACACCATATCTTCTGCAGCCAAGCAATCCTTCTGGTAGCAAGCAACTTTACCCGTTGAACCATCAGTTGGAATACATCCTCTTGGTCAATCGCTTCCTCTCCGGGAACTATGGTTATATTACCGGTTGATCTGTTGTTCACTTCCTTTCTTTAAATAAGTCAGGTTACAATCCATCTCGGCGGAGATTCCGCACCGTCCACCAGTATTCGCAGCGGCAATTGCTGGCCGGGTGCAGGATTCGGCAAATTCACCTTTACGGCATTGCCCGCAATAATCATGAACTCTCCCGGTTTGAACAGCGCCACTTTATTACGTACAAGTTTTGTCTCACCCACATATATTTCTATCAATTCTTCCAGTATGTCTGTACCTCCAACCATATAGCGAAACACATAACCGGTGATCGTAACAATGCCTGTGGCCGGCGCGCTGATCGCATCAATTCTCGGTGAGATGATCAGGGGAACTTATTGGAACTGTTGCTCACCACACGCACCTGTCCACCGGGCAATTCCATGTTGCGTTTGACTACTACTTCAACAGCATACACACCGGGCAATACATCCATCACTGCACCACTGATCTCTTCTATAGCCGTTTCCCTGATGGTCATTGTCAACCGGTCGGTTTGCACGCCGATACTCCACGTAGGTGCGGCAATTACGTGCATCGTCCAGCGTGAATGGTATAAGCGCAATACAAGTCCATCACCGGTAAATCCGCTGCCGAAAAAGTTCACCACGCTTTCGGGCAGTAGCAAAGCACCTGACGCGGGTGCCTGCGCGGGTTGAACTTTTATTTCCCGTGGCGATGGATCACCAGGTATGTAATAAGGAAGGATGTTCTGGCTCAGCGTGATCCTGGGCGCACCCATAGTAAATACATAATTGCCGTATGTAAGCACGCGTCCGGAATAAGAACTGATCTCTTCTGGCTCCAGGAAAACAGTCGCTACTTCATAATAGGCCGACCAACGCATGGGTGCAGGCCCTGCGGTCCAATTATGTACAGCTTCATTGCTGCCAATCGGTTGCTGAAAGATCTTCAAACGGTTCTGGTTATCCGGTAGGTCCCCTTGGAAGATCTTGATTGAGTTGATAGTTGAACTGTCATCCAAAAAAGGATAATCATGCAATGCTTTCATGGCAATGCTCATCAGCAATTGTTCATCGTAAGCATTACTTCCATCCGGCACATCACTGTAATGTCTTGCAGTCAGCTGGTAGTATAACGTGAGTGCCATTGAAAGATGGCGTGACGTAGGTAGGTCTTTGCCTGGTAAGGGAAAATTTCCATATTCTTTTTTCTCCAGTGTATGATAGAGATAGATCCCTACCACATCATACCCAATATCCATCTGATCAGTCGGCAACTCTGGTATGATAACCGGCTGGTAGGTTTTCACCCATGCGGGAGAAAGCAGATATGCCTGTTCCAGCAGTTTCACCAGCGAAGTGGTCACATCAGAAATGTTTAGTATAGGCATCCGTCATAGTTGCCTCAGCCCAAAGCTGAGTTTTTTGTTGGCGATAGCATGGTTGCTGCTCACCGGCTGGGTTACAGTTCTTGCCAGTGGTTCTTTCGTCCTCACAACCGGTGCGGATTTTATTATTTCCACAGTGATCTTTCCTATCACAAGTGTTGGTTCCGGCTCTTTGTTGTTAGCAGACCGAGCTGCTGCTGCAGCGCTGCTCCAATCATTCATAGCCATGTGTACTGGTATTGGCTTCACCAGATTTTTCACTGGTTGCGTGGTCATGGCTTTTGATGCCGATAAATGGATCTCCTGTATTTGCTGTTGCACTGGTTCCACCGGGATGATCTGCTCTTTCCTGCCTTCATGGTTATGTATCATAGTCACCTGTGTGACCGGCGCAATGGTTTTTGTGTTATACGCCTTGATCGTTTCCATCATATTCCGTTCCACCAGTTGCTGTTGCACGGAATGCTGTTTCTGGGTCTGCACAGTTGCCGGATTTGCCGTTACAGGAGATGGTTGCGGTGGAACAGGTTTAATAGGAGTAGCAGCGGCTGTTTCGCTTGAAATGGTGCGGTTTATTTCATTCTTCTGTTTCTGCTGCACCAATTGCTGAGTGAACAAACGCGGTTGCATAGAAGCACCAGGGCCTGGCTCTGGTGAAAGCATCACGTTCTCCTCCACCAGGTCCTGTTGGCCGGCGTTATACACCAACGGCACCAAAGGGAGAATGATACTTGCGGGTTGATTCTCCGGATCACCCGGCACACTCCATCTTCCTATTATTTTTTGCAGGTAACTGCTCATAGTTCTTAGCTAATTCAGGCCGATTAGTTCGGCATAAGTTTTTCGCATCGTCCTGGGTAGGTTCAGTATCTCATTGTGTCCCCAGCTATAATTCAGCGCAATGGCGTGTACTTCCACCATTAATCGTTTCCGTTCGTTTTTTAAACGTGTTAAAAGAAAGGACTGCATGTCAAAAGTTGCCTGCTGTGAAACGCCGCATTCCGGGCAGCTGGTAGTGATCTCCGTGATCAGTACAGGCCCCAACGTTTCCATCTGTTGCTGCACCCACAGCATAGTGTCTTCATTTACAGGTTGCGCTATACAGCGTTCCATTATCAGCACTCCTGCATGCTCAGCAGCCTGGCCAAAAACAACCTGTTCATCTTCCCTGTAGGGAGGCGGAAACGCTTTCCATCTTCTGTCAAAAAATAACCCTCTTCATCTCTTTGTTGTTTCCCATCCCCAACCCGGAATGATAATAAATCTGTTACGCTAAACACTAGGTCGTACGGTTCATTGCAGGAGGTACAGGTGAGAGTGCTTTCGACGCGCGGCCCATAGGTATACTGGTATAGTGCGGCTAACAACCGGTCACGATCCGATACTGCCATTGATGCTGCAGGCTTCGACGTTGCCAGCATAATATTGTCCAGTAATTGGATGGCATTAAATGAACTGGCATCACTAACAAGTAACTCATCGTGACCATTCAGTTCACGAAGTGTAACCACACCCGTTTGCAATGAACCGGTGAGGCGATAACTTACTATACCCATAACAGTTCTCTAAGAAAGAATTAATAGTTAATATTCTTTCGGTTCAACTATATCTTCATCTCTTTCAAAGCCCTCATACTGGATCGTTATTTTTTCTATCACGACAGATGCAGTATTTGAGTCTAATTCGCCCAACGCTTGGTATTCAGAAACCCAGCAACGGTATAAGTTATATGCTTTTGCTACCGAACCTTGATCATTTAATAATACTAGCGTGAGGTTTTTACGGAAATTGGCAAGTGACATCGCTGTTTGTCCTTCCAGATTCCATACAAGTTTTGCCCATTCTTCGAAATCTTTATCATGTGTCACCCCTCTCTCTATTGTCAATGGTTCAAAATTCGAGATACCAGGTGTCAGTCGTGAACTGCTTTGATCGCCACCTTCCCTGTGTTTGACAAAATCCGTTTTTCGTATGAGCGGGCTCACTTTGCTTACACCTGCTACTACATTACCATTGATCAAAAGACGGAACATGAAACCTTTATAAGCATCAAAGCGAAGTGCATTGACAACAAATTGTGTGTTTGCCATAGTGATGTAGTTTAGACAAATGTATTTCCAGCCATTTGCTGTAGGTAGAGAACTACGAATTCAGCGGGTTTTAATGGTCTAAAACCTATCTGAATATTTACAACACCAAGGTTGATATCATCCGGCGTGGTGGTTTCACTGTCACACTTCACGTAGTATGCATCATTTTTCCGCACGCCCCAGAATGCCCCTTGGCGAAACAGGTTATGCATAAATGCACCAACGGCCAGCCGTATCTGTGCCCACAGTGGTTCATCATTCGGCTCAAATACCACCCACTTCAAACCGCGGTATAAGCTTTCCTCAATAAAAAGCGCTGTTCTGCGCACGGGTATGTATTTGTAATCATGCGGTGTGTCATCATCACCCTGGTTAGTACGAGCACCCCAGTTCACAATCCCATTGGGAAATACACGGATCGTATTTATGGCTCTTGGATTGAGAATGCCATTCTCCGCATCCGTAAAAGGTTGTCGTAATCCTGTAATACCACGGAGGTCCGCTTCCGTACCAGCAGGTGCTTTCCATACACCCCGGGTACTATCGATCCTTGCAAACAATCCCGCCAGTGCACCGGAGGGACCGATATTTTTACTGAGCCCATCCTGGCTAACTGTGATCTCTGGGAAGAAAAGGGCACTGTAATCTTTCACCGAGCCAATGCGCATGCCTGGCACCCCTGCTACGGCATCAGAAGCACTGACCCATGCAGGATCAGGATCCATCAGCAGGAAAGCGCGGCGTTTCTGGCAGAATACACTTGCATTGCCATAGAGTTGCTGCACGGTGGCAACGGCGCCATTAACAGGCGCCAGCACCATAAGATTAAAGAGATCGATCTCCGGGTCCAGTGATGCATATGCATTATCATACGTGTTGCTGTCAGGAGGTGTGCCATCAAAACCTGCAACACCAAGGATCTGCAATGGTCCGACACCTGATGTACCTAAGGCATAATAATGCACATTATTTGTAAAACCTGCTGCGGGAAATGCCGGTGCCGTAGTAAATGCAAGAGCTGCGCTGGCTAGGTTATCCGCCGCACTGTTTTTGGAAATAATAGCAAGCCGATATCCCCACACTTCAGCACGCCACGGCCATGCATGTCCAAGTGGGGGCACAAAATTATTGATGGCAGCCGCCACCAGTTGCAGTTTCTCGCGTATGCCGTCCGAGTTATCGTTTTTGGAAGCAGGTGACGCGTCTTTACTTAGCATATCGCCGGCTAATGTGGTAACAAGGTTCACCGGTACTGGTTGTGGAACCAGCGTGTTATTGCTTAAAAGAATGGATTCAAGCGTAACCGCGGTAAAAGCGCTTTGTGCCGTACCGTCAAAAAGCGTGATGTTTCCGGGAATGGCTGCGCGGATGGTGCTACCGGTTGGTGCGGGGCGAAGATTCGCAATACCGGATATTTCAAGTCCACCCTGTTCTGTGCCAAGCATGAGTGGCACCGCGAGATCTGTCATACCGCCTGCGGCATTACCCTGGCGGATGAGTACGTCACCATTACTGTCGGCCTGTATCTGCAATCTTCTTGCAGCTGAAGGGCCAATAAACGAAACCGTAACGGTAATACCAGCAATTCCTTTGGCGAGGTAAGCATTTTCAATAGCGGCTTTAATGGCCGTAGCCAATGCAGCCTGTGTGCCCACTACAATGGCCCCGAGGTTTACATCCACGTATTCTTTACCACCGACACTAATGCGGAACGTATTGGTAGTTGCAAGCGTACCGAGTATATTTTTCCAGTTGACGGCAAAACTGCCGCTGTCGGCCACGGGTCTGCCTGAAAGTGATAATCCTAGTGCTGCACCAGCTGCGGGCGTGGGAGCCAGCACAGTTGCTTTAACGAGTTTGGATTGCTGTGTTAGAAATGACTGTACGTACCTGGGTGATGCAGGATCCATACTGAGGTCAGGCCAGGACTCGGCTTCCGCCATGGTTGTATTCCCGAGGCATCCGTTTCCCAACGGAAAAGATCCAGCGTGAAGTTGGCTTCTGGCCTTGAGCCTTTATAACTAACGGCAGCACGAATCATATTGCCTGCAGCACCGGCATTCTTGGCATCAAGCCGGAGTACATTGGTAGCATTGCCTTCATCACGGAGCGTGATGCTTGAAGCAGTTGCACCTTTTGCGATGCGCATAACCCAGCAATCGGTGCCACCGTTTAGAAAGAATAAACGTACATATCCAGCAAGCTGTCCCACGTCATTGTCTTCACCGAATGTATTTTTGAATAAAGTATAATTAAAACATCGAACCGGTTTATTAAGTGGGCCTTTTTTTGCGACGCCAATAAATAAACCAATTGAAGTACTGACACCAGCAATGGTACGCACACCACTGGGTACTTCCTGTACGTACACACCAGGATAAGACGTTTGTACTGCCATAATGAGTTGCTTTAAATAATGTACGGAAGGAATATTGAATGAGGGCAGATCAATGAATTATATAACATTATCCATCATCTACAGGACCCGAACCGAACTAATTACTTATGGCTTCGCCACAGAAAGTCACATTTTAGGGTGACTTTAAATTTGATAAGACCCATTAATAAATATTAGCAGACTTTGAGCCAATTAGTATCTATATCAACACTGGCAAACTGACCTAAACTAAATATCTGGACTAAGAACCGATGCTTGCCGTTTTCTTGAAAGGTATATCCATTCATTCCGGACAGAGGCCCTCCGATGATTTCAACCAGGTCTCCTTTTCTTATGGGAGCCTGCTCAACTTTTATGTTGGCTGAATATTTACAAATCAATTTTACCTTTTCGACTTCCTCCTCCTTTACAGTAACCAACTTTCCGTTATGACTCAAAAAATGAAAGGAGTTGTAGCTATTGAAGATATTTTTTCTTTCTAATTCATCCGAAAACAAAAAAATATAGGGGTTGAAGATCGGTACCTCAACCCATTTATTCCTATCACTCCAATAATGTAACTGCCGTTGTAAGGGTAAATAAAAGGATAAACCTAGCTTTTCAAGTGCTGAAGCAGCCTTTTTATAGTGCAGTTTTCTGGATACAATTACATACCATTTCTTGGAGGTTATGGACAGATCCTTCTTTTTAAAAATAGTTTCCATAGTCCATTTGCTTTACAAGGGCAATTGAGGAAAAGGGTATTATCTATTTTAGATCAATTTACAAGATTAAATTTAAAAATGCAATTTTTTATTAAAACATTATAAGCTAATATTTAGGTTCGTAGATAGACGATCAAATACGTCGAATTACGTTAAGTAGTGGGCTTTTGCGTGTGCTCGCAATGTAGCTTTCCACTTGTTCGGCTGTGGGCTTGGACCTTTCTCAAACCTGCAATCAGAAGGTGCTCTAAGTAACTGCGTATAGTTGTGATAAGGGCCCCTTATCGAGGGGAATTGATCCGCCGGAAATTCAGTTGTCGAAACAGGATGCGCACGCTGACTAATTGTAATACTAGTGCGACAGCTCCACTATATTCTTGCGGCTCCCATTCTTGCGCAAGGCCATGCTGCCACACTTGCCACACGCAAACGTGGTTTGAAGCAAACACCTAAGTTAAGAATCACCCCTTAATTAACCACTAATTTGATTTACGAATCTCTTATCAAGATACTGGAGTATCATGCACAGTCAATAATCTTTAACATATTACTTATTAGAATTAAAAGCGGGAACACTTTTAATAATTGAATTACTGATACTTCCTCCCACTGCGCCTAACAGAGCGCCTACTACTATACCGGAAGTTAAGCCACCAATACTACCACTTATTAAACCTACTAGAGCCCCCTCAGCATCAGCTTTCCATGGCCATCTAAAATTTATGCTGTGTTCATTTGGTGAAATTTTTTCTTCATTAGCTAGGGAGTAAATGAATTCATGTCGATTTTTTTGACCCTCATCTTTTAATACAGATAAACCATATTCGATACTTGCATGACTAACTGTCGCAATAATTCCAATATCTCTTCTCTCGCTTTCACTTGTATCATTTTCAGTTAATTTTTCTTCTAAGAATCTGAGCGTCCGCTTAGCAAAAGTTAGACTATTAACTGCGGAATTAGAAGTTGATTCGTCTATGGGAGTAGCATTATAGAAAAGCAACTCAATAAGTGTTAAAAACTTGGGATTTATGTTTATTTCCTTAGCTAAATCTAAGATTGATTTATCCTTGATTTTATTTTGCAATGCGATTAAGAGCTGGACGAAGTTAATGTATTTTATTTTCTATATTTTGCCTTTTCAGTGCAAAACATCGTCTTTTTTCATGTCACAACAATCAATATAAAACATATATTCAGCAGTTAAGTCTAATACTATTTGCTTGTCAAATCTGGTTGGCTCTCTAAATTATAATTTTCTAATTACATAATCAACTCCTTCGTTATGTAAACGGCCAATGCCTTCATAAGAATTTAAATATTCTGTTTGATTTTTCATGGCACATATTTATTAGTCTTCGTTTATTAACTATCTGCAGAGATACGGCACCTCCAAATATGCACATTCGATTTTTGCCTCTGGGTTGATTTGTTTATTTACAGAAAAAGCGAATGTGCGACAACAAATTTTGCAACGATTATTTATTAATAAATGAATGTTTAAAATTTATTGATTAATTATTTACTGCTTAAATCAGTCGAATATAGCTTTTAATGTGGAAGTAGTCGCTTCACACTTTATATATCTATCTTTACTTTTTCCCAGCTCCATCCATGTGATATCCATTTCGTAAAAGGCACCTGGTAATTAAGGAGGAGGGCGTTATGTGCTGCCCTTTCTTTTACTTGAATAGTATGGGCTCAACTACATTATTATTTCATTCTCCTACATCAGTGCTAGCACTGATATGATGAAACACGGAATCGCCTTATTTTAAAAATTGAGTAAGTCTAGCTAAGCCGCATAGAGTTGGGACTCAAGGTGAAAGTAGGTCTCGAAATGGTTGGGAGCAAGATAACTGAGGACGGAGCGCCGCCGTTCGGCGTTGTAGTAGTCCGAATAGTGATTGATTTCCAGGCGCGCTTCGCTCAGGTCGTGGAAGCTGCCATCGAGCAATTCGGTTTTGAGTCGACTCCAGAACGATTCCGCGTGAGCGTTACCGTAGCAATTGCCCCGCCGACTCCTACTTTGCATGGACTTGTGACGCGCTAGCAAGACCTTGAGGTTGGTAGCCGAGTATGGACTTTCTAAGGTGATGCCCTGGCGTTACTTACGATGGAGTGGACAAGTAACCCGGCTGGTGGCTGGCATCCCGCTAAAGCCCGGCGCAGGGCCTTGCTGGCCAAGTATTATGGCATAGCCAAAGCGCAGGTCCTAAGAGCCTCATCGGAGGCACCAAACCAGACAATTTTGCGGGAGTGACGGTCCAGCCAGGTGGCCAGATACAGCCAACGACCACCCTGCCGAATTAAGTAAGTGATATACCCGATCCACACCTGGTTGGGGACCATGGGAACAGCCGGTTAGGTGCCGCTCGGGCAGAGAGGTTGGAGTGGGTGGTGCAGGACACAAAGGAGCGCGGCGGCTGGGCTCGTAATCCATGGTACGCGAGCACGCGCCGGATGCCCCTGCGCAGCCACTCCACCCGTAGCCGGCGGGTGCTATAGCGCCGCGCATGCCGAGCAAATAACTGACGCCCGGCCACTGACCAAGCTGGTTCTGGGATCAATAAGCGTGTCTTAGCCCGCCAAGCATGGTAGGCACTGAGCGACCTGCAGCACGTGGCAGAGCTTCGGCACGGATAGGCGAGTCCGGTGCTGAGCAATATACGGGTACAGTCTCACCGGATCGGTTGACTAAGCCTACGCCTAAAGCAGGCAACTGGCCAAGGCTTTTTTAACATGTCAAGTTGCTGCTGCAAGCGTCGGTTCTTGGCGCGCAACTGGCGCATAGGCGCGCTTTCTCTTTCTTCCCCGACCACCTCCAGCACTAGTTGTGCAGCTTTTTGCCACTTGTACAGCAGTTTGGGGCTGATGCCGAGCTGTCGGCCCGCGGCTTACATGCTCCAGCTTTTGCTGGCTAGGCGCAACGCTTCCGCTCGGAAGACGTCATCTTAGCGGCGGCGTTTGCGCGGCGAGCTGTTGATTGATTTTGAACTCATGACAGAAGGAAGATAACGCCCTTTTCTCTCTCACTTGATTAGCCCCTCTCACGTTTACCTTACCAAGGTGTACAATACCCCAAGAGGGCCGAAATTGAGTTGATTTTCATATCTAAAAAACCGTCAGCAAAATTTTAAAATCTGACAATGGTCAACTTTTTTTCGCACGATACACCGTTTAGAAAGCGTGTAGACCTGTAGAAGGCTCGATTATAAGTTCACCAGAGCGGTAATGCGCCGCGTAGGGTCCTACTTTGGTTTGCTTACCATCATCTGTCACCCATTCGGCGGTTAGTATATGCCCCCCGCTCGACCAGCGAGTCAACAATATGAGTCGGGAGTCTGCTCATAAAGTCGCGTTCATCCCGCCGACCATGCTCTTTCGCTTTATTAAGTCTTCTTTGATTTCAGCGATTCGGTCCCCGTCGGCCTCAGCTTTTTTGATATCCTCTATACCAAGGACTTTGTTTTCGTTAGCTAGGTTTCGCTTTGCGGCTAATAATCCATCCAGTTTCACTTGACAAGCCTCTATCTTTTTAGCGGATCTCACCCGCCATACTCTGAGCTAATTGCTGCTGGGTCATATGGAGCGAGGTTGAGGCAAAAGGAATTTAACCTTTTTACCGCAATTTCGTACCCATCCAAGCTGTAGATACAACGAGTTAGTCTCACTTAGCGCTGCAGCTGGAGCGCTTGGCCTTCAGTAAGCCGATATGGGTTATTTTCACCTTGAAGTTGGTGCAATCTGATAAGGCAGCAGGTAAAAACCAGAAGCACACCAAGCGATTAACGAGGATAAAGACCTTGAAGGTTGGGTGGCCTTGACAAATTCGTCACTAGAAAACGATCAATCTGTTCCAGTAAGACACGCCTGTCTTTCTATTGGAGGGTGGCTGTTGCAGAACGCGCTATCCTGTCTGGTGTTCTGCTCGTAGCTGGAGGATGCAAGGCCAAAAGCAGTTCATCGATAAAGAGGTCACGCACTTTCGGCTCCCCAAGCGCGTGCCCGCACATAATTTCTACCGTCGGTTGGCCGAATTCGTCGACTGGCGCTTTCTTTACGAAGAGACCAAAGCGCTCTACAGCCACACGGGCCAGCCCTCGCTTGACCCGGTCGTCTTCTTTAAGCTCGTGCTCGTGGGGCGGTTAGAGAACCTGGTCAGCGACCGACGTCTAATTGAACACTGTGCCCTGCGGCACTCCACTGTGAGTCGTACTCGACAGTTGTACCCCACGGTCGTCTTTGAGCGTCTATTCGACCACGTCTTCGCCCAGTGCGTGGCCCAAGGCCTGGTCGCCGGCGATACCCAGACAGTAGACTCGACCCCGGTCAAAGCCAACGCCTCGTTGTACAGCCTCTGCGAAATGCAGCCGATCGAGACGTTCATTCCGTGCATGCAACTCGCCGGAGAATCAGAGCCGGACGCCCCGTCGCGGCCGGCGGCGGCCGTGTTAGACACGCCAGCACACGTCTTGCGTCGAGTGGCCTATCGGCAGGCTCAGCACCGGACGGGGCATTTCGGCGCTGGACGCCCCCGCGCCCGTTTGGTGAGCAACAAAACGCATTACAGCCCGACCGATCCGGAAGCGCGCATCTCCATCAAGCTCGGCAAAGCCCGAGCCCTGAACTACCTCTGCAGCTTGGCCGTCGATACCGCTGACGGCGTGATCAGTTACGTCCAGGCCGACTTGGTCGATAGCCGCGACAGCGTGCATTTGCCTCAACTCGTCACGCACTTGCAGCAGCGCTTACTCGCCCATAGCTTGCCCCTGCAGGACCTGGTGGCCGACACCAACCACTCCAACGGGGTGAACTACGCCTTACTCGAACAACAGGGGGTCATGCCCTGGATTCCGGTCTTTGGGCAGTACAAGCCCACCGTGGAGGGCTTTGCTTATGATGCCCAAGCGGACTGCTTCACCTGTCCGGCCGGCAAGCTGCTGCCCTTCAAAGGCTACGATAAGCAGCGGGAAGGCGGCCTACAAAAGCTGAAGTGGTATAAGCTAGGCGGACAGAAGCAGGACGTATCTTTCTTTTGTCATGACCGCAAAAAAGAATGGGATGCCACCCGATAAACGGCGTAAGTACGATGCCGCCTTCAAGGCCGAAGCCCTGCGCCGAACCGGCGAAAGCCGTTCAACCCAAGCCGCTGCCCGCGAGTTGGGCATCAGCCCCAAGCTACTATATCGTTGGCAGCAGGAGCAGGTAGTCGCGGAGGTGGGCAGTGTGGAAGTGGCCCGCGACCCGGAAGTACACCAGCTGCGGGCCCAACTCAAGCGGGCCGAGCAGGAACTCGATATTTTAAAAAAAGTTTTGGTCATTTTTGGCCAATCGACCCGGTGAGCACTTACCAGTATATCGCCCAACGCCAAGCCTACGTGCCCGTGCGCCAGCTCTGTGAGGTGCTGCGCGTAGCTCGCAGCGCTTACTATGCTTGGCAGCGACGGCAGGTGTCTAGTCTAGAACCCACTTGGTAAGTAGCCGTGTGTCAAGCTTTTAGACGGCACTCGGGCCGCTATGGCACCTGTCGCCTACGTGCGGAGCTACAGGCACAAGACTACCAGGTCCATTCGGCGCACGCTGGCTGCGCACGGTCTGCGTGCTCAGCAGTCACGCTCGTTCGTACCGCGCACCACAAACTCCGATGCAGCTGTGCGCGCGGCCCCAACCGCTTGCTCGGTCAACCAGCCCCCACGGCCCCGAACCGGGTGTGGGTGGGCGACATCACGTATTTGCCCCGTCAGGGTGGCGGTTGGCTCTACCTAGCTACGTGGCTGGACCGTTGTTCGCGCAAGGTGGTGGGCTGGGACGTACGCGAAACGATGCCCGAAGGCCTGGTCAGCGAGGCGCTACGGCGGGCGCTGGCCGTGTGGCGACCCACAGCTGGGTTGATTGTGCATTCTGCCCAGGGTAGCCAGTACGCAGCCACTAACTTTAAAGCCTTACTGGCCCAGCACGGGGCGCAGCAAAGCATGAGTCAACGTGGTAATTGCTACGACAACGCCCACGCCGAATCGTTTTGGAGCCGACTCAAAACTGAATTACTCGATGGCGGCTCTTTTCCTGGCTTGGCCGAAGCACGCCTGGAAATCAGCCATTACATCGCCTATTATAATGCTGAGCGGCGTCATTCGGCTCTCGGCTATCGTACCCCCAACTACTTTGAAACCCAGCTTCAAACCACGTCTCCGTTCTGTCCGGCGTAGCTAGACCACCTCATGAGGCGTAGTGATGTTCTTGCTCAAGAAGTACTCGCTCGCTTCCGCATGCTTAGCTAAGTCCGTTAGAATTTCCTGCTCGTGGTCGGGGTGGGTAGCAAACATATCATCTAGGCCCTTGGCATCTTTGGTAATGAATTCCCGCTTGCCGTGCATGTAGAACACCCGCTGCAGTGCATACTTCGGATCATCAAGCAGCGGCTGCAACGCTTCGCGGGAACTGATGACTGCCGCCGCAAAGGAGCCCGGACGTTTGCCCAAATCCTTCGAGGAAGCCCAGTTCAACATAAGGGCGCCAGCATCGTGTACCAGAACCAGGGTTTCCACCTGGCACTTACAAATGAGGCCAACGAGGCTGGCTTCAAGGCGCACGTCGCCAGTGCCTTTTTCCTTGAGGAGCGTATTGCCCGGTAGCCCAATTATATTGAGGCCACGGATGTAGCCCGAATAAGCTTTGAGTTCGCCTTCCACACAATAAAGCACTGGTATCTTAGTGCTCTTCTGAAATTTCTCAACGATGCCCGGCGGATAAAAGAGCCGCGCCGGTGTACCCCGCATTTGATCGTACTTTTGCACTTGGCTGTTGCCTTCCTTGTCGACATACTCGCGTGGTTTCTTTAATCGGACGCGATAAAAAATACTGTGCGGACTGTTCTTGGTGCCATTGTCGTAGGTTTCACCTCCCCGATAAGGTGGGGTAGAGGATTTGCAGGTTATCGTCTTTGTTGGCGGAAAAGACTTTCCAGCTCCGCTTGCAGTGAGTGTCGACGCTGGCTGGATCAAACCCATAATAGTTATTCTGCTCCGGCGTAATCTTGGCTTCTTTAATGCGCGAGGCTGCATAGGACAATTGTTCTGGTTCAGTGATAGGGTCGGTAGAAGTAGAGTCAGTAGACATTAGAAATGCACGAGTGTTGCGACAGCGAATGATTGAGGCTGGTCATAGGAGACCCTTTTACCTTTCACTGCTCATGAATGAAAAGCCGCAATGCGGCGTAAGAAGAGGTACACGGCCGCCTTTAAGGCCATAAATGTGCACCTGGTAGCGAACGGTACTTAGACAATGCTCGCACTCGAGGTATTTGTCAGCTTTGCTGGACCTACTCTAATGTTTAGTACTAGAGCAGGCAGTACTCAACAGCGCCAGTCGGGAAGAAATTAAGCACCTAGTTAAGAGCTGCTCTTATTACCATGATGCGGTAATAGTAAGGACGCTGTAAGGCTGATTGCCACGCCCTAAAATCTGCATTCATTATTGTATGTGTTACCCAAGTACAAGAGGCGTTACCGAGCCGTTAACGTAGCCGTTTCAGTAACACCTCCCCTACTCTTATTCTAACAGTCGCTCCCGCAGTTGCTTGCGCCATTTACCTTTGAGCTCGTAACGCCCCGTACGCCCAGATAGCCAACTTGCTTTTGCTTCTTGTTGCGTTTCTTGCACGATGAGCAACGCGTCCCATAAGTCGTCTAACCGCAATCGAGCTACATGCCCCGTTTGACTCAGATAGGGGTGTGCTTTATAGTTCTCCCGCGCATCCATTAAACTATCTGCCAATTCCTGTAGCGTTTCACTATCTAAACGCTGGCTCTCATGGTATAGAAAGGGCTCTACGACTTTCACATAGATAGCGTGCATTTCGTGTGCTAACGCGGCGTCGGCTTGTTGCTGGCGAATCGCCTTGGCGGCGGCTTCTTGTTCATCGTAGCGAACCAAGCAGGCCCGAATCATGGCATTTACATCTACTTTCTCGTCGGCCGAGGTCGTACTAGGTGTATCCTGTGGCTCTCTCACCTGCAATGCAGGTTGTCGCAGTGACAGATTCGATTCCCAGCTGGATTCATCGCCTGGCTGCCTATGTGCACCGGCCTGTTCTTCTTCTCGTTCTTCCAGTTCTTCGTCAGAGAGAATTCCTTGCCGGTGCGCCGCTACGCGGCACCGGCCACTACAGAATTGTTTATCACTTCGACCAGTGAAATAGGTACCACAGATTGGGCACTCTTTTTCGAGGGTATACATAGCTATTAAATTTAATGATGTGAGAGAGGATGCACTGAGCAGCGCCACTTTTACAGCTGGTGCGCCTAGTATTCTGTGCCAGACCTGTGACGATAGCCCACCCACGCTCATTCTATGGCCTCACATGTCACTTAACAGCCCGTTGAGGGCCTCCTACTAATCTGGTCCTAGTAAGTCAAAGTGCAGATGGCTAAGGAAGAGTCGGCACAGGTCATCAGTGACGGGGCAACTACCAGTTTGTTCCGGCTTGCCACGACACTCGCACGTGGTACAATTCTAGCTTTTTGTTGATTCAGGAAATTCGAAGGACTTTACGCTCTATTGCTTCTCGTCCCTCTAGCTTTGCCAAGCAGGAGGAAAACCGAAGTTAGGCTGGTTACTTCAGGCGTGAAAGTCACTTATAGGCATACTATTGCTTTACGAGTAAGTGCCGCCGTTGAACTTCAGCAAGAAATAACTAATCGTCCAGCCAGCTATCAACCACTTCATCTAACTCCAGTAGCTCGGCATGGAAAACATTTAGCATACAACATGTCCCTCTTACTTGTGTGACTCTAAGTAAGCTATTAACTCGCTCCGTTTGTAGAGCACACGCTTGTCAGAACTATAGTAAGAGTTAATGATCTGTAATCGACGCAGCTTGTTCAAAGTTGGTTTGGACAGATGCAGCAGGTCAAGCGCCTGTTTCGTGGTGAGGTACTCGGCCTGGCTCTGCTGCTGATCAGCCTGCAACAAAGCGAACAGAGGCTTGAGTTTTTCATCCAGAATAGTATTGAGAAGCCACCTGAATTGCGGAAGCGTTAGCAGGGCTGGTAACACTTCAAGAGGATCATGTTCTTTCATTGTCAGGGCTAGTTGACTAACTCAAGACAAAAGTGACCCGATGCGAAATCTGTAATGCTCTCACAGCATCGATCAGGTGTGAGAACAACAATGATGATATTGGTGACATACGACATGTGTTAAAAGATTAAACATGTCGCAAGGGATAAAATAAGGGGAGCTGTAGCAGGTAGTGTAGCAGCTACAATTTTACCGTATCTGATATATGTTATTGATAATCAATAACATATATATTACTCATCTATTTGCTTTCCTTTACTCTGTTTCACCTCTCTAATCTTGTCAGCGACTTTTTTGCCAATAGGAGTTGTATCAATTTTTGCTCGTGTCAACTTTTTCAACAACCCATTCAATGGCTTTTCAGCAAACGCTCCTGATCCTGAAGTAACCGTATTAGCGTAACGTATGTAGTCTTCTGTTCGCTTATCGTTGCAACTGATCAATGCGCCAATCACTTTACCAAGTACTGTGAGTGGAGTGTCTGCGAAGAGTTCTTGAAGTCTAGGCACCATTATCAGTAATAGAGCAACTTTTTGTCGATGAGTATAATCATAGATCTCATCTGATTCTTCATCTTCAACTTTGCTTTCCTGATTAGTGTCAGGAAAGGAATCCACTGATGGCAGTGATGTGTTTGCCTCTGTAATTGCCATACTCTTATTAGCCAACCAGCTTATCAGTGCAGTCCGGCTATTTAGGGATTCAACATGAATATTGAATTCCTGCATATTACCTTCTAAGAACTCCAACAATCCTTTCTTATCGATGGCATTCGAATAAAGTTGATCTAGATATTTTATAATGGAATATCCTTCTAGCTTATCGATACGATCAGCAAGCTTCCAGTTATAATATGATTCAGGGACTGGCTGCAACACAAAAGTGTTATCCGTCGCTTCCGGCGGATATGCGTAATAATAAGCAGCAAAATCAAAATCAGGTTCGCGAAAGACAGGATTGTTAGGTGGGTAAGGCCCCCCAGTATCGAGCAACTCCTGCGACATAATCACGAACCAATTGGATTGATCAATCGGTAGTTGAGGATGGGTTGGAATATTCACCATAACAGCATTAAGTGATTTGTAAGAAACACTAGCTGGAGTGAGCAAAAGAACTCATCCGAACTTTTACACCTTTACTACGATAACTGCACTGGAGTTAACCATAATTTACTTTACTAAACTTACTTGGGTGAACAATAATGAAACTCATCATCTATGCACGGTCCCACTTGCGGCCCCACTAACAAAAAAACCTCGTTTGCAAGCTGCAAACGAGGTTTTTGGTGATCCCGCTGGGATTCGAACCCAGGACCCATACATTAAAAGTGTATTGCTCTACCAGCTGAGCTACAGAATCAATTACTTTGCAATCAAAACTTTCCTGATTGGCTAATGGTGGCACAAAAGTAGCCGGCCAGTTTCTACGCTCCAAACGTTTTGCTGAAAAAGCCCTTTCTTTTTTTTCTGATTTCGCTCTGGTTCTCCCAACCCTCTACGGCGCAGAAAGTTACTCCAAAACTCGCCCGCGCCGACTCTGCCTTCGATGCCGGAGCTTATCAGTTAGCATATCGGCAATACCGAGGATTGTTGCGCCAAGAAGCTGTAGCCTCGCCCCGTTTGCTTTTGCGCATGGCGTACGTGCAAGAGGGATTAGGGCATTACCCAGCCGCGCTCTACTACCTACACATGGCCTTGGCCCGGCAGCCCCGCTTAGCTACTTGGCACAAAATGGCAGAGCTAGCGCGCGACCAGCGCCTAGCGGGCTACCCCGAAACGTGGCGGCAGGACTTGCAGCTTACTTTCCGACGTTACTACTATTTCGGGTTGCAAGGGCTGTTGATTGGCGCGGTGGTGAGTGGCACTTTGCTGCTGGTACGCCGGCGGCAGATAACCCGCGGCTGGTGGGTAGCCTACGGTTCTTATCTGGTTTTTACGGCGGTGTACCTCAACCTGCTAGGCACCGAACGCGCTGCGCTGGTAGTGCGGCCCACCGCCGCCCTGATGGCCGGTCCTAGTGCCGGCTCTGCTTGGCTTACCACGGCGGCCGCCGGCGACCGGCTGGTTGTGCAAGGCCAGCAAGACACGTGGTACCAAGTACAATGGCAGGGCCAAGAAGCGTATATCCGTACCCAAGACTTGCTGCTAGTACAGTAGCGTGAAGTGGTGAGTTTGATGTTCAGCTTACGCAAATTGTGCAGCCAGACGCCCACTCACCTCTTCGCGGTTTCACTGCTTTACAATTCCCCTTTTTCCTCTTTGCGGAAATGGCTGAGAACTAACTTGTCAGTCAGGCTGGGGAGCCATTTGTTGAGGAAGACTGTGAGTTTGCCTTGGCTGGTAAGCACCAGGTCGCGGCGGCGGTGACGGACGGCGGCCAGGATGTGCTCGGCCACTTCCTCGCTGCTCATCATCTTCTGCTCGTCGCGTGGCGACTCGCCCTGGGCCGAGCCGTCGGCGGCTAGGGCTACCTGGCGAATATTGGAGGCAGTGAAACCAGGACAAGCCAGCAGTACGTGCACGCCCTGGGGCAGCAGTTCGGTACGCAACGCTTCCAGAAAGCCATGCATGGCAAACTTTGAAGCCGAGTAGCCCGTGCGTCCTGGCAAACCGCGGTAGCCGGCAATGCTGCTCACCCCTACCACCGACCCTTTGCTGGCCAGTAGGTGGGGCAGCGCAAACTTGGTGGTGTAGACGGTGCCGAAAAAGTTGGTTTGCATCAAACGGCGGATAACCTCGAGATCTACTTCCTGAAAGCGGGCCCGCATACTGATGCCCGCATTGTTGAGCAGCACATCGAGCTGACCGAAAGCTTGAATGGTCTCGGCTACGGCGCGCTCGGAATCCGCCTCTACTCCTACATCGGCGCGTACAGTGTGGTGCGTAATACCGAGGCTGGTTAACTCGCGGGCAGTATCCTGAAGGCGCGCTTCGTCGCGGCCCGTAATAACGACGCGGGCACCTGCCTGCCCGAAGGCCACGGCGCAGGCCCGGCCGATGCCAGACGTACCGCCCGTAATAAGAACTACTTTATTTTTCATGCCTAGCAAAATGCGTTACCTGCCACGAAGCAGGCGCGGCAAAACTACTTATTTCAAGGTAAGTAGCCGGGATTTGGTACTAATTCACCTATTTCTTTCACCCTTGGACTTTATCGACTTATCTGGACAGCATCCTGGTGAAAGAAGCTGCACTTTGTCAGGGCATAGTGCCTACATTTAGAGTTTATTTTGTGACTTACTACACTTCTATTCTATGACCCTAATGATACGTGCGCAGCGCCTACCGGCAGCTTTCTGGTTCGGTGCTTTATTATGTAGCTTATACTTATTGCCTCTTGCTGGCTGGGCGCAGTGCCCCCCGCCACTAGTGCTTGCACGCCAGGGTCGGCACCGGCTTCCGGCTACGCCTTCGGGATGGGTATCCTGAACGTGACGTTAGGCTCCATCAACAATACCACGTTGGGGGTACAAGATGGGTACCGCGACTATGCTTGTACCCTTGGTGCCTCCCTGACGATTGGCCAAAGCTATCCTATTAGCATTCGTACTAACTCAGGTGTCAATGAAACGGTCCGCGTGTGGCTGGATATCAACAACGACGGCACGCTTAATCCAACCACGGAGCTGATTTTTTCTTCCAATGCCAAGCAGCTGCACACGGGCACTATTTCCTTGCCAGCCAACACAGTATTGGGCACCCGCCTGCGGCTGCGCGTTGCGGCTGACTGGGAAAATTCGCCGATACCCACTCCTTGCTCCACCCCCCAGTATTCGCAAACCGAAGACTACGCCATAACCGCCGTGACGAATACGGCGGCGCCGGTAGCAGAATTTGTGGCCGACCAAACCCTTACTTGTTCGGGTTGCGTGCAGTTCACCGACCAATCGCAAAATGCTCCTTCGAGCTGGCTCTGGAACTTCGGTGACAACACAACCAGCACCCTGCAAAACCCTAACCACTGCTATACCACGCCCGGTACCTATACTGTAACGCTGACGGCAACCAATGCAACGGGATCCAACGTGCGCACCCGCACCAGCTACATCGAGTACAACAGCACGGTGCCGGTAGCCGCCACTTGTACGCCCACTACCACCGCCTACTGCTGCGACTACGGCATCACGCGTTTCGCGCTTGGTACGCTCGTAAAGACCTCTCTGAACGGACAAGCTGGCTACGAAAATTTCACTTGTAGCAGCCGAGTACAGCTCACTGAAGGCACAGTCGTTTCAATTAGCGTCACTACGGGCGGCACCACGCCGCACGATACCCGCGTGTGGCTGGATTTAAACAATGACGGAGCTTTTACAACTGGGGAATTGCTTTACACAGCCCTAAACCGCGCCAGCCCTTCCGGGACCTTGACTATTCCGGGCTCAGCTGTGAAAAACGTGCCGTTGCGCTTGCGGGTGCTGGCTGATTTTGTGGGTGGAGCTAGCGGCCCCTGCGCCAATCCGCAGCTTGGCCAAGTGGAGGATTACACCGTGACGGTGCAGCAAAATACTAATCCACCCGTGGCAGCCTTTACCTCGAACTACGTGCTAGGCAATTGCCAAAACCCGGTGCAGTTCACCGACCAAAGCAGCAATGCCCCCACGAGCTGGCTTTGGAACTTTGGGGATGGCAGCACCAGCACGCAACAGAATCCTTCGCATATCTACTCGACCGCGGGGGTATTCAACGTCACGCTAACGGCAACCAATTCCTTTGGCAATAATGTCGTAACGCGCAACGGCTACGTGGTCTTTATGCAGCCGTGCGTATCGTATTGCACGGCCACGAGCACGACGGCCAATATTTGGCTGACCAACGTGGCTGTCCGCCGCGGAGCGGCCACCGACCTCGACAATACGTCGGCAGCTTCCGCCAACGGCTACGGCAATTACATCGATCAAGTGGTGAATTTGTACCAAGGGCAGAGTACCACGCTTAGTTTGAGCGTGAATGCCACCTTCCAGCACGTACTGTGGGCCTGGATAGACTGGAACCGCAACGGCACTTACGAAACGTCGGAACTGGTAATGAACGGGATAACTTCCGCAACAACATTCTCGGCGCCCATTGCTGTCCCGGGCACGGCTGGCAGCACAGGGTTTACACGGATGCGGGTGATGGTACGGCTCAATAACTTGCCTACTCCCACCGCCTGTCAGATCAATCAAAACAACTCGGAAACCGAAGAGTATTCGGTGCAAGTAAACCAAGTGCTGGCTACGCTTGAGGCGCGTACAATGCCGGCGCTAACTATTTTCCCAAATCCTTCGGCTGACGGCCATCTGCGCTTGCGCCTCCCCGACCCTGCTGCGGCGGGCACTTACGCCGTGCGCATCGATAATGTGGTGGGCGCCCAGGTGATGGAGACTTCCGTGAAGCTGAGCCCCAATCAAGAAGCCACCCTAGACCTCTCCAATCTGCCTCGCGGCCTGTATATGGTGCGCTTGCAAAACGCCGAAGGGAAAATGGCCACGCGTCGCGTTCAAGTCGGCTATTAGTTGAGTGCTGCTTACCTATTGAATTTGCTGTCGAGTTAGTTAGTGGCCGTTGATCAGTCGCCAATCAGTAGTAATCAATTCTTAAACTTCCTATATGGCTAAACCTATACTCCGCGCCTTATTCCTGCTGCTCCTGCTCGCGGGGCTGCGCCCAGGTTCGGCGGTAGCTTCTCACTTGTTGGGAGGCGAAATGACCTATCAATACCTTGATGCCAACGGCCCCGCAGGCACCCAGTTTCGCTATCGGGTCACGGTATTTATTTACTTGAACTCGGAATGTTCGGTTCCGGGAGTTCCCTCCCAGACGGTGTCGAACGTACCTGATGGGCGTTGCAACATCTTTCTAAATCTTTACAATAAGACCACGGGCCAGCGCATCAATAGTGGCGAAGGCTCCAACAACTATCCGTGTGCGCAAGTGGTGTGCGGCGGCGCTACCCAGTTCGACCAGCAACCAGGAGGTACGTTTCGGCTGCCGCGGATTTCCAATCCGAGTATTACCCCGCCGCAGCCAGGTGGATGTAGCATTCCAGCCGGCACGCTGCCCTCGGTACGGCTGGCCCGCTACGAGGCCATCATCAACCTGCCCGTGTCGCTGGCGGGTTACTACGCAGTGTACACCGATGGTACGCGCAACTTCAACATTGACAACCTAACCAACCCCAGCGGCCAGAACCAGACCCTGTACGTGGACATGGCTCCCCCGCTGCTGCCCAATTCGTCGCCTACCTTCTCGGATACGGCCGTGGTCGTTATCTGCCAGGGCGATACCAGCATTCTGGTCAACAACGCCGTCGATCCGGACGGTGACCGGCTGATTTATTCGTTCAGCACACCCTACAACGACGTTCAAAACAACTTCCCGGCCACAACATTTACTCCGCCTCCGCCTAGCGTTTTGTATGCGCCGGGCTACTCGGCCACGAATCCCTTCGGTACTGCTCCTGGCAATTATGCCTTCTTGAATGCCAGCAACGGTATTAGCCGCTACGCTACCTCCCGGGTGGGGCGGTTTGTGGTGGCGGTAGAGGTGAAAGAGTACCGCTCTATCAATGGCAATGAAGTCCTGATTGGCTCTACGCGCCGCGAAATTCAATTGGTGTCACGAACATGTCAGCCCAACAACTCGCCGCAGTTTACGCCGGCCACGGTTGCCACTCGCACGTTCACAATTCAGGAAGGACAATCCTTGAGTTTTAACCTAGCCGCTACCGACTCCGATGGCAACCCGATTAACCTAAGGGCGAATAGTGTGCTGCTTGATGGTGCCGGGCCCTTCAACGCCACGTTTGGGGGCAACCAAGGAACGGTGCTACCGGGGGCTCCTACGGGCAGTGCTACTGTGCAGGGCCCTAGCGGCAGTGTTAATAGCCAGTTCGTATTCAACAGCCAGTGCGGTAATGCTCGCAGCACGCCCTACGACGTAGTGGTAACGGCTACCGACGTAGCGTGCGGTGCCAAAACGGTGGCCGAAGTGTTTCAGATTTTGGTAACGAAAGCTGCCGGCCCAACGAGCATTACGGGCGAAACCGTTATCTGCGACCGAAGCACCCCACGGTCCTACACAGTAGCCGGACCCACCGCTAGCTCCTACCGCTGGACTGTGCAGGGCGGCATCATCCAGGGCTCTAGCACTGCCAACACGGTGCAGGTACTGTGGAATGGTACCGGCGCAGGTCGCGTAACGGTACGCGGTATATCGGCGCTCAATTGCCCTACCGATTCGGTGTCGCGCACGATTGATGTACGGCCAATTGGTGCACTGACTGTAACGCCCGCTACTCCTACCATTTGTCAGGGTGCTTCCACTACGCTTACTGCTTCAGGTGGCACCAGCTACACCTGGACCAGCAGTACCGGTCAAACCTTCACGGGAACCAGCATCACGGTAACGCCTGCCGTTACTACCACCTACACCGTGACGACTACGGATGGAAGTTGTACTGCCTCACGAGCGGTAACTGTGACGGTGACTCCTCAGGCAGTTGCCAATGCTGGGGCCGATGCTACAGTGTGTTCGGGAATTGCCACTACGCTCGGGACGGCAGGTCTAACCGGCTACACCTACCAGTGGAGCCCCGCTACGGGCTTGAGTAACGCTACAGTTGCGCAGCCAACCCTAACCTTCACTAACACGGGCACCACCGCTCAATCCTTGAAATACGTGGTAACGGCCACCACCACCTCCGGCTGCATAGCCCGCGATACCGTGACAGTGCTGGTGAACCCGGCGGCTGTAGCGCTGGCAGGTGCTGACCAGACGTTTTGCTCGGGTGGCACCGCTACGTTGGGCAATGCTGCTAGTGCCGTGGCAGGCAGCACGTACGCCTGGAGCCCGGTCACGGGATTGAGTTCCTCGAATGGCGTTACTACCACTGTTACGCTGCCTAACACCACTGCGGTACCCGTTGTCAACCAATACATTCTGACCGTAACAACCAGCAACGGCTGCGTAAACCGCGACACAGTACGAGTAACCGTGAACCCTGCGGCTGTTGCCAATGCAGGCACCGACCGGGCCGTGTGCTCGGGTATAGCTACCACGCTCGGCACGGCGGCTCTAACAGGTTACACCTATCAGTGGAGCCCGGCCACGGGCCTGAGCAGCGCTACCGCTGCCACGCCGACTCTAACGCTAATAAACACGGGCCCTACGCCGCAACTCCTGACGTACACCGTGACGGCTACCACGGCGCAGGGCTGCACTTCCACCAGCATGGTACGGGTAACCGTCAATCCTGCTGCTATTGCCACTGCGGGTACCGACCGGACCGTTTGCTCGGGCGTAGCCACCACGCTTGGCGCGGCAGCCGCCACGGGATATACGTACGCCTGGAGTCCAGCTACCGGCCTGAGCAGCACTACTGATGCTAACCCTACCTTAACGCTGCCTAACACCGGCACTGCGCCGCAGGTATTAAACTACATTGTGACGGCCACAACCAGCAACGGCTGTGTGGCCCGGGATACGGTGCGCATCACCGTAAACCCAGCCGCCGTAGCAAATGCCGGGGCCGACCGCGCCCTATGCTCCGGCGACCAAACGACCTTGGGCTCGACCTCGCTTACTGGCTACACCTATGCTTGGAATCCAGCTACGGGCTTGAGCAGCGCCACCGTTACCCAACCGGTTTTCTCGCAAACCAATACGGGTACCACGCCCCAGATCCTCACCTACATCCTCACGGCCACTACCGCCCAAGGATGCGTAAGCACCAGCACAGTACGCGTAACCGTCAATCCCGCGGCAGTGGCTAATGCCGGCGCCGATGCCGCAGTTTGCGACGGTAAGCGCACGACATTGGGTACCACCGCCTTAGCGGGCTACACCTACCAATGGAGCCCAGCCACCAACCTGAGTAGCGCTTCCGCTGCCCAGCCCACCTTTACCGGGGTAAACACCAGTCAGAATCCGCTTACTCTCACGTATGTGGTGACGGCCACGACGGCCCAGAACTGCGTCGGCCGCGATACAGTGCGCATCACTGTGAACCCACGCCCTTTGCCCGACAGTATTCAGGGCTCCGCTTCGGTATGCCCTACAATACAAGGCGTGGCTTATTCGATTCGCAATGCGCGTGGTACTGCCTATCAATGGCTGGTGACGGGGGGTACTATTGCTAGCGGCCAGGGTACGGCGGCTATTACCGTGAACTGGGGTACGGCCTCTACTACCGCAAGCGTGAAGGCTTTCCAACTGAACTCGCTTGGTTGCTCTTCGGACACGATTACGTTCCCGGTACGGGTCAATCAGCAGCTCATCACCCAGCGGCCAACCGGCCCATTGAATGTGTGCTTGGCTGATGGGCCCTTCACGTATCAAACTTCCCTCACGAACGGCTCCACCTATGGCTGGCAGATCGTGGGGGCACCCAGGTAAGTACCAATCAGAATACAGTGCAGGTGACTTTCACACGCCCCGGTATTGCCAAGCTCGTCGTGACGGAATCCAGCAACCCGGCCGGGGGCCGCTGCTTGGGCCAGAGCGATACGCTGTACATCACGGTGCGGCCTTCACCGGCCACTAATCTGGCTATCAACGGGCCAGCGCAGGCGTGCGCAGCAGGTGGCAACCTGACCTTTACTTTGCCCGGCGCAACTGCTTCCACTTATCACTTTCAGTTAAACAACGCTACCATCACCAGCACCGGCAACACCGTCACGTTGCCAACGCCAGCGGTAGGCACTTATACCCTTACAGCTCGCGAAACCAACGCTAGCCTCTGCCCCGGTCCGCTCTATACCAAGACCTTCACCGTAGTACCCGCCCTGGCCATAAATGGTCCGGCCAGCTACTGCCCCGAAGCGCGTACCGGCCTCAGCTATACAGTGGGTACTGGCTTGCCGGGCGCAGTTTATCAATGGACGATAACGGGCGGCACCCTTGTTAGCGGCCAGAACACGCCTACCATCCGCGTTGACTTCCCCGCAGGAAACACCCCGGCCACCATCCAAGTAACGGAAACGACCAGCAACGGCTGCGCCGCCACGCTCACGGTACGTCCCGACAATGCTAGCACTAACTTGGTAGTAGCCTCGGTCGAGCCGCAAGATGACCGCCGGGTTACACTCACGCTCAACGTGCCCAACAACACCGGCAACACCAACCGCGTGAACATTATGCGTCGGCCGGCGGGCAGTACCGGGGCCTTCGTGGCGGTAGGCACCTCGGCCACTACGGCCACCAGCTTCACCGACACGGGCGTGGACACCGATGCCAGCGCCTACGAATACCGCTTGGAGCTAACCAACGCCTGCGGCACCTTGCTCAGCAGCACGCAACACACGACCATTCGCGCGGTGGCTACCGCTGTGGAAGGTGGAGCTGGCCGGGACCAAGGCAAAGTGACCGTAACATGGAGCCCATATGTAGGCTTCGCGGTGCGAGATTACCAAGTCTTCCGACGCGTCAGCAACGGCACCGAGGAACTGGTGCAAACCGTAGCCGCTACCACTACTAGCATCACGCTCACGACCGGTAGCGCCGGCTTCGATCAGTGCTTCCGGGTACAGGCCATAGCGGCGACTGGTGCGCTGGTTTCGTCATCCAACTCAGCCTGTGTGGAGTTTGCCAACGACTTGGTATTCTACAACGTGGTGACGCCCAATGGCGACGGCCTCAACGACCAGTTTATTGTGAAAAACGTGGAATTGTATAGTGGCACCACCCTCACTGTATTCAACCGTTGGGGCAAGGAAGTATATAAGACCAACAACTACCGCAACACCTTCGATGGGGCCAATTCGCCGGCTGGCGTGTACTACTACCAACTTCAATTAGCGGGTGGCCGGTCGTACAAAGGTTGGTTTGAGGTAGTGAAGTAAGCCACCGAGTTAGCCGGTTTTTCAACCCGCACAACTGGTATCTGCTTGCTGTTAGCTTGAAAAAGGCGCTTCATCTGAAGTGCCTTTTTTGTTAGTCAGACCTGCGTTAGAGCGGTCATTCACTTTCATTGCCGATACATGAATGAACTCCAACAGTAATAAGCTGTTAGCCAAGCGGACAGGTATACTCAGCAACGTTAGCCATATGCCACCCGACAAAATCCGTGAAATCCCAGAAATACGGCTAAATCCGTGATTACCTTTGCCGCGTGAATAAAGCTGCTAAAAACATTCCCGCGCAAGCCTTGCGCGAAGTTGAAATTCAAGATATGGTCGCCGAGGGCAAATGCCTCGTGCGCATTGAAAACCTCGTGGTATTTGTATCGCAGGTAGCCCCCGGCGACGTCGTTGACCTGCGCATTACCCGCAGCAAAAAGAGCTTCCTGGAAGCTGTACCTACGCACTTCCACAAATACTCGGAGCGGCGCGTGCAGCCGTTTTGCGAGCATTTTGGTACGTGCGGCGGTTGCAAGTGGCAGCATATCGGCTACGATACCCAGCTCCAGTACAAGCACCAACAGGTGGCCGACACGCTCCAGCGCATTGGCAAAGTAGCGCTGCCCGAAATTCAGCCCATCCTGCCCTCGCCTTCTCAGACCTACTACCGCAATAAGCTGGAATACACCTTCAGCTTTATGGGCTGGCTGACGGAAGAGCAGATCAAAGACGAAACTACCGAGTACGACCGGCGCGTGCTTGGCTTCCACACGCCCGCCCGCTTCGACAAGATTCTGGACGTCAACCACTGCTGGCTGCAACCCGACCCTAGCAACCAAATCCGGCTGGCGGTGCGCAACTATGCGCGCCAGCACGATCTGCGCTTCGGCAATATCATCAAGCAAACTGGCCTGTTGCGTAACCTCATTATCCGCACGGCTAATTCCGGCGACATCATGGTGATTTTGCAGTGCTACCGCCAGCACCAAGCCATTGAGCCGCTGCTGGACTATCTGTACGAACGGTTTCCGCAGATTACCTCCCTCAACTACGTCCTCAACGACAAGGGCAACGAAACCTTCCACGATCTGGAGGTAGTATGCTACAAAGGCGAACCGTACATCCACGAGGAAATGGAAGGATTGCGTTTCCGCGTCGGCCCGAAGTCGTTCTACCAAACCAACTCCGAAGGCGCTTACAACCTCTACAAAGTAGCCAGCGACTTCGCCCAGCTCACTGGCAACGAGTTAGTATATGACCTCTACACCGGCGCCGGCACCATTGCCAACTTCGTGGCCCGCCAGGCCCGACACGTAGTAGGCGTCGAGTACGTAGAGCAAGCCGTAGCCGATGCCCGTATCAACTCGGAAATCAATGGCGTGACCAATACCGAGTTCTACGCTGGCGACATGAAGGACGTGCTCAACGCCGATTTCATTGCCCAGCACGGTCGCCCCGATGTGGTCATCACCGATCCGCCGCGCGCCGGTATGCACGAAGATGTTGTGCGCCGCCTGCTCGAAATGCGTGCCCCCCGCATCGTGTACGTCAGCTGCAACCCCGCCACCCAGGCCCGCGACTTAGAGCTACTCGACGAAGCCTACAAAGTGACGCGCGTGCAGCCCGTAGACATGTTCCCACACACCCACCACGTAGAGAATGTGGTAGCATTGGAATTGCGGTAAGGCCTACACTGATATTCTATGGGACTTGACATCACCCTAGCTAGAGTAGTCAATAGTGAAGTCAATGAATATGACTACCTTCTTGCAGACGACTCACCCGAGTTGTATCCTTTTTTTCATCACCTTATACGCACGAAACATTTTGCTTATGAGGATGAAGAACTTGATGCGGAAGTGTACTTCCCAGAGGACCTAGCTTATCAGCGGAAAGGAGTAGTAACCGCTTTCTACAACGATTTTGTTAACGATGTATGTTTAATCCGTCAGCACGAGGTTGATCGGATGTTAACTTATGTTGACGAAAAACATAAAGCTGGTTTTGACACTTCCTTCGTCAAACAATTCAGAGAAGGTCAAACGGTTGTCATTATCAGCTGGTAACCACATTTTGTATATGGACTACGCCAACGACCCTGAACTGAATGGCAAATACCTCGGCACTATCACCAAGGATTTCGCTACCGTTTCTGATACGCTACTAGAAGCCTCCTCCCAAGTACGGAAGATGGAAATTTCTAAATATCCCATCTTCGTTTTTGCCCGCCAAGAAGTACCGCTCGGTAGTCTGCTCGTCAATGCCGACGAGTTGAACTTGGAGTGGCACGTGTTTGCTTCGTTTCTGGAGCTATTCGTACAGCAAGGCATTGTTGGCACGGAGGGAATCGAAGCCTTCCAATCCACCTACAAAGACCCCGACGAGTACTGCTGCCTCTTCGTGCTAGACAAGGAGTTCACCAATTTCGTGTACATCCCTTACCCCGAAGATTAAAAGCAACACAGTCCGAAATAACAACAAAGGAAAGGCCATCCACATGCGGATGGCCTTTCCTTTGTTGTTATTTACTTGACCCTTAGGTCTATACAGTCGATTTAGGTTTCCAATGCCAGAATAAAAAACCTCCGCAAACCGCTGCCATAAGAAAGCAGCCCATAACCTGCTGTCGAAGTTTTTTGACTTCACCACTATCTGTAGGCCACATTACATAGTCGGTTTCAGGACCGTACAAAACATGTATCAGGTCGCCCACCGCAACCGTATCGTACTGCTCTTTGGCCAAGCTTAGATAGTGGATATCGTTGTTCAGCCAAAACCCGACGCTGTGGTGCTTACGATTGTTACGTTTGTTAGCGACTGGGACTTGTATCAACTGCCCTTTCTCTAGCAAATACGTACTGACCTTCGCTTCATACCCATTACCAATCCCAAAGGCTAGAAAAAACAGGGTTGATAGGATCAAACAAAAGGCTTTTATGCCCCCGTTTAAAAATGATTAAACCCTTGCGCCCGGAGTGGCACGGGCTGACCAGATTTGGTGATGAGGTTAGTGCCTTCGCTCCTCTCTACCATGTGGCCAATGATGGTAATATCCGGATGGTTTTTAAGCAGAGCGTGGGCAGCGAGCGGAACGGTAAAGAGCAATTCATAATCCTCTCCTCCGTTGAGCATGCACATAATGGGGTCGAGGTTAAACTCCTCGGCCACTTCCAGCGTGGGATTAGCAATGGGCAGGTTTTCCGAGAATATACGGGCTCCGGTGCCGCTGGCTTGGCAGAGGTGCAGCACTTCCGAAGCCAGTCCGTCGGAAATATCGATCATGCTGGTGGGCTCCACGCCTAAGTCGCGCAGCTCGTGAATGACGTCCATGCGGGCTTCAGGGCGAAGTTGGCGCTGGAGCACGTAGGGATATTTGCCAAGTTCGGGCTGGGTTTCGGGGTCAGCCTGCCAGGCTTGCTTTTCGCGCTCCAGCACTTGCAAACCGAGGTAGGCACCGCCAAGGTCGCCGGTTACGCAAATCAGGTCGTTGGGGCTAGCCCCGCTCCGGCGCACTGCCTTACCAGCAGCCACGTGCCCTATGGCCGTGATGCTGATGGTGAGGCCGCCACGGCTGGCCGTGGTGTCGCCGCCCACGATGTCTACATCATACGCTTCGCAAGCCAGGCGCATTCCGTCGTAGAGTTCCTGCACTGCTTCCACCGAAAACCGAGCCCCAATACTTACTGCTACCACAATTTGGGTAGGGGTGGCATTCATAGCCGCCACATCAGATACGTTGACGGCTACCGCCTTGTAGCCCAGATGCTTAAGCGGACAAAAAGTAAGGTCGAAGTGCACTCCTTCCACCAGCATGTCGGTGCTAACTACAATCTCATGGCCAGCCGGTGGGGCCAAAATAGCGGCATCATCGCCAATACCGAGCTTGGTACTTGCTTGGCGGAGCGTAATGGTATCTTGGATGCGGCGGATAAGGCCAAATTCTCCTACACTATCGAGAGGTGTGATGTCACTCATAAACCCAATGGTTGGCGCTGATTAAACTGATTCCGTTGCTTTAAGCCGAACTTAACTATTGACTCAGTTAACTCGGACGGGCCGCAAAGGTAGGCAGGCGCCAGTAGAGGCGCTTGGCTAGTTAACAGAGAAACAATCTTTGCGCATCATTCCTCCCAGCTCGCTGCAACAACGAGTGGCTTCCTACCATAGTTTCCCCCAATATATAGACTGAGTTGTTGCACGGGCACTATCAAGCCCTACCTATGCGTTGTGGCCCAAAGCGAATTACTAGACGCCGGCATTAAGGCAAATAAATATCATGTTAACCCGCTTACTTCGCTTTCCGTTGCTGTTCTTGCTTCACTAACTAGCTGCTTTTATACGTGAAATCTGTGCTTAAACAAACTACTTGGGTTGTGCTACTGCTTGCTGCATTGGCCGCCTGCAACCGTACCCCGAAAGCTCTCGATCCGGCTTCGGCCACTGCCGCCAAACAACAACTCGAGGTTTTGCGCGACTCCGTAGATACGCGCTGGGCCCAGATGATGGCCAGCGACGACGCTAAAATCACGGCCACCAACCAGATACTGAACGAGCTAGAGCGCTGGCCGGCAGCGGATAAGCAGCAGCTTCAGCAGCTTACACAAGCCAACAACCGCCTTAAAAAGCTGCGCTACCAGCAGCTCACTATGCAGTCAACCCAAATTGACCGGTATGATACTGCGCAAGATTCGCTGTTGACGATATTACGCACTATGACCTCTCGCCCCGACGGCCCCGCCCCTAGCAGCACCGTCCTGAATACGCTAGACACCATTGGCCAGTACGATGGACAAGTGGTTGGGTATCGGGTGAAATATGATCAGGCCGCCAAAAAATTCAACAATTACGTCCAGCTTCACCAGGCCGAGTTGCAAAGCTTAGGGGGTAGGTACAAGCAACTAGCTCCTCTCCCGCTCTTCGAGTTGCCAGAATAAGAGAAGCAGCTATCCAAAAAAGCCCCGTTCAATTATCACTTGAATGGGGCTTTTTCATTTTAATGGACTGACTATCAGCAATGAGTAAGTTTATTGAAAATAATATGCAACCGATAGGCATTTCACTAGCTCTTCCTAATACAGCCAGTGGTCTTCTGTGCCACTGGTGTTGGTTGAGTTGGTTGTGGAAAGGCGACCGGAAATTTCCGGCCGCTTTTTTACTCCTCTTTTCTCTGACTATCAGTTATTTATAGCTTTTATTATTTGTTGCCTATCCATCTGGTCAGGATATTTGGGGTAAAACGGTACGGATTGCCGCTGTAATCCTGACCATATCCTGACCAGATTTTCTATTCGTAGTGTACCTTGTTGCCATCAAGCTCCACACTACCAACCTCAATATCACCCCGATGGCAACAATTACAGTCCTGACCAAGGACAAAAACAAGTCAAAAGAACAACCCCTGTGGGTGATGCTAAGACACGGCCGGGTCGAAGTACCCGTTAGCGTTGGATTATCGATAGACCCGAAGAAGCTCAGGAACGGTGTGGTGGTGGGGAGTGAAGCGACACACGTTAACAAGCTGGTTGGGGACATCAAGCGGGACTTACAACAAGCGTATGACCTCCTGGTGGAGGAAGCCGTTATCCCCATCACCCGCGAAATGATTCGGGCCAAATACGAACTGGTGAAGTCCACCCGGTTGGCCCAGGAAGCCAAGCTTCGGTTCATGTCCCAGGTGGAGCTTTCGGAAAAAAGAGAGAAGGCCAAGGTAGCCGTGCTTAGTGTCGAAGACCTGCAACTTCAATTGGAGGAAGATGAACGCAAGCTGGAAGAGAAGCGGAACCGGCTACTTCAAATCAAAGGACAAGCTCATGACGCCTTTCTGGGTTTGCTGGATACCCAGGACTACGGCAAAGGCTTTGACGTTGTGAAGGAAGCCACCCGGCAAGCCTTGCAGGATAACAAGAAGTACGACCTGGATTACTCGCAAGCTACTGCCGTGTTCGATGGAGACGAAACCCAAGCTAAGGAATTCCATGAGCAAGTCCAGGCTGACCAGAAAGACCTATTTGTTGTCTACGTCCAGAAGTTTCTACAAGAGCAAAAGCAAGACCACGCCCAGGCTACGGTATACACCTACCAGTCCGTCATCCGGGCAGTGAACGACTACAACCCTGGGTTGAGGATTCAAGATGTATCCAGAGTCGTTTTGTACGATTTTCAGGACCATCTTATCCGCAAGGGTTCCCTGAACTCTACCATTGAGAAGATAATGTCGCAGGTGAAGGGAATCATGAACTACTTCCAGTTCGATTTGAACCTGAGTCTAAGCTACAAGCAGTACAAGTTCAAGCTGCCAAAATTGGAAAACGACATCTTATACTTCTCCTTGAAGCAGCTTGAAGAGTTCGTGGCCTTCACACCTGCATATAGGGTTCCAAAAAGGTATAAGAATGCTGGTCAGCCAGCCTGGGAGCGCATGAAGGACCAGATGATTTTCATGTGTGCCACTGGGTTACGGTTCAGCGATATTTACGGAGACTTCCGTGAATACCTGCGGACCCACCGTGACGGTTCCCAGACCTTGGAGCTATATCCGCAGAAGACGCATAAGAAGGAAGTAAAGGTGATTATCCAGGTGACCCCGATGGTTCGCGCTATCTTGGACCGGCACAACTGGAAGTTCGCAGTCGTCAAGGACTGGTACTTCCGACAACTCCTGCGGGACTTCTGTTCGATGCTACCGTCCTGCCAAGAGGAAGTCACCCTGTACGAATACGCCGGGACCACCAAGCGGGCAGTGCTGAACGAAGATGGTAAGAAGCCCAAGTTCTGGGAGTTGTTGGGAACCCATACTGGACGCCGTACCTGGATAAACTTCGCTTTCCAAAGTGGGTGGGCGCTGCCTCAGATTATGGGTCAGAGCGGCCATACGGATATGAAAACGCTCAGTATCTACGCATCAAAAGCAAGTGTCGAACACGGTGTCCGGCCTCTGAACTTCTTCAATCAGGAGTTGTAACTACCGACATCGAACAAACTGACCTCCTCTATATTCAATTGGAATCAATGGAAACCCCAACCTTATTCGAACGATTATTCGCTACACACGAACAGTATTATGCTGATTTGGAGAAGAATATCCATGCAGTAGAAAAAATTCCATCCTTCTTCACGGTACAAGTTACTGCTGCCATAGCCCGAAAGATTAAAGCGGAATATGATGCAATGGCACTTTATTATCGTGAGTCAGCTATCCCCAACGCTCAAAAAATGGTTGATGAGCTTATAGATGGCTACAATAAATCACAGCAAAAAAAGGACTACGCAGCAACATTTGGTAAAAGATACATATTTGAAGATTCCTTCCATGCTATCACCAGAGAAGTTTTGATGTCGGGTTATATTGCTATCAGCCACAAGCTTGAAATGCTCATTGAGTACACCAAAAACCATTCGACCGGTAAGCCATATGCTACTATGCAAGAGCCTGTGGGTTACCACATCGTTGATTACCTCGAACATTTGAATGCCGATTTCGGGCTTCCTATTGATAGATTAATGGAGTTGGACCATAACGTTCAACCCAAGAAAGGAATATGGAATTATAATCACCTGAGGACTATCATTACACCCAGGATTTATAAAATTCGAATGACTGCCAATCGGATTAAGCATCAAGGCGGTTATCCGAAGCACGCCAATGACCCTATTTTTGATTTCTACCCGAACTTCAGCAAATACCCAAACTTCGGTACCGACATCAAGAAGAAAACAACGTTTCGGATTCCGTTAACTGAGGAAGAATTACTATTGGACCTGGACTATGCTGGAAAGTACATAACCCAGATTCTTGGCATATTTTCTGAAGTCAATATGTACAGCATAATTATGAGTATGATTTGGGTTCCTGCACAGAAAGACGAAATTCAAGCCAGATATACAATTTTGACCCACTACTTACCTTCCTTGAAAGCTTCGATAAAGAACAAGGTTAAACAAGTAAAGGATGTCTGGTTGGATAAAGACCTTGAACCGTCGCAACGGATACCCAAGCCAACCAAATTCATCTTTGATGAGAGTAACCTATAGCCCCTGGGCTAGTTTACGGGTACTGAACGGAGCCGGACCAGAGAGTGTGTAGCGTTTAAAACGCGTTTAAGGAACACAGTTTCGCGTTGCGCGTTCATTTCGACGTTTTAGCTCAGTACAGTTCAACGATTGTTCATACTCTTATTATCTATATCTATCATCCATACCGTTCTGTAGTACCCTCTCATCATCCACCTCTATCTTTATCGTTCTCCTATTATGACCACACACTTGCCAATACCATCTATTCAAAACACTAATTATCAATGTTTTACATACGCAATGATTGTGATAAAAGTGTAAGAGAGAAGGGCGTATCCGGTAAGAAGGTAGTACTGCAGACGAAAATTGACTTTCGCCGTGGTACCAAGTGCGTGTATGTTTGGTTAGAACCCAAACCACCCCTGCATGAACACTGGCCTTGAACTCTGGAAAACCATCACCGACTATCCCAACTACGACATCAGTAATCTGGTTCAGGGCCTTCACAATGGCTTTGGCCGTTATCTCTCCCCTACTCTGATTCCTTTGGGGTTCCGAATTGTGGCGGTCTACAACCGGGAGGCCGGGACCCAATGTCGGTTCCGGGTTGCCACCTACTGGGTTCCCAACCTGGACGGAATTAAACGTTGGATACACCGCAACGGGGATAAAGAGGATAACCGGGCCGAGAACATCCAGTGGGTGAAAGTCAAATTAGTGTTGCGTACCCGGAAGGCAATATGCTGGGTTATGGCGAAGCGGAAGAACTGTTCCTCTGCGTATAAGAGAGTAACGTGGAGTAATAAGAAGCCCAAGCGTGTGTCCCACATACGAGCCGATGACCACCTTTACTACCTAGGTAACTACTACTCCGAAGAGCAAGCTCACCAAGCGTACCTGGACGCCAAAGCGGTTCACCATGTCGCCGTGTAGGTGACCTACTAAAAGTAAATATTGAATTATTCCGGATTTCGCAGAATCCAGGAATATTTACCCATAGACACTCAACGAAGTGTCCGGGGCTGCCAGCGTTTTGGGTAATGGACACTGGCAGCGTTCCACCCCGTTCGACATTACCCACCGGTTGTGGAACGCCGGTAGTACTAATTGAATCATTACCCAGTGCCTCAGTGCCCAAAGAATTTACCTTCAATACAAGGCAGCTATTCGTACCCGCAAACATTAGCAACCTTTCAGCTTTCCTAACCTCACAGGGTTGGACCCAGCGTCAGATTGACGACCATCAAGATAAAATAGCTTACACCCTGAACCGTATCCTCACGGCACCCCTGTACAACAAACGGATTGGGGCCGGTGATTACGTTGCCATCAACCATGACGTACTCGCAAACGTGATTGGGAACCGATACGTGAAGTTCGTCTTGGACACTCTTCTTTCCGCAGGGGCCATCGAATGCGACAACATGTACAGCAAGAAAAGCGGGAAGTCCTACGGGTACCGCATCACCGAACAAGTGGATAGCAAACCAGTCGGCTTGTTGATATTCAAGCAGGAAACCTTCGGCCGCAAGCTTGCCGCATGGACGGAGAAAATGGAAGTTGAACTTCGGAAGGACCGGTTCCTAAATCGTATCCACAAGGACATGAAAAACCTACGCATCCACCACCGGGAAGCACGCAGGCACAACGAAACCGTCTACGAAGCCACCCAGGACTTCATCGTGAACAACTGTGCCACACTGGACACCACTAAGGTCAAGCATAGAGCCTATACGGGCCTCCTGGACGAAGCAATGGCTATCAGCGAACTGATTCATCTGCCGAGCTTCAAGAAGCTCACCAAGGTCCTCAAACATGGTCAAAAGGAAGACCCGACACTGACTGTTTACAAGACCATGATGCGTACCATCTTGAAGTCGTATTCTAAAAACCTGATAGCAATTGATAAGCTTCACACGCTGAACATCAAGGTTCCCATCCGGCCGGACAAACTATCAAGGGTATACACCATCCTAACTAACCTGAGCAGCCAGCTACGACCGTTCCTCTACCATGTCAAGCATCCGGAAGAAACCCTGGTCAACCTGGACATAGCGAACTCCCAGCCCTTCCTTCTGTCTTTGCTCTTGGTCAAGCGTTACGACTCACACGACCTGCCCGGAGACGTTAAGCACTACATTGAACTAACATCCAGCGGCAAGTTCTACGAATTCGTAGCCCAGGCTAACAACGTCCACATGCGTACCAAACGGGAACGCCGGGACTTCAAAACCAAGTTCTTCGCTTCCATCTTCTTTTGTAAAAACAAGCATACCGAATCCAGTAAAATCGGCAAGTGGTTTCGGGACACCTTCCCGAAAGTCTACCAGTTGATTTACGACTACAAGCTTACCGACCACGCAGAACTTGCCGTAGCAATGCAGAAGGAAGAAGCCCGTATCATCCTGGATACTGTCGTAGCCAGACTGCAACCCTACAAGATATGGGCAGCAAGCATCCATGATAGTATCATTTGCTTAGAGTCGGACGCGACTCTGGTTCACGCTATCATGACGAATGCATTTCAAGCCAGCTACGGCTTGAATCCGACTATCACCCCGGAACCGTTGAAACCCAAATAGCGCATTGAATCGCTATTGAATGAAGTGTGATTTTGATTAGACATTTCGCTGGTGAATGGAAAGAAGACACATCCTAAATACAGGAAGATTAATCCCAATTGAATGAAGTCGAACCCCAGCCCGAAACGGCCGGGGTTTTCTTTTTCTCCTGGGTTCCGCACGACTGCCGCAGGACATAATATCGGAACCACTACCAGTATCGTCCACCACACCAGCGTCCGTTCGGATTTCTTCCCTGGGGGAAGTACGTCACCAGCATCACCATCATAACCCGCGCAACCATTACCAGCATCAATAAGAGCGAAGAACCCACCCTAGAAGCCCAACCATAGTGGGTTCGATATTTTCAGTCCCAACGTGATAGTGACATGTCACCAACTTCACCCAATACAATACTTCCATCACTCTGAAGCTCGAATTGTACGTCCACAGTATAGCTTAAATGGGTAGTGACTTGCTTCAGGGTATCCGCTATAAGGGTGTTGTTCGCTAAATCCGATGGGAAGGTTAATACATAAGCCTGCCCTGAATGCTTACAAGAACCCATAATGTCTACAATTACGGCAACCCTCCCATTCGAGAAAGTATACACCCCGTGACTCACAATTGAAAAGGTTCCAAATGTCAAGTACACCGATTCACTCTTATAGGTAAATACTTCGCCGTGTGCTCTATTGAATTCAATTATCTTGTCGGTCTTGCTATAGATGCGGTCACCAATCCTACTGAGTACCTCCCCTGTGTTTATGTTGCTTACAAGCCATTCGTGGGTAATATGCTGAATAGGGCTATAATTGGCTGTTATGAACTTATGCATGTTACTGTAATAAGTAATCGCAGTCGGTGACACGGCCCTTGCTTCCTCCTTCAACTCCGGATGAAGACCGGCCTTACCGTCTCCAAACGCTGAAGCATCATTGCTGATTAAGTGGTATGTGTAGAGAAGGCTACGGGTGTTTTTGCTAGCATCCTCAAGTATAGTGTGCCATAGGATGGCGTCCCGGAATTGCTGCCCAGCACTATCGAACGGTTTCTTCCGATTAATGGCCTTGTGTACCAACGTGGGTAACAAATCGTTGGGTAAGGGCAAAAAAGTGAGGTGGTCTAGGCATGACGGACAGAAGAAGGACGTATATTTCTTCTGCTATGGCAACCAAAACCAACGGGGCGTCGCCCGACAAACGACGCAAATACGACGAGGCGTTCAAGGCCTAGGCGTTGCGCTTGGCTGGCGAGAGCCGCAGCACGCAGGCCGCGGCGCGGCAATTGGGCATTAGCCCCAAGCTGCTTTACCGCTGGCAGCAGGCCCAGCTCGTGGCCGAGGTGGGCAGTGAAGAAGTGGCGCGTGCCCCGGAGGTGCGCGCCCTGCGGGCCCAGCTCAAGCAGGCTAAGCAGGAGCTGGATATTTAAAAAAGCCTTTGTCATCTTCGCCCAGCCGACCCGGTGAGCACTTACCAGCACATCGCCCAGCGGCCCAGGCAGGTGCGTGTGCGCCAGCTCTGCCAAGTGCTGCGCGTGGCCCCATCCACGTACTATGCCTGGCAACGCCAGCGACAACAGTTGGTGGTTGAACCGGTGCTCGCGCAAAATCGTCGACTGGGATGTGCGCGACACCATGCCGCAGTACCTAGTCAGCGAGGCCCTGCACCGGGCGCTTGTGGTGCGCCGCCCACCCTTGGGGTTCACGGGCACTTCGACTTAAGTGACGCCGAGGCGTCACCTTGGGCAGCCAGTACACAGCCACCCGCTTCAAGTGCCTACTGACCCATCAGGGTGAACTGCAAAGCATGAGCCGGAGGGGTAACAGCTATGATAACGCCCACGCCGAATCGTTTTGGAGCCGCTTCAAAGCCGAGCTGCTCGACGGCGGCTACTTCCCCGGCCTGGCCGAAGCCAAGCTTGAAAAACTACTATGTGAAAGCAGCTCTTGTCTCCGGCTCTAAGCCAGTCTTTCAGGAAATTTATATGTACTTGAAGGCCTATTAACCCTCCTTTTCTGTACTTAAACCTGCTTTAAGCGTACTAATTAAGCCTATTTATGTACCTACAAACTCTATCGTTAATGGCCGTAACATTATTGCAAACAGCATTATGAACACCGCACAGGTGAACGGGTACTATAAATGAGGCCATACAGACTTTTTCTCCCTCCTCCCCCCCCTGTATCCCCCTATGGTTCAAAATCACCCTCCCCCCCCCTTTATTCATGGGACTGCGTTTGAAAAATTTCTGGCTTAGTCAATTCTGGCAACTTGGCTAAAGTCATATTATACTTATTTATATGCATTTATACTTATTTAAAATCCTTCGATTTAAGTCGTAGTTCTATCCAATGCGCATAGGTTAGTGAATTCCTGAATGCAGCTTAGACACAACCCACCGTCAGCTACGATACGATTGAAGATGGACAATACTGTCATCATATTAGCATTATAGAGTTGTTAAGTTTTAAAGCAAGTCGATACAACCCTGTATCAATCAATGGCTTTAAAACATATTAGGCAACAAATAAAGCACTGCAATAACCTTATGAGTGCTAACTAAAAGCAGAAAACACTAACAACCTATTGAATAAGCACAATACTATGGACAACAATTTGTTGCCTATATTTCCCTGTGCTATAGACAACAATTCGTTACCTAGGTCTCTATGCCATAGACAACAATTCATTAACTGTATTACTGCATTCAATACCTATTTTTATTGGCAATTATATAAAAAGGGTTGTACGATAAAGAATAATATAAACTTTTTAATAAAATAGGCATAGCGAAGGTATAATAACTATTTTTTTCCTGTTATGAGGCAACAATTATTTATTAGCCACACTGGCCTTAAATGCACATTTATCAAAAATACAATATAAAAAAAGCAGCTGCGCCTTAAATAGTTATTATAACAGACAACAATTCAAGCACTTGCTATTTGGTTTTATGACGCTTTATCTTTGTGCCATAAATTTTCGAAGGCGTTCATTTAACACACATTCCGCGCATTTAAATTTTAAAACCTATGGCACTGCAAATGAAACAAGGGAATATGCACGAATTCTGTGAAATACTAAAGTTACATTTAAAAAGAAGAAAAACAATTAGAATTGGCTCCATTCAGGGCAGCCTATTAGTGGCATCCTTACCTTACCAAAAGAATTCATTTCAAGAATTACTCAATGAAGATGAATTCAACTTAGTTGCCCAGTTAATTACCATGAACGGAGGAATACTTCGCAAACAAATAATGCACAATGACAATAGGCCATTTTATGTCGACCTTAAATAAATAAGATGGATGTTTTAAATAAAATTATATCTGAATTATAAAAGAATTATGCAGCGCAAATCTTCTGGCCTCAAATACATGAAAAGTCATTTTACAGAAATACACTTTCACTCAATTATAAACTTGAGTTAATGAAGATTTCAAGTCTTCATGGCTCATGGCAGGTAGCTAAGTAAAGTAGCCCGGAGCCATGAAGAGTTTAAGCACATGTACTAAAGAAGCATATGTAGTTATAAGTGTCAATCAATAATACTATCAAGTAGCACAACTGCTGGGCACAGTAAAAAGGAATTTATTTCTTGAGCAAATGTACAATTTGGCTACTGCCTGCTTTAGCGATTTCTTCTGTAAGCGTTTAGTAAAGTTTTCCTTCTAAAGGTCAAAAAAGTCTGTCCGCTCTTAATTCTGACAGACTAAAGTCTTGATTTAATGGCTTTGCAGAGACTGAGAAAGCAAGATTTCGCTTTCTATTAATACTATATGGTATTATAAAAAAACTCTTCGTCTCGAACCAATATTGCAATATGGGTTGAAGACAATACTTTGTTCGGCTAGGCTCACCAGAACAGTTTTTCACTAAGCTTTTAGATAAAGTTTAAGGATTTTATGGCGATAAGGTAACACTCTCGTCTTCCACTCCTTGCCGTACAAACTTACATCCACATGTCATTTAAAATGAAAGAACTTCAAGAAGCTTACATTCATTTACCCAGCCATAACGCCACTAAACATGACTTACATATGTCTAAGCATGAAGCGGAACGTGCTCGCACATACTTCAAAGCATTAGTCAACAAGCATTATATCCGGGTGAAAAGGCCTAAACCAGGAATGGATGGCGGAGCAGCACAATATTTCTCAAACACTATCTACGTTCCAATTATAAGAAACAAGGGCGACTTCTATTTGTGTCTTCACGAAATTGGGCATATGCAGCAACCGCCTACTATTATAGAGAAAATGGACCCGGATTTTATTGATGAAGCTATTATCATAGACGAATACAAAGCGGATTTGTATGCCCTTGAACATGCGCAACTATTTGGAGTTGATACTACAATATTTCAAAAGCACGCCATGTGTTGCCTATTCCCATACGTCAAGAAAGTACATCAGAAAAAGGTCAAGTGGGCGAATATGGATGAGCGGGTTCGTGACATTGTAATGAATTGGCTTGGCATTACTGAAGCAGACTGGTCCGCTCATGAACTAATTATAATCAATTAATTCTATACTTAGTGACCGGGGTGTAAAACCCCAAGATGGGCTTTTACATCTGCGATGTAGACATTCATATGTGCTTGGCCTCAGGTATTCGCGCAGGGTCTAGAGTTCCCGCAATTGTTGGCCGTAGAGGACACTTTGCAGTCAACCCTGATGGTGCATTCAGAGGCTAGACAACATCAAGGTAGACATAGAGGGACTAGACTCCTTCATCCTTCCTGACTGGCATTGAACTTTGCGGTCAATACATCTATTTTGCCAGTAAATACTTATCTCGTTATCCTGATGCGCTTTTTTCTATTAGCTCTAACTTTAATCGTTAGCCTGACTAATTTTACCCCTACTCGCAGCGTTTCTAGTGTACATGTCCGCTCCATTACCGGCGTTTATCTCTGCCAAGGCGGCTATCCTAAAGTATATCACGCTAGTAAGACTTGTACGGGGCTAAATAATTGTTCTACTAGCCTGAAAACTGTCAGTACATCCGAAGCTCAATTGTTGGGTAGACGAGCCTGTAAACGCTGCTATTAGCCTAAAGGCATTGGTCTAGCCTGGACATAAAAAAACTCGACCTTAGAAAAGCTGAATTTAAACAAAACATGTTGTCAAATATACTGACACTTGTTAGTACCGGGCATACAGTTGCGGCCAGAATCACGGCTGTTGGTCAACCAAATAGTAGCTTGGCAGGCTGCTTACGCCATTTCGCTGAAGTAAATCCTTTTGCCGTTTTGCCAACTTGGCCGCATCCACTATAACTAGGGGTAACTCGTCTAGAGCGCTCTCTAGTTGTTGCGGTAAGAGATGCTGATAAAAGCTTTGATTTTGACTAGAGTAAAGTCCCCAATTTCCTTTTTGTGCAATAATGTCTTTGAGGTCCTTTCTTACGTCTGCTGGTTTTCTGTTTTGGTTACCTACAGCATGACGTAGAACCCGACTTAAAGCGGGTGATTGTGTTTGGCTTTGCAGCAATTTTTGAAGTTGGTCGAGTACGCCATCAATCTTAGTAGCGTGATTATGTAGACTAATGTAGTATTGTGCAAGATTCATTTTAAATTTTTATCAATGTTTAAAAATCAAAAGTATTAATATCAGCTTTTAGGGCAACCTTTTCTCGTCGAAATCAGCGCTCACCAAAATGGCTTCACTTCCTTCACCCAACACCTTCAGTGATGTTCTCCAACGTTACCAGCCTCAAGTAGCCCAAATAAATGAGCAAGGCCATGAGTTACTACGGGAAGCACAAGAACTACTGTCTTACTTCGAGTCGATGCCCGAGCATTTGACGCACCGTCAGTCGCACGACGCTGCTAATGAGCTACGTGCGCCTAAAGGTATTATTGCTGTCTTGGAAAGCTCTTTTGAAGATGTTTTCAAAAGTTTCACAGCTGACCTTCCATCAGTGTACGATGAAGGTATGGATATAGCTTTAGCTGAGTATAAGTTTGAGGAATGTATCCGCACGGCTAGTGCTATTGTTGCTACATATCGTACTCAATTAGATACCCTTCCTCAATAATTCACCCTTATGGCTCCAAAAAGAACATTCAAGAGCATAGTACCTACAACGTTCGCTTATAGCCGAGGTAAACTCTGGGAAGGTTTTAGTTATCCTTTGTATCGAATGAACTTGAACAAGATTATCGAGTTCGTCAATGAAACCAAACAAGAGTTAATTAACCGTTTTGGCTCCGTGCATGACCGCTCGGGAGTGGGTGCCGAAATCGACAGTATAGAGTTCATCTTAGAGCGTCTATCGAACTGGCATAGCGCTAATGAGCAAGTGGATATTCGTGACCAATACGTATATCTGGAGGCCTTAGAAAGTCACTTTGAGCATTTATTCGAAATGTTCGATGAGATGGATAGCGAATAGACCTTATAAAATTCTTTGTAATACAACAGTAAAGATGCTGCTTACATACCTTGTATATTAACTAGCAACAAGGCTTACTCTCTAAACTTAGCTCTAATGCAATACAGGGAATCTAAATTAGAATTTGAGGGTAAACGCATCATTTATATCCAGGTCGCCCCATCTAATGCTACCCCTGGCCCTAACGGACACCCGGCCTTTGTTGATGAGCTAGTTAGCCGGTACCAAACCCCTACTACTAGTGTCTTTATTGCGTTTGGCCTAACTATACCCTATGCGACTAACGATAGGAAGATGCTACTGATGCATGCTCTATCCGCTGGAGTACTATCAGGCAAACTGAGTACGATTCTCAAATCACTTTAACAGTCACAGCCGTCGACTTCAAGAACCCATTACACCTGCTGAAAACGACTATAATTTCAGCAGGTGTGTGTAATGATATGACGCCGATAATCAATTCTATTGGACGAGGCTTCAACAGCATAGCTGGAACCTCGCACTGAGTCGAAAAGGAATGTTCGTACTCCCAATATCTAACAGATAAGAAGGTACTAGACTAGGTGCTCATGGAGAAAACAAGAAGCTTAGATGAGGGTCAGCCGTTGGTTAACTAAACATCAATAAGCTCTTACAATCAGAAATAGGGCAAACTGTAAGGAAAAGGCAGTGTAGGTCAACTCGAAATGACACCTAAGTCCAGGTTATACGTCTCTTTGAGATAACCTTGAGTAGAACCTAAGACATGCAGACTGCTATCAGGTATTGTGGCCTTCCTGAGTCCTGGCTGAACAATGAAAATTTTATACATGGCCGGAAGGATTTCAAGCGACCGTTTAAAATCAGCAAGCATCTGTTTGGTTCCTGTCTCAAAGCGAGTGGGAAATCCTCTTGCTATGCGTTCAGAGTCCCGTCGCAACATGTGGTCAATTAGGTCTATTGTCTTATATCTCCAATGAATACTCTTCTGAGCTTGACCACAAACCACATACAAGTCATCAATTCTGTTGCCAGGAGTTTCTTCCAGAGAGTACTTGCAGTGGAAAAACTCTACTAGGACTTTGTTCCGGCTCTTTCTGAAAGTGATGATATCTGCCGCTTCGCCTTGGTCATCATCATCAAATATGATGTCGTAACCTGACTGTTTCAATTGTTCGATTGTGTGAAACTGGATTGAATTACGTCGATGCTCTACAACCCCATCCCTCTTTTTATATTGAGATTCTCGTTTCAGCAATATACCAGGCCAAGTCCATGGAGCTATTTGGTCTACATCAAACGGTGGATAGCTATGGTCACTGGCGTCGACGAAAATATTATTCTCTAAGTAAGATGTATTGAGGAACCGAATAGCAGGGCCCTCTTTTAAGAACCAATCTTCTATTACTTGATTTTTAGTCCCTTTCGAAATATGGATATCTGGGCCGCTCAACTTTCTATACAGAAAGCCTCTTTTGTTGTCTTCATTTGGTTCTTCAATTACAAGCTCATATTCACTTGAATCTCCTATATAGGACACAATAAACTTCAGTGGACCGTCAATACTTGGGTCAGCCAAGTCAATGCTAGTAAGGTAGATGGGTACTTCTATGTCCCCAAAAAGTAAGTGTACAGACCTTTGTGGTGCGTTCATGACGCTGACAGGCCATTCAATAGTAATTGGCATTGCTATTGGCCTACTGGTAGCAATTGTTGCTTTGAGCAGCCCATCAATAATTCTATCACTGTCAAGAGTATCATTAGATACTTTACGGCCAACGTTGTAGCACCACTCACGCCACTTTACAAGGTTGGCTGCCTTACTGTAAGACCATACTTTTCCTTTATAGGAGCAGCCCACACTTACTTTTTCGCCATTCTCATACCCAATTCCGAATACATTAGATTTAAAATAGTTAGCCTTATTGGCTGGTGATAAGGCTTCTTTCAAATCAGTACCGGAAAACATCTTGTACTGGATAGGTCCTGATATGGCATTCTTCAGGCCGATATTAAAAAGTACAGCCCGGTTTATGTCACTGAAAGAACGGAACATCATTTCGCCACTAAGCTGCACCACACCAGGGCTTATCGCTTCCGCTAGCTTTAATTGATGCTCGTCGGATGAGCTATAGATGTACAACAAGCTACTCTCTTGTTCTTTGTGGGCTATGTAGACATTCCATATAGTATCAGATATGCCTTTGATATTGCCCCACTCAATGTAAGAACGTTGTTTGGTGACAATAATTAGAGTCTTGTTCTCACTGCTATAGGTATGGATATATTCTGTGTCTTTAAGCTTACTAAAGACCCTCTCAAAGTCTTCTGGCTTCCAATAACCGTCTTCTTTAGCATCTTCATCCTCGGAATCTCTCTCTTCCGGTTCTTTACACCTAAAGATGACTGTGCTCATCTTCGGAAGAAGATTTTGCAAAGGAATCTCGCTTATCATCTTATCATCGAAAGATGATACGAACTCTTCCAAGTTGATTTTATCTTCTATTTCTAATGTACTACTATTTCTGAGGATAATATTCCAGTCGGCATCTTCGCTATATAAAGCTTTTATTTTTTTATCTACATCATTGCTGGCAGTGTTTGCCACCATAGTAGCTTCGCCGATGTTGGGAATAGTCCTGGTAAAGCGTCCAGTGAATTGAAGAGTAATCCCGAGGCTTTTATGCATGTCATGTAGAGCTGCAATCTTGAGTTGAGGTAAGTCAAAGCCTTCTCCCAACATGTCAACGCAGATAACAATCTTTGATTCTCTCGATAGTATTTGAGCTAAAATCCGTGCCTTCTCAAGGTCTCCTAGTTGGCTATGAATCACCACCGGCTTTAAGTCCTCGTTAGGGCTATAGTAAGGGAGTATTTCCTCAGTTCTTTTAATTGAACTAACCCTGGCCATCATGATATGGTCAAGACCACTTTCTAGGTCTCTCCTCAGTATGCGAATGGCTTTCTCAGCAATTAACTTGTCCGCCTCAATAGGGTTGACCTCAAAAATTGATTCAAGATTTATTCTCTTGAAATATTGCTCTTTTTGAGCCTTCGCAAGCGGATAGTTAAAAATTGTTTTCCCATCTATATGCTGCCCATCGTTTCGAAAGGGTGTCGCCGTGAATTGAACAATTTTTTTCTTCAGAAACCGCCCCCGAAAGGTAAACCAGGTTTTGGCTGGTATGTGGTGAGCCTCATCGATAAACAAGTGACTTACTAGCTCAGCGATTCTAACCTGCACTTCAGGCGTACAGCCACCAACAATACTCATTGTAGTGACCACTATATTACACGAGTTAAATATGTCGTCGGCTTCTTCGGATGTTCTAGGCTTATGCCTTAACAAGCAAACCACTGGGAAATCCGCATTCTGGCCAATAATACCGAACTCTTTCAGAACACCAATAGATAGGAATTTATTGGCTATCTGGTTACGAAGGGCATCAGTAGGAACAACAACCAGTATTTTATCACACTGATGATAGACTGTTACCCCCAACATGGTTTCCGTTTTGCCGGTACCCGTTGGCATAACAATGGTTGCCGGAGACTCACTTACCGTCCAATGTGCGGAAATGGCATGAATGGCCCCTACTTGCGGATTCCTTAGGCCAAACTGGACAATTCTATCTTCCGCCTCATCCCGAATTTCTGGAAGAAAATTAAAGTTGTTCTTCCAAGTTAAAGTCACCTGCCGGGTATATTCTATCCGTTCGTCTGTTTGCGACGCAAGGCTTACGCTATCCATGACAGGATGCTTGAACCAGAATAGTTGACCGGAATTCGAGCGGGTGAGAATCTTTTCATTCTCCAAAACCCTTAATTGTGTGAGTTTATCGGCATGGGCTACGATAACAGCCTCAGAACCATCAGGCAAAGAAATTCTTACCCCTGTTATACCTTTCGCTGTGAACTCAGTACCTACCTCGAAAATCTTGACTGGAAGAAAAGCAATCTGCTTTATGGGGTTCTGTTGAATCTTTGTATCAATTTTAAAAACAGCGGGCAATATGTAGATGGGAACAGTGGGGTCTGGCATCTTATAGGTTGTGTAGAATTTATATAAAAGCAGCTCTATGTGAATCTTTTGTCAAGCTTCTGTCTTAACGATTTATGCTTTGCTATCAACAAGTCAATATTCTTTATAGTGCGCCCTATGTACTTAGCTAGCTTTTTCGGAATATATCATCAAGCGAAGAATTTTGTTATTCCCTATGACCACCTAATAGTTTAATTATTGTAGAGCGTAGGCTTTTCATCAGCGGCTTAGTTATTCAAGATTCCATTGTAAAGTACCAAGTTACCTAGGCCTAAACCCGAAGCAAGTGTTATGTCCGCCGAAGTTTCTAACATTTTTCACTGGGCACAAAAAACCCTGACATCCATCGGGACGCCAGGGTTTATCATAGGCCTTATTTACATTCAGGCTTGCTGCCTTTGGGCCTCAAGGCATGCAGCATCGAAGCAAGGGGCTCCAGGTTGGAAGTATATTATCATTTGTGCAATTTTATGCACGACAGTGCCATTATCATCTACTTCATTCAAGGCAAGCTCTACTTGAGGTGCGCCGCTTGGACCTGGATTCGAGCATATACCAAGCAAAAATCTATTTTTGTTTGCTTGCTGAGGATGATGTCTTTTGAATTGAGCTATTAAGTCTATTTTTTCTGCACAGGCAATGTGAGGAGGTATATTATAACTATATGTTCCGCGGCCAAAAGGGGTGAAAAACTCTTGGAGATTAGCCATATTCGACAATTGAAGTTGGTGGATGCACTTAGCGACGAGTATACGAAACGATACTACCTAGGGCTACAGCTACTTTATATATCTGCTCACAGCACTGTTGGGAAGACCTACCCTTCATCCCACGGCACTTCGGAGCAGAGGGAGTCCGCTTATTAGCTAGGAGCAACATGTTCGCCCGCAAGGCTACTACGTTTCCGCTAACGCCGGCAAAAATTACCACCTGAAATTCACTTCAACTAACGTCTTAGGGTTCAGTGCTGAAGGTTAGCAGGAATAAGATTCTCCTTCGGAATCGGTCGTAATCTCTACCGTTTATGAATAGGACTGCGAGGGTAAAGTTTGAATAAATTTAATATCATTAATAGAAGTACTTTGCGGATGGTCGTAATACGAATCAATTCGAGCCTTACAAGCAAGCAACTTCTGAACATAGTCTTTTACATAGTGTTACATAAACCATGCACCCGTTGCACCATCGTGACATTACTCTAGACGTGTTTAACGAATCAACGGGCATGGTTGCTGCTTCTCTGGCAAATTCGCCTGTGACTAGCAGTGTAATGAGCTTTGTAGATACATATCTGTTACAGAACACATTGTCGTGAACTTTTTGGATTATCTCCGACCTATACCTGCTGAACCAATAATGTCGCAAGGATGGGAACCCGGCTGCATCGTCGGGTTTGTGCATTTATAGTCCTGTAATTAGATGCCCAAGTGTTTTCTTACCATTTTTTCTACTAACGGTGAAGACTCATCTACCTCTTCGGCAGCTTTGTCCATTTTCGGTTTAAGCTCACGAAATGATGCATCAAGTGTAGCCAACGAAATTCGATTGTTGAGGTAGCTGCTTATAATCTGGATGTACTCCATAGAAACTTTTAGGATAGTGCTGTTAAATGCCTCAAGGCCATTTTTATCGGTTTGAGGCAACAGAAAACCAAGAGTGACGTATGATTTCATCAGCTCTTCCTGTACAGCTAACAAGCTGTTTAATAACCGTTTCAACTCCTCATGGTCATCATTGATAACCACAGTAAGGTAGTTGACTCTGGCAAACAGTAGACCTACTGCCTGTGCATAGCTTCTGATTTCGGCATTACGGATAGATACAAGGCCATTGTAACGTAGCTCGTCCCGTTTACTTCGCCTATCCAGAAGGATTTTTAAGAGCGCCAGTGGAATGCCAGCTAAGGCAAATATTTGAACCCAGTACTGGATGGCGTAATTGAATAATTGCTTTATTGTCATCGTATAAAGATGAAACCTAGCTTAGGCTAGGGAGAATGGTCTGTACACTACACCAAAAACCATGTACCCTATTTTGACTAGAGTGGTACAGATTAGTCAACAATAGTGGTACAAGGCTAAGCATCCAAGGTGACTCAAAATCAGAAAAACAACCTCTACTCCCAGGGCCTTGAAAATATAGTGCAGTAGCGGATAGCAAACCTAACTTCTCAAGTGAATTTACTTAAAATACAAAATTTATCACTTTAGGTAAGCAATAATGAATCATTGTTTTCTATTCCGTAAAATTGAACAGACGAAGAACTTTTAAGATGTAATCTGATGTAGCTATTGATTCTTCTTCGCTTATACCTGAAGCATCTGCCAATTTATTATAGTAATGGAAATGAGATTCAACTATTACCATTAATTTCTCAATTTCAAATAGAACAGCAACTTTGTCATTGTGTTTTGACTTAATATTAACTGGACATATACATGCAAACAGAGTGAAAAATGAGGATATTTCAGGTGGCAAATCTTTATTTAGCCAATAAAACCAATACGGAAAACTATTATCTAGGAACAAAAAGAATTTTCTAACTTCAGGTATCTCAAACAACTCGCGCGAGTCATTATCGTAGCCCGTTATAACGATATTTATTTTATTATAAACCTCTCTTGGATTCTCATAATAATTTAGCAAAGTGCCATATATATCGATTACATCAAAATCTTCTATCTCCTTTTTATCGAATTGCATCATTATGATGTCAGCATCAGAGTAGTTCATATCTTTTAGCTATTTATTTTTATTAAGCCAAGCTCTTAATTCGAAAAATGTCATAACCCAATACTCACTTACCAAAAATTTTACAACATTGGGACTTGATGTTACGAATATTTGATTTATTGAGTATCCAGGCTTCAAATCAATACCATGCTGCAATTTAAAAACACTAGCCACAGAATGGTAATTATTTAAAACCCAGTCTATTTTTTTCAAAAACTTATAATGATATTTTTTTTGATTGAAATGGTCATTAATTACTTGCCCCATCCCTCTAGCATCGACTATAGTTGCTAAGTTTTTACACTCTATAACAAGCATTGCATTAGCATCCCTATCAAAAGCAATAATATCTATTTCGCCACATGATAAATCTTTTTTGTTTACTTTTTTAAGATTTATTATACACATGTAATTATTCGATTCCAATAACTTCTTGGTCTCTTGTTCAAATATATCTTCATGATAGTAACGCTCAATTTCTGCCAGCTCAACAGCAGAACCTTTATACTTCTTGAGGTCACTTCTCTGACCTGAAACCAACTTATATATAAAAGTATTTAACCACTCTGATATTGCCGTTGGGCTTATTATTAAATGTGTTTTACTAGATGTAATTGAAACGTGGCTCGCAGTTGCATCATCATATATTGCTTCGAGGTTATCAGACAAGTTTAACACTATTCCACAATAGTTTAACAACCTGACAGATTGACTTTTCCTTAAAAAGTCTCTTGGTTCGTAAAAAGGGTGACTAGCATTTAATGCTATAAATTCCAAGAAGCCTTTGACACTTTCTCGAGAAATGCCTGATGCGCTAACAATGAAATCGATAGCTTCTTCATATGGTTGAACTAGTATCTCAGCAGATATAGGACCACATATTTTCTCTAAAATATCTATTGATAATTTGCTTGCTATTTCAAGTGTGAATTTGAAATTATCACTTAGGAAACTATCAATTTTTGCTAGTAGTACAGGATTATGAGGACTAATAGGATTATCAGAACGCGAATGACCATCACTAGTTAAATAAGATGCAATGTTCTTATATAGTGCCCTATCTTTATTATCTCTAATTATGAAGCCATCCTGAATAGTAGATGGGCTAAAAACAAGATAAGACGATTTTAAAATATCTTTCAGATGGTGTAAAAAATTAGAGCTTTCAGATGAGGTAATCATTCCAGCTAGAACAGTAAACATATCATTCAAGTCCTGTTCATCAGGCTTCAACTTCTTGAATGTGAATTTTCCGTTTAGCTTTTCTATCGCTTTCTCAGTTACATATCTCCACCCATACCTGCCTATTGGCGCTAATTCAGATGACTCTCCAACAAGTTTTGCTACGTCAGACTTAGGCATATGGTATATCATTGTCCACACTGCAATTTGTCTGTAAGCTTCGAGTGCCCAACTAGCAGGATGGCATCTATTTAAAATAGAATCAAATTCTGCTCTTAACTTATCAAAGCTCTTATTGTGAAAGCTCTTTACTTGATTCAGGTCACTAGTCTCGTGAACAATTCCTTCCGGCCATGCCTCTGTTATAACTCTGCAAATTGTTGAATAATTTATTGAACTAGCTGGTAAAAAGGGCTTTTTACTCTTTTCTTTAATACTAGAATTAGACATACTAACTACTGATTTTTAGGCATTTATTTAAGAATACAATTTATCAATAAATTGCAGTTAATATGCTTTTTATATCATATGAATGTTGGCTTAAATAAAAGTGATGGGTAGAGCAGTGGACAACTCGATGATTTCATATCCCCCAATTATTTGGCCTGCTATAAAAGCAGGGTACATTCTCTAATACACCAAAAGCTGGCCTTAACTATGCTATTAGCGTCCTACGAATACAAAAGAAGAAGGCCAAGTAACTCATCACGCTGAGGTAGGCGGCTCCTGGCTCCAATTTTATGGTGGACCAACAGAGCTGTCAGTAATAGAGATACGACTGCCGACGAGACTATAGTATATCAGGTCTGTTTTGCTCTTGGATGTCTTAGCTAGTCCTCGATGTAGATGCGCTTGATACCGCCGTTTGGATAGACATGCGCTCTACTAGTCTGCCTATTATAAAAGAAGGTGAAGCTCTTAGTACGCCCCACAAATAGATAGTTGGGGGAGGTCCGAATAAATTTGCCCTCATACTCAATTACCACTCTATCTACATTCCTTATGGTTTTCAGGTAATAGCCCGATGACAATGCCCAGAGGAAATTACCCCACAGGAGCAGGAGCATCAAACAGAATGTTTGGATTCCAGTGCGTAGAGTCTTGTTATGAGCTTCGGCAGCAGCGTCACTACCACTTCTTTTAAACTTCACACAGTGCTTAATTACGAAGTCATCTAAGAACACGGCTCCGAAGAAGATTAGCCAAGATGATATTGTATATATATCAATTGCACCCTTCAGATATGTTTGCCATACACTACACACTGAGAAAGTTACTGCACCCCACCAACATAGTTTTGCAGCACCTGAGCCAAAGTATATCTTTCTGAGGTTGTGCAGTAAGGAAATGGGAACATCTATATTAAAGAGGGACAAGGTCTGACTTACGGTCTGCTGATTGGAAATAACTATCATTAGGCATGTATAAAGTCCTATTGCGATAAACTGGGAAAGGAGATAGCCCGACATTAAGGACAACAATTCCCCTAGCTCCAAATAGTCCGTGATTGCGATGCCAAAGACCTTATAGAATACGATTACTCTAACAAGGCAAATGACAAGTAGTAGTAGTGATGCTAGGGGTAGATTATCCTTGATTCTATCGAACATATCGGGTAGTATAGGGTCATTCCAAAGTTAGGCTACTTAACCCTACTGCTTCGCCTTGGGCACAAAAAAACCGGTCCTTTAAAGCACCGGCTTAGTTCTAATTTTGAGTATAAATAATGTTAGTTCTGCGGGCGGTAACGCACTGGTTCCTACTCTAACCCGTTCCGCCAGACTGGTCATATATTTCTTTGCATAGTATTCCTAGCACGATTAAATCGATTATCCCGAACAATTGAAAGTTGCCTGGGATAACATTGTCACCAAGCAAAAACACTGAGCGCATAGGTCTATCAACAAAGAATTCGAGGGAGGTTAATGCCTGGGCTGATTAGTAATTCGACTGCTGCGCCATCCAGGCCAGCGCAAAGCATCCTGCCACGAAAGCACCTACCCAATACAGCAGGGTAAATAGACCTTTCTCCGTGAAGCGTTGGGCATTCCTGCGAGCTTTTCTAACCAGCAGTGCTGTTAGCAATCCAAGGGGTACGAGTACTATCAAACCGACGATACCGAAGAAGGTCAATGTGCCTGAAACAAGATTGTCTCCAAGCAGGAAGACGGAGTGCATAGCCGTATCTTGTTATGGTTATTCTATCAATATAGCTCCGCACTAATCATGCCGACCTCCCACTACTCCTCCGGGCCTTACTCTTCGACCAGCAAGCCCAGGTAGTTTGGGATGAAGGCCGACACCTAGCCACTAGGTATGAGGAAGTGGATACCGTCGCCCTTTACCACATGGCAGGCGGCTTCTTCGTGGAGTTGTTCTATAATCCCCTAGATAACGTGCTCCAGGACAAGCTCAGAACTTTTGTAAGCACGGCGCTGCTGGAACCCTATGCATCTGTCGTCAACCTGGACGACTTGAAGCTGGAGTAGGCCCCCAAGCCCAAGCGGATTACAAATATTTCTGGTAATTACATACTAATTTGTTTAGCACCACGTATACTTGCATCAAAACCATGTAAACGTCCTGCTATGCAACACACCAGACTACCCAATACGCCAGTATTAGACGCTGAGAGGCCATGTTCGCGCTTGTAGATTGCAACAATTTCTACGCAAGCTGTGAGCGAGTATTCCGGGCCTCCCTGGCTATTGTACCCGTAGTGGTGCTATCAAACAACGATGGTTGCCTGATTTCCCGTTCTGCAGAGGCTAAGGCCCTGGGTTTCCAGATGGGAGACCCCTATTTTCAGGTAAAGCTCGAGTTGGATTACAATAAAGTCCGTGTATTCTCCTCGAACTATGCGCTCTACGGGGACATGTCTAGGAGGGTCATGCACTATCTGGCGTCGGTGGCCCCCACCATTGAAATCTACTCCATTGACGAGTGCTTTCTGGACTTGCACGGCATGAATCGCTACCTCTATCCCGACCTTGCTGTGTTCGGAGCCGAGGTCCGGGAACAAATCCGCCGCCGCACTAAGATTCCGACCTGCGTCGGCATAGCGCCCACGAAGACCTTGGCAAAGCTGGCGAACCGGATAGCTAAAAAGTACCCGGCCATGAAGGGAGTTTGTTACCTGGACACCGAGGAGAAGCGCCGAAAGGCCCTAGAGCTAACCAAGGTGGAGGACGTGTGGGGCATCGGGCACCAATACGCTACCAAGCTCCAAGCTCAGGGAATCCGCACCGCTGCCCAGCTCACCCAGCAAAGCGAGAATTGGGCTAGGAAATTTCTTGGTGGCGTTGTCAGGGTCCGGCTGTTGCGGGAACTCCAAGGCAAGGTATGCCACCAATTGCAGCTCTCAGAAGACGGTACCCTCTCTCGCCAGTCTATCCCTACAGCCGCACCTTTGGGACGCCCCTGACCACCTTTCCCGACGTTCTGGGCGCGGTTAGCTCCTTCACTTCCAGGGCCGCTGAAAAGCTCCGTCGCCAGGGTTCCGCAGCCAATACCATGTCGGTATTCCTGAGCAAAGACCGGTTCAGTTTGGCGCCAGGGCCGCATTCATCCTCCACTGTCATTTCGCTCCCCGTAGCCAGCAGCGACACCTCCGACCTGATACGCTTAGCCCGCACGGCCCTCAAGCGGCTATGGCAACCGGGGTGCGTCTACAAGAAAGCCGGGGTCATCTTCGATGGCCTGGAAACGGACGGTCAGCAGCAGCTTGATTTGTTCGCCAAGGTCAACGTCGGAGAGGCTCGCGACAAGCTAATGAAGGGCCTGGACAAGCTCAACGAACGGTTCGGGTCCGGGGCCGTGACCTTCGCATCGGCGTTCGTGAAGAAAGGAGAACGCCCGGTTTGGGATAGCAAAGCTGACTTTAAGAGTCCCGCCTACACGACTGATTGGGACGAGCTATGGTTCATCACTTAACATTTTAGTTAGATTGTAGCGGACCCTCAATATTTAACAAAATTCTAAACACTTCATTGGATGGATAACTCATTAAAGAAGATAAATAATCGCATCAAAGAAATAATTATAGCCGTTAACAAAGTATCACATGTTTGCTATAATCCTCTATGCGAAACCCATAATATGGCAATAAATTCGCATGTTTTACAAAATAAAGTACTATGGAATCATATAATAGGTAAAATACATGGCAAAGACAAAATAATTCAATTATCTACAAGCGATTATTTTCAACAGTTAAAATTTACAGAAGGTCGGATATACCAATTCTCACCTGCGGGTCCCGAATTAAATATGATGGCCTATTGGGGATTTTGCAATCCTCCTTGCGATAACGACTTATTTTCTAGTTTTGAGGATAACCCGAATACTGATTACTCAGCCCCAAAGACGCAGCTATTGCTTTCTTACAGGGCATACTTACGCTTAATGCAGGTAGATGAGTATACTATACTAATTATTGATGAGATACTGCGGGACCCGCTCTTTGCCGACACGCCTGAAGCCCAAAAAACTCATTGGAGGATGATTAGGGCAGAGAAAATCGGCAATTGCTTAAAACATTATATTTTAAAACGGACCCTTGAATGGTTTATCAGCAATCCCGCGAATAATACTGCATTGAAGTTTATAACTTTTGAACTACCAAGGGTTCCAGTTGCGACTTCCACGTTCTACACAGAAGAACATTACGCAATACTTGACCCAGGAATAGTGAATAATTTCACTCCAGATTATCGGCAAAAGTCTGATAATATGATTAGCTACTCCGAAATACCTATAGTATTTCTGCACCTTATTCCTAATGACAATAGCTTGACAGTCTTAATTGGATATAGCAATCTTATTAATAATATTAGTGGTATTCCTGTAGACGAAATAACCAAATTAGCAATTCCAGAAAAATTTAAATTAATAAGCGATGTTCTTATTAAACGAGTAGAAACTTGGTGTATGTCACCAGCCTTTTACGAAAACCTTAAATCAACAGGCCAAGAGGAAAAGATTTTAAAAGCCATAGACCATCACTTAGATTATGAGAATAAACATCTACCTGTCGAAGTAAACATATTTGAGGGTGTTGTATAAGAACCAGAAGCTAACAACAAAAAAGCGGGCCCCTGGACTGAGCTGAAATTTGGAGTCTTCGATCTTTAACATATGGCGCTTGTAAGAACAGGAACCTTCCGCTACAACAAGATTTGGGTTGTCGAGTCCCTACCGAAGGACGAACCACAAACAGGTTCTATACTCTACCGTGATTTATTAAGGCGTCGCACGGAACAGATGCCAGCCGTTTCCTGCGAGTTGGCCCAGGTTCCTACAAAGAGGAACTTGTGCAGATTCCTGAAGCGCGTAGAGGATTATGTGCAGAAGAAGGCCCAGCTTCCGTTCCTGCACTTCGAAATGCACGGTAACCCCAAAGGCCTGGAGTTGGCATCCGGAGAAGTCATGCCCTGGGGCGAACTAGCAAACTACTTTCGGAATATCAATATAGCCACTAGAAACAACCTCATGGTTTCCTTGGCCACCTGCTACGGCGGCTTCATGTTTGGAGAGATTTCGCCGGTTATCGAAGCTCCTTTTTGTGGAGTTATCGGCACGTTCAGTAAGGTGCCCCAGGGGGAAGTAGAAGAAGGCTTTTACGAATTCTTTGAGTCTTTGCTGAGCCGGGATGGTTTAGACAACGCAGTAGTAGCCTTGAATTCTGCAAACCCTGATAACCCTAAATTCCAGTTTATATCAGCGGAGGGAGTATTCGAAAGCGTCCGCAGGAACATAAGAGAATCCTACAATGAAGCCGAATTTATGAGAGCAAAGGTATATGAGTTGACTGCCCGAGCACTCAAGAACAGGAACATCAGGAACACTCGGAGCATATGGGATATAAAGTATTCAATCGAGCGTTTTCTAGCTGATGAGCGCGAACCAGCTATCACAGAAATGATGGACGTATTTCTGATGAAAAACTTGACTCCGCTCCACTTTAGAGAAGCCGGATAGGCCAGCCACCGCCGATGTCTACGACGGGCAATAAAAAAGCCGAACCCCTGGGTAGGGACCCGGCTCCGCGCTGGTCAAAGGCCCCTAATGATGGGGAGGTTATTTGTTCCCTCGCTTGCGTTTAGATTTTGGCTCTACTGGTACAGCCATAAGCTCCAGCATAATCCTAGCCTCCTAGATTCCACTAGGGTCATCGAGGGCCGATAAAGGCAGGACAAAGAAGAAATCCTTGTCCTCGATTTCTGTCCTGTAAGCGATGGTGTAGAAAGTGGAGGTGTCGTCGATGACTTCTACAAAACAAGTGGAAGCTTTACCAAAGTCAAGTTCGTCTGCGACCGGTACTCCGAACTCTTCATCTATATATCTGCCCCGGGCTGCTTAGTAGTCGATTTGCTTGATGCGTCCTGGCCGAACGTCTACCAAAACAGATTGCATGTAAAAAGAAAACCGGCTCTTCTCAGGACCGGTTTCTTCGTTTTCAGGTATACACCTCGCCTTTTACAAGGATAAAGCCACACCAAAGGCTAACTGTTGCAGTAACAAATTGTAAGACGACCTGATTGTGTGAATGAACAAAGCTGACAGTTATCCGCCGTGGCGCATTGATAAGTGTTAGCTGTGTAGCAACTAGCCAACGGGCTATTAGCTTCCTCTACAAGTTTAGTAATTCGGTCTTCGGTGAACCCTGACGCCTTCGTAGCTTCTATGTATTCTTCCTTGCTGAGCGGCATGAGATAAAGACTACCTTCAAATAGTTCTTCCCGGAACCCATAACGAGACAAGACTATAGGCACTCCAGTACCTGTAATGAGTTCTGAGTTCACTTTTGAGGTGTCGTGATTCAATTCCATAGTTTTGAAGAATTAAAGGAGTATATGTCCCTTGTAAATATATATATATTAAAATTGTCATTTACTAGCAAAGGTAAATGCCTTATAAACAAGGTCAGGATGCTGCCTAGAGAGGTCACGATTTGCTCAGATTCCTGACCTTGCTTTCTTTCGCTCTACCCTAGACTAAAAATTAGCTAGTCTTCCTTTATCTTATAACCTAAGCCAAAGGAGAACCAGGGTTTACTTTGATAGAGCCAATTATTCCTTCCGTACAGCATAGCATCGAGGCCCATAAACAATCCGAAATTTACTTTATCTAACGTTAGAAAGCCCCCGGCCTGATAATAGGTAACTGCCACACCATCTTTCTCCTCAGTAAGGTTACCGTCATTTCCTTCTGTCAAGTATTTGGAAGCACCTAAACCAGCACCGTAAATTACAAATGTGAAAAAGTCTTGGCGGAAAGGATTATGCCCAAATTTACGTCTGTAACCTAAGGAGTATGTAACGGTAAATTCAGTATTTACCTGGGGTTCCCTATCAGGATTTGATATTCGAGGCCGCAGTTTCAATGGGTGTATGATAGGTACTGCTACTAGTTTATTTCCTAATAGCGTTTTTGACATAGGCTTAAATGCATCACTTTTGATAGCAAAATAATAATTATAGCCATTACGTTCATCTTCCTTAGTAAAATCTTCCTTAGAATGCCTGATAGTATTTATATATCTAGCGGCGACCTCTTTGCCATTACTTACATCCAACAGCTCAGTGGATAATTGAACGTTAGGCAATATCCTAATTATCGTATATCCATTCTCATCCATTTTTTCAATTTTATAATCTAAGTAATTACTCTTAGAGGCATTTCCTCTTCTTACCTTTATCTTAAAGGTATCAGCGTATATAATATGAAAATCCAAACTTGACACTCTCAACACATCCATATCAACCCTGGTACGGTATACATTTGGATTGAATGCCATTGCTCGGAAAGTCTGTGAATTACTTTCAAATACTACTGAACACAACAGTGAACAGGTAAATAATACCTTCATCATTGCAGGAATTCTTGCCATGGGTTTTAATTTAACGATAATCAAATGATTCCCTAGTCTTTCTTTGGAGCCTTAACGATTTCAGAATTGTGTACAATTATCATAATATCACCGTCATCATTAGTAGTAACACTTTTGTTTCCTCCTGAAAAAATTTGGAAAGTAGCATTACTCCAAACTTTATTCATGTCAATTATATCAAAATCGCCTTTTCCTTTCTTTAATCTAACTTCAACTAGATAATTGACATCATCTTTTCTATTAATTAAATGATTCCATGTCGCATATGGATTGTCATCTGAACTATAACTATAGACTTCGTTCTTTTCAGAGCCAATAACTTTATATATTTTTAATTTCTTAATAATATTACTCGTAGATTTTATAATTATTTGTGCCGCAGAGCCAGCAGTAACCTTAAAAGTCATGTTCTGCACTACACGTTCTTCACTAGTTGAATGATGATTAACGTTAGGTGCATAATCGTTGATTTGACCTGTCGAGGCGAAAAAAAGGCTGATAATGGGAAGTACAATTTGAGCAGTCATATCTATGTGTGGTTTTGCCATACTGTCTAAGAAGCAGGATAATATTGCAAATGAATACACGAGTATTACCTATCCGAATCAGTGCTACCACTGATTATCGTATCAACTCAGCAGAGCACCACAGATTAGTGAGCCTCCCACTCGCAACAAGCAAGAAATCGTCTTTGTCTTTACTACTAGCTTGCTAGCTACTTACTTGAATAGTTTTATCCAAACTAGCACTGGTACCGACCTTTGAGGTGGTCTAGGCAAGGACGGACAGAAGAAGGACGTATAGTTCTTCTGTTATGGCAGCAAAACCCAACGGAGCTTCGCCCGACAAACGGCGTAAATATGACGAGGCATTCAAGGCCGCGGCCCGGTAGCTGGGCATCAGCCCCAAACTGCTCTACCGCTGGCAACAGGCGCAGCTCGTGACCGAAGTGAGCAGCGAAGAAGTAGCGCGTGACCTAGAAGTGCACGCCCGGCTCAAACGGGCCGAGCAGGAGCTCGGCATTTCAAAAAAAGCCTTGCCTATTACAACGCCAAAACGACGTCATTCTTCCCTCGGTTACCTGGCCCCAAACCACTCCGAACACCAACTCAAAACCACACTTCAATTGCATCCGGCTTAGCTAGACAACCTCACGGATTTCGCTATTTCAAAAAAGTGCAATATTTAATTAAAATAATTCAATGTTTGCAGTCAAATTCGACAACGCTCAGCATAATCCTTTAAGCTCATAGCTGTTTTAGCTCTCCTCGAATTTCTCCTGCTTTATAAGCCTCAGCTTCTTTCACAAAATCAGTTATAAGACTCCAATTCTTATCGTCACGAAGCTTTTGACTCCAAAACGAATCATTATTCCATGCGGCTATTGCATCCCCTCCAAACATATAAAATGCTACCTCTCTTCGCATCAGGTCTGAATTAACTAGATAAGCCATATCCTCAAATAGGCCCATAAACTCAATTCTCTCATTCAGGGGTACACTAGTAAAATCTCGGTCGGTATATAGGTGCAGAAGAATATTCTGAAAGCTTTTACTTTCTCGAAAACTCTTCCTAATGTCTAGAAACTGTTGCGCACGTTTCTCCCGGCCTTGCCGCTTTTGTTCTTCGCCCTGCCGTTTGTATTCCTGAAATGCTTTGTACAGACCAAAGGCAGCAGCAGCAGTGGCTATAACAGTAGAAATCAAAGCCCACCAGTCTGTTCCTGACGCAGTGGTTCCATTCTGAATATTGTATACGGCCTCCTGCATATTGATTCTATTTGAGATAGCTAAACACAGTTAAATATATAATTTTTAATATTTAAAAATCATACAAGCGACTGTAGCTAGGCAAGAGCATATGTTTTGCCAGCGTGAAGGTCATCTCCCTCTTCAGCAAGGGCAACAGCATGGCCCGGTAACGATGTTGGAAGACGATGTTGTTGATTTTCTTCTTGCCTCGGAAGACTCACTCAGGACAGTTGCGGCCTGAGCAGCACTTAGCTCAACCGTATCCATCGTACAGGACAGGCAGTTGTTCAACTCCTGATGAGCAGCTACGTTGTCACCCTTGAGGCTCTGTAAGCCCCAGAGTACTCAAGCTCCTGCTTTTAAGAGTAATAGAGGTAATTAGTAAGGGTATTCTGAAATGGCGTTACTTTGCTGGTATTACGGGATTCCGATGCTATCACTTTTATTCTTGCCAAGCTTAAAATGGAGTTTACTTATATCCGAAATAAGATTAGAGGTTACACCTTTGATTCTCTAGCTAGCCATCTCATTTCGATGTTGAAGCAACAGGAGCAGAACGAAAATTTTACTCCTTTCTGGCATACATTAGTTCTACTTAAGTGGGCGCTAGAGTTTGCTGATTATCGGTATCCTCTCAAAGCTGCACAACTAAATGATGTGCGCAAGTTGCACAATATGATTGAGGGGTTAGAATTGTCACATGACACTTTTAACCTTGCTAAGCATATGGAACCGAGAAAAACGTTTGCCATACTTGCTTTCCAGCAATTCTTTTATCAAGAAACAGCGCACCAAGATTCACTCGCGCGTCAGGTAGTTTTGTTTAGCCTACTTAAGAATAAGTATAGTATTGAATCTTCTTTTTTCAAACATACAGGCGTCAGCATACTTCACTTATTGAAATTCTTTGAAATATTAAGAGTATTTGTCATTAATGACGTTCAAAAGCTTTTTCCATACAAAGGATATCTTAGAAAGGATATAATTAAATTAACTGGTGAAATATATGGCGAAGAAGTATCTATAGGAATTCTCAAATTATTATCAGTATCAAAAAGCACTATTGAAAGTGCAATTAGTGAAGATACAAGGCAAGTAAGAAATTATGCATTACAAACTTTTGACATATCATTATTCACTCGAAAGCCTATACTAATATACAAAGACAGTTATATAATACCCAATAGAAATATTCTTAACCATACGCTCAATTATTACATCTATGAGTATATGAAGCATAGGGACGAACCGTTCTCTACTGAACTAGGAGCAAGAATGGAAAAGTACATGGCGCTTGGACTTGTTGAATTGAATGCTAAATTTAAAACAGAGGGGGACTTAAGGAAGCAACTAGGCAAAGGACATAATGTAGTAGATTTCATTGTCGATGATAACATACTTATTGAAGCCAAAGCCATAGAATTAAAGCCTCATGTTAGTGTGAACCCTGAGAACCAGCTTTTAGGGCGTGAACTGCGTCAAACAATAGTAAAAGCTTATGCAACTCAAATGTTATCAGTTGCTAACGCTATAAACCCAAATATTGAGCATTACGGGATAATTGTCACATATAAAAAAATGTTCCTTGGCAATTCTACAGACTTATGGGAGCTTTTTTTAGAAGAAGAGACAAAATCTTTATTAGGGGAAAACTCAGATAAGCTAAATGCACTACCTATTGAAAATGTTTTCTTACTTGATTTACACACATGGGATTTATTAATACAAGTATTAAAAGACAATGATTTAAAACTCATTAATATATTAGAAGAGGTTAAGAAAGCTGATGCTGACCCTAAAACAAAGCTACTATACTTTGCAATGCATTTAGAAAAATATCAAATTAAAAGTTTTACGCATGAATATTTAGTTCAAGCAAGAAAAGCACTAAAGCCAGGATAAGTACTGAAAGTTAACGCCCTGCAAGAAGGGCTACAACGCCTCTCCAGTTGCTAAGGCATTAAGAAATCTTAAAACTAATTGCACTAGAATCTAAATTAATGAGATTGCAAAGCACTAAGCGAATCAAGCCAGTGTGTTAGGCTTTGTAGCAAGTTTCCAAATCATCAATTTAATCAGAATATGTCTAATTACCCTTTTAAAGTGTTGTTAAAAAAATCTAAAATAATGGATTATAAAGTACTACCAATTATGACCTTAATGAACGCTGGCAAGCCAATTACTGAGAAGGATATCATCAATATAATTAATAAAAATGCTCAAGACACTAACACTAGATTTACATATGAAGGAATACAAGACTACTTAATGGAGGTTCAATCAGGAAAAAACTACTTAAAAAACCAAGGTTTAGACGGAAGACACTGGCTTGACCAAAGTGAGATTAATGATTTATTATATAAAGAATTAATTATTAAACAACTGAAAGCTTACCAGATGGAACAAAAAGCTATCAGTTTAATAAAGGATGTATTCCCTGGTATCAAAGTTCTTCAAACGGAAGAGCTAGACATAAATTTTGCTGTCGACTTCGTACTATGCGATTATAACACAGAGGAGTATTACTACGGCATACAAGTTAAACCAATAAGCTTTAGTCATTCTAACGAAATTGATAAGACGAAAATTCTAAATAAGCATAGGTTATTCGAAAGGAATCATTTAAATACTAAAGTATCATTTATGTATTATGGTGAACATCATTTTCAAGACTCACCTCAAGTAATTGAAAAAATATGGCAGCACTTAAATAATGCAACTTCTTACGTCAATTATTTTAATAGTAATGAACAATACAGCTAAAATAAATATATTTATATTCAATGTTAACAAAATATATTTCAAAGAGAGCCCAGCGAATTAATTCTGACCGTTGCATTATTTTACGCATTATCTTTTCATAAGCCGCCAGGATTATAAAATGCTTGGGGCTCTCATCTTTTTCAATAGAAATTGATTTCTGAGCAGGTTGCTTTGTTGGGTTTGCAAGTACGACCCCGAGGCATGATAATGATAATGTGACATGGTGGGAATAACAATTAAAATAATGTATGGAGCTAAGCAGTAAGTAATTTTTGTTTTCCTATATGCTGGAAGTGCTTGTATGTTTGGTTGTGAACCGACCCGATTCACATGCAGTACCAGATTTCTAGCCTCCCCCTTCTTGCTAACTTGCCCAAGGCTACCATCACTTTGAACCCAAGAGATATACTTTGGACCTATAACCTAGATTTACAGTCTCTGGGTGTACCTCACTCGGTCTTTAAGGAATACATCATCTACGACCAGGGGCGCGTCTTTTCATTTAGGTGCAACCGCTTTATGAGCGTAAGCAACGGAACCGATGGGTACTTAGTAATCAACCTTTGTCACAACAAGGAGAAGAAGCAACACCGAATTCACCGGCTGGTTGCCGATACCTTCCTCCCTAACCCTGATGGTCTCACTCATGTTGACCACATTAATCGACTCCGAACCGATAACTGCGTTGGGAACCTTCGCTGGGTAACTGCTCAAGAGAATCAGTTCAACCGTTCTTCATCCAAAGGTTCGACTTCGAAATACCTAGGAGTCCGGTGGAACAAGAGCCGAAACAAGTGGGTAGCTCAAATTAAGGTCAACGGTAAGCAACACCATCTTGGCTACTTCACGCAGGAAGACGACGCCGCTGAAGCTTACAAAACTGCCAAGCTTACCCTTCACCATACTCAGTAGGTGACATGAAAACCAGGACTCACCATCAGGGTTTATTTTGTCCAGTTGCCTCCAAAAATATGGTCAGGATTTCAGGGGTAAATCTAGTCAGGATTGCTTCTGCTAATGACCGAAAACGGCCCTATAGAGCCATGTGGATAACTTTTATTACTCGGTTGTGGAAAGGCGACCGGAAACTTCCGGCCGCTTTTTTTACTCATCCTTGCTTTGCCACTACCTGCAACACAATAACAGTTTAGAATAGCAATAGATGTGTTTAGTTATGCGTGAAGATTAGCGAAAAAACGTGCGTTATTTAGAGTGTAGAAAGCTAAAAAGAGAAGGCTCAGCAGTCATGACTGCCGAGCCTTCTCTTTTTAGCTTATTCTCATCAATTTACTACAACTTCGCCATTTCCTCACGCACGAAATCAGCCAACGTCCGCAGATAGTCGGTGCTAAAGTCGAAGCGGATGCCAGCGGCGGCGTAGATTTCACCGATGGGCGCGGTGTAGCCCATAGCCAAAGCACGCTTGTAGGCTTCGAGGCCCTCTTGAGGGTTCTGGCGGAAATTGCGCCACACAGCAATAGCGCCGAGCTGCGCCATAGCGTATTCGATGTAATAGAACGGCACTTCGTATAAGTGCAATTGCTTCTGCCACAAATACGGCTTGAAGCCTTCCAGGCCTTTCCAGCTTACTGTACGCTGGTTGAACTCATCGAAGATGGCCGTCCAACGCTGGTGCCGCTCCGCTTCGGTATGCTGCGGATTTTCGTAGATCCAATGCTGAAATTTATCAATAGTAGCCACCCACGGGAAGGTTTCGAGTACGCTTTCCAAGTGCGTTTTCTTGGCACGGCGTAGGTCCTCCGCGTCGGTGAAGAATACGCCCCAATGATCCATGCTCATCAACTCCATGCTCATTGAAGCCAACTCGGCCACTTCGGATGGTGGGTGTTTGTCGGCCCGAGCGGGAGGTTGCGGGTTAGGAACGAGTGAACCGCGTGGCCGCCTTCGTGCAGCATTGTTACCACGTCGCGCAGGGAACTAGTGGCATTCATGAAGATGAAAGGCACACCCGTTTCGTCGAGGGGGTAATTGTAGCCGCCAGGCGCCTTGCCCTTGCGCGACTCCAGGTCCAGCTGGCCCATTTGGCGCATGGTGCGCAAACAGTCGCCCAGGTAAGGATCGAGGTTTTGGAATACGGTGATGGTTTTCTCTAGCAACTCTTCTCCAGTATCGAAAGGCCGCAACGGAGCCTTGCCCGACACATCTACGTCGAGGTCCCAAGGCCGCAACTCAGCCAGTCCTAGGTCTTGCCGACGCTCTAGATCCAGGTCGTCGATGAGCGGTACCACCGTTTCGCGGATAGCTTTGTGAAAGGCATAGCAGTCTTGGGGCGTGTAGTCGAAACGGCCAAGTGCGGCAAACATATAATCCCGGAAGTTGGCAAAGCCAGCGTTCAACGCTACCCGATGGCGCAAGCTCACGAGTTCGGTGAACAACCCATCGAGCGGCTCGGCATCGCGCAGGCGGCGTGCCTGGATTAAGCGATACGCTTCCTCACGCACGGCCCGGTTTGGACTTTTGAGGCGGTCGGCGGCACGTGGCAACGTCATTTCCTCCCCATCAAGCGTCACCGTCATGGCGCCGGCAGTGGCAGCATATTGTTGCTGCTTGGTGCTGATTTCGGTTTTGAGCGGAATGTTTTCCACCCGGTAAATTTCCAGGGCTTGCCGCACCGAGCGCAGAAACACGCGGTATTTGCGAGGATCGAGTTCGGGCAGAAAGTCCGAGCTCATCATCTTTTCGTTGAGGGCGTGGTCGTGGGGGGCTACGTTGGGCTCAATCTCGCTCACGAAATATTGAAAAGCGGCCGCCCGCTCCTCGTCCTGCGTGTCGCAGGTCATGCGAATGTAGCGCCAGGCCAAGTCTTCGCTTAGGGCCGCTTCCAGCTCCGAACGGTCAAGCAGCCAACGTTCCAGCTCGACGCCAGAAGTGATGGTCCGCTCGCGCAGCTCCACGAAGAACGGCTCCAGGGCTGCCCAATCAGTCACATGGAAATCTTCCGGTAGGTAGTGCCGCGGCGGACGCTGGGTTTCGGTGGCCGAAGCGGCAGCAAGTTCAGTAGTAGGCGTCATAAGGAAAGAATATACGGAAAATTTTCCGGTACGGTGCAGTTTGGTCTTGCGAGCAGCAACAGACCTTAGACTAACGCTATTGTGGGGGGATTAAATAGCAGAGATACAGCCAAGAGACGTAAACGAAAGTTTCGGCTACTTATAGCAACGCGCCAAGTTAGATTTTAGTCGATTTCGATTACTACGTCGCTGGTGAGTGGATGGGCAACGCACACGAGCACATAGCCTTGTTTCATTTCCGAATCCGACAATCCTTCGCGCTCATCAAGGTGTACTTTGCCCGAGAGGCACTTGCCCCGGCACGCGGTGCACAGCCCTGCTTGGCAAGAATAAGGCAAGTCAATATCCTGATCGAGAGCCGCTTCCAATATAGTTTGGTTGGGCGTCACTTCGAACTGATACTCTGAGCCTTCGTAGTTGATGGTTACGTTACGGGTCTTGATTTGGTCGTCGTCATCGGCCGAAACGTCGCCGTGGCCGTTAGGCTGGGCGGCCGTGGTTTCTTGGGTCTCGGCGGCGGCCACAAAACTTTCGCGACGAACACGATTGTCGGGCACTCCCAACAAGTCGAGGGCCGCTTTGGCTTCCACCATCATACCCTCGGGTCCGCACAAAAAATATTCGGCCTGCGAAGCCGGAAACTGATGGCGCTGCTCCAAGATGCGCAGCAAGGTAGTACGGTTCAGGCGACCCACGTGCTGGTGCGCCGATACAGGCCCGACCGGCTGGCTATAAACGTGCTCAATCTGGAATCGACTCGTAAATTGCGCTTCTAGTTGCCGCAGCTGCTCACTGAAAATCACGGATTTCTCGTTGCGGTTGCCATATACAAGCAGCACGTGGCTTTGCGGCTCTTCGCGGAGCACAGCTTTTAGCATGCTCATTAACGGGGTGATGCCGGAGCCTGCGCCTATCAGCACCAACGAGCGAGCCGATTTGGGGCTGGTTTTGAGCGTGAAGTTGCCCAGCGGTGCCATTGCCTCAAGTTGCTGCCCTACCCGTACTGTGTCAAGCAGATAGTTGCTGACGAGTCCGCCCGTCACCCGCTTCACCGTGACCGATAAACGCGGCGCTTCGCTAGGCGTGCTGCTGAGTGAGTAGGCCCGGCGCTCTTTCTTACCGCCAGGGCCGCAAGGGAGTATCAGGGTCAAAAACTGCCCAGCTTCGCTGGCAATTAGTTGGCGGTTAGGATGTTCGAGATGAATGGTAACAGCGTCGTCGGTTTCCCGAGTGAGTTCGACAACGTTGAGTGAAAAGTACGGTGTGCTCATTGGGTGCGCAGGAACTAGAGGCTTGTTTTGTGAAGCAGAATGATAACTATGCCCTACCCCGGAGGGTTTGCAGGTTTTGCAAAGTACGGGATTCTGTATTGGATGCTTTAGCTTGCAGCCCTACGATGCCTTGTACAAGATGTTGTACTGCCCGCCGTCTTTATTTCAGCGTATGGTAGGGCCTTCTCTCTTCGGTTCACTTTCTTGATCTATTATGCTCGCCGAACTTCTTGAGCGTCATCAGCACGAATTTCACCCTATCCTGCCCGTCGACCTGAACGCGCCCGACGTGGCTCGCCTCGACTTCACCGCCAAAAACCCGCTCTTACATGACGCCGACTTACGCGACACTGCCGACTTTGAGGCCTTAGTGGCTCAGCTGCTAGCCGAAAAGGAAGCACACATTGGCGTGGGCGGCTACCTCGAAAACCGTATTATTTACCGTCGCAGTCCCGGTCTGTTTGGCAGCCCTACCTTGGCTGCTCGGTCACTGCACTTAGGTGTCGATGTATGGCTACGCGCCGGCACGCCCGTCATGGCTCCACTCGACGCTATCGTGCACAGCACCCAAGACAATGACAACTTCGGCGACTATGGCCCCACGGTCATTTTGCAGCACGAGCTGGAAGACGAAACGTTCTATACCCTCTATGGCCATTTGTCGCGCCGCGAAACGGCTTTGCTGCGCCCCGGCATGATCATCGAGAAAGGCACCATCTTCACGGAAGTAGGCCCCGCCCCTGAAAACGGCGACTGGCCTCCTCACCTGCACTTCCAGGTCATATCCGATATGCTCGGCCTCTCCGGCGACTTTCCCGGCGTAGCCTTGCCTGAAGAACAAGAAAAGTGGGCCGAACTCTGCCCCAACCCAAACCTGATTCTACAGAGTCAGTGGCTTTCTGCTTAACCTAGGCTTTCGTAGGACCTAAGGCAATCTGAATTGTGCAGAGGCGCCTAATGTGGTGTCTAGCCATCGACGAATAGTATATAACTGGCGAGGCCGGGTAGACGCGAGGAAACGTCTACCCGGCCTCGCCAGTTGGTTTTGCCTCCAGACTTGCAGTCTTAATCGAACTTAATGGCCGCTACAGGCTTGATGCGCGAAATTAGATACGTCGGTATTAGGACGGCCAGCAGGGAGGTGGCAAAGGTGGCGACGTTGAGCAGCACCAAGATGGCGGGGTCCCAGAACACGGGCACCCGGTCCATATAGTAGTTCTCGGGGTCGAGCGGGATAAGGTGGGTGTAGTATTGCAGCGCGCAGAAACCCAAGCCCACTAGGTTGCCGACTATCATGCCGCGCACCGTCAGACTTAGCCCCCGAAAGAAAAACATGCTTCGTATTTGCTGGTCGGTAGCTCCCACGGCCTTCAAAATGCCAATCATGTTGGTGCGCTCCAAAATCATGATGAAGATGGTAGCCACCATGTTGAACGTGGCAACGAAGATGATGAGCAGCAAGAAAATCACCACGTTGCGGTTGAGCAATTGTAGCCAATCGAACAGCTGTGCATACTGCTCGGTAATCTTGTCGAGCTTGAGGTCGTAGCGTAGGTTCTCGTACATGTCCTCGGCGACGGGGTCGAGCCGCTCGAAGTCTTTTAGCACCACTTCCACCCCACCCACCAATGAATCGGGCCAGGCATTCAACTCCCGAATCTGCCGCAAATCACCAATCACATACACCTCATCAAACTCATCGAGGCCGGTTTGGTAGATGCCACTCACGCGGAACGGACGGACGCGGGGCGGGTTTTGAATGAAATAGAACAGTACCCGGTCGCCAACGTTGAGCCGCAGCTTGTCGGCCACTTTGCGCGAGAGCAGGATGTCGCTCGACGCCGAATCGGGGAAGCTGATGAAAGAGCCCGCCACCAGATTGTTGCGCATGGGGGAGCGGCTATTCACTTCTGAAATGCCTTTGAGCACCACCCCGAGCACTTCGTCCTTGGTTTTGATGATGGCCGTTTTGCGCGCGAAGGGCTGAATAGTGGCCACCTGCGGAAACCGGCGCAAATCTTTCACCAAGCCCGGACCACTGATGGGCTCAATCTCGATGGAGTTGTTGGTATCGTACTTGCTGACCGTTAGGTGCGCGCCGAACGAGAAGATTTTGCTTTGAATCTCGTTGCGAAACCCTTCGAGAATAGAAAACGACACAATCATCACGGCCAGCCCAAGGGCAATGCTGATGATAGCTATCTTTGTCACCGACGAAGTAAAAGACCCCGAGTCGGCTCCGTCAATCTTGTGGGATATGTACCGCGAGATGTTCACTGCCGTAAAGCTACGCGTCTACGGCCAGTTTCCTAGCTTCGTTTTGTGATGCCTATATTCAACTTTGCCGTACTGCTTGGTGTCCCACTGTTGCTTTCCGACTGCACCAACGCTCCCGCAACCACTTCCGCACCCGCCACCGTGGTCGTTGCCTCGGCTCCGCAGGTGATAACCGACACTCCGCCTGCGGCGCCTGCTTTGCGCGTGGGCGCCGAACAGTTTCAAGTGTACCTGCCGCAATTGAAAGGCAAGCGGGTCGGCTTGGTGGTCAACCAGACCGCCCGGGTCGGCAAGGCTTTTCTGGTGGACACATTGCTGGCACAGGGAGTTTCGGTGAAGGCAATCTTTGGCCCGGAGCACGGCTTCCGAGGCGAAGCCGCCGACGGGGCCACCATCAAGGATGGCAAAGACGCTCGGAGCGGCTTGCCCGTACGTTCGTTGTACGGCGCCACCAAAAAGCCAACTCCCGAAATGCTGGCTGATGTGGACGTGCTGGTATTTGATATTCAGGACGTTGGCACACGCTTCTATACGTTCATCAGCACGATGCACTACGTGATGGAAGCCGCGGCCGAACAGAACAAGGAAGTAATGATTCTGGACCGGCCCAACCCCAACGGCTGGTACGTGGATGGCCCCGTGCTAGAGCCCGCGCACAAGTCGTTTGTGGGCATGCACCCCATTCCGGTGGTACACGGCCTGACCGTGGGTGAGCTTGCCAAGATGATTAATGGCGAGAAATGGCTGGCCGGCGGCAAGCAGTGCCGCCTGACGGTGGTGCCGGTAGCGGGCTACACCCATGCCACTCGCTACGCCCTGCCCATCGCGCCCTCGCCCAATCTGCCCAATCAGCATTCTATAATACTCTACCCCACCATCTGCTTGTTTGAGGGTACTGACGTGAGTGTAGGCCGCGGCACCACCACGCCGTTCGAGGTGATTGGGGCACCCACGCAGCCCGCTTCGCGCCCGTTCAGCTTCACTCCCAAGCCCAACGCCGGCTCGCCTACGCCGCCCCAAAACGGCAAAATCTGCTACGGCCTCGACCTCCGGTCAATTGGTGATGAAGTAGGGTTCACGCCGAAATACCTGATTGATTTCTACCAGCAGAGCACGGCCAAAGACAAGTTTTTCGGCAAGTACTTCGAGCAACTCACGGGTACCCGCACCCTGCGCGAGCAAATTATTGCCGGCAAGTCGGAAGCAGAAATCCGAAAGTCGTGGGAGCCGGGCCTAACTCAGTACCAGGCGCTGCGAAAGAAGTATCTGCTGTACCCCTAAGCTTAAACTCTGAATGGTTGCATGAGGGCTGGCTGTTCAACGAAACTTTCAAACGACAGCCCCATCCAACTGGCTAGCCATACCATCTATGCTCCGAATCATCTTCATGGGCACTCCCGAATTTGCGGTGCCCACCCTCGAATCTTTGCTCACCTGGCCGGGCTGTGAGGTAGTGGCCGTTGTCACGGCGCCGGATAAACCAGCGGGGCGCGGACGGCAACTAGCGGAGTCAGCGGTGAAGCAAGCGGCGGAGCGGCACGGGTTGCCGGTGCTTCAACCTACCAATCTCAAGTCGCCAGAGTTTCAGGCCGAGTTGAAGAGCTACGCGGCCGACTTACAGGTGGTCGTGGCGTTTCGGATGCTGCCGGAGGCGGTTTGGAATATGCCGCCGCGGGGTTCCATCAATATCCACGCCTCGTTGCTGCCGCAGTACCGCGGTGCGGCGCCTATCAACTGGGCCCTTATCCACGGTGAAACCGAAACTGGCGTAACGTCTTTTTTTCTGCGGCACGAAATTGATACCGGCGACCTTATCTTTCAGGATGTGGTGCCTATCACCCCCGACGATGATTTCGGGACGCTCTATGAAAAGCTGAAAACTACGGGCGCTGCCTTAACCTTGCGCACCGTACAAGCCATTGCCGCTGGCAGTGCGCCTAGCTTGCCGCAAGCTGAAAGCGATACGCTCCGGGCCGCACCCAAAATCCAGAAGGAAACAGGTCGCCTTGATTTCGCTCAGCCCGCCACGGCGCTAGCCAACTTGGTGCGCGGCCTCTCTCCTATTCCTACTGCCTTCACGCAGCTGCCCGACGGCCGGACCCTCAAGGTTTTCAAAGCCCAACCCTTCGACGACGAGGAAGCCAGCGGCCCCGATACTAGCGGCATCGGCCGCTGGTACACCGACGGCCGCACGTATTTGCGGGTTCAAACGGCCAATGGCTTACTCGATTTGCTGGATGTGCAACTCGAAGGCAAAAAGCGCATGCTCATAGCTGATTTCCTCCGCGGATTTAATATTGAATTGCTAAAGGGTTGATAAGCAAATGGCCGTTAGCTCCGTATGCAGTTGGTAGGTTACGCTGACTATTGTTTAGCCGCCAGGGAGCTGGTCAACCACCAACATTCATAGTTCAACCAACACGTAATGCTTGCATTTGTAGTAGCCGCCGCTGAAAACGGAGTAATTGGGCGCGACAACCAACTCATTTGGCACTTGCCCGCCGACTTAAAGCACTTCAAGCAGCTCACGCAGGGCCATCCGGTCGTGATGGGCCGGCGTACCTACGAGAGCATTGGCCGGCCGCTGCCGAACCGCACCAACATCATTGTGACGCGGCAAGCCGACTGGCAGGCCGACGGCTGCGAAACAGCACAGTCCGTGCCCGAAGCGTTAGAGCTTGCCAGCCAACTCGACGAAGAGGTGTTCGTTATTGGGGGTGCGGAAATCTACCGTCAGGCTTTACCCGCCGCCGACACCATTTATATGACGGAGGTACATCACAACTTCGAAGGTGATGTCACTTTCCCTGAACTAGACCACGCTGTGTGGCGTGAGGAAACCCGCGAACGACACGAAGCCGACGACAAGCATGCCTACCCGTTTACCTTCGTTACACTCCGGCGTCGATAGATAAGCTTACTAAAAAGTGATAAGCCCATGCTGCTCGCGCAGCATGGGCTTATTTATTGAATGGCTCTTTGTTAGATCCCGCCGTTATTAGCGTAGAATCACCAGTTTCCCCCAGTCCTTCTTGAAGGCTTTGTCGCCACCAGTAGGGCGGCGGCTGAACTTGTCCTGTGGCTCATCCAGGATAACGCGGTAGAGGTAGGTACCATTGGCCAGCTTGTCGCCGTATTCGTCGGTGCCATCCCAGGCATACTGCGAGATGTTGTTACCGATGCGCAGAGGTCCTAGCTCGGCCATCATGATTTCCCTTACTACCCTACCCGTTAGTGTCAGCACCTGAATTTTCATGTCGCGCGGCGTCTCCTTACCAGTTAGTGTGAACACAAACTTGGTTTTGCTGGTAACGGGGTTCGGATATGGGTAGATATTGCTAATGGTAGACTCGTTGATTACCTCGAAGGTGATACGGTACGGCTCGAGAGCCGCCGGTTTACCAGTAGCGTCGCGGCCTTGTACTTCCAGGGTGTAAATACCATTTTCGAGGGGAGCGTTTTGTCCCATTCGCAACTCAAGTTGGGCTGTTCCTTTCGTTGAGTCCGAGCTGAACCGGACGTTGTTGCCTGTTAAGTCAACTTGGACGGTAGTTTGATTAGGCGACGTCAACAACACATCGAAGTTTCTCGCATCCTTAATCTTGCGTAGTCGGTCATCGTCGCGCAGCTGCACCGTAACGGTTGGCGAAGGCGACACAATATCTCCGTTGAGAATATGTATTCCGTCGAAGGCCACATCGAGCGTAGGAGGTACGTTCCCGTCGTCTATGCGGAAAGGGTCTAGCACCAGCTCATTATTGAAGGCATACAGCTCCGGTAAGGCCCGCGGGCTTGGATTGACCACCACATTGCCGCGGAGCGTCCCGGTCAGGCCTACCACATTCACTTTTGCGTCAAAGCTTACTTGGCTGTCAGCGCGCAAAACACCACCGGGCACATCTATCAAGGCCTCTTTTACGCCAGTACCATCGTTGCGCAACAGAATTCTAGCTTTCATTGGGCCGCTGAAGTCAATTGACGACACGTTCTGGAATACCACCGGCACCGTAATAAAACCTGTTTCAGTTGCTTGCTTGGCTAGATTGGCTGGGTCGTATACCGAGGCGGGCGTAGCCAAGTCGCGGCGCACGATGCCTTCCGGTACTCCCTGATAGGTTACCAGCCATTGCTCTAGCTGCGGTGCCGTGCGGTTTAGGGTATCCCGCAGCTCCAGCACCAACTGCAAATATGGATACTGTTGGGCCGAGATATTAGCCAGCGCAAGACTTCGGCTCGTAACGTTGGCATCGAGCACCCGTTCGGTGTTAGTAGTGTCAATGCCAATCAGCTTCAGCGTGTAGCTGTCGGAGGCGTCAGGCGTACGCACGGTATGGAACAGGTTCAGCCACTGCCGCGCAGGTCCTATCTGCGTTGACGTGATTCTGCCGCTGCTCGCTCTGGTTAGGAGCGTGTCGTTGAGAATCAGTACTTGGTTGATGGATGGCGTGGAGCTAGCAGGGTCAGCCGTTGCTTCGCGTACTACCCTCGGATTAGGCCCTTTCTGCACCAGCAAGGCGTATGGCTCACCGTCCTGCAACTGGTTGATGCGTTGCGCGCCCAAAGAAGAAAATGCAGCCTTCAACGAAGTGGGGAACGTAGAGAAGTTCACCTTGTTCATTGAAATCAGCGCCACGTAGTCGCCGGGCTGCACGTTGGTAAGCAAAGCTTGCAGTTGGGCCTGCCGGGCCGGGGTGTTGATATTGTCGGTAGCACTGCTAGCGAAATGGTAGAAACGTAAGTTGGCTTGACCGCAGGAGTCGTAGCTACCTGCTACGTTGCGTACCGGACGCAGCGTACGGCCACTAAATACAGCTACCATCATATTGGGCTGCGCCGTAGCACAGTTTGCTACATAAGGCGATGTGGAAGTGCTAATGCCGTCGGATACTTGGTTGAAGGTTGGTGCTCCAGTGCCGCCCCCGCGGGTGGTCAACACAATCGGCTCCTGCACATCATCGAAATCCCAGCGTCCTGATGGCGCGCCTACCGTCATGCCAACTAACTGGTCGCGCTTGAATTGTCCGTGGTGGCTCTGCGACCAGCCACCGGCACTACCCGGAATGACACGGAATGAACTAGTAGCCCAGTCCGGGCTTTCGTCTCCGGTGGGCGTCTGAAAGCGCAACCGCCAGTACCACACCACACTATCGCGCCCGGCTGTTGTAGGCAGCGTCGGCCGCCAGTCAGGCACCAAGGAGGTTGTGACAGTGCGGGTTTGCTTGCGGGGGCTATTAAAGGTTGGAACCGTATCTAGTTCCATTTCATAGGTTCGCGAGGCGCCTTTGGGGTCGTTGGTCTGCCCCACTAAACGAAGGTTGGTTGCTGGCACAATCGCAAACTCTGGGGGCCAAATGGTTCTTACACCGCCTTGCAGGAAGTTGAAAGTAATCTGGCCGCTATTGTTTGTTTCACTTATTTCCGCAACCCGGTTATTGTAATCGAGGGCTACATCAAAGCGGTTGTCGCCGAATACGTTGCCGGTATTATCTAATACAAACGTGTAGGTGGTATCATGCCATGCTTGGCGTACCGTGCGGGTAATAATATCCGGAGGGCGTGTACCCGTACTAGTTGCCGAATACGTTCGCGTGATCCGGATTTCCAACGCATCGTAGGTGATTTTGCCTGGATTACTGACGCGGACCAACAGCTTGAAATTGGGAGAAGAAGCCTGTACCGCCCCGGAACCAGTAGATTGAATCTGTAGGTCGTTATTGCTGGTAACAAAGTCGGGCCGCTCAGGCGAGAAAAAGCGCAATGCAGGGTCGCCAAGCCACGTATTGATCAGGGCTTGCGCAATAGTAGAAGGAGCGCCGCCCGTTGTGATTAGCATCCGCCGGGCAGCTTCGGCCTGCAACACGGGTATCGGCTTACCGTACCAAGCAGGCTCATTGAAGGCTACTTTATAAAACTCTGTAGTAAAAGCATCTAGATCATAAGCGAAACTTTCGTCGGAGGCCGCCATGAAGCCTACTGCACCTTTGTTCTCCGCAAAAATCCAGTTTTCGGAAACAGTCTTGACGTTGGTATTCCGGTCTACTGCATTGGCTGCACAACCATTCAGTAAAAATACCGGGTACTTTCCCGGATTGTTGTACCCTTTGCCCGGCTCAGTGGGGTCACCAAAGTTGAGGTCGAAGTCTGACGTTGATCCGTGCCCAAAATACGTAACCAGTGACACGCCCGCATTAACCTCGGGCGCTAGTGTGATGTTCACTGGGAAGTTGGTGCCTCCAGACAAGCGGCGGCGGTAGGTATTCACTACTTGCCCACCGAATAGTGGCTTCTCAGCTAGCTGTTTGTATTTGTCGATGTAGTTCTCAAACAAAGAGTACTCGCCTGCATCCGTACCACCTCCCATGTGCACAATATGCTTGCGCCAAGGCACCGCGCCTAGTGCTTCATGCTCTTTAAGCTTGTTTAGATACCGAATGATTTCCTGAGGCTGCGTGGCAGACAAGCGCCCGGTAGGCATTCGGGCAACGTACTGGTCGTTTTCCCAATCGGCCGAAAGAAAATTATCGGAGCCACTACGGGTAGTGGAAGGCACCAAGTCGATAGCGGGGGCCAACTGGCTTCGGCTATACTCCCCAACTATCAACCCTTTGCCTAACAAGAGTAGATAGTTGGTTTGGTTGGCCGGCGAGTTAGCTAGCTCCCAGCGCACGTAGTTGCGCATAGCCATCACCGATTTCTCGCCATAGTGAAACTGGTTGTAGAGTTGCTCGGAAGTCACCACTACCGTATCGTAACGGCCGCCAGTTGCTGAGTGACGGTATTCGGCGTAGGCGCGCACCGGATTGGCGATGTTGCCTACTGGCCGCATCAGCGCGGTATGGCTGATGATCAGGAAGTTGGAACTAGCCGCATTCAGGGTTCGGAAACGTACGCGCACGGCGGGCCGTGGCACGGCAGTCTGTGCTTCGTCGGCGAGCAGTAGGCGGCGCGTTTGGCTGGTGGTAGCACTCGGGAAGGTGTAGCCCCGCTGCTGACCAGCCAATGCTACACCTTCCACCCGCTGCAAGTTGTTGATATCGGTTAGGTCGAAGCCGCGTACCGTCGAGGGCAAGCTGTCTACGGTGTAATAAGCCGGGCCTGCTAGCGTGGAATCGTTGAGGAAGGCCATCTGCTTGAGCCCGGAGCGCCACCGACTTGCTTGTGGGTAGGTATAGCGAACAAAGCCCACCCGGAAGCCATATTGCTGCGTTGCGGGGGGAGTATTGGTACCTCGCGCATAGGTCCAAATTACTCCCGCCGAGTTGATATCGGAAGGTTGCAAGGCATACCGAAACAAGCGCTTTTCATAGCCATTAAACGAAATCGAACCTACCACCCGTTCGGTGTTGGTGGCTGGTTGCCGAACCGTTACCTGCACGGTGTGTGGTCCACTCCAAGCACCTACAAACAGGAGTTCAACTTGGGGCAAGGTACCGGCTGTGCGCGCCACCGCCCAAGCCGAGTCGGAAACCATGTTGGCGGTTACGGCTCCCCTATTGCCACCAAACCGGACCGACAAGAAACCCTCGCCGGCTTCACCCCAAGGCTGGTACACGTTCACAAATGGCTCGTCGTTCACATAGGCAAACTGCCCTTGCACCGGGTTACCGTTGAACAATACTTGCCGCTGAGCTAGGCGGGTGGGATGCGGCGTGGCGCTAGGCGTAGTAGCTACCTGCGTCATCCGTTTGCCGTTGGTCGTGGCCGACCATGTAAGGAAGTACGCGGCGGTATCGGTGTAGAGACTATAAAGGTCGTGGGGTTGGGCGGCCGCACCACCTTTATAGAAGGCGCGGTCGAGCTTACCATCGTTGCGCTGGCCGTAGAACTCGAAGAACGTGGTGGCATCCAGGGTGCTTTGGTTACCACCGGCGTAAATAGCTACCTCCTGGCCCCGCCGCCACAGCTGAATCCGCTGGGGGTTCACGCCGGTAATGCCTGCCTGGGCTAGATATTGCTGGTCGAGGCGATAAAGGCCGTCTTTGGTTACTTTGATTTTGTAGTACTGCTGGCTTGGCACTATCCATTCGTTGCCAAACAGACTCGCATTTTGAGCCACTGCCGAGTTTGCTGCCAGCAGCCACGTTAGTAGCAAACCACACAAACCTAGAAGTTGCTTGCAATAGTATCGTTTCATCATAGAGTAAACTGGGTAATAGCGTAGCTACTAGACTGGATAATCACTGAGAGATTTACAGGTACTTCCCCACCAACCGCACATCATTTACTTGATGCCGTAGCCGAGCGACACGATGAGATTGTTGGTTTGCGTGCGGCCTCCAAGCTTCTCAATGGCTAGTTGTGACAAGGCCAAATCCAGACGCAGGCCACTCAAGGCCACTCCTACTCCAAGGCTGGGCTGCATTTTCCACTCCTCCTTGTTGGTAAATGCTTTGATTTTCTGGAAGTTGCTCACACCACCCCGCAGAAACACCAAATTCTTGAAGCCAACTTCCAAGCCCGCCCGCGGGTCAATGCTGGCCAGCTTGCTTGATACAAGTGTATTGCGCTGCCCGTCAGTGGTCAATTCCAAATCGACAGCCGCCAAGGCAGTAAACTCGCCGGGTAGCTTTACCAACCGGGCCGCACCAAGCACAAAGCGTGGCAGCGTCACTTCGGTGCTGTTGGCTGGTATTACGGTAGGGTCCCCTGGCACGGGGTTCAGCTTCTCCGAATTGATGGTCCAGGCATTGACCGTAGTGGTGATGTCGCGGGCCATGAGGCCGAAGTGCCAGTCGTTTTTGTCGTACTGCACTCCCGCGTCAATGCCAAAGCCCCACGCATTGGCAAAATCACCGACGTTGCGATACACTATTTTGGCATTGGCGCCGACTTTAAGCCCTTCGATGTTGCCAATCCGGCGGGCATAGGACAGCAACACTGCGTAATCGGCCACGGAGAAGTAGCGAATTTGGTCGTACTGAATGTAGCCGTACTCATTGATCAGGTTGCGTGTGTCCGCAATGTCATCGACGCCGAGGCGCAGGGCACTAATGCCAATGGCGCTTTTGTCGTCGAGCGGCATGGAGAAGGCCGCGTAGTCGTTTTTAACGATGCCCGAGAACAACTCGGAGTGCATCAGAACGGCATCGTACTTCGCTTTTTGGTTAAGCAAACCTGCTGGGTTCCAATAGCCAGCAGTAGCATCCTGGGCAAGACTAACTTGTACTTTACCCATACCCAACGCCCGACCTCCGACACCAATATTCAGAAATTCGTTGCTATACTTTGGGGTTGTATCCTGGGCCGAAGCAGCCGTGGGCGCGAGAAACAGCAAGCCGCTGGCACCGAATAGCAGCGCAGTAGTATAGAAGAAGTGTTTCATGGAAAAATGGGCTAAAAACAGGTAGTCCGCTTTTCAACGCAAGGTACTACATATTAGTACGTCACGCTTTACATGCCTCATAAATTAGCCTATTACCAATGAGTTAAGGTGAGGACGGCAGCTAAGTAATCTGGCTGCTATGCGAAGTGACAAAATACTTCAACACCATATTGACATTAACTCAAACACTCAATTAAGTGTGCGCTCACTGCCTTTTGCACCAATGTGCTAACGGGTGAAAACCGCCTAGGGGCCTTAAATCTGCCTTTTCCTATTCTTTCTGAAGCGAGTAATCCTCTGTCTCGAAAATTATTTTCAACAGTACCTTGCGTTACATAGTACCTTCCATTATCTTTGACTCATTCTTCACCGACTACCGCCTCAAGCCCATGAAAGTAGAGAACACCCAAGTGCAGATGCGGAAGGGAATTCTGGAATTCTGCATCCTGGAGATTATCGCCCGCGGCGAGGTATATGCGTCCGATATGCTCGAAGAACTAACCCAAGCCCGCATGATTGTGGTGGAGGGGACGCTCTACCCGCTGCTCACGCGCCTCAAGAATGCCGGCTTGCTCGATTATACCTGGAAGGAATCGATGAGTGGCCCGCCGCGCAAGTACTACACCCTCACCGATGGCGGGCAGGACTTCCTGCAACAGTTGCGCCTTACTTGGGAAGAAGTACAGGACTCCATCCGCATCATCCGCCAAAAGCCTTCCGCCAACGGGAGCACCGTACCGGTCGTGCTGTAGCACCCGGCCCTTCCTCCCGATTTTTTTCCGACTAGTTGCAGCCCCTGACTGAGATGAAAAAGAACATCAGCATCAACCTCCAAGGCATCATCTTCCACATTGAGGAAGACGGCTACGAAGTTTTGAGCCGCTATTTGGCCGAAGTAAAAGCCCACTTCAGCGGCTATCGTGGCCACGAAGAAATCGTGGCTGACATCGAAGGCCGTATTGCCGAAATCTTCGCTGCTCGCCTCTCCGGCATCAAGCAGGTGATTTCGCTGGACGACGTGCAGGCTATGACCGCCAAAATGGGCCGCGTGAGCGACTTCCAAAGCGCCGAAGACGCCGAGGACGACGACGAGCTGCTCGCCGACGCTGTAGCTAGCGGCACGGCTGCCGGCACTTACACCAGCGCCGGTACCAAAACCAGCTATACCAGCACCAGTAGCACCACTACGGATACCACTACCACCACTACCGACGAGCCCCGCCGCCTCCACCGCGACATGGCCAACCGCAAAGTGGCCGGGGTAGCTGGCGGTATTGCCCGCTACTTCGCTATCAATCCTCTCTGGATCCGGTTGGGTTTTCTGGGGCTGCTCATTCTAATACCCCTGGCTTTCAACGATCTTGGCTGGCTAGAGGAAGTGGGCGAGAAGCTAGCTGCGCTATCCGTCATCTCCTACATCATCCTCTGGATTGCGCTACCTAAGCGCTATGATGCCACGCCGGAGCAGGAAGACCGGAGCTACAAGAAGTTCTACCGCGACACCGACAACGGCAAAGTTGGGGGCGTATCAGCTGGCCTCGCCGCCTACCTTAATTCAGATGTGACGCTGATTCGGGTGCTGTTTATTGCGGGCTTGTTTGTAGGAGGCATTTCCTTCATCCTGTATCCACTGCTTTGGATTCTGGTACCCGAGGCCAAGACCATCTCGGAAAAGATGCGCATGCGTGGCGACGCCGTAACGCTGTCGGGTATTGATAGCAATGTGCGAAACAACGCCTTTGAAGCCGGTACGGGTAACAACCGCCCTGTAGGCACCTTTTTCGAGGACTTAGCTGGCGCCCTGAACCCCTTGCTCAACTTTGTAGGCAGCGCCATACGCATCGTGGCCGGGGTGCTACTCGCCATACTCGGGTTTAGCTTCCTGCTGGCCCTGGTTGTTATCTTGGGTGTGGGCATAGGCCTGATTCCAGACTCGCAAAACATCATGGCCGGCGACGTGCCCGCGCATGTGTTCCTAAATGGTGTGCCCGGTTGGGCCTTGCTCTCAGGTTTCGTGGCTTTCGGTATTCCTACCCTAGCTATGCTGCTGCTCGGCGTCGGGTTGCTGATGCGCCGCGCCGTTCTGAGCCGCACCATGGGTTGGTCGTTGTTCGGGTTGTGGCTGCTGAGCATCATTGGTGTCACGGTGGCCGCAGCTCGCCAGAGTCGGGAGTTTCAGTACGGCGCCGATGTAGAGCAAAGCCAGCAGTATCCTGCCCTCCGGGCCCGCGTGCTGCGCCTCGAAACCCGCCAAGTAGACCGTGAGTGGGACCAGTGGGTAAATGTAGACCTAGCCGCCGCCGACAGTGGCCGGGCAGTGGAAGTGATACGCCACCTCTCAGCCAAAGGCTCTTCCGAAGCTGATGCCAGCAACACGGCTGCTACCACCGTAGCTTATACCGTCCGGACTCGCGGCGACTCGACCCTGATTTTCGACGACCATTTCTCTTTCCAACCTAATGCCCGCTACCGCGACCAGGAGTTGGAACTGACCGTCCGCCTGCCCCGCGACCGGACCTTCCACCTCAGTGAAGGATTTGCGAACTGGCTAGACGATGACGACTTTGTAGGCGACCGTACCCCCGAAAACATTGAAGAGCGCACTTTCCGCATGCGCGGCAACAAGTTGGAATGCATCAATTGCCCCGCCGATGAAGTAGATGACAGTGACGAAGACACTGATACTGAGACCAATAACGATGATGAGGCAAACATCAACCTCGACTTCGGTGGCTCCACAGCTTTCGACACCAACGAGGACAGCTACGGCTCCGGCCGCCGCACCTACGACGAGGAGGGCTTCGATGGAGTGAGCGTCATAGGTCCCTACCGCGTGGTGATTCGGGCGGGCAGCACGTATCAAGTGAAGGCGGCTGGCAACACCTCTCACCTCGATGATCTGCGTGTAGAGCGAGAAGGCAGCAAGCTGGTTGTTCGGTCTCGCAACCGCAATTTCATGAGCGGCGGCAAATGGAGAGGTGCCGATAAAGTGTTGGTAACTATCGAAACGCCTAAGTTGGATCGACTGGAACTGGTGGGTGCTTCTCAGGCCGACGTGCAGGGTTTCGGCACCGGCGACCTTCAAGTAGAGCAAGCTGGTGCCAGCCAGCTCCGTCTGCAAGGCGACTTCAACAACCTAGACATTGACTTGGCTGGTGCCTGCCGCGCTTCGCTGCAAGGCAAAGCGGATGCCCTAAGTGTTGACGGAGCTGGTGGCTGCGAACTAGATGCTCCCGAGTTCACGGCCAGCCGAGCCGACATCGACATGGTAGGCGGCAGCAAAGCCCGCGTGCGCGTCACGGAGAGCCTGAAGGCCGACGCCATTGGAGCTAGTGTAATCGAATACAGCGGCAACCCTTCCGACGTAACGAAAGATGCTACTGGTGCTTCCAGCGTACGCTCAGTCGAAGATTAACGCGTAGGGCCTAGCCTTCACCGAACTGCCATCTACTGCAAGCAATTTGCACTGGAAGAATAGCTTACAAAAAATATATAGTGAGTGAGGCAACGCTCACTATAAAGCCAGCATCTATGTTGCTGGTGAAACGATAAAGAGGGTCCATTTTTTCTGGTGAGTGAAAGGCAGACCCCCGAGGAAGTTCTTTCGCCGTTTGTGCTGCAACCGAACGGCGAAGGGCTTCCTCAATTTTTTAATTCAATAGCAAAGCGGTGAACGGAAGAGCTTAAGCCTTTCGTTCACCGCTTTGCTATTGTGCTACTTCCAAGCCTTTCTGCTGTCCTAGTTCTAACAGTAGCGCAAATGCGTCCTCGTATTCGTTGCGAACTTTGCCGTCCAGAATGGCTTCTAATACTGCATCCTTTAGCTCGCCTACTTCGCGGGAAGGCTTCAAGCCAAAGGTTTGCATGATGACTTCGCCCGTGATAACAGGCTTGAAATTGCGCAAGTGGTCTTTCTCCTCTACTTCCTTTAGCTTTTCCTCCACTACATCGAAGTTGCGCAGGTAGCGGTTCTTGCGGTCGTAGTCTTTGCTGGTAATGTCGGCGCGGCAGAGCAGCATGAGGCGGTCGATGTCGTCGCCTGCTTCGAAGAGCAAGCGGCGCACCGCCGAATCAGTTACAATCTCCTTGGACAATACGATAGGGCGCAGGTGCAGACGCACCAGTTTTTGTACCTGGCGCATCTCCTCCCCTAGCGGCAGCTTGAGGTCAGTGAAGATGCCGGGCACCCAACGGGCACCTTTGTCTTCGTGCCCGTGGAAGGTCCAGCCCACACGCTTGTCGTAGCGTTTGGTAGCGGGTTTGGCGATATCGTGCAAGATGGCGGCCCAACGCAGCCATAGGTCGCCGCCGGCCGCTACCACGTTGTCGAGTACCTGCAGGGTATGGTAGAAATTATCCTTGTGAGCGTGCTGGCCTACTTTCTCTACACCATAGAGCTGCGCCATCTTCGGGAAGATGAGCTGCAACAAGCCGCACTGAAACAGCAGCTTGAAGCCATAGCTCGGCTTCGGCGCCATTATGATCTTGTTCAATTCAGTGGTTATTCGCTCCTGCGACACAATCTTGATGCGCTCCTTATTGCGAGACAACGCATCATACGTGTCGGGCTCGATGTCGAAATCCAGCTGAGTAGCAAACCGGATAGCGCGCAGCATCCGTAGCGGGTCGTCGGAGAAGGTGATGTCGGGGTCAAGGGGGTGCGGATAGTGCGGCGTTGCAAGTCGCCCATGCCGTCGTAGCGGTCCACGAGGGCGCCGAAGTCGGCCGGATTCAAGCTTAGACCGAGGGCGTTGATAGTAAAGTCGCGGCGGGCTAAGTCTTCTTCTAGGGTGCCAGCTTCCACTTCGGGCTTACGGCTTTCGGCGCGGTAGCTTTCCTTACGGGCCCCCACAAACTCCACTTCGATTTCCGGCGTGGGCAGCATCGCCGTTCCAAAGTTCTTGAACACCGTTACGCGAGGCCGGCCGGGTAACTTGCGCCCGACCTCCTGCGCCAGCCGAATACCGTCGCCGACGCACACTACATCCACGTCTTTGCTTTCGCGCGCCAGCGCTAAGTCCCGCACGAATCCGCCAATAATATAGGCCGGATAACCTAGTTCGCCGGCGGCATCAGCAATAGTTCGGAACAGAGGTAGATCGGGAAGCTGCGGGGTTTTCATGCGGCAAAGTTCGGCAACCGTCCGCTAAGTATCGAATTGAAAGCAGGAAGTAGTTGGCCTAGCTCAACAAAACAGCAGGCTACCTGTACTCTTTTCAACACTCATCACTATTGCGCTAAGTGCGCTAAGTCTTTAGTTAGCTACTGCGCGCTTACGGTGACAACCCAACAAACTCAGTAGCTATTCTCTACACTCCATCCAGCATAAACTACACTTCAGAGACTTGCAATTGGTTGGCGAACGACTAAGGTTGAAGTTCACATCATTCCATCTGGTTCACCGCTAACTGGCTGCATGCTATGTATTTCGCCCCATTCTTCGCCCTGCCCACTACCTCCTTGTTTATCCGCTCGGCACTGGGCGTTCATATTGCGGCGGGCACCATTGCCCTACTCGCCGGTTTAGTGCCCATGCTAGGCCGCAAAGGTGGGGCGTTGCACGTACGGGTCGGCCGGGTCTACACGTATTGCATGGTGGCAGTGGCCGCTACGGCTGTGCTGCTCTGTGTATTTCAACCTCTCACGCAGGGCCGTTTATTTCTGACGGGCGTAGCCGTTCTGAGCTTCTACCTCAGCTTCACTGGGTGGCGAGCCGCCCGTCGGCACAGCTCCGTGCTCCAAGTTGCCGACTTAGCTTTAGGCGCCGGCTCGTCCGTGGTAGGCCTGTCTATGATAGTGGTTGGTGTGTGGCTACAAGCAGTTCTTTTTGCTTTCTTCGGGGGTTGATCTGCTTGTTTGCAGGTCTTGACACGTGGCGTGGACTGCGCACTCAACAGCTATCTAGTTCTGAACCCTGGATATTTCGTCACTTTGTCCGCATGGGCGGCTCCTATATCTCTGCGGCAACGGCCTTTGTTGTGGTGAACTTAGGCCACTGGCTACCTGCCGACGCCCCTCACTGGCTTGGATTGGCAGGCTGGATTGCCCCTACTCTACTTGGCTCCATTCTTATTTCCCGTACGGTACGGCGCTACCGGGCCCGGATGCAGGCAAATAAGCTGAACCTTGAACTACCTACCTCAATTCTTACCAAATAGCCACTTACTGTTGCCGCTAACTATAGTTGGCTAGACTTCAAGGCGCCGATAATTACTAGCCTTGTCACTGGTTTAGTTGGTTAAGCTTGGCCTCACACTATCATTCTATTTAAAATCAAAAGAAGTGTCGGTACTCCGGTTCTAGTCACGCAATACTTCCAATGCCCCATCGTCTAGCACCCGAACTACCCGTGAGGGCGTGGTTCGGGCTGTTTCGTCTTGGCGCCAATTCACGACGTAGTCAGCGTTACGAATCAAGGTAGGATTCACTTCCGAGTACAGCCCCGGCGTCGGCTCACCGCTTAAGTTGGCCGAAGTAGATACCAGCCCGTGCCCTAGTCGCCGAACTACTTTGTGGCAGAATTCATCGTTGAGCACCACCCGCAGCCCGATCGTGCCATCGGCAGCCAACAAGTTGGGCGCTAAATGACGGCTGCCAGGTACTACATAAGTGGTAGGCTTCGACTGCGCCGCGAGTAGCATCGGCAGATGCGATGGTACCACGGCGGCGTAGCGCGCAAACATTACCTCGTCTGCCACCAACACGATGCATGATTTTTCAGGCGGGCGCTGCTTTAACTTATACAAGCGTTCTACGGCTGGCGGCACTTCTGCATCACAACCCAACCCCCACACCGTATCGGTTGGGTACAGAATTACTTGCTGCAACAGCAAGGCATCCACGGCGGCATCCACTTCCTGACGGAAAAAGCTACTCATAGGTTAGATTGATTGCTGGTTGTTAACTCTTGCTTGTTGAATGTTGGTTGCTGAATTGTTTGCTAGTAGTTTTTGATCTTAGCAATCAACCTAAAACAGTCAGCAACTCAGATCGACTGGCACAACTCCACCAATACGCCATTGGCGCTCTTCGGATGTACAAAGCACACGAGCTTGTTGTCTGCCCCTGGCTTGGGCTCTGCGTTAAGCAATTCGAAACCTGCTTCACGTAGCCGTGCCATTTCCGCTCGGATATCGGTTACCTCGAAGGCAATATGGTGAATGCCTTCGGGCTTCTTACTCAAAAACTTGCTGATGGCGCTGTCGGGGAGGTTCCGGCTAGCAATTCGATCTTGGAATTTCCTACCTGAAAGAAAACTGTATCAACGGCCTCACTTGCTACGTATTCGCGCTTATAAGGCTCTTGTCCTAGCAAAGTAACGTACAGAGCAGTAGCCTTTTCGAGGTCTTGCACAGCTAAGCCTACGTGTTCGAGATTCGTTAGCATATGAAGGGCCGCCAATTATAGTACGGCTTCTTTGGATTTGTTCTACTTTTGCAGCAGCAAAGTAAAACCACTTCATTGATTTCTGTGTTCTACTTTCGAATGAATCTACACTGGTTTTCTTTGGTTGCCTCTGATTACCGGATTTCCACTGCAACCTGATTGTGCACCATGCTCAAGCTCCCTATCTACCTCGATAACAACGCTACCACGCCCCTCGACCCTCGGGTTCTGGAGGCGATGATGCCCTACTTGACGGAAGTATTCGGCAATGCTGCTTCTCGTAACCACCCATTTGGCTGGGCTGCTGAAGAAGCTGTTGACTATGCCCGCGACCAAATTGCCGCACTGATCAACTGTGATGCCAAGGAAATCATCTTCACCTCAGGTGCCACCGAGTCCGACAATCTCGGCATCAAAGGGGTATTCGAGATGTACGCCCAGAAAGGCAATCATATTATCACTGCCACCACCGAGCACAAAGCGGTGCTTGATACGTGCAAGCACATTGAGAAGCTTGGTGGCCGCGTTACGTATCTACCTGTAAACTCGGAAGGCCTTATCAGCCTCGAAGAGCTAGAGGCCGCCATGACTCCCCAGACTGTTCTGGTGACTATTATGTACGGCAACAACGAAACCGGCACCATTCAGCCGATTCGTGAAATTGCCGCTATTGCGCACAAGCACGGCGCGCTGTTCATGACGGATGGCACGCAAGCTGTTGGCAAGATTCCGGTGGACGTAATTGCCGATGGCATCGACCTGATGGCTTTCACAGCTCACAAAATGTACGGCCCCAAGGGTGTAGGAGCGCTGTATGTGCGTCGCAAAAACCCACGGGTAAAGGTTACGGCCCAGATGGACGGTGGTGGCCATGAGCGCGGTATGCGCTCAGGCACGCTGAACGTACCCGGCATTGTGGGTCTAGGCAAAGCTTGTGAATTAGCTCGCCTTGAAATGGTGGCTGATACCCAACGCCTAAGCGCTATGCGCGACCGGTTGGAGCGTGAACTGCTGACGCTTGAAGAAAGCTACGTCAATGGCTCACGGGAGCACCGCCTGCCGCACGTTACCAATATTTCCTTCAAATATGTAGAAGGCGAAGGCTTGATGATGGGAGTAAAAGACTTGGCAGTATCTTCGGGTTCGGCCTGTACTTCAGCTTCTTTGGAGCCTTCTTACGTATTGAAGGCACTAGGTTTGAGTGACGACCTCGCCCATAGCTCTCTCCGCTTTGGCTTGAGCCGCTTCACTACCGAAGAGCAAATCGATTACGCTATTAACCACGTAAAAGAAGCGGTAACCAAGCTCCGCGAAATGTCGCCGCTTTGGGAGATGTTCAAAGAAGGCATTGACCTGAGCAAGATTGAGTGGGCTGAACATTAAAATTTAGAGCTTAGGACGGAGAGCTTGCTACTCAATGAGTCTGTAACCCTCCGTCCTACATTCTGGATTCTGAACTTTGAAATCTAATTCTTAAAAAAGCCATGGCTTATTCCGATAAAGTAATTGACCATTACAGCAATCCTCGCAACGTAGGTACGCTGGACAAGAGCAAGAAAAACGTGGGCACCGGCCTCGTTGGTGCTCCCGAGTGCGGCGACGTAATGCGTCTACAAATCGAGGTGGACGAAACCACCAATACCATCACCGATGCCAAGTTCAAGACCTTCGGTTGCGGCTCGGCTATTGCGTCGTCGTCGTTGGCAACGGAGTGGCTGAAAGGTAAAACCGTTGACGAGGCACTGGCCATCGACAACATGGAGATTGTGGAAGAGTTGGCTTTGCCGCCCGTTAAAATCCACTGCTCTGTGCTAGCCGAAGATGCCATCAAGTCGGCCATCAACGACTACCGCGTGAAGAACGGCTTGCCCGCTCTGGAAGAAGCTAAGGCGCACCACTAACGGAGTAGCAATGTTCAGGAGCTAGAAGATAGAATGTATTTGCTTTAGTCAGCTGATACGCTACTTTCTAGCTCCTAACTTCTACTTGCTAGTTCTTAACAATGGACGTCTCTGCTTCCGACATACACGTTGAAAGTGCTCGTATTCAGCAGCAGATAGAGCAATATCTGGGCATAGGCCCGGGTAGCTTACTTTTCGAGTTCCGACAGTTGGATGGGTTGACTCGGCTAGATCTTATCACGGTAAACCCGCGCCACCAGCAAAGCTTCTTGTTTCGCTACGAAACGGGTTATGATAAGCTGGATGCATTGCGCAAGATGCTGACCTACGTACAGCGCTACCGCGACACTGAAAGCTCGTATACCATTCAATGGCGCGCCCGTGGCGATAAGGAGTTGCAAACTTCTTATTTCCGTGCCCATAATGCCTACGAAGCTCTCGATAAGCTCTACTACGGCCGCGATTTGAATACCATCACTGTATTCAGCGTAGTCTTAAACCCATCTTCATAAGTAGTTGAAACGGGTACTTTTTTGTTTTAACTACTGTTTACTGTTCAACTAACAATCACCGAATACCAACCCCATGATCACCGTTTCTGATAAAGCCAAAGAAAAAGTTGAGAAGCTCATGCACGATGCTGAGCTAGATCCAACTTACCGCTTGCGTGCCTCGGTGGCCGGCGGCGGCTGTTCGGGCTTGAGCTATAAGCTCGACTTCGATAACGAAGTGAAACCCATGGACCAGGAGTTCGAGGATAAGGGAGTGAAGGTAGTAGTGGATATGAAAAGCTTCCTCTACTTAGCCGGTACCGAACTCAATTTCTCCGATGGCCTCAACGGTAAAGGTTTTTACTTCGACAACCCCAATGCCTCTCGCACCTGCGGTTGCGGCGAGAGCTTCTCAGTATAAATAACATAAATATGAATGCTGCTATAGGTAGCAAGATATAGTCAGCATGAAAAAGGCCCCGTCCTACTATGGACGGGCCTTTTTCATGCTGACTATATCTTGCTACTCGCGTATAAAACGCTCGATCTTGCGACCACTAGCTGAATGTAGTTCCAGAAAGTATGAGCCTGTTCGCAATGACTGCAAGTCCACTTTGTTACCGCCACTTGCTTTGCCGGTCAGTACTAACTGCCCAAGTGAATTAAGGACTCGATATTGCACGTCGCCGAGAGTTGGCGCCAGAGTAACAAATCCGGCGCTTGGATTAGGGGAGAAGCTAGCAGCGAGTAGGTCGGTGGATTGTTGTACCACTGCTACTGGCGAGAAAGATTCGGTGTCATCATAATCGAGTTGACGCAAGCGGTAATAGCTCAGTCCTGGCAGCGGCTGCTTGTCCACCCACGAGTAGCTATGCCCCTGGCTGCTAGTGCCCTGCCCGCTGACGCGGCCAATAGTTTGAAACTGCTCAGCCGTGGCACCACGTTGCACTTCAAAAGCTGCGTTATCCTTTTCCGAAGCCGTTGCCCATTGTAGCTGGGTGCCTTTTGCTGAGAATGCTGCAGTAAAGCTTTTTAGCTCAACTGGTAATGGGGAGCTGCTGTTGCTATTGAGAGATACTTCGTCTATAGTCCATAACTCGTTTTCACCACAGTTAGCAATAATATAGAACCTGATGTACTGTATCCCTGATGGAAGATTAATACGAAAATTATCGTATCCCTTACCATTCAAGTTACGGTTGCCTGGCGCATCTCCTTCAGGGGCGGATGGCCCAGTAACAAATACCGTAGTATTGGCGGGGTTGAAATCGACAACCTTTTGTGTTCCTGAAGTAAAATTCCAAAACCCATCTCCTCCCCCGATTTTCCTCTTACACGTAATACATTAGTGTATGTTTGCCCATCATTCAGGCTTACGAACACATTTACCTCATCTTCTTGGTCCAGACCCTCGCTATCTGTGAGCCCCATGCTCCAAGTCGAAATTGGATGTAGTTACCAGTTGAACTAATTGCGGTCTGTCTGCGACGAAATAAGACAGTTTCTGTACTGTTAGTTACGCCCCACGAACTAGTGCTTCCAGTTGTGGGAGCATAATAGGGAGACCCAATGTTTGTGCCACCCTGTGCATTAAAAGCTCTTATAGTAGGGTTGCCTACATACCCTAACTCTGTATCTGTATTGTTATTAGTGCCATTGAAGCTCTGAACCACAGTTTGTGTTTGCGCTTGAGTATCCAAGCTTACTAGACTCAGTAAAGTCGAAAAAAATAGGGCAGCAATTGTGTTGCTCTGTGCAAGAGGAAAGGTGCGATTCATAAAACTGCAGGTAGAATAGGCCAATTTTTTATAAATAAAGTCTAAACAAAGTTAATTAACAATACTAGTTTATAATTATACCTATATAAATTTAAGCTATTATGATTTTACGCTCATAACCAATAGTTTACACACGCTGTTTTCTTGTAAAAATTTTAAATAATCTCATCATAAAACACTTTTGTAAGGCGAATGCTAAAACGGAATGCTATCATTTTAACACAAGCCGATTCTACATTATTAGATTATTATAACTGGCAGATGGGGATTCTTTTAATCATTTAGTCGCCATCATCGTTGATTACCAAAGTGTATTAAAAGCAAAAGCCTCCTTCATATGAAGGAGGCTTTTGTATAATGTAATAGGTGTGATACCTAGTTCTTCACCACTCTACGAGTAGTTTGTTCATGCTCGGTTACTACTGTGATCAAATAGGTTCCTGCCTTAAGCTCACTCAAATCAACTTCGTTAGTTGCAGGCAATGACAGCGTCTTCACAATACGCCCACTTAAATCAGTGATGCGAATGTTTACTGCAGCGCTAACTTGTTCCTGTGGTAAACTGATAGTCAACTTACCTGATGTAGGATTAGGATAGGCAGTAACTTCCGTTACATTCTGGCTCTTCACAGTAACAACAGGCGAGTATACAAACTTGCCATCGTTGTCAATTTGCTTGAGACGATAATAGCTCACACCTGGTAGCGGTTGCTCGTCAATGGCTTCGTAAGTGCTGCGCGAAGAAGTGGTACCGTGTCCTTCTTTAAAGAGCACAGTTGAGAATTGCTTGCCATTCTGGCTCCGCTGAACTTCAAAGCCGCGGTTGTTCTTCTCAGATGCAGTTACCCATTGCAGGTTTACTTTTCTTTTACGCAACTGCGCTGTGAAGTCTACCAATTGAACAGGTAGTGGCAATTGTATTCCAATAGGTAGGTTTGGCGTTTTGTAGTTCTCGGCCCCTCCAACTTGGTCGTTGTTGTATTCAAATCCGAAGAAATAATAAGTGGTATTGGGGTCCAGACCCGTGATAGTAGCCGTGGCAGCCGAACTAGCAAATACTACATAGTTACCATTAATTCTACTGTTCGGGTTATTCCCCCCATACTCGTTGTTATTAGGATCATAAGGCGTAGCATCTACTGGGAAAGAACCTGCCGTCAGCGTACTGTTAAGGCTAGCTATGATAAGCCTGTTTTCACCAAATCCGGCAGCCTCCGGATTACCTGGAAATGTTGACCCATCCTCTTGTTTAAAAACGATTGTAACGCTTCTTCCATCCGAAGAACGAGTCAGAGTTCCTCCAGACTGACGTGTAGGCTCTACGTCGATAGAACGCCCCTGCAAACGAGCATTAGGCCTACGATCAAATTCCACATTTCCTCCCAGGTCGGGCGTACGGAAAAGCAAGTCGGCCAAGCTTGAGCCCACCCGTGTGGGAGCGTAACGGGCATACAGCGTTATACGAGCCAAACTATCATTGCCGTCTGGAACGAGTGTAAGCGAATAACCAGTGGGATTGTTCGTTGTACCGATGTCCGAGAAGTCGGCAACCCGCGAAATCTGAAACTGTGGAGTACGGCTAGGATTCAGAGGAGAAGCCGTCGTAGGAGGCTCGGGGTCCTGGGGCACGCGCAACACTACACTGCTGTTGAGACGTGCGCCAACAATCACCAATGACTGAGCTGCCGACTGCGTACCCTTCACTTGGTTTAAAACCTCCGTAAAAGTACCACGAACGTTTACTTCCGGCTCGCTCGAGCCGTTCACTGTTACGTATTGCGTCTCAGCCGGTGCACTGCTATTGGTAACAACTTGGCCACGGTTGGTCTGAGCAGCTGGTGGGTAGTAGCGCACATATATTGTCGTTAGCTCTACATCATTATTCTGCGAAGGCGTCGACGAACCTGTAATGCGAGGCAGCACGATAGAGTTGCCGGTAACAGTACCCAACGAGTTAAATCCTCCCGGAGCGCTTAGGTTATTAGTGAGCGAAATCTGGAAGAACTGTGGCGCGGTAATGGTCAGGTCTTGCAGCAAGTTATCGGCCGACACTGTATATGACTGGATGCTGGACGGTATAGTCGGTGAAGTACTAAATTCTCTTAAGATTGAATTGGTGAGCGAAATATCAGAAATTGCCCCGGTAGGGTTATTGGCATTTATCGATACGTCAACCTGGGTTGCTCCTGTACTAGTTAAGGCAACGCTACCACTAAAAGACCCTTGGCTTACGGTGCGCACCAATCGAACCTCGATAGTTTGGTTGGTGATGTTACCTGATGCGTTGGGGTTGATGTTAAGCGGGGCACTAGCGAAGTTGCTGCCTATAACCGTAGCATTACGAATCTGAATGTTGGCATTAGACGGAGTCAATGTCAGCGGACCACTTAGATTGGTAGCACTCGCCGTAAATGTCTGGTTCTGAGTTGAACCGCTGCTAGTTATCGTCTGAAAATCGAGAGCATTCGGTGAGGCGCTAATAACCGGCATTACGGGCGCAGGAGTTCCCGAACCACTTACTGCTACAGTTGCCCGTGAGCTACCATTGCCGGTAGCTATTATGTTACCAGTAATATCTCCCGTCGTGCCCGGTACAAAGCGCACCTCGATCAGCACGTTCAGGCTGCCACTGGAAGGAGCGATAATCAATTGGTTAGGCGAAAACGTCCCGCCGCTCTGCCGGATTTCGAAGCCAGCCGATGGGGTCACGGTCACGTTTCCGGTCAGATCTTGGCCCGTTAGCTGAAAAGTTTGACCAGCCGAACTGGTGCCTACAGTCTGCGTACCAAATGCCAGCGAAATTGGGTTGGCAGTTAATATTGGCTGAGGAGCCGTTGCGCTACCCGATACGGTCACGCTGACAGTCGTTGCCCCCGTGCTGGCTACATTTATATTACGGGTTACAGGATAGGGATATGGGCCGGGAGCTGTGGTTAAGGTCGGCGCAAATATTAGGTCAAACTGAGCCGAAGCATTTCCATTGGTGTTTGGCGCCAGAGTTACCGACTGCGCATACGTGGTAGTAGTGTTTGCTGAGCGCACCAAATAACCAGCCGGAGCCGCGATTACTATGTTGTCGGTCAGGTCGCTACCGGTTACTGTCAACAAGCGGGTTTCCGACTGCTGGTTGACAGGTGTTTCCGGAAAAATCTGGTTGTTGATGGTGGCCGTCAGCGAGGGAACGTACTCACGCAGTGTCAAGTCGTCGATTCGGTACTGCCGATTACTGATTCCGGAAGGCTTACGAATTTGCAGGATCAGGTTGGTCGTTGAAGGCAAGGAAGCTGTGGTGGTTACCAAGTTCCACTGGGGTTCTCATCGGGCTCCGGAGCTGTTGGAAAAGCGAATGGAATTGCTACAAAAGCCCCCGCTGTGTTGCCGTCACGAGCTTCCAATACTATATCGCCTTCTACCCCGTCTACTGGCACGCGCAAGCCGAACGTAATGCGTTGCCGACTGTTCAGGCCAGTGGTGTTGATGTTAGCAATAGTAAGCGTATAGGTTACTGCTGGCTGTACTTGAGCAGTACCAGGGTTATTAGGGTTCTCACGGGCAAATACTACGCTTGCTCCTCCTGAGGCGTTAACGGTGGTGCCAGATCCGCTAGTATACGAATAGCCAGTAGAGCGTGCATTAGCGGGCGAACCTAATGCATTACCTGAAAAAGTGAAGGGTGCACTATTGTTGAGCCTGCTGTTGGCATCAGCAGAAGTTAAACTTTCAAAGGTTTGAATGCCTGCTGCAGCAGTTCCAAACGTTTCTGTAAAGTTTTGTGCTATGCCATTCATGGATATGGCAAGCGAGAGAATTAATGGTGCCCATAGACGATTACCTAGCACTGAGCACAGCGGCCTAACCTGCTTAAGGTAGGATCGTAGACCCTGGCTTGTGTACATTTTTTTCATATAGTTGTGAAAAGTTGAAGTTGCGAACGAAGTAATAGTTTGAGCTAAGAAAAATACGATCGTAGTCTTAACGGTAAATCTTGGGACTACATACGAGTAAATTGAATGATTGTAAGATTACGATTCTAATTTATATTTGCATTTTTCTTATAAATATTGAATTTACTCAATTATAAAACAATAAATTTACATCATATATTGTGCCAAGGTGATTATCCATTTCCTCACAAAGAAACCTATTTATCGGCACTAACCACTCAAAATCCAGTAATAAATTGAGGTACCCATACATCACAAATCCCACTTAAATGCTCTTTGCCATGACACAAATTTGCATCTAATTTCCGTATAAGCAATTATATATTAATAGGAAAAAGGTTAACATAACGACAACAGAGAAATAATTGAATAGTACAAGAGCAAAATACTAATTAGCACATCGAACAAAGCGCTCTACCCTTAGTATTTAGCCCACTTATTATGCCTTCTGCTTATTATTATGTTTGATGAAGATGGATTGGTCATTTTCATAGAAGGTAATCCAACTATGAACTCATTGAAGAATGATCTTGCATCACTTATACAAGGAAGCAGAGGACACATTTACCATAAATAGCATCCTATTTGCTTTTCATGATCTATAAGTTTACTAGACAGCATCACCTATTAATGCTTAATCAAGCTGAGTGCTTATAACTTTATTAGCATAGCAGGTATACTGTAATTGCAGTTGACTTATAGACAGCCAATAATTAGACAAGTAGTAATTTAAACATAGACTATAATTTAGTTTGTGATGCTGTCAAAATTTACATTTAACTATCCCAGTAAAATATACTAAAAACATGATTCCATGCGACTTACTTTTACATCAATAAATCATCGACAATAAATGGTTTGCAAAATCATATCACAAAACCTAGCGAGTAGCTCTTTATAAAATAATGTGCGGTACAAACTCCGATAAATTTGTAATGAACCCGGAATCACGGCGGAACCCAATGGCGCTGGCAGCACCAGCCCAGAATACTCCGGCTTGGTAGCGGCGCCCTTCAGCATCTTTTGGAAATTCAGCGAAGCGTTGGCGCACTTGGGGCTGATGAGAAAAATCACCCTCTACAGCTTGTCCAGTACGTCCATCAGTTACTTCCATTACATTTTGGCCTTCTCTACCCAAGAGAGGCTTACGAACATAGTGGCCCGCCAAATCTTGCAGAGAAGCTTCGAGTAGCAAAGGATGATGCGGAAAATTTTGCCACAACCACGCCAGAATACCTTTGCTTTGAAATAGAAGCGTATAGGGTGGATTAGCAATAACTAGGTCACGGCTTTGCAGTAGTTGAGTAAGGTCCGCGGTCAGTTCGGGTTCTTCGTCGGCCAAGATTTCCCATGGCACGAGTTTAAACAGAAAGCTAAAGCGCTGCCAGTTATCGGGCGCGGTTTCTGCCCATGCGCCTCGCTCCTCCCCCTGCACCGATATCTGCATGGCGTCAACTGAGCAAATATGCACCAACTCGAAGCCAGCTTCCGTGGCGGCTTCAGCCACTACGGCGCAATTGGCAGCATCCTCGTCGCTGTCGGGAAGGTGAACGAGCAGAAGCGTAGGCTCTAAATCACTGTTGAGCTCTAGCCATTGTGCTAGCTGGTGTTGCAGACCCTCGAAGAGGCCGTTTACTTGCCGGTCGTCCTCGGCTTGGCCGGCTGCTACTAAGCTCGCCCATTGCACCACGGCGGTTTCGGGTAGGCTGGTGGCAGTGTCGGCATTAAACTCGATTAGCTTGGGGCCATCCGGAGTATCAGCCAGATCGAAGCGGCCATATAGATGCCAATGCCGGTCGTCGTTCCAGGAGTGACGGACGGCAGCCCAAAGGTTTTCAGGAATAGCGAGCAGGCGCAGCAAATCGTCGGGAATAGAATCGGGGATGGACTGCACCATCATATCATAGAGTGAATCAGCGGCTTGCAGCAGAGCATCGGCAGTAGCTTCAGGCAGTTGCAGCGCTTCACGAGCCACATAGTTCTGGCAAGCATCTTCGATGGCCCAATCCCAACCAAGGCCGCGCACGGCAGGACTGACATCGCCAGAAAGTGGCAGCAGCTTTATCATCTCTAGTAAAGGAGCAAATTAGTAACGAGGAGAAAAGCGCGAAAAGCAAAGAATAAGGCTTAGCACTACAGCTGAGTGCATTATTGCTATGTTCACTCCTAACGCATAACAAATAACGTTTAGCTATTACCCACCAAACCCGCCGAACCCTCGGCTACTCGCACGGCTGCCGAAGCCCGAGCTACGCCCGGAAGGTGCCGTGCTGCGCACACTGCTCCGGCCGAAGCCAGTAGTGCGCGTGACGCTGGTACTAGGCCGGATACCTGCCGAAGGCGATGTGCGGCTACCTCCAAAACCTCGCCCAAAAAAGCCCCGGCCCTGGCCGCGCTCTTGCGCGACACGGCTGCGCCAACCGTTGTTTTGCTGAATAATGCCCGGATTGGCGTAGGCGCCAACATTGGGGGTCAGAAAACGACCGGCCATGTAACCAATACCGCCCCACATCAAAATATCCATCATGCCAGTGCCGCCAGCACGGTTTTCAGGATACGCACGGCTGTAGTCCTGCATTTGTTTCTGCAAAGCTTGGCCTTGTAGCGTATCGACTTTACCGTCGAAGTGCTTGAGCACGGCGGCAACCTGCTCTTTGCCAGCGGGCCGCTCGGCCGTAATTTTCCATTGGCCAGGTTGCACCTCCGTCATTTCGGTGATGACGCCTTCCGAATACGAATCAGAACTGGTATTACCACTGGTCCATTCGCCATCCGCAGTGCCGGTTTGCGAGTCGGAATTACTGGAACAGGCAGGCAGACCAACACCTAAACTGGCCGCCGCGGCAACCATCAGTACGTTGCGACGCCAGTCGCCAAGGCGGAAGTACGGTTTATTCATGGCTGGGGATGCTTGTTGCAGGTTGGTTTTAGTGGTACTAACGAGAGATACAGAAAATTAAGTCAAGCAATTGAAGCTTACCGACCAATTCCTCTGTGAACCTTGAAGTAAAGGTATTTTAAAAGAAAAAGCCGAGTACTGCAAGCCCTGTGACATGATGTCCCGGTTGTATCGGCTTTGGCGCAATTGTTAAGATTTGTTACTTAATCGCACCCTCGTTGATTTTATTACACTCCTTAAATCAGATTTCTTAACTAAGGCTTTCCGCCGCTACATATCGTGCACTATCAAACACGAGTGTATTTGCTCCTTGTCTGAGCAAGCGCCGAAAACCAAGAGCCCACAGTTAGATAGCCGCGGGCTCTTGGTTTTCTATTTCTTTTAAATTTTAGATGGGGCCAACCCGTACATTTTCTTGAAAGCGAAAGAGAAATGCGAGAGGTCTTCGAAGCCTAGTTCCAGATATACCTCTGAAGGAGCTTTGCCCTTCTCTTTGATCAGATAATAGGCCTCTTGTAAGCGTCTTTGTTGCAGCCAGCGGCTAGGCGACAGCTGGAATATCTTTTCGAAATCTCGCTTGAAGGTGGCTAGACTGCGGCCCGTCAAATAAGCAAACCGTTTCAATTCCACTTTAAAATGGAAGTTTCGGTTCATAAACGCTTCCAAGTCGAGTTTGCCGGGCTCGGAGAAGTCAAACAACACGTCTTTTAACTTCGGATTGGATTTGAGTAACAGCATAACAGCTTCTCGCAGCTTCAACGACAGTAAGCCCTCATTGCCGGGCTCGGCCAGTTGCTCGTAGGGCCTCAATGAATCAAGGTAGCTTTTGTAGAGTTGGTTAGGAGCTAGCTCCACGGTGGCCTCGCCGGGAGGTAAATGCTTGTCGGCGTGGTAGCCATATTCCAGGCTGATACTGCGCAACGTTTCTTGGTCCAGCGAAACAGACAAGGACTTGAACTCGCCGTTCTCGGGTGGGCGCTTCTCAAACTTAAGCAGGTGGTTGCGCTTGATGAAGCGGATGGAGCCTTCTTTAAAGGTATGTTGCTGGTTGCCGTCGTTGGTGATGAGCGTGCCAGCTATCTGAAAGCTAAGAACATGCTCCGGTACAAATTGCTCGCCCTCCCTGCTTCTACTGAAGTAGCAGGAATACAGTATTGGCGGGCGTTTCTGGTTTTCTTTTTGGATAAGCATTTCGATGCTACGTATAAATAACAAGGCCGCAGCAGGCTCGGCCCAACAAGTCTAGGCACATTCCCAAACCACCAGCTCAATTTGGTTCAGGCGTTGCACTTCTGTTGTGGCAAAAACTGATGCTGGACAGAATTACGGACAGCTGCTGGCAGCAGGCTAGGCGCTTGGTGCAGTCTTCATTGCCTGTAGCGTAGTGCAAGGTAGCCGCACTGTTGGTAACAGTGCGGCTACCTTGCACTACGCTACAGGCAATAATTTACCGGATGTCTAGATAAATCTCTGGTAATCAGCAACGCTTGCTTACTCGGCTTGTAAGTACTCTAGCTAGAAGCACTGTACTTACTCAAGTAAGCAGGATTCGGCTACACTACTTTTTGATGTAGGTTTTGCCTAGTTCGGTTTCCAGGAAGTTTTCAGCCTCATCATGGTCGGTGGATACACTAACGGGCAACCACTGCTCGAACTCTGCTTGCCGGGTGGCGTCGGCGTGTTTCAGAAAGGCGACGGCTTCGCTGCCGAGCACGAGGTGCACAGGTGGCGCGGGATGTTCAACCAAAGCCAGCATCACCTGCGCAGCTTTGTCAGGGTCGCCCATCGGAACGAACTTGCCACTGGCAAAGAATTCGGCCCGCGAGTTAACCAAATCATACCCTTCTAAGGTGGGGGCATAGCTCATAGAAGCGCCGGCCCAATCGGTGCGGAAGCCACCGGGTTCTACCGACGTGACGTAAATACCAAGCGGTGCTACTTCCTTAGCCAAGGCTTCGGTGAAACCACTTAACCCAAATTTGGCGGCCTGATATATTGTAATGCCTGCACTGCCTACCCGGCCACCGATAGAGCTTATTTGCAGGATACGCCCCGAACGCTGCTTGCGTAAGTACGGTAGCACGGCGCGAGTCATGGCAATAGGGGCATACAAGTTGGTTTCCAATTGCGTGCGAACCTGTTCTTCGGTGTAGGCCTCAGCGGCTCCCGTGATGCCAAAACCTGCGTTGTTGACTACCACATCCAGACGGCCAAAGCGCGCTACGGCTGCAGCAACCGCCTCCTTGATCTGCGTTGAATTGTTGACGTCTAGCGCCAGGGGCAAAATCTGGCTGCCGTATTGAGCGACGAGCGGCGCCAGTTGCTCGGGATTACGAGCCGTAGCTGCTACTTGTCCGCCACTTGCCAACACTGCTTCTGTTAAACTACGGCCCAAGCCGCGCGAGCTACCCGTGATAAACCATACGTTGTTCATGTCTTTTAGAGCTTTAAGTACATCACAAAGGTCCGGCTACAAACAGGCGGCTACTTTGTTGAAAAGCTCAAATATGGTTTGTTGAAAAGCTCAAGAAAAAGCGGTGGAGTTGTTGCACATTACTTAATGAGTACACTGGCCTAAGCCAATCGGTCATTTTAGGATTTAGCAGCAAATGCACAGCTTTTATAAAGTACAAGCGTTGGCTCACCGTCAGCACCAGAGTTGGCATCCCATCTTCGGTGTGCTTTATTTCCTTCTATTCCCTCATGGGTTTACTTGATTCCTTGGCCAAGCAAGTACTTAAACGTGCTACTATCACGCGCGTAGTACCCATTGCTCGTCATACCTATCACCTCACGCTTCAAGGCCCTGACCTAGCCGATCTGAACTACACACCCGGCCAAACGCTGAACGTGTTCTTCGACTTAAGTGGTCCTGAAGCAGCGTTGCGTAAACGCACGTATTCTATCTGGCAGTACGATCCCGAAGCGCTAACTCTGGAACTGGCAGTGTGCACCTTCTCGAACGGCCCCGGCGCCCGGTGGGCTCAGCAATGCCGCCCCGGCGACGACGTGTATTTCAACGGTCCGGGGGGCAAGTTTGTGCTCGACACCACAGCTGCTAGCTATTGCCTGCTCGGTGATGTAGCCACGTTGTCGCACCTATATGCTTTGCGTCGTCAGATACCGCCGAACCAGACCGTTTTTAGCTTGGTGCATGTCCAGAGCCAAGACGACTGCTTTCCTGACCTTGATGGTAGTTATCCGCTGCACTTTGCCCTTGCCAACCACCTATCAGCACCCGAAGTATTAGCCGAAGTAGCGGCGCAAGGACTGCGTTCGGCAGCGGGGTGCATGTTTTATATCGGCGGTTCCCAGGCACTGTGCGTCGAAACGCATCAGTTGCTACGCAAGCAATGGCACGTACCAACCGCTCAACTCAAAGCCAAGCCTTTCTGGAAATAGAACATAAATGACGCCATGCATAACTGCGTCTGCACAGCAAAGGCCAGCGAAACCTGCTTTCGCTGGCCTTTGCTGGTTGCGTATGGCGAACTGTGAGCTACTATACGCGCGTCAGGTAGATACTAAAGCGAGGAGTGTTGACTGTGTGGTTGCTCCCTACTATCACAACTTGCTCGGGAGAATTGAGGATGTGCGGAGCTAGCAAGATGCCGTTGTTGTCGATCTGCCGGTTCAGAACTCTGGTGCAGTACGAAGTCAAAGAAAAGTCATAAGTACCTTGGTCGAGGTTGGTGCCAGCCGGTTGACTACGGTTGTTGGATGCTGTAATCTGCGTGCCATCTGCTATGGTGAGCAGCCCTCTATTTTGGTTGCCGCGCCCGGCTAGGTATAGCGTGAGGCTAGAAGGGGGTGGGAAATACCGGTTTTCGGCGGCCGACACAGTTTCCTGCGTCATAACGGCCGAATTCACGACACGAGTACCGCTGAACTCATTTATATCTAGCAAGTGCGGAATCTCCACTTTCATTTGCAAGCCTAATTCCTCTGTATGAACGCCTCGGCAAAAGTACAGGCACTTGGCACAGCTTGCAGATAAGTGGCCAGGCTACCCAACGAACTGCCATTGCGCACGGCCTGCAATTACTAGAAGTGTTGGCTGCCCCCGGCCATCGACAAGCCTCTTACGGCTAAGAGTGGCTAGTAAAGGTCTTTGGCGTCGAGCTATTAGCAGTTCCTATCGTTATTCCCACAGCGGATAATGCTCTAAGTGCACTTCTTGCTCAAAGAAAATGCGCGTGCTTTCTTCAAACGAACGGGTGAAGTCAGAAACGTAAAAATGGTGAGCCGGGGGCTGCGAACCGGGTAAGGCCGCTAACTGGTTTTCATCTAGGTATTTTTTGACGTGGGCAGCTACCACATCCGAAGCGTCCAGCACCTCTACTTTGTCTTGGTAGTACTCGGCAATCTGCTTTTTTATCAACGGGTAATGCGTACAGGCCAGCACCAGTGCCTCAATACCGTCTAGGGCGGAATTAGTGAGGTAGGAGCGAATAATGCTGTCCGATATGGTATTCGCAAAAAACCCTTCCTCGATCATAGGCGCCAGCAGCGGTGTGGCCAAGCTTTGCAGTTGCACACCGGCATCCAAGTCGTCTATCTTTTTGCGATATACGTTGCTGTTTACGGTTTGCTTGGTGCCAATCAGGCCCACGGTACGGCCAGCATAAGCAGCCCCCACATGCGCCACAATCGGGTCGATAACATTGAGTACGCGTGCTTTAGAGCCGACATATTCGCGCACCAGTTCGTAAGCGGCCGCCGATGCTGAATTGCAAGCAATAAGGATGACCTTACACTGCTGTTTAAGCAGTAAGTCACAGATTTTCACTGAGTATGCTTGAATGGCAGCCGTGGATTTGTCGCCGTACGGCAGGTGGGCTGTGTCGCCAAAATACACGAGCCGCTCGTGGGGCAACTCCCGGGCTACGGCGCGCGCCACCGTAAGCCCGCCAATACCACTGTCGAATACGCCGATGGGCCGGGTAGTGAGGTTCATTATAAGGGTGACTTATGAAGAGGAATGAGGAAGTAGGCCGTTAACGACGCTACTGTTAAGCTTAAAGAATTGTTACGCCCGCAAAGTTGTCGTTTTCTAATAACTCACGCTGAATTCATCCTTTTTGCTTGAATATTAATTGTTAATTGCCCGCTGAAAATTCATTGATTCTATGAGCATCATTCTGGCAGAAATCGACCACGCCTTGGCGGCCTTCGATTCCACCCAAGGCCGCCCGGTTGCTATTGAATTAGGCGAACGAAAGTACACTCAGCTTATCCTAGATGTGGCGCATCTACACGCCGCCGGTGGTGACTTGACGCATAATACAGGCCGCCCCCTGGCTTACAGAGGGCTTGAAATTCTGCGTGATGATATTCACATAGATCGAGTACGAGTTATATAAATCATCCCCTGTATTTACGCAGTTAGCTTAACATTAACTTCCTCAAACAGTAGTATTTATAGTAATCCATTCCTAGCATATTACCACTTCAACTGTACTAGTGCTTACAATCTTCCTGATGAGCTTACTGGAACTCAAGGACTAATGAAAATTTAATTTTTATTAGCTTAGAGTATAGTAACCGTCTCGATAGAACAGCAAAAAGTTAAACTTGCACTCTGTCTTATAAGTGTATAAAGTTGGCTTGCTAACTTTATAATTAAGGATAATGTGCAATCAGTGCTATGGAAGAAGCAGGTGTTCATACGTTTTCAATAAATGCACAGACGTGGCCGCAGAAGCAGGCCGAATCCTCTTTGACAATTACCCACGCCCCTGAGCAATTAACGCAGGCCCTTGAAATGGTGCAATCTGCTTTCACAGCGGTTGCGCTACTAGATGAGCAAGGGCAACTTACTTGGGTGAATGAAGGCTTCAGTACGCTAACTAGCACTACAGCCTATAAGCTCCTAAGACAACCTCTCTGGGCTGTATTACCCCCCGAACCTAGCAGCACTGCCCCAGCCCTCAACCCTTTGGAATGCTTGGCTTCTCTGTCAGCGTTCCAATACGAGGGCTTAGCGCGGGACGGCAAAAACCCCGCCCGCTGGATACACATAAAGTTACAACCTGCCCCCTCGCCTACCCCGGAAGGCCGAGCCTATTTTTTTGCGTTTCTAGAAGACATCACCAGCAAAAAACAAGCTGAAGCCGCTACCGCAGCCCACGAAGCCCAACTACGCTACCTCAACGAACAGGTGCCGGGCGTGCTGTTTCAGTGGCGGGCCAACCACGACGGCACATCCCGCCTCACCTTTATCAGCAGTACTGCGCAGGAAATCTTCGGTTTTCTGCCTACGCAGCTTGATGAGATAAAGGAGGTGGTTCACCCCGATGATAAGAAGGCATGGGATAAGTTTCTTTCTCCTTCTGACAACAAAGCCAGTATAAATACTTTTGAAGGGCGCTTCTTGGTCCCCGACCAATCCTTGCGCTGGTGCAGTGGCAAATACCAAGCCTCTGTGCGCGACGCGGAAGGAATTTTGTATAGTGGCATCCTGCTTGACGAAACGCCGTTGCGAACAGCCGAAGAAGCCATTCAAGACAACGAGCACCGGTGGCTTTTGGCCATCGAGCGTTTTGGTGACGGAGGCTGGGAATTCAACTACCAGACCGGAGACGACTACTTCTCGAATGCTTATCGGGCGATGCTCGGGTATCCCGACGAAGATTTTCCGGAAGGCTTGCATGCTTGGCACAACCATGTGCATCCCGACGACATAGCGGCCAGTACAGAGGCCTCAGATGCTTATCTGCGCGGTGATGTGCCTATATATTCGGTGGAGCGCCGCTTGTTGTGCCGCAACGGCGAGTACAAGTGGGTGCTGACTCGTGGCCTTGTTACCAAATATGATCCGGATGGCAAACCGCTCATCATGACCGGAATGCACACCGATATTTCTGAAATCAAGAAGGCCAACATAGCCATTGAAGCCACAACACGGCGCTTATCAACCACCATTGCCAACTTTCAAGAAGGCATTTTGCTGGAGGATGAAAACCGTCGAGTGGTACTAGCAAACGAGGCTTTCTGCCGCATGCTGAACCTAGACAAGAAACCCGAGCAATTGGTTGGGGTCGAAACTATGTCGTTGGTAGCAGCCAAAGCAGCAACTACAACGGAACCAAACTGGCTGATTGGAAGAGACGGCGAGCGGTTGAAGCAGAACGCTATAATTGGCGAACTACTCCCGCGTAAAAACGGCCAAGTATTTCAGCGCGACTTTATTCCGATTTACAGCAACAATGCCTCACTAGGTTACCTCTGGAAGTTTCAGGACGTTACCGAACAGAAAGACGCGGAGGAAGCCCTGAAACGGCGGGAAGAAAAGTATCGGCGCATCATCGAACAAATGAAGTTGGGTTTGGTGGAAACCGACCTCGCCGATGAAGTGGTGTATGTCAATCAGGTTTTCTGCGACACGCTAGGCATATCCACCACCGAAATGGTTACCCAGGATTTCCTGCGGCCACTGCTGACGCAGGAAACTTCGCAGGTGGCGCGCGAGGGGGAAGATGCTTACGAACTGTCGGCACGCAGCCAGGACGGCAGCCAGAAGTGGCTGCAGGTCAGCCGGGCTCCGGTATATGACGACGACAAGCAGATTATCGGCACTATCCGCATCACACTCGATATCACGCACCAGAAAGAACTGGAAAACAAGCTACGCAAGGCCAAGGAGCAAGCCGAGGAATCGTCTAAGGCAAAAGAGCTGTTTTTGGCTAATATGAGCCACGAGATTCGCACGCCCATGAACGCCATTCTGGGCATGAGCCAGCTCCTAGCCAAAACCCCGCTCCGCCCCGACCAGGACGACTACCTACAGGCCATTGCTACCTCGGGTGAAAACCTGCTGGTCATCATCAACGACATTCTGGATCTTTCCAAAATCGAAGCCGGCCAACTACAGGTCGAAAAAATTGGTTTTGATGCTAGCCAGTTGATGGCGCAGATCGAGAAAACGCTGCTGTATAAGGCGGAAGAGAAAGGCTTGTCTTTCATAACGGAAGTTTCGCCTGAGTTGCCACAAGTGTTGCTCGGCGACCCCTACCGTCTCACGCAGGTGCTCTTAAATTTGGCAGGCAATGCCATCAAGTTCACGGAGAGAGGCTGCGTTTCTATTTCCTGCGAGCTTATCAGCCACGCGGCCGACTCAGCGGAAATCAAGTTTACGGTGGCTGACACGGGTATTGGTATCGACCCGGCCTATCTGCACAATATCTTCAAAGAATTCAGCCAGGAAGATTCTTCCGTCACCCGGAAGTTCGGCGGTACTGGTCTGGGCTTGAGTATCAGCAAAAGCTTGGTGAGCTTGATGGGTGGTGAATTGCAGATCACAAGCGAAAAAAACAAGGGCACGGCCAGCACCTTTTCACTCTTTCTGGTGGAGGGGGCAGAAACCGATATGCCACGCAAGGAAGTAGCTGATCATCGGTTCCGTGAAAAGCTGCGGGGCAAAGAAGTGTTGTTGGTGGAGGACAACAAGTTCAACCGTCAAATTGCCAAAGCGTTGCTGACCAACGCGCACATCAACGTAGCCGAGGCTGAAAACGGGGCCCTAGCCGTAGAAATGGCTCGAACCCATCAGTACGATCTGATTTTGATGGATGTACAGATGCCCATAATGAATGGGTTGGAAGCCACCAGTGTATTGCGTCAGGAATTGGCCCTTACCACGCCAATCATTGCCCTAACGGCCAATGCCATCAAGGGCGAGCGGGAAAAATGCATAGCGGCCGGCATGAACGACTACTTGGCCAAACCGTTTCAGGAAGATGAACTGCTGAACTTGATTGGGGACTGGGTGCTAGACACGCCCCAACAAGACTTAAACATCCCACGAGCCGCACCGGCAGCAATAGTCACCAATCTGCCCCCAGCCCTCTACAAGCTCGACCTCTTATACCAGATTGGGCAGGGCGACGAGGATTTTGTGGTACTCATGCTCGAATCCTTTATCGAGAGTTGCGAGGAAGCAGTGCACGACCTAGGTGAAGCGCTCCGCACCCAAGATGCCAAGCTGCTGCGGGCCACTACGCACAAGCTCAAGCCTAGCCTCGACCACCTGCACATGCACCAGTTGCTTCCGCTTGTAGAGCACTTAGACCAGTGGCATGCTCCGTTCGATGCAGAGTTGTTACCGCCTCTTATCGAAGAGGTTGTAACGCTACTTCAGCAAGTAATCATGCAGATGAATAGTGACCGTCTGGATAAGGTTGCCAAACAGCAGGCACCCTAATTCGTTGCAAGCTTGCAGTAAACTACACTAAACAAGAAGCAGAAAGCCCGCACAAAATACTGTGGGGGGGTGCTAGCCCCAACAAACTAGAGGAATGCCTTCTTGTTGTGCCGGTTGGTTTTCTCGTGATAGTCCTTCGTGAACTCGTAAAACTGGAATGGATTGACATTACCACGTTCTACTTTCCAGAACAAGAAGTACTAAAATAGGGTACTCACGCATGAAGAAATCGAAAAGCCGCTCAGTTTGATAGTCGATCCAAACGAACTCCTGCTGTATAGCTGGCAAAACGTATTTGCGCTATTGAATAGCTGTGATAGCAGCTGTAATGGTGATGGCAGTTTGGTAAGCTATATAGTATGGTCACATAAGATACTGAGACGTGAGTAACTATGCTATACAGGTAATCAACTACTATGCGAAAGCAGATTTAAAGCTACCTCAACCTACAATGTATTAACTAGCCTCCATTAAGGCATTTATATACACTATAAGCCCGACACTTGCGGGCATGATAAAGCCTCCAACTAAGATCGACAACCTCATTCTTTCGAGTACATACCAGACTTTGGTAAAGAATCCCCCGCATAAGCAATTTCAACTGGACCTCCTAACCAGCCCACTCTACCAATTGAGCTGAGGGCGCAGGCTGTATTCGTATATCTGGTATGCTCATGGCAATGGTCTCATTAGCGTTGCCGACTTAGCTCCCGCTGCACCTCAACCGCCTCCTCTTCACCCCATCTGATCATTAGCATATGGGTGCACACGAATAGGAACAGCCCCGAAAGGAGCAGCGGAACGAGCGGCTGCTGATATTCGATTGCTGCTTTTGCGTAAAGGGTAGCACATCAGGGTGCCTCTGAAAAAAATCCCGACGCCGCTTTCTTGGAACCATATGACATGAAGCGCAACCGAAAACTTAAGACTACCAAGACCACGGTCAAAGTCAAAACCAACTACACCAGCATAAAAACCACCGTCTCGAAAGACTAGGCGGATTTTCCTTTAATTCCAACTACCTACTACTTCTTTCGTAGCCGGGTAGCCCGGTAGGTCCGTACCTTGGTTGGCAGATAGCCCCGGCGCTTCACTGATTTCTGGGAGTTGGGCGCAGAATTGCGTACCGGGGATAGTAGTTTCGAGGTGCCGGGGGTAGGGAGTCCGTTGAAATAGTGGTTGTGTGCCCGTTGGAATCTGTTACGGGTTGCGTAGAAACTTCCGGCTTAGCAATAGCCGCAGCCGGTACACTGTAAGCCGTACGTCTATTTGCTGGTGAGGAGATAATAGTCTCTGTCTGGGTGACGCAAGCAGTAGAGGATACCAGCAAACTTATCGACAATGCCAAGATAACAGCTATTTTCATGGACAAAGGGTATGGATTCAATACAAGTATAACCCCTTATAAGCGCCCATAATAGAGGTTTAGTCATAAGCACCAATATAGCTAATATATTATTGGATAAATGATGTACACTATGCCAATAGCTTGAGCAAATTGTGCTTGTGTGGTGATAGCCAGTGTTAACTAGTGTTTTAACACTCATTTCATTAATAAGATTAAACTGATTATATTTTACTATTAAATCATATAGTTGATAAAGATTGCTAATTTTTTTACCCTTACCTTAATTTATTTAGCTTTTTTTCACAGTAATAACATCACTGATAAGCAATGGCCTTCGTTGTATTAGCATTAAATCAGTTAGTGATATTCTTTGCAACCTACTACGCTACCAAAATAGTAAACCGCAGGTCCGAGCGAAAAATCCTACAATTACTAGCAAGTACAATCCATTAAAAGCTGCAACATTAATTTCTATAGTTCTGCCTCTTCTAGTTCTTAGTGTGGGCTTAATATGGCACTTAGCCGCTAGGTGGCATCAGCTTATTCTAGACCTTATCTTTATCGCTTTGAACGGAGTAATACCTCAGGTAATTAAAATGTTTTTACCCACTGTTACCTACGACAATCTATTTTTATCTCAGTTGTTTAACTACTTATTTATCAGTGCAGCCTTGGCGTAGTGTTCATCTATAAATGCGTTCCTGCTCTCAATAAAGGCATTAGTATTCATTCGGGTAAATTTGCCGAAGTGACTTATTGTGAGTGTATCCTTGCTTTTTACCGATGCTTTACAAAACTCTAACGTAGTGTTAAAACTTGTGCATCCGTGCCGCAGAGTTAACGTGTCACCATCTTCGTTAAGATAAGCTCTATGCTATTGATAATAAGCTCTTAAAATAGCTGATCACCTATTTTAGGTATGATAAGATCATATGGTGGCAATCCAGAACTGGTGCCTTCCTTTTTAACATTGTGCCACGCACCTTTCAATTCCGATTCGGAAGCACCCTGCCTTTTGTTGCAGCTAAAGGTTATGATTAAGCGCAATAACAATGTGGTACGCTTCATATGCTTGGTTAATGCTTTGCAATTCTGGACTAGTGTAAGAGGGCTAGAAATGGTATTACCTTTGCAACTTCAATGCTATGTTCATCCTTTTCATTTTGACATTTACCAGCCTCTTCATTTAATTTTTTTATTCCTAATCTTTAATTGTATCTGATTATAGTTTATAATTTCATCAATACTTCTATACTGCCTTGCTCTGATTTTATAAAGTTCTTCTACTCTATTGTTGACAACAACCTCATTAACGATTCCATCGATAAATCGTTAATTGCTTTTGCGGTTTTAATATCATTTTCAGATTCATTATAATAAACAATAATTCATTTTGGCAAACAAACTTGTTTAAGTATTTATTAAAATAATTACTAAGCTTAGCACACGACTCTACGTGGATATCCTAACTATTTCTGGATGACAATAAAACTTTCCTTATACCTAGAATATTATCTGTAATTACGTTCTTAGCAATATTGTGTGTGCTTAAGAGATAAGCAAGATACATACTACCATTTATCACTTCCAATATGATGGAACACAATCACTAATTAGACGACTAGAAATGTAGATTACCCTATTGAGTAATCAATCGTTGAATCTAGAGGTGTTATTATGTGTTTAATGTGGTGCTAGCATTACTCACAGACTTGTCAACTACAGATTGTGGTTACTTAGGCTAGGACGTGTTATAGAGTATCTTTGTGGTAAGCACTGCTACCGTTCTGAGTGTTGCCCATATAAAATACAATTTATCTGTGAGATTGATTGTGTATTTAAATTCATTAAACATGTATATATTTTTACCTATGTTTCATATACACGGTATTTACACGCACTTGAAAACAGCTTAACCACGCTGGAAACGCATATTATTTTCAATGAATCTACTTTCTGCTGAGAACCTTTCGAAGAACTATGCCGACCGGTGGCTTTTCCGGGAATTGAATTTTGGTCTGTCGCAGGGCCAACGTGTGGGCTTAGTGGGCATCAATGGCTCTGGTAAAACCACATTGCTACGCATTCTAGCTGGCATTGAGCCACCAGACACAGGCAGCCTGAGCACCCGCAAAGACACTCGCGTGGCCTTCCTGGGCCAGCAGCCGGTGTTCGATGAAACACTGACGGTGGAGGAAACCATCTTTGCCAGCCAAAACGATACGCTAGCTGCTATTCGCGACTACGAGCATGTAGTGAACGACCCGAACCACAAGCCTGCCGACTTGCAACGGGTAATGGAGCTAATGGACTCGTACAACGCCTGGGACTATGAGTCGCAGGTGCAGCAGATTTTGGGCAAGCTGGGTATTCTTGGTGAATTGCTACAGCGTAATGTGAGCAAGCTTTCGGGTGGGCAGCGCAAGCGCGTGGCCTTGGCCCGGGTGCTGATTGAAGAGCCCGATGTACTGATTCTCGATGAGCCGACCAACCATCTGGACCTTGCCACTATTGAGTGGTTAGAAAACCGGTTGGCCTCTCCTTCTCTTACTCTGTTGATGGTTACTCACGACCGATACTTTTTGGATCGGGTGGCCAACGAAATTGTGGAGCTCGACCAGGGCCGGGTGCACCGCTACCAGGGCAACTACGCTTACTTCGTGGAGAAGAAAGCCGAGCGCGAGCAGATGGAAACTGTTGAAGTGGAAAAAGCCCGTAACCTGCTCCGCAAGGAGTTGGAGTGGATGCGTCGCCAGCCTCAGGCCCGCGGTACCAAGCAGAAAGCCCGCATTGACGCTTTCTATGAAACGCAGGAAAAGGCCAAGACCAAGCTCAAAGGCCCCGAAATGGAGCTGTCGGTGAAAACCACTCGCCAAGGTGGCAAAATCATCGAGGTAGAGCACCTAAGCAAGAAGTTCGGCGACAAAGTAGTGCTCGACGACTTCAGCTACGTATTCAAGAAAAAGGACCGGATTGGCTTAGTGGGCCCCAATGGCGCGGGCAAAACCACGCTGCTCAACATGCTCACCAAGCAACTGGCCCCGACTCAGGTATTGTCGATGCTGGTCAAACTACGGTATTCGGCTATTATACCCAAACTGAACTGACCTTCGACCCCACGCAGCGCGTTATCGACATTGTGAAGGAGGTGGCTGAGGTGATAGAAATGGCCGATGGTAGCATAGTAACGGCTTCGCAATTTCTGCAGCACTTTCAGTTTCCGCCGGCCCAGCAGTACACGCTGGTTAGCAAGCTAAGCGGGGGCGAAAAGCGCCGGCTACAGCTGTTGCGGGTGCTCATCAAGAACCCCAACTTCCTGATTCTTGACGAGCCAACCAACGACCTCGACATCATCACGCTCAACATTCTGGAAGACTTCTTGCTCCAGTTTGCGGGCTGTTTGATTATCGTGTCGCACGACCGGTACTTTATGGACGCGCTGGTGGAGCAAGTGTTTGCCCTGGAGCCAGGCGGCAAAATCCGCCAGTTCCCCGGCAACTACACCGACTACCGCGAGTGGCTGCAAGAGCAACCCGCCAACACTGGTGCCCGCGACGCCGAGAAAGCGCTGAAGTCGGTAAACCAAACTACCGCTCCGGCCCCTGCACCAGCGGCTGCCTCAGCTAAGCGTAAGGCTAGCTTTGCTGAGAAGAAGGAGTATGAAACCTTGGAGAAAGAGCTAGAGCAACTAGAAGTTCTCAAGCAGCAACTCATAGAGAAGCTGAACTCGGGTACCGGCTCCCACACCGAACTAGCTGACTGGGCTGCTCAACTCAAGCGCACTGACGCCGAGTTGGACACCAAAGGCGAACGATGGCTAGAGCTAGCCGATTTCGTGTAAAGCTCTTATTACTAACTGTTCCTAACAAGAAACGACAAGCGGCCCTGGTAGTACCAGGGCCGCTTGTCGTTTATGCGGTATCACCGACATAACCATTAAAGGCAAGCTTCACCTTTTAGGGTATATAACCTAGCTAAGAGCATTTGTACTGGAACGCTGTTCAGCTTATGTGTAGTGAACCAAGGCCTTTTGACTTTAGCGGCGACATTGCTTAGCGAAGACCGCAAATAACATTTTGGCATTTGTGCAAAAACCTGTGCTAGCAAGACAATAAAAGACTTGTTGCTTAAGCGACAATTTCACGTAGTCATGCCACCAGTACCAAGCAGCCTGATACGCCTCAAATAGCTTTTCGGCTTGTGCAGTAGGTGTACTGGTGGTGGTACACCTTGCGTTGAGAGGTTCTTTTCGAGAACACGCAGGCCATTTTGGGGCTTGCATTTAGCGGATAAGGCGCAAATATTTAGGCAGTACCCGTTGCTTGCTTTGGTCGTTTTCAGGGCTCTTGTTCCTTGCATTATAGCAGGATATGTTAGGCACCAACTTGGTAATAAAACCTGAGTCATCAACGAAACCAAGCTATTTCCGATATGCCGACCTACGCTGCATAAGTCGTCCCTGCAATTGGCTTCTACTTGCTTTTTCTGTTCTTCCTTCTTCCCACCAACTTACCCCTACCACCATGAAAACCACTTTACGCTCTTTACTTAGTGCCGCTGCCTTTGCGCTGCTAAGTCATGTTGCTGCACAAGCTCAAACCTACCAGCTCGTCTGGGCCGATGAGTTTAATGGTAGCATCAGCCCCGATTGGCAGTTCGAAACGGGTGGCGGCGGCTGGGGCAACAACGAGAAGCAATATTACCAAGCGGCTAATGCTTCGGTTGCTAATGGCAACTTACTGATTACGGCCCGAAAGCAAACCGTTGGGGGCATGCCGTACACTTCATCCCGCATGATTACGAAAGGCCGCAAAGAATTCACCTACGGCAAAATCGAAGCCCGCATGAAACTGCCGCTTGGTCAAGGCTTGTGGCCGGCGTTCTGGATGCTGGGTGGCAATATCAGCACGGTGAGTTGGCCAGCCTGCGGCGAAATTGACGTGATGGAGCACATCAACTCGGAAAACAAGATTTACGGCACGCCGCACTGGGACAGCAATGGTCACGCCGAGTACGGCGGCAGCGTAGTGACTACGCCCCAGGATTACCATGTATACACCGTAGAATGGGATGCCAGCTCTATCCGTTGGTTTCTGGACGGCACGCAGTACCACGTAATGAGCATCCTCAACAACACGGGCAGCACCGAGGAATTTCACCGGCCATTTTTCTTGCTTTTGAACCTAGCAGTGGCCGGTAACTGGCCTGGTCAAACAGTAGACGAGAGTAAGCTTCCGGCTACTATGTATGTCGATTACGTGCGGGTTTACCAGAAAACCGGCACGACAACACCGACGCCAACCGCAACCCAAATTCAGGCAGAGAGCTATGGTTCCATGAATGGGGTGCAATTGGAAAACTGTGCCGACACAGGCGGCGGACAGAACGTAGCCTACATCGACGCCGCCGATTGGATGGCGTACAACAACGTAAACTTCCCCACTTCAGGCAACTACACCATCGAATACCGCGTGGCCAGCCCGAGTGGCAGCCGCTTATCAGCCGACCTCAACGCTGGAACCACTCAACTCGGCACCGTGACCATTCCTGCTACGGGCGGCTGGCAAAACTGGACCACTGTTTCACATACTGTGTACGTGAATGCCGGAACTTACAATTTCGGTGTGTATGCGCAGGCTGGTGGCTGGAACTTCAACTGGTTGCGGATCACCAAGCAAAGCACGGCGCTTGTTGCGCAAAGCACTAGCACCCAAATCACGGATCCAACCAAGGCGAGCAGTCTATCACTGTATCCTAATCCGGTGTCAGATCGGCTCACCGTTAGTGGGCTTTCGGATGACGCCAGCCAAGTCAGCATCCTCGATATGCAAGGCCAGCAAGTCTGGAGCGGCCACTACACCGGCAAAGCCCTAGACATTTCGAAGCTGCAGCCAGGGCTTTACACTTTGGTGATTATAGGCACCGACCAGAAGAAGCAGGTCACTAAATTCAGCAAGCAATAAACGTGACGCTTATTGTTCTCTCACAACAAAGGCCAGCCGATTATCGGCTGGCCTTTGTTGTGAGCTTGTTGACGTTTCACTTGGCTTCAACAGCTAGGTTCACTGGTCTTCCCTGCTGTACACCAACTTTTTGCACGAAATCAAATGTAACGGAATGGCCGGCTAGGGCAGCTACCACCTGGAGCAGATTGGCCGCATCGGTGCGGGGAAAGCACACGTAGCCTCGCGTGTGTTGGCCTGGCTCTAAGGTGGTAGTGCGGAGCAGCCGATATTCAAGGCTCTGCTTTATTTCGAAAAGTTTGTCGGCTTGCACAGCATGTAGCTCGTACTGCTCAGCGAAGTAGGCGCTTACTTGGCGGTGGCGCTGCTCGCGCTCCTGCACCTGTACTTCGGTTTCTTTCTTCTTGCTAGGATTGTTTTCTGCTAGGTTGCTTACGGTTGTGAACAGCTCCCACAAACTCACTTTCGTGGCTAGATCAGTTTCTTCAGCCAAGCGCGTGGCTAACTGTGCCAGTCGTAGCTCGGGGTTGATGGCGGCTACGCGCGTCGGAAAGTTCGTAGCGGGAGCTACCGAAGCCATTGGCGTTGTGGCGATAGGCAAGTAGTAGAAAGTTTCGGGTGCTACCACTACGCTTCTGCTGGATACGTTGCGCACGTCAGCCTCAAATACTAGTTCCTGCTGCTCGTAGCGAACAAAACCCAACCGCACCACTACACTATCAGCAATTGGTTTGTCGCTTCGAGCGTAACCGGTGGGCCACAATCCACTGGGCCGGCTGAGCTTCGTGGTCATGAAATAAGATGGGCTGCAGCCGGCAAGCAATAACCCGCATGTCACGCTGCCAACACCTAAACGAATCGTTGCAATAGTTTTGAGCACAAACGAAATATCGAGATGGGTGCTAGTTAGAACAGAAGCCATAAACTCTGAGATTCTGTACTTCTGCATTGGAAACAAGGACTCTTGATTACTTTTTACAAGACGCAAAGAGCTAATTGCTTGCTCCTTACTTGTCTGCTATTCACTAATGCGCTAGTGAGGTGGCTACTGCAGAGGTATTTCGTTGCGAGCCTGATTGCTGCGTGAAGTCAAAAGTGACAGGCCGCTCGTTGAAGAAGATCACAACCCGCAACCGCCGGGCCGTATCGGTGCGGGGGAAATACACGTAGCCTCGCGCGTACTCACCGGGCTTAACCTTGGTTTTGCGCAACGCCACTGCCTGTATAGCGTGCTGCTGAGAGTAGAGATTATCAGCCTGCTGAGCGTGCTGCTCCCGCTGCTCGTCGAAGAAAGCCTCGGTGTTCTCATGGCGCTCCTGGCGTTCAGCCATCTGCTCCTCGGTTTCTTTCTTCTTGATACTCGATATATCTTCCGCCACGTTCGCTGCGGCAGACAAAATCTCAAACCAGCTGACTTTCTCCGCTTTTGCTGCCTCTTTTTCAAGACGAGTTGCTAGCTGCTTTAAGTGGAGCTCGGGGTCGATGGCCGTTACCCGGGGCTGCAGCGCCATTGCGGCAGTAGCCGATGCCGTATCGACGGGCGCATAGAAAAATGTTTCTGGCGCTACCAGAACGGGCCGGCTAGAGTCGTTGCCGATTTCCACCTCGAACACGAGTTCTGTTGGCTCATAGCGCACGAAGCCCACTTGCACTTCCACACTGTCGGGGTGGTAGCTAAGACTCGTGGAATGACCATTTATACCGGGCCCATTTACTTGGGCAGGCGCCATAGTCAAAAAGGAAGTGGAACCGCAGCTTGTTAGTCCTGCTAGGCAACCTACTAGTATAAATTGACGCATAATGCCTCTGTATAACTGTTTCGTCTAGTTAACAGGGGCAACAATCTCGCCAATGGTTGTATAGCCAACGCGTTTCTTCTCTACAGCTCTTCCGGCAAATGGAAGCTGCCAGTAGCATCGGCGGCAAAAGGCCAGTGGCGTCGAATAGCCGCCATCGGAACCGGGCCAAAGATGTGCGCGAAATGCTCCTGCCGGCTTTCCACCCACTCCCACTCTACCCGTGCGCCCGCGGTAGCAAGGGATTGTTCGTCCCACTCCAGCAATACTAGATCCGTACGGCGCGCATAGTAGCGGCGCGCGGTTTCTATAATCTGACCGCGCTCGGAACTGTGAATGAAACCTTCGGCCGCTAAGTCGGCGCTGGCGAAGAAGCCTGTTTGCTGGGCATTTTGCCAGTCAAGTGACTCAGCTATGCGGTAGAGCATATACTAATGATTGAACAACTAAATGACTATTAAGCTAACAGCCATTTAGTTGTTCAACTATTCAATCGTTGAATTACTTACTGGCTTTCCACAGCTCTTGCTGCACGGCTTTGCCAACGGTGAGCACAATGCGCGTTGGGTTAGGCACCAGCGTGATGCGAGCTTCCTTGCCCGGATATTTCTCTGAATCAACCCACACACCTTCTTTAGGCGAGGGCGTGCCACCGATGCTTGAGGGCAGATAAGCCGTGGGCAGCAGCACGTCGGTGTCGGAGTTGAGGTCGGTGTGCACTTTATCGAGTGCAGCTTCCAGATAAGCCCCATACTCTTCATTGAAATCGTCTTCCAGATCGTGCAATTCTTCTTCTACATCGTCGTAGCGAGCATCGTCGTACTTCATGTCGTGTAGCACTTGCTTTTTCTCGATCAGGGTAACGAGGGCGCTGTTTAGCTCTTCCAAATTCATAAGCGTAAGGCAATAGGTTAAGTAACAAAGGTGGTGAGCTTTTGCTGATTTCTGTGCAGTGCCCCTTTCCCACCACAATTTTACGAAGAATAGTGCAAGGTTATGGCAGAGAGTAGGGGCCGGTTATTAAAGTTTAAGGCCTTTTTGTTGTGCTTGCTTTAGCAGAGGTGTTGGTAAGGCATACTACTCTTACCCAGTAATTACCTGTTCTTCTGTCAATCTCTATCAAAGCATTATTTTTACCGGCATCTATCTACCCATCCCCACCCACTATTATGCAGACCATGACCTCCCCGGCCGTACAGGCCCACTCCGCGCAGGATTTCCTGCCCCTGAACGGCACCGACTACATCGAATTCTACGTCGGTAATGCCAAGCAATCCGCATACTTCTATCAAGCTGCGTTCGGCTTCGAGTTGGTAGCCTATGCTGGCCCCGAAACTGGGGTGCGCGACCGGGCCAGCTATGTGCTGCAGCAAAATAAAATCCGGTTCGTCCTGACAACCTCCCTACTCCCCGACTCTGACATCACGCGGCACGTGGCCCAGCACGGCGACGGGGTAAAGGTGATGGCGCTGTGGGTAGACGATGCCCGTCGCTCGTTCGAGGAAACCACTAAACGCGGTGCAAAAGTCGCCTTCGAACCTTACACGCTTGAGGATGAACACGGCTCGGTAACCCTGGCTGGAATCTACACCTACGGCGAAACTGTACACACTTTTGTTGAGCGCAGCAACTATAGCGGCCCTTTCCTGCCTGGTTTTGTGGCGCGCACCAGCAAGGTGCCGCAGGGCACACCAGTCGGCTTGCAGTTTGTGGATCACTGCGTGGGCAATGTTGGATGGGGCGAGATGAACCAATGGGTGAAGTTCTACGAAGTCGTAATGGGCTTCAAACTCCTCATCACCTTCGACGACGACGACATCAGCACGGAATACTCAGCTTTGATGAGCAAGGTGGTAAGTAATGGCAATGGCTTCGTGAAATTTCCCATCAACGAGCCCGCCGAAGGCAAAAAGAAAAGCCAAATCGAAGAATATTTGGATTTCTACCATTCGCCTGGCGTGCAGCACATGGCCCTCATTACCCACGACATTCGTTCTACCGTTTCGGAGTTGCGGCGACGTGGCGTGGAGTTCTTAACGGTGCCTTCTTCCTACTATGATGATCTGTTGGACCGCGTCGGCCACATCGACGAGGACCTAGACAGCGTGCGCGACCTGAACCTGCTCGTGGACCGTGACGAAGAAGGCTACCTACTTCAAATCTTCACCAAACCCGTAGAGGACCGGCCCACTGTGTTCTTCGAAATCATTCAGCGCAAAGGTGCCAAGAGCTTTGGCAAAGGCAATTTCAAAGCGCTGTTCGAAGCCATTGAGCGGGAGCAAGGTTTGCGTGGCAACTTGTAAGCAACTCATGTAGCATACTAATGGTGTAGTGACCATAACTTAAAAAGCGACCGGCACTGTTGGAAAAGGAGTTTTTCAACAGTGCCGGTCGCTTCTTTGCGTCAGATGCGCACCAACAACCTGTATAGTTTTGCGCTTTTACTATACGCCATCACCTTGTAAACAATGGATGAATAATGCATTTGGCTTGACGGCTGAAATATAAATTTGAAGCAAAGTTTATCTTTTATTAAGGCGCACTTGTGACGCAACGTCTAGCTTACTAGTGTTTAGACCTTTGACAGTCAGCTTTGTGGCAGGTATTATTTTCAGAAAAACAATGATCCAATAAAGGCAAGTAGGCTGTTATGCTTGAAGGGGCTTACCTATTTTTTCATGCAAACCTCTTTTCTTTACTGCCGTACCATTGCCTCTCCCTCAACTCAGCTTATCCTCTATGGCTCTGACCTCCGCAGTTCTACAAAAAATAGATACTTGGCTCAACGGTAATTACGACACCGCTACCAAAGACGAAATTCGTCAGCTACAGTCCCAAAATCAGGAAGACTTCTTGTCTGATGCCTTTTACCGCGACTTGGAGTTCGGTACGGGCGGACTGCGCGGCGTGATGGGTGCCGGCTCCAACCGCATGAACCGCTACACGCTAGGCATGGCTACTCAGGGTCTGTGCAACTATTTGCTACAGCAGTTCGCCGGCCAGGAAATCAAGGTGGCCGTAGCTCACGATTCGCGTAATAACAGCAAGGAATTCGCGCGCATTGCAGCCGATATTTTCTCGGCCAATGGCATTACGGTTTATCTATTTGAGGCTTTGCGCCCCACGCCAGAACTGTCGTTTACTATTCGGGAACTTGGCTGCCAGAGCGGTTGCGTCGTTACGGCATCACACAACCCCAAGGAGTACAACGGCTTCAAAGTATACTGGAATGATGGCGCTCAAGTGGTAGCGCCCCATGACAAAAACATTATCCGGGAAGTGGAGGCCATCCACTCCGTAGATGAAGTGAAGTTCCAAGCCGACGAGTCGAAAGTGCACCTCATTGGGGCCGATATCGACGCCAAGTACTTGGCTAAGGTTAAAGAGCTAAGCATCAATCCGGCAGCTATCCAGCGCCAGCACGATCTTAAAATTGTGTACACGCCCATCCACGGAACGGGCATTACGCTGGTACCGCAGGCATTGGCTCAGTTGGGCTTTACCAACGTACACATTGTAGAACAGCAAGCCACACCAGACGGCAATTTCCCAACGGTTCTTTCGCCTAACCCCGAGGAGAAAGTAGCCATGCAAATGGCCCTCGACCAAGCCAAGGAGTTGGATGCCGACATCATCTTGGCCACCGACCCTGATGCTGACCGGGTGGGTATGGCCGTGAAAAACACGGCTGGCGAATGGGTGCTCGTAAACGGCAACCAAACCGCTGCCTTACTGACCTATTATCTGCTCTCGGCCCGCAAGCAAGCCGGCAAGATGACCGACAAAGACTTCATCGTCTACACCATCGTAACCAGTGAAGTGCTCGGCGACATTGCCAATTCGTACGGCGTAAAGTCCTACCAAACCCTGACAGGCTTTAAATACATTGCGGGCCTGATTCGCGAGTTGGAAGGCAAAGAAACCTATATCGGTGGTGGCGAGGAAAGCTATGGCTTCATGATCGGGGATTTCGTGCGCGATAAGGATGCTATATCCGCTTGTGCTATGGTAGCCGAAATGGCGGCCGTAGCCAAGGACAATGGTCGCACCCTCTACGAGGAAATGACCCAGATGTACGCCACCTATGGCTTGTACCGCGAAAACCTGATTTCGCTCACTAAGAAAGGCCAGCGCGGTGCCGAAGAAATTCAGGAGATGATGCGTGACCTGCGGGCCAATCCACCGGCCACTATTGCCGGCTCAGAAGTAGTGGAGCTGCGCGACTACCAAACTGGCCAAATTCGAGACCTGCGTACTGGCCAAGAGAAGCCTACGGGCCTCGAAGCCAGCAATGTGCTGCAATTCATCACCGCCGACGGCAGCAAAATCTCGGCCCGTCCGTCCGGTACCGAGCCAAAAATCAAGTTCTACTTCAGCATGAAGGCACCGTTGTCTGCCGCCGCCGATTTCGAGAAGGTGGAGCAGCAACTCAACGAACGAATCACGGCCATTATCGAGGATCTGCAGCTGAAATAAGCTTTACGTGTATGAATAGCTTATCTCAATGAGCTTTCACATGGTAAGTTTCTCATCCTAAGCGCATAGAAAAGCTCCAACTGCTAACGTGGTTGGGGCTTTTCTGTACTTAAAAAGATCAAGTCGTGCGCATTGCTTTCTTTGAGCCAATTGTGTCCTGATTTATTTATTGTTTATTAACTGCTGGATTGGTGTAGGGCCCCTAGTCTAGTAGAAGGTACAGACCAAGAAAGTGCAGTTGATTTGTGTGTACTAAGCGTACGCAGAAGGGTCCAATAGTTAATTTCCAGTTGCTGAACCCTGTTTTGCTGCTTGCATTTACTGGTTAACGCTTCTAGATTTGGTTTAGGTTATTATTGTATAACGGCTGTCTGCTGCGCTTACGCTTAGGTGCGCTCCGCTCCTGCTACCAACAGATCCAGTCATTCCTACTCAGCTGTGCTTAGGCTCGAAATGCGCTAAGTCTTGCCTAGCTGAAATCCGAACGAAGTGAGTTGAACAGAATCAACCCTTTTGCTTCGCGCTGCTTGTAGTTTCCCTCCTCCATCTTTCTATTATGAGTAAGCTGATAGTTTCCGGCGTGAACGTACGGCAGGTTTTGAGCATGCTGTTGCTTTTGTGTTGCAGTTGGAACCCAATGGTTTCTGGTGTGGCGGCCCAATCACTGAGCATGCTACGCGCCGATGGCCCAACCATTTTGGACGCTAACAACCGCCCAGTAGTATTGCGTGGAATAAACGTTGGCGGTTGGCTTCTGCAAGAAAGCTACATCCTTGAAACCGACTCGCTTAACTCGCAATGGCGCATACAACAAGCTATGCTGCGCACCATGCCAGAAGCGGCCGTAGAGGACTTTTACCGCCAGTACCGAGCTAACTATATCACGAAGGCAGACATTGATTTCATTGCCAAGCAAGGCTTCAACTGCGTGCGCCTACCGTTTCATTACGACTTATTCTTGACAGCTCAGCAGCGCCGAGCCCGCACCAAGGCCTTGCAAAACCCTAAGAACGTGGAAGGCTACGTGCAAGCTCTTAGCACGTGGTACGACCAAAATCAGCTATTCACTGACCCGAAAGCCCTCGACGGTTTCCGCATCATCGATGATGTACTGAATTGGTGCGCAGCCAACAAGCTCTACGTCATCTTGGATTTACACGCCGCGCCTGGAGGTCAAGGTGCCGACCGCAACATCAGCGACTGTCTGGTACCACTAGACCTTTGGAAGCGCCGCGACGCTAAAGGTCGCCTGATTTATCAGGACCTGACCGTGCGTCTGTGGGAGAAACTATCGGCCCGCTACAAAGCCGATGCGCGCGTGGCCATGTACGACCTCATTAATGAGCCCAATGGCATGACCACTGCCAACGGCCTCACTGGCAACAATTCAGAGCTGAACGTGCTCTATAGCCGACTCATAGATGCCGTACGAAAACAAGGTGACCAGCACCTGTTAATGCTGGAAGGCAACGGATACGGCAACGAGTACACCAACCTTTCGCCCGACAAGCTACAGAGCAAAGACAAACGTAACCTGGTGTACAATGCGCATCGCTACTGGTGCCCAAACGACTCGCAAACCGGCGACCCAAATCCACTACAGATCAATCTTATTCATAACCTAGTTGCCTTCCGCGACCAATGGAAAGTGCCCGTGTGGGTGGGCGAAACGGGCGAAAATTCCAACGAATGGTTTTCGGCGGCCGTGCAGGAACTGAATGCCCGTAACATTGGGTGGTGCCACTGGACCCTAAAACGCGTAGCGGGCCCGACTAGCTTATTGCGCGTGCCCGCTTACGGCAGCATACTCACGGCAGAGGGCCGCACGGCCTTGCTGCGCAACAGTTTATTTAGCAACTGTACCATTAATAAAGATGTCATAGCAGCCCTCACGCAGCCGACTGTGGCGCAACCGTTCACTACGCATACGCTACCCGGCACCATTCAGGCTGCGGATTATGACTTGGGCCGCAACGGCACTGCGTACTTCGATGAATATGCGGCCCGCACCGATTTCACCAAGCATACTCCACACAACCAAGGTCGCGCCTACCGCAACGACGGGGTAGATATCGAAGCAATTACGGATGCGGCTTCCAATGGCTTTGCCGTGGGCCATACCACTGCTGGCGAATGGCTTAACTACACCGTAACTATTCCTAAAGCAGGCACTTTTGCTGTACAAGCACGTCTCGTAAATACGACAAAGGAACCGACAAAACTTTCTTTAAAGCTAGATAGTAAGGAAGTTGTAACGACCATTACCGCGGCTTCAAGCGACACGTGGCAAACTGTGTCGGGTGGAACGGTGACTTTACCCGCCGGAAAGCACATCCTGCAACTGTATGTGGAGCAGCCGGGAGCCGTAATCAGTTGGCTTCAGTTTACGGTGCCGGGCAAAGCCGCCCAAGGAGGCCAATAGTATTTACTAGTGCGGGACTTTCTTTATCTTAGAATTCCCATGCCCTGCCCTATCAATTCCCCCAAACTTTGCAGCCTGACTTATGTCTGGCGCTGGCTGTGGCTTTCGGCCATAGTTCTTCTTCCTGCCACCTCTAGCATTGGTGCGCCCTTCCTTGGTCCCGAGCAGCCTCTGCAAGTAGAGGCCACCCGCGCTGAGCTCTTCATTGAGCCTTATAACTATAGTGTATTAGAAGATTCCACTGGGCGTCTAACACTGCACGATGTCCAGTTGGCCAAGCATGCAACGCGCTTCGTCCTTGGGTCCCGCACTGCTACCAATATGGAGCATCCGGGTTCAACCTATTGGCTGCGCCTTAATGTATTAGCTATCGGCCCGCAGCCGCAGCACTGGTACCTGGAACTGTTCGACTCTCACCTCAACAACATCATTTTCTACCCCGATGCTAGCAGTGAGCGGGGTGAGGTGCATACCGGCGCCGATTGGCCGTTCACGTCGAGACCGTATAGCTACAAAAACTACTTGATGCGTCTGCCGCTCAGCTCAAACCAAGTGCAGACGTACTACTTACGGCTTCAGTCTGGTAGTAAGACTAGTTTTTTGTCCCGATTACGCACCGAGCAGGGTATTACCGAGCACTTCCAGACCGAATATGGGTTGTTGGGTGGCTTCTATGGCATCCTGCTGATTATGGTGGTGTACAACTTCTGCCTGTTCTTTTTCACTGGCGAGCAAACGTATTTGCGCTACGTGGGATACGTGCTGAGTTGCAGCCTCGTGTTTTTGTCAGAAGACGGATTAGGATTTCAGTATTTGTGGCCTAAGTATCCGTGGCTCAACAAAGTGGTGGAGGTAGGTTCGCCGCCACTGCTGCTGCTGACATTCGGCTATTATGCGCGCCAGTTTTTGGACACGGCGCAGCGCCTGCCGCAGTATGACCGTTGGTTGCGGACTGTAATTTTGCTTACCGTAGTGGTATTGATGCTTGATGCTCTGTGGTGGAAATCAGACATAGGTATTTGGTTATACACATTGCCGTACGGTATGCTGTTTTACGCGGCCCTGCGAGTATGGCAACGTGGGTTCCAGCCGGCACGCTTCATTCTGCTTTCTCACTCCTTAGTAGCCGTTAGCGTGCTATTTCTGCTATTGCGGAAGCTCGGAATCAATACGTTCACAAATACCTACACGGTGTATAGCATGAATGCGGCCTTCGTGCTGGAAGTGGTGGTACTTTCCTATGCGTTAGGCAGCAAAATCAAAACGATTCAGGAATCAACGTTGCGGGCGCAACACCGTTTGGTGAAGCAGTTGCGCAAAAAACAACACGTGCAGGAACAACTTGTCGAACAGCTTCGCCAGAACGAGGAGTTGAAAGATCAGTTGAACTCCGAGTTGGAAAAATTGGTGGCGCAGCGCACGCAGGAGCTGCAGCAGCAAGGCGAAACTATTGCGGCCCAAAATCGGGAACTGTTGCAAGCCAATGGGCTGCTAGCACTGCAGTCAGCGGCCATCGAAAAGCTGAATACTGATTTGCAGTTGGATTTGCAAAAGGCCCAAACAGCCAGGGTACTTTCGCAGGAAGTGGACTTCGGCGAGTTCAGTCAGATCTACCCCGACAAGGATGCCTGCTTGACCTACCTTGCTGACTTGAAATGGGCGCACGGCTACCACTGCCGCAAGTGTGGCCACGACAACTACTGCGAAGGACGAGAGCCTCATTCGCGCCGTTGTACCCGCTGCCGTTACGTGGAATCGGCTACTGCTTACACACTGTTGCAGAAGTGTAAGTTCTCTATCGTCAAGGCATTTTATGCGGTGTTTTTGTTGCATACGCACAAAGGCAACTATTCAGCTCAAGAGCTTTCACGGGTACTGGATTTGCGCCGGGCTACGTGTTGGAGCTTCAGCCAGAAGGTAGGTGATGCTATTCGCCGGCAGGTTGCTGAACATCCAGAAGATGAAAGCTGGACCCGTTTGCTACTAGATGACTCCGGCAACGAAAGCGATGAGAGCAGCGACGAAACAGCCACCTTGGCAACCGGAACTTCACACTAGCAGAGCGGCTAATCCTATCGAGTTAAGAACTCGAAAAAAAGTGGACAAAATCTTCATTTTTTTACTTGTTTTTTACCCGTCAGTTATCTCTCACCCAGATGTGACATTCAAGAGCAATTGACGTAGAAAGCGCCTGTAAAGTGGGTGACGTAAGCGTACAAAGTTTTTTGCTACGTAAGCGAAAACGCCCTTTGCAAACGTTTGGGGCGGGGTTTCCGCTTGATTTTTAAAAATAAGGTCGGGTATATTTGGGCATCCTATCGCTCTTATGTTCTGCCCCACCTATTCCTCCTCTAGCTGTGTTGTGAGTAAGCACTCACCCCAGTTACACCCATTCTACGTTTTGCTCTTATCTCGCTTGATTGCACAAAGCAAACAAGTCCCGGTTTCTACTGGCTCACCTAGCACGTTCACCAGCCTAGGATTTGCTTTGTGTAGCAACCGCCTTGCACTCCCAGTTGCTACTGTTTTTCAGCAGTACTCGAACTGCGAGAAAGTACTCCCCCTTTTTCCTTTCTGAGCTACACCTGACTGATGCGTGGCTGCATTGGCCCGGAGGCTTGCTGTCCTGGCAGCCTGGTAAGGGTATGCTCGTTGCGCTCTATCTGATTTAATTCTTTTTACGGCTGGCTTTTGCTTTCAGCGGGGAAAGCTAGCGCTATTCAATTCCCACACTTTTCTCCATCACATATGAATCGTACTCAATACTCGTATTTGGGATTACGGCGCGCAGTACCATTGGCAGCCTGCGGGCTGTTAACGCTATCCGCATCTTTTGCGGAAGCGCGAAACGCCGCTTCCGTCTCACCTCTCACCACTGTGGCTGACGTTCCGGTGTCGGGCCGCGTAACGGGAGAAAACGGCGACCCTTTGCCAGGGGTTACTATCATCGTGAAAGGCACCACACAGGGTATAACCACCAACGCTGATGGTGGCTTCGCGCTCAACGCCCCAGAAGGTTCTACGTTGATATTCAGTTACGTAGGTTTCAGCCGCAAAGAAGTAACGATTTCGGGCGCTACTACCAGCTTGAATGTTAGTCTGATAGAAGACACCCGAGCCCTGAGCGAGGTAGTAGTAGTAGGCTATGGTACGCAGGAAAGGGGCAGCGTAACAGGAGCTATTTCATCTGTTGGCTCCGCTGATATCGTGCGGCAGCCGGTACCTGATGCAACGCAGGCTATTCAAGGCAAGGTTTCGGGCGTAACTATCACCTCAAATGGGGGCGCTCCTGGCGGGGCAGCGGGCACTTCGGTGCGTGTGCGTGGCATTACCTCAGCAGGCTTCAACTCGCCCTTGTATGTAGTCGATGGTTTCCCACTGCCGGCTGCTACAGATGGCAACGGCAACGCTACCAACACCGAGCTTACCAACATCAGTCCGAATGACATCGAGACAATTGACGTTCTGAAAGATGCTTCAGCCACAGCTATTTACGGGGTACGGGCTGCAAACGGGGTAATTATTATTACCACTAAGCGGGGTAAAGCTGGTCGGACATCAATCAATTTTGATGCCTACCGGGGCGTGCAAACCGTGGCTCGTAGACTAGACCTGCTCAATGCTGAAGAGTACGCGACTATTAACAATGAAGCCCGTATTGCGGCCGGACAGCCCATTGCGCTCGAGAAGCTGCGCAATCCTTCTGCACTAGGCGAGGGCACCGATTGGCAGGACCTACTATTCCGCCGAGCCAAGATTCAGAACTATTCACTTTCTGCAACTGGCGGTAGCGAGAAAGCACAATATGCCCTTTCAGGCACTTACTACCAGCAAGACGGCATTCTCCTCGGTTCTCAATTCGAACGCTTTACTCTGCGCGCTAATGGCGATGTTCGATTGGGTCGGATTTTTAAAGTAGGTAACAGCATCGCGCTTACTCACTTGAGCGACCGGCAGGTTCCGACTAATAACGGCGAGTACGGTACGGTGCAACAATTGCTTCGGATGCCGCCTACAGTGCAACCCTACCGGCCCGATGGCTTTTACTATCAGCCCAATAACGATGCAGATAACTTTACCGAGGAAAACCCACTTGCTACTGCTCAGCGCGTCGACCAAAAATACACTCGCAACCGAGCCCTCACAACGTTCTACGCCGAATTAGAGCCCCTCAAAGGGTTACGCTTCCGCACCAATGTTGGGGCTGACTTCATCTTTGACAATAATAACGCTTTCGCACCCAAGGCACCAGAACTAGAGGGGTACACTACCCGTCCTACGTACCTGATTGCCAATGCATCGGCTTCGTCGAGCTATGCGCCAACGTACTTGATCGAAAACACAGCGAGCTACGACCATCTTTTCGACGAAAAGCACCAAGTAACGCTATTGCTTGGTCAGTCAGCTCAGCAGTTCAATTTCAGCAACGTCGTAGCTTCTCGGTCAAATTATACCCGCAATGACCTTCGGACCATCAACTCGGGTCCTATTAACACACTGCTAGCCAACGGAGGTACTATCGATACGCCTCGGCGCTTGGCCAGCTACTTTAGCCGTGTTAACTACGAATTTGCGGGCAAGTATATCTTCCAAGCCACGGCCCGCTACGACGGTTCATCTCGTTTTCAATCAGGTGAGAAATTTGGCTTCTTCCCTGGTGTATCGGCTGGCTGGCGCATCTCAGAAGAAGATTTCCTCAAAGGCAACAGCGTAGTAAGCAACCTCAAAGTGCGGGCTGGCTACGGGCAGGTTGGTAACGAGCTCAACGCTGGCCGTTATGCTTACCTGTACTCCGTTAACTTCGGTATCACTTATCCGCTTGGTGACGGTACCCTTCAGCCGGGTGGCGCGCCAACTCGATTGGCTAACCCCAACCTCCGTTGGGAGAAAAACGAGCAGACGAACATTGGTATTGATGCTGGATTCCTCGAAAATCGCTTCGAAGCTAGCCTTGACCTTTATAGCCGCAACTCGCCTAACCTGATTGCCGGCGTGCCACCTTCCCTGGTATCGGGTACGTACGAATCTGTGGCTACTAACGCTGCTAGTGCTTACAACCGCGGCTTAGACTTCTCGATTACCTCCCACAACTTTACAGGAGCCAATCAATCACTGGACTGGTCGACGACGCTGAACTTGTCGGCATATAAGACCCGTTTGGTATCTCTTGGCGCTGGCATTCCTTACAACGGACAAGGTTCTTTGAGCGGCACTATTGTGCGTTATGATGAAGGCTACGCCTTCGGCTCCTTCTATGGCCTCATTGCCGACGGCTTGATTCAGACGCAGGAAGAACTGACGACTTTGAATACCGGAGCAAACGTGAACAACCCAAAGAACGACTTGTATTATCAGCGGCAAGCAACAGCCCCTGGCGACATCAAGTTCCGCGACCTGAACGGTGATGGTACTATTACCGACGCCGACCGCACATTCATTGGCAATCCGAACCCCAACTTCACCTTCGGCATCACCAATACCCTGAGCTATAAAAACTTTGATTTAAGTTTCTTCATTCAGGGCGTACAGGGGAATGATGTGTATAACCTCAACCGCTATATCACGGAGAATGCTCTCTATGGTACTACCAACGGCACTACTCGCATCCTGAACCGCTGGACTGGCCCCGGTACCAGCAACGATGTACCCCGTGCCATTGTGGGTGACCCCAACGGTAACCTACGGGTATCAACTCACTACATTGAAGATGGCTCCTATGTGCGCCTCAAGAACCTAACGTTTGGCTACACGTTGCCACGCACCCTGATGAGTCGCATTTCAGCTAATCAGGTGCGGGTGTACTTCACGGCCCAAAACCTACTGACGCTGACCAAATACACCGGTTATGACCCAGAAGTAAGTGCTAGCGGCGTCGACCAGGGCATTTATCCGCAGGCGCGTGTATTCATGGGCGGCATCAACATTGGGTTCTAATCTTTATAATTCACATCCACTTAGTCATGACTATCTCTAAATTCACCTGTAGCACCGCCTTCCTCTTAACATTGGGGTTGCTGACAGGTTGCTCCGAAGATTTTCTAGAAGAAGCGCCTGCTGACCAAATAACGGACGCTAACTTCTACCAGACGGAAACCGACGCTGTTCAGGCTACTACGGCTATCTACGGCGAACTCAACAAAGAAGGCCAGTACAATATGGCCATGTGGGCCTTTGATATGTGGGCTGATATTTCTAGCACTGGCGCCGACGACGGCAACGATGGCAAGGAGTACAAGCAGCTTGAGGCTTTTAGCATCCCAACCACAAACGATGTAGCCAACCGTCTTTGGGGTGGCTCGTTCGTGGGCATTCAGCGAGCCAACATCGTCATCCAGAAGGTTCCAGGCATTCAGAACATCGATCCCACTGTTCAGAAACGTTGCATAGGCGAAGCGCAATTTTTACGGGCCAAATACTACTTCGATTTAGTACGAGCTTACGGCGATGTACCCTTGTTTACAGCGCCGCCCACTAGCCCGGCAGCCGTTAATATTCCGCGTACCCCAGTTGCGGAAGTGTACAAGCAGATCGAGCAGGATTTAATTGATGCCTTTGGCAACCTGCAACCCGCCTACACCGCAAATGCCGATCTAGGTCGGGCTACCAAGTGGGCCGCAGCCGGCCTTCTAGCCAAAGTCTATATCACCGAAGGCAAGAAAACCGAAGCCGCCCAATGGGCACGTGAGGTGATCAATAACTCGGGCAAGACCATGTGGGCTAATTACGCTGACAACTTCAAGGTTGAGAACGAAAACAGAAACGATAAAGAGTCTTTGTTTGAAGTCCAGTTCGTGAACGGCCGCAATCCCGCCGATAACCCATACATTCGGAACACGGTCGGCTCAGCCATGAACGAGTTCTTCGGACCTCGTGGTGCCAACCAGACGCCTGGTAGCGGTTACGGCTTCAACATCCCGGACCCTGACTTTGTGGATGGTTACGAGGCCGGCGATACACGCAAAGCGGCGACCATCTTCGTGCCCGGCGATGTATTCCCAGACGGCGCCAAGCAGTCGGCAAAAGCCACCGGTTCCAAACTGGGATACAACGTCAAGAAGTGGTTTGTTGGCAAGGTGAACACCCAAATTTGGGATTCGGGCCTGAACGTGCCCACAATGCGTCTGGCTGAGGTATACCTGATTTTAGCAGAAGCAGTAGGCCCAACGGCAGAAGGACGAGAGGCAATTAACAAGGTGCGCCGTCGCTCTTTTGGGCTCCCTATCAACACGGCGTCTGCTGCTCGCGACCTGACGACGACTAACCCTACCGAATTTACGGAAGCAGTGTTTCGGGAGCGCAAGTACGAGTTAGCTTTTGAGTTTGACCGCTGGTTTGACCTTAAGCGCCGCGGCAATGCCTACACCATTCAGCGCATGACAGAACAGGCCGCATTGCTGAAAGGCTACGAATCCAGTCCGCACGGCATTCCTACGGAAAATAATTTGCTGTTGCCCATTCCGCAATCGGAAATCGATGCCAACCCAGGGCTGGTTCAGAATCCAGGCTACTAACGGCTTTGTGCAACGACTTCAACCTGACATTTATGAAAAATACGTGGAATAAAGCGGCAATCTGGGTGCTAATGAGCAGTTCAGTACTTGTTGCTTCTTGCGATAAAGAAGATCAAGGAGAGCTGAAAGGGCCTTTACCTACGGCTAGCTTTACTGTTTCGGCTGTTAAAACGGTGGGGCTCACCAATGAAGTCACTTTCACCAGCACTAGTACTGATGCTTTTCTGTACAAGTGGGATTTTGGCGATGGTACAACTGGAACGGGTCAGACCATAACTCATAAGTATCAACGGGGTGGCACCGTTCAAGCGCAGCTTACTGCGGCCGGGCCCAGAGGATATACTGTTTCTGACAAGCAGGATGTGGCACTCCCCGAAATTGCTACCATTGTAAAGCAGTTGTTGACGGGTGGATCAACTAAAACCTGGAAGTTTGATAATGCTGCTGAAGCACCTATTATCGTCGGAACCGAAGGGAATCCGGGGCAGTACTACGCGGGTGGACCTGCCAATGGCCTGCCTACCTGTCAGTCCGATGATGAATATACTTTCACGGCAGCTAATGTTCTCACCTACGATGCCAAGGCTGGGACGTTGGTAGCTCCGGCTCAAAGCTGCGAGGCGCCGCGCTCTGGTACTTCAGACTTTACGTTCGGACCAGCTACTGGCCAGGGATATGCCATGCTTGAGCTGAAACGAGCTGGCTCTTTTATCGGTGTGACTGACGTACCCGATCAAACTTACCGCATCATCGACATCAGCGCAACAAAGATGGTGCTGCGGGCTGGCAAACCTGGAGGCACGGTATTTCAATACAAGATGATTGCCAAGTAGCGGGTAGGTGGTAGCACTAGTTTAAATTGGTGAATGACGTTCACCTTTATGCTAGTTGCCTACTTATACTCCTCATCCTAACTCGTGAAAGCTCCTACTTTATGAATTCACACCCCATGTTTGGGCTACTGCAGAACAAGAATAGGGCTAGCATCTTGCTGGCCCTAACCTTATTTGCTTGCACCGAATCCAAGACTAAGAACATTCCCGCTCCCATTCCTACCGTGCCTGCCGTTAATGAGGAGGCGCGCGACTACAGCCAGTATACCACACTGGCGTGGAGCGACGAGTTCGATGCTGGCCCTCTCGATCCAAACAAATGGGTGTATGAGTTAGGCGGTGGCGGCTGGGGCAACAACGAGTTGCAGACCTACACCAACTCTGCCGATAACGTAACCGTGACGGGTGGTAACCTTGTAATACAGGCTCTGCGGCAAGCGGGCAGTAACGCCTACACCTCGGGCCGCCTGATTACCAAGGGCAAGCAAAGCTTCCAATACGGGCGCATCGACGTGCGGGCCAAAGTGCCCAAAGGCAAAGGGGTGTGGCCCGCTATCTGGATGCTAGGTTCTGATATCGACCAGAACAACTGGCCCCGCTGCGGCGAAATCGACATTATGGAGTTGCGTGGCAGCCGCCCGAAAGAGTTGCTATCCACCATGCACTTCGGTAATAGTCCCGCCGAGCACGCTTACAAGGGCACTACGCAAGTGCAGTCCAATGAGCTTTCCAACGACTTCCACATCTTCTCGGTGGTGCGCAGCAAAAACCAGCTCCGTTTCTTTCTGGATGGGCAGCAGTACTACACCTTCGCGAGCAGCGACGCCAGCCCTTACCCCTTCAACAACCCGTTTTTTGTTGTGCTAAACCTTGCTATCGGCGGCGACTTTGACGGCAACCCCGATGCCACTACGGTGTTGCCTCAGCAGATGCAAGTGGATTACGTGCGCTATTATCAGTACAAGTAAGTAGCTGTTTACCAGAGGCTACAGTAGTATAAGCCACCAAAGCAGTTCCTGTTAGACAATAAGTAGCGCAACGCCAGTGCCAATGGTACGGGCAGTCATGAAATCTACTTATTAACCACCAATTTCTTGTAACTCAGCTACTACTCTGGCTCCTGTATTGGGGTTCAGCTTGCTTTTCATGCACTTTTCATACGACTTATATGGGCCGTCAAAAACAGTTTTTTCGGTTGTCGGCTGCCGAGCATCAGGAGGTGCAGCACTACCTGCAGCAAGAGCAGTTGGTGCGTCGGCAAATCAACCGAGCGCAGATGCTGCTCGACTGGCATGTGGGCTACTCAGCCACTGAAACCGCTCAACGCTTAGCCATGACCGAAGGTCGGGTATATGCGTTGCGGCGGGCATACCAGCGCCAGGGACTTACTTCTTACCTCAACACGCATCCGCAGGGAGGAGCCCCCACCAAGCTTACGCCCACCGTGGAAGCCGCTTTACTCGCTCTGCTTTCCCGCCGCAATGCCGACTCGGCCCGCTACTGGACGCTGCGTCAGTTGGCAAACTACTTGGTGGAAAAAGGCCATGCTAAATCGATTTGTCCGGTTACGGTGAGCAAGGCGCTACAACGACTCCAGACGCTTCTTGTCTCTTCCGACTCCGGCAATGAGGTGGCGCAGCCGTCCTACCCCGGTGAGCACAACTGAGAGGTCACGAGTTGCTCTCTTCCTTAGGTTTATGACTCTTCATTCATGATGCTTCCCTCTCGAACAGCCTTCCTCACGCTGCTGGCTGGTATTCTTGTCACTTCAGTTCAGGCCCAGAAAGCCGCTCCTACCGCCAAGCCTTATTCTGCAGTTGGTAAGCAGGTGCAAGTGTATACCACCGCCAACAACACGGCGCTACACCTGACTGCTACCGACAAACTCACTTTCAAGGAAGTAGGCCAACCTTTGGAAACGCAGCCCACCGTTTTTGTCGACCCCAACCACACTTTTCAAACAATGCTCGGCATTGGCGGCGCCATGACCGATGCCGCTGCCGAAACGTTTGACAAACTGCCTAAAGCTCAGCAGCAAGAGTTTTTGCAGGCCTACTACAGCCCTACCGCAGGTATTGGCTACACGCTGGCCCGCACCAGTATCCACAGCACCGACTTTTCCAGCGGCAGCTACACCTACGTGGCCGACAATGATAAGGCCTTGAAAACCTTCAGCGTTAAGCACGACCAGCAGTATCGGATTCCGTTTATCAAGCAGGCACAAGCGGCAGCAGGCGGCAAGCTGACAATGTACGTGAGTCCGTGGAGCCCGCCCGCTTGGATGAAAGACACCAAGAACATGCTGCAAGGCGGTAAGTTACTGCCGGAGTTCCGCCAAACTTGGGCCGACTATTATGTTAAGTTCATTCAGGCCTACGAGCAGCAAGGCATTCCTATCTGGGGTCTGACAGTGCAAAATGAGCCCATGGCCAAGCAAAAGTGGGAGTCGTGCTTATTCACCGCGGAAGACGAGCGGGACTTCGTCAAAGGATACCTCGGTCCTACGTTGAAAAAAGCGGGTTTCAGCAGCAAGAAGCTAATCGGATGGGACCACAACCGTGACCTGATGTACCAACGGGCCAGCACCTTGTTCGATGATCCCGAAGCCAGCCAATACTATTGGGGCTTAGGCTTTCACTGGTACGAAACGTGGACCGGCTCCGCTATGCAGTTCGACAACCTGCGCCGCGTGCACGAGACCTACCCTACTAAAAACCTGATTTTCACTGAGGGGTGCGTCGAGAACTTTCAGTTCAGCGGCATCAACGACTGGAAGCTCGGCGAACGGTATGGTAACTCGATGATCAACGACTTCAACGCCGGCACCGTAGCCTGGACCGACTGGAACGTGCTGCTCGACGAGACAGGCGGCCCCAACCACGTCGGCAACTTTTGCTACGCCCCCATCATTGGCGACACCAAGAGCGGCAAGTTGCTTTACACCAACGCTTACTACTACATCGGCCACTTCTCGAAATTCATCCGACCCGGTGCCAAGCGCATTGCCACTGCCGCTAGCCGCGACGTACTACAATCCACCGCCTTCCTCAACACCGATGGCAAAGTGGCGGTGGTAGTTATGAATAGCACCGACCAAGAGCAGCCTTTTCAGCTCTGGATTAAAGGGCAAGCCGCCGCTGCCAGTAGCCGCCCGCATTCCATCATGACGATGGTGATAAATTAGCTGGACAACTTTCAGCTCTTAACGAAAGGCCTAACTACTCACGTAGCTAGGCCTTTTTTATTGCTCGCGCTGCTCTCGCTTCGAACCTAGTATAAACAGAATCAGCAGCAGAAACGCGGCCACGCCCAGGCTGTACCACGTCACGACCGGTAAACCGCGGTAGTAAGGCATTTGGCCGGCTGGGTACGTTCCCAACAAGCTCAACCCCGCAAACAAAATCATGGCTACGGCCACTGCCGCTAGAATGGCCCGGCTCACCAGTTGATCCGCCTTGCGCAACAACAACAAGTAGCCGCTCAACTCGACGCGCACGCGCAAGTCGCCGCGCGAAATCTTGCGCACGATTTGGCGAATGTCGGCGGGCAGTGTTTGGATCAGGGCTAATAACTGCGTACCGGTATATTCGGCTTCGCTGAGGATATTTTCGGCGGAGTATTGTTCGGCCACGATGCGCGCTCCGTATGGCCGCACAAACTCGAACGTGTTGAAGCGCGGGTGCAGCACCTTCCCAATGCCTTCCAGTATCACAAGCGCCCTTAGAATTAGGAACACGGCGCCGGGCACTTGCAGCTTGTACGTATAAATAACGCTTTGCAATGCCTCAGCCAAATCCGACATGCTCATGTCCTTAACGTCGAGGCTAGCGAAATCTTCAATTAGCTCGCTCAGCGAAGCCTCGAAGGCGCGCATATCCTGAATGTCGGAAGTAATGGCCAGACGCCGGAAGCTCAGAGCCATGCCCCGCGGGTCTTGCCGGGCCATTCCGATGAACACCCCCGCAAAAGCGTACTTCTGCTGCTTGCTCATCTTGCCCACCATTCCGAAGTCGATGAGCACCAGCGTACCATCGGGACGCACCAGCACGTTGCCGGGGTGTGGGTCGGCGTGGAACATACCGAACTCGAATATCTGCGTCAGGTAGATATCCATGCCGGTTTCAGCTACTTTTTCTGGACTCAGGCCCCATTCCAGTAGCTGCGGCTTGTCGGTGATTTTGCAGCCGCTCACAAACTCAATCACCAAAATCCGGGACGTGCTGATGTCGCGGTACGGTTTGGGAATATAGAAGGTCTCGTAAGTGGCGTAGAGCGAGCGGAACTGCTCCATGCTGCGGGCCTCGGAGGTGTAGTCCAGCTCTTTGGTCATGCTTCGCTCGAAGGCATCTACCACGTCCTGTGGGTTGCTTAGGCCTTGTTTGCGCAGAAAATTGCCCGTGAGCCGCACTAATTCGTGCAGCAAGGCTAGGTCGGAGCGTACTTTCTCCTGCACGCCCGGCCGCTGCACTTTCACAACCACTTCCTCGCCCGATAGCAGCCGCGCGCGGTGCACCTGCCCAATACTGGCAGAGCCCAATGGTACATTATCAAACTCGGAAAACACTTCATCGAGCGGATGCCCCATCTCCCGCTCAATAATGTCTTTGGCAACTTGCACATCGAAGGGCGGCACGTTGCTTTGCAATTTCTCAAACTCGTCGATCAGTGGCTGGGGCAGCAAGTCGGCACGGTTGCTCATGGCCTGCGCCAGCTTAATAAAAGTAGGCCCCAGCTCCTCGATAATCATCCGAATCCGCTGCCAGCGCGTGGTTTCAAACACGGCCTGCTCCCCTTCCTGCCACGAAATTCGCCGGCTTTTTGGCACCAGCCGTCGCAAAGGCGTGCTGGTTACAGCATCCTCGAAGCCGTAGCGGATAAGCACCTCTGCTACCTGCCGGATACGGGTCAGGTTGGAAATCGTGTTTTTAAACATCAAGCATTAGATAAACGGGCTGTCGAATAACTCAACAATTCCGACAAGATTCAATTTGCCGCTCGTACTACGCGGCATTGTTTTGTAGTTTCATATGCTTGACGCAAGCTAACAGCAACATCGAAAAACCTTTTAGCTGCTTTATCGCCAACGCGAATTCTTTCTGGTTCAGAAACCGTAAGAAGCCAGCTTTGGTGCAAACAGTCATTGCTACAACCGGCGCTGTATTAGGCATATTTCTGCTTCACTCGGCATGGCTGGCAAAGTGCAACTCCTATCAACATCTGTGATTGAAATACAGAAAACCCCGTTCGGGCAATCCGAACGGGGTTTTTCAATGTTTACACCACTAGCCTACGACAAAGTACTGCCGGTGCTAGACGTGTTATCATTAGGCGAAATGGCCTTCTTGGCGGCTTCTATTTTAGCTTTGTCTTCTTTGCTGTTGGGGCTGCTTTTGCTGCCTGCACTTTTAACTTTACCTGCTGAGCTAGTAGCAGGCGTAGTTACCGTTTTCTTGGCAGCGGCAGTTCTACCCTCCGAGCTGCTAACGTTAGTAACCCTAACCGGGGAATTGACAGTTGGCTTGCTAGCCTTTGATGAGGCGGTTTTGGGGCATCGGCCTTCGGCTCAGCAGCCTTGCTGCCCCCTTTCACAGTCCGCTTCAGTTCTTCCACGTCAGAGTTAGGGGCTACCCCTACGCTTTTCATCACGCGCGAAGCAATGCTCTGAACTTGCTTTTCCAGTTCCTTGCGCTTGGTTTCGCCGTTTTGCTTCAGCTCGTCCATGATTTTGGCTCCTTCCTGCTCCGACAGCTTGCTTTCTTGCACCAGCGTATCAATGGTTTTTTGCACCCGATCGGTGGTGAGGGAAACGAAGCCAACGCCCGCATTGATGAACTTCTTAAACAAATCTTCCATAAAACTGAGTGATTAAAAGAGAGTGAGAGAAGTAAAAAAGGCCTTGCGGACTCGCTGGCCGAGAAAAATAGTATGCAAGCCTACCATCTGCTACAAACCTACAAAATGGCAGCTACATAGTTGATGGTGAAGACAAGATATTCATTGGCAATTGGCTTCTAAAGGCAAAATCATTGTCTCGCAGCTCTCGATCCTATCTTTTCTTTAGCGTTCCACTTTTCTCTTGACTGAATACTCAGTGGCTTTGCTAGCCATTTTATTCTACCGCTGGGCAGGCCTCTGAGTTGCCCAAATGCCCCGAGTAAATTCACCGACTTGATTAAGCGCTTGCCGAGCTTCTGGCACAAACCGCCAAAACAAATGCCACCAATGCACTAGCCCATTAAACACTTGCAACGTGATGGGCACGCCAGTTGATTGGGCTTTTTGGCTGAAGCGCACCACATCATCATGCAACACTTCGGCATCGGAAATCTGGATTAGCAGTGGCGGTAAGCCGTGCAACTTACCCTGACCGGGTGAAACCAACGGGTGCGTATGCGACGTTTCTGCAGCGTAGAGGCTGCCCCACGTCTGCATTTCGAGGGCTTCGAGCACCCGTGCTTCCTCGTAGCAAGCCTGGCGCTGCACTCCGCTAGGCATTGCCAAATCAATCCAGGGGGATAGACCAATGGCTGCGGCGGGCAGTGCTACTCCGGCGTCGCGCAGGTGCAGGAGCAGCGCCAACCCAAGGCCCCCTCCTGCCGAATCACCGGCTATCATGATGTCTTGGGCCTGATAGCCCTCGTTCAACAGCCAGTCGTACGCCAAGCGAGCGTCTTCGAGTGCAGCCGGAAACGGATATTCTGGAGCCTTGCGGTAATTGATAGCCAGCGTGTTTAGCTGGCAGCTTTCCGCCAAGGCCCCTACCAAGGCTCGGTGCGTGTTTAAAGAGCCGATTACGTAGCCGCCCCCATGCAAATACAGCAACACCCGCTTTGGATGGGCGCCAGCGGGCCGAAGCCACTCGGCAGCCATTCCTTCCACATCGGCATCCTCTAGAAATACATTCCAAGGCACGAATTGAAAAAGGGCAGCCGCTTCCACAACCAGCCGGATAGCGGACAGTTGAGGTCGGTGGCGGGCTATTGGACCTGTAGCGGCAGTCAGAAACTGCTTGAGCAACAAATGCTGAGAAGACGGCATTGCGAGAGCAAACGTGGGAATTTAGGCGGGGAGCAGGGCAGCAACAGCGGCACGAAGCCGAAGAAAGTGCATCGCATATTAAATACGCAGAGCAGCAATGGTAAGATACTGATTTAGCTGAAGTTTGCTTGAAAATTACCAGTTGCGCTTTCGTTTTGCAGATCTAGCTGATCTATAGAACACCAACTCGGTAATGAAAGCAGTTGAAACCGATAGCTCCAACTCATAACGTACTACACGCGTCCCAAAGCACATTATAACACGCCAAATAGGATACTCACGCAACACCTAAACTGTAGAATAATGAGATTAAATAGAAATAAGACGCAAATTGCACGATCAACTACCATCCAACAACTTGCCAACGCAGGTTAAACTCAGTAGCTGATTGGCGATTATTCGCCGACTAAAAATACACGCCCTCCTGCGCTTTTCATTCCTGCCCTCTTATTGCCAGCTTGCTTAGCATTTACTTGGTGCTCAGCCACTAATACACCTTTCGCATGAACAATAGAATTGCTTTTTACATTCTAATCATATTCTTTCTTGTTCTTTCTGTTGTAATAGGCTTTAAATACTTTAAGTCATCTTCAATCAGAAACGTAGCAAACACAGAAAGTAAGAGTGAGTTTGCAGAACCAGTAATTGGCATCTATACGCGCAATGGGAATAGCAGTATTGAAGACGCAAATAATTTCCAACACTTCGCAATTAATATAACTGAGCAAACAAGTGATGAAGTAATTCAGCAAGCACTTGCTAGTTTATCTTCCACAAAATCAAATTTAATCACGATAAAAACATTAGGATCTAATCAGGAGAACATTCTACAAAAATTCGTTGATGGTAATTTTGACGCGAAAGTTAAAACCATTTGCAATTCGCTAACAGAAGCCAAGCAGCCCGTTTATTTACGTTGGAATCCAGAGATGGAAGTCCCCGTGACGCTTTATCCTTGGCAATTTCAATCCTCCGCACTTTATAGTGAAGCCTTTCGGCGATTTGCGAAGTTAAGCAAGCAGTTATTGCCTAACGCCAAAGTTGTTTGGGGCCAGCAGGCTACCCAGGAACAGAAGAATACTGGCCGGGCAATGACGTTGTTGATTTAATAAGTATAACCATCAATGGTAAGTCTGAACTTCAGGCAACTGGCTATCCACGCACCAAGGATATGACCGTTTTGCTTAAGCGGAAAATCCATAGAACTCGGTTCATGGATAAGCCAATTCTGATTCTAGGAACTGAAGACCCGAGCACAAATACGCAGGCTAAAGAATTTTTACCAGTTGCAATCAAGGATATTGAACGCGAGCAGGCCACTATTTATTCAACAATAGCTTCTGACTCATCTAGCTCAGGGCCCGTTGCCAGCAGAACCACCAAGCCAGTGATAGGGGTTTATGACCCCAAACAATTACTACTTACAGCCGAACCAGTAAAAGTTGAGCATTTATTTATTGACCTTGGCAATGTTGAAGATGGGCTTTTTGCAAAAGAATTTACAGCTATTACAGCGCGCAAGCATGATGTAATTTTAACGGTTGAGCCTTGGAAAGATAAAAACTATAAGAAGGGAGATAATGTATTATTGAACACGATAAACGGCACCTACGATCCTATATTCAAAAAGCTTTATTCTGTATTATCCGGCACTAAGCAAACTGTATATCTTAGGTTTGCTCACGAAATGGAAATACCTATTGAACGCTATCCATGGCAAAGCCAAGATCCGGTGGTTTACAGCAAAGCTTTCAGGCATTTCATGAGCTATAGTTCACCTAAACTAAAAAACGTTAAGCGCATATGGGGGCCAGCTGGCGACCGGGGTTCTATTGAGTGGTGGCCAGGTGGCGACGTAGTAGATTATATTAGTGTAGCTATTTATGGCTTACCCGATAAAAATATAACTGACCCAAAAAAGCAAGAGTCTTTTAGCACAATTTATGCCCGCAAACATCACCGTATGCTATTTGCGCGCAAACCTATCTTTGTAACTGAATTTGGTGTAAAAGGCCCGGAAGATTTGCAAATGAAATGGTTAGACGATGCGGCTAACGTAATTAATACGCATCCAGAAATTGTAGGAGCTTGTTATTTTAATTTAGCGGACAATCCGAAAGCATGGGGCCAAATAGCGGCGCCTGATTGGAGCATCAATAGAAATACATTTATTTCTTTCACCAAAGAATTAAATCCCTAGCAGTACTTGCATCAGCATTATTAGCGCATAGATGCATAAAATGCAGTTATGTGCCTTATTCTTTTCCCCCAATATTGTGGCCTTTGTAGCCGCGAATGGCAATAGGAATCCAGCCTAGGATGGGAATGAAGAAGGTGATGGTGAATGGATTGCGCCACACCATGCGAAGCCATGCGCCGGGCTTATCGAGCTTCATTTTGAAGTCGCGGCGGCCTTCGTGCACGTAGAGGCGCTCGAACTCCCGAAACAGGGCCGGCCAGGCAATAGGCAAGAAAAAAGGGAAGTAGCGCCAATTCTCTTTCATGCGCTGCCATAAGTCGCGCCACCGGTAAGGGCGCTGGCCATACTTCGCCACGGCAGCATCCATTTCAGTTTGCATGAGCTGACGCACTTTCTCGGAAAGCGCCGTGTAATCCTCGCGGGTGAGGTCGGCGGGGTCCTTGTCGATCATTTCGTAGGGCCGAATGCGCGAGCCGAGCACGTACGAGAGCTGAGCGGGATAAGCCATGTAAAACGACCAGGGCTGCAGCAGCACCAGCAACACAATGGGACCCATTGGGATAAACGGAATGCCTATTTTCTTGCTCAGCTTATTGAGCCACTCCCAACTGTACGCGTAGGGGTTGAGGTATTCGCCGTTGATGGTATAAAACGGCATGATGTCGGTGCGGTGATTTACGCTGTGGCGCACCATGCTGCTGGCCAAGCGCTGCAACTTATACTTGTTGTTGAACCCTTTACCAATGCCCGGCACGCCTTCGGGATACAGCATCAGGTTGTGATCCTGATAGTACATCATCGTTTCGAAGTTGAGCGTGGTGGCATCGACGCAACCGCACTTCTTCCAGAAATCCTTGACCTGGAAAGGATTCATGAGCGTGGACTGCGAGAGCAGCGGCGCCGAAAGCGGCCGAGGCAACCCCCGTTGTCCTGGCAAAATGCGCCACATGTGGGCCAGTGCCACCATGGCATCCCAAGGGAAAGCCATGCCGGAGTGGTTGGAAGCGAAAATGAGGGGCCGCTCGGGATTATTGCGCTCCGGGAAGTTCTCGAACCCAATTAGGCGCGAGCGAAACCACACCCTGTCGAGCAGTTGCAGAATATTACGGTCGAGTGTCTCGACGAAATCTGCCCGAAAATAATCAGAGTAAATGTGCTGGTTGGCCTGGATAGAGGGCGGCGGCGACGGCAGCACAGGGGGCGTGGGCATTGGGTGGAATTGGCAGAGTAAAGCGTGAACAAAGAGCGCCGCTAGGACCAGCTTCTAATGTAGGAATTTTAGAGGCCGGTTCAATACTACCAATTTTCGCAGGGCATAGCCCTGCTTTCTCAACCATATAATTAGGGCTTTCCGTCCTAAATCTGGCGTTTCAGGCGAATAAAGGCCGAAACGAGCTGGCCGTCGCGCTGCAACAGCAGGAAAAGCGTTTTGCCGTCGCCGGAGTGGAAAATGCGGCTGATTTGGGTGAGATTCATACTCTTAACGGGAATGAGATTGATAGACACCAATTCATCGTCGGGTTGCAGGCCCGCTTCCACTGCTGGCGAGTTGGGTTCCAGGCGCAGCACAAAATAGCGGTGGTAATCGGGCCCAGATGCTAGCAATTCCAGGCCGCACATATCGTGCTCGAAAGGGTCCCGAAACAAGGAATTTGGCCGTAGCCAGAGTGTATTGTGGGTATAGTCAATTACTACTTCAAACCGCTTCAGCAACTCAAAGCCCACGTTGCCGTTGCGCGGCACTTCCACGCGCAAGGCCCCATTGTCGGCGTCGGGAAAGGATGTAAGCGGGGAGTTGAGTCGGTAGCGCCCAAGCTGCATGCTTTGCACCCGACCCAAATATCCGTTGATGGCCCCACTGAGGCCCCGCCCTAGCTGCGCCCGTAGCCGCTTGATAGGCACTCGCATACGCGAATCGGAGGAGGTTTCCAGCGACAACGCATGCCCGGCGCCTGTATCGAGCACCAGCTTGAGGGGCAGGGACAGCGAATCGGTGATGTTTACGGGCACGTTGAGATACGACTTACGGCCTTCTATGTCGAGGGGAAGCTGGGTCCAGCGGCGGCCTCGCGGCGGCTCATAGGTGGCCGGTGCATGAAACCATAGCTGCACTGCCGTGGGCTCTATCTGCACCACAAAGCTGTTGAAGACATCGTAACCGAGTATGCCATGCACGGGCAGGCCCACGTAGCCCGAGAGGTTGAGCACATCGGAAGAGAGCACCAAAAAGGACAAGGTGGGGGCTACCACGCCGGGCATCGTGACGTTGACACTGTCGGAAAAGAAGGCTTCTAAAGGCTTTTCCTGCCCGGCCCCCATTACGTTGTAGTTGGCGCCTCGTCGCAGCTTGAGGGGCTCAATAAGCGTAGGATCGGTGATAAGCGAAATCCCCACGCCCGAATCGAGCAGGAAATTGTAGGGGCCTTGGCCGTTGAGGTGGGCCTGTACGATGATGAGGTTGCGTTGAAATTCGAACGGCATCCGAATTTTTCGCTGCCCCGACTTTACGAAGCGAAAGGCCGGCTCTTCTTTGATGACACGGAGTTGTTGGGTCTCGGGCTGCGAGTGCGCAACAGTTGGTAATAGCCCTAGCATCAGCACCAACAACCTGCACCAGTGCCACCCCGGCCAGCAACGGCAGAACAACAGGGCAAGCGTACAAAACCAAGGGCAGACATATGAGGGCGGGGCGGGATGGGAAATATAGCCAAAAACCGCCTTTTTCGCCATGGTTTTAAGAGCAGCATCAGCCCCCAGGCACACCTCAGCTTTGCCGTTGCCCTTCAAAGCTGCTCCCACCTCCGTCGTTAGACGCCGACAGTTCCCATTCGCCGTTGGGGTTGTAATGCAACTGCCCCCTTCGATGCGCAAGGGTGCCTGCAAGTTGTTGTGGTAGAGTTGTCCGGTGCCAAGGCCCTGCGGGAAATTCGGCAGAGCATACTCTCCGGCTAGTTGGCTGATGGCATTCAACCCCACATTCGATTCCAGCGCCGAGGTCAGCCACCAGCTAATGCCCCAGTCTTCGGCCAGTTGCCACCACGAAGCCGCCGCGGCCAAACCACCGACTAGTGTGGGCTTGAGAATAATGTAGGCGGGCTGTACTTCCTCGAGCAAGGCTTCTTGCAGTGCGGGGTCAGTGATGCCAATCAGTTCTTCGTCCAGCGCTACTGGCACCGGCGAATGGCGGCACACTTCGGCCATAGCGGCCCACTGCCCGGCCGCCAGCGGCTGCTCTATCGAGTGCAGCTGAAACTGCGCCAGCTGTTCTAGCTTGGCCATTGCCTCGGCCGGTGTAAAAGCCCCGTTGGCATCTACGCGCAGGGTGAGTTCAGTGGCACTTGCCTCCGCTCTGATTTCAGCTAAAAGCTGGAGTTCGGTGGCGAAATCGAGGCTGCCAATTTTCAGCTTTAGGCAGGAGTAGCCTTCTGTTAACTTCTTGCGAATCTGCTCCCGCATGAAGGCGGCATCCCCCATCCAAACCAAGCCGTTGATGGGCACGCCGGCCTCACCGCGGCTGAACGGATTGTCGAAAAGCTGGCGTTGGCCGCCGTGGTGTAAGTCGAGCAGGGCCGTTTCGAGCCCGAAACGCAAGGCAGGCCACTCCAGTCCGACAAGGGACAGCACTTCTTCCGGGGCAACATCGGAGCTAAATTTCTGGCTGTTGAACTCGCTGCATAGTTGAACTACTCGGGCTTCAAAATTAGGGCCGTAATCGGGGCTGAGACCTGCTAGCGGGGCCGCTTCGCCTAAGCCGGTACTGCCGGGCTGCTGCGTGTCGGTGAGGTGCAGGTACCAGGCTACGTGCTCGGTGAGAGCTCCGCGCGAGGTACGGGCCGGGAAGTTGAAGCGCAAAACGCGCTGTGAATAGCGAAGCTGAAGCATGAGGCGATATTACGGCAGTCCGAGCAAACCGTTTGAGACTTGAGCGTACGTAGGCGGTGGCACAAGCCTGTTTTCCCGGCTAGAACCCGCTATTACTACCCGTTTAACGTTGACAACAATCTGATGCCGCTAAAGTGAGCAGGCATGAAAAAGCCGCTTCTGGAATGATTCCGGAAGCGGCTTTTCAAAGACCGTGGTTGGAAGCAGATCTTCTAGGACTCTTGCTTACGCTTTAGGAGTCGAAGTTTTACGCGTTGCCTGGCCGCCTTTACGACCGGCAGCGCGAGCTTCTTCGGCCGTGAAGCGGTGGCCGCGGCCACTCTCGTGCGAAGCGCGTCCGCCTTCACTTGCAATACGACGCTGCTGCTCGGGGTCCATGGCTGCAAAGCCCCGTGGGCGCTTTGGCTTAGACTCGGTGGTGGCAGCTTTCGACTTAGCAGCAGGACGTGATACTGGGGTGGATTGAAGGTTGTTTTGCATAGTCGTATTGGTTGTGGAAAAGGAATGGCTAAGTAGTTGCTTTGTGTAAGCAAGAAACGCAGGCCCTTGACTTTGGGCTAATTAAAACCAATAAGAAATGCGGGAAGGGGTATAAAATACCGCTTTTTACGGAGGAGCTTGCGCGATATACAACACAGTCTTTGCGTAAAATACGGAGGAGCTTGCGGCCTCAACTGCAGTTTGTCACGGGTCCAGTCAAAACCTGAACCAGAGAAATATAGTTATTTGCCAAGGCTTTCCTTTCTCCTAGCTGCTATGTCGTCATCTCCTCTCTCCTTTGCCCCTGCACCGCCAACGACTGCCGGTTCCTCTCTAGCGCAGCGTTTTCGGGAGGTGCGCGAACGCACCGAACTGCTGTGCGCCCCGCTGCTGCCCGAAGACACCGTAGTGCAGCCCATGCTCGACGTGAGCCCCCCGAAGTGGCATTTGGCCCACGTTACCTGGTTTTGGGAAACGTTTCTACTGAAAGAACACCTGCCCGGCTACACGGTATTTCATCCCGACTACGCCTTTCTGTTCAACTCGTACTACAACTCGCTTGGCTCCCGCGTGAACCGGGCCGACCGAGGCACCATTTCGCGCCCCGCGTTGGCCGATGTGTATGCTTACCGCGCCCACGTAGACGAGCATATGCCGCAACTTTTGGCCTTAGCCGACACGTTGCCGTCCGCCTTTCACGAGGTGTTTGAGCTCGGACTACAGCACGAACAACAACACCAGGAACTGCTGGCCACCGACATTAAATACATTCTTAGTACGAGTCCGCTGGCACCAGCTTACTTTAGGAAGGACACTGAGGCTGCTTCGCGTGTTGCGGAAGCTCCTAAAGCCACTTGGCTGCCAGTACCGGGTGGCATTTCGCGCATCGGCTACGAAGGCACTGGGTTCTGCTTCGATAACGAGTTGAATGCTCACGAGGTGCTGACTACTGACTTTGAAATCCAGAACCGCTTGGTGACCAACGGCGAATACCTGGAGTTTGTGAAGGCTGGTGGCTACCAGGATTTCCGGCACTGGCTAGGCGAAGGCTGGGACTTGGTACAAAGCATGGGCTGGGAAGCGCCACTGTACTGGGTGCAGAAAGACGACCAGTGGCACCGCTTCACGCACCGCGGTCTGCAGCCCGTAAATCTGGCGGCTCCGGTTACGCACGTGAGCTTCTACGAGGCGCAGGCGTATGCCACTTGGGCTGGTGCGCGCTTGCTCACCGAACAGCAATGGGAAGTAGCGGCCCGGCACTTCCTGGCTTCTCCTGTAGGCGGCACTTTCCTTGAAAGTAACCTGCTCGACCCCCAGCCTTTGCCCCCCGATGCCGACCCCAACCGGTGTCACCAATTGCTTGGCGATGCTTGGGAATGGACGTATTCGGCCTACCACCCTTACCCGGGCTACAACCGGGCGCCGGGCGCGCTCGGCGAGTACAATGGCAAATTCATGGTCAACCAGTTGGTGCTGCGCGGCGGCTCTTGCGCCACTCCCATCAGCCACATTCGTCTCACCTATCGTAATTTCTTTCACGCCGACAAACGCTGGCAGTTTACCGGCATCCGTCTGGCCAGATAGGTCTGCAAGCGCGCTGATTGTTTGCTGGGCGCGCATTTGCCATTGTTTTTCTACTTCTAGTTTGCGTGTTGACTATGCCCTCTTCCTCTGCCTCGGCACCTTCTGCTTCCACACTTGATTTTGCCGCTTCCCTGGGTTCTGAACTGTCATCAGAAACACAAAACCAGGAATTAGAAACCTTGAAGCGCCACGTAGCCGAGGGGTTACAACGCCCGCAAAAAACGTTGTCGTCGATGTATTTCTACGACGACGAGGGCAGCCGCCTGTTTCAGCAGATTATGGCGCTTCCCGAGTACTATCCTACTCGCACCGAGTTCCAGCTTTTCACCCGGCACCAAGCTGCTTTGGCTATGGCTTTGCGTCCCACGGCAACGCAGGAGCCTTTTTTTCTGCTAGAATTAGGTGCTGGCGACGGTCTAAAAACCAAAATTCTGCTTCGTCATCTCCTCGAAACTAACGCGGCGTTCACCTACGTGCCCGTCGACATTTCCGGCGCTGCCCTCGATGGTTTAACTGCCAGCCTCAGCGAGGAACTGCCCGAACTGCGCGTGGAGCCCATCGTGGCCGACTATTCGGAAGCTTTGCGCTTGATGGCAGCTCGGCCGGGCCGCAAAGTGGTGCTGTTCTTGGGCTCCAACATCGGCAACTTCTTACCCACCGACCGCCTCGCGTTCTTGCGCACCCTAGCGGCTCCACTTAGCCCCAACGACCGGCTCCTTATCGGCTTCGACTTGCAGAAAGACCCGCGTATCATCCGGGCGGCATACGACGACACGCAGGGCGTAACAGCCGCCTTCAACCTGAATCTACTCGCGCGCCTCAACCGGGAGCTAGGCGCCGATTTCGACCTCGCGCACTGGCAGCACTACACCGACTATGACCCACTGGCTGGCACGGTACGCTCGTTTTTGGTTAGCCCCCGCGCCCAAGCCGTGCATGTCAGTGCTCTCAACCAGACTTTCGAGTTTGCTGCCTGGGAAACCATTCACACCGAGAATTCCTACAAGTTCACGGCTCCGCAAATCAAGGTGCTAGCTGCTGAAGCTGGCCTCACCGTCACAGATTTCTTCACCGACGAGCAAGACTACTTTGCCGACGTAGTGCTTCGCCCCGCCTGATAACCGGCAGCTACTATTGGGCATTGTTTGTGCCGATGATGACGAGCGCAAAGCAACCTTTGCTCAAGTTACTGCCTGCTCCATGGTGGCAGCAGTGTATGTTTTAGGGATAAGCTTGCGGTAAGAGGCTGGACAAACCATATAGGCGTGCAAGGCCAAGGTATTTCAAAGCGCCTTGCTTTCTGAAATACCTTGGCCTTGTGAAAGGCCGCCTAGTTTGGCTACCTTTTCAGTTGTTTTTCCTGCTCTACCTCATGTCACTTATTAGCCTTGCCTCTGGTTACGGCAATTTTCTGTCGGCATCCGAAGTCACTTCCCGCGTAGTAAATCTGCTGCACGTGGGCCGCTTGCCCGTAAGTCCGGTAGAGGGGTTATTGGCACTGCGCGAAGCACTGGCGACCAACTACCATCAGCAGGAGGGCCCACCCATAACGCCGGCGAATATTGTTGTTACGCCTGGCACCAAGGCGGCACTGTTTGCTCTACTGAACGCAGTGCTACATCCCGGCGACGAAGTGCTGCTGCCCACCCCCAATTGGTTTGGTTTCTGGGAATTAGCAGAACGTGCTGGTGGCGTGGTACGCGAACTGCCCTTAAACAACGCCGACAACTACGCACTGACTCCCGAGGTTTTGCAGGCCGCTATCACCCCAAAAACACGGGTGATAATTTTCACGAACCCCAACAATCCAACGGGCCGCATCTACCGGCGTACCGAGGTTGAAGCTCTGCTAGCCGTCACGCGTCAGTACCCACAGCTTTTTGTGCTGTCCGACGAGATTTACGACGGTATTTGCTTTGCGTCTGAGCCAGTGCCTTCCCTTCTTTCTTTCCCCGACCCCAACGGTCAGCACCTAGTGGTAAATGGCTTTTCCAAGTCGTTGACGCTGCTGGGCTGGAACATTGGGTACCTTGTGGCGCCGCCTGCGGTGGCGCGGGCTTGTGCCCGGCAACAATTTGCTACCGGTGGTGCCGTGGCCGTACCTAGCCAGATAGCAGCCCTGGCGGCCACCGAGGCCCGCTCAACCATCACCACCACCCTGCAACAACAGCTGCTCCCAAACCGGCAGCGCCTGCTCGACTTTCTGACTACGCTACCAGGGGCCTTACCGCATTTGCCGGGTGGCACTTACTACGCCTTCCCCGATCTGCGCTCCTTCCTCGCGCCAGGTCTAGCACCCGCCGATGCCTCCGGGCAATTGGTGACGAAACTAAAAACCGCCGGCGTTGTCGTGGTGGACGGCGCAACCTGCGGGGCGCCTGGCTTTGCTCGGTTGTCGTATGCTGTACCGGCAGCTGAACTAACGGAAGCTATTCGTAGGCTTACGACTGTTCTTCGGTAAAAGCACAGCCCAAGCGATAAGCGGCAGGCGCCCGACGAGAACACCAGTTGCTGGCGGCAACTAGGCTACCTTTGCGGAATTCTTTCGTTTTGTAGTCATGTCGCTCACTGCCCTCCGCCCTCACCTCAAACCCCTTCTTTTACTGGCCTATCCGGTTGTGCTCAGCCAACTAGGGCACGTGCTGGTCAACGTCTGCGACTCCGTAGTGGTCGGGCAGACGGGGAAGGTGCCGCTGGCCGCCGTAGGAGTTGGGGTAAGTGTGAGCACCGTAGTCATGATTTTCGGGCTTGGGTTGTCGATGGGCATCACGCCCCTGGTGGCAGCCGCCAATGGAAAACGCGACGTGCAACAACTCGGCCGTTTGCTGGTAGCCGGGGTGTGGTTGAGTACCCTGGCGGGGCTCGTGCTTGCCGTGGCCGGCACTGGTGTTGCGTCTCTCTTAAAATACCTAGGGCAAACCACCGAAGTAGTAGCCTTGGCCGCCCCTTGGGTACGGATTATGTTTTTGTCTTTCCTACCGCTCATGATATTCCAGGGCTTCAAGCAATTCGCCGAAGGCTTAGGACTCACACGGCAGGCCATGTACTTATCGGTTTTGGCCAACATCGTCAACGCCGGACTTTGCGTTGTGCTGGTGTTTGGCAAGTTCGGAATTCCAGGCTTTGGCATGATTGGCTCAGCCTGGGCTACGTTACTGGCCCGTATCCTGATGGCGGTGCTTATGGGGGCGTACGTGTTGCGGGCGGCCCGCTTGCGTCCCTACCGAGAGGCGGTGCAGTCGTGGCTGCGGCCCAACGGCGCCACCCTGAAACGCTTGGTGGGCATTGGAGCGCCCATTGGCTTCCAGATGATGTTTGAAATGGGCGCTTTTAGCTTCTCCCACATCATGATTGGTTGGCTGGGCGTCACGCCGCAAGCGGCTCACCAAATTGCCATCAATGTGGCGTCGGTCACGTACATGGCCGCCAGTGGCATTGCGGCGGCGGCCACCATTCGGGTAGGCAATCTGCGGGGCCTAGGCGATGCCCACGGTGCCCGGCAGGCTGGCCTGGCAGCGTATCTGCTGGCTTTTCTGTTTATGGCTACTATGGGGTTGCTGCTGGTAGCGGCCCGCCACTACGTGCCGCACCTCTACAACCACGACCCCGCCGTGGTGGCTCAAGCAGCCACGCTGCTGCTTATTGCCGCTGCTTTCCAGGTGTCTGATGGTTTGCAAGTAGTTGGGCTTGGCGCTTTACGGGGCCTCGAAGACGTGAAAGTACCTTCCCTAGTAGCCCTGTTGTCTTACTGGGTTGTGGCACTCCCGCTGGGCTACGGACTGGGGTTTGGGCTGAAAATGGGAAGCATCGGCGTGTGGCTGGGCTTGCTCACAGGCCTAACGCTGGTAGCCGGTGTACTGCTTTGGCGCTTCCGGCAGCATAGCATCGTTCCTACCCCACCAGCCGCCGTACTCGCGGGCCACTAAATCTCGGCTAACGCCTCACGTTATTTTGGCTACTCTTTTGTGGGTGTATGCCGAGCTTCGGGAACAAGACGTTATGAGTTTGATGTAGCAAGCAAAGCCATTAGTATTTCTACGCAGTTGTTCATCGTTTATCTTTGATAATGACTTTTTTCTCGTTTCTCCTGCTTCTGCTTTCTCAGAATCCAACGGCTCCGAAGCCCGCTCAAGCAACTCCTGCCAAAGAAACCATAGCCTGGTCAGCGCAACGCCCCCTCACCTGGACCGACTTCAAAAGCAAGCCCATGCCTGCCGACCGTCTGGCGGCCCTCACGTCCGGCAACATCGACGTGCAGGTAGGTTGTACCGATTTTGTGTTTAGCTCCAGCGTCAAAGCGGTATTTCTGCCGCAAGAGTCGTGGGTGCGCGATGCCGCCAAGGCCACACCGACCTTGCTGCGCCACGAGCAACTCCATTTCGACATCACGGAACTGCACGCCCGCATGCTGCGGCAAAAACTAAGCTTGGTAAAGCTGAATTGCCAGCACCTTAACCCGGCTTTCAACAACCTCACAAGAGCAGCATTTTCGGCTTGGCAACGCGAGGAAGCGCGCTACGACCAAGAAACCAACCATGGCCTCAACGCCGATAAGCAGAAGTTCTGGGAAGCGCAGGTACAAGTGCGCCTCACCCAACTCGTTGCCTTCGCCCAGTAACTATATCATGGCGCCACCACTGGAACAGCTTCTGAGTGCGCCGCGCCACAACCCTGTTATCTATGTCTTCTACTATCACTTGGGCTGATTTCGAACGAGTTGACCTGCGGGTAGGCACCATCTTGGAAGCTCGCGAGTTTCGGGAGGCACGCCGTCCTGCCTATCAGCTACTCGTCGACTTAGGTCCCGAAATAGGCCAGAAACGCTCTAGTGCGCAGATTACGCGCCACTACCAGCCCGCCGACCTGATAGGGCGGCAAGTGCTGTGCGTCGTCAATTTCCCGTCCAAGCAAATCGGCAAGTTCATGTCGGAAGTGCTGGTAACGGGTGCCGCCGACGCGCAAGGCGACATTGTGCTGGCTACGCTAGCTAGCCCGGTTCCTAATGGCAGCCGGTTGATATAACGCAAAAAGCGGAGTTGCTGTGTTCTGTGCACAGCAACTCCGCTTTTCACTAAGTCGTTAAGCTTACTTTGGGGCACCAAGTTTTGCTTGACGCGCGGCCAAGGTGTCGAGCACAGTACCGTAAATATCGTCGAGGTCTTTGCCGTGGCTGGCGTAGTAGCGGAAGCTTCGCTGAAACAGCGAATCATTTATGTCCCGACGCCAGAAAATGTCTTTTTGCTGTTGCAGGTAAAGCGCCCGGGCCGAATCAGGCGAAAGGCGCGAGGTTTCCACCCGTGCTTCCAGCAAATGCAAATCGGCTAATACGCTCACGAGTTGCTGGCGGGGCATAAGGGGCTGGGGCGGCGGCACATCATCTTGGCGTTGGCAGCCGAACAGCGTCCCGGCAAGCAGTAGGCTAAACCTGAACGAGTAAGCACGAAATAGCAAGTTTTTCACGGCGCAAAAATACAATTTCCTTGGGGCTTCGCTGTTGATTCCTATGGCTTCCTATGAATTCTCGCGGTTTCCTCCGGGTTTTCCTTTCATACGAGTGCCAACCCTAACGCGATTCACGTAGTTTAGCTTATATGAACTCCCCTACTCCCACTCCGTTTCAGTTGCTTGTACGCAAGCTTCGGCAGGTGGAAATCCGGATGCTGAAGGCAGTGGATGCGCAATTGCAAGGCAATTTTCATTCCGTGTTTAAAGGAACAGGGCTCGAATTTGATGATGTTCGCCTTTACCAATATGGCGACGAGGTGCGGGCCATTGACTGGGCAGTATCCAGCAAAGGCCACGGTACATTCATTAAAACGTACAAGGAAGAGCGGGAACAGCAAGTGCTGCTACTTTTCGACGTGAGTGGGTCTCAACAAGTGGGCGCGGCCAACCGCCGCAAGCTAGATGTCGGCCGGGAAATTTGTGGAATCCTTGCCTTGGCAGCTGCCCGGCAAGACGCGCAGCTCGGTCTGCTGGCTTTTTCCGATCAGAAAGAGCTGTATATGCCGCCCGGTAAAGGCGTGCGCCACGCGTATGCCCTCATCAAGCAGTTGTTCAATTTAGAGCCCAAGTCCAAGCAGACGGCCGTGGGAGCCGGCATCAAACAGGCCCTAGGGCTGCTGAAACGGCGCAGTATCATCCTCCTGATTTCCGACTTCATTGACACTGCCTACGAGCGGGAACTCACCATGCTGGCCCGCAAGCACGATCTGGTAGTGGTGCAATTGCTTGACCAGCGCGAGCGGGAATTTCCGCCCCTCGGCATTGTACCCCTCTTCGACCAGGAATCGGGCCGCACCGTCTGGACCAATACGTCGTCGGCGGGTTTTCGGGCCCGCTACCGCGCCACCTACGAGCAAAACCGCTCGCAGATCGGGCAGATCTGCCGCCGGCACCGCACCGAATACCTTTCCATTGCCACCGATGCCGACTACGTTCCTCAACTTATCCGGCTGTTTCGGCGGCGCAACTTGCGGGCAGGGCGTGGGTAAAATCAACCGGGTTTTGAAAGATGGTTCACTGCAAACCCACACGCGCCGTTGGGTGGCAAGTCTGTGCCTGTTGTTTTTGCCGTACCTGGTTGCGGCGCAGGACCAAGCGGGTCCTCCCCGGGCCGGTTCTTGCAGCCTTCGGTTCGGGTTGGTGAAATCGTCGATTACGAGCTTAGCTACAGTCACGCGCCAGGGTTGAACGTTATTTTCCCTGATTCCACGGCCAACTACGCCCCTTTCGAGTTCGTGGGCAAAACCTTTCGCCCCACTCGCACCCGCCGGGGCCGTAGCCTCGATGAAACGGTGTACCACTTGCGCACCTTCTCTCTAGACTCTGTGCAACGGCTGGCGTTGCCCGTCACCGTCTTGCGCGGCCGCGATACGCTGACCGTCCCGACCACGGTGGCTGCAGTACGGCTGGAACGGGTGGTGCCACCGTTGGCAACAGGTGCGGTGCCCATATTGCGACAAAACACAACGCTGCTGCCCGTCGAGCCCACCTTCAACTATCCGTATTGGCTAGCGGGTTTCGGCATCCTGGTATTGCTGTTGGGCGGCGTGGCATTAGGTTTCGGACGCCGTTGGCGGCAACGATACCAGTTGTACAAGTTGCGCAAGAATCACGTTTACTTTCTGGCGCAATATGCGCGCCACGTCGAGCGGTTCACGCTTAGCCGCTCGCTCACCAATATGGAGCGCGCCATTACGCTCTGGAAAAATTACCTCACCACCCTCGAAAACAACGTCATCAATAGCCTTACCACCCGCGAAATTGTAGCTTACTACGACAATGATGCCGATGTAAGCTTGGCTTTGCGCCTCGCCGACCGGGTTATTTACGGCAATCGTTTCACCGAAGACGAAGTAGAAACCGACCTTGCCTTTGGTCTCTTGCGCGACTTCGCCCAACGTCGGTTCGAGTTAGAGCAAGCACGACTTGCGAAGTAAAACGGTTGTCTTGCCAGACTATCCTTGGGTGCGTGAAGTGCCGACAATATCAGATGTACGTTAACATTGCACCAACAACCTCTCAGGGCACCTTCTTGTCCTTGAATTAATCACCTGTAAATGCAGCTTTGGCAACAGATTATTGGCCCCATGGTAGATAGCCTGCGCTATGCCACGCTAGCCAGTTATGCCTGGGAGATGCCGCGGTTGCTGTTTCTGATTGCGGGCATTCCGCTGTTGTTTGTGGCGCGCTGGCTGCTGGCGTACCGACGGCGTAGCAAGCTAGGCGTAGCTTTCGTGCAGGGCCAGGTCCGCCGCGACTGGAGCGCGGGGCTACGCTTTATTCCGGATGTGGTACTGGCTTTGAGTATGGCCTTTGGTGTTGTGGCGCTGGCCCGTCCACAGCGCACCGACGAACGAGTAGTGCAGTTGGGTGAGGGCATTGATATTGTGCTCGTGCTCGACGTATCGGGCTCGATGGAACTCGGCGACTTGCGCCCGAACCGTTTGGAGGCGGCCAAACGCATGGCCCATGAGTTTGTGGATGGCCGCTCCGGCGACCGGCTCGGACTGGTGGTTTTCGCGGGCGACGCCTATTCCCTTGCCCCGCTTACCACCGATTATGAACTGCTGCGCGAAAGTATCGACGGCCTGAAGCTCGGCATGATTGCCAACGACGGCACGGCCATTGGCACCGCCCTCGGCGTAGCCACTAACCGTCTGCGCGACTCGCATAGCCGCACGCGGGTCTGTATTTTGCTCTCCGACGGTGAAAACACCGCCGGCAGCCTTGATCCACTTACGGCGGCTCAACTAGCCCATGCTTACGGCATGAAAATCTATACCATCGGGCTGGGGCAAGATGGCGTGGTACCTTTCGGTACCGATGGCTTTGGCCGCACCAACTACGTCAATACCCGCCTCGATGAAACCACAATGCGCCAAATTGCTGAAGCCGCGGAAGGCCAGTTTTTCCGCGCCACCGACAACGCTGCGCTCCGCCAAGTATTCCAGCGCATCAATCGCTACGAGAAATCAGAAATCAAGCAGACCCGTTTCCGTAATACTCGGGACTATTACCGCATCTATTTGTTTTGGTGTGTAGGCTTGTGGCTGCTCTGGCTCGGGCTGAAAAACACGTTTCTTACCAACGCTTTAGAGGATTAGACAACTTCTTGCGCTGCTTTCCTCGTCAGCAGCGCAAGGTTGATTTTACTACCGAATGTCCATATCCAGCCAAATTCAGTTCTTCGAAAGTCAATTAGCAGGCACCAACTGCCGCCTAGTCACCGTCACGAAAACGCACCCAGTGGAGCGCTTGCAAGAAGCCTACGACGCTGGCGCGCGGCTTTTTGGGGAAAACAAAGTTCAGGAAATGGCCGCTAAGCAGCCCGAGTTGCCTGCCGATATCGAGTGGCACCTCATTGGGCATTTGCAAACTAACAAGGTCAAATACATAGCTCCGTTCGTGCACACCATCCAGAGCGTGGACAGCTTAAAACTGCTGCTGGAGATGGAAAAGCAGGCAGCCAAGCACAACCGCGTCATCAACGGGCTACTTCAGTTTCATATTGCTGCGGAGGAAACCAAAACGGGCCTCACCCTTGCGGAAGCAGAGGAAATCTTGCAATCCGAAGCATACAAAAGTTTGCAGCACGTCCGCCTGACCGGGGTTATGGCCATTGCTACCAACACTCCTGACGAAACTCAGCTACGTCGGGAGTTCAGCGAGTTGAGCGGTTACTTCGAACTACTGAAATCTCGCTACTTCACTGGCAATGAGGCGTTCCGAGAAATATCGATGGGCATGAGTTCCGATTACCAGTTGGCTATTGCCGAAGGCAGCACGCTCATCCGCGTAGGCAGCGCTATTTTTGGCAGCAGAAACTAACTGTTCTGCGGTTGAATGGCTTAAATGGTTGGCCGTTCAATTTCCTATTGGAAGCAGCATCAACAACCGTTTACCAATTCAACTCTTTCTTTCATGACCGCACGAATTATTTTGCAGCTGGCAGCCCTGTTAGGCGCACTAGGCGTAGGTATTGGCGCTTTTGGGGCCCACGGCCTACGCCCGATGCTGGAGGCTTCCGGCCGCTTCGACACCTTTGAAACTGCCGTACGCTACCAGTTCTATCATGCCTTGGGCTTGCTGGCGGTGGGCATCTTACTACACGCACGCCCCGAATTGCGGCTCCTGAGCACTACGGCTTGGCTATGGCTAGGTGGCGTACTGCTATTTAGCGGTTCGCTTTACTTGCTGTGCTTCACTGGCATTACCAAGCTAGGTGCCGTAGCGCCCATAGGGGGTCTACTGCTCATTGCCGGTTGGATCACGCTGCTGCTAGCGGCCCGACAGGTATAATCGTTATCATCCCGAAGTAGGAAGAATCTGAAAAGATTTTCAGTTTATCTGACTTGAATCCCTGGCGATGGAAAGACAGTGCTTGAGCATCCCACCAACAAAAAGAGCGGCCCGCGTGTAGCGGGCCGCTCTTTTTATGATAACAGGAAGAAAAGCTTACGACTTCTTCTTTGCTTTCATTTTGCTGTCGTCAACTTTCAGCTTGGTCTTGTCGCCAGCGGCGGCAGACTCGGTTTTCTCGGCAGATACCGTGGAGGCTTCTTTCACTTCACCCACTACCGATACCATAGCATTACCGGCTGCCGAATTCGACTCAACCGTTAGCACTTTGTTCTGCATACCCATTTTGCCGGTTGTGTTGAAGTTGGCCGTGATGGTACCAGTTTTACCAGGCATCACTGGGTCTTTCGTCCACTCGGGCGTAGTGCAGCCGCAGCTCACCTGAATGTTGGAAATTACGAGGGGCTGAGTGCCTACGTTCTTGAATTTGAAGACGTGGGTTACTACCTCACCTTGCTTGGCGGAACCGAAGTCGTACTTCATTTCATCGAACTGGATCTGCGGACCAGCTGGCTTCACCTGGGCATTGGCAGGCTTTACGGCGGCCGTCTGGGCCTGGGCGCCGAAGCCAGCGCAAGCCAGCGACAGGGCAAGTACGAATGCTTTTTTCATGAGGTGGTACTGCATTATGAGTTGAGATAAACAAAAATACGTGTTTCAACGGGCGTGGCAAGTTGAATGCCAGCTTTCCTTATCGAGCCGATGCAAGTAATACAAAGATAGACATATAAGCCCCTGTGGATTGTTCCGGCTATAGCACATAAAATAAACCGGGACAGGCAACTGCCTGTCCCGGAACCATGCAAGCTAAAAGCACCAAATGCTTAGCTCTTGAATTCTTTGGAATAAGGAAATTGCCGGGAGGCCTTCCGCATGATGGTCGTCACGATGGTATTGGTGTCGCTGCCAAAGCCACGGGAAAGGCTTTTGTCATACTTCCACAGCAACTCGCCGGATTTACCGTCGTGAATATTAATCACAAGTTTGCCTGTATTCGTAGGGCCGCTGAATCCAACTGCCAAACTCAGGGCTACCGCTGCTCCGTTAGACATAGGCTGCGTGCTAGAAAAATCGCCTGATATAATGCCGTCAACACCCAGCAGCTTAGCTAATTGTTCAGGCGTCTGAGTGGCAAGCTGGGCGGGTGTAAGGCCACTTTGAGCTAATAATGCGTTGGTACGCATAGGGTCTTGCACATCTACTGTTAAGTCGTTGGAAGCTTTTTGCTTCAGAAAGTACGAGTGCAGCGCTTGCTGGACATCCAAGCCTTCCCGCTGCTCCAAACGTGCTACCCCTTCAGGCCCACCATTTTTGGTTACTTCTTGCGGTCGGAGTTGTAGATGCGCGCTAAAGGGCATGATGGCCAATATCTTATGACTCTGAGCCAGAGTCCGAAAATTGGTATTCGTGTAAATCTCACGCGTTTGAGCCAATGTGGCGAGAGGCAAAAGCACAACCAGCAGCAGGGCGAATACTAGTTTGTTCATAGGGCATTAGTTTGTAGGATGGAAGGATTGCTTTGGCTTCTACAATGAAACCGAACGCAAATAAACTAATATCGTGCCAAACGAATATTACGTTCCCTCCTCTTTTTGCCCTGCAATGAAGCGCCTTATTTATGCTTCAGGCTTCTCTGCTAATAGCTTCTGGTTGAAATTCAACAAAAACAGTTTCTCCGATGCCCTTGTAATAGCTGTGTACAACCAGCGGGCAAACTCCGAATTCACCATATCCTCCTTCAAGAAACCATGGTCTACAAATACGGCTTGCCACTGCCCGCCCTGCGCTTTGTGGCAAGTGAGAGCGTAGGCAAACTTCACTTGTAGCGCGTTCAGGAACGGGTCTTTACGGAGCGCCGCGCTTTTATCGCGCTTGGTGGTAAGGTGTTCGTAGTCCTTGCCTACGGCTTCGTACAGCTCTTTGCTGCGGTCGGCAGGCAGGGCAGGGCTTTCGGTGTGCAGGGTATCAAGCAAGAGCTTGATTTCCATATCTGGCTCGTCGGGATAATCCACGAGGCGCACGCGGGCATCGGCAAATCGGAACCCAAATTCCTCGGTACGCCGGATGATTTTAACTACCTGCACAAAGTCGCCGTTGGCCAGAAAGCCCATTTCCGAATCCTTGGGCAGCCAGAAATAGTTGTTGCGCACCACCATCAGGTAGTCGCCCGACTCTATCTCTTCTTCGGCTTCAAACAGCACCCGCCGAATCAGTTGGTTGTACTGGTTGGCATTTTTGTTGGAGCGGCAGATGATGGTTGTATTCTCGTGTCCAAAGTTTTTATAGGCCCAGCGCAAGCCGTCTTCCAGTTTGTCGCCGCCCATCTTAAACAGGTCGGGGTAACCGCCCGTCACGAACTGGATGTTGGGCTGCTCTTGCCGCAGTTCCTCGCGTAGCACCGTAGCGTTCATCAAAATCCCCGACTGCTCGGCCTGACGCATTACTTGCCGCAGCTCCACCCCGTCCACAGTGGCTCGGAAGCGGTGCCGCAGTAACTCAGGGTCAAGGGCCGGGCTCAGTAGTTGGCCCACAGGCGGCAACTGCGCTGTATCGCCAATGAGCAACAACCGGTTCGACGGCTTTTCAAACACGTAATTCATCAAATCGTCGAGCAGGCCGTTTTCTCCGAAAGCTTTTTCATCGGAAATCATCGAAGCCTCGTCCACGATGAAAAGCGTGTCTTGGGCCCGATTGGGCTGGCGCTGAAACGAGAGCCCCTGGGAAGGGGTGCCGCTGGTTTGGCGGTAGATTTTCTTATGAATGGTGCTGGCTGGTACACCCGCATAGGCACTCATCACCTTGGCGGCGCGGCCGGTGGGTGCCATCAGCACGTATTTGCGGCCAAGCTTGTGCAGCCATTGTACCAGGGCACTGACCACGGTGGTTTTACCCGTACCGGCATACCCCCGCAGCACAAATGCTTTACGGCCAGGCAAGTCGTCTTTCAGAAACAAATCCAGCTTCTGGAAAAGCGTGGACTGATCCTGCGTAGGTTCATAAGGAAAATGGTCGCGGACGGAGGGAGTACGAAGAGAAAGCATAGCGTGTAGTCAGATAACAAAGCTACGCCCGTTTCAGGTCCCTAGCTTACCAGATCTTGTAACGGAAACAGTGCGGTTTCCATAATCGCCCGGCACCCGTACTTATACCGAACCCGGATGCCCTATTGAATTGCCAGATAATATAATATCAGCCCTGTGGCTCTACCACGGCCATAGTAGCCGTTGCCTTGGCAATAAGTAGGTCGTCGCACCAAACTTCCGCTTCACAAAAGTGCAGGCGGCGCCCGGCCTTCAGCACCCAGCCTATGGCCCGTAGCTTTTTACCTATACCGGGATGTAAATAGCTGGTCTTCAGCTCCACCGTAACCACGCCCGTATCGTCGGGCACCAGGGTAACGGCAGCGAAGCCGGCAACTAAGTCGGCCATGGTGGCGGTGAGGCCGCCGTGCACAAAACCGCGCTGCTGCTGGTGTTGCTCTTGGAGCAATAGTTCGGCTTCTACGCGGCCCGGCTCGATGCGGGTAAGGTCGGCGCCAATGAGGTGCATGAAGTGCTGGCGCGTGAGTTTGCGGCGGATGCGGGCTTCGAGCGAATCGTCGGCAAACGCCGACGGGGCGGGTGTTTTGGGAGTAGTCATTAAGGCCAAAGATACGGCCACTAATTGCTGCTTATTGATTGCTATTTGATGGTTGTTTCTGGTTAAATTGACCAAGGCCCAATCAGTAGCCCGCAATCAATAGCCTGCACTATGGAATACATTTTGAGTGGCGCATTAGGATTAGCCCTTGCGGCGTGCAGTGGCTTTCGGGTATTTGTGCCGCTGCTGGCTGCCAGTATAGCCTATCATACGGGTGTGCTGCACCCTTCACCAGGCTTTGCGTGGTTAGGGAGCTGGGTGGCGGTAGGGGCGCTGGGCACAGCCACAGTTATGGAAATTTTAGGCTACTATTTTCCAGTAGTTGATAATTTGCTGGATACGATAACCACACCAGCTTCGTTTATAGCCGGTACGGTGCTCATGACTGCTGCCTTACCCGACCTCGACCCGGTAGTGCGTTGGGGATTGGGAGTGTTGGTTGGCGGCGGCACAGCGGGCATTATCCAAACGGGCACGACGCTGCTGCGTGCTGGGTCCACGATGGGAACGGCTGGTCTTGGCAATCCGGTGCTGGCCACCGCCGAAAACACGTTGGCCGTGCTTGGAACGGTGCTAGCGTTGCTGCTGCCGCTGCTAGCCGGCGGATTGGTGCTGATACTCGTACTGTATATTGCCACTCGATTGCGGCGTTGGCGGCAGCGCCGCAAGGGCCGCAAATCAGGCTCAGTGGTTCCCTTAGCTTGAAGCTGAGGCTTTCTGTTACGCTATATCTCCCTCAATGTCCGTTCCTGAATCCCTTTCCACCCGTCAGCTCCTCGACTCCTACACCGGCCTTGTGCGCGTACGGGTGTGCGGTCTGCTGGTGCAGGAAGGCGCATTGCTACTGGCCGCTCACCGTGGCTTACTGCCCAATGATGCTCCTTTTTGGTCGCCGCCTGGTGGGGGCTGGCAGTTTGGCGAAACCATCCAAGCTTGTTTGCGGCGCGAGTTTCGGGAAGAAACCGGCTTGGATGTGCATGTCGGCCGGTTTTTGCATCTGCACGAGTACGGCAGCGCCGATTTACAGGCCCTAGAACTATTTTTCGAGGTGACGCCGGAGGATGCCAATGCAATTCCCCGCTTGGGTCACGACCCGGAGCATGCCGCTGAAGATCAGCTTCTCACTAAGGTGGCCTTCGTGGAACCGCGGCAGCTCATTCGGCTACCACCCACCCAAGTGCACCCCGTACTCCGCCAGATTATCAGCACCGACGATGTGTTCATTCCGCAAATCCGGTTTCAGAAGTAACTTTTACGGTTAGTGAATTTGAGCGCTAAGTAGCTAGGAGCAACTCATAGAAGCGTACTCACGAGGGATAGGCTGATGGCAATTACGTTGGCCTGAGTACCTTTGGTCTCCTTCCCTACCCGTATTTGCCCGTGGCCTCCGACTCATTTGTTTCCACTGCTATGTCTATTTCCTCGTCGCAACTGCCGGCTCCTACGGTCCTGCACCGCCTGCGCGACGAAACCCTAGACCCCACTACTCTATCTGCTTACAACCTTTATCTAACCGCTAACCCAGCCGGACTACGGGTGGGCGTAGCCGATGTGCGCCGCAACAAATTTGTGGTGTTAGAAGATTATGCGCCGCTGGCTGCTACTTCCTACGGAGGGCAATTGCAAGCCTTGGCTGCTCACCACGATTTGGTTGGGCAAACCGGCTGGAACCACGTGCGCCTCTCCATCCAAAACCGCCACTTTACGCTGCTACCGGCGCCGCTCCTGCGCCCCGGTGACGAAGCCGCTTATCTGCGCCTGCATCATACCGTCGATGCGCAGCACGAAACCGTTTTTTCGTACACGCATGCCAGCCTGGAGCTAGCCAGTGTATTCGCGGCCGAAAATGAAATGACCAATTGGTTTAAGTCCACTTACCCGGCTGGCTCGCTGCTGCACCAAACCAGCGCCTTGCTCGAAGGACTTATTCACCAAAGTGAGTCAACTACTACCCGCCGCTTGTACCTGAGTATTGGGCACCAAGAACTAACCATTGCCGTAATCCGCGACAAACGCCCGGAGTTCTGCAACGTTTTCGCTTTTAGCTCGCCCGAAGACTTGATTTATTATACCATTCTCGTGATGCAGGAGTTGCAACTCAACCCCGATCAGGACCCGGTAGTAGTGTGGGGTGACTTGATGCACGATTCTGAACTGTTCACCATCCTGCGCAAGTACATTCGCCATATCAAGTTCGGCAACCGCCCCTTCGACCTAAGCTACAGCTACCGCCTCAACGAGCTTTTCGAGTACCGTTTCTTCGAGCTCTATAGCCTTCACCTTTGCGAGTAATGGTAGAGCGTAACTGAGTAGCGGAGTAATCCGACAAACTCTCACCTATTTCACTCAGTCACTCCACTACCCAGCTGCTTTACTCATGCGCATCGCTCTATTCCCTGGCTCCTTCGACCCGTTTACCAATGGCCACCTAGATGTGGTACGGCGGGGCGCGGCCTTGTTCGATGAAATCATCATTGCCATCGGCAACAACAGCAGCAAGACCCGCTACTTACCTGTGGAGCAGATGATAAGTATGATTGAGGAGGTGTTTCGCGACGAGCCACGCGTATCGGTGCGGGCCTACAAAGGGCTTACTGCCGATTTTGCCCGAGAAGTGGGAGCCCGTTACCTGCTACGCGGCCTGCGCAACACCACCGATTTCGAATATGAAAACACCATTGCACAAGCCAACCGCCACGTCAACCCAGAGCTAGAAACTGTATTTCTGATTACGTCTCCTGTGTTGGCAGCCATTAGTAGCACCATTATTCGGGAAATTCATCGTTTCGGTGGCAACGTTGACAGCTTCGTGCCTTTTCAATTGCCTCCATTCGAAAATTAAACCACAGTAAGCCACAACGAGAAGGGCCCCACAATTCGAATTGTGGGGCCCTTCTCGTTGTGGCTTACTGTGATGCTAGTTCTTGATTGAAGAGCCAGCCATTTCGCTTAAATAATGGCGCATTACCAGCGCAATGCTAGCATACGACGATTCTAGCACGGTCAGTGCCTCTTGGGGCGTCATCCAGCGCACTTCTTCAATGTATTCTTCGGCTTGGGGCTTCATCACTGTGTCGTCTAGGCAGCGCATGACGTACCAGTTGGTTTTCTTAAGGATCTTGTTGCCGTTGTAGGCATAAGAATGCCAAGTGCTAGGCAATTTGTCGCCAAGTTCCACTTTGATGTTGCATTCCTCTTCAACCTCGCGCAAAGCGCCAAGGCCAGGATCTTCTTCTTTCTTAAGCTTGCCTTTCGGCAAATCCCATTTACCTAAGCGGTAAATCATCAGCACTTTACCTTGTTTCACTACAAGGCCGCCAGCGGCCTTTACAATGCGAAACTGGTCTTTTAAGTGTAGGATAAGGCGGCTTTTTTTGCGCGCCAGCATGGTCAGAGAAGTTAGCTTCTTAAGCTTTTTCACTTCCATCAGCCGCAATAGCCGGTCCACGAACACATCCGTGACGTCGCGCACTAGAACGTCACCTACTAGATCCTTAGAGGTAAACTCGTCTTCCGGATTCAGAATCAGGTCGTACTTGTGCTTGTACACTTTTTCGCTGTTCTTCTTGATGATCAGCGGAATATCGTTGATGAAGACGTTCATCGCGGGGTAATCTGGAGAGGTACAAACAATGAGAAATACAGGACACGGCCCGCTGCAAAGCACAACATAAATCTTCGCAAACGAAAGTGCAAGGTGAACGGCAAGATACGGGCTACCGCCAGTTGAGTTGTTGGAGGAGGCAAGAAGAAGAGACTACGAGAAGATGAATCAGTGAAATACGTAGGCTACCAAAATAAGTAATACCCTGTTCTACTGGCCGAAAACACGCCAACACAACAGGAAAGTCGTTGTTTCACTGTCTACATTATTTCCTGCTCTCTCCTACCTTCGCCTGATGAAGAAAATCGGTTTGCTTTCCGATACCCACAGCTACCTCGACGAACGAATCTTGCACCACCTAAGCGGCTGCGACGAAATCTGGCACGCCGGCGACTTTGGTACCGCTGCCGTTGCCGAGCAACTGGCGGAGGTGGCTCCGTTGCGCGGCGTCTACGGTAACATCGACGGCCGCGACGTACGCAATACCCAACCGCTGGTGCAAGCCTTCGACATCGAAGGCCTGCGCGTATTGATGACGCACATTGGGGGCTACCCGGGCCACTACAGCCCGGCTGCGCGCCCCTTGCTTCAGCAAGAGCGCCCCGGGCTCTTTATTAGTGGGCACTCGCACATCCTTAAAGTTATGCCCGACGCCAAACTCGGCTTGCTGCACCTCAACCCTGGAGCCGCAGGCCGCCATGGTTTCCATAAGGTGCGCACACTACTGCGCTTCGAAGTAGCCGATGGCAAAGTGCAGCACCTTCAGGTCATCGAGCTAGGACCGAAGTAGCTGGCGCGAGTAAGAAAGAAAATAGCCGCCTAACACGATACTGCAGCAGTTCAATGTTGGTGAAGCCGGTGGTACTTGCGTGGCTAAGCTAGAATCATCTTTGTGGGCATATAGAGTCCAGCAAACTTCAGACAAATAAAAAAGCGTTTTTCCAGGCAGGAAAAACGCTTTTATCTATATCAGCCGACCGACGCCGGTGGCGACTGAGCTTTAGAGGGCAATTTCGGGCTTGGGGTGCTCACCTTCTTGGCCGTCTTCGTTTACTGGCTTGGTTACAGCTTCGGCATCATCAAAGGATTCAGCGTTTGCGCTGGTGGTATCGTTACCGCCTACTACGCTCTGCACTTTCTCTACGATGTCGCCTACGACTTCCTTGGCTTTCTCCACTACTTCGCTGTGGCTAACGGTGTCTACAACCTCTGCCGCCACCTCTTTCACTTTGTCAACGGTTGAGGTAGCAACCTCTTTAGCAGAAGAAACCTGGCTCGCTGCCCCGCCCGTAGTAGGAAATTTAGCTTTCAACTCCTCGATATCCACATTCTTAAGAACAGGAGTGAGTAGCAATTGCTTGATGATGGTCTGCTTGTTATTAGCGCGGGCAATGTTCTTGCGGTGCTTGCGCTTCAATCGGGTAATGCTCATTTTTTCCGGGTCGGTTAAGGTCTTTCTGTAAAGGAGGGGCAAAAGTAAGTCATAAATTTGAAACCGGAAAACCTTTCCCCTTTTTACCTTCTCCACTGATGATGAATTCGTTGATTGATTTACGCTCGGATACGGTCACGCGTCCTACCTCCGCTATGCTGGAGGCTATGTTCAAAGCACCCGTTGGCGACGACGTATACGAGGAAGACCCGACCGTACGGGCCCTGGAGCAAGAAGCGGCCGCTCGGTTTGGCCTAGAAGCTGGTTTGTTCTGCCCTTCTGGCACAATGACCAACCAAATTGCTATTAAGGCGCACACCGAACCGCTGTCGGAAGTGGTATGCGAACAAAATTCGCACATCTATTTGTGGGAAGTAGGCGGTATTGCCTTTAACTCAGGGGCTTCGGTGGCGCTGCTGCCCGGTGAGCGGGGCCGCCTTACGGCCGCGCAGGTAGAAGCCGCTATCCGCCCCGTCAACGTGCATTACCCTACCACTAGCCTTATTTCACTGGAAAATACCCACAACCGGGGCGGGGGTAGCTGCTACGACTTGCACGAGCTCGAAGCCATTGCCGAGGTAGCGCAACGGCACCACATTCCGCTGCACCTCGATGGAGCCCGCGTTTTCAACGCTTTGGTAGCCACCGGCCAACAAGCAACTGACTACGGCCGCATTTTCGATACCATTTCCGTTTGTTTATCGAAAGGTCTTGGCGCGCCGGTAGGCTCGGTATTGCTGGGGAGTAAGGCGTTTATCCAAAGAACCAAGCGCATCCGAAAAGTATTGGGTGGTGGCATGCGGCAGGCAGGCTACTTAGCAGCCGCGGGTCTGTACGCGCTGGAAAACAACGTAGACCGCTTAGCCGACGACCACCGTCGCGCCAAGCAAGTGGGGGCTACCCTGGCTTTGCAACCTTACGTGGACGAGGTATTGCCCGTAGAAACCAACCTCGTGATTTTCCGTCTGCGGCCAGAAATGCCAGCCGACCAGTTTCTGGCGCGACTGGAGGAACAAGGTATCAAAGCCGCCTCTTTTGGACCACAGATGATTCGTTTTGTAACGCATTTAGATGTTGATGATGCTATGATTACGCGCCTCGAAGACGCGCTAGCGATGAGGTAAACTGCGAGCAGATAATTCGTCTCTTTACTGTACCTCCCTTTCGGCCTGATGGCATAGTGGGTGGTTAGGCATTTGGTGGTAGTCTGCGTGAGATACTTCCTGGCTCACGCAGACTACCCTGCTGTTTTCTCTCGTATCTCTGTTTATGAACCTCTTTGTGATAGGTGATGTACATGGCTGTTTTCACACCTTCGATAAGCTGTTGCAACATTGGCAACCCAACCAAGAACTGCTGGTTCAGACCGGTGATTTAGTGGACCGGGGCAATTTTGCGCCGGAGTGCATAGCGCTAGCTATGGAACTGGAAGCCCAGTATCCTGGCCGCACCGTGTTTTTGAAAGGGAATCATGAAGCGGCTATGATTACCCATTACGGGCCGCGTGGCCCCTACCCTCCTTGGCTGGAATGGGGTGGCCGATCCACGGCGCAGCAGTACACCGGGCGCCGCTCATTACTTGTTTCGCATTTAGGATGGCTCGCTCGCCGGCCGCTGCTCTGGGAAAATGCCCACCTGCTTATTAGTCACGCGGGCATTGCTGACACTCCCAATCCGCTTGATGAAGACCACCCCGATGGAATTTTGTGGCGTCGCGGGCCCTTACTCAACATCGGTAAGCGTCAGATCATCGGCCATACGCCAACCCCTTACGGCGAACCTACTTATGATGCCCAAGCGGATGTACTCAACATTGATACCGGCGCTTATCTAGGGCAGAATTTGGCGGGGGTTTTGATGTCGCAGACCGGGGATTTCGTCAACGAATTTCTTGTTCCAGCTTTGCCTATTGATATCAACTAAGCTTCTTCGCAGCTGTTTACATAGCTTTTAGGATGCCGCTATTGTATCTGCCCATTCACTGCCGTTCTCATTCGCCCATGCCTTCCGCACCACGCAAACCTGCTTTCCCGTCCACCCTTCCAGCTAGCGATTCAGTTGCTGCCCTCACGCACTTGCGCTTGGCCGACCCGGTGCTGGCGGGTATTATTGAGCGAGGACAGCCTATTCAACCTTCTCCCCACGAAGATTTGTACCTGGCGCTGCTCCGGGCTATTGTCAGCCAACAGATTTCCACCAAAGCCGCCGCCGCTATCTGGCGCAAAGTACAAGCGCTGTTTCCACCCGATGGCTATCCTGAGCCGGCGGCCCTACTCACCCTCACCGACGAAGATTTGCGCACCGCTGGCCTATCGCGCCAGAAGGCTGGCTACCTGCGGGCTATTGCCGACTTTGCCCAACGCGACCAACTCGACCACGCGCACCTAAGCCAACTTTCCGAAGACGACTTCACCCGCCACCTTACCCAGATAAAGGGCGTTGGCCGCTGGACTGCCCAAATGCTGCAAATGTTTGCCCTTGACCAGCCCGACGTATTTGCCGAAGGTGACTTGGGGGTTCAGAATGCTATGCGTAAGCATTATAAACTAGAAGAAACCGGCAAAGCCCTACTCCGCCGCATGACTGAAATTGCGGAGCCTTGGCGCCCCTATCGTTCGCTAGCGTGTAAGTATTTGTGGCAGTCGTTGGACAACCAGCCTGCTGCTTAGAGAGCGGGCGCCTACGTGTTTGCAGCGCGAAATAAGGAGTGCTACTCGTCTAGCTCTCCCGACCTTTTCTGGTCGAAATAAGTTACAATCATGGCTACTACGGCGGCTATGTATGGCACGCAGAAGCCAAACGCCATCCACCGCCACAACGACCGGTCGTTCATGTGGGCAATATAGGCAGTGATGAGCGCCGAGGGAATACACAGAAACAGCAGGGTGCAGATGATGTCAATAAGCATGAGAAAAAGGCACTAAAGAAAGCGGCTAGAGGTACATATCAGGAATTTGCTCTAGCTGTTCTGCCAGAAGCCAGCCCTCCGGTTTTAGTTTCGGATAAAACCACAGGGCACCATTAGCTAGCCAAGTCGCTCGGTATTGCCGAGTGCTAGCAGGTGTATGGTCATGGTAGCCAAACTCTGCTCCGCAACACTCGCAGATGCTATGATCCGGCGCGTTTTCGTTTGGCCCCCAAGGCGACTCGTCGTAGTCGAGGCCGCACACACGGCAATACCAAGTGACCATCGTTTTGTTATAAAAAATACTATTGCAGCACAAACGTTAACCCGTGCGGTCATCTTGGTTCTAGCGTACTTTCCCGCGCTTCACTAGGTAAGCATACAAAACCCTATCGAAAGGCTCTCGGATGTCGACTGGCACAAAGTCGATTTTGTACTGTCCGCACCGGAGCACCAGTTCGTGCTCATACTTCTGCATGGCTGCGCGGTACTGCTCACGAACCTGCGAAGGCTGCAGCTTCACTGTTTCGCCAGTTTCCACATCCTCGAATACATACGGCCGATCCTGAAAATCGAAATCCGCTTCGGTAGCGCGGTCCATGATATGAAAGAGCAGTACTTCGTGATTCTGGTGACGCAAGTGCTGCAATGCCGCCAGCGTGGCCGTCTGCTCCTCGGGGGCCCGGCCTAGCATATCCGAAAACAGCACCACGAGCGAGCGTTTGGGAATTTGTTGCGCGATGGTGTGAATAACACCCGACACATCCGTAGTAGCGCGGCGCGGCGTGGGCGAACGCTCCAACAGCTGCTGGAGGGTCAATAGCAACGTATGGCGGTGGGTGCTGGTACTGCGCACCGGCGTCTGCAATTCCACCTGATCGGCGAAGGTAACGAGCCCTACCGCGTCGCGCTGCTTCTGGAGCATAGTGGTGATGGCCGCCGCGCATAGTACGGCAAAACGCAACTTATCGTGGCCAGGCGCCGGATAATACATGCTCGGACTTACGTCGAGCAGCAGGTGGCAGCGAAGGTTGGTTTCCTCTTCGTAGCGCTTTACAAACAACTTATCGGTGCGGGCAAACACCTTCCAGTCGAGGTGGCGCGTGCTTTCGCCGGGGTTGTAGAGTCGGTGTTCGGAAAATTCAACCGAAAATCCGTGGTAAGGCGACTGATGCAAGCCCGTAATAAACCCCTCAACAAGCTGGCGGGCTAGGAATTCTAAATTTTCGAAGGAACGAACGGCGGCCAGGTCGAGCGGCTGAGACATAGGCGGAAGATTCAAAAATTAGAAAAGAGGAAGGCGCTTATGGTACTGAGTATTTAAAGCTACTGCTTTGCCCTCGCAAATCCTTGAAACGCGGTTTTAAGATTAAAAACGGGCTTTTTTAGAACAACGAATTAGGTTAGTTAACAAACATACCCGGAGCTGGTTCAAAAAAGCTTGCCTTTAAATTTTTATATCTGAATGGAAGCTCGTACTTTTCCGGAACACTTCAATCATCTTAGAATAACATAACTTTATAGAAGGCACTGTGGAAGACCGTCACGACCAAGAAGAAATCTATTCGCAACGTATTAAGGCTGGCAAACGCACGTATTTCTTCGACGTGAAAGCCACGCGCGGCCAGGACTATTACCTGACCATCACGGAGAGCAAACGCAAGCTCCGCGACGACGACACTTTCTCTTATGAGAAGCACAAAATTTTCCTCTACAAGGAGGATTTTTTGAAATTCGTTGACGCCTTGCAAGATGCCGTGGAATATGTACGTGAAGAGCTATTAACCCCGGAGGAAGTAGCCGAACTCGACCGGCCGCGTCCCGCTTACGACCACCATGATGGTGAGAACGGCTTCAACCCGAACCGCGCCGACGACCACTTTTAAGCCCTAATCCTACCGAAACACTCGTTACTTAATAACTTATCTATCGTTATCCCGTGCAGCGTGCACTAACCTTCGGGTTGGTGCACGCTTTTTTTGTTTCAAGCTGTGACTTAGTGTAGCCCACGTGAGGCGTGCGTAAGCAAATAGTAAGTGCAGTAAACAAGTAGTCACCCTTGCTTGAGAGCACCGTTGTAAGCAAAATGCACCTTGTGCTCCTTAGTGTAACATGCCGCAGCAAAGCCGCTTAAAACGCCGTACCTTTGCACCCGAATTGCGCGGCTAAACGGCAACTCACTATTTCACCACTTCACTATTTCACCTTATGGGTCTCCGCTGCGGTATCGTCGGCCTGCCAAACGTCGGCAAATCCACGCTTTTCAACGCTCTTTCCAACGCTAAAGCCGAATCGGCCAACTATCCTTTCTGCACCATCGAGCCAAACGTGGGCGTGATTACCGTGCCCGACGAGCGGCTTCAGATTCTGGAGGCCCTGGTTAATCCCAAGCGGGTGCTGCCGACCATTATCGAGTTCGTGGACATTGCGGGCCTCGTAAAAGGCGCTTCCAAGGGCGAAGGTCTTGGCAACAAATTCTTAGCGAACATCCGCGAGGTAGACGCCATTATCCACGTTATCCGCTGCTTCGACGACCCCAACATTGTACACGTAGCGGGTGGCGTTGACCCCGTCTTCGACAAAGACGTTATCGACACCGAACTGCAAATCAAAGACTTGGAAAGCATCGATAAGAAGCTAGCCAAATCGGAGCGTAGTGCCAAGGGTGGCGACGCACAGGCCAAAAAGGAAGTAGCCGCTTTGCAGCGGTTCAAAGCGGCTCTCGAAGCGGGTCAGAATGCCCGCGCAGTGCAGGCTACACCCGAAGAACTGGATGCCGTAGCGGACTTACAGTTGCTCACTATCAAGCCAGTTATCTACGTGGCCAACGTGGACGAAGCGAGCATACAAGACGGTAACGCTCATACAAAGGCTCTGCAAGCGCACGTAGCGCAAGAAGGTGCCGAAGTGGTGCTGGTATCGGCGGCTATCGAGTCGCAGATTGCCGAAATGGAGGACCCCGAGGAGAAAGAAATGTTCTTGGCCGAGTATGGCCTCACGGAGTCGGGACTGAATCGCCTGATCCGGGCATCCTATTCACTGCTGAACCTGATTACATACTTTACGGCCGGTGTGCAGGAAGTACGCGCCTGGACTATCCACAAAGGCGACAAGGCTCCCGCCGCTGCGGGCGTCATTCACTCCGACTTCGAGAAGGGCTTTATCCGCGCCGAGGTAATCAAGCTGGCCGACTACCAGGAGTATAAGACGGAAGTGAAAATCAAGGAAGCTGGCAAGATGGCTGTGGAAGGCAAGGAATACGTGGTACAGGACGGCGACATCATGCACTTCCGCTTTAACGTGTAATTGCGGCTGCTCTGCTCCTACTCAGGCGGTTAACTAACCCTTATGGAAGTAAAAGACAGCAACGGCAACCTGCTCGCAGAAGGCGACTCCGTGACGCTCATCAAGGACTTGAAAGTAAAAGGTTCGTCGCTCACGCTTAAGCGTGGCACCTTGGTGAAGAGCATCCGCCTCACCAATAGCCCCGCTGAAATCGAAGGCCGCGCCGGTGGCAGCACGATGGTGCTCAAAACTGAGTTTCTGAAGAAAGCTTGAGACGCTGTTCTTTCAGTATTCGAGATACAAAAACGCCTCGGTCGAATAACGACCGAGGCGTTTTTGTATCTCTTCAATATGTTGAGCCTGCTTTATTGAAACCTTATGTTAGTGGTTTTACTTCCCTACCACCTTATACAGCATTCCAGCGGTCAGCCGGTCAGTGGTTTTCATACCGTTGAGGATAGCCATTTCCTCGTGGCGCTTCGAGGCAATGCCATTGGCGGCCAACGCTTGAGCTAACGTCTGACCGGCTTTGGCAGTTTTGATGCGCACTTTTTCGGGCTGGCGATTGAGTTTGTTGGCATCGGTGAGACGACGGAAGCCAGTGGCCACTCTTTGAAAGGTGTCGCCGTACGTATTGAGGGTTCCGGGGCCACAGAGACCTACGAGAGCGTACAGCGTCTGCCCGTCCTGAATAACATACGATAAGCTGCTGGCCGTAATGCCTTGCTGGCCGGTTTGTTGGTCCTGCCCTACTTGGTCGCCTTGGATAGCCACAGCGGGGAAGTTGTTGATGGTGGTGCGGCTGGCTTGAGCGTTCTGTAGTTTTAGTTGCTGTGCTAGAGCCTGGGCCGTTTCGTCGAGCGACTTATTGCCGGCGGGCAGCAGAATCATCACGGCTTTGCCGTTGGGCTCGGCCATCTGAAATTGGCTCGGCGAGTTCTGCGACTTCCAACCTTGCGGCACCGGAAACTGGAACTTGAGGTCGGGGTGGTAGAACACGCTGTTTTCCACATAGCCCTCGCGCGGATTATCACCATAGGGCAAGCCCTCTATCATGCGCAAGTACTGGTCGCGGTTGGTGGCTAATTGGCGGCCGGCTTGCTGTTCGGCCTGCTGGGCTAGCCGTTTCACGTTCTCGTAGCGGTCAGCGGAGTTGGGGTGCGACGACAGAAAGGTAGGCACCGTGGCGGCACCGCTGCTTTGCTCAGTCCGCTGCAACGTTAGGAAGAAGTCGGCCATAGAAGCCGGGTCGTAGCCAATCTTGCTGGAGTACTTCACCCCGAGCTGGTCGGATTCATTTTCGTCGTCGCGGCCATATTTGAGCAAGCCCAAACCTACTACTTGCGTAGCTGGTTCAGCAATGGAGGCAATCCGGCGCGAGAAAATGGAGCCCAACAGAATAGCGCCGTTGGCAATAGTGGAGCGGGTTTGCTGCTTCCGGCCGTGGCGGGCCGTAATATGACCAATTTCGTGGCCGAGCACCCCGCTGAACTGCGCTTCGTTATTGAAATGCGCCATAATGCCCCGGGTAAAGTAGACGTGACCATCGGGAGTAGCAAAGGCATTAATGATCGGCGAATCGACAATAGTAAACCCCTTGACATCGGCCGGCCGGTCGGAAATCCGACCCATCTGCATGCCTTTATTGTCGATGTAGCTCTGTAGGGCGGTATTGTTGAGCAGACCGAATTGGGCAATAACCTGCGGGTCGGGCTGGGCACCCTGCACTGGTGGCGGCGCGGGCAGAACTGCGGATTCGGTGGCGGCTAAGCGTGAACCAGCTAGCGGCAGTAGAAGCGCCAGGGTAAGACCCGTGCGCAGAACAGGAGAGAGAGTGGGTTGCATGAGCGAGAGAGAGGTAGAGCGAGAAGTAGATAGGCCTGCAACGAACCTGAGCTATGCAAAGGTTACGCAGCCTCCTGGTTGGCTCCATAGTACATACCCATTGTCGTGCCAGCTTACACCGCGGCAGTAGCAACAACTTACAAAGCAGCGGTTGGCTGCATTTTACGGCCGCCGATTTACGTCCAAGGATTGGTAACCAATCAGCAAATCGGCGCGGGTTCCGGGCGGGCGGTAGTACACGAGCAGGTCGTACTGGTTTTCCGTTTCTTGGTGACTGCCTTCCCATACGGCACTGTTAGCGCCTTGCGGGGTTTGGGTGGCGTAGATGTAGTTGTAGTAGCCTTGCTTGAGCAAGGCCTGGCCCGTGTAGAGCTGCGTTTCGGGATTGTAAGTGAGCTTGAACTCGTCTTTGAATTGCCAATCGGTGAGGGCGCCAAGCACGTACACCGGGCCAGCGGCCGGCTGCTCGGCTTTCAGCTGAAACGTGACGTTGAGGTAGTCGGCATTGGTGGCGCCGTTGCCATATTCGCGGCTTTCAATCACGCGCTGACCGTTGATGTCGTCGAATTGCGAGTACGCTTGGCTGGCCCGGGATGCATCGAGTTGAAGCAGCGCGGTACGGGGCGAAGCCGTGGCATCAAGCTGCGCTACCCCAATACCGAGAGAGCGGAACGTGCGCAAATCGAAAAAGCGAAACTCGCTTAAGGCTGGAAAGGCGTTTTCGAAATTGAAGTACTGATAGTCGAGTTGGCGTTCGGCATCGCGCACGAAGGTGGGGCGTAGGTTGTACTTGGCGTTGTCCCACCGGAAATTCTGCCGCAACACCACTTTCACTTCCTGCGCGGGGTTTACCAGCTGCGTATTATACCGAATGCCGAAGTCGAGCTGCTGCAGGGTGTAACGCTCGGTGCCAGCCACCGGAATACCTTGCTTGAGGGCTATTTGCACACCGTTTTCGTAGACGAGCAGCCGCCGGCTGAGCAGCGGCGTGTTGCCGGCGCCTTGTACTATCAGCAAGTAATTGCCGGAGAGCTTCACCCGCGGCACTTGTAAGCGGTAGTGGAAGTACGGCACTTTAGTGTTGACCGACGTGCGGTAGTTGGTGAAGAGAAACTCGTTGATTTCACTCAGAAACTGCATATCCGTCAGATTGGACGGTTTCCAATCCACATCGCAGTGCACGAGCTTGGCGGTGAGGCGCTGGCTTTGTTCGCCTACAATATCAAACTCCAGCAAAATGGGCTGCTCTTGCGTGATGGGTACTACGGGCGGGGTGAAAATCTCGTTGGTGCTGCCGGAGGCTACATAGCATTGCACAGTCCGCACATTAGGGTCGTAGGTGTAATCCTGGTAGCGCAGGGTCCGGTCGGCGTAATACTCTGGGGCTGCTTGCCCGGCCCCGGCAGGACGGCGGGCGGCATTGGGGTCGGTGATGGGCGTACCAAGCGGCACGCAGGCCGCGGCAAAAAGTAATAGGAAGACGAGGTAAGAGTAACGGGCATAGAGGCGAATGTAGCGCGAACTTTCAGTTTACAACCGAATAAATGAACGAGACGAGGTAGTAACGCAGTTGCCAAGCGAATAATGTTCTACCCACTTATCATGTGTTCATGTAGAGGTAATGTAGACGTAAACCAGACGAAATAGTACGTTTCGAAATTGCGGCCTAAATCTACAGCCCACAAATCCTATGAAACAGACTCCTACCCTTCTTTTGGCGGCCTTGCTTGGCGGTGGTCAGGCGCTAGCGCAAGCTCCCTGCCCTACCTTGCCTGCCGACCATTTAAGCCAATTCACCTCGATAGAGCCTAGCGTGCAGCAACAAGGCTTGCGCCTACCTTCCACCCACACGTTCCAGATGCTGGCGCAGGGCAACATGCCCTATACCAACTCGGCCGACGGCAACATGCTGGAAGCCTTCGACTTTACGGGGTATGCACCCATCAGCGGTAGCAGCACCAAAGGCTACCTATCCATCAACCATGAGGGTTCGGGTACTACATCGGGGTCAGCATACTTAGCCTAGACTTTAACGCTACCACCAAGTTGTGGAACGTATCGGCCAAGCACCCAGTGAACTTCGCTTCCGTAGCTGGCACTATCAATAATTGCTCGGGTACCGTTACGCCTTGGAGCACGATAGTGACCTGCGAAGAAAACACGGGCCCTACCACCCCCACCGATACCAACAATGACGGGTACATGGACTCGGGTTGGAACGTGGAAATCGACCCGGTTACGCACACTGTAAAAGACCAGAACGGCGATGGCAAACCAGATAAGCTCTGGAAAATGGGGCGCCTCAAGCACGAGAATATCGTGGTGGCCGCTGACCGCCGCACCGCCTACGAAGGGGCTGATGACGGCTCAGCAAACAGCTTTGTGTACAAGTATGTGGCCACGACTCCCGGTCAGCTTGGCGACGGCAAGCTTTACGCCCTGCGATTGAACGGCGTCATCGGCACGGGCACTACGGGCACCTGGATTCAAATTCCGAATTCGACGCCCGTTGAATGCAACAACACCACAACAACTGCTCGCGAGTTGGGAGCCACTAGCTTCAATGGCGTGGAAGACGTGGAAATCAGCCCGCTGACCGGTCAGATTTACTTCACCGCAAAAGGTCCCGGCACTATCTACCGCTTCACCGACTCGGGAGCAACGGGTACTACCTTCAGCAACTTCGAAATCTTTGCTGGCAATACGCCCACAAATGCCAACCAAGCCTACACCATCAACTACGGCTCGGGTAGCATCTCGGAGTTGTGGCGCACCGGCAACGACAACCTGACCTTCGACTCGCATGGCAACCTGTACGTGTTGCAAGATGGTGGCCGCAACCACGTGTGGTTGATCAAGCCTTGCCACACGCAGGCTTCACCCGCGGTAGAACTGTTCGCCGTGACGCCAACTGGCTGCGAGCCAACCGGTATGACCTTGTCGCCCGACGAGCGGTTCATCTTCATTTCGATGCAGAGCCCAGATGATAATACCCAACCAACTATTGATGCCGCTGGTCAATCGGTGGTGTTCAACAAGTCGACGGCGCTTGTTATTGCCCGCAAAGGTGTCCTAGGCAGCATGCCATTGGGTACTAAAGACAATAAAGCCGAGTTAGCCAAAGCAGACGTGTTCCCGAACCCAGTAAACGGAGCAGAACTAACCTTGCAACTTACGCACGGCCAGAAAGAAGCGGCTACCTTAACGGTATACAACACCTTGGGCGCCCGCGTGTTGGAGCAGTCAGCCAACTTAGCTCAAGGTGTAAACACGCTGAAAGTGCCAGTGAATAAGCTGCAAAGCGGCCAATACAATCTAGTTATTAAAACGGCTACCACTTCCACAACCCGTCCGTTCATCAAGCAGTGAGGTTTCGCCTGATTCTCTTTCTAACCATTCTTTTTGTTGCCCTGCACAGTGTGCAGGGCAACACTTGTTTGGCGCAATGCCCTTCAAAAATTTCTTTTTCGCTGGTTAACTCGTTAGCCCAGCCGGGCTGCATCACCGAATTGAACTTGCGAGGCCAGAATCTGGAGCTTCTGCCACCAAGCGTGGGGCAGTTGCGGCGGCTGCGCTTGTTATTCGCCCACGAGAACCACCTGCGGCACCTACCCGAAGACCTCACGAAGCTGGACAGCCTGCGGGTGTTATTTCTAAACAAGAACGGCTTACTGGACTTGCCGCCAACAATCGGTAACCTGCACCGACTGCGCCAATTGCAGATAGAGCAGAATATGCTGACCGAGTTGCCGCCCAGCATTGGAACGCTAGACAGCTTGCATTACCTGCTAGGCGCGTACAACAACTTCACGTCGCTACCCGAACAACTAGGGCGGTTAGCCCAGCTAGAGTATTGCGATATTTCGCACAATCAACTGCTTTATCTGCCTACTTCCATTAGTGCCTTGCGCGAACTGCGCTACGTGTACCTCAACGACAACAAGCTGCAAAGTTTGCCCGCTCAACTTGGCGCACTCAGCAAGCTACAGGAGCTGAACGTGAGCAACAATCAGCTAGAGCAGCTGCCGGCCAGTATCGGCGACTGTGCAGACCTGAAGGTTCTTATTCTATCGGGCAACCAACTCAAAAGCTTGCCCAAGAGCATTGGCAAGCTGACCAACTTGGAAATGCTGATTGCCAATGAAAACCAACTAACGGCGCTACCCCGCTCGATAGCAAAGCTGAAGAAGCTGAAAACGATTATTGTAAAGCAAAACGCCTTCACACCGGAAGCCCGCCGCCAAGCAGAAGCCGCCTTGCCGGACACGAAATTCTATTTTCAATGAACAGTACCTTTTCTCGTTTCCAGGTGATTGGCCGCCCGCTGCTACTCGGGCTGGCGGGGGTGCTGTTCTCGTTTGCGGTACTGCGTAAAACGCCGGTTGAGCAAGTGAAAGACTATTACAGCAGCCACCTCCGCCAGCTTCATTCTGCCCTCACCCACTTTCAGGAAGTCACTTACCAAGCCGACACCACAGCGCTGCGCGCGCAGTTTGCCGCGTGCCGGACAGAATACAAGCAATTGGAGTTTGCCGTGGAATACTACTATCCACACGCGGCCTCGCGCATCAACGGTGCGGCTCTGCCCGAAACCGAACCCGGCGAGCCCGGCGAAGTCATTCCGCCCACCGGCTTTCAGGTGCTGGAAGAATTTGTGTACGCCGCGCCTGACTCCCGGACCAACCGGGACCTAATTCATCAGGAGCTAGATAACCTGCTGTACCAGGTGCGCCATTTAGAACAGCAGGCCCCTACTTAGCCTTTTCCGACGCTGAAATATTCGACGCCGTGCGGCTCAACTTGTACCGTTTGGCGGCCAAAGGCATATCGGGGTTTGATTCGCCAGCGTCTCATGCGTCGTTGCCAGAGGCGGCCGTCACGCTGAAAGCAAGCCGAGACGTATTGGCTGCGTTTGATGTACCCAAGCTTTAACTGCGCAATTAGAACAATGTGCGGCGGCTGTGGCGGCACCCAACCAAGACTTCAATAGCTTCGACCGGGCCCGGTTCTTTGTGCGTTACTTCAACCCGGCGCTAGCGTCGCTACGGCAGGCGCAGGTGCAGTTGCACATTCCGTTTGTCGCGGCTAAGCGGGCCTTACGCGCTGATGCAGTTGGCTATTTTGTAGCCGATGCGTTCGACGCTTCCTTTTTCGCGCCCGCCGATGCGGCGGCGCCCACGCCTGCGGTACTCGCCTTGGGAGAAGCGTTATTCAAGGAGCCTGTGTTATCGGGCAAGGCGGGCCGTTCGTGCGCTAGCTGCCACGTGCCGAGCCGCGCTTACACCGATGGGCTCAAGGTGAACAGCTCGTTGCTGGCTGATGCTGGCCTAGAACGCAACACCCCCACCCTGCTCAACGCCGCCCTGCAACCCGACCAATTCTACGACAGCCGCGTGCATTATTTGGAAGATCAAGTACACGCTGTGGTGTCCAACAAAGCCGAAATGGGCGGCCAACTGAGTGAAGCTCCTGCGCTGCTCCGCAAGAAAGGCACCTATGCCAAACTATTTGCCAAAGCGTTTGCCAACGACAAACAGCCCCTCACCGAACACAACATTCGGCGCGCCGTAGCCACCTACGTCCGCTCCTTGGTGCGCCTCAACAGCCGCTTCGACCAATACCTACGCGGCGATACCACTGTGGTAAAGCCACAGGAAATCCTCGGCTTCAACCTGTTCATGGGCAAAGCGCAGTGCGGCACGTGCCACTACATGCCCCTGTTCAGCGGCACCGTGCCGCCCCTCTACGACAAAACCGAAAGCGAAGTGCTCGGCGTGCCCGCCACTGCCGATACGCTGCACCCCAAGCTAGATGGAGACCAAGGCAAGTTTCTGCTCTACGGCGTTGCCCACCAGAAGCATGCCTTCAAAACGCCCACCGTCCGCAATGCTGCCCTTACCGCGCCTTACATGCACAACGGCGTGTACCAGACCTTGGAGCAGGTCATGGACTTCTACAACAAAGGCGGCGGGGCCGGCATGGGCCTAGACGTACCAACCCAAACCCTAGCCGAAGACCAGTTGAATTTAACTCAGACCGAGCAACAAGCAATTATTGCCTTCATCAAGTCCTTGTCGGATGCGCGGGAGGTGGCGTATTGACGTAACAGCGGGCTCCTGCTTGGTGCGTCATTTCTGACGCACCAAGCAGGAGCCCGCTGAGCCCTCAGATGCTGCGCCACTCCTAGCCATGCTATTACTCGAAGCGCGACCTTCGCATCATCCGGTTTTTACTAGGTCACAGCAATAGCAAAACTACTGAAATCTACCCACGTGGCCCAGAGTACTCGCCTCACTTCGCCGTTGATAACCTGAGACTGTAGAACCAAGCCTCCGGGAAGCATACTTGAATTGGTATGCTTCCCGGAGGCTTGTTGTATATACAGCGTAGCTTGCAGGACCTTACGCCTACCCCAGGTTTCGACAATCCAAATGGTAGCTATCATTTAAAAATGAAAAGAAAACTTTTGGTAATAGTGACCCTTGGGATACTGATAATAGTGTCAGTAGCATTTATGTTCTACCAAGGACTACTAAGGTTAAATTATCCTTCCTATGAACAGTTTCCTATTCAGGGAATTGATATTTCTCATCATCAAGGTGACATTGATTGGAATGAATTAACAAAAGATAAGATTTCTTTTGTATTCATAAAAGCAACCGAGGGTGGAGATTTTAAAGACCCGAAATTTCAAGCAAATTGGGCAAATGCCAAAAACACAAACCTTTTAGTTGGTGCATATCATTTTTACAGACTTTGCAAGACTGGAACTGAGCAGGCAAACAACTTTATGTCAACTGTTCCAAAAAATGATAAAAATCTGCCACCAGTGATTGACTTAGAACTCGGAGGAAACTGCCAAACTAACAAGACTGACGAACAAATAATACAGGAAATTCAGGACTATATTAACATAATAAAAGAGCATTATGGACAGGCACCTATTATTTATGTAACAATTGAATTTTATGATAAATTTTTACAAAATCGTTTTACAGACTATCCTATTTGGATACGCGACATACACTCCAAGCCTGAACTCTCCGATAAAAGGAGCTGGACTTTTTGGCAATTTGCTAACAGAGGGCACATAAAAGGTATAAATGGATATGTTGACTTCAACGTATTTAATGGTGACAAGAGTAAATTTCAAGAATTAATAAGAAAAGGTGAATAACACGGGTTTTATGTTAAGCAGAGCAATGTACAAACTTGAACTTTGTGCTGAAATTAATTTAAGCTAATCTTATTTGCTATGCTTTAGCATAGCGGTACATTTTGCAATAATGAATGCTATTACTGCACAAGGCTCAAACTGTCCGTTGAAAAACAGAAAAGCCCCGCTCAAAGCACATAGCTTCGGCGGGGCTTTTTCTTTACTAAGGCAAAGATTTACATCTCCGCCAGTGCTTCCCAACGGTCGTTGAGTTGGGCTAGTTCTTTTTTCACCTGCTCAAATTTCAACGTGGCGTCCTTCAATTGAGAGGCATTCTGATAGATCTGTGGGTCGGCGAGCTGCTTTTCATAAACAGCTAGTTCTTTTTCCCGCTCGTCAATTTTCTTTTCCACTTCAGCCAGCTCTTTCAAGGCTTTTTTCTGGTCAGGTGAAGGAGTCTTGGCAGGTGCGGCTTCTACTTTGGGCTCGGATTTGGGCAGCGGCTTAGGCACCGAGGGCGAAGGCAAACCCGCTTTCTTGGCGGCCTTTTCGCGGTCTTCCTGCCACTGCTCGTACTCGGCGTAGGTGCCGGGGTACTCTTTGAGCTGATAGTCTTCAATGTACCAGATCTTGTTGGCCACATTCTCCACGAAGAACCGGTCGTGGCTGATGACGATGTAAGTGCCTTCGTACTGATCCAGAGCCTGAATCAGGATGTTCACCGACTGCATGTCCAGGTGGTTGGTCGGCTCGTCGAGGAGCAGGAAGTTGGCTTCTGAAATCAGGGTTTTAGCTAAGGCTACGCGGCTTTTCTCGCCCCGCTGAGCACCTTGATTTTCTTGTAGACTTCCTCGCCCGTGAATAGGAACGAACCCAGTACGGAACGCAGCTCCATTTCAGTGCGCCGCGAACCAGCCTCAATCATCTCTTGCAGAATCTCGTTTTCGATGCGCAAGCTTTCCAACTGGTGCTGCGCATAGAACGACATGATGACGTTGTGGCCCAACTGGTGGTTGCCGTTGGTGGGCGCCTCCTGACCGGCCACCAAGCGCATGAGCGTAGATTTACCTTTGCCGTTGGCTCCAATGAGGGCAATTTTGTCGCCACGCTCGATGTGCACGTGCGTGTCGCGGAAGATGATTTTCTCGCCGTATTTCTTGCCCACGTGCTCCATGCGCAGAATGTGGCGGCCCGGCGTCACGGTGAAATTGAACTTGATGTTCACGCGGGCATCATCACCGGCTACGTCCTCGATGCGCTCCAGTTTGTCTAGGGCTTTCACGCGGCTTTGGGCCTGCTTAGCCTTGCTGGCCTTGGCCTTGAACCGCTCAATGAAGCGCTCGGCCTGCTTGATTTGGGCCTGCTGGTTCTCGAAAGCGCCTTTCTGAATCAGGTTACGCTCTTCTTTTTCCTCGATGTAGTACGAGTAGTTGCCAGCGTAAGGCACCAGCTTGCCGCCCGTCACTTCCACAGTGGTGTTGGTGGTGCGGTCCAGGAACTCCCGGTCGTGACTCACAATGATAACGGCACCTTCGTAGCCCGCCAAGTAGTTCTCTATCCACTTAATCGACGGCAAGTCCAAGTGGTTGGTTGGTTCGTCGAGGAGCAGCAGTGAAGGTTGCTGGAGCAGGATTTTGGCCAGCATCACGCGCATGCGCCAGCCACCCGAAAACAGCTTCAGTGGCTTTTGCAGCTCTTCGGTGGTAAAGCCAAGACCTTCCAGAATCTCTTCGGCGCGGGCCTGCATGGTGTAGCCGCCCAACGACTCGAAGCGCTCCTGCAAATCGGCCAGCTTCTCGACCAAGTCATCGGTGTAGTTGGTTTCAAACTCCTGCAACACCGCGTCGATCTTCTTCTGCACTTCCAGGGCTTCGGCAAACGCCTGCATGGCCACAATCAGAATCGGCTCGTGCGAGTCGTAGCTAAGCAAGTCCTGGTTCAGGAAGCCTAAGCTGACGTCCTTGCTCATGGAGATGCTGCCGCCGTCGGGCTTGTACTCGCCCACCAGAATGCGCAGCAGCGTGGATTTGCCCCGGCCATTGAGCCCAATTAGGCCAATTTTATCCTTGGGCTTTATGTGGAGGTTGGCTTTGTCGTAAAGCGTACGGGAGCCAAAATGAAAGTCTAGGTCGCTAATCGAAATCATCCTACTTTGCTATGAAGCTGCAAAGGTACGAGGTTTAGGTAGAGGAGCTTTATTCAACTCCTGTTAAAGACCAGAACATAATGCTCTGATAAAAAATCTCATCTTTTTCCCTAAGGAAAGGCACAACCAACGGGTGACTATTCTTCCGAAAGCACGAATTGTGAAAGCGCACTTGCTATGACCTAAATGGATATAACAGACAAACTACTCCTTATCCTGGATTTGGATGAGACGCTTATCCACGCCTCAACCAAGGAACTAGACCGGCCGGCTGATTTTACCTTATTCGACTATCATATCTATATACGCCCTCACCTAACAGAGTTCCTCATCGGTTGCAGTCACCATTTTAGGCTGGCCATCTGGTCATCGGCCTCCGATGATTACGTGGCAGAAGTGACCAAACATATTGTTCCGGCTTCTATCCCGCTTGATTTTGTTTGGGGCCGGAGCCGCTGCACCTACTGCTTCCACAACGCAGCCTTCGAAGAATTAGGGTACCCCGATTCTCACAGTCACTACGATTACGTCAAGGTACTCAAGAAACTTCGGCGGCGCGGCTACGATTTGGACAGGGTACTGATAGTGGATGACACGCCCTCGAAGGCCAAGCGCAACTATGGCAACGCCATTTATCCTACCGAATACCTTGGGCAATTGCATGACAACGAACTAATCCTGCTCTTACGCTATTTAGCCCAGTTCAAGGATGTAGGCAACGTTCGATCCATTGAGAAAAGAGATTGGCAAAATCGTACGGACCTTGTTTGGGAGACAAGCTCATAAGGCTGGTACGCTACGCTTGCTTACAACCGAATAACTATTTCCATCTATTCCACCTGCAACTCCAGCAGCGTATCAATGAAAACCTTGTTTGCCTGGCTGCTTTTACTGCTGCCAGCGGCGGCTTCAGCCACTAGCACTGATACGCTCAATACGCGCTTGTATCAGCATGCTCAACTGGCCCCACCCACTACCAACCTCCGCAATCTGGTAGCTTATCTTAAACAGGGCACTACTTCCGAGCGGGAACGGGCCGAAGTTATCTTCTACTGGATAGCCGACCACATTAGCTACGACTGTGAGCTCGAGAAACGGGCGTATATCACGCCAGCGGCAGTTTCGATTGATAGCATCATGACGCGGCAGAAAACAGTCTGCTCGGGTTATGCGCGCCTGTACGCTGCCATGGCGACGTATGCGGGAATAGAATGCCAAACGGTAGCAGGTACCGCCGCCAATCGTTTTGGCGAAGGCATGCACTCTTGGAACGCAGTATGTATCGACAAGCAATGGCTGCTGATAGATGCCACGTGGGGAAGCGGCGGCACCGTAGACCAAACCGACCGTTACGTTAAGCGCTTGGACCTGCGCTATTTGTTTGCTGACCCCAAATTTTTGGTGACCACTCATTTTCCCAACAACAGCCGCTGGCAATTGCTCGATAATCCCATCAGCCTAGGTACATTCCAGGGCATCCTGTGGAAACACAGGCGGGAGTCGCTGTACCAAGACGAGGTGTTCCAAGCCTCTACCAACAGCACGAGTATCTTGTATAAAAAGAACTTACGGTAGTTGGAAAAGAACAGAGGTTGTAGCAACCCGACCAGTACCAACCGCCTAACTACCTTTCGCGCCCGCCGTACACTTCGGCATGAAGCCTGCCCTCCCACTCTTCGCCTTGCTGGCTCTGGCCGCTTGTAGCTCCGAACGCGAATCGGCGGGGCGGAAGCAAGAGGAAGTTATACCAGATGCCGTGAAGAGCGAGGTATCCACAACGGAAAGAGTAGGCGAAACGGGCCGCAACCACGCCTACATCCGACGCTTCTACATGAGCAAAGGGCGCTTCTACGTGACGCTGGATTACATTCAGTTTCTGACCGGCAAGACCGCCGTAGCGGCGGCCCGGCGCAAGGGCGACGCCCAAGTGGAAGTGGTGAACGGCGATTCTATCTACTCCGTGTTCGATGACCACTACATCGTCAACGACATTGTCAGCCTGCGCACTTTCCCGTTGAGCGAGCAAGCTATTATCACCCTTTGGGACACGTCCGGCGACTTGCGTCAGTACAGCATTACGCCGGCCCAACTACTGGACAAAGGCAAAGCCCTGATTCGCTATGCCCCTTTCATTATTGAAACTGCGCAGGGGCGGGTTACGAGTATCACGGAGCAGTACGTACCGTAACAGGTACCACGTGATATAGAATTGAGTACTTGCTATCAGCTTTCGGGAACTGCACGCGCAGAGAGTAGCAGAAACGTGGGCACTGTACAAGTAGCCGCGCATCAGGCGAAAACGTCGGCTGCATTCAGCAAGTATCTTTCAAACTCCATACGAAGCCAGTACAGAGTGTACTTCCAAGGCTTTGCTTATCAGCAAGTCACTAAGCTTTAAGGTGAATAGGCTGCGGGCAATACCCACTGAGCACTACTTTCTACAGATATTTTTTCACTGACAAATGCAGTGAAACCAGCAACTTGCGGCCCTATGTGCGCCTCAGCTGCTACGTGCGGCGGCCTGCTTTATTGTTCTTACGCTACTCTCCTACTATGCGCAAACTTCTCCTGTGTGTATTGTTCCTGCCACTTGGCCTGACCAAGGTTGCGGCGCAAGCAGCTTCCGCGCCCATTGTTATCGAAACCAGCCACACGAGCTTGGTTTTCGCGGTGGGCGACAATAAAAAGCTCTATCAAACGTATGTGGGTGCCAGGCTTGCCAACCAGCAGGACTATAAAAGCCTGCCGAACAACCACGAAGCCTACGCCCCCGCTGGCACCGACAATCTGTTTGAGCCGGCTATTCGGGTGGTGCACCCCGATGGCAACCCTTCCCTTAGCCTGGCGTTCGTGGGGGTGGAAGCCAATAAAGTGGGCGACAACGTGACCACCACCATTCGGCTGAAGGACCCGCAGTACCCGGTGGAAGTGGCACTGCATTTTACGGCGTATTTCAAGGAAGATGTCATTAAGACGTGGACGGAGATTCGGCACCAAGAGAAGCGGCCGGTGCAACTCACCAACTACGCCTCCGCCATGCTACACTTCGATGCCGGCAACTACTGGCTCACACAGTTTCATGGCGATTGGGCCGAAGAGGTAGGCATGCAGGAAAGCCAGCTTACGAGCGGCGTGAAAGTCATCGACAGCAAGCTTGGTACGCGGGCCAACCAGTTTCAAACGCCTACTTTCTTCTTGGCCCTCAACAAGCCCGCCGACGAAGTTACCGGCGAACTTATAGCCGGCACGCTCAGCTGGACTGGCAACTTCCGCTTTGCCTTCGAACTAGATCAGCAGAACGCCTTGCGTATTTCGGCGGGCATCAACCCGTACGCCTCGGAGTACATGCTACCGGCGGGCCAGCCATTTGTCACGCCCGAGTTTGTCTTCACCTACACCAACCAAGGCAAGGGCCAAGCTAGCCGCAACCTCCACCGGTGGGCGCGTCAATACAGCGTGCTCGATGGCACGCAGCCCCGCCTGACGCTGCTCAACAATTGGGAAGCCACCTTTTTTGATTTCAACGAAGCCAAGCTCGACAACCTTATTGGTGGGGCCCGCAAGCTCGGCGTGGATCTGTTTCTGCTCGATGATGGCTGGTTCGGCAACAAATATCCCCGCAACGACGACCAAGCCGGCCTTGGCGACTGGCAGGCCAACAAAACCAAGCTCCCGAGCGGCGTGGGGCACTTAGTGCAAACCGCGCAGAAAGAAAACGTGAAGTTTGGTATCTGGCTGGAGCCCGAAATGGTGAACCCCAAGAGCGAGCTGTACGAAAAGCACCCCGACTGGATTTTGAAGCTGCCCAACCGCCCCGAACACCTGAGCCGCAACCAACTCGTGCTCGACCTTACGAACCCCAAAGTGCAGGACTTCGTGTTCAACGTGGTAGATGAGGAGCTTTCCAAGGGCGTGGCGTACGTGAAGTGGGACTGTAACCGCATGATGACCAACACTTACTCGCCCTACTTAGGCAAAAACCAGAGTCACGTCTTTGTCGATTATGTTCGGGGCTTGTACAAGGTGCTGGATCGGGTGCGGCAGAAGTATCCGCACGTGCCCATGATGCTGTGCTCGGGTGGCGGGGGCCGCACCGATTACGGTGGGCTCCGCTACTTCACCGAGTTTTGGGCCAGCGACAACACCGACGCTTTCGAGCGCATCTTTATCCAGTGGAGCTACTCCAATTTCTTCCCGTCGCTAACGGTGTCCAACCACGTCACCAACTGGAATCGGCAGCAGTCCATCAAGTTTCGCACCGACGTGGCCATGATGGGCAAGCTTGGCTACGACATTGAGGTAGACAAGCTGCAACCGGAGGAACTAACGTTCAGCCAGCAAGCCATCAAGGAGTACAAACGCCTAAGCCCGGTTATCTGGCAGGGCGACTTATTCCGGCTCCGCTCACCCTACGAAAGCAACCAGGCGGCCCTGATGTACGTGGACCCTGCCCAACAGCAGGCCGTGTTGTTTGCCTACAACCTGCATACCCGCTACAACGAAGTGGTGCTACCCCTAAAGCTCCAAGGCCTCGACCCTGCCCGGCGCTACCGCGTCACGGAAATCAACCTGATGCCCGGCAGCAAGTCGCCGCTGGCTGCCAACAGCCAAACCTATTCGGGCGACTACCTCATGAAAGCCGGCATTCTGGTGTCGCCCGGCAACGCACCCGCTCTTACCAGCCACGTATTGGAACTGCGGGCGGAATAAGACGCGAGATATCCGTTGTGAGCTGTTCGCATCAAGGGCACAGCAACTCACAACGGGTAACTGATTCAGCTTTATGCGTGCAGTTGTCGTACAAGGAAGAGTTTCTCACTTTAACTGTTCCTAACATGGCAACCACCAAAGCACCCGCCGATACCGACCAACCACTTGACGAACGTTCCAACAATGCCGCTCAAGGCAAGCAAGATGCCGGCGTAGTTGGCCAAAGCAGCGGCCGCCCTAGCTACGGCACCGGCGGCTACGAACTAAACCTAGACGCCGAAGCCGGCGACCAAGGCGGCTCCGGCAGCGCATCCTCCTCGACCAGCAAAGCCCCACAAGAATCGTCGGAAGACGACAAGTAGGTATAGCTTACAAACGAAGAGCCCCATGAATTATAATTCATGGGGCTCTTCGTTTGTAAGCTATACCTACTTGTCCAAAATACAGGGTTATCTTCTTCATAACTACTTATCCTGTGCACGGTGCCTGCATATAGGCAAGTTAGTCTTTATAAATTTTTCTATATCGCAAATAAATATACTCACTAGAAATCAGAACATAAATGACATATATTATCAATACGCCCATCTGTATTTCATAATACCCTTAACGATAATATTGCAACACTTACCATTTGGCCTCTTAAGGTTGGACAGCCCTATTGATCACAGTTACTTTTGGAAGTACAGAGTAGCTTTTATAAAACATAGTTGAAAAATCAAAAAACATGCAATTAGATGAATACAATTTATACTTATAAATACACACAGCTTAAAAGCTTACAAAATTATAATCATACCGCTATCTTTGGTAAAATTTATTTAGACAAAACCGTCTTGTCCTCTTATTACTCCCTTTCTGCATGAAGAAATTATTTACTCCGGTGGTTTGCAGCGCGCTTCTTGGCTCCGTCTTACTACAAAGCTGCGCCACTATTATTGCAACTCCTTCACAGACTGTGAAGGTAGTAGGGCAGCCTGCCGGTAGCGCTATTTATATCAACGATAAAGAAGTTAAAGCCAAGCCCATTGCAGGTAGCTCTGATGTTAAGATAAAAGTGCGGCGCAAGAAAAGCTCTGAAATCAAGATCAAGCACGACGGCTATAAGGACTACTCTGAAGTTGTATATCCAGATAAAAAGAATGCTTTAGTTTATATGAACTGGCTGCCAGTTGCAGGCACATTTTACGGTGTTGGCGCTACCAACGCTGAAGTGGAAGTAAGCCCGGTGATAGGCTATGGCTGGATAGTTGGAATCGGCGGATTTATTGTCGACCGTGCTACTGGCTCTGCTATGAGGCTCAACAAGAGTGAAATAAAGCCAGAAATGATGCGCCTGCCAAAGGCCGTTGCGAGCAGCCAAACAGTTCAATGTGGGCTGGTAAATGTGCGCATTAAAGGCGGCGATAAGATGGGAAACTTTATTATTCGCAAGAATCCGACGGAAATTCTCTACTTCGGTAAGTCGCTTGACGTGGATGCAGAGCACTTGAAAAACAATGCAAATAGCACGTTGAAAGACTTGGGGTATAACGTGCCTACTACGGAAGGCAAGAGTGTATTCTCAGCTGGGGTCAACTCACGTTATACTTTACAAGGCGAGATGCGTGACATAAAGTATGATATTCACGCCACGCACGAATATGAATCACGTGCCCGCTTCGAAACACATTGCACGGTAGAAGTAACTTGGAAGATCGTCAACCAAAACCGTCAATCAGTCTTCGAGCAAAAAACGAGCGGCTCAAGCATTAAATTTGAGAAAGGAGGCAGCGCCGCTTTCGAAGATGCCTTCGAAAATTCGCTTTACACTTTTCTGTCTAACAAGGATGTAGCAGCGGCTCTCGCTAAGCCTGCAGGTGCTACCGCCAGCACAAGCACTGTGGGCGCTACAGAGGAAGATAAACCGTCTCCTATTGCCCTGCACCGAGCTTTGCCTCTCAAGCCTGTTGGCGACAATGGTGTTAGTGCTGCTGCACGGTGCGTGGTAACAGTTGAAACAACTGACGGACATGGCAGCGGTTGTCTTGTTTCCAATGATGGCTACCTCATTACGAATGCTCACGTTGTGGGCGATGAGGAAACAGTGAAGGTACACATGGCCGACGGCGTTGAAGCCAAAGGCAAAGTAGTACGGGTAAACGCTAGCATGGACTTGGCATTGGTAAAAGTCGACGTCGACGGCTTATCAGCCTTTCAATTGCCAAGTGCTTCCACCACAGACTTAGGGGCGGATGTGTTTGCTATTGGTACGCCAGCCGATAAAGAGCTAGGACAGAGCATTACAAAAGGCATTATCAGCGGACGACGCAAAATTGAAGGTCACGCCTTTTTGCAGACGGATGTAAGCATCAATGGTGGCAACAGCGGGGGTGCCTTGGTTGCACGTTCGGGTCAACTAGTCGGTATCGTTAATGCCAAGTTAGTAGGTCGTGGCATTGAGGGTATTGGCTTTGCCATCCCTGCGGAACAAGTTAGCGAAGCACTTCAACTTAAATTTGTTGATTAAATAAGTTAGCTTTCTTTTTACCAAAAGCGGCAGTGCCTTAGTAGGGACTGCCGCTTTTAATTAATAGTCATATAAGCAAAGCTTGCGATATTCCCCTATCTCGTAAAAACCGGTGGTTGCTATTTCAGGCCTCTTGACGAACACAATTGTTTGTATGGAGCGCAACTCCTAGGTTTCGCGCCGCTTCTTTTTGGGTATGTTTAGCTGCTGATCTTTTGCCGTTGGCTTTCCTTTATTTCCTCGTAAATCCTACGGGTTTCTTTCACTTCAACACCCAAAGCCTCACCATATGTCAGGATGGCGCCGGCAAACAGTTCTAGTTCAGTTTGGGCTTTGCTGGAATTGACGTCAAGTTGTAGGGAAGTAGGGGTCTGGTACGGGAAAGACCGGGCTTTCTGGAAGGTTTGGTTGATGATATCGGCAGGAAGAGCAACGCCTTTTTTGTGCGCAATGGCTTCTATTTCCTGCATAATGGCTTGGGCCCGCTCATGTAGGGCCGGCTCTTCTTCCACTTGCCCAATCGACTTGTTGTAGCGCGCCGATACCAAGCCAAAGCTGGCGATAAAGAAGAACTTCGTCCAGATGGCGGGAAAGGCATCCTGCTGATACTCGATGGCAATGCCTGCCTTGGCAAGTAGCTCAACCAACGGCTGAGGCTGGTAATCCGGCCGTTGGGGGTCTTGGCCGACAATGATTCTACCCGGGTTGCCTTTGTGCTCTACCACCCCCTTCTCTTTGATGTGCGAGGCGACGTACACGCAGGCGGGCAGCACGATAGCCGCAGGAATGATTCGCCGGATTCGGTCGTAGATGTCTACGCCGTTCATTAGTGGCAGCAGGACTGCGTTGTCATGCAGCTTTGGCTTTAGCGCCGTGCATACCTTCTCCAAGTCGTATTCTTTGACGCAGATTATCACCACATCGATGTCTGCAAGCTCCGCAACAGTTTCCAGCAGCTTAGTTGGCTGGGTTGTGCTGTTGGGATGCTCGGGCGAAAGCAGCGTCAATCCGTGTTCTTTCACGACGTTATACGTGGCGCCTCGGGCTACGAAGGTGATGCTGACACTAGGATCTGGAGCATAGACCTGGGCCAGCTTGAACCCGAAATACCCACCAACTCCCCCAAGCCCGACAATGGCTAGTTCTGTTGTTTTCATTTCTTGCACTACCAGGTTGGAACGTGATACTGAATTGCTGGTGCGAGATACAAAAAAAGCCTCCCGAATCAGATTCGAGAGGCTTTCCAACAATAAGTTCTTTATCCTTTACCCCACAAAAGGTGGCTGAAACTGCGGTGCTATCCGCTTCTTGGAAGCTTGCTCGTAGGCATACGCCACCGTCAGCAGCGGGCCTTCGGTGTACGCACCGCTCACAAACGACAAGCCCACGGGCAGCCCATTGACAGCGCCCATTGGCACCGTGATGTGCGGGTAGCCCGCCATAGCAGCCGGCGACGATGAGCCGGGCCCACCGCCCGCATCCCCGTTTATGAGGTCAATAACACGAGCCGGACCGGTAGTAATACCCACAATGGCATCGAGCTTGTTGGAACTGATGGCGGCATCCAGAATCTGCCGGGCGCCAAGGTGCGACTTGCGCAGGGCCGCTTGGTATTTGGGGCTATTCAGGTCTTCTAGTTTCTGTGAGGCTTCCAAAATTTCCTGCTGAAAGAAGGGCATAGCCTTGGGCTTATTCTGAGTGTTAAAGGCAATTACGTCGGCCAGCGTTTTGACGGAGGCATTGGCCGTGGCCAGATACTTGTTCACGCCATCTTTAAATTCGTACAGCAGCACGTCGTACTCGGCTTCCCCGAGCGGGTCACAGGGCTTGTCTACCTCTACTTCTACCACCGTGGCACCTTGGGCTTTGAGCAGCTCCACGGCTTGCTTGAACAGAGGTATGGCACCAGAGGCGCCTTCCAGGTGCCGCTTCTCTATACCGATTCGCTTGCCTTTGAGGCCATTGGCATCCAGAAACTTGGTGTAGTCGGGCTGAATCTTGCCAGTGTTTTCCTTGGTCATGGCATCGGCCGGGTCTTGGCCGGCCAGGGCACCGAGCAAGATGGCCGCGTCGCGGACGTTGCGAGTCATGGGGCCGGCCGTGTCTTGCGTGGCGGAAATCGGGATAATACCGCTCCGGCTTAGTAGCCCCACGGTCGGCTTGATGCCCACCAACCCGCAGCACGACGACGGCGACACAATAGAACCATCGGTTTCGGTGCCGATGGCCACGGCGCACAAGTTGGCCGAAACTGCCGTACCCGAGCCGGCACTGGAGCCGCTGGGCGTCCGGTCGAGGATGTAGGGGTTCTTGGTTTGGCCGCCGCGGCTGCTCCAGCCACTCGTCGAGCGAGTTGAGCGGAAGTTGGCCCACTCGCTCAGGTTGGTTTTGCCGAGCAATACCGCACCCGCTGCCCGCAGTTGTTTCACAATAAACGCGTCCTGGGTTGCCTCATGGCCGGCCAGTGCCAAAGAGCCCGCCGTAGTTTGCTGTTTGTCGCCGGTATCGATGTTGTCTTTGATAAGCACCGGAATGCCGTGCAGCGGGCCGCGCACTTTACCGGCCTTGCGCTCTTTATCGAGTTCGTCGGCAATGGTTAGCGCGTCAGGATTGACCTCGATAACCGAGTTGAGCTTGGGGCCCGCTTTGTCGAGGGCATCAATACGCTTTAGGTACAGTTCGGTGAGGGAACGGGCCGTGTGCTGGCCGTTGGCCATTTTTTCTTGCAGCCCGGTGATAGTGGCTTCGTTGAGTTCGAAGGAATCAGGAGCTGCGGCCCCTTCGCCGGCAGTATCGGCTGCGGGCTTGGTATTGGCCTCGGTGGTGCAGGCGGTGGTGCCCAACGTAGTAAGCGCAAAGCCGGCCAAGGAACCGTTCCGCAGGAAAAGCCTTCTGTTCATTGTCAAGTTGTTTTTGCTGTAAGATAGAACGCCAGCCCTACTTCTTTTACCTCACCCGCAAACTATCCTCCCGATGGGTAGGCACCGAAATAATCTTGCGGAGTTTACCAGCCGCCGAAATGCGGGCGCCAGTGAGCAGGTTGCCATACACGGCACCCGTATCGAGGTTAAGCGAGTTAGATTCTTTATTGATTGTTGGTGCGTAGTCGAGGATGGGCGTGTGGCCAATGAGCTGCAATTTGCCGATGTTGCGGAGCGGCCCCGGTACCACAGCACGCTATCGGAGCTTTCTTCGTCGAAGGGGTCGAGGGTATCGGATATGCCCGCGTGGCTGGCGAAAACATGGTCGTTTTCCCAAAACAACGGCCGTTGCTTGATCCAGGTTAAGTGCGCTTCTAGCAAATCGGGCTGCGCGTCGTACTGGTCGATGGTCAAGGAGCCGCCCCACTCCGGCCAAGAGGTCGGAATATCATCTGGGCTGTAATAGTCCAGCATACCGGCTTCGTGGTTGCCTTTCAGGAATACAGCTTGCTCGGGATGCTTTTCGCTGAGCTCCATAGCCAAGGCCACGCATTCGGGCGCAAAGTTGCCGCGGTCCGTTAGGTCGCCGAGCTGAATTAGTCGTTCTTTTTTGGGTTGCCAGTGTTGCAGCAGTTCCAAAAAGGTGTGGTAGCACCCATGCACATCACCAATAACAAATAAGTCCATACCTAGCAGCGGCACGCCTATGGGGGTCACACCGAGGATTGCAAAATAGGCATTGCTTGTTTGTTGAGGCTAGTTTTCTTGTTTAAAGTTGCTAGCCGTCAGTGTAGGTAGTTATGCCGCACTGAGTCTATTACGCTGCTCCGCTCTGGGCTTTGGGCTTGTTGCGTTGGCATTTCTCGCCGCAGTACTTCACCTCGTCCCAGGAGTTGCGCCACTTCTTGCGGTACTCGAAAGGCCGGCCGCAGGTAAGGCAGATTTTAGTGGGCAGGTTTCCCTTGGTGAGTTTGGCAGGAACAGGCATAACAGAAGTGAAAAGCTACAACCAGAACGCTAGGTGCCGCTAGATGTTTGCTGCTCCATGTACGCGGCCTAGCTGCAATTAGCGACGGCCGCTGCGCTGGCGCCATTAGCTACATGTGCCACACTTGAGTTAAATGTCTCCCCTCCGGAGTTTGTTGTTTGCTGAGTGAAACAGTTCAGTCACAAAGAAAGAGGGCGGTTCCGTGCTGAAACCGCCCTCTTTCTTTGTGACTGAAGAAGCTACTTACCTAGTTGCTGGCGCAGCGCCTGTACTTCGCGCTCCAACTCCAGGTTGCGGAAGGTTACTTTCACTTCCAAGTCAGCGTAGGCACGCTCTAAGTCCTGCTCGCGTTTGCGCAGGGCAAACTCGGTTTCCTTTTGCTCGTGGATGTCGGTGCAAGTGCCAAACCACTGCTTGATGGTGCCGTCCTCGTTGAATTGAGGCTGGGCTTGGCCCAAAAACCAACGGTAGCTACCGTCTTTACTTTTGAAACGATACTCGATTTCGTAGAACTCGCCAGTGGCCAAGGAGTGACCCCACACCTGGCGGGCCCGCTCCCGATCATCGGGGTGGAGCAAGTTGTTCCACATATCGGGCCCGACGCTGTCGGCGAGCGTGTAGCCCGTAAAGTCGATCCAGCGCTGATTGAAGTACGTGTGGAACCCAGTTGGGTCGGTGAACCACACCAGCTGAGGAATGAAATCAGCGAGAAAGGAAAATTGGTCTTCGGCCTGCTGACGCAGCTTTTGTTCAGTGGAAGCGGTGGCACTCATTTACAACGACAATTAGCAGGGACGGGCAAGCTGGATTTCCATGCCCGACTGAAAATACAAGTTAAGCTGACTCTGTAAGCCATCGGTGGAGCGGCGCAGACGGGTGATAAGGGCCCGGGTTTCTTCTTGCAGCAGCTGCAATTCCAGATAGGGCCGGTTCAGCAAGCTGTCACGCTCCATGCTCCACTGACCGGAATTTTCAGCATCGAGAGCATGCACTTGCAACTTACCGGGCTGTAAAGAAAATTTGGTAGCGCGAGCCAGTGGGCTGTCCGGATTATTACGGTTCAGCACTCGGTCTTCCACGCACCATTCTCCATTCAAGTAGTCATCAGGCATCTCTTGCAGATTGATGTCGAATAGAGTTTTAGACATACGGGAGAGAAAGCAGAGAGAGAGGAGGTTGTAGGTGAAATTCAGTACGGCTGCGGACGCTATAAAGGTTGCGTCCAGATAATTTGTTTAATGGATTGAAACAGTAAATAGTTCAACTATTCCATGTTCAGAATATTCCGTGCCTCGCTTACTATTTGAAATCAGATTGTTGAGCTTGAAAATAAATTCAACGCGCCAAGAATAGCAGGCAGGTAGCCAATAGTCCAGCCAAGAAAACTGCCCGATTAGAAGACAGCAAAGGCACCAATTGTTCACTTAAAGGACAATTAAGCGGCGGCTTTTCTATTCAGCCTCACTTAGCTTTTTAGCTAGTCCTTCGGGCACGCCGGCGCTGTTGAGCATGCCACTTACCAGCCCTTGCCGCCACAGCGAGAACACCGAGTAGCGCAGTTCCCGACTAGAATTCACCTTTCCTGGTTTCAATTCCTCACCTGGCTTGCGGGGGTTGTTGTCGCGAAGGAAGACGCCATTAATCACCGACGTTTCGAGGCGGTGAAGGATGCCAGGGCGGTTTTCGCGGTTTAGTAGCTGCAACTTCAGGTCATGGTATGTTGCCCACAGAGTACCCCGTGCCATTTGGCGGTCGAGCTGCATCTGGAAATGCATCTGTTCAATCTGCCCGCTGCGCAAGCGTAAGCCGCGGGTTGGCAGGATCATGGGGTTGAGCACAGCTAAGGGCACAGCTCCGAAACGGCCGCTAATGGTATGGGTACCGCTCGGGTCGAGCACATTGGCCCGCAAGCTGAGTTGCGCAGGGCCTACGTGCTGCACCTGGCCGGTTACTTGCCCGGTCATGGGGTGGGCGGCATTCATGCGGTGTGGGTTGTTGCTCACGTTGGAAAGCTCCCCGGTAAGTTGTTGCATGGCCATCACGCCGGGTTGGGCGCTTCGGGGCGAGCGGTAACTCATCCGAATGCCCAAGTCGGTGAAGCGTACGTGGCGAACGTCCACCCGGAACGGCAATCGACCAATGGCATCAGGCGTCGCGACGGACTGCTTGGGATTAACCGGAAACCGCCCGTCACTTTCCGTCAGCACCCGCGCCTTACTGATGTCGAGCTGTTGCGCCAAGAGACTGCCTTTTTCCAGCAGCGCCTCTATGTCGAGCCCGCTCACCCGCATCCGCGGCACCCGTATCCGCACGTGTGCCGATTGGTGCCCCTTACCCCGCGCCAACGCCGCCACCGACATCGTAGGTGCCATGGCTACGTTTCCTAGCTCTAATTGTCGCCGACGAGTATCGGCGCTTATTGTTTGCAGGGCCAAGCGGTAGTACGGGGCATCGAGACTGAGGCGCGCTTCGCCGGTGCGCAGGGTCCAGGCACGGGCGTAGAAGAGTTGGCCTTTGGTGTCGGGTTGCAGGTGAATGTTGGTGCCCGTGAGGTTTACGTTTTGCACGGCTGGCGCCAGTTCCTGCCCCATCAGCTGCATCTTGGCTTCCGTGACGCGGAGCTGACGCAGACGAAAGCTGGGCAGATAGGGCTCTACGACCTCGTGCAACGGTGGCGGGGGTACGGCTGGCATGGTTGCTAGCAGGCGCAGCCCTGCCAAGTGCAAATCATCGGCCCGGAAGCGACCTCGCTGCAAGCCGGCGGCTTGTAGTCCGGTTAGTTCGAGGCGCGGCAGTGTTATATCGGCGCGGGCGTTGCGGGTACGTTGGTTGCTGATGGCTTGCAGCGGCACGAGCCGGATAGAATCGAGAGTAAGGTGCTGGTTTGCGGAAGAGAATTTGCCGTGTTGTAACTGTACCACGTGGCCTGGCAGTCGGGCCAGCACCGTGCGCACGTCTGCTGTTATTGCTGCCGCGTACCCAAGCCGCGTGGTATCGGCGGCGCCGGCGGCACTTAGGTACACATCGTGGGCCGTGAAGTTGGCTTGCTCGACTTGCGCCTGAGTTTGCTGAGAACTGCCGTAGCGCGCTTTCAAGTGCTGGAGAGCTACATAGCCGGCGCGCAGCCCTGGCAGGCCCAATGGCAGGCGCTGGTAGAGTGGTTTCGGGGTATTCTCCTGCGGGGCAGACGATATTTCTCCTAGCTGTAGCTGTATCCCCGTTAGCACTACACTATCCAGTGGTACTTCCTGTCGCCGCAAGGCCGCTAGTATCCCTATTCCGGCTACGCGCAGCTGAGCTAGGTCAAGCGAAAGGGTGGGCAGTTTGGTTGGGCTTGGCTTTGCGCCAGTAACTGAGCGCAACTGCACGCCGCGGAGCACCACCGTGCGCGACCAGAGGTGCGTGCGCAGATCCCCGATAACCAAGCGGTATTGGCCCTGGCTGGCTTTGGTTGCCTGCTTTTCCAATGTTCGGCGCAGCCAAGGATCGAGCAGGGATAGAGCAATGAGTAGCGTCGCCAGCAAGCCCACTGCAATCCAAAGTCCTACCCGCAGCCACGGCTTGGGGCCAGACGTATGGGCAACTTCGCGCACAGGAGGAGTTGAGGAATCTATCACGGCTTAGGGTTGGCATGCGCATACGAAGAACAAGCTTGCTAGGGTTGAATTACCAAGTAGTTGCAGTCAGATTAGCTACCGTCGAGCTTCCCGATCGAGCCCTGCCAAGCTCAGGGCGCATTACGTTTGGCTTGGCTATATTCACTGCTACTTGGTCAGGCGCTTTTCCCATGCCTACCCTACCAAGTGCCGTGCAACAGTTGCCTAGTGCGTTCAAGCCTGAAAGACCGATAACTTCTTACGCCAGCCGCCATGTCCGATACTGCCCAGCTTGCCGAAACTCTTCTTGCCTCGTTCCGCCATAGCTTCCGAAGCTACAAATCATTGGCCGACCGGGCTCTGGCGCAACTTTCGCCAACTGAATGGCTGCACGTGCCCGCCCCCGAGTGCAACAGCATTGCCGTGATTGTGCAGCACATGGTGGGCAACCTCAACTCGCGCTTCACTCAGTTTCTGACTTCGGATGGCGAGAAGCCCAACCGCCAGCGCGACCAAGAATTCATAGAGCCTACCTCGCCGGAGGTCGTGGCAACACTGCAAACCCAATGGGCCGAGGCCTGGCTCCTGCTCTTCGACTTGCTCGACGCCCTGCAACCCACCGATTTGCTTCGCACCGTCAGGATTCGCGGCGAAGCGTATACGGTGCTAGCGGCCATCCAGCGGCAGGTGACGCACTACGCCTACCACGTGGGGCAGATTGTAGTGCAGGCCAAAGCATTACGCGGCGCAGATTGGCAAACGCTGAGTATTCCGCGCGGACAGAGCGAGCAGTTCACGCAGCAGTTGCAAAACGCTTCCAACCAAGTGTAAGGGTTTCGAGTTAAAGAGTAGGCTGAAAGCCTGGCAAGTAGCTAGGGTAGCAGACGCAACGTGTATTTCTCTTCTTAGGGACTCAGTAACTTGGTCCTTGCATCCAAACGGCGCCCCACTATCTTGCCGTGCGCAGCAACCTGGAGAACCGCTCCGTTTCACCTTCCACCTTGTTCTCGAACTTGCTTTTGAAGCGCCAATGCTTGCTATAACCTCCCTGCTGAATCCGCAGAATGCCGAGCGGATCAACCGCATTATTAAAAGCCTGGAAACGGAATTTGGGCTCGACGATGTGCAAGCCACGGCCGATCCGCACATCACCTACCAACTGGCCGGTGTGCGCAAGCTTTCGGCTCTCAACCAAGTACTCCGTGACGTAGCTCGTCATACCTCCCCATTCGTGGTCCATACCACTGGCTTGGGGCTGTTTCCGGGACCCAATCCGGTGATTTATATTCCGGTGCTGCGTTCCAACGAGCTCAACCACTTGCACCAGCGCATTCTGCAAGCCACCAAGCCGCTCTGCTTGCGCACCGACAAGTTCAGCGGCCCCGATTGCTGGCTCCCGCATATTTCGCTGGCCCTGCACGACACCACACCCGAGTTGCTCGGTCCGGTGCTGCAATACCTCAATCAGGAAACCTTCAATCTCAAGATCAGCATCAACAACATCACCATCCTGCGGCAGGAAGACGAGTTGTTTGTGCGCGAGAAATGCTTCACGCTCGAAGGCCACAAACACAACAAAGCGCCTTTGCTGTTCTAGCATGGGGGCCCAACCGAAGCAAGCGGACTATCGAGCGAGTTTGCGCTGAGTTGTTTGTCGACTTGCCAGCACGCTCGGTGTAGCTGTGTGCCCTCACCGAAACCAACATTTTTATCTGCGTCCGGGTTGCCCAACCAAGTTGGTTGCAATCCGTGATTTACCTTTACCGCTTCCAACAACCATTCTCTCGCTTATGTACTCTGCTGTACTTATTCTGCACTCCTGGTCGCGCTGGCTGGTAGTCGTTTTCGGTCTGATTGCCCTGTTCCGGGCCTTTGGGGGCTGGCAGGGCCGTCGGGCATGGGTCGGCGCCGATAACGGCATGGGGGCTGCCTTTGTCGGCTCGATGCACTTGCAGCTATTGCTGGGCCTGATTTTGTACCTAGGCTTGAGCCCCTATGGATTGAAAGCATTCGAAACGGCTGGTGGCGCTGTCATGAAAGATCCAGTAGGCCGCTTCTGGGGCGTCGAGCACATTGCCACTATGATTTTGGCGGTTGCTGCGGCGCAGATCGGCCGTACGCTTTCCAAAAAGGCCACTGACCCGGTGCTCAAACATAAGAAAGCCTTCACTTGGTTTTTAATAGCGCTGATCTTAGTGCTCCTAATGATTCCGTGGGGCATCTGGAACCCGGCCCGTCCGTTGTTCCGCTTCTAATCGCCTTTTTCGCAAATAAACAGCCCCCATCTGATTGTAGATGGGGGCTTTTTTATTGCAGCGGAGAATACACTACGCCGCTCGTCTTGCTACTGAACTCAGCTTCAGCGCGGGCTTACAATGAATACCCACCCGATGCTTCAATGCGTTGCGCATTCACCCAGCGGGCGGCGTCGGAGCACAAAAAAGCCACCACGCTGCCAATATCCTCGGGTTCCCCGATGCGGCCCAGGGCTGTTTGAGAAGACATATACTGTTCGAGTTCTGGATGCGCCTCCCGAGCCGCCACTGTGAAGTCGGTTTTGATGATGCCCGGAGCCACTACGTTGGCTCGGATACCTCGACTGCCTAGCTCCTTCGCCATATACTTCGTCAGCACTTCCACCGCGCCTTTCATAGAGGCGTAGGCCGAATACCCTGGCGTAGTGAAGCGAGCCAAACCCGTGGAGAAGTTCACGATGCCGCCCCCATCAGCCAGCAACGGCAGCAGCGCCTGCGTTAGAAAGTAAACGCCTTTGAAGTGCACGTTCATCAGGTTATCGAAGGCCTCTTCCGTCGTTTCGGGAAAGAGCGCACTAGAGTCAATACCCGCGTTGTTGACTAGGTAATCGAAGGTGGTGCGGCTCCAGGTTTGCTGCAAGTGCTGCGTCACGGTTTCAACAAACGCTGGAAAAGTGGCGACTTTGCTGGTATCGAGTTGGAGCGCCACGGCTTTGCGGCCCAGGGCTTCTATTTGCGCTACTACGTCGTGGGCTTCCGCCTCTTTGGTGCGGTACGTGATGACAAGGTCATGGCCAGCTTCCGCCAGTTTCAGGGCGCTGTTTTTACCGAGGCCACGGCTCCCACCGGTTACCAGGGCTATCTTGTTGGTGCTCATAGTTTCAAGGGTTAAGATGACACCACAAAGGTGGCGACCTCACCCGCTCGAAACATGGTGACAGCTTCAGTTTAAATGGTGACTGTTTCCGATTTTGGTGGTTTGGGGTAATACCCTCGTAGCAACGTTCTTGTAGTTACAGTTACCTCCCCAAACAGCATTTCTATTACTCTCCTACTAGAGAATCTAAATAAAGGCGTCTTTGTCCTCTTCATTTAGATTCCAAGATCATGTCGTAGTCATGCGCTGTTGCAAGTAAGACGATGGTGCCCCAGTCTAACCTTCTAGCTTTAGCTAGTTGATGCGCTTGAGCTAGTAACTCTTGCAGCCTTAAAATCACCAATAGCTCGGCTATATCACGCGCCTCCTCTAATTCATCTGGCTCCTCCTCATCCATATAGGCTTCAAATGCCTCTTGCATCAGCTCGAATCCAGTTAATACAAAAGGCTGAGATGTAGCCATATCCAGCTCATAATCTGCTAGCCAGTCCACATCTTCAATTGTACCAACCGTTTCGTAGGCAAATCCATCAATGTACCACTGATCGGTATTGATGTCGAACCCGTACATTTCGAAGTATAAAGCACGCGCCGGCCGCTTTCGCGAGACTTCCTGATAAAAGCTAGTAATCCAGCTGACTAGCTCTTCGCTTTGGTGAAGTAAACTGGCACCGAGTATAGGATGGAAATAGGTTTCGTCTAAACCTCTGAGCTTTAATTCTGCTTGATCAATAGCTTGTTTTATGTTGCCTGATTTAACATAGGCACCTGCATGGTCGAAAAGATCAGCATTCACTGTTTAGAAATATTAAATGAAAAGCTCAAGGTACTATTGAATTAGCATGAGCCAGCTTACATGCATCTAACTTCTCGGCCGCAAAATTATTCAGTATGTTAAATAGCCTTGGCGCGAGGCATTTACAATGACACCAATATATCAGTATGGCGCTTGGCCATATGATTTCCGGCACTGCTTGAGAGTCTAGTTTTAAATCGTTTGAGCATCAACACCTGTCTTGAACAACTCTAACAGTGTATTCTAAATCTTACGTATTCAGTTCAAGCTTTGAGATGAATCTGCAATTCGTCTTGCTCGCTTGTAGCAGTAATGAGAAAGTTATTGGGTTTGCCTTTCACATCCAGATTATAATCGTGTAAGTCAATAAGTTCCTCCACCTCCCGAGTCTGATAGTTAAAAAAGTATAGAGGCATTGCGACTATATCTTCTAGGTTCGTATCAAACAGCACCTTCTGCACAAAGATGCCATCGGCCCGTGCGACTCTGAGGTCTGTAAAATACCCTCGAAGAAAGGCAAGGATGGCTCAACTCGATAAACTACTAACGGCTCATGTTCAAAATAGCCTTCCGCAGCCGCCGAAATAGCAGCTGCGTCAATTGTCTTATAGTATAAGGAAACGAATGGGCTGGTTTCTAGAGCATGCCACTCTTCTGCGGTACTTGCTACTGCTGTCTGGGCAGGTAGAATGGCATCTCGAAGCTCAAAAAAAGCCCAAGTGAGTAATATGATAGGAAGCAGTATTAGCCCGGCTGCCACTAGCAAAGTAATTGCCGCTACTTCTTCAACTTTGCTGCTGCTGTTATGCGGAAGAGGTTTTCTCGTGATTGATACGCCTTTCATAAGAAGAGGCTGCGCAAGGCTAAAGACAAAGACTTAAGTATCACAAAACGCCAGCATGGCGCTCAGCCCACACTCGCTCCCGATACTGTTTGGGCGTGCAGCCTTCAAAATGCTTGAAGAACTTGGTGAAGTTGGAAGGGTCATAGGTGAGGTTGGCGGCAATGTCGGCTACGGACCGGTTGGTGTCGCGCAGGAGTTGCCGGGATATATCCATGATGCGCGCTTCGAAGTAGTAGCACGGCGAGTTGCCCGTGGTGAGCTTGATGGTGTTGCTGAGGTGCGTAGGATGAATGTGTAACTGGTCGGCAAAGTCGCGGATTTCCAGCATTTCGGTGGCACGGCCAGCTACCACATCGGCTAGGTGCTGGTCCACGGCGCGCAGGAAATCGGCGGTTATTTCGTGCTGGCGGGCCAGCAGTTTCTTGGGGATGGTTGTTGTGGGCATACGGAAGCCAATAAAGCTAGAGAAACCAAGGTAGTAGATTACTGGTTAGATACCGGCAAAGCAATAGGAAGTTGCTATAGTTTGAATTGCGTAACTTTGGTTTATGTCTAAGCCCGTCAGTCTCGAAGAATTCTACCAAGCCAAAATTCACTGGATGCCCGAAAACCTGAAGCAGGACATCGGACATTTCAATGTGTTTCGGCTCGATGATTTCGTTGGCCCGAAAGCGTGTCACCTGCCGTATAGTCGCAAAGACTTCTACAAAATCACGCTCGTTACGGGCCGCAGCAACTACCACTTCGCCGACAAGACGGTGGAAGTGAGAGGCAACGCGTTGCTGTTTGCCAACCCCATGGTACCCTACGATTGGGACCCGCTCGACGACCAGCAAACCGGCTACTTCTGCATTTTTACCGAGGCTTTTCTGCAACGCCACTTGAACGCCGGCGTGCTCGATTTACCTATGTTTAAGCCCGGTGGTCAACCACTCTTCTCCTTGAACGATACGCAGCTAGCAGAATGCAAACAGTTGTTCGAGAAGATGTTCACGGAGATAGAGTCCAGTTACACGTTCAAGTACGACCTGCTGCGCGCCTACGTACTAGAGTTAGCTCATAGCGCCATGAAGCTGCAACCCGCGACTACACTCTACCAAGACAGCAGCGCTGCCACTCGCATTGCCTCGCTGTTTACAGAGCTTCTGGAGCGCCAATTTCCAATCGAAACGCCGGGGCAGCAGGTACGGCTGCGCAATGCCAACGCCTTTGCCGGGCAGTTGGCCGTGCACGTCAACCACCTGAACCGGGCCCTGAAAGAGGTAACCGGCAAAACCACCTCCCAGCTCATTGCCGACCGCCTCGTGCAGGAAGCCCATGCCCTGCTAAAACACACCGCCTGGAACGTATCGGAAATAAGCTATTCGCTGGGCTTCGAGGAACCGGCCCACTTCAGCAACTTTTTTAGGAAGCGAGCAGGCACTACCCCATCGGCCATACGCGCTGTTTGATTTTTGCAAGCATTGGTTTGATTGCGGTAAGCTCTTAGGCTCTTGGCTGCTCTAGTTTTGCACTGTACAAACAGAGCAAGCTATGAACAACCCCAAAATTTGGTTTGTCACCGGCGCTTCGCAAGGCTTGGGCCTTACGCTGGTGAAACGGCTGCTGCGCGAAGGCCACCACGTTGCGGCCACTTCCCGCAAGCAGGACAGCCTAGTGGAAGCCGTAGGCACCGCTTCCGCCGCTTTTCTGCCCCTGCAAGTCGACCTAGCCGACGAAGCAAGCGTGCAGCAAGGCATCGAGCAAGCTATCCGCACCTTCGGCCGCTTAGACGTGTTAGTTAACAATGCGGGCTACGGCATTGGCGGCAGCATCGAGGAACTAACCGACGCGGAAACGCGCCAGGCTTTCGACGTGAATGTGTTCGGGGCGCTCAATGTCATTCGGAAAGCGCTGCCGCATCTGCGAGAGGCGGGTGCAGGCCACATCATCAACATCTCCTCTATTGCGGGCTTCTCGGCGGCTACCGGTTGGGCTATCTACGCGGCCACCAAGTTTGCCATGGAAGGCTTCTCGGAAGTGCTGGCGCAAGATGTAGCCTCATTTGGCATCAAGGTAACTGTTGTGGCGCCGGGCGCCTTCCGCACCAACTTCCTCACGCCTGAGTCTTTAAGTTTGCCGCAGCAGCCTATTGCGGCTTATCAAACCGTGCGCGCCTCGCACGAAAAATACTTGGCCATGAACGGTGCGCAGATTGGTGACCCGGAAAAAGCTGCCGCCGCCATCATTCAAGTCGCCTCTGAGCCCAACCCACCTATGCACTTGCTTCTTGGCCAGGATGCCTACCGGCGAGCCACGCAGAAGCTAGAAACCTTCGGACGGGAAATACAGGCGTGGCAAGCCCTTACCGTTTCCACTGAATTTGCGGAGTAGCAGCAAGCAAGCCCGAAAAAGTGACGCTCCTTCTGGCGTCGGGTAAATCTGACTTTCTGCTATTCGCTTACGGTAAAAAGCAGCCTCACCCGTCTCTATCCCTACCTGCTCACTTTTCAATTGCTTTTCTATATGCTCTACTTATTCGGAAGCTTAGCCCTACACGATTCTCTTTCTTACAACGAAAACTATCAAGAGCATGAATTCCAAGAACATTTGGTTCGTGACCGGCGCCTCGAAGGGCCTAGGTCTGACCTTGGTACAGCAGCTACTAGCCCATGGCTACTCGGTAGCGGCGACCTCACGCAATCTGGAGGAACTGAAACAAGCCGTGCCGCCTAGTGCTGGCCGGTTCTTACCCCTGCACATGGACCTCGGCAACGAGGAAAGCGTGCAACAAGCCATAGCCATTACCATCAGCACCCTAGGCGGACTGGATGTAGTAGTGAACAATGCAGGCTACGGGCAACTCGGTGCCATCGAAGAGCTTTCCGACCAAGAGTCCCGCAAAAACTTCGACGTGAATGTGTTTGGCGTGCTGAATGTGCTCCGCTCGGCCATGCCGCACTTGCGCCAGCAGGGGACCGGGTACGTGTTCAACATTTCCTCTATCGGAGGGTTCACAGGAAACTTTCCCGGCTGGGGCGTCTATTGCGCTACCAAGTTCGCTGTGGATGGCTTAACTGAATCATTTGCCGCTGAGGTGAAACCCTTCGGCATTCATGCCACGGTGGTGCATCCTGGCTACTTCCGCACCGAATTCTTATCGGCGGGCTCTATGGGCAAACCCCAGCACCCACTCGACGCCTACCAAGCCGTGCGCGACTCGCAAGCCCAACACGAGCAGCAAATCAACGGCAACCAGCCCGGTGACCCCGAAAAAGCCGCAGCACTCCTCATCGAAGTGAGCGAGGCCGAGAATCCGCCTCTGCACCTATTCCTGGGCGAAGACGCCTACCAGTTGGCCGAACAGAAAATAGCCGCCGTGCAGCGCGAGTTGCAGCAGTGGCAAGAAAAGGCTACTGCTACCAACTTCGTGGAAGCATAACCAAATCTTGGTATATATAAAAAGCCCGCCACTGTAGAGTGGCGGGCTTTTTATGTGTGCTAGGAGTTGATACGTAAGGTGTCTTAGCCGTCGGCCGCTTGTGCTAATACGGGTTCATTAAGAGGAACAGCAAATTGTGATACACGATACCTTGCTCGCCGTCGTGGATACCGTCGAGGCCAGCATCTTCCATTAAGGCTTCCACTTCCTCGTAGTCCTGCAAGAACTCCATTTCCATTTCGTCGGAGTCTGGCAGTTGGGTGTACAGGAGGTAGCGGCGCTTGCTTTCCAGGGTGATGTACAGTTTCTGCTGCTTGGTTTGAGCTACTAGCAAAGCATCACACGGCTCCATATCCTCTCCGTCGGGCGTTTGGACGTAGATGGTGGTTTTCTCGGTTTCGGGCGTGTACTGGAAAAAACTGGCAGAGTCGAGGCTCATAACTAAAAGGCAATGGTGGCATGCCTAGCAAAGGTAGGACGAGCTTGTGAGCAACAGAGTAGATGGCAAGTTTATCTTCTCATAGCTATCTGAAAATACAGGCTACTAAAGCTACTTGAAAATAAATAGCCTGATATCCATATCTTTGCACATTAACGAGAATTCTTACGAAGCGGCTATGCAACCTTCCACTGATTTCCTCGCTCTACATCGCGGCACCTTAGCCATACTATATATCAGTCAGCAGTTACATGTTCACCAAGTACAGGCTTTTACTATTTCCCTCGTTCCTTTTATCGACGTTACTCACTAGTAGTTGTGAGACGCCATCGGCGCCTGAACCAGATCCGGGTATCAGCGGCCGGGTTTGGATGAGTGCGACCGAAACGCAAGCCGGTCCAGGGCACCAGCTTCGCCTCAATTTCCATGATGATCATCAATACCAGTGTGCAAACTATGGTCTCACCACTGACTATAGGTTAGACGAAAGGCAGCTAAACTTCACCTTCAGCGGAGTTACTGAACCAAATGGCGTCTGCACTACATCCACTGGACCAGCCAATTCATTCATTGATATTTCCGAGTTGGCTACTGGCACATACACGCTGAAATTGAAGGTAGGCAACAAGAGCACGATGGGCGTGCTGGAGCTACAGGACGACTACCTCAGCTTGCGCAGCAGTGACCCAGACATTGTGGAAGTGTCTACGCCTGAGCTACGGTTTCAGCCGCCCCACATCATATGGGGATACGCTACTACCTCGCTTCCTCCAGCGCAAGTATCAGTAAGAGTACTACGCGACTCTCTGGTGCAACTCGGCGCCACTCCACTTACCCTGACCCCGGGCACTTACCCACAGTTTACTATCACGGAATATGGTTTCCTAAAACCGCCTCAGGTTTCGGCGGGAACAAGGGCATTGGTTTTCCTAGCAAAATATCAGGGCCCAGCTGAGCGGATTCAGGCTTTTGTTGAACGCACCAACGCTGCCACTCCTGGCCTTAATTTGTGGTTGAATACTTCAGGCATCTAGTATAGTTGCTAGTAGTGTACAAACAGAAAAGCCTCCCACATACATAGGGAGGCTTTTCTGTTTGTGCACTGTTTAATCCTTGTGGCAAGCACAGTGCATAGGTATACTTTGGCACGACTTAACTCAGTTAAGGCTTCATCTTCTCCATTAATAAAAGACACTTACGCCATTAATGCGTGCTTTTATCAAACAAGACAATTCCGGTGAATGGGACAACACCAACTGTTATGCAGCGGCCGATGGGTTCAAACAAATGGGTTGGGAGGTTATTCCATTCGTGAGACTCACGGAGCTACCAAACGATGACCCCGCCGACATCGTTGTGAGCTACGTTGATGATGTAGAAGATGCCTTGCGGGCCCTGGGCTGCACTGTGCCACCAGTTCTCGACTATCCAGAAAGCCTACAGCCTTTTCTTGGCCGACGCATGTGGCAATCGACGATTAATACCGTTGCTGCCGACCCTGCCCAGTGGCCAGTATTTGTAAAGCCCGTATTTGCCCGCAAGAAGTTCACAGGAGTGCTCGTTCGGCACTTTCGCGACCTAGTAGGCTGCGGCGACCAAGCCGAAAACACGCCCGTTTGGTGTGCTGAACCAGTACGCTTTCTTGCGGAGTGGCGCTGTTTTGTGCGCTACGGGGAAGTGCTAGCAGCACAACCCTGCCGAGGCGACTGGCGCGTGCATTTTAATGCTTCTGTAGTGGAAGCAGCCGTTGCTGCCTATCAAAATGCACCAAAGGCTTACGCTTTGGATATCGGTGTTACCGACCAAGGCACGACACTGGTAGTTGAAGTCAATGAAGGCTATTCCATCGGCGGCTATGGGTTGTCATCTTTGCGGTATGCAAAGTTCCTGAGCGCACGCTGGGCCGAACTAACCAACACCGACGACGCCTGCAATTTTTAACTTTATTATCTGCGCCTCTCAGCCCTGATAAAATTTTAGATTAAATATCCATTCATCCCGCTACTTGCTACCTATCATGACGCCTGAGCTACGAAAGTTTATCAAGTCCAACGGCCGGATGTCGCCAGCAGCAATAGACGATTTTACCGGTAAATTTCAGCGGCGCCCGCTTAAGAAGAACGACATGCTGCTGCGTCCTGGCGAAGTATGCCAAGAGTTGCTTTTCGTGCAGAGCGGCTGCTTACGTATGTATTACTTGGCCCCGGATGGGCTGGCAGTATCGTTGTGGTTTGCACTACCGGGTTACCTCACCAGCGAGTTAACCAGCTTTCTAAGCGGCCAACCTGCCGACTATGCCGTCGAGGCCATTGCCGACAGCGAGGTGTTGTATCTACCGAAAGAGACGCTTTACGAGCTATACGACGTGTACCCGACCCTATCCGATATGATGCGCAACATCTGGGAATACGTCATATTGAACGTTATCCGGCGATTTACTTCCTTGCAGCAAGACAGCGCCGAACAACGCTACCGCGACCTGATGCGCCGCCAACCCGACTACTTACAGCTGATTCCGCAAAAATATCTAGCCTCTTTTTTGGGCGTTACACCGTCTTCCTTGAGCCGTATCCGGCGTAAACTTGCGGCTGAGCATTAGTTGTCACAAGGCAATTTTGAACTGGATTGTGGTTGCCAGTTTTGCAGGCAGAATTTTCACCCTCCTGCCTTATTCTTATGAACCTCAACCACATAAACCTTCCCGTCGTCAACGTACCACAAACGCAGGCGTTTTTCGAAGAGTACTTCGGATTTCGACCCTTTTCCAAGCCTAGTGCAGTGCTAGCCGTTATGCACAACAACAGTGGCATGGTGCTAACTATCAGCAATCTCGACCGGGCTGCCGAAGTGCACTACCCCGAACATTTCCACATTGGCTTCATTCAGGAAAGTACCGCCGCCGTCGATACTTTCTACCAACGCCTCATTGCTGATGGTTTCGAAGCCGACCCACCACGCCGGTTTCACGGCTCTTGGACATTCTACTTTCGGGCTCCAGGTGGTCTGTTGATTGAAATTCTGGCTTGAATAGCTGGCTCCTAGTTCGATTCACTTCAGAAAGCAAAAGCCCACTGCTGACAAACAACAGTGGGCTTTTGTACTTATTAAGCAGTTGAGACTACTGCCCCAGTACCATGGCAAACACGAGCGGCGCTACAATAGTAGCATCCGACTCGATGATGAACTTAGGTGTATCCTGACCTAGCTTACCCCAAGTGATTTTCTCGTTCGGCACGGCACCGGAGTAGGAACCGTACGAGGTAGTGGAATCTGAAATCTGGCAGAAGTAGCCCCACAGCGGCACGCTGGTACGGCCCAAGTCCTGGTGCAGCATCGGTACCACGCAGATGGGGAAGTCGCCGGCAATACCGCCGCCAATCTGGAAGAAGCCAACTTTGCTTTCCTCAGTAGCCTGTTGGGTATACCACTCGGCCAAGTAAATCATGTACTCGATGCCGGTGCGTACGGTGTGCACGTTCTTGATGTCGCCGCTGATAACGTGGCCCGCGAAAATGTTGCCCAGCGTAGAGTCTTCCCAGCCGGGGCAGATGATAGGCAGGTTTTTCTCGGCAGCGGCCAGCATCCAAGAGTCCTTAGGGTCAATCTGGTAATACTGCTCTAGCTCGCCCGAGCGCAGGATCTGGTAGAAGAACTCGTGAGGGAAGTACCGCTCGCCCGCCTTATCGGCTTGCTCCCAGAACTTCAATACCGAATGCTCCAGACGGCGCATGGCCTCTTCTTCCGGAATGCAGGTGTCGGTTACGCGGTTCATGTGGCGCTCCAACAGGGCCTGCTCGTCGGCAGCCGTCAGGTCGCGGTAGTGTGGTACCCGCTCGTAGAAGTCGTGGGCTACCAGGTTGAAGATATCTTCTTCCAAGTTGGCACCGGTGCAGCTGATGATTTGCACCTTGTCCTGCCGAATCAACTCGGCCAACTGGATGCCCATTTCGGCGGTGCTCATGGCGCCAGCCAGCGTTATCATCATCTTGCCCCCTTCCGCGAGGTGCTTGTTGTAGCCTTCGGCGGCATCAATTAAAGCAGCGGCGTTGAAGTGGCGGTAGTGGTGCTTGAGGAAGTTCGTTACGTTCATCGAATCGTAGGTTCAGTAGTAGTGGGTGTGCGGAATACAATCAAATTGCAGCCTGGAATCGTTCAATAATTGAGTGTTATATCGAAGATTCTGAATAGCGCACAATTGCGCCTGGGTTGCTTGCAAATCCAGCCTTAAATAGGCTGTTCAATCATCAGATTGTGGTTGGTGTAGATGCAGATGTCGGCGGCAATGTGCAGGGCATCTTCCACCATTTGGCGGGCCGTCAGGTGCGGGGCGTGCTTTTTGAGGGCCAGCGCCGCGGCTTGGGCATACATGGCACCTGAGCCAATGGCGGCTACTTCGGAATCGGGTTCGAGCACGTCGCCGGAACCGGCAATGATGAGGAGCTCGTCTTTGTCGGCTACCACCATCATGGCTTCGAGTTTGCGCAGGTACTGGTCTTTGCGCCACTCTTTGGCCAGTTCAATAGCAGCGCGGCGCAGGTTGCCGCCGTAGCCATTAAGTTTCTCCTCGAATTTATCGAGCAGCATGAAGGCATCGGCTGTGGAGCCAGCAAAGCCTGTTACGACTTTGCCATCCTGAAGTTTACGGACTTTGCGCACGTTGCTTTTCGCTACGTGCTTATCCATGGTAGCTTGGCCATCGGCACCTAGAGCAACTTCGCCGTTGTGGCGCACCCCCAGGACGGTAGTGGAGCGTATTTTCATTTAACAATCAACGTTTAACATGGAACAACCCACTGCCATCTAACAACTTTCATTCAATGAAAAGGAGGCACTGGTTGCTACCGATGCCTCCCCTTCTGGTAAACGATAAATGCTACTTGCTAAATGAATCAGAATCGGGCCTGCAATTTAGCAAAGTAAAACCGGCCGTTCGAGCCCATCTGCACCGGGTCCCAGGCGCCGCCGGTTTCGGTGAGCTGCGGATCGAAGAACGTGGGGTATTGGTTGAACAGGTTGGAACTGCCCGCCGAGAGTTGTAAATGGTCGGTGAGGGCGTAGCTGAGCGAGAGGTCAGTAGTAACCCGTGGCGTATACACCTGCTCTTTGGCGTCGTAGCCAATCAGTTTCACTTCTGCAAAGCGCACAAACCGCAACAGCGCCCCGAAACGGCCCATCTGGTAATCAAACGTAAGGTTGATTTTGGATGGCGGCGCCGACGCCTTCACGAACGCCTGTTCGCGCGGGCCGAAAAAATCATCTTCGCGCCCGGCCAACCGGCCCGAGGTCTGCACCCGATTGATACGCAGGCGGTTGAAGTTGGCGGCTAGTGTGGAATTCAAGCGGCCACTGCCGAGCGTAAGCGTGTGGCTTAATACGGCATCCAACCCCAACGATTCGGTGGAAGCTGCATTAGCAAAAAACTGCGCTTGCCCCACGTTCAGAGCTTGCAAGTCGGCTCCAATCACGGGGTCCTCCGAGGAAAACTGACTGGTCAGCACCACCCGGTCGTCTATCTTGATGTAGTAGCCGTCCAAAGTCAAACTCAACGACGAGCCCAAGCGGCTGGTCAGCCCAATGTTGGCGCTGTTGGAAGTTTCTTGCTTGAGGCGCGGGATGCCTAGCTTCTGCGTGACGGCGCTGTTGTTGCGGGCCAGCAATACTTCCACGGGCTGCCCATTAATGAAGTTGGTAAACGTGGAGTTGAAGTTGATTTGCGCCAGCGAAGGCGCGCGGAAACCGGTGCTGTAAGTGCCGCGCAGCGTCAAGAACTCGGTTAGGTTGTAGCGAGTGGCCACCTTGAAGTTGAGCGTGCTGCCGAAGTCGCTGTAGTGTTCGTAGCGCAAGGCCCCGGCTAACAGCCAGCGCTGCGTTAAACTCAGTTCGGCGTCGGCGTAGGCTCCTATGTTGCTGCGCTTGGCCTTGATGGCATCCGTGGGCTGATATCCGGGGAAGCCCTGCGAGCCGGCGGCCTTCCTAAGCGAATCGGGCGTACCGGCCGGGTCGTAGTTGCGGTAAGAAGCTTCTTCGCCGGCAAACAGCGAGTACCATTCCCGCCGATATTCTGCCCCAACGGCCAGGTTCAAGCCTTGGAGCACTGTTTTATAGTTGCGCGTCGCGCTCAGCCCGATTACATTCTGTTGCAACTGAAAACCACCCGCGTTGAATGACGTTGGCGAATTGGCCCCGAGCGAGGCATTGAGCGTGTTGCGCACGCCATACTCGAAACGGTTGGAGCCGAAGTTATTACTCAAGTCAAAGTCCCAGCCGCCAGCTAGCAGGCGCAAGCCCGCTACCGCCGAGCCATCCCAAATGTCGCTGGTAATGATGGGGTCGAAGCCGTTGGGGTAAATGGAGGGCACGTTGCGGTCATCGTCGGCGAAGCGCGTCCAGGCATAGGCGTCGCCGCCCCGCTTGTTTACGCCCCCAAAGGTGTAGATGTGCGCTTTGTCGCTGAGCGGGAATTTGGCGTTGAGGTAAGCGGCCGTGTTTTTCACTTCTGGGTCGCCGTATTGGCGGCGGGCTATGCCATCGGGCGAGGTGGGCACGTTAGCGCGCTGCGTGTGCTCGCGCTGATTGTAATCGAGGGTGGCATTGACGAAGCCGCCGTTCTGCCCCACCCCGATACCGTAGTTGACGTTGGCGTTGAAGTTGCCACCGTCAAAATTCTTGTCGTCGAAGCGGTATTTGGCGTCGTAGGCTCCGTAGTTGGCACTTACAGTAAGCTCGTTCACGCTTTTCTTCAACACGATGTTGATAACGCCCGCAATGGCATCAGAGCCATACTGAGCGGCCGCGCCATCGCGCAGAATCTCGATTCGCTCGATAGAAGCCGCGGGAATGACGTTCAGGTCGGTGCCCGTGTTGCCCCGGCCCCGCGAGCCAAACAAATTCACGAGAGCCGACTGGTGCTGCCGCTTGCCGTTTACCAGCACCAGGGTTTGGTCGGGACCGAGGCCGCGCAGGGTGGCCGGGTCTACGTGGTCGGCGCCGTCAGAGCCAGTCTGGCGGTTGGAGTTAAACGAGGGCGCCACAAATTGCAGCAACTGGTTTACATCGAGCTGCCCGGTTTTGGCCGTCACCTCCCGAATGTCAATCACATCTACCGGCGAAGGCGAGTCAGTAACCGAGCGGTTTTGGCTGCGCGAACCCACTACCTGCACGGCGTCGAGGCTGGTGCTGGCCTCGGCTAGGCGCACCGTTAGGGTCCCGCCGCTGGCGTTTACTTCCTGGCTGGCAAAGCCGATAGAGCTTACCACCAGCTTGGGGGATTGGGAGCGGGCACGAAGCGTAAACCGTCCGTCGGGTCCGGTACCCGTACCGTTGTTGGTTCCTTTCTCCACAACCGTGGCGCCCACCACTGGCTTGCCGGCCGCGTCGAGCACCTGCCCCGATAGCGCTTGGCCTTGCCCGAAAGCAGCCACGCTCGTTAAGGACATCAGTGCAATTGGTACAAAGTGTTTCATAGCATGAAATCAATGAAGTGAAAGTTTGGTAGTGCAGGTAATCAGGGCAGGAAATCCTATTATTTTCTCAAGAAAGTGAATAAATAAAAAAACCAGCCCTTGCAGGCTGGTTTTTTAGAATGCATGTACGGTTGACCTTTATCAGATCAGCATGCGCATGGGGTCTTCGAGCAAGCTTTTCAGCGTTTGTAGGAAGGCAGCGCCAGTGGCGCCGTCCACTACGCGGTGGTCGCAGCTGAGCGTCACTTTCATGATGTTGCCAATGGTCAGCGCACCGTCTTTTACCACGGCCGTTTGCTTGATGCCGCCCACTGCCAAGATGCAAGCATCCGGTGGGTTGATGATGGCCGTGAATTCGTCGATGCCGAACATGCCGAGGTTCGAGATGGTGAAGGTGCTTCCCTCCCACTCGGCGGGTTGCAGCTTCTTGCTCTTCGCCTTGCCAGCTAGTTCTTTCACTTCGGTGGCAATGGTCGAGAGGCCTTTGCCATCGGCATTGCGTACCACGGGTACCAATAGTCCTTCGTCCACGGCTACAGCCACACCGATATTCACCACCTTGTTCTGGCGGATTTTGTCGCCGAGCCACGAGGAGTTGACGGCGGGGTGCTGCTTCAGGGCAACTGCGGCAGCCTTAATCACCAAGTCATTGAAGCTGAGCTTCACCGGCGACAGAGCGTTGAGCTGCGTGCGTACTTCCATAGCCCGGTCCATTAGGATTTCCATCGTCAGATAGAAATGTGGAGCCGTGAACAAGCTCTCGGACAAACGACGCGCAATAACCTTACGCATCTGCGACACGGGCGTGTCGGTGTAGTCTTGCGAAGCGGGTGCGCTAGCGGCGGCTTGCGGTGCTGGCTGCGCGGCGGGAGTGGCAGCCGGAGCGGCTTGGGGAGCAGCAGCTGGCTGCTCTGTTGCGGCGGGAGCAGCGGCCGGCTGCGCGGCTGGTGCTGCGCTAGGCTGTGCGCTTTCTAGGTCGCGGGAAATGATGCGGCCGTTTTCGCCGGAGCCTTTAATGGTATTCAGATCGATGCCTTTTTCCTTGGCAATGCTCTTGGCTAGCGGCGAAGCCAGCAAACGACCACCAGCGGGTTGCTGAGTAGTGGTAGCAGCTTGCGGGGCGGCAGCAGCGGGTGCAGTGGCGGCCGGAGCAGCCTCTTCAGGCGCTGGAGCGGCAGCCGGGGCGGCGCTACCACCACTCTGTCCGCCGAGTAGGGCTTGCACATCGGCTCCTTCTTCCCCAATAATGGCCAGAACGCCGTCTACGGCAATGGCTTCTCCATCCTTCGGACCGATATAGAGCAAGGTGCCATCCTCGTAGTTTTCCAGCTCCATGGTAGCTTTGTCGGTTTCGACTTCTGCTAGCACGTCGCCAGATTTCACTTTGTCGCCCACTTTCTTCAACCAAGAGGCAATGGTGCCCTCGGTCATGGTGTCGCTCATTTTGGGCATCCGCACTACGGTCGCTTTCTTGCCGTTGCCGGCCGGAGCCGCGGGCGCAGCCACTACAGGCGCCGAAACCGGAGTGGCCGCTGGTGCTGGCGCTGGTGCGGGGGCCGCAGGAGCCGGTGCGGGAGTTGCTTCGGCTTTGGGTGCCTCAGCTGCTGCTGGAGCACCGCCTTGGCCGCCGGATAGCAAGCCCGAAAAGTCTTCGCCTTCCTTCCCGACGATGGCCAGAATGCCATCCACAGCTACCGATTCGCCTTCTTTCGGACCGATATAGAGCAGGGTCCCGTCCTCGTAGTTTTCCAGCTCCATCGTGGCTTTGTCGGTTTCGACCTCGGCCAGCACGTCGCCGGATTTTATTTTGTCGCCTACCTTCTTGAGCCATGTAGCAATGACGCCCTCCGTCATTGTGTCGCTCATTTTGGGCATTTTTATGATTTCGGCCATCTGCTTCTGCGGTTGAAATGAGTGGGCGTCAAAATTAGCCCGAAAATCCGGCGGTGCAAACCGCCGGGCAATTAGGAAGTTTAGGTTTGTGCTTACCGCCTAGCTTGAGCTAGGGTTTTGCCTCTGGAATTAGGTTCAATGTGTTTCCTCAACGGCAATATTCAGGCGGCTTTCTCTAGCATGCAAATCAAGGTGCCCATTCAAGAATATAAACGGGCTGCGGCGCCAGCTTTTCCAGCGTCTCGCCGTCGCCTTGGCCGGTACGCTGCACAAACAAATTCAGGCGGCCGTTTTGCACCCACCGCTCGGTGTCGTAGCTCGGCTCCCAATTACCAACGGGCTCGGCGTTCAGGTCTTTCGTAGTCCATTGGTTTGTGCTTAAGTCGGTGCACTGCATCATCGAAACTCGGTCTTGGCGCTCCACATCGCGGTATAGCACATACACCGGCGGGTTGCTTTTGCTGTTGCCCACTAGCACCTGAGGGCGAGAAATCGGGATTTTCTTGGTACCGGCTCCGCTTAAGCTAAAAGGCGTGGTGCGCTGCCCAACTTGCGCCACGCGCCATTGCTTGTTGGTTAGGTAGATGAGTTGGTACTGCGGCACGGTAGAGCCCACGGGCCGCCAGTAGGTGGCAATGTAGGGGTTGCCTTGCGCGTCAGCCACCATGGAGGTTTGGTTGATTAACTCGCTGCGCTGCGGAATACGGCAGGCGTACTCGGCGGTTTTTTCGGTGATGGGCAGTTTGTACACTTCGCCGGTGCTTTTCTGCCAGGTTTTACCGCCATCCAAGGACCGGGCGTAAGCCATATCGTGGTTGGAAGCCACATCCGGCGACTCGCGCCACACCCACGACACGTGCAGCGTGCCGCGGGCATCGAGCGTGGCTTGCCAGTAGGCATTGCGCTGGCCTTCGCCGTCAATCAGCACGTCGTGCAGCCGCGTCCACTGCTTGGTTTTGGTGCTGTAGCGGTTGAGCACCATGTTGCCATTGCCGGAGCTACCGTCGCGGTACACGAACAGCAAGTCGCCATCAGGATAGCGGTAGAACTCCGGATACGTCACGTTCGACTCCTGCTTGCCGGTCATGTAGAGCAGATCGGTTAATTCCAAGGAGTTGGGCGCCAGGCTGCGGCAGTACCGCAACGGGTTGCCGTGGTGGTCGAAAGACAAATGCAGATAGCCCGCACCGTCCACCATCAAGCTAATGATGTTGTGCGCGTCCGACACCTTGCCTTGGTAGCGCGTGCGCTGCACTTGCCAAGCACCAGCGGGCAGCGCCCGCCGGCCTAGCACGATGTAGCCCACCGAATCATAGAAAGCCGTGTATTGTGTCTGCTTATGCGTCACCACGGAGTTTTTGCGGAATACGGCTCCGTTCACGTTGTTGCGCGCCCATCCTAGCCCAACCGGTACCAGACCGCCCGGCTTGGCTGTCGGCGCAACTTGCGCAACACCAGTAACGCTGCCACTCAGCAACAACAGTAGCAACAACCGACGTAAGGCAAGGGGCAAAAACATCATGTTCAATGATTGGTGACGGAGTGGAGCGGGGCTTTTCAAACAACTAGGCAAAAGATAGCAGAACGCACGTTGTTAACGTGGCAATCTGAAACTCTATGCCAGGGCGGCTACTGCGTGTTCAGGTAAGATGTATCTTTAGTGCAGGTGAGCTACATCCAGAAAATTGCGCACCGTGAACATGGAGCCTGTGTAATGCACCTTATATAAGCACAGGTTGCGGTGCTCGAAGGCGTCCATACGACTCAACGGATAGTTGAGCAGTTGGCAGAGCAACACCCGCATGGCGCGCCCGTGCATGCACACCAGCACGTTTTCTTCTTCGGGGCGGCTTTTCAGCAGTTCAATGAAAGGGCGCTGCCGGGCGGCCACTTCATCGGGACTTTCGCCGCCCGTAAGGCGGGCGAAGGTCTCGCCCCGGTCCCATTGGTCGAGCACGCCTTGGTATTCGGCGTCTTCTTCGGCGGTGATGCGGGTGCCTTCGCGCACGCCCCAGCTAATCTCGTTGAGGGCCGTGTATTGCTCGTGCGGCAGGCCAAGTTCCAGAAACCCTCGCACCGATTGGTGGGTACGCCGCAGCACCGACGTGTAGACTTTATCGAACGGCATATGTTGATAGGCTGCGAAGAACTGCTCGGCCTGCCGCCGGCCGGTTTCATTTAAGTCGGAATCGACGCCACTGCCCTGCACAATGTTTTGCACGTTGTAGTCGGTCTGGCCGTGGCGGATTAGGTATATTTTTTTGACGCTCACTTTCCGGCTAGCTTTGCTGTTTATCCTTTAAAAGTATCGTTGCTTCTGGCCTTACAAGCCCCAATGCTACACTTTTTCATTGCATATGGCACAATTCCCTACCGATCCTGCCCAAATCAACGCGTGGGCTAAGAACACCTTGGGTGAACATCTTGGCATCGAAATAACGGCAGTAGGTGAGCGGACGATAACTGGCCGTATGCCCGTCGACCACCGCACTCACCAGCCCATGGGCTTGCTGCACGGGGGTGCTTCTGTCGCCCTGGCCGAAACGCTAGGCAGCATCGGGGCCACGCTGCAGGTAGACATACGCAAAAAAGCTTGCGTGGGGCTGGAAATCAATGCTAATCACCTCAAAGGCGTGAAATCGGGCTACGTAGTGGGGCATGCTACCGCTCTGCACGTGGGCCGCAGCACGCAAGTGTGGGAAATCCGCATTACGCACGAAGAAACCGGCGCGCTGGTTTGCATCAGCCGCATTACCATGGCCGTTGTCGATTTACCTTCCGCGGCCCAGCCGCAAGCATGAAGCAGCCCGACGAACTCCGGCAGTTACCCTGGCCGCTGGCAACGATAAACCTGAGCCCTTCGGCCCGGCTACGCCATCTTGTAACGGGAGCGTTGCGCACCGGCCGGCCGCTGGCGGTGTGGCGCGAGCCCGGCACGGTGCACCCGCGCCTCGTAGTGGCCCGCACATTAGAAGCCGCCTATACGGGCCTCCCTCCCGCCCTTGATGCTACTGCCCCGGCCGGCTTCGCCTTTTTCCCTTTCCGCGACTCCGACCACAACCCGGCTCTGTTTCTGCCCGCCGATGTGCTTTTCGATGTTGCTCAGCCCACTACCGTAGCGGTTGCCACGGCAGCCCGGTCACTGATTCCGGCCCTGACAGCGTGGCTAGCTATGACACCCGTCGAGTCTACGGCGTGGCCGTATAGTACACAGCCAGCCCCGCACGCCGCTACCAAGGCCGAGTACTCGGCGCTCGTTCGGGCCGGCGTGGCGGCCATTGAAGCGAAGACCCTAGTGAAAGTGGTGTCGTCGCGGGCGGCGCGCTGGCCCTTGGCGCCCGACTTCGACCCGCTGGTAGCGTTTGCTGACTTGTGCGAAAAATATCCGCAGGCATTCGTGTCGTTGGTGAGTGTACCGGGCGTGGGCACGTGGTTAGGCGCTACGCCCGAGGTGCTAGCCGAAGTAACGGCCGATGGTACGTTCCGCACCATGGCCTTGGCTGGCACGCAGCCCCTCGTTCAGGGGCAAGCCCCCAACACGGCTATTTGGCGGCAAAAGGAAATCGAAGAGCAGGCCTTGGTCGCACGCTATATCGTAAGTTGCTTCAAGCAGCTACGGTTGCGCGAATACGACGAAACCGGCCCCCGTACGGTAGCCGCGGGCGAATTGCTTCACTTACGCACCGATTTCGAGGTCAATCTGCGCCAAGTGCCATTCCCGAATCTGGGTACCGACATGCTGCGGCTGCTGCACCCTACCTCGGCCGTGGGCGGGATGCCCAAGCAGGCAGCCCTAGATTTTCTGCACCGGCACGAAGGCTACGACCGGGCCTATTACAGCGGCTTTTTGGGGCCTGTAAACTTGCCGGTGGCGGGCGTTTCACGCCTTTACGTAAACCTGCGCTGCCTCCAGTTGCGTCCCTCCGAAGCCATTCTCTACGCTGGCACCGGCCTCACCATCGACTCCGACCCCGCCCGTGAATGGCAAGAAACCGAATTAAAGCTAACCACCGCCGGGGCGGTTTTACACCCTATGGTTTCGTCGAGTGTATGACCAAAGGATAGAAGTAACGCTGCATAAGCAGACTGCCACCGAGCTGGCGCCAACGTTCACTTATTTCCTCGCGTCATTACTTTCCCACTTAGCTACTCTATGCAGGCTGTTCATAATATCGCTGAAATCTGTGCCCGGCACGGCATTACGGATGTGGTACTGTCGCCAGGTTCTCGCTCGGCTCCGCTGACGCTAGCCTTCGCCCGCCACCCCAACCTAATGGTGCGGGTGGTGCCCGACGAACGCGCGGCTGCCTTTATTGCGTTGGGTATGGCGCAGGTGCAGCGGCGGGCGGTGGTGCTAGTGTGCACCTCCGGCACGGCGGGCCTCAACTACGCGCCGGCTATTGCGGAGGCTTATTTCCAGCGTATTCCGCTGGTCGTTTTCACCGCCGACCGTCCCCCGGAGTGGATAGATCAGCTGGATGGCCAGACCATCCGCCAGCATAATCTGTATGGCGCCCACGCGAAAGGCGCGTTCGAGTTTCCGGTTGATACCACGCACGCTCATGCGAAATGGCATGCCGCCCGCATTGTGAATGAAGCCATCAACTTGGCCCAAGCTGGCCCTGCGGGACCCGTGCAAGTGAACGTGCCCCTGCGGGAGCCTTTCTACCCAAAGCAGGGCGAGGAAATCCGATACGAGCAGGACGTAAAAGCGACGCGCGAACTACCCACCCGACCGCAGTTGAGTACTGCCGTGCTACGCGAGTTGCTCGATGCTATTCGGAGCGCTAGTCGTGTGCTGGTGGTAGGGGGCCAGCATCCCGCGGACAAGGAACTTCTGCAAGAGCTGCGCAAGTTTGCGGCCGCCTTCCAGGTGCCCGTGGTTGGTGACTTGATTGCCAACCTACACCTGCCCACTCCTTCCGACAACGAACACACCCTCTGCCCATTCGGCCGCCAAGACATTGTCATGGCTGCGCCGGATCAGAACCTGAAAGAAGCGCTGAAACCGGAGTTGCTTATCACTTTCGGGCAGTCACTTATTTCTAAAGCCCTCAAGTTGTACCTCCGCAACGCGCAGCCAGCCCAACATTGGCACATCCAGCCAGCTGGCGCGGCGGCCGATACGTTCCAGTCGCTCACGAAAGTGGTGTCGATGGAGCCAGTTGACTTTTTTGCCTCTTTGTTAGCAGAGGAATCACGCCGTGCAGAGGACAGTACGGAAGGCGTTCAGGCTCAGAATCCCCGTTTTGCATCGCCTAGTCACACAGTTGCGCAAGATGCGACCCGGGTTGCTAAGTCTCTCATTTCAACCACCCCGCTTACACCATCGAGCAACGGGCAACTAGAGGCAGTATCTTCTGCTAAAGTGGAATACCTGAAGCCGTGGCTGGCCGCAGAAAGCCGAGCTACTGGTTTTCTGCAGGAGTTTATGCAGCAACCAAGACAGCCGTTCAATGAATTTACGGCTATGTATCGCTGCTTACAAGCGCTGCCTGACCGCACGGCGCTGCACCTCGCCAACAGCATGACGGTGCGCTACGCGAATATTCTAGGGTTACCGAGCAAACTAGATATCGAGGTTTTCGCCAACCGCGGTACCAGCGGCATCGATGGCTGCAACTCCACGGCAGTGGGCGCGGCTTTAGCGCAACCAGAGCGGCCTGTTGTGCTACTAACCGGTGATATGGCGTTTTTCTACGACCGGAACGCCTTCTGGCACAACTACCTGACGCCTAATCTGCGCGTGGTTGTATTCAACAATCACGGGGGCGGCATCTTCCGCATCATCGACGGGCCACGTCAGCAGCCCGAATTAGACGAGTTCTTCGAGACCCGCCAGGCCCTGACGGCCGAGAATACCGCCCGGGACTTTAACCTGCGCTACTTCCAAGTTTCGTCGTTCGCCGAACTAGAGTCGGCGTTACCGGTTTTCTTTGCGTTGGAAACCGGCGCGGCTTTGCTTGAAATCACCACCACCAGTAAAATCAACGCCGAGTTTTTCGAACAGTATCGCGCAGCAGTAAAAGTTGCCTTTGCCTGATGCCCTCCCCTGCTTGCTTTCTTTCCAGCATTGGTTTGAAAAGAAAGCTAAGCAGTGATTAACGCTTATTTATTTCACTTTCTATGGCCGAACAACTCACTTGGACTCCGATCAAGGAGTTCCGCGAAATTCTCTTCACGCAGTCAGGCGGCATTGCCAAAATCAGCATCAACCGCCCGCAGGTCCACAATGCTTTCACGCCCCTGACGGTGCAGGAAATGATTGAGGCAATGGACATTTGCCGCAACCGTACCGACATCGGCGTCATCATTCTCACTGGTGAAGGTGGCAAAGCCTTCTGCTCGGGCGGCGACCAGAGCGTCCGTGGCCACGGCGGCTACGTCGGCGACGATGCCATGCCCCGCCTCAACGTGCTCGACCTGCAGAAAATGATTCGCTCCATTCCGAAGCCAGTGGTGGCAATGGTAGCAGGTTGGGCCATTGGCGGCGGCCACGTGCTGCACGTCGTATGCGACCTGAGCATTGCCGCCGAAAACGCCCGCTTCGGCCAGACTGGCCCCAATGTGGGTTCGTTCGATGGCGGCTTCGGAGCTTCCTACCTCGCCCGCGTGGTAGGCCAAAAGAAAGCCCGCGAAATTTGGTTTCTCTGCGACCAGTACAACGCTCAAGAAGCCCTCGATATGGGTCTGGTAAACAAAGTGGTGCCTTTGGAGCAGCTCGAAGAAACCACCGTGGCGTGGTGCAACAAGATCCTGGAGAAAAGCCCGTTGGCACTCCGCATGCTCAAGTCTAGCTTCAACGCTGAACTGGATGGCCAGGCTGGTATTCAGGAACTAGCCGGCAACGCGACGCTGCTTTACTACCTTTCAGAGGAAGCCAAAGAAGGCAAAAATGCCTTCCTCGAAAAGCGCAAGCCCGACTTCTCGAAGTTTCCGAAATTTCCGTAACCGGCTAGCGTTTTCATAACAACACGAAAGGCGCTATACCTCCTATCAAACGGGGTATAGCGCCTTTCGCGTTTAGAAGTAATGTGCGGACGAACAAAGCACCCTGCCAACGTAGGCGAATAGTCTGTGTCCGTTATCCAGCCATTTCTTACCTCAATGTGTAGGTATTAAGTTTTCAGCAGGTAGTAAGACAAGTTGCAAACGCACGCTAACGGAACATAAGTAATGAAGGCCCGCCAATGAACTCGTCTATCGGATAGCACGAACACTCAATTTTATATTTACTTTATGCTATTCATCTAAACAAAGCTGTTCTATGAAGCTCATCACCGTGTTGGCATTCTGCATTGCCCTTGTTGCTTCACTCAGTTTTGTTCCAAGCAAAGAATCTATTCCGCAGATAGGCCTCGTGGCCCCGCTTGATCAGGATAGCCTGCTATATGCCGCCGGTTTTCAGATGCTAGGCGAAACGGTGAGCCGCATGGTTTCGCCGTCTCTATCGGAAGAGCAGTTCAAGGCAAACCTTGCCCGAATAAAAAAGGCGAAATGCAAAGTGTACCTCTGCAATATTCTCTTTACCGGTAAAATAAAAATTGCCGGCCCTAACGTCGACGACGCCAGAGTGGTAGCGTACGTCGACAGTGTTTTTTCAAGAGCCCAACAAGCTGGTATTCCTGTTATCGTTTTGGGCAGTGGCGGCGCACGACGGATTCCGGAAGGCTACGACGCACAAAAGGCCCAAGCAGATTTTGTTGTATTGTGCCGCAAATTGGCTGCTGCGGCGCAGAAGCATCGCATTATGATTGCCATTGAAAGCCTGCAAGCTTCTGAAACGAATTTTCTGACTAGTCTAAAGTCAGCCGCTGATGTTGTGCGGGCGGTAAATCACCCCAATTTTAAACTCAACGCGGATATTTTCCACATGATGCGCGGAGGCGAATCACCGCAGAGCATCATTGACGCAAAGGATCTGCTAGTTCACTGCGAAATTGCCGAAAAGCAAAGCCGCTCTTTTCCCGGCGTGCAAGGAGAGGATTTCAAGCCTTATTTAAGAGCCTTGAGAAAGGCGAACTACAAGGGTCATATTTTTATCGAAGGTAACACCAGCAACCCAAGTGCCGACATACCGCTTTCTTACAACTATTTGTCGAAGCAACTACAGGAAGTGTACGCTGAGAAATAAATTACTACTTAGAGAGGCGTAAGCTCTTATTGCATAGGCTCTAAAGGCTGGTATCAGTGCTTGTTCGATAAGCAAACAAACCATTTTTAGGTCGAGAAATTCGAAAACCAGAAGTATATAAGCATAGCATACAGCACTATATCTGCGTAATAACCTCCCGATTTAGCACCACTCATTTTATTATAGCACTTACCTCTCCCTTTATGTTCGAATGGCTACGCACGATTGCCACAATGCTGGACAGCAAAAAGATGGCCGCCATTGCGTTGGAAAACGAGAATATTCGAAAATATGGCGCGTCAGACTTAGATGAATTCGACTTAGATAAACCGGCCCGGCAGCCCACTGCTACCGAGATACGCGGGTTAGCCACAGGCGCCATTCTGTTTTTTGTAGGCGGAAATCCTATCAAGCTTCTACCTCGCATCAAACCAGAGCCACTTGTTGAACGAAAGGCTGCTACGGCCGAATGGTGGGGTATCAGCAACGCGGAAGAGGCACTTGATACGTTAGAGTGGCTCCGCGAGGAAGGACACCGCTCCAAATACCAAAGTCAACTAAAAAGCCAGCCCATGCACTGGCAGTCGCTATTTGCCGCCAATCCTTTTCTTAAGACCCGTGCCGTAACCAACGTGGCCGCTTGGGATTATGCCCGCCAAGTGAACGTAGCACGCTGGTGCTACGACTACGACTATTTGACATGGGAGGAAGCTTGGCAGTACATTGACGATGCCACTCAAGCGGCCTTACACACCTATGATTCGTGGGATAGTTTCGCGGCCGGGTTCGTAGCCGGGCGCATCATGTGGGCACCCGATAATGACTTGCACGACCATATTGCCGAAACAGCCCGCTACCTGATAGAAGCGCGCTACAGCCCGTGGCGTGACATTCCATGGCTGACGTATCCAGTCGTTGGCAATTAACGGATACCCCGATTTAACGTATTGCATACCGCAGACGCCACCCGCTACGGGTGGCGTTTTTTTGTTTTCTGCAAAGGCCCTCAGGACTATTCTAGCCAACTTTTGGTTTGCGCAAAGCACTCCTTAGCGGCAACAAAAAGACGTTTTCCTTAGGCTCTCCCCATTACAACAAGCACTGACAGGAAGACTATACTTGCCTTAATATTAAATAATGTATATATTAAATAAAGTCAGCTATTTATACCCTACTTCAGCACGTCGGTGGTTTCAAAAATTGGCTGATTCTGTCACTCTTGCCTATCCCTTACAACAAACCAACTCCACCCTATGGAAGCACAACTAGAACAAATTCGGGAGCAGCAGAAAGAAACTTGGAACAAGTTTTCGTCGGGCTGGCGCAAATGGGACGACTTTACAATGGAGTGGCTGAGACCCATGGGAACAGAGATTATCAATTCCCTGAAGTTGAAACCTACTGATGTGGTGCTTGATGTTGCGGCCGGCACCGGCGAGCCAGGTCTGACGATTGCCACTATCGTTACGGACGGGAAAGTGATTATCACTGACCTAGCCGAAGGCATGTTGGATGTAGCTCGCGACAATGCCGCGAAGAAGGGTGTCACAAACTGCGAATTCGTTCGGTGCGACGTTTGTGAGTTGCCGTTCGACGACGAAACCTTCGACGCCATTAGTTGCCGTTTTGGTTTCATGTTTTTCCCCGATATGCTACTGGCAGCCAAGGAAATGGCCCGCGTACTCAAGCCAGGAGGCAGAATTGCCGCCGCCGTGTGGGGCGCCCCCAATAAAAATTTCTGGATTATGGCTACCATGAGCGTTATCAACCAGCACATGCAGTTGCCTGCGCCTCCGCAAGGGGCACCCGGCATGTTTCGTTGTGCGGCACCGGGTTTTCTAGCTGATCTATTCGCTCAAGCGGGCTTGAAGAATATCACGAAAAAGGAAGTAAACGGCAAGCTAGATTCTGGGACTACCACTAACTATTGGAGCTTCATGAATGATGTAGCGGCCCCGGTGGTTGCGGCCCTGAGCAAAGCCGACGATAACACAAAAGAGAAAATCAGAAACTCAGTATTCGAAGTATTAACTCAAGCCCAATCTCATGGATCAATTTCTCTTGATTATGGCACGATAATAATTTCCGGTGAAAAGGGGTAATTCTATTTTACAACTTGCATTAAAAATAGCTATGCAGTTATACTATTTAGAATAACATTTTCCATTTCAACAAATAAAGCTATGCCTGAGGGAGATGATTTCTATTGTAGCATGAGGCAATTGTATGCCAACGAAACGGAAGGCACTAACTATACCAAAGAATGGTATAGACACCGTTGGCGTTATGAAACATCTAAAAACTACCCTGATGAAAATACAACCTGCATCATGGCTCCCCACGGTGGTGGTATTGAAAGTGGCACGACGGAACTGGCTCTAGCAACTGCTGGCTTTACCGACGGCTTCAATAATCATCCGGCAGCATCGGAAACCTATGATTACTTTATTTTCAATGGCACGAACCCGACCAATCAAAATGGCAAATTACATGTTACTGCCTCCAATTTCAATGATCCGGCAGCTATAGAGTTAGTACAAAGGAGTGTTATCAGCCTCGCTTTTCATGGCTGTACCGATGAGCAACCCGATGAAAGTACAGGAATTGGCTACAAAGCATGTTTGATTGGTGGACGTGATGAAAATTTTAAAGACGTATTGGAAATACAATTGACAGGCGCCGGCTTTAATGCTTATAAAACCAAGCAGGAAAGTTTGAATGGAGATTTACGAGCCAACATTATCAACAGAAACAAACAAAATGCTGGAGCACAATTTGAATTGACTACTACGTTCCGCAAATCACTTTATGGCGTGAATAATCGCAAGGACAGAAGAACAAGCACCAATGCCGACTTTTGGCTATTTGTTAATACTATACGAGCTTCAATTAAGCAGCATAGAATTTTACTTGCCATTTGATATTCTCACTACTCTTTGATTCATTTAATTTCAAAATATCAAATATTTACATTGCAAGAAGTAAATAAGTAAAAGGCTTAAAGTAGAAAGCATATTATATAAATACTCAATTGCTCTAGCAGTATACCTAATAAAAAAGCGCCACCTGACTAGGTGGCGCTTTTCATTGCTATGTACCGTACTTTCTAGAATATCGAGCCGTATGCCGCGCATCCTTCGCACCAGCCGAAGAAGTTGCGCATACGTTCATCTTTAACTTCTTTTTTGCGCAGCTTGCGGGCCCGACGGGCAGCTTTGGCGGCTAGCTCTGCAGTAGGCGAAACGAAATGATAGCGGAGCGTGATGTAGCGCCGGAATACAAAGGTTCGGAAGCCAACAAACGGGGTGGGGATGGTGTATTGCATGGCAGCGGAAGTTGATGGGTGCAATAATATACGTCTTTAATTCGCTGGAAGTCAAGCTGCGCTGGTTTTCCTGACTTTCAAACGGGAGCTACGTATGCTGACTTAGTTGTATCTGAGTCGACAATCTAGTATCTCAACTCTCTAAACGCCGGGCCTTTTTCGCTGCCATGACCGACGCTGATTTTCACCGAGCTATCCGGCGCATCCGATGGCGGCACTGCCTTCATTATACAGTACAGGCACTGGTCATGGGGGCGCTCATGCTGGCCGGCGGCAACAAAGTGGCTGGGGGAGGTTCGCCGCAGCCTGTGCTGGCTTCGTGGCCGCTGCTGTTGCTGCTGGGGGCGTTGCTGCCGCTGGCCGGGGTGCTACTGTACTTGATTTCTCGCCGACTAACCCCTAATCTGCGGCGGCCCGCCGAGCAGAACTTGCGGGTGTACCAGAGCCGTATGCTGTTGCGCAACAGTTTATTGAGTCTGCTGGGACTGCCGCTGCTGGTTTCCTATGTTTTTACGCGCAGTCTCTTGGAGCTAGCATCCTGCGGCGTGCTGCTGCTAGCGTTATGTTTACTAACGGTACCTTCGGCCAAAACCTACCAGCGCTGGTTGCTCAGTTAGGGCGCCTTCGCCGACATGCCGCCAACTTCGCTGGTTTCTCTTTACTCCTATGGCTTCTTCTCCCGACCTGCTCCCCGATTCTCTGTTGCTTAACGGCCGCGAATTTCGGTATGCTGATATTCAGCAATATCCGGCCACTACCTCCGTCGACCTGAACGGCTACGAAGCCAAGGTGCTCGACTTCTGCCGTCAATGGTTGAACGGGACGCAGGATGTAGCCTTGCATACCAGCGGCTCTACGGGGCAGCCGCAACCCGTCCTGATGAAGCGCCAGCAACTGGAGGCCTCGGCTCGCCGCACCGGCGACTACTTCGACTTAGGCCCTGGCGACCGGATGCTGGTGTGCTTGAACTGCGAGTTCGTGGGCGGCATGATGATGCTGGTGCGCGGCTTCGAGCGGCGCATGCACCTCACTATTGTAGAGCCCCAAGCCGACCCGTTTGCGCTGGTACCGGCCGAGGCAGAGTTCACGTTTGCCTCATTTGTGCCTTTGCAGCTACGGGCGGTACTGGCGGCCGGGCACGCACCACGCCTCAACCAGATGAAAGCCATTTTGGTGGGCGGGGCCGCCGTGGAACATAGCTTAGCCAAAGAAATTCGGCAGCTCACGGTACCTGTGTACCTGACTTACGGCATGACCGAAACAGCCTCACACATTGCCCTGCGCCGCCTCAATGGTCCCGACCTCTCCTCGGCTTACCGCGTGTTGCCCGGCATCCACGTCGCGCAGGACACTCGTGGCTGCCTCACCGTGCGCGCCGATGTAACCGACAATCAGCTCATCACCACCAACGACCACGTGAAGCTGCTAGATCCTCACACATTTGAGTGGCTGGGCCGGGTGGACTTCGTGATAAACAGTGGAGGCGTGAAGGTACAAGCCGAGAAGGTAGAGCAAGTGCTAGAAGTGGCGCTCCTGGAATTGAACCTGCCCATCCGCCGGGCGTTTGTCGCGGGCCGGCCCGATGCACGCCTAGGCGAACAGGTAACGGCATATTTGGAAGGTGAACCGCTGCCTGAGGCGCAGCAGCAACAGCTCCTGAGTTTGCTTCGCAAACGCCTAAGCAAATACGAACGGCCCCGAGAAGTGGTGTACATCGGGGAGTTTCGTACCACGGCTTCCGGCAAGCTCAACCGACGGGCTACGTTGCAAAGCCTGCCCCAAACCACTGAAAACGAGGAATAGATCATCCTCTGGGTATCCTAACACAACAAAGCTCCGGCTCCGTCGTGACGGAGCTGGGGCTTTGTTGTGTTGGCGCACCTGGGTCAGTCTATATCTTCTTACCTGTCGTTGCTTACGCCTTCTGCTTGCAGCGCAATAGGTTTAAGTGAAATACTATACCGATTTATAAATAGAATCTATCAAGGAAAGTACTTGGCTTTTCATATAAGTTTTGCACGATTACAACTTCGCATACTGCTAATACTTAACTTGAAACCAACCCAGCAACTAGCTGCACAGCTTGATTTTTTAGCCTCAAAAAGTTAAACTATATCAATAATACGTTTTAACGCTCAGTGAAAAAATATCTGTTAACCTGCCTTATTTTAACTGCTTTTGTTTTTGGATTTGCGATAGGTCGCGCTAACACCGTGCCGCGAGAACCACGGCCTACTCCTCCGCTGCGGTTGGCACAAACCGGAGGTATAAGATCAGCACAGAACTGCTGATTCCGTAGACCGCTGAAGCTGCTGTTACCAATCGGCGCGACGTAGGCCATGCTGAGTGAACAGGCGTTGACGCCCCCGAAACACTTTGTATAGGTCGCCAAGAGAGAGTTTGACGCGACCATAAAACACTGGACCGTTTAGCTCTCGTTGGGTCAGGTTGTTGACGAAGACGGGTTGCCGCCAGCCTAACCCCGAGCCTAGCGCGAGCCAGCGGTAAATGCGCATTTGAGCCGCCAGGGAGGGCTCGACCAACCAAATAACTCTTTTGGGAGAACGAACCCGGGTATCGTCGGGCAGGGTGTAGTGGGCGTAGGTTTTGCCTACGCCCAATTGAAGCTGAGTGGCAATTTCCCAGCGCGGATTGCCGAGTACAACGTACTCCCCATAGCCGGCCACATAGCGTAGGCGCAGTTCTGCCTTGGTGTTCTCGGGCAGCTCGGTGGGAATGGGTTGGCGCGAGGGAATGCCATTGCTTAGTAAGTACACCCCAATACCAGTCCGCAACCGACCCCGCCATTCAATTCCTAGCTTTAGCCCAGGCACCGACACAAAACGTCGGTTGACAATAGAGTTGCGAATATCCAGTTGAAACACTGGTCGCCGGTGCGGCTGGCGGACCGTTACGCTGTCGTGGAATTGGAGTTGGTACGCGGCCGAATCCGAGGTACTCGCTTGCACAGGTTGAGACAAACTAAGCCCTAGTCCTAAAGCCAGCAGAACTGGCCGCCACTCATATTGAAATAACAGTACCACGGCGCAAAGTTACAACCAGATATGACTGTAGTTGTGTGACGGCTGCTTCCTAGCCTACGCTTCACCGGACCAGAATCTACGGTTCGTACTCCTTGAATGCCGGTTCACCCCGTTTACGAATACCAAGCTCTCAGGTAGCGAGTAGTTTAGGGGTATCAAGTAAGCGCACTTCCCATGGCCATCACCCCTGATTTTCTATTTGCTCTAGCCAACCCAATTGCCATGATTGGCTGGGTGCTGTTGATTGTAGCCCCGCGCTGGTCGCTGACGCGTCGCTTGGTGCTCAGCGGCGCGTTGCCGCTGTTGCTGGCCGTAGCGTACGTCTTGCTGATTGGCAGTCATTACTTGGGAGCCAGCGCCAGTGAGGGCGGCTTCAGTTCCTTGCAGGAGGTAGCGGCCCTTTTCCGTGACCCGTGGGCATTGCTGGCCGGCTGGGTGCACTACCTCTGCTTCGATATGAGTATTGGCATCTGGGAAACCCACGATGCCCACAAACGTGGGATACCGCACCTACTACTGGTGCCGGCTCTTGTGTTCACGTTCCTTTTCGGGCCGCTGGGCCTACTGCTCTACGCCATTATCCGACGCTGGTATCCTGCTCCGGCCTTGGCCAGCTAGCGACTTGGTCTTATTGTCTACCCTACCCTTTCCAACTATGAAAACGCTCGCCTTTTCCGCTGCCCCCGCTGCCGACGGGGTTACTGAGACTGGTTCATCGGTGCTTGCCACCGTGCGCACTTGGCTGGTGGTGTTGCACCGCGTCAATCCGATGTTGTCGTGGGCCGGGTGGCTGCATCTGGTGCTGCTACCGGGCGCCGTATTGGGCTTAGCGCTTGACGAGCGACTGGTAACGAACGTGAATCCGTGGATCAAGCCGCTGAAGTTTCTTTTTTCCGACATCATCTACGTCTGGAGTTTGGGCTGGCTACTGGCCGACTTACCGGCGGTCGCCCAACGGGCAGTGCGCCGCATCAGCTGGGGCGTGGCGGTAGCCATTGGGGTTGAAATCGTTATTATTTGTTTGCAAGCAGCCCGTGGCACCACCTCGCACTACAATGTTGCTTCGCCACTCGACAACATGCTCTTTAGCGTGATGGGTCTATTCATCCTGATTAATACCGTGCTGATTGTGTGGGCCGTGTATTTGGTGTGGCGGCACCGGCCCCACGGCCCGGCTGGCTACGTGTGGGGCGTGCGGCTAGGGCTGCTGCTGTTTCTGGTGGGCAGTGCCGTAGGCGGAGCTATGATCAGACAGTTGGCACACACGGTAGGAGCCACCGATGGCGGCCCCGGCCTGCCTGGCGTCGGCTGGAGCACGCGCGCCGGCGACCTACGCATTGCTCATTTCTTGGGGTTGCACGCGCTGCAGTTAGTGCCGCTGCTGGGCTGGTGGTTGAGCCGGTACGTACCCCGGCGCTCTGTGCTCCTGACGTGGCTTGGCGCTGCGCTCTACACCGGAGCCGTGGTCGCGCTGTATCTGCAAGCTATGCAGGGTGTCCCGCTGATCAGCATCAAATAAACCCGCTTACATCTGTTTGGCATTGCTTGTTGAGAGCTAGCAATGCGTAGACTTCAAGCTATAGCTACTTCTATCGGCAGCGCAGGCACCAGACGGGCATAGCGCCCCCCTGATGCCTGTATCTTGCCCATCACTATGAACGACCGTCGCCTCCTCCTCTTTGGAATTCCTTCTTTGAGTTTAATTATCACGCTGCTTACTGCGTCGGATCACCAAACCTGGACGGTACCGCTGTTTTTCATTGATTGGGGTATTTCCTTCTACTTCACGGCTTTCCTCTGGCTTGGCAACCGAACCCTGTGGAACTGGCTGCTTGGGCGCCTTCCGCACGTTGATCAAACCAAGCGGCGGCTCTGGAGCCTAGCCGCGCTGTCGGTCGTGGGTACGAGCGTGGCGACGGTGCTGCTACGGCTACCACTGCACTGGCTACTCCCCCAATACTTTGGGTTGGATTTCGAGTCTCAGGTATCGGGCACGTTTTTCAACTTGTTTCCCACGTTGGCCGTGCTGACGCTCTACGAAACCGTGTATTTCTTTCGGCAATGGGAGCAGAATGTGCGCCGGGCCGAGCAGCTGCAAAGCGCTGGGGTCCAGAGCCAGCTCGAAGCTTTGCAAAGCCAACTTGATCCGCACTTTCTGTTCAATACCCTCAACACGCTTTCGGCCCTCATCGAGCCGGGCAACAAACCCGCCCAAGAGTTTGTGGAGCAGCTCGCCGATGTGTACCGTTATGTGCTCCTCACCCGCGACAAAGCCACTGTGTCGCTGGCCGAGGAACTAGCATTTATAGACACCTACTTGGCACTGCAAAAGGTGCGCTTCCGCGACAACCTACGCGTGACTACCTCCGTGGCCCCCGCCGCCCTCACGGCCCGCGTGGCGCCGCTGAGCGTGCAGCTGCTAGTTGAAAACGCGCTGAAGCATAACGTGGCGTCGCGACAGTTTCCGCTAGAGCTTCGCTTGTTGGCAGATGGCACGACCAGCTATTTCACAGTGGAAAACACGCTGCGTCCTCGTACGGCTGGCTTGGCCCCAGGCACAGGCATGGGTTTAGCCAACGTGCGTCACCGCTACGAACTACTGCAAGCGCCACAGCCCGTGACAGTTTCCACCGACGATGGCTGGTTTCGGGTGCAACTGCCGCTGCTAACAGAGTAAGCGTAGCGGTTTCTTCTCCTAAAACTCGTCTTATGAAACCCTTATTCGTTTTGCTCGGGACTTTCCTGCTGTCGTTGGGAGCGACCCGCTTGGTTGGCGGCAACCCGAATTATCTGCTAGCTGGCAACGTGGCCATGGCTGTGATGCTGCTGTTCACGGGCGCTGCGCATTTTACCCTCACCAAAGGCATGACGCTAATGCTGCCCGAGTGGCTACCCGGCCGCAAAGCATGGGTGTACTTCACGGGTATTGTGGAATTGGTGGCGGCTGCGGGGCTACTGGTGCCGGCCTCGCGCCTGTTGGTCGGGTGGTCGTTGATTGTGTTTTTCGGGTTGGTGTTGCCCGGCAACATTCACGCGGCTTTGCACCACATCAACTACCAAACGGGTACCACCGATGGCCCCGGTCCGCGCTACCTCTGGTTCCGGATTCCGCTGCAACTGTTGTTCATCGTCTGGACCTGGTATTTTAGCGTGTATCTGCCTGCGGCTCCTACTTTCGCGGGTCTTTCTCACTAGCCTTAGCCGCGTGACTTCTCCTGCCTCCCCTACCGCAATGCCCTTAGTCGTGCTAGGTAGCGCCCGCCAAGCCGGCGACACGCAACACTTGGTGGAGCGGGTGCTAGCCGACATTCCGCACACGCTCGTTAACCTGCTCGATTGGCCTGTAGCGCCCTACAACTACCAAAACGACTATCCGAGCGACGACACTTTTCCGCAGTTGGCAGAGCTCATGATTGGGCACCAGGTCTTGGTGTTTGCAACGCCAGTCTACTGGTACAGCATGAGCGGGGTGATGAAGCAGTTCTTCGACCGGTTTACGAATCTCACTGACATCCACAAACAGCTAGGCCGCCAGCTAGCCGGCAAGCACGCGTTTCTGCTCGCCGTTGGCTCCGACAAAGAGTTGCCGGAGGGTTTTGAGGTGCCGTTTCGGCGGACCGTGGAGTACTTCAAGATGACGTTTAGCGGTACTTTGTACCAGTCGCTCAAGCAGCCTTTTCCCGAGGAAACGGCCCACCAGTTTGCGCAGCAACTCCGCGACTTGCGCTAAACAACACGCCTTCACCTTCCCAACTCGCCGCCCTGCATGACCGTTCTGATTCTCGAAGACGAATACCCCGCTGCTGAGCGCCTACAACGGTTGCTGCTGGAAGCCGCGCCGGAGGCGCAGGTACTCGCCTCACTCGACAGCGTAGCCAGCGCACTAGCCTGGCTAGCTGCCCATCCCGCCCCGGACTTGATCTTGTCTGATATTCAGCTGGCCGATGGCTTGAGCCTGGAGGTGTTCGAGCAAACGCTCGTGCGGAGCCCCGTCATCTTCACTACCGCTTACGATGCCTATGCCATTCGGGCTTTCAAGGCCAACAGCGTCGATTATCTGCTGAAACCGGTGAAGCTGACCGAATTGCAAGTCGCCCTCACCAAGCTGCGGGAGTGGCGGAGCCCCGCGGCTTCGCCGCAAGCCGCAGGCATAGCCGACGATACCGCCCGCCGCCTCGAACGCCTCCTCGACAGCCTCCCCCGCCCCGACCGGCAGTATAAAACCCGCTTCCTAGTTCGGAGCGGTGAGCAGTTGCTGCCCCTAGCCGTTGAGCAGATAGCGTGGTTTCAGAGCCGACACGAAAATACCACCCTCGTTGCCACCGACGGCCGCCGCTTCGTGGTCGACTATACGCTGGAACAACTGGAAAGCCTGCTCGACCCGCGGCAGTTCTTTCGCCTCAACCGCCAGTTTATTGCTCAGCTCGCGGCCGTGCAACGCTTGCACTCCCATTTCAACGGCAAGCTGCTGCTCGATTTGCAGCCCGCGCCCACCGAGGAAGTACTGGTGAGTCGGGAAAAAGCCAATGCAGTTAAGCAGTGGCTGGAAGGCTAGCTACCCGTGCCGTTGACTGCTGCATGGGCCAGAAACCAGGCCAGTCCGCCCCCAGCCACTACGCCAGCCACGATACCAGCCACTAGCTCCGGCAACGTATGACGCCGCAACACCAGCCGCGAGGCCGCTACTACTGCTGCCAGCAGCAAAGCCGACACGCCCCACTTAGAATACAAGTGCAACACCACGCAGGCCAGAAAAAATGACAATGCCGCGTGCAGCGAGATTTTCAGCCAGAAATTGACTGCGTAGCAAGTCAGCAGTAGCAGCCAGGCCGCCAGCAGGCCATACCGGAATAGCCCCGCCTGTTGCCAAAACAGAACGCCAGTGGCCAGCCCCAGCAACAGGAGCAGCACTGGATAAAACGACCGACGCTGCTCCTGTTGCGATATATCGAAGTTGGAGTAGGCGCCGCGATACGTTTGGCGGAAACTCCAGATGCCGATGAGTGCCGCCATGGTGGCTACGCTGCCAAGGCTCCATCTGGCCGTTGGGTCGTCGTCAAGCTTTTGCCAAGCCATGAAACTCACAAACGCAGTGCTTGTAAGCAGTGGGTGCCCCAACCAGGAAATTACCGCCGCCAAACGGCGCACGGGTGCAGAAATCATCATGCAGTTCTTATCTGTCCAGCCAGGCCTTGAAAGCGGCCACTTTTTCGCGGCTTACCAGCACGGTTTCACCCTCGGGGGCGGTGGGCTTGAGGATGGTTTGGAGACGAGAATTGGTGTAGTGAATGATGTCGTGGATGGCGTCGGCGTGGGCTAAGTAGGCGCGGTTGAGTCGAAAGAATTCGGTGGGGTCGAGCATCTGCTCTAGCTGTTCCAACGTGTAATCGACCACGAAGCGGCGGCCCTCCCGGGTGTGCAGCAGCGTGACCTTCTCCAAGCTGGCGAAGTAGGCAATTTGCTCTACCGGAATGGCTTTCAGATGCTCACCGACCCGCACCACGAAGCGCGACTTATACTCTTTGGCGGGTTGCGCTTGTTGCAGCACCCGGGCCAGCAGCGCCGCATCGAAGGTGGGCGTGGCGGCTTCGCGCAGTTGCTGTAGTTTGGTGAGAGCAGCCGTTAGTTCTTCCGGGTCGATGGGCTTGAGCAAGTAGTCTACGCTGTTCACTTTGAAAGCCCGTAGCGCATACTTGTCGTAGGCTGTGGTGAAGACAACGGGAATGCGAATTTCCAACCGCTCGAACAGCTCGAAGCTGAGTCCGTCGGCCAAATGAATGTCCAGGAACAGCACGTCGGGCGCGGGCCGCAGGGTTTGGAGGAGTGCTTCTGCTTCTGCTACCGACTCGGCGGTGCCTACCACTTCCACGCGCAATGCCTGCTTTTTCAACAGTTCAGCTAAACGGCGAGCGGCCAGCGGTTCGTCTTCAACAATCAGAGCGCGCATTTCTTGATTTCTTGTTGCTAGGTAAATAAGTGACTGGTGTGCGCAAGCTAGCCTATGGCTGGCAAGAAACGCAGGCGCATGAAAGCTATTTAAGGCACCGCGCCGGCTGCTGACACCGCCAACCAACTAGGAATATCAGCAATTAAAGAGCAGAAACTTCGAGCAGGGGGAGCGTCACGGTGAATTCGGTTTCGGTTTTCGTTACCGTCACGGGCCGCGAGGTCAGGAAGGCGTAGCGGGCGGAAAGGTTGGGCAAGCCCAGGCCCGTCGATTCCTCGTCGGGGACGCGGCGGTAGCGCAGGGCGTTGCGCACCACGAGTTGGCGGGCAGCCGCATCCAACGTGATATGAATGTAGAGAGGCTGCTTCTGGCTGGTGGCATTGTGTTTGAGGGCGTTTTCGAGGAGCAACTGCACGGCCAGCGGCGGCACGAGTAGTTCTTCTAAGTTGGCAGCGAGCGGCAGGTTGATTTCCACTTGCAGCCCTTCGCCGAGGCGGGTGCGCTGCAAATACACGTACGCCTCCACGAAGCGCATTTCCTCGGCCAGTGTCACCACTTCCTGCTCCTGGCTGTCAAGAACGTAGCGGTAGACTTTGGCCAGCTGGCGGACGAAGCGCGAGGCGCGGGCGGGGTCTTCTTCCTCGATGAGAGACGTCAGGGCGTTCAGCGAGTTGAAGAGAAAGTGCGGGTCTACTTGGCGGCGCAAGGAGTCGAGGCGAGCTACGGCGTTTTCCTTTTCCACCCGCTCGACCCGGATGGCCGCTTCGCGCCAATTCAGGAAGAAAGAACGACTGTGGTTGAACAGCGAAATGATAATGGTAATGCCTAAGGGTATCAATACCTGGCCGTACATCTGCGGCCGCCACAGCAGCGCCAACGACTGGTGCGAAAGCAGTAGATAAGCCGCCTGAATTACTAGAACAACCAGCACCGACCCACCTACTTGCAAAGCCACAGTGACCAGAATCCGGCGTAAAGGCCGCTCGGCCCACGAAATATGGGTATTGAGCCATTCTACTGCCAACCAGTTGACAAACCACAGCCCGGCGCTGTAGGCAAAGGTGATAATAAACGTGAAGGCTAGGCGCTTTCCATCCGTCAGGGCTCCCGGGTTCAACACCACCGTGAGAAAGGCCGAAATAAGCACCAACATCCGGAACGCTTTCCAGGTAGTCGCCCATGAATTTGAGATGGACTGGTAACCAGTGGTAAGCTGCGAAGAGGAGTTGGATTGCGCCACGGACAACGGCCAAGAAGTTTCCATCAAAGTAAATGAAAAGACCCATTGGGGAAGCATCACGTAATGAGCCGCTTTTTCCCAACGGGTCAGCCAGTATTAGTTGGAAGCCGTTTTCGCGGCACTTTCCGCCAACAAATTCTTGACGTTTGCTTCGCCCCAATTTGGGCTCAGTACCGTGGCCGGCCGGAACGTAGCGAACAGCGCCATTGCCTTTTCGTAGTGCGGCTTGGCAGCCGCCATTCCGCCCCCAAACATTTTGGGCCGGAAGTTGAAGTCGTTGCCCCGCACCAAGTACACGCGCGGATTTTGCGGATTCGCTTTTTCGGCCTGTCCAAGGCTTTCCCCTACCATCGCCGTGTACTTCATAGCCCGCGCCATCGGCGACACCATAATGCGGCCCTGGTAGAGGTAGGCCTGCATTACGCCTAGCTCCGACGCATCGGCCGCCGGCAAAGCCCGCGCCTGGTCTAGCGCCGTTTGGGCCTGATCGAAGTATTTGTCTTGCTGCTCGCTGTCTTTAGTAAGGAAACCCAACCGCACGTAGCCATACGCCTGATAATAGCGCGGCAACCAGTCGTTGGCCGCTACGGCCGCCGCCCGCTCGAACTTGCTGATGGCTTGTTGGGTAGCCGTGGGGTTGCTGGAACTCAGCATTTCCTTGATGGTGGCGGCCATCATTTGCGAGTATACATCGGTGGTAGCAGTAGCCGTTGTGGGCGTGTCGATAGCAGGCGTCTGCGCTACGGCGGCGAAAGAAGCAGCGCAGAGGACGAAGGCAAGGAAAGGCTTTTTCATGATGCGGAAGCAGTTGAAGTGGTGTATGGCGTTTGACTGTTGTAAAGGTGCACGCCCCCGCTCCCCAAGGAAATTCACGGTTACTGAAGCGTCGGATCATCAGGATGAAGCGTAGCGCGGAGGCACCTATACAATTTGTCAATTCGCTAAGATGGCCTCAATGCTAGCGCCATGAGGGAATTTCAGCTTTGGTGCTAGAGATTTAGACATCTAGTTCCTTGCAGATGAGGAGCTAGGGGTAGCTGACTTGCCGTTGCCAAACTACTCGTCATGCTGAGCGGAGCCGAAGCATCTCGCTCGACTCGTTTGGTTAGCACCACAACCTCAGCATGCGAGATGCTTCGGCTCCGCTCAGCATGACGCTCGGGGTAAACAACCCCTCCTGACCCCTCCTCATCTGAGAGAAACTAGTCTGCTAAACCGTAGATATTAAGTGGAGCAACCTTACTCGGGCCGTTCGTTCACGTCGCCGGGGTTTTTCTTGTTTATCGACACGAATACCCCCACGAACAGCATACGCGGAGCCGTGGGCGTCACGGCGACGCGGTTGAACTGGCCGCTAGCATCGGGGGTGCTGGCGTAGCGGTAGCCGTACACGTTTTGGCGGCCAAGCACGTTGGAGGTGGAGATGTGGACGATAGTGAATTGACCGAACAAACGGGTGAGGTAGCTAGCGTTCAGGCTTACATCCTGATAAGTAGGCAGCACGCCTTGGTTGTACCCTTCCTGGTTGAGGTCGTGGTAGCGGCGCGGGCTGCCGTAGGAGGCAGTAACCCCAAAGAGCGTGTTGAGCTTAGGCACCCAATACTTGCCCACGACCGATACGTTGTGCCGGGCAGCAAACGTGGGTACGGCGCTTACGGGGTCGGCGCGGTATTGGCGGCGGGTGTCAAGGAAGCCGTAGCTCACCCAATACTCCAGGTTCTTCACTGTTTTCCGGTCGCGCCAAAGCACGTCGAGGCCGCGAGCGTAGCCAGTGCCGCCGTTATCGTAGGTGGCGGCATTGCGCATGTCTTGGCCATCGTAGCGGGTAAGGTGGCTGTAGGTTTTGTGGTAGGCTTCGGCTTGCAGCAGCTTGCCGTCGTGGTTGTATTGGTAGGTGAGCACCGAGTGCGTGGCTTGCTCGAAGCGTAGGTTGGGCTGCACCAGCAGCAAACTGTTGTCGGGGGTTTGGTAGAAGCGGCCGTAAGCACCCGAAACCGAGCTATGCTCGCTCGTCTGATAAGCCAAGGCTAGTCGGGGAGCCGCGTTGACTCGGTCAAGTAGCGCCGAGTATTCCACGCGGCCGCCAACCCGGCCGGCCAGCCGGTCGCTTAGTTGAAAATCCGATTCCACGAAGCTAGCCGCGCGCTTTTCCGTGAAGCTGGTTTCGTAGCGAGTATCGGCGTCAGTGGCGCGGGGCTGGTACTGCTGCGTAACTTGTTGCCCGAGGCCTTCTACTCCAAGCTTGAGGTTCCAGCGGGAGCCCGCCGAATCGTTGGTGAGCACCACCCGGCCTACCAGGGCTTGCTCTAAGGTGCGTAGCCGCAATGTGTCGGGTTGCACGTCTTTATCGTCGCGCGACAGTGCTATGCCGGTTTGGATGCTCCAGCCGCGGCGCAAGGGGCTACGGAAGGTGGTGTTGAGGTAGCCGTTGCCGTTTCGTAGCGCCACGGTTTGTTGGCCGGCTGGCTCGGGGCTAGGCTGGCGGATAGCGAGGCATTGGGCGCTCCAGGTACCGTAAACTTTCAGCATACCTGCCTGCCCGGTGCGGTGACTTAGCTTGACGGAACCGCTGCCTGAGCGGGGCGCCTGCACCCACTCCACATTTTGCGGCATCAGCCCGGTGTAGGGCATCAGGTTGGTGTAATCAGCCGATACATCCAACGAAGTTTGCTCCCACCGCTTGGTCCGCGAAGCCCCCACAAACAAGTTGGATACCGATACCCCCGTTTGCGTTTCTTGTGACAAATCCGTCGAATTCAGCAGCAGCACGCCCGACAAGGCCTGTCCATATAGCGCCGAGTAGCCGCCCGTGCTGAACACCGTGCCCCGAAACAGTGTGGGCGAGAATCGTCCTCGTGCGGGCACCGCGGGCACCGACCCGGCGTAGAAGTTCTGCACGGGCAGGCCGTCCATATACACTTTGGTTTCGTTGGCAGCCCCGCCGCGCACGAACAGCATGCCGTCCTCCCCTACTCGGGTGGTGCCCGGCAGGGTGTTGAGCGCACCCGACACGTCGGCTAGCGCACCAGCAGTGGTTTGAATGTCGCGGGTGTTGAGGGCGGCGGAACGCTTCTCGTCACTGGCCTCGAAAGCTCCGGCTGTCACCACCACCGAGCCCAAGGCATGCGGAGTGCCTTCCAGCTTCAAGCTCAGCTTCAGTGGCTGCCCGTTCAAAGTCAGCGGCAACTCCTGCGGCTGATACCCCAACAAGCTCAACACCAGCGTAGCCGCCCCGGCCTGCTGCGTCTCGAACTGAAACGTGCCTAAGGTATCGGTGCTGGTACCGTCGAAAGTGCCGCGCAAAAACACATTGACGCCCGGCAGTGCTTGGCCCGCCGCGTCGCGGACGATGCCGCTGAGATTGGTGGCAGATTGAGCGTACAGCCCTGCGGTGGGGGCTAATAGCAGGAACAGTGAGAGTAGTAGACGTTTCATGGCAGTAGCAGCGAAGTGACACTCAAATGTGAGCTACTGCTTAAGCCAATGAAATTTGCGGTTACCGAAGTGCCAGATTATGGAGATGAAGTGTAGGAAAACCTACTTATCAACTCATCCCGCTCCGGATGCAGTGATTCAGCAGTTTACATTAATTCCTCAGCTACTAAGTACTGATATTGGTAAGCGCCTGGAATAGTAATGTCAATAAGCTCCTCCCTATCTTGTGTCGGCTTATCTACCCACCACTGCTATGCACATTGCTTCCCTCAACGTTGGTTTGCCTCAAGAATATGTTTGGAATGGCAAGACCGTACGAACCAGCATTTTCAAGCAACCTACCTCGGAGCTAGTGCAGGTGTATACAGAGCACTTGGCGAATGATGGGCAGGCCGACCTCCACGTGCACGGCGGTCCTGACAAAGCCGTGTATGCGTATCCGCAAGAGCATTATGCGTTCTGGCAAGAGTACTTGCCCGCCGAAAAACTAGTGCCCGGAGCTTTCGGCGAGAACCTGACCACTGTTGGCCTACTGGAAAAGGATGTGCGGATAGGCGACTTATACCAGATGGGCACGGCCGTGCTGATGGCTTTTCAGCCGCGCCAACCCTGCTTTAAGTTGGGTATTCGGCTGCAGGATGACAGCATGGTGCAGCGCTTCGAGAAGTCGCGGCGCAGTGGCATCTATTTCCGGGTGCAGCAGGAAGGCGTGGTGCAAGCCGGCGACGTCATCACACTAGTGCAGCGTTCCACCTACAACGTTACCATTCAGGACATAGTTGACAACGGTAGCGTAGAAACCCCCGATCCGCACAAGATTCAGGAAATCTTGGACATGCCGTATCTGACGGTGTCTTGGCGCAAGCGCTTCACGCTGATGCTAGAAGGAAGCCGTTGATTTTTGTTGGATGACGTAAGTACTTCGGAAAGCTTGTTGCCCGCTTTAGCGCGTGCAGCAGCTTGGTTCGAGTTACTTGGCATCTACTTCAATCCACTTTATGAGCACTTTCTTTCGCCGCATTTTTCAGGTTATTGATGGCAACAAGAAGTTCGTCGGCGACGGCTTCGATGTAACTAGCCCGATGCCAGGGCCGCGTATCCGGCAGCTTAGCCCCTACCTGCTTATCGACCACACCGGCCCGATGCAAGTAGCGCCCACCGATGCGCCGTTGGGTACGCCGCCGCACCCGCACCGCGGCTTCGAAACCGTAACGGTGGTGTACGAGGGCGCCCTGGCCCACCGCGACACCGCGGGCCACAGCGGCACCCTCGGCCCGGGCGACGTTCAGTGGATGACGGCCGGCGCGGGCCTCCTGCACGAAGAGCGCCACGAAAAAGAGTTTGCCCGGCAAGGCGGCACACTGGAACTGCTGCAACTGTGGGTGAACGTGCCCAAAAAGGACAAGCTGGCCCCGCCCCGCTACCAGAATATTCGGAGCACCAGCATTCCTAGCCTGTCCCTGCCTGGTGGCAACAGTAGCATCCGCGTTATCGCCGGCGACTACGAGAATCTTACCGGCCCCGCCGAAACTTTCTCGCTCATCACGCTGCTGGACGTGCATCTGGCTCCCGGCGTGGAAACTACCCTGCGCCTGCCAGCCGACTACAACGTGGGCATTTATGTAGTGAAGGGTGCCATTACGCTGCACGGCAACCGGCCCGCTGTCATCAAACAACTGGTGGTGTTTGGTTGGGACTCGACCGACATTCAAGTCAGGGCCACCGAGGAAACAGTTTTACTGGTTTTGGCCGGAGCACCCATCGAGGAACCACTGGCAACGTACGGCCCCTTCGTGATGAACACCAACCAGGAATTGGTACAAGCCATTGCCGATTTTGAAAGTGGCGGCATGGGCAAGTTTCCGGAAGATGAGTAGCTGGCAGGTGCTTGCTGAGCTAAATTGACAGTGGTTGCGGGTGGGACCGAGAATGTATATCTAGCATCGTCGCTCCTTTCGGTGGAACGGCAGTTTGATTCTCAAGGCCCTCCGGTTCCATCCGCGTTTCAGCTGCCGTGCTGCAGCATGGTTCCACTTCATCCATACGCCCCGTGTCCAGCCCGTATGCTCCTCTGCTTGCCCACATTGCCCGGTACGTAGCGCTAACTCCCACCGAAGCTGACCTGCTCCAAACGTACCTGACGCGGCAAACCATTGCCCGCAAAGAGCATCTGCTCAGCGAAGGCCAAGTATGTACGGCTAACTACTTTGTACTGCGAGGCTGCCTCCGTACTTACCTCGTCAACGAAAAAGGCAGCGAGCAAACCATCTTGTTTGGCATCGAAAACTGGTGGCTAACCGATTATGCCAGTCTCGATATGCAGACGCCGTCTCAGTTCTTTATTCAGGCGGTAGAAACTACCGAGGTGGTGCTTTTCGAAAAGCGGGTGCAAGAGGAAGTGCTACGTCAGTTGCCGCAGCTAGAGCGGTATTTCCGCATCCTGCTGCAGAAGTCGGCGGCGGCAGCGCTGTTTCGGATCAAATTTCTCTTCAGCTTGTCGGGGAGGCGCGCTACTATCATTTCAACAGCGCTTTTCCGGGGTTTGTGCAGCGGGTGCCGCAGTATATGTTGGCTTCTTATCTAGGCTTTACGCCGGAATTTCTCAGCAAAATCAGGGCAAAGGTGGGCCACGAGTAAAACCGTCATTTCTTGAACTAGATTAAGTGGATTCCGTTGGCCACCTCGGACATTTGAGGCATACTTCAACCCACTAAAGTTCATGAAGATGCGTCTCAACATCCAGCAAACCGAACCCGAAGCCTACAAAGCCATGTATGCGTTAGAGAAGTACCTAAGCTCTTCTAAACTCAGCGGCACGCACAAAGAATTGATTAAGATGCGGGCCTCCCAAGTAAATGGCTGCGCCTACTGCCTCAATATGCACTCCCGTGACGCGCGCAAAGCCGGCGAAACCGAGCAACGCCTGTATCTGCTATCTGCCTGGCGCGAAACTACCTTGTTCACCCCCGAAGAGCAAGCCTTGCTGGCTCTCACCGAGGAAGTAACGCTCATCGGTCAGCACGTGTCCAATGCCACCTATCAGCAGGCCGCTGCCTTGTTTGATGAGCACTATTTGGCGCAGGCCATCATGGCCATCGTCACAATTAACGCCTGGAACCGCATTGCCATTACAACGGAAATGCCCTTGGAAGCCTAAAAACGGAGCAGTTGACTTGCTTGCCCCTTGCGGACTTTCCTCGAACCTTCTCTCACTGAAAAGCAAACTGCCTGCACACAACGGCGCCCATACCGCAATGGTATGGGCGCCGTTGTGTGCAGGCAATTTAGTTAACTATCGGGCTCTTAGAAGTCTATTGCCCGATTTCGTTTCAGCTAATGAGTCTGACTAACAGATACCTTAGTCGGCGTTGCCGGTAGCACCATCGTCGGTGAATTCGCCCTCGTTATTGGGGTTGTGCACGGTGGACTCGGCCACTTCTTGGTTCAGGGCCACGTCTACGGGAGCTTCAGCGTTGGGAGCTGTTGGGCTGCCCGAGGCTTTGGCACCACCTTTACCAGTCAGGAACGACCAGTCTACCTTGCCTTTGGTTAGGTAATAAGCACCAGCGGTTACGGCCGCTACGCCCACCCCTACCAAAGCATTTTTCTGCTTTTTGGTTAGGTTCAGGTTTTTCAGGTTAGGCAGGTTGCCGAGGCCATTTGCTTTTTTGGACTTGTTTTTTTTCTTAGCCATGAGGTAGAGCTGAGAGCTTGATTAAGAATGAAGGCTTGGTAGAGAAGGCCTGTTACGAAGGTGTGACAGGTGGTCGTCGGTAAGCAGTAGAATGCGCAACAACCCTTCCCGACCGCGCTGTAGGTGAATTTATACGGCAGCAGCGGCAGTTGTGATGCCGATTTTCTGAATCAATGCACTGTTTCTGGCTCACTGGCTCCTAAAAGCGTCGCCCTCTGCGACTTCCCAAAAATGGGCTTGAGTTTTAGGAAGCTGGCAATGGTTTGGCAGCTGGTCCTACAAACTTGCCCAAAGGCCGGCTCGACTATAACTTAATTAGCTGCCGAAGAGTAAGGAAAGCCGCCTTTCAAGAAAGCTTTCTATCCGAACCTCTTACGAATTCATGCAGCTACGACTTGTTGTTTTATCTATCCTGTGGGGTATGCTGATGAGCCCGGCAATAGCGCAAACCGTTACGGGTCCGCAGGGCGAAAAATTCACGGAGCGGATAGTGGCCCGCCAACTCAGCGACCCGTGGGAAATAACGTACGGCCCCGACAACTTCCTGTGGATGACCGAGGCCAAAGGATACCGCGTCAGCCGCGTTGACCCGGCCACGGGCAGCCGCAATGTGTTGCTGGACCTGAGCAAGGAGCGCCACTTTCCGCGCTACGACAAGATTCCGGACTCAGTAGATGGCGGCAAACCCTGGCCGCAAGGCGGCCTGATGGGGTTGGCACTGCACCCGCAATTGCTGCAAGGCCAGCCCTACGTGTACCTCACTTACATCCATTCGTTTGAGGGCGCCAACCAGCCCGGCAAGGGCAGCCGCCCCAACCACGGCGGCAACTTCTTCACGGCCCGTTTGGTGCGTTACGAGTATGATGTCGCCAGCCAAACCTTGCGGCGCCCTCTCGTGCTCTGCGACACCATCCCGGCCAGTAACGACCACAACGCCGGCCGCCTGCTGATAGCTCCGGTTGCCGGCCGCAACTACTTATTCTATTCGGTAGGCGACCTAGGCGCCGGTCAGTTCGAAAACGGTGGCCGCCCCAACCACGCCCAAAGCATCAGTTCCTACGAAGGGAAAGTACTGCGTTTCAACCTCGCGCCCGATGCCGACGCCACTCCGCAGACCCGCTGGATTCCGAACGACAATCCGTTCAGCACCAAACGGCAAAGCGCCGTATGGAGCACTGGCCACCGCAACGCCCAAGGGCTGGCGTATGCCGTAGTAGGCGGCACGGGTCGGCTGTACGCATCGGAGCACGGGCCGTTTTCGGATGACGAACTCAACCTCGTCGAGAAAGGAAAGAACTACGGGCATCCGTTGGTGTTGGGCTTTGCCGATGGCAACTACAACGGGTTGGCCGCAGCAGCTTCCGAACACACTGATTTGCCCGGTCCCTGGCACACCACCTACCCCACCATCGGCAGCGAGCAAGCTAACGCCAACGCTCTTGGCGCCACGTACCGCGACCCGCTAGCCACGCTCTACCCACTCAACCACGACTTTCTGACTACGGTACTCACTCGCACCCGCGCCCACGACCCCGACGAACCCACTTGGAATTCGGAAGCGCCTAGCAGTTTGGCGGTATACACGGCTACGGCCATTCCGGGCTGGCAAAACTCTCTTCTGATTCCGACCCTGAAACGCGGCAAGCTGGTGCGTCTCAAGCTAAACGACAACGGCACCGCCGTGGCTAGCGACACGATGATGTACTTCAAAGCTCCCGTCCGTTACCGCGACCTAGCCGTTTCGCTCGACGGCACCAAACTTTACCTCGCCACCGACAGTGCCACCATCACGTCTGGTCCCTCGCAGGATGCACCTAAGGGCACGGTGTGCAAGGGCTGCATTCTGGAATACACGTATGTAGGCGGCGGCTTGGCTACTAACCCATCGGTGGCTGACCGAAAAACGCCGAGCCCGGAAATGGCCTTGCGGGAAGCCACAACTATGGTGCAGAAACTGAAGCCAAAGGACCGCCGCGTGAAGCGCGCTGGTTTGCCGCCAGCTCAGCGCCCGATGTTTGATTTGCTGCTCAAGCCCGTCCTGACCGCTCAGGAAAAAACCGAGGCGCAGCAAAATGCACCTGCCTTGCTGACCGGGCTCCGGCAGCAGATGTAAGCACCACAAGCTATTGTGCCGTAGTGCGGTACATGACGTCGGTTCGGAGTACGTATTTCACCCCTTGTGTTACTTCGCTGCCCTCGTGGTAGAGGCTATGCAAAAAGAGTAGCGCCATGCCCTGTTTCGGCTGCACTCGCAGACCTTGGAAAGTGGTGTCGCCACCTTGAAAGTTGTCGTTCAAGTAGATCATGAAAGTGAAATAGCTTGACTCCAACTCATTGCGGATATAGCTCTCGTCATAGTGGCCTTTAAATTGGTGCCCACGCTGGTAGCGGTAGAACCGGAACAGCTCGTTGAGGCCAATGGCGTTGCTGTTGCCTATTTGGGCCGGCACAAACGGCTGGACTTTATCCCACAGCTGTTCTGCTAGTTCCTCACTTTTATGGAAGGCCCGGTTGTTATTTCTGATGCCTGTTATAACTCTGGCGCCGCCCGACGTATTGACTTTCGCCAGCTCGTATCCGATGCCTTCACTAAGCGCCATATACTCCAGACATTCTTTCTTGGAAAGAAAATCTTCGACTGTGAATATCGTATCGGTTAGTCTAGTGTACTTCACTTGCTATTGTCCTGTCGTTTGAAACTGTAAGCTGTTCAGCTCGGTGCTTTTGATAACAACTGTTCAGCTAAGGTAGCTCGTTGCTACGGTATTCACTAGGCTATATACCTCCTCTCCTATTCCTCGCGAATAAGTAGCTCTAAAGCCTCCCCTCCCCACGTTTCAACTGTTTTCCATGCTTACTCGCCTGATACCTTGCAGCCAGGAACCGCTTCCCGTGATAGGGTTGGGCACTTGGCAGACGTTCGATGTCCGTGACACTTCCGCCTATCCGCAGTTGCAGCAAACTTTAGCGACGCTGCGTGCGGCCGGTGGCAGCGTGATTGACTCTTCGCCAATGTATGGCCGGGCCGAGGAAGTGATTGGCGACCTAACCAGCCAGACAGAAGACTCTTCTTCCTTCTTCTACGCCACCAAAGTCTGGACCCAAGGCCGCGAGGCGGGTATCCAACAGATGGAAAATTCGTTGCGCAAACTACGCCGCCCGGCCGTTGACTTGATGCAGATTCACAACCTAGTGGACTGGAAAACGCACTTGCGTACCCTGCGGGACTGGCAGGCTGCGGGCAAGGTCCGGTACGTAGGCATCACGCACTACACCGACGCCAAACACGACGAATTGGCCCGCATCCTGACTACAGAAACCATCGACTTTGTGCAATTCAACTACTCCATTCTCGACCGCAACGCTGAAAAGCGGCTGCTCCCCATAGCCGCAGAGCGCGGAGTAGCCACACTCATCAACCGGCCTTTCACGGAAGGCAACTTGCTGGCGCGGGTGCAGGGCAAAGCACTGCCGGGTTGGGCTCCGGAGTTGGGAATTAACAGTTGGGCGGAGTTTCTACTCAAGTTCATCGTGGCGCACCCCGCCGTTACGTGCGTGATACCCGGCACCCGCAACCCCAACCATCTGGCCGACAACCTCCTGGCGGGCGCAGGCGAATTACCGGACGAAGCCACGCGGGAAAAGATGGCAGCTTACATACGGGCGCTATAGGCTTGGCACCCATCTAGGTGATGTAGAATAGCAGTGGTTTGCCAGAAAGCATCCGTTATTGGCAACCGCGACATTGTTGAATTCGGTATCACCGCTTGCTAGTGAATGCCTTAAGCGACAACAGTAAGCAACGTACTACCCGGCAATTGTGTGAACTGTCGGGGTTTGTGCGTAACCATCAGCCGCTTAATGGGGTACTTTCTTCTAGCAAACCAAACCAGTAGCATCGGATACACCCGTTTGCTTATCAAACAATTGTACCTAGCGCTGCTTACTTGCTAGGTATGGCCTACAACTTGACACTTCCAACCCACTGCTATGAAAACCTTTGATCCTTATTCTTCTGCCTCCCGTCGGGAGTTTATGCGCACGTTGTCGTTGGGTGTTGGCGCTTCGCTCGTGGGCACTACAGCCCTGGGTGGTTCGCTGTCGTGGCTAGACGAAATCAGCTATGGGCCAGCTAGCCTAGAGGCGTTGCAGACTGGTAAGCAACTAGGGGTAGCACTCGTCGGCTTGGGCGGCTACAGCTCCGGGCAACTAGCGCCAGCCTTGCAGAAAACCAAACTCTGCAAGCTAGCCGGCATCGTGACGGGCACGCCCTCCAAAGCCACGCAGTGGAAACAGCAGTACCAGATTCCTGACCAAAACATCTACGACTACAAAACCTTCGACCGGATTGCCGACAACCCTGCCATCGACATTATATATATCGTGCTGCCGGTGGGCTTGCACGCCGAGTATGTAGAGCGTGCCGCCAAGGCTGGTAAGCATGTTATTTGCGAAAAGCCGATGGCCAACACCGCTGCCGACTGCCGCCGGATGATAACTGCCATGCAGAAATCCGGCAAGAAATTCAGCATCGGGTACCGTCTGCACTTCGAGCCGCACAACCAGGAAATGATGCGCCTAGGTCAACAGAAGGTTTTCGGTCCCATCAAGAAGCTGACGGCAGATAACGGCTTCCGGGCGGGCAGCAAAACCTGGCGGCAAGACAAAGAACTAGCGGGCGGCGGGCCGCTCATGGACATGGGCATTTACTGCGTGCAGGGCGTCATCTATACCAAAGGCGAGCTACCGGTATCCGTCACGGCTAAGTTTGGGCCCAAAACCGACCCGGTGCTATTCAATGAAGTAGAAGCAAGCATCAACTGGCAGATGCAGTTTGCCGATGGAGCCGTAGCCAACTGCCGCACCAGCTACGCCGAAAACATGAACAGCCTGCTGCGCGCCGATGCTACCAAAGGGTGGATGGAACTGCAACCCGCCTACGGCTACGGTGGCCTCGATGGCCGCACCAGCCAGGGCCCTATGAACGTCGAGAACGTGCCTCAGCAAGCCCGCCAGATGGACGACTTCGCCGATTGCATCCTCAACAACAAGCCCACCCGCGTACCCGGCGAAATGGGCCTCCGCGACATGCAAATCATCGAAGCCATCTACCGCGCCGCCGAAACCGGTCAGAAAGTCTCTACCAAAGATGTAGTAGCTGTATTCGATAAGGTGAGCAGTAAGCAGTAATAAGCAGTAATAAGCAGTAAGCCGAAACTATCCGATTGAACTTGCTAGTATTTGAAATACTAGCAAGTTCTCCTCATTAGATGAGGAGGAGCTAGAGGTGAATGCTATTCATTGGTGATTTTGCAATTGATAGAGTATCATAAAGAGCGCCGAGCTTCAGGCATAGTCTAACATTACCCACACCCGATCGTCATGCTGAGCGCAGCCGAAGCATCTCGCTAGTATGGTAAAGTCATTTACTAGCAACGATTCGAGCGAGATGCTTCGACAAGCTCAGCATGACAGACACTGGTCGTTCAATAGTTGGTCAACCATTTATAGCCCCTCCTCATCCGAGGAGGGGAACTAGATTTCTAATAGTAGAGAGGCAAAGCGGCTTCCATTTTCATACTACTGCTTGGGCGCTATCGGATACTTCTCAAACATCTCGGTAATGCCCTCGTTGATGCGGGAAGCTAGCTTCTCGGGGTCCTTGGAGAGTGTACTTGCCGCCACGCCTTGCCAAATCCGTTCGTTGCGAGTGGCGTCTACCACATCAACCGTAGCAGTACCTTCCGCATAACGCCCAACCGGCACTTCTTCACTTTGCCAACGGTAGCGGCGCTGCCCGATATAGCGCGGCGCCTCATAGATGGTCGTTTCGCGAGTCTGCACTTTTTCCTGCGTCACGACGCCAATGTTAACCAAGAGGTCGGGCGAATCGGCACGCTGGTAGCCGCGGCGTTCTAGCTCGCGGGCCACAGCACTTTTCAGTTCTTCGATGCCTGTACCAGGTCCCTGAAATGCGGCCTCATTGCGCGACGTCACGTCCATGAAGTTGTAGGTTTTATAGGCAGAGAAATTAACGCCTGGCGTTTGACTAGTCGACTCCACTCGCACCGGCGAGCAAGCAGTACATGCCAGCAGAAGCAGCAAAAAGAAGGTTTTCATAGGTTGGTGAAAGCTGAAGTGAACAGTGCTTGACGGGCGCCGAGCTATATTGAGGCCTGCAAGTTTTTGGTCTAACCGAAGCCACTAAGAGAAGCCCAACACCGGATGCGGCTGGTACGGCTCTTCTAGCCGCTTGATTTCCTGGCCCGATAGCTTCACCCCTACCGCCGCCACAGCATCTTCTAAGTGGCCGGGTTTGCTGGCGCCCACAATGGGGGCCGTAATGACGGGCTTCGACAGCATCCAAGCCAAGGCCACTTGAGCGTTGGGCAAGCCGCGTTCCTTGGCTATTTCCGTCACCCGGTCGGCCACTGTAAAGTCGTCGTCGCGGCCGTAGAGACTTTTGCCAAAGGCATCGGTTTTGGCGCGCTCCGTTTCGTTGCGCTCCTTGCTCCGTCCACCCGTAAGTAGCCCGCGCGCCAGCGGCGACCAAGGAATCACACCGATATTTTGGTCTTGGCACAGCGGTAGCATTTCGCGTTCTTCTTCGCGGTACACCAAGTTGTAATGCGGCTGCATGCTCACGAAGCGCGTCCAGTTGTGCTTATCAGCTAGGTACAGCGCCTGGGCAAATTGCCAAGCAAACATAGAAGAAGCGCCAATGTAGCGGGCCTTACCGGCCTTCACCACGTCGTGCAGGGCTTCCAGGGTCTCTTCAATAGGCGTGTTGTAGTCCCAGCGGTGAATCTGGTAGAGGTCGACGTAATCGGTACCGAGGCGCTGGAGGCTGGCATCAATGGCACTCATAATGTGCTTGCGCGAGAGGCCGCGTTGGTTAGGGCCCGGCCCCATGGGGTTGTACACTTTGGTAGCCAGCACGATTTCGTCGCGCTTGGCAAAGTCGCGCAGCGCCCGACCGACTACCTCTTCGCTGGCGCCGTTGGAGTAGACGTCGGCCGTGTCGAAGAAGTTGATTCCAAGCTCCAAGGCCTGCTGAATGAAAGGGCGGCTTTGTTCCTCGTTCAGAGCCCACGGCCAACGCTCGGTGGGTGTGCCGTAGGTCATGCAGCCCAAGCATATTTTAGATACTTTGAGGCCAGTGCCTCCCAAGCGGATATAATCCATAGTAAGTGTGGTTGAGGTGCCGCCAAGCGGCCAGAGTTGAGCGTGTTATACGCAAGACAGCCTATTAGCGCTGTGGTGGAGCTTGCCCTAGCCTGTGCTGGCGTTCCACCAATCCCTGCATCTTTGCATTCCCTTACCTTTTGCTTTCCTACATGACGCTCATCTGGACCACCAAGCCGTTCACTTCCCTCACTCTCTCCGAACTCTACGCCCTGCTCCAGTTGCGCTCCGAGGTGTTTGTGGTAGAACAGACCTGTGCCTTTCAGGACATGGACGGCCAAGACCAAGCAGCCCACCACTTACTCGGCCATACCGAAACCGGCGAGCTAGCCGCCTATTCTCGCCTTTTCGATGCTGGCATCAGTTACCCCGAAGCCAGCATTGGCCGCGTGGTGGTCAGCCCGAAGTTCCGGCGCTATGGCTTGGGCCGGGAACTGTTGCGCCAATCCATTGCGGCGGTAACAGCGCAGTTTGGGGAACAGCCCATCCAGATTGGAGCACAGCTGTACTTAAAAGAATTTTACGAAAGCTTCGGCTTTCAGCAGCACGGCGAGGGCTACCTCGAAGACAGTATTCCGCACATCCATATGGTGCGGTTATAAAGCAAATAGGCCCGGCATTGCCGGGTCTTTTATAATAAGTAAGAAGCAGAGTTTACCTATTCTAACACTTCAGAGTGGTGTAATTACGAAGGTGGTGCCTTGCTCCTGCAGGGAAATTACTGTGACTTATAATTGCGGGACTTCAATAAGCCTGTAGTGCTGCTTCCTTCTTTACTCCCCGGCGGGCTTGGCCATGGCAATGACCACTGCGCCAATTGCCATTAGGCCGGCTCCTAGCATCACCTGCCAGCTTATTTTCTCTTTCAGAAAAACGGCCGCCAACACAATAGCAAACACCAACGATACCTTATCGATGGGCGATACGCGGGAGGCATTGCCGAGGGAAAGCGCCCGAAACGACAGCAACGACGAGACGCAGGTAATTACGCCAGCAACAATCAGGAATATCCAGCTACGGCGGTCAATGGCCGTTACGTTGGGTAGGTTGCCTTGCCAAGCCACTACTCCCCAAGCTACCAGCACAATCAGCACCGATTGAATAGCAAAGGCCAAGCTCGAATCCACATTTTTGATGCCCGCCTTGGAAAGCGTAACCACTACAGCAGCCGATAAAGCGGCCAGCAAAGAAAAAACTATCCACATACGGCTTGCTTGGACACTAGTCAGTGACAACAATGGGAAAGAAGCCGAGAGCACAGCACTCCAAACAGCTACGTGCAGGTACGAGGTGCTCCGGCCAAAGTTATTGGGACGGGCATACAACCAGCTTGGTTGCTTCCCCCAACAACTTAAGAGTCAACAGAACCGCTTCTGGCCGGTAATCGTGCCACTGCTTGTACTAGAGCTGCTACTTATGTTTTTCCCACGCGGCCAATTCGGCGCGGTGTTCCCGATAGGCTAAGTTTAAAATGGCCGTATCCGGGTCGGTGCCGAGGTGAATGGTAGTGCCTTTCTCGCGAGCATACGGGTTGGTTATTTCCCCCACCTTGCGGAATTCGCGAAAGTGCGGCACCAGTTTGGCCGGCTCTCCTTCGCCTACAAGCAGCAGATACCGAAACGATTGGGTGGGCCGCGGCGGAAACCAAAACAAATAGCTACCATTATGGCTGTTAGCCACGGGTAATGCGCGGTTTCGGTTGTAGTAGTTGATGGCGCCGGCTTGGCCGTAATTGTCGCACTTGATGAGGGTGTTGGCGCGGGTCGCAGCAGGCAGCGCTTGGTAGGCTTGCCAGGTTTTGTCGGCCAATTCTTGCCAGCCCACCATGTCGGCATAGTCTTGCGGCAAAGGGTGGTTCTTGCCGTCTTCCCAGCGCAGAAGCCCCAAGCTTTCGTAGCGCGGTCCGATACGCTGCATATGTGTCGGCGAATACAGCGTGAACACGAACGGCAGAAACCAGATCAAGGGCACCGCCGGCAACATCAGTAGCGCCGGCCGGGCTACTGCCCCAAACCGCCACGACGCTAGTTGCCGCTCTAGCCACACCGACCCGAACGACAGCAGCACCGGATAATACCCCAAAGCATAATAGCCTTTGCCGCGCATCACGGTCAGAATCAGCATACCCGCCAGATAGATTATCCCGACGGCGCGGTAGGGCCGGAACGGCCGGTACAACAGCAGCGCCAGCAGCCCCGGCACCCAAATCCACACCACCGGAAAGCACATCAGAAGCTGCTCTTTCCAGAAATCGGCCGCCGACATATTCACTAACTGCGTGTCGTGGAGCAGCTCCATGTGGTGCAGAAAGGGGATGCCGTGGACTAGCTGCCATAGCAGGTTAGGGAGCCACAGCAGCAACGCCAAGGCTGCCGCGCCCCACAAATGGCGGTTCCAGAGAAGCTGGCGCTGCGGCGTCAGGAGTAGGCCGGCCAGCAAGGCGCCCGCATAAAACAAGGTGGTGTACTTGTTGAGCATACTCAGCCCGAGCATCGCGCCCAGCGCGTAGAGGTAGCGGGGTTGGCTGGTTTGCGCATGGCGCACCAATGCGTAAGAAGCAGCTGTGAAAGCCAGCACCTCAAACGAGTTAGGTTGAAACAGAAAATTGAGCCGCGCATAAGCCGCCACCATGTAGCCGATGCCCGCCAGTGACACCGCAAACCAGCCACCGCCCACGTACTGCACCAGCCGCGCCACCAGATACACTGTGAGGCTACCCCACAGAAATGGCCAGAACTTCACCCAGCCCCACCCGCCCCCAAGTGCCAACGTCACCCAGCTTTGTAGTGCCGTAAGCGGTGGTACTTCCAGGTAGCCCCAGGCCAAATGCCGGCCGTAGTTGAGGTAAAGATATTCGTCGCGGTGCAGCTCGTAGGCGCGGCTGGCCAGCAAGTAGCCCGACACGAATTTGAGTGATGCAAGCAGCAAAGGCAAGAGGCGGGACGGTTTCATGCCTTCAATATAGAGGGCAGCTGATATTGCTCCTTATCCTGTGAGAGAAGTCTACACGACCCGGCCGCACTAGCCAACCTTGTGTGTTCTTGAATAAAATCAGAAAGTGTAGCCGCTTGGCTGGCTTCTGTTCAAGCTACCTCACACCTCTGGCAGCCGAATTTTGGCTAAATACTCGTTCAGCCCGCCCGAATGCTGAAACAGGTGGATGAAGAGAATGTGGTCTTCGTCGTGGACGCGCCATTCTTCGGCGTAAAAATCACCTAGCGCATAAAGGCTCAATCTGAAGCTGTCTTCCCGCCGTTCAGCCAAAAAGTGGCCGTGCCGACGCAAGAGGTCGGCCTGCTGACCCATCGGGAGCTTTTTGAAGACTAGCAGGTTCATGAGGCGCTAAATGAAACCCGAAGATACAACCCCAAAGGATTTGCCGATACAAGTGTGCTTCGCGGAGTGGCACTCAATAGTACATTTCTTGGCTACTACCTTCGTGCCATGAAGACGATTCGCTTTCCGCACCCACTGGTTTTGTTGGTTGGGTTTATTCTGCTGGCCTGTTTGCTAAGTTATGTGTTGCCAGCCGGCGTGTTTGAGCGCCACCCCGACGCCGCCACGGGGCGCGACGTGGTCGTGGCGGGCTCCTACCACCGCGTGCCAGCCTCCCCCGTTAGTCCGCTGCAAGCCATGGTTGATATTCCGAAGGGGTTGATTGATGCGGCTTCCGTTATTTTCCTGGTGTTTCTGGCCGGCGGCGCGTTCACCGTTGTCGACCATACCGGCGCCTTGCGCCAGGGCGTCGACTGGCTGCTCGCCCGGTTTCAGGGGCGCGAGGCCCTTGTGATTCCCATTATTTCAGTGCTCTTCGCCACGATGGGCGCTCTGGAAAATATGCAAGAAGAAATTGTCCCGCTGATTCCGGTGCTGCTCGTACTGATGCGCCGTATTGGGTATCCGGCCCTTACGGCCGCGGCCGTTAGCTTGGGCTCGGCGGCCGTGGGCGCGGCGTTTAGCCCACTCAACCCGTTTCAGGTAGGCATAGCGCAGAAGCTGGCACAATTGCCGTTGCTTTCGGGAGGGGGCTTCCGTTTTGCATTTTTAGTGCTGGCCGTTGCTATCTGGATTGTGGGCACGGTGCGTTACGCCGTGCGCAACCGCCTAGCCCCCGAGGCGGATGAAAACTCTACGGAAACCACTCGCGCTGGTCATCACGGCCTCGTGTTGGCCATGCTGCTGGTCACGTTTGCTTTCTTCGCGTACGGGGTACTACAGCTCGGCTGGGACTTCGAGCAAATGGCCGCTCTGTTCTTCGCGTTGGGTATAGCCGCTGGGCTGGTGGGTGGCTTGGGCCTGACGGGCACCGCCGAGAGCTTTGTCAGTGGCTGCCGCGACATGGCGTTTTCGGCCATCCTCATCGGTTTTGCCCGCGCTATTTTCGTGGTGCTGGAGCAGGGCCAAATCGTGGATACCATCGTCAACACCCTATCGGCGCCGTTGGCTGGGCTACCCGTTGCATTGTCGGCGCTGGGGATGCTGGGGCTACACACGGCGCTGCACTTGCCGGTGCCGTCGGTGAGCGGGCAGGCGGTGCTTACCATGCCGCTGCTCGTGCCCCTCTCCGACCTGATTGGGCTTTCGCGGCAGGTTACGGTGCTGGCTTTTCAGTATGGCGCGGGTTTGTGCGAGCTAATTACGCCCACCAACGGCGCCCTGATGGCTATTGTGGCCGTGTGCGGCGTGCGGTTCGACGAGTGGTGGAAATTTGCGCTGCCCCTTTACTTGGTATTGGTGGCATTGGCAGTAGTGGCTATCGTCACGGGCATTGTAATCGGGTTATAAGCGCCGTTTGCCAGGCGTACATATTCTTGAAAACGCAGAAAGACCTGCTTGGCATTGAACCGCAACCACAGTGCTGGTTGCGGTTCAATGCCAAGCAGGTCTTTTGCTGTGTTCAGAAAACTGAGAGGGGCGCGCAGTACTATTTCAACTGTAGCTCGTCGGCCTCGAAGATGCGCTTCAGCTTGCGCTTGCGCTCCACTATCTGATAGCGGGCCGTGTGGGTAGCGTCGTCCCAATACACATCCGATATCAGGCCCACGTGAGCGGGCTGCCCGGGCTCGGGGTTAACTTCCTCCACCAAGTCGCCGAAGCTGAAGGGCGGCTTGCTGTAGAGTTCCTTGAACAGCTCACTGCTGACTTTGAACTGCTGCTCGTCGTAGCGCAGCAGAATCCAGTCTTCGGTTTCGTCGATTTTCTCGAACAGTTTGCCTACCGGTTCCAGCCACTCGAAAGTGCGGCGGTTGGCGGGGTGAATGTAACGGAAGCCATACTCGGGCGTCCAGGAATACAGGCCGTAGATGACAGGTTTGGGGCGGGGCACGGATAAAAACTGCTGGTTGGGATATAAGAACCGTTAGCGGCGGCTGCAAGTTGCGAAACCCGCCAAAAACTCGTGTTCTACGCCCCTAAAGACACAAATTCATTTTAAAGCCCAAGAATAAATCCGGGTTTATACGGACGATAAACGGTTGTTTACGCCGCAACGCCCCTCTAAAGCTCTTCGTTTAGCCTTGTAGATTTCAATGTGCTACAAGGAGTTATATGAAAAAGGAAGATATTCATCTGGGTGATTGGCAGCGAATCTTGTTCGGTGACACGCCTGGGGTTTTCTCGTGGGAAGTAGTTGTGCGCACCATTATTATTTACCTGTTCTTTTTGGTGGTGATGCGCTTGCTCAGCAAACGCATGAGCGCGCAGCTTACCATCACCGAACTGTGCGTGATGATTATGCTCGGGGGTATCGTGTCGGTGCCCATGCAAATACCAAATCGGGGCTTGCTACCCGCAATAGTTGTGTTGCTGTGCGTGCTGTTTTATCAGCGGGGCCTGAGTTGGTTGTCGCTTAAAAAGCGCAAGGTGGAGTTAGCCGTTCAAGGCGACGTAACCATCTTAGTTAAGGACGGCGTGCTGCAAATCAACCACATGCGCGACGACTCCATTTCCAACAACGAGGTATTTGCGCAGCTACGCGACCGAAAAATCAAGCAGCTTGGCGAAGTAAAGCGGTTGTATTTCGAAGGCAACGGGACCTTTAGTGTGTTCAAAGAAGATTCGCCAAGAGCTGGTTTGAGCGTGCTGCCCGTCAAAGACAAGACCTTGAACCAGACGCTCAAGCCCGTCGACAACCAGAAAGTGTGTCTCAATTGCGGCCAGCCCGCCCAAGAGCAAATTCATTCGGGCAACCAATGCCCTAACTGCGGCCACGCGCAATGGACTAACGCCGTGCAGTAAACTAAGCCAGGCGCGCCGCACAGGTTTCCAACTAGCTCTTCTGCTTGCCTTAGCCTGCTTTCGGGTCTCCCTCCCATCCGATACTTGCTTGCGCTGCGCAAACTCCGCGGTACGGCTGCGTTGCGCGCTATCTGTTCATAACCCTTCTTTTCAACACACCACCTCATGCCAGATTTCAAGCCTTTCGATTTATTACGAATGAGCCTGGGCGATGTACCCTGGAGCTTTATACTGGAGGCTGTTATTCGGGTCTCAGCTATCTATGCTATTCTGCTGCTTTCGATGCGCCTGATGGGCAAGCGGATGGGTAGCCAACTCAACCGCACCGAAATGGCCGCCATGGTGTCGTTGGCGGCTGCAGGCGGCGTCCCGCTGCTAGCCCCCGACCGGGGCATACTCGCGCCCCTTATTGCAGCCATTATTATCGTGGCTGGCCAGAATTTACTGGCGCGCGCCACGTTTCGCAGCAGCTACTTCGAGAAGATTGTGCAGGCGGATGTGAGCATCCTGGTAGAAGATGGTCGGCTCCAATATGATGCGATGAAAGAGTGTCTGCTTTCTCAGGAGCGCATCTTCGCCAAGCTGCGCGGCCAGGGCCTCGACAATTTAGGCCAGGTACAGCGCCTCTACATGGAAGCCAACGGTTCGTTCACGGTTATCGAGCAAGACGAGCCCCAACCCGGCTTGTCTTTAGCCCCTGATTGGGACCAAGACTATATTCAGCAGCAACAGCGCGTACCCAACCAATTTGCTTGCACCTTGTGCGGCAACGTGGTTCACTCTTCCCATTCGCCAACCAAGCATTGCCCCCGCTGTGACAACTCGAAATGGAGCCCGGCCGTCATGAAAACGTCGGCCAAGCAACAAGCTTCGCAGCAAGCACCAGTGCCTCAATCAATAACGCTGCAGCCTGAATCCGTGCTATCGCATTAGCAACACCAAAAGGGCCGCTAGCACGTTTTTGCTAGCGGCCCTTTTGGTGTCATTGCAATTACATTCTATTCACGTATCACACGCCGGGTGAAGGAGCCACCTAAGGCGTACTGCACTTTGAGTATGTAAACGCCCGCCGGCAGTGCAGCCACATCCAGGTTTACCTCGGCTGTCGAAACGGCTTGCCGGAGGACCAGTCTTCCTAGTGCGTCATGCAGTTCCACGTGTTTCGGTTTACTGGCTGCATCGAGGCGTAGGTGGAGTTGGTCGTGAGTTGGCACTGGCCAGGCTTCGGTGCGGGAAGCAGGTTGCACAGCGCTAACGTGCAGCACATTAGCGTCAAGCAAACGAACTAGCGAAAAATACTGCTGGTTACCTATCGAGTTAAAATCCCCACCTACCAATAAAGCCCCATTTGGTTGTACGCTCAAAGTGCTCGCAGATCCAGCAAGCAGCGCCTGATCGAGTGAGGTATCGGAACTGCCATCAGCGAATAAACGAGCTAAAGCAAGGGGCTGGGGCTGGCTACTCTTAACAATATATCCGCCTAGCAATATGCGGCCATTAGGTTGAATTAGGGCGGCAACGATATCGTTTATGCTTCCTGATAAGCTGGAGTTAAAAGTAGCGTCCAATACACCGTCCGCAGATAGTCGAGCTACCGACCGCGTTGGCTGCCCATTGAAGGTGTCGAAGGTTCCAAAAACGAGTAGGCGGCCATCGGGGTAACGGCTTAGGCCTCGGAGGCTAAAAACTTGATTATTTGGTGCGGGGGAATAGTAGCAAACGATGGGTCAAGACTGCCGCTCGGTAGTAACCGTTGCACGCTAGCAGCTACTCGGTCGTTATTGAGCAGCACAATCTTATTGTCAGATTGAACTAAGAGTGCGGCTGGAGACAGATTAGCGGGCGGCTGAAACGAATTATCAAGAGCCCCTCCCGGAAAGAGCCGCAGAAATGTCCGGGACGTATTACTACCTAGTCTCAGATTCCCACCCACCAGTATGTTGCCATCGGATTCCAGTGCTATATCGTTGACATAATTGAAATCGGTAGTAGGAGTGATTGCTAAAGCGGGCACAAATCCTGGGTCGGGAATGCCATTAGTTTGCACACGTGCCAGCGAAGGCGCAGCAATTCCACCAATTCGAGCGAACCTTCCCGCAACCAGTACTTTCTCGTCAGCTTGCAGCAATACTTTGGTGGGGTAGCCTTGCGTAATCTGGCAAGCAGTAGTGTAAGCAGCATCTACGCTGCCATCCATATTGAGCCGTGCTATACCACGGGCAGTATTGCCATTGATTTCCGTGAATGTGCCTGCTACTAAGATTTTACCATCGGACTGCTGAGCTAGGCTGCTAACCATGCCAGGAGCTTGTAGAGTTGGAACTGGAAAACTGCTATCAAGCGCCCCTGTGCTTGTAAGCTGGCCTACTCCTACTGGTAATGCTGAAGGCGGCCCAACCTGTTGTGGTCCCCCACCAAACAAAACCTGCCCGCCTGCTAGCAACTGCAACGAAACAAGCGTACCACCAGTGGTATACGCTGCGGCAGCGTTCCAAGTAGGATCAATTCCTCCATTAGTGGTTAGGCGGATGATTTGACTAGGCGGTACGATTCCTCCACCAAACAAAGCCAGGATTTTCCCATCAGGCTGCACAAACAAAGTAGATGCTCCCCATAGAAAGCTGGTCGTATACTGTATGACCCAACATTGAATGTATTATCGTAATCTCCCGCTTCTGTGAAGCGTACTACTCTTTGTGCCACGTTTGGAACTAACGAGGTACCGTTGAATGTAGCGGCCAGGATTTTCCCATCAGGCTGTATGGCTACAGTACCCACTAGGGCGTTAGAAGTGGTAGTTGGTGCAAAGTTAGTGTCGAGGGTGCCGTCGGGGTTGAAGCGAGCAAGGCCACTGCGAGGTTGCCCAGCAGCCGAGCGGAATGTACCTCCTACCACTAATTTCCCATCCCGTGGTTGTAGCGCCAGTACTGGCCCAAATGCCGTGGCACCACCTAGCCCACTAGCTGTGTTTGTTACAAATGCTTGATCTAATGTGCCATTGACATTGAGCCGTATCAGTCCCCCTACAGCCTGCCCTGCATAGGAACTGAAATTTCCTGCCACTACCACTTTACCGTCGGGCTGCACCACCAACGACGACACCCGATTGACCGAACTAGATTGCACTGCAAAACTAGGATCGACCAACCCTGAGGGTAGCAGTCGCACCAAACTAAAGTGCTGTTGACCGTTAAGGGTGGCAGGGCCCGACAGCGTCACATATACACGACCATCGCCTGCATCCGCAAGGCCCTGCGGAAACCAGCTGTAGTTGGCTATATTGACGGCAAATACAGCATCGAGCGTGCCAGCCGCTGAATATCGCAGTAGCCGTTGCGTAGTGTTAATGCCATCGGCCCGAACGATGTTAGAACCTAGTACCAGCCGTTCACCATTGTCGAGCTGCAACACCTGAGACACACTGGCAGGTTGGTAAATCTGCATGGGGCCGAAGCTTGCATCCACCTGGGTTTGAGCTTGAAGTATGCTAGTTCGCAAAAGCAAGACCAGCAGCAGGCTGAAGCGCCACACATTGTAAAGCGGCGAACAACGGGCAGTTGTAGAAAACATAGATGTTGAAAAGGATAAGTAGGAAGTATTGAAAAGCAATGAAATGTATGTCGTACTAATTGAGAGTATCCTTCTTGTAAGAAGGTGGCAAGCGTAAGTAAATTGATCCTAAAATAGAATTAGCTCCTATATTTTCAACTATTCCTTTACTGCTTCTGTTGCCCGCCCGTGCGCGAGTAGTTGGTCGCGCAGAGCTGCACCATTGTGCACGTTTGCAAAAGATATTTTCTGCTGTTGGCCGTTGCTATGATGCACCAGCACGTCGGTCGGTCCGCTTGGTTCCAGGTGGTCTACCTCTGCCCACGTGTAAGAAAATCCGCGCCTGAATGGGTGCATCCGACCACTAAACCCCTCGGCGTGCAGGTGCAGGTGGCGCCGCTCATAAATCCGGGCAATGCCGAAAGCCATGCCCACATACCAGACCGCCAACGCCGCATACAGCCAAGGCAACACATGAAATTTGTGCTCTCCAGTCCGCAAAGCCGCTTCGTGGTGACGGTGCCAGATGTGGTAGCCTTCGATGGCGAAAATACCGGCTGCTGCTAGTTCCAGCCAAGCCACTGGCTCGTGGTGATTCGGGTGCCGGCGCATATGCTGAAGTTCCCGTAGGAGCAACAGTACGTAGGCCGCGCCCACGAGTACTTCCAACCCAAGCAGCAGCGTGAATGGCTCTTGGCCGGTTATCACTCCAAACACGCCACTTAGCAGTACCAACGCCGGTACCACGTGGCTTAGTCCTTTGGCGCGCTCTATACGGGCGCGACGCTTATGGTAGAGAATAATAGGGCCAGTAGCGGACGGGTTGTTCATATGGAAAACACAGCATATTTTCTCGCTTCTGCAATTCTATTTTACCGCCTGTAAACAGCTCGGGTAGTGCCTTCTGCAACTCGCAGCGTTCTGAATCTACCTCGGCTAATGACACTTCACTTACTGTTCTGTTTGCTGCCAGCAGTATGTAAACCTGACTTCTACAGCAACCCAACAAGCAGCTGTATATAGTGCAGTACTAACGTATTATAGTGCTAAGGCAAACAAAAAGCTAACCTAAACAGTAGAAGACTCAACTGTCAACCTCAAGGTTGATTTTCTTTTACTTCCATGCTTGAATCTGCTCCTATTTCCGCACCTGTGCTGCAAACCGGCATGGGCGCTTTGCCACACACAAACGGCACTACTTTTCGCGTTTGGGCCCCCGCTGCCACGGCAGTGTCCGTAGTCGGCCCGTTCAATGACTGGGACCATACCACCCACCCGCTTGCTGCCGAGACCGACGGCTATTGGGCGGCCGACTTTCCCAACGTGGAGGTAGGTACCGAATACAAGTTCTGGCTCGATACGCCCACTGGCGAGCTAACCCGCAACGACCCCTACGCCCGCGAAGTCACGCACTCGGCCGGCAATTCTATCGTTCCCGACCACAGCTTCGATTGGGAAGACGACCACTTCGAGATGCCCGCCTGGAACGAGTTGGTGATCTATGAGTTACACGTTGGCACCTTCAATGCCCCCGATCCGGAGCAGCCTGGCACCTTCCTCGATGTAATTGAAAAGCTCGGGTATCTGCGCGATTTGGGCATCAATGCCATTGAGATTATGCCACCCACCGAGTTTCCGGGGGGGCGCTCCTGGGGCTACAATCCGTCCCATCCGTTTGCCCTCGAAACTGATTATGGCGGGCCGCAAGCCTTCAAAGAACTGGTAAAGCAGGCGCATCGCCACGGCATTGCTATAATCCTGGACGTGGTGTATAACCACTTCGGCCCCGGCGACTTGGACCTCTGGCAGTTTGATGGCTGGCAGGAAAACGACGGCGGCGGCATCTATTTCTACAACGACTGGCGCGCCGAAACGCCGTGGGCCACAACCGCCCCGACTACGGCCGCGACGCCGTGCGGGCCTACATCCGCGATAACGCCCTGATGTGGTTGGAGGATTACCGCGTCGATGGCCTGCGCTGCGACTCTATTTCCCACATCCGCAACGTCGATGGCTCTTCTGACCCCACCCGCGACCTACCCGAGGGCTGGAGCTTGATGAAGTGGATCAACGAGGAAATCCGGGAACGGATGCCTTGGAAAATCACCATTGGCGAAGACTTGCAAGGCAACGAGTACATCACCCGCAGCCCCGAAGAAGGCGGCCAAGGCTTTTCCAGCCAATGGGATGCGGCTTTCGTCAACATTGTGCGCGATGCGATAGTCACGCCCAACGACGACGACCGGGACCTGCACCGCGTAGCCGAAACCTTGACCGGCATCTACAACGGCGATGCGTTTCAGCGCGTCATCTACACCGAAAGCCACGACGAAGTAGCTAACGGCAAGAGCCGCGTGACCGAGGAAATCATGCCGGGCGATGCGCACGGCTGGTTTCCGAAGAAGCGGGCAACACTAGGCGCGGCGCTGGTATTCACCGCGCCCGGTATCCCCATGATGTTTCAGGGCCAGGAGATGCTAGCCGATGGCTACTTCTCCGACGACCTGCCCCTCGAATGGCAGCATGCCGAACAACACGCCGGCCTGGTGCACCTCTACCGCGACCTGATTGCGCTACGCCGTAACCTGGCCGGCCATACGCGCGGCCTGCTAGGCCAGCACACCGAGGTGCACCACATCAACAACGACGATAAAACGTTGGCTTTCATCCGGCGTGACCAAAGCGGCCCCGGCGACACCACCATCGTGCTGGCCAACTTTGCCAACCGCACCCATGAGGCGTACACCATTGGCCTGCCCCGCGGCGGCAACTGGCGCGTGCGGTTCAACTCCGACTGGGAAGGCTACGACGAGGAATTTGGCAATTTCGAGAGCATGGACACGCAGGCCGAAGAAGGTATTTATGATGATCAGCCGTTCCACGGTTCGTTTGGACTAGCCCCGTATTCGGTGCTGATTATCTCGCAGGAGCCCGACTAGAATTTCTTGTTTGGTGCCGCAACCTTAAACTCAGGGTTTTGTGAGGCTTCCGGATTTTTCTGGGGACCTCACGAAACCCTGCTTTTTATATCCGGTACACTGTAAAGCAACAGTAGGTAAACTCCGCAAGAAACCTAACTTGCCGCCTTCCACTCTAGCGTCCACCGTATGCAAGTTCCTCCTTCCGCTCCCACCCCCATTGCACCCGATGCCCTACTCGTTGAAGTAGCCTGGGAAGTTTGCAATCAGGTCGGCGGCATTTACACGGTTATTCGTAGCAAGGTACCGGCCACTATGCAAGGCTGGGAAGACCGTTACTGTTTGCTGGGGCCCTACTTCTCACAGCAGGCGCAGGGCGAGTTCGAGGCCTACGACGACTATCAGCTCGACAGCCTCTCCGACCCGTTTGCTGGGGCGGTGCGCCGCATGCGCGAAATGGGTTATGACGTGTGCCTCGGCGTGTGGCTCGTGACGGGCCGGCCCCGCACGGTCCTCATCAACCCCTACCAGGCGTATCCGCAGCTCGGCCAGATCAAATACGACCTCTGGGACCATCACCGCATCCCCACGCCCGACAACGACGACTTGCTGCACCAAGTGGAGGCGTTCGGCCACTTGGCCAAGATATTTTTGCAGGTACTGGCTGCCGAAGTGGTGCCGCCGCAGCGGGTAGTGGCCCACTTCCACGAGTGGATGACGGGCGTGGCCATTCCGGGCCTGCGCCGCGACCAAACGCCACTGCACATCGTGTTTACCACGCACGCCACATTGCTCGGCCGCTACCTGGCCATGAATGACCCCAATTTTTACGACCACCTCATGCAAGTGGACTGGCTACCCGAAGCCCGGCACTTCAACATCGAGACGGCCGTAACGATGGAACGCGCCGCGGCCCACGGTGCCCACGTGTTTACAACGGTAAGTGAGCTGACGGTGCGGGAGTGTATTTATCTGCTCGACAGGATTCCGGATGCGGTGCTGCCGAACGGCCTCAACATCGAGCGGTTTGTGGCCGGGCACGAGTTCCAGAACCTACACCAGCAGTACAAGGCCAAGATTCACGAATTCGTGATGGCGCACTTCTTCCAGAGCTATTCTTTTGATCTGGATAAGACGCTGTACCTATTTACGAGTGGCCGCTACGAATACCACAACAAAGGCTTCGATTTGACGCTGGAAGCCCTGGCTCGGCTAAATTATCGGCTCCAGCAAAGCGGCCTGGAAGGCAACGTGGTAATGTTCTTCATCACCAAGCGCCCCTTCACCAGCATCAACCCGCTGATTCTGCAAAACCGGGCTATCCTCGACGAGGTACACGAAACCTGCGAGGCGATTGAGCGGCAAGTAGGCGAGCGGCTGTTCTACGCGGCGGCGGCCTCCACCGACCACCGCCTGCCCGACCTATCGGCCATGGTTGATGATTATTGGAAGCTACGTTACCGCCGCACGCTGCAAAGCTGGAAAACCAACAACCTGCCTTCCGTTATCACGCACAACCTAGTCGACGATAAAAACGACGACATTCTCAATTTCGTCCGTCAGGCTGGCCTCATCAACCACAAGCACGACCGGGTGAAGATCGTCTATCACCCCGATTTCGTGTCCCCTACTTCGCCGTTGTTTGGCATGGAGTACGGCCAGTTTGTACGGGGCTGCCACTTGGGCGTGTTCCCGAGCTACTACGAACCTTGGGGCTACACCCCACTCGAGTGCGTGGCCCGCGGCGTACCAGCCGTCACCTCCGACCTTTCCGGCTTCGGCGACTACGTGATGCAAAACGTGGAAGCCCACGAAGACAAAGGTATATACGTAGTGCAGCGCCAGGAAAAAAGCTTCGACGAGTCGGCAGAGGAACTGACCGAAATGCTCTGGAACTTTGTGCTCCTCTCCCGCCGCGAGCGAATTATGCAGCGCAACAAAGTGGAAAGCAACTCCGAAATCTTCGACTGGAAAAACTTACGCATCTACTACGACCGTGCCTACACGCTGGCTTTGGAGCGGCAGTAAACCCGAACAAACAACGCCTGATTCCAGCAAAAAGGCCCGGCTGTCTGCACAGCCGGGCCTTTTTGCTGGGTTCTGCGAACTTGCTGGTTGTTAAGGCAGCAGCACTTGGTCGATGACGTGTACTACCCCATTGGTTGCAAGCACGTTGGCAGTGGTAATATTGGCAGCCGTACCGGTGCCACCACGCACAGTAAAGCCATTGGCCACCGCCGCTACGGTGATGTTGCCGTTGAGGGTAGTTAAGTTGCCGGGCGCTAGGTCCGACGAAAATCTTCGGCCACTACTCACAATGTGCTTCTGCAAAATAGCAACCAACGTAGCATCTGGTACTTGGCTCAGGCTTTGCAAATTAAGCGCCGTTAAGGCTGCCCGGAAGGCTGCGTCGGTGGGGGCAAACACGGTGATGTTAGAGGAGTTGCTGGCGGCGGCCGCCAACAGAGCCGAAGCCGCCGGACGCTGCAAAGCTTCCAACAACAACGTGAACTGCGCCGGATTGGCCGCTGCGCTGGCTACTACTATGGCTGCTATGGTCTGGCTAGGAGGCAGCAATACATTGTCGATGGCGTGAATGGTGCCGTTGCTGGCAGCAATATCAGCCGTTACAACTTGCGTACCTCCGTTGATGGCTACGGAGGTACCTGACTTGGATAGGTATAGGGTGTTGTCGTTGACGCCGTTGGTACCGGCTGGCTTGGCGGTGGTAGCTGTGCTGGCCCCGGCGGCAATGTCGGCGGCCCGCACATTGGCCGGTAATACGTGGTAGAGAAGCACGTTGCGAAGAGCCGCAATCTGATTGGCATCCGTCACGGCATTGATTTTAGCCGCGGTGCTGAAGGCATCGAGGGGCCCGCCAGCCAGCTTGGCAAAGGCGGCATTGTTGGGCGCAAACACCGTAAACGGTCCCGTGCTGCTTAGCGTCGCCGCTAAGTCGGCTTTCGTTACGGCGGCTACTAGAATACTGAAGTCTGCATTTCCTTGGGCTACCTGCACAATATTTTGCGACGTGCCAGTAGGCGGCGTATCATCATCGTCGCTGCAAGAAGAAACACCCAAACTGAATGCTACCCCCGTAAGCAGCATACACAGCGTGCGCAAAAAGGGCAGGGTCTGAGAAAAGAAAGTTGTTTTCATTTGTAGAACTTTTAAGGTTAAAAAGTTAAACAGAACATGAAAACAGAATCAATACCATTATCTGAATGTTTGCATGGCCACTTATAAAATTTTGTTGTTCAGTTATATTGCTCTTACTTATCTGTGGGGCAGACTTAATCAGGTTCTGAACTCCTTCGTAATCAGGCCTAGCTTTCTATAAAGGCTAACCGAATTCTCAATTCGCAGCAACATTCTTTTCTGTTTGCCTACCACCCACTTGTACAAGAAGTACGCTGCCGTCCTGTTCTTTGCCACAGCTGCCTTTATGGCCGCGGCGCACGAGTTCTGGCTGATGCCACTCCAGTCTTTTGTAGCGCCGGGTACCACGCTCAACCTACCCGTTTTCGTAGGCGAAAACTTCACTGGCCAGCGGTGGGCAGGCAAAAGCAGCCGCGTTACTCGCCTAGTGCATTACACGCCGCTTGGTGTAGAAGACCTTCTAGCCAAGGCCACAACCGGCGATACGCTACAGCCGAACGTCACGTTTGCGCAACCCGGCACTCACATGGTTGTTCTTGCCACCAATAATGCTTTCATCACGCTTGAGGCCGAAAAATTCAACGCCTACTTAAAGGAGGATGGCCTCGACTACATCTTGTTGCAGCGCCAACAGCGCGGCGCGCTTAACATACCCGGCCGAGAAGCCTACAGCCGCTGCACTAAATTGTTGGTGCAGGTAGGCAACCCAGTCACTACGGATACTGCACGGGCTTGGAGCCGACCGACGGGCATGCCTCTAGAACTGGTACCCGAGCAAAATCCGTACACACTCCGAGTCGGAAACTCGCTTACTATTCGAGTGCTGGCCGATGGCCAACCGAAGGCCGGCCAACTGGTACAAGTATGGCAACGGTCCGTGGGTCAGCCAGTAAAAATTATCCGGCTTTACAGTAACCAAAACGGCCGTGTGTTGTTTCGATTATCCAACCCTGGTCAGTTTATGGTAAGTGCCGTGCGAATGGTGACTACAAAGCTACCAGAAGCAGATTGGCAAAGTAATTGGAGCACCCTTACGTTCGGTTTCAGGGGAATTTCCAGCCGTTGATGCAGCCTTATTAAACCTCTCTTGTTGGTATCTGAACACGCTGCCAACGAACATTTTTTTGTTACCTTCGCAACTCCCTAAAAACCCCGAACCACCGACGGTATGAAGTACTCGATTGATAAAAAGGAAACGTACACGATAATTACGATTGACGAGAAGAAGCTAGACACAACTGTAGCTCCAGATCTGAAATCGGAATTTGTGAAGCTGAATGCCGAAGGCATCAACAACCTGATTCTGGACCTCACCAACGTGAAGTACACCGACTCGTCAGGCCTCAGCTCCATTCTGATTGCCAACCGGTTGTGCAATTCTACGGGTGGTTTGTTGGTACTCACTGGTCTGCAAGACCACGTAATGAAGCTTATCACCATCAGCAAGCTCGAATCGGTACTGCACATCCTGCCCACCGTGGAAGAAGGCATTGACCGGATTTTCCTGCACGCCATTGAGCGTGACCTGACCAGCAAGGAATAGGGGTTCGAGGTATCAGTTGTTGGTTGTCAGTTGTCAGGTTCCCGTAACTGACAACAGGCAACCAATTTGCTTTTTATGGTTGAATGGCTGCATGGTTGACTTGTTAAATGGCTGCCCGTTCAAACGGCTCGTTGAACAGGCAGCCATTTAACAAGTCAACCATTCATCAATTTACATGGAGTTTGAGCTGAAAATTTTGGGTAGCGCGTCGGCGACGCCTTTTCTCGACCGGCACCAGACGGCGCAGGTACTAACCGTGGGCAACGCGCAGTACTTAATTGACTGCGGCGAAGGCACCCAAAGCCGCCTGATGGAGTACAAGTTGCGCCATCAACGCATCCAAACCATTTTCATTTCTCACCTGCACGGTGACCATTATTTTGGGTTGTTTGGCTTGCTCGGTACCATGCACCTCAACGGCCGCACCGAGCCGCTCCAACTCTTTGGCCCTAGCGGCCTCGATGAAGTGCTGACCATGCAGTTCCGGCATTCGTTCACCCAACTAAGTTTTGAGCTGAATTTTACGGTGGTTGATACCACACAGCACGCTCTGGTTTACGAAGACAAACACGTGACGGTGCACACACTGCCTATGCGGCACCGGATTCCGTGCTGTGGCTATCTGTTTCGGGAATTGCCCAAGCGGCGGCCACTGGTCAAGGAGAAGCTACCAGCGGGCCTCACCCCGGCCCAACTCACGGGCCTTACGCTCGGTGAAGATGTATTCGACGAGGCTGGCAACGTGCTGGTTCACAACTTCGAGGTAACCACCGAGCCCAAGGCGCCTCGCAGTTACGCTTTCTGCTCCGATACTCTCTACACCGAAAGCCTCGCCGACCTAGTACACGGCGTCGATTTGCTTTATCACGAGGCCACGTTCCTGGACGAGATGCGCGACCGGGCCTTAACTACGCATCACTCCACGGCTCGCCAGGCTGGCTTGCTAGCTCGCCGGGCCCAAGTGCAGCGGCTGCTTATCGGCCACTTCTCTAGCCGTTACCGCGACTTAAACCCGCTGTTGGCCGAAGCGCAAAGTATGTTCGAGTGGACTGAATTGGCTACGGAAGGCTTGACGGTGAGCGTGTAACACTGAAACAGTTGCACAGACAGGCCGTCCGCTTCCGTTCTATAACTTACTTACGGCCAAGTGTCCTTCATGCAGACCTTTAACTACCATGTTTCATAAGAAGCAGCAGCTCTACTTGGTTCTCAGCGGCATTTTCATTGTAAATGCGTTACTGGCTGAAATCATTGGAGTGAAGATTTTTTCGGTAGAAGCCCTGATGGGTTTGCCTGGCAACCTTACGGCCGGGGTGCTGATCTGGCCCGTAGTATTTGTCACCACGGACATCATCAACGAGTATTTCGGGCGGGCCGGCGTGTTGCGCGTGAGTTACCTCACAGTGGCCCTAATTCTGTTTGCCTTCATCGTGATTTACGTTACCACCAAGCTGCCACCCGCGGCGTTCTGGCTGGACGTAAACAAAACCGATCCGCAAGGTCGGCCCTTCAACATCGATTTTGCTTATCAAAGCATATTCCGGCAGGGATTGGGTATCATCACCGGCTCCATCACAGCGTTTGGTATTGGGCAGGTACTGGATGCTACCGTGTTTCAAGCCATACGACGCGCTACCAAAGGCCGCTACGTGTGGCTGCGCGCAACCGGCTCCACGCTCATCTCGCAGCTCGTCGACTCGTTTGTGGTGCTGTACGTGGCCTTCTACTTATTTGGCAACTGGACACTTGACCAAGTGCTAAACGTGGCGAACACCAATTACTGGTATAAATTCGCCGCTGCAATCTTGCTTACGCCTGTGCTCTACCTCGCCCATTTCCTGATTGACCGGTATTTAGGCGAAGAGGCTACCACCGAGCTACAGCAAGAGGCCACTGCCAATGTGAGCGTATAAACTTCAGGTTGTTCGTTGTAGGGTATCAGTTGCCAGCTATTCAGCAGCTGTAAAACCGCCAATTGACAACATGTACTTAACAACTATTCCATGTCCCGCATTCTTACCGGCATCCAGAGCACAGGCCGCCCGCACCTTGGCAACCTACTCGGCGCAATCCTTCCGGCCGTAGAGCTGTCGAAAAGTGCAGCCAATGAGTCGTTGTACTTTATTGCTGATTTACACACTCTGACCACCGTGCGCGACGCGGAATTGCTGCGCCAGAACACGTACGCCGTAGCCGCGTCGTGGCTAGCTTGCGGCTTCGATACCGAGAAGAACTTATTCTACCGCCAATCGGATGTACCGCAAGTGACTGAGCTAGCTTGGTATCTCTCGTGCTTTGCGCCCTACCCGATGCTGGCCAATGCACACTCGTTCAAAGACAAGTCGGATAGGCTCTCGGATGTAAGAGCAGGTTTGTTTATGTACCCGGTGTTGATGGCAGCCGATATTCTGCTCTACAACACCGACGTAGTGCCCGTAGGTAAAGACCAGATTCAGCACCTGGAAATTACCCGCGACATTGCCTCCGCCTTCAACAACTGCTACGGCGAAACTTTTGTATTGCCTAAAGCCCGAGTGGATGAGCAGTTGATGACCGTGCCCGGCATTGATGGCCAGAAAATGAGCAAGAGCTACGGCAACATCATCGACATTTTCGTCGACGATAAAGCCTTGCTTAAAACCATCAAAGGCATCGTGTCGGACAGCACTCCGCTTGAAGCCTCTAAGAACCCGGATACCGACATCACCTTCAAGCTATACTCGTTACTCGCTACTGCGGACGAAATCGCCGACATGCGCGCCCGTTACTTGGCCGGCGGCTATGGCTACGGCCATGCCAAACAGGCACTCTACGAGGTAATCTTGCGCCGGTTCGCTACCGAGCGGGAGCAGTTCAAGTTTTACATGAACAACCTACCCGAAGTAGATGCGCGTCTTGCCGAAGGCGCCCGCAAAGCGCAAGCGTACGGCTCAGAAGTGCTGAATAAAGTGCGAGAGAAAGTAGGCTACCTGCGGCGGTAAGTTACTCCTTGAGTGAAATAGACCGTTGTTTTGAGTGGGGCCGGATCCTCTTGCAGGTTGCTGCTGTCAAAGTAACTGTCATGCTGAGCGGAGTCGAAGCATCTCGCGTGCTGAGGCCTGATTACTAAACCAACGTCAGCACGCGAGATGCTTCGGCTCCGCTCAGCATGACGTTCTTTTGCGCAGCCGCTACTTTCATTACAGAATGTGGTGCAACTGCTGTTCGTGGGAGAAGCTGAAGCCCACTTTGCTTGGGCGGCTGACTTGCTGGTTTTCCAGTTTTTGCTTTACCGATATCTTCTGAATATCGTCGAGTGGCGGCGCAATGAGGTCGTTGTTGACGGCGGCAATCATGGCGCTTTCCACAAATAGCTTCATCCCCTCGGCCGTCACTACGTTGTCAGACATGTCATTGTCAGGCAGTTCGAGTTGCTGCACGCCTTCCAAAAAGTAGTGGTTGTCGATGTTGATAAGCAAACGCCCGACCAAATAGCCCGGGTCGTTCATGCGCTGGTACTTGATGCTGTCGGCCATGAAATTGTACGCCATAATGTGCCCGAAGAACCGGCGGCGGAAATCAGCTTCCACATATTTAGTGGGCATAGGGCCGTACTCCTCGGGGAACGTGACGATGTTAGAGTGCATGACGAACACCAGTAAGTCGCCGGAGAATCGGATATGGAACTCCATGTCGTTGATGGGGCGGTACTCGATGATGACCGTGGAATCGACGGGTGTGATCTTGCGGCTCAGTTCCACTACCAGTTCCTGCGTCACTTTCCGCAACAGGTCGAACGTGGACATGGTGTTGCGGTAGATGGATTGCTTGGCCGAGGATTTTTGCTTGAGGCCTTCAAAAATCTGGTCGAGGCGGTCGGCGGGCGCATCGGCGGGCTCACCGGCGGCATTTGGAGCCGCATTGTCGGTGTTGGTAGAACCCGTGGTGGCTGGTGCCTGCGGCGCACCGGGCATACCGTCGTCGGTTGGGGTATCGATGAGGACGGGCTCTTTCTTCTTCTTAGCCATTCAGTAGGAGAATAACGCACCCCATAAGTGGCGGTACGACAAGTTGAATCAGGAAATTTAACTTAGGCAAGTACTATTTACCTACGTAAAGTAGCAAACTAGTAGTTTCAGTTGCATGGCATCTTCTACGCACTAGAGCAATGCAGGAGGCGCAGGCAACCGCTCAACTGTAGGCCAACCACTACTCTGAAAAGCCACCGTGCGCAGTCCAGGGTGCGGGAAATCACTGGTTGGCGGCAACAGCATATCCCGCGCTGACTCGTGGCTCAGGGCCTCCCCTATTGTGCGCACAGCGCCAGCCGGCACCAGCCGTTGCTCTAACTCTTGTAGCAAGGTGGCACCACTTACTGCAGCTATTTGTTCGCGCAACTTTTGCTCTAGTTCCGTGCGGTGTGCTACGCGGGCGCTGTTGGTAGCAAAGCGTGCGTCCAGGGCCCATTCTGGCCGGGCCAACACGCTGCACAGATGCTGAAACTGCCGGTCGGCGCCAACAGCCAGCAACAGCCGCACCCCATCCGCTGCTTCGTACACGGTGCCGTACGGAACTATACTCGGGTGGCCCGAGCCCATTGGCTGCGGGTCGTGGCTCGTTACGAGGTAGGTGGCAGCTTGATTGGCCAATGAGGCCAATGCGCTGTTCAACAACGATACTTCCACCAAAGCGCCATTGCCTGTTTTCTCGCGCTGGTAAAGCGCCGTGAGCAATCCTTCTTTAAGCTGATGCGCGGCCAGCAAGTCTACCAAGGCTACGGGCATTTTGAGCGGTTCTTGCCCGGGTAAGGTGTTCAGATGCATAAAGCCAGTTTCGGCCTGTAGCACCGCATCGTAACCAGCACGCGACGAAGCGGGCCCATAGCCGGTGATGTGGCCATATATCAGACGCGAATTCAAGGCGGCTAGCGTAGCATAGTCCACGGCAAGTTTCTCGGCATCGCCGGGCTTGTAACTTACCAGTACGATGTCGGCGCGGGCTGCCAGGCGGTGCACTTCGGCAAGCCCTTCAGCGGTAGTCAAGTCCAGCACGACGGATTGCTTGCCCCAATTGGCACAGCTGAAATACGCAGAGACAGTGGTGTCTTGGGCTTCGGCGGGGGTGCGCCAAGAGCGAGTAACGTCGCCAGTGGGCGGTTCCACTTTCAGCACCTCTGCCCCAAGTTCGGCAAAAAATTGCCCCACCTGTGGCCCGGCCAGCACCGAGGCAAGTTCAAGAACGAAGAGACCCTGGAAGGGTAGCTTAGTATTCACCTCTTGCACGTGCGATACCCTTGCTCAGGTGTTTCATTTGCACATCAATTTCTAGAGCGGCCTGAATACATTTTTCCAGAGATGCTTTCAAATCATGGCTAGTGTCACCAGCCACTTGCTCGTTGGTATTCCGAAGCTCTACTTTGTAGACGTTGTTGGAAACCTCTTCCACGCCTGTCTTCCAGCCTGGTGGAATTTCTAGTCCGAAATAATCGTCCATGTCAAGCAAGGTAATTAGTTAGTATCACTTCGGGCTACAGACTTTCCACCCTGCCCAACCGTAAAAACACCGGAAATCGTACTTCCCGCTGCTGCTGGCCCCATAGCTGCGTCAGTTGGTCGGCAATGAGCAGCACCGGGTCCTGGCCGTGCTGCTTTTCGTACTTCACCACGCTTGACCAAGTGCGCAGGTAATTCAGAAACCACTCCGCCGACCACTGCCGCTGCACCAGAAACTGCGCGTGCTGTACCGCCTCAAACGGAAACAAAATGCGAGCATATTCATCGTCGATATGCCATCGGTTTTCGTCCCAATACGGTCGCATGGTTTCGGCGTAGAACCGCCGGATGAGCGGATCCAAGGTTTCGTGCACTTGCACTAAGCCGTAGCCCCATTCGGCCACCGTAGCGCCGGGTCGTGCTACGCGGCGCACCTCTTGGTTGAAGGCGTCGGCGTCGAACCAATGCACGGCTTGCCCTACCGTTATCAAATTCATGGAAGCGGCTGCTAAGGGCGTGTGTTCGGCAGGAGACACCTGGTAGGTGATATTGGGGCGAACTGGAGCCTGAGCCAGCTGAGCGGTGCTGATGTCGGTGGCGTGCACGTGCTGGAAATGCTCGGCCAGCACCACGGCTACTTGCCCGTTGCCCGTAGCACAGTCCCACGCTTGCCCGCGGTGCGGGGTGTAAGCCAGCAGAAACTCGTACAGCTCCGGCGGATAATCGATGCGGTAACGGGCGTATAGTTCGGCTTGGGCAGAGAAACGGTCGAGCATAGTTTCGTTATTCGTTTCTTGTGGTTCGGGAGGCACTTCGTGAACTAGCGCGTGATGGCTAACGCTGTAAGGTGCATAATTCTGCGTCGATGCTCTACCTTCCTTGTTGTAGGTTTTGCGTACGCCTTCTGGAAAAACAAAGAATCAATAGCATAAAACGAAATGACGGCACCTATTCAAACTGGTTTGCTCGCCTACGGTATGTCGGGGCGGATATTTCACGCGCCTTTTCTGGCCGCGTATGCTGGCTTCGAACTGCGGGCCGTGGTGGAGCGCAGCCGCAAGCAGATGCAAGCCACCTATCCGCACGTTATCAGCTACGACAGCGTACCGGACTTGCTCAACGACCCAGCTATTGAGCTAGTCGTGGTGAATACGCCCAATGATTCGCATTTCAGCTTGGCCATGGACGCCTTGCGGGCCGGCAAGCATGTGCTTATTGAAAAGCCGGTAGGCACTTCGGCCGCCGATATTGATGCGCTGTACGCGCTGGGACGCGAAATGAATCGCCATGTGTTTGGCTACCAGAACCGGCGCTGGGACAGCGACTTTATGGCCGTGCGGCAAGTGGTGGAAAGCGGCCAACTTGGGCAGTTGATTGAAGTTCACATCCGCTTCGACCGATACAAAGCAGCCATCCATACCAAAGTCTTCAAGGAAGAACCCACCACGCCGGGCGCCGGCCTCAACTACGACCTAGGGCCGCACATCCTCGACCAGGCTCTCAGCTTGTTTGGCCCTCCTTCGGAGTTTCGCCGGACGTTCGGCAGCTTCCGCCCCAACTCCCGCGTGACCGACTATTTCCAGGTGCATCTGCTTTACCCGAATGGCCTGAACGTATATCTGACGACTAGCCTGCTGGTAGCCGACCCTGGCCCAGCCTACGTGCTGCACGGCACCCGTGGTAGCCTACGCAAAGGTCGCACCGATGTGCAAGAAACCCAACTAGACGGTGGCCTTTCGCCACTTGACGATGCCTACGGTGTGGAACCACTAGAGGCCGTGGGCACGTTAACTACAATGAGTGAAACGGGCGAAAAAACCGTGACGCCCATGGCGCCTCTGCGCGGCGATTATATGGGCTTGTTCGAGGCCGTGTATCAAGCTATTCGGTTCAACCAGCCTTATCCAATTCGGGAAGAAGATCTGCGGATGCAGTTACAAATCCTCGAATCGTAAGCTGAGCGCTGCCGCCGCCGTTTCTCCTATCTTTGCTACAGTAATACAAGCGGTTCAGCTGACCGGGAAAGCAAGGTCAGCCATTTATTCATCTTAATTCGCTACACCTTGACGTTTCACGAGTTCAACCTCCACGACGACCTACTGGCCGGCGTGGACGCCATGAATTATCAGAATGCCACTCCGATTCAGGAGCAGGCCATTCCCAAGATCATCGAAGGAAAAGACTTGATTGCCTGCGCGCAAACGGGTACCGGCAAAACCGCCGCCTATCTACTGCCGCTGCTCGACAAGATTTCGCATGCCAAACACGGCACGACTTCCACGCTTATTCTGGTGCCTACGCGCGAGCTGGCCACCCAAATCGACGAGCAAGTAACGGGCTTTGGCTACTTTGTAGAAGCCAGCAGCATCGCCATCTACGGCGGTGGCAAGAGCGAGAACTGGGAGCAGCAAAAGCGTGCCCTCACCAGCGGCGCCGACATCATTATTGCTACCCCCGGCCGCCTGATTGCGCACTTGCAAATGGGTTACGTGAAGTTCGACACCCTGAAGTATCTGGTGCTTGATGAAGCCGACAAGATGATGGACATGGGCTTCTCCGACGACATCTTGAACATCGTGCGTCAGCTGCCCAAAAAGCGGCAGACGCTGCTGTTCTCGGCCACCATGCCCAGCAAAATTCGGGACTTCTCCAAGCAGATTCTCAACGAGCCCGAGGAAATCCGGCTGGCTGTATCCAAGCCTGCTGCTGGCATCGACCAGCAGTTCTACATGGCTTTCGACCGCCAGAAGATTTATTTGCTCGAACACATCATCAAAACCCAGGATGTGCAGAGCATGGTGCTCTTCACTAGCCAGAAAGCAGCGGTAGCCGGCATTGTACGGGCCATCAGCAAGCTCGGCTACGAAGCCCAAGGGATTTCGTCGGACCGCACGCAAGAGGAGCGCGAGCAAATCATGCGTGACTTCAAGAACAAGAAGTTTCCTATCCTCGTGGCGACCGACGTACTCAGCCGCGGCATCGACATTGATTCGTTGAGCCACGTGGTGAACTACGACATCCCGCGCGCCGCCGAAGACTACGTGCACCGCATTGGCCGTACGGCCCGCGCGGCCACCAAAGGCACGGCCATCACCTTCATTGCCGACCAAGACCAGGATCGAGTAGTGAAGATTGAAAAGCTGATCGAGCGTGAAGTAGAGAAGCAGAGCATCACCGAAGAGTTAGGTTTAGGCCCGGCTCCAGAGTTCGACCCAAAACGATTTGCTGGCTTACATGGCAAAGTTGGCGGCCGGCCCGAACGGGGTGGCCGCTCCGGCGGTGGCAACCGCGACCGAGGCCCCCGTCCGGAAGGCGACCGTGCCCCCCGTAGCGGCGGCCGCGACGGCAACCGTCCGGCTCGCTCTGGTGCTCCCGACCCCAAAGATCCCAAGCACCAGGAGCGCATAGCCAAAGCTCAAGCCGCGCTAGCCGCGCTGGATGCGGGTCAGGCACCATCTGTTCCTTATGAGCGCCCACCCCGTGCGCCGCGGCCAGAAGGTGAAGCCAGAGAAGCCCGGCCGCCGCGTGAGCCCCGTGCGCCTCGCCCACAAGGTGAACTGAAGGAAGGCGCAGACCAAGCCCAAGAGCCCCGTGCCGAAGGCGCGGAAGGCCAACGCCGGCGCAAGCGGGGCGGGCGTAACCGTGGAGGCCGCGGTCCGCGCCCGGAAGGCGGACCATCCGGCACGGCTTCCGAAGCCCCAACCGTTGTTCCTGCGACTCCAAGTGCAGAGTAAGGCATAAAAGAAAAAGCTCCCGATTTATTGGGAGCTTTTTCTTTTATGCCTTACCAGAAACCATCACTTATAGTAAGGACTAGCTTTCTTGTTCTCAGCGGCGCAAATTACTGTTGCCAGCACCCGTTGGGCACGGGTTTCGGGGCGTTTAGCGCTTGAAATCCACGCTAAAATGTTCTTCTGCGCTGAGGGGCTGAAGCCAGTGAAATACTGCTGAGCAATTTGATTTGCCTCCAAAGCCTCGGCTAGGTCAGGTGGAACAAGTTGTGCATCGCTGTCGGTTAGGGCGTCCCAGGAGCCGTTTTGCTTGGCGATGTTGATTTTCAGCAAACCTGCTTCCAGCATGCGCTCTGCTTCTATCAGTTTTACTACCCGTTCCTTGTTTGGCTTCGACCACACGCTACGTGGTTTGCGCGGTGTAAACAGTAGCATAGACCGCTCATCGTCGAGGCGACGGGCTTGGCCGTCAATCCACCCGTAGCAAAGGGCCTCTTCCACGGCATCATCGTAGCTGACGCGGGGCTTACCACTAGCTTTCTTGTAATACACCAGCCAGATTCCCGGCGAGTTGGTGTAGTGCGCGGCTAACCACTGCTGCCATTCCGAGAGAGTTAGCGGATGAAACGTTGCAAGTTGGTCGAGGACGTTGGCCATGGCTAAAGCTATATCACCACAAACATAACTTGCTTAGCAGCAAAAGCATAGTCTCCTCTTCTGAAAACCACTGTAGTTAAGTGGATGAACGGTGCAGAAAGACACAATGTAGCGTCACTACACCGTTCAAGGCTCTCAGAGAATTATTTTCTCACCTTTCTAAGGCCGGCTCGTTCGCTAGTCTTGCAGAATGGCTGCGGGGCTGTATACGCCTTGCTGTATTAACTCCTTATTGATCCAAGCGGCGGCTTTAGTGCCATTAGCTACGGCTGAGGCTACTTGTCGCATAAGCGTGGTGTTGTCGCCGGCCGCGAATAAACCAGGCACGTTGGTTTCACCGAATTCGGTGGCCTGAATGAGGCCGTTGTCGGTGAGAGTACAGTTGAGTTGCGCGGCTAAGTCGCTGTGCTGACGGAACGGGACGCGAGCAAAAATGGCGTGCAGCGCATAAGCAATTCCATCGGTGGTACGCACTGTGTGCAAGCGGCCGTTGCTATGCTCTAGTTCAACTATTGGCGTTTCCACTAGCTGAACCTTACGAGCCTGAAGGCTAGCTATTTGTTCGGCAGTGAAATCGGCAGGGCCGTTGGTAAACAACACTAAGTCGCGGCTCCAGTTATAGATCAGACTTACAAGCTCTGCGGCGGTGTTCCCATTGGCAAGAATACCTAGTTTGTCGCCGTGCACCTCGTAACCGTGGCAATAGGGGCAGTGCAGCACCGAAATACCCCAACATTCGGCAAAGCCTGTAATAGGTAGCATTTCGTCCTTTAGGCCGGTAGCGAGCAACAATTTTCGAGTTTGCAGTACCTCTCCTACGGCGGTTGTCACCTCAAATCCGTCCTCCACTGCTGCTGCACCTACCACCGTGGCCGTTTGCAGCGTCACCGTCGGATAACGTAGCACCTGCTCCCGCGCAATAGCTGCTATGGTAGCCGGCGTTTCTCCGTCGCGGGTCAGAAAGTTGTGAGAGTAGGGTGTTTGGCGGTTGCAAGGCTGGTTGTTGTCGATCACAAGCACACGGCGCAAAGAGCGCCCTAGTGTCATGGCGGTGCTTAATCCAGCGTGGCTCCCTCCTACAATGATGACGTCGTATAAATTCATAGTACCTGTTTTTAAATGCAACAATGATGCAAATATAATTCATTCAATTATTTCGCAACTATGTTGCAAATAAAATTAGCGCACAAAAAAACCGGCCGGGGCCGGTTTCTATCTTGCTGCTTAGTGAGCTATATGACTTGTCCTATTCCAAATAGCAGGGTGAACACGAGTGTGCTTAGTGCCATTTGCTTGAGCAGCGGATCGAGTTGCATAGAATCTTGGCGCTGCCACACGGCCCGGGCGTTGAAGAGTAGCAGCGGCGCCGCCAGCACAAACAGCCACTGCCACACCGAATGATACGACAGCGCCACGTACACCACTGCGCTTCCAAACCCGAGCAGCAACAGCAGCCAGTGGTAACGGCGGGCATGGGATGGGCCTAGCCGCACGGGAATCGTGATTTTGCCGGCTAGCTCATCGGAGCGAATGTCCCGGATGTTGTTCACGTTGAGCACAGCCGTAGCGAAGCAGCCTAGGGCAGCGGCAGGCAAGAGCACACCCAACGGCAGCGTGCGGGTTTGCAAGAAATAGGTGCCACACACGCCCACAATGCCAAAGAATATAAACACTGATAAGTCGCCGAGGCCTGCGTAGCCGTAGGGCTTAGAGCCTGCCGTATAGTTCACTGCAGCCCAAATGGCCGTTAGGCCGAGCACGAAAAATGTAACAAAGATCCAGGCGCCCGCCGTGCCAAGTGCCACCCACAGCAACGTCAAACCACTCAGCAGCGAGAGGCCGCTAAAGAGAGCCATCCCACGCTTCATTTGCTCGGGTGTAATGGCTCCGCTCTGCACGGCCCGTTGCGGCCCTTCGCGGTGCACACTATCCGCCCCATTTTGCGAGTCGCCGTAGTCATTGGCGAGGTTGCTCAGGATTTGGAGCAGAATAGTGGTGAGGGCCGCCAATCCCACTACTTCGCCCCGGAACTGACCGTGCGACGCCGCCAGGAAACCACCCGTGAGAATACTAGCTAATGCCAAAGGCAGTGTACGCGGCCGAAAAGCTGAAATCCAAGCCTTAGCAGGACTGATTGAGGCGACAGGGGAAGAGGGGTTGGAGGAAGTCATAACGATATAAAAAGCGTCATCCTCACGCGTGGTCTTTGATAGGACATCTGCCAGATCAAAAGCCACGCTTGAGGATGCAAAGGTACTGCGTAAAGCGGCGGTTTACTTCAAAATAGCCGCTACCAATTCTTCGCTCAGCGGCTTCACTTTAGATGGGTAAAAGCCGACTACATGGCCCTGCTCGTCAACCAAATATTTGCAGAAATTCCAGCTTGGTGCGTCGCTCACGGCGCCGTTCTTTGCTTTATCCGACAGAAACTTGTAGAGGGGTGCCGTGTCGTCGCCTTTCACTGATATTTTCGAGAAGAGCGGGAAGGTTACGCCGTAGTTTTTCTCGCAGAAGCTGGAAATTTGCTCGTTGGTGCCGGGCTCCTGCCCACCGAAATTGTTGGCCGGAAAGCCGAGTACGGTCACTTTGTCGCCGTGCTTTTTATAGAGTTCTTCCAGCTCTTTGTACTGGGGCGTGTAGCCGCATTCCGAGGCGGTGTTCACGATGAGCAGCTTCTTGCCTTTGTATTGGCTGAGCTTCACGTCTTTGCCATCAATGGCCTTAACGGTGAAATCGTACACGGTAGCCGGAGCAGTGGTTTCGGTCATGGCGGGGACGCTAGCAGAGGGGTTGGAAACAGTAAAAGAAAGGCCGCAAGCGGCCAGTACTCCTAGTAGAAAAAGGCTTTTCATATCACAGAAGTTGCAGATTATTTATTGGTGGCCCTGGCTGAAATTCAAATCAGTACCTCGTTAGCTAAACAAATAAACCGGGATTTTAGCACTAAACAGCTGGAGAAGGCCCAAGTTTTTGCCGCCAGCCCCGCCGGGCTTTGCCATAGCTTTAGTTGTCTGAAAAGATGATCAGGTCGTGCTTGGGCTCAACCACTTCGGGACTTCTACGGGCACATAGGCCAGCATCTGGTCGATGATGCCATTGGGAGTAGGGTCGTTGAGAAGTTGCTGGCGATTTTCGGCGCGGAGCAGGCCTTCTTGCACCATGTGGTTGAGGGCGCGGAGCAGGTGGTCGTAGTAGCCTTCCACGTTGAGCAACCCGATGGCCTTACGGTGCAAGCCGAGTTGGCCCCAAGTCAGAACCTCGAATAGCTCTTCCAACGTGCCGTAACCGCCGGGCATGGCCACAAACCCTTCCGCCAAGTCAGCCATCAGTAGTTTACGCTCGTGCATGGTCTTCACGATGTGTAGCTCGGTCAGACCATTGTGGGCTAATTCCTTGTTGGCCAGGAAATCGGGGATGACGCCAATGGCTTTGCCGCCGTGCTGCATGACGCTGTCGGCCACTGTGCCCATCAGCCCCACGCGGCCGCCGCCGTACACCAGCGTCATGTTCCGCTCAACCAATAAGCGGCCCATTTCATGCGCTTGTTGGGTGTAGATTTCGTTGGTTCCGGCGCTGGAACCGCAATAAACAGCTACGCTTTTCATGGGAAACAATCTTTCGGGGGCCGCAGTATACAGTTGGGCCTCCTATTTAGGAATGGGAGATTTATTGAAGCGACAAGCCCTCACCGATTATGCAATTGGCAAGGGCTTGTGTTAAGAACATTCGGCAAGAGCAGAAGAATGGCTCTACCCCAAATGCTACATCCGCTCTGGAACTTGGATGCCTAGCAGCCCCATGCTACTCTTGATGGCGCGGGCCGTTTGGGCAGAAAGCGCAACGCGGAAAGCTTTCTTCGCCGCATCAGGCTCAATGAAGATGGGCACTTCCGTGTAGAAGCGGTTGTAGGCCTTAGCCACATCATACGCATACTGCGCTACCAAAGCCGGCGACTGCGCACGGGCAGCTTCCGCCACCACGGCAGCATAGCGGCCTAGCTCCTGAATCATTTCCCGCTCGGTGTCGTGTATCTCCGTGAGGCTGGTCAAGGGGGCATCCACCCCTACGCCTTGCTCGGCAGCTTTGCGCAGAATGCTGGAAATACGGGCGTGGCTGTACTGAATAAAGGGGCCAGTGTGGCCTTCCAAGCTCACCGATTCTTCGGGGTTGAAGAGCATCCGCTTCTTGGGGTCCACTTTCAGCAGGTAATACTTGAGTGCCCCCAAGCCGAGCATGTGGAATAGTTGCGCGGCTTCTTCTTCTGATAGGCCTTCAATCTTGCCTTTTTCCAGTGTGGCTTGCTTGGCAGCTTCCACCACTTCGCGCACCAGCTCGTCGGCGTCTACTACGGTACCTTCCCGGCTTTTCATCTTGCCCGACGGCAAATCTACCATGCCGTAGCTGAGGTGATAAATAGCATCGGCGTAGGGTTTGCCGAGCTTGGCCAACACCGCCTTTAGCACCTGCATGTGGTAGTTCTGCTCGTCGGCTATGACGTAGACCGACAGGTCGTAGTGGAAATCCTGGTACTTCAGCTCGGCTGTGCCTAGATCTTGGGTGATGTAGACGGAAGTGCCGTCGGCGCGGAGCAGCAGCTTCTCGTCGAGGCCTTCGGCTTGCAAGTCCACCCACACCGAACCGTCTTCTTTCTTAAAGAACACACCTTTTTGCAAGCCTTCCTCCACCCGCTCCTTGCCAAGCAAATAGGTCTGCGACTCGTAGTAGAACTTGTCGAAATTGACGCCAATGTTCTTGTAGGTTTCGTCGAAGCCTTCGTACACCCACCCGTTCATCTGCTTCCACAGGCCTACCACTTCTTCGTCGTTGGCTTCCCACTTCAGCAGCATGTCTTGCGCCTCCAGCATCAGCGGAGCCTTCCGCTTGGCTATGTCGGTGGCTACGCCCTCCGCTTCCAGTTGCTTTATTTGCTCCCGGTAATGCTTCTCGAACAGCACGTAGTACTTGCCTGCAAGGTGGTCGCCCTTGATACCGGCACTCTGCGGCGTTTCACCTTGGCCATACTGTTGGTAAGCCAGCATCGACTTACAGATGTGAATACCCCGGTCGTTGACCAAATTGGCTTTGGTGACCGTCGCGCCGGTAGCTTTCAGTATCTCGGCCACCGAGTAACCGAGGAAGTTGTTGCGCAGGTGGCCTAGGTGTAGCGGCTTGTTGGTGTTGGGCGACGAATACTCCACCACCACATTCTGCGGACCGCCAGTAGCTACGGGTGCGCCATCAGGCAATTGCCGCAACTGCTCGAATACAGTCAGCCACTGCGCATCGGCAATTTCCAGGTTCAGAAAGCCTTTCACTACGTTGAAGCCCTTGACAGCCGGCTCGTTGGCCACCAGCCACTCCCCTACCGCCTGCCCGATTTGCTCGGGGCCTTTGCCTAGGGATTTGGTGAACGGAAACGTAACCAGCGTGAATGAGCCGGCAAAGTCTTTGCGCGTCGGCTGCAATACGAGTTGGGCGGTGGGCACCTCAGTGCCAAATACATTTTGAAAAGCCACGCCGAGCGCAGTTTTGAGGGTCTGTTCGAGTTGTTGCACGGAAAAGCGGAACGCTGAAAAGAAGCTAAAACAGCTTCGGGAAGATGAATTTCAGGAGACGAAAAGGCGGGTGATGCGTAAGCTGCATCTTGCGCCGATGGCTAGCAAGGCCCTATATAGCCTAGGTGTCTGGCGGAGCAAGCGTGGCTTACGCTACAGTCGTCGTTGATTTCGGTTCCGGAAAATCTGCTTCATAAGAAAGGAACGGGCAGCCGCGCCGGGCTTCCACTGCTGCAAAGGTAAAAACCCCAGCCGGATGCAGACGGAAAAAATAGCACAAGCTGATATCTGCTTTTCTGCTACTAAATTCTATTAATGCTTTCTGAAGAGGGTAGTAAAGTCAAACAGGATCTTTGTCATTACCACAAGAACGTCAGGCTGAGCGGAGCCGAAGCATCTCGCTCGCATCGTTGAACTAGTTTGGCAACATCAGCACGCGAGATGCTTCGACAAGCTCAGCATGACGTTCTGATTGTTGAATGCCAACTTGCGTGGATATCTATTTTAGGAGGCATAGCAGGCAATTGCGGGAACTAAAGCTATTACCTGCTCACCACTTCATCCATGCGCAGGCGGCGCTCAATAGCATCGGTAGCTTTTTCCAGGATGTTGAAAGCGTTGTTCGCCATGGTGTTTTCGTTGTCGAGAGTGGGGTTGATTTCGCCCATCTCGAAACACACTACCCGCTCGTTTTCCAGCAGGTCTTGGCACAGGTTTTCACCTTCCGACAAGTACAAGCCGTCGGCTACGGGCGTACCAGTGCCCCGGCTGAAACTTGCGTCGAGGCTATCTACATCAAAGGAAATGTACACCATGTCGCAGAAACGCAGGTGCTCATAGATTTCGCGGGTAAGTTGGCGGGAACCTTTCTGCTGAATTTCGGGCAGGCGAATCCAGCGGATACCCAGGCGCTCAATCAGCGCTTCTTCTTCAGGCTCGGTGTCGCGGACGGCCACATACACCAAGTGTTCGGGGCGCAGGCGCGGGCCGGGCACGCTCAGGTTTTTGAGGCGCTGCCAGAAGAATTCAGTTTCCTGGTCGGGCTGTTGGCGCTGGCATTCGCGGTTGTCTTCGGCCAAGGACGCGGCCAGTGGCATGCCGTGCACATTGCCCGAGGGCGTGGTATAGGGCGAGTGGATGTCGGCGTGGGCATCAATCCAGATAACGCCTAGCGTTTTGTTCGGATAGGCGGCCTTGATGCCGGCAATGGTGGCGTTGGCGCTGCTGTGGTCGGCGGACAGCACCAGCGGAAACTCTCCGAAGCGTAGCGTCTGCTCGACGGCGCTGGCCACGGCCCGCTGCACGGTGTAAATCGAGTCGATGTGGCGGGCGTACGGAAAGAGGTTGGGCTCAAAGAGCACATGGTTTAGGTCGGGTACGACAACCGAATTAAACCGGCGGAAGTAGTCGCACCCTTTGTTGAGGCAAGCCACCTTCAGGGCATCAACGCCCATACTAGCGCCTCGGGTACCGGCTCCGAGTTCGGACCGAACTTCCAAAAGCTTGATGCGTCGCATATTACATAGCAGAAAAAAAGTTAGAGTGGTTTATATGCTGGCCGATTGACGACGGGACACAGCCCGGTCAGGCTTGGCGACGACGGACCTTCCGCCGGGACCAACGAACATAGCACAACCAAAACCCCATGGGAGGGGTATCTTTGCGGGTCGCAAGTTCGACAAAAGCCGTCGAGTTTAGAAATTCAACCTCAGCGGCCGTTTCCTCCAACCTCATCGGTTCACCTGCCCTCGCGAATGATCTTATTATTATCCGCCGAACAAGTCCTAGCAACGGCGTGTTCACGCGTGAGAAAGCTCCTTCGTTGACTGTTCAGGATAACAGTTACCCTTATAAAAGCCTCCCCTAAAACCCTTCAATGGATACCTATCACGACCTGATTTCCCAAACTTTCGACTTTCCGAGCCAGGAGTTTAGCGTAGAGCAGAACGAACTACGCTTTCACGACATCGATCTGATGGCTCTGGTAGAAAAGCACGGTACGCCGCTGCGCATCGCCTACCTCCCCCGCATAAGTTCCCAAATTCAGCGCGCCAAGCAGTGGTTCAAAGAAGGAATCGAGCAGACTGGCTACCAGGGGCGCTACTCTTACGCCTACTGCACCAAGGCGTCGCACTTTTCATTTGTGGTAGAAGAAGCCCTCAAAAACGACGTGCACATCGAAACCTCGTCGTGGTTTGATATTAGCATCATTCGGGCCATGCACGCCAAAGGCAAGGTCTCCAAAGACACGTTTATCATCTGTAACGGCTTCAAGCCCGAAGAATACAAGCAAGAAATTACCGACCTCATCAACGACGGGTTCGTGAACTGCATGCCCATCCTGGATTCGCCGAACGAGGTGCAGTACTACCACGACCACGTGCGGGAGAAGTGCAACCTCGGCATGCGTCTGGCCTCCGACGAAGAGCCGCGCTTCCAGTTCTATACGTCGCGCCTCGGCATCCGCTACGCCGATGCCATTCCGTTGTACCAGCAGCGCATCAAGGACGACCCGCGCTTCGAGCTGAAGATGCTGCACTACTTCATCAACACCGGCATCAAGGACACGTCGTACTACTGGTCGGAGTTGAGCCGCTTCGTGCACAAGTACTGCGAACTGCGCAAGGTCTGCGACACGCTGACCACCATCGACATTGGGGGCGGCCTGCCCATCCAGACCTCGATTCAGCCCGAGTACGACTACCCCTATATGATTGCCGAGGTGCTGCGCACCATCAAGCGCATCTGCGGGGAAGAAGGCGTGCCGGAGCCAGACGTTTTCACGGAGTTTGGCATCTTCACGGTAGGCGAATCGGGCGCTACTATTTACTCTATTCTGGACGAGAAACTTCAGAACGACAAAGAGTTGTGGTACATGATTGACGGCTCGTTCATCACCAACCTCCCCGACACGTGGGCTCTGAACCAGCGCTTCATTATGCTGGCTCTCAATGGCTGGAACAAGCAGTACAAAAGGTGCCAGTTGGGTGGTCTGACCTGCGATTCACAGGATTATTATAATGCTGAGAAGCACATATATCAGGTTTTCTTGCCCGAGCGCAAACCCGCCGACGAGCAGCCCTTGTATGTTGGTTTCTTCCATACCGGTGCTTATCAGGAAAGCTTGAGCGGCTACGGCGGCATCAAACATTGCCTAATCCCGGCTCCTAAGTTGGTAATCTTGGATCGGGATGAAGACGGTACGTTAACTGACCGCGTGTTTGCTGAAAAGCAAGACAGCGCTTCAATGATGCGCATCTTAGGTTATCAATAAATAAAGTAGTTAATTTTCCAGCGGGACGGCTTGGCTGTCCCGCTGGAAAATCCTATTTTTGAGGCTGATCTTCTTCTATAAAATTCAATTCAACTACTTGATGATGAAAAAGCTACTCCTTTTGGCTTCCGTAGCCGTTTTGGGTTTAAGCGCATGCAACAAAACGCAGTGCCCGGCTTACTCTAGCACGAAAGCCGCCAACCGCGTCTCTACACCTATTACAGCCTCAACGGCTACTACTCCCGCAGCCCGTCAGTAAGCCCGAGTAGAAAATACTATTCCGACTTTCGGAACCTAAAAAGGTCAGCTTCTGCTTTATGCGGAAGCTGACCTTTTGCTTTTAGGCCTTTAATGGGTATCTTCAGAAGGTCAGAACAATTTCGGGGTTTCGTTAACGTTACCTTCACAGAAAGCGTTAGTGTATAGCCTTTTGACCTGACTCAAACATTCAATAATTTGCATTTATATATGAAAACAGCTCTGCTTTTTGTTGCTTTAGGCCTTGCAGGTCTTAGCTCTTGCACCACCAAGTGCCCTGCTTACAGCAGCACCAAACCCGCTACGCATGTAGCTTCGTCGGTTACGGCGAGCGTTGCTCAGCCTACTGTAGCGCGGCAGTAGCAAGCACGTTGTTACGAAAGCAGAAAGCCGACCTCTCGTTGTAGAGGCCGGCTTTCTGCTTCTTAATGCCTGTTGCTTTAGCTGGCTCCGATTATCGAGCTAGGTACAGAGTTTAGAATTAGCTGCACAGCCGCTGGCAGATCTTTCACCCGGGGTTGATAGGCTATTGTTTCTTCCTCACCGACTAGGATGCTGTGCACGCCGGCTTTTTTACCGGCTTCCATATCCCGGTACCGGTCGCCCACCATCCAGCATTGCGCAGGGTCGAGGTGAAAGCGAGCCAACGCTTTCTCCAGCATCAGCGAATCAGGCTTGCGGAGCAGCGACTCCGAAACGCTCGGGTGGGCTGGTGCGAAATACAGCGCATCCAGCAAATTGCCGCAGACAGCTTGCAATTTGGCATGACACGCCTGCACGTCGGCGGCTGTGTAAAGCCCTTTGGCAATACCGGCTTGATTGGTGACGACGATTAGGTAGTAACCCGCCCGCTTAAGCTGCGCCAGACTTTCGGGTACGCCTTCCATGACGACGAACTTATCAGGCTGCCACACATAGTCCCCGATTTCATGGTTCAAGACGCCGTCTCGGTCCAGGAAAACGGCTTTGTTGGTTGCAGGCATGGCAATGGGTGGGTGAAACGCGGAATTTTAAACCAAAACGAAGTGCGAAGTTGGTTGTTTTCTTTGTTCCAAGACGGAAAGCCTCTGTCCGAACAAAAATGTGGTGCAGCTTTGCACTCGCAGTTTCACCACTTACTTCTTCCCCATGACCATAGCTATCCTAGGCGGCGGTATTTCGGGCCTTACGCTGGCATGGCAGCTGCAGAAAGCCGGCATAGCCTACGACTTGTTTGAAGCCGAAGCCACGCCGGGTGGCTCCCTAGCCTCAGTGCAGCACCAAGATGGCTATTTGTTGGAAACTGGCCCCAATTCCTTGCAGCTAAGCGACGAGCTATTGGAATTGATAACCGAGCTAGGCTTAACCAACGAAATTCAGGATGCCGCCGAAGTAAGCAAGCACCGCTACGTGCTGCGCAACGGCCGTTACCAGCAACTTCCTAGCTCGCCGCCCGCTCTGCTTACCAACGGTTTTTTCAGCTGGAAAGCGAAGTTCAACATCCTACGGGAGCTGAACCGCCCCGCCGCCCCACTCGACCCCAACGAAACCGTAGCCGCTTTTTTTCGCCGCCGCTTCGGCCCCGAGATTGTAGACTACGCCGTCAATCCGTTCATTTCCGGCATCTATGCCGGCGACCCGGCGCAACTCCTAGTTCACAAGACGTTTAGCAAAGTGGCGGCTCTCGAGCAACAATACGGCTCCGTGCTACGTGGCTTAGCCAAATCCGGCGGTGGTGCTGGCCGCCGCCGCATTATTACGCTGCGCAATGGCATCCAGCACCTCACCGATACGTTGGCAGCGCGCCTCACTCACCGTCACCCCGGCCAGCGGGTGCAAGCCTTACACCGCACCGCCGATGGCCGCTACCAAGTACACACCTCGGCGGGCTCCAATGGCGGCTTTGCTTATGATGCGGTAGTGCTGTCAGTGCCGGCTTTTGCGGCTGCCCCTTTGCTGCAACCGCACTTTCCGGAGGCCGCGGCGGCGCTGGCGGCAGTTAAGTATCCGCCGATGGCCGCTGTTTATACCGCCTACCGCCGCGAGGATGTGGGCCATCCGCTCAATGGATTTGGGGCGCTTAACCCCAAAGTGGAGCGCCCTTACGCCGCGGGCAGCATCTGGACCAGTTCTATCTACCCCAACCGGGTACCCGCCGGGCAGGTGCTATTCACGACTTTTGTGGGTGGCGCGCAATACGAAGAGCACGCTCTGCAACCGGAGGCCACGCAAAAAGCGGCGGTACATGAGGAACTGAGCCGCTTTTATGCCATCAAAGCCAAGCAGCCTATCTGGCAGTACCGGTACTTATGGAAAAAGGCCATTCCGCAGTACGACCAGCACATTGTAGCAGCCCACGCCACTACGGATGCTTTGCAGGCGCACGGCATCTGGAGCGTGGCTAACTGGCGCGGCGGCGTAGGCGTGCCCGACTGTATCCGCCACGCCCGTACCATTGCGGAGCAGCTAGTAGCTGTTAGTAAGCAGCCTCAGCAGCAGCCATTGCCTTCCGCCTAAAACACTACATCCTCCGGGCTACGAGTGCTTTCAACAACCCGCTGGTTGTCGGTTTGCACTCGTAGCCCGGAGGATGTTTCGCTTTCAGGGAAGCTTCTACTTCGCTTTGCGGATGTAGATGTTGCCGTGCAGGGTCTTCATCATGATTTCGGCGCCCCCGCCGTTGATCTTGCCGTAGGTCCAGTCGTCGATGGTCACGCGGGACATGCCTCCTTGGTTGGTGCGCGCCACTTTGGCCGGGCTTTTCTCGGTTACTAGGTCGAAGTCGGAATAGATTTCACCGTAGTCGGATTTCAGCTTCAATCCCGCTTTAGCACTGCTTGGCAGTGTAAGATCAACTTGGCCATTGACGGTAGAAAAGGCCATAGGCGCACCAGCAGTTACATTTTTGAACGTGGCTTTTATTGCGCCATTCACCGTGTTGGCCACGGCCGAGCCCGACACTTGGTTTAGCTGAATAGCGCCGTTGACGTTGCTGACTTCCAATTCGCCGGCTACGTTTTCAACCGTGATGTCGCCGTGCTGCACCGTGCCGACTTGCAACGAAAACCGCTGGGGCACTTTGATCACCAAATCGATGGGGTTCTTCCAGGAGTTGGTTTTGATGGACACTTCGTTGTTGTTTTCGTCGGCGGTGAGGTCGAAGCTGTTGCTGGTTTCTATGCGTTTCATGCCTGCTGCGGCAGGTGGCACGCTCCGGTTGGACTGGCGGCCGGTGCGGGAAGTGGCGTCAATCACCACATCTTTGCCGCTGTAGCCTACCACGGTAATCGAGCCGCCGACCAGCTTCACACTTATCAAGCCGGGTTTGCCGGGGTTGCTAAGCGCGACAACAATTTGTTCTTTGTTGGTGGTTTGGGCCGTAGCTGGCACCGCGGCGCCAAGCAACATCGTCAGGCAAAAGCTTCCTATAAGGTTGCGCAAGGTGGTTACTGTATAAGAGGTATTCATTTGGGTTGCTGTTTGATGGTTACGCTGCCGTTGATGGTTTCAAAGCGAAAATCTTTGCCGCCTTTCCCCAATCGCAGGACTGTATCCTTGGTGAGTTTGTATTGGGTGCCGCCGCCGGCACTTTGTTTGTTTTGGGTGACTTGCACGGGCAGCGTTTCCGCATTCGGAAAGTCAGTGTATAGCTCTCCGTGCATGGCTTTGAAGTGGATATCCGCCGACAAATCGGCTGGATACGTCACCTTGATCTGCCCGTTGATGGTGTTGTAGGACGAAGGGCCGGGCGGGTTGGCGGCGTATGTGGCCTCCAGGTTTCCGTTGATGGTGCGGGCTTTGGTGGTGCCTTTTATGTTGCGCAACGTCACGGGCCCGTTCACGTTGTAGGCGTTCATCTTGCCGGCCACATCCTGCACCAGCACAGCCCCGTTGTTTATGGTCGACACGTGCAGATTCATCTGGTAGGGCACCTTCACCACGTAGTCGAAGGAGTAGCGGTAGTCGATGTCTTGGTGGTTGATGTTCTGGTTGCGCCTCGGCCGCGAGTCGAACGGTGCTTTCATGTAGGCTACTAGGCTGTCGTTGCGCTGAATGAAATCGAGCTGCGCTTCTTTCTTGCCTACTTCCAGGGTTTGAGCATCATCGGCCCGGATGGTTTTCGTGACTTCAATCACCACTTTGTTGCCAGCATAGCCTTGCACGCTCACGGCCCCATCAATGTTGTACAAGGCCAGCGTGTTGCGGCCGGCATCGGTCGTCAGGGCAAACTCCTTGCTGATTTTCTCTTTGAACTCACTTTTTTGGGCCCACAACTGGCCACTAGACGATAGTACGAGCAGCCCGATCAGGCCGGGGATGATGGAGCGTTTCATGGTAGGTCTTGGGAGTTGAGGTGGAAGATTTACTAGGCTGCCCGTCGGACAAAGACTTCAGGCTTTCTTGAATTTTGCTTTTCACGGCCTCGTTTAGGTCGGGTTGAGCCAGGAGGCGGCGCAGCGGCTGCACCGAGCGTTTGTCTTGCAACTGCACCATCACATCGGCCAGCGCCGACTGCACTAGCGGCGACTCTTGTTGCGGCAGGGCCTGCACCAGCCCGAGGCGCACAGCGGGGTCGTAGGCTAGGGCCGCCAGGGCTTCCAGCGTAGCGAGGCGCACGTTCACGTTTTCGTCGTGGTTCAGCGTGCTCAGGAGCGCCTCTACCACTCTTGGGTTGGCACTGCTCAGCTCCTTGGTGTAGCTCACGGCCCGTAGCCGCTCCGTAGCCGATGGGTTTTCGATGAGCGTGAGCAGCATCACCTGCTGCATCTTCTCCACTTGCTTGCTCAGCGAGGCGAGTTGTTGCTGGTCAGGACTTGGGGTTACCTTGCGGGTGTTGAGCCACCATCCGGCCGCCAGCCCTACGCCTACTAGGCAGAGGCTATACGCCAGCTGTACCACGGGCCGGGGCAGCACCAGTGTTTGCAGCCACTGCCGCAAACCAGCCAGCGAGAATTTCGAAGTTGCCGCCTGCTCTTCTTTGTAGGAGGCCAGCATCGAATAGAAAGCTGGACGCACGTTTTCGCTTGGCTCTGGCACCCGTACGCTACCGAGTGTGTGCCACATATGCTGCATGGTTTCAAGCTCCTCTTGGCACGCCGGGCAATGCGCCAGGTGGGCTCGCAAGGCGTCCTGCTCCGCCGCTGGTAGCTGCTGGTTCAGGTAGTCGATCAATTTATTTTCAGCTTGTTCGCAATTCATGGCCTTCACTTCAATTCTCGATTCGCAGGTAAATTTTCTTTAGCTCGTTCATGGCCCGGTGCACGCGGACTTTCACGGCGCCTTCGCTGGTATCCAGCACTCGGGCTATTTCCTCGTATTTCAACTCCTGAAAGCGGCTCAGCACCAATACCTCGCGGTTTTCGGGACTAAGCTTTTCCAGGGCGCGGTGCAGGGTAGCTACTTCCTGTTCCTTTTGCAGTCGCTCATCGGCATGGGTGCCGCCGCTGATTTGTTCGGCCAGGTCGGCTACGTCGGTGTGGCGGGTAGCGTGCCGGTTTTTCTTGACGTGGTCGGCCAGTACGTTGCGGGCCAAGTGGTACATCCAAGACCGAAACTCGCCCTCCCCCGTGTAGGTGTGGCGGTACTTGAGCATGCGGTAAAACACGTTCTGTACCAAGTCTTCGCTGGCGTCGGCCCGCCCAAGCATATGGTAAAGAAAACCGAATAGCTTGCGGTGGTAGCGCTCGAAGAGCAAGCCCATCCGGTCTACTTCCCCGGCCTTCACCCGGAGCATAAGCGCGTTGTCTGATAGCGAATCCAACCCGATGAGATTGAGTTTTTTTGAGGTATTTGATTGTGGACACCGCCCCAACTTGGAAAGGTTACAGCCGATCTACAATTAATTTTTCCGAGTTGAATTGTAGTTTGCAGCGCAATCATGCCTTAAGTGCCGTACGAGGCAACCAAGCAGGATAATAGCTCATCTAGCTTCGTTGAAAGGAGTCCCTTCCTGTCTGCTCGCCTATTAATTTGCACTTAAAATCTCGCGAAAGTTGCAACCTGAGTTGCTGACAGGTGTATCATAAGAGAAGCGCAACTATCCTCTTCTTTATCTGGTTTTCCTTTGGGTGTCTGAGCGTTTTAGGTACAGGGCAGAACTCGTCGCTATACCTCTTCGCAAAGTCTGCCTTCTTGTGTCTTCGTACTCCTATCTAACTTCTATCTTTGGCCAATGAATGATGGGCTCGTCTTGATTCCTACCTATAATGAGCGAGAAAATGTAGAGTTGATTCTCCGCAAAGTCTTCTCATTGTCCAAGGCATTCGACGTGCTTATCATCGATGATAGTTCGCCGGATGGCACGGCGGCTATTGTCCGAGGCTTGGCTGCTGAATTTCCCAACCGCCTGTTTCTGGAAGAGCGCAAAGGCAAGCTCGGGTTGGGCACGGCCTATATCCACGGCTTCCGTTGGGCATTGGCGCACGGCTACCAGTACATCTTCGAGATGGACGCCGACTTTTCGCACAATCCCGACGATCTGGTACGGCTCTACGACGCCTGTGCTCACCAAGGGCACGACTTGGCCATTGGCTCGCGCTACATCCAAGGCGTCAACGTAGTGAACTGGCCGATGGGTCGGGTGCTGATGTCGTGGTTTGCGTCGGCCTACGTGCGTTTTATCACCGGCATGCCCATCATGGATGCTACGGCCGGCTTCAAGTGCTACACGGCGCGCGTACTGCGCACCATCCAGCTCGACCGGATTCACTTTGTGGGCTACGCCTTTCAGATCGAGATGAAATGGCTGGCCTACAAGTATGGTTTCCGCATCAAGGAGGTCCCGATTATCTTCACTGACCGTACGCGGGGCACCTCCAAAATGAGTAAAGGCATTTTTAAGGAGGCGTTCTGGGGAGTCATCAAGATGAAAATTGACAGTTGGTTCCGCCGCTTCCAGCCTGTGCAGGCCAATAACCCGGTTTCCGCTTCCGTCGCAACCTCGGCGTCCGAAACCCGGTAAAGCTAGAAGTGTCAAGGCGTCCCGCTTGCGCTTTGCGGGTTAAGTGTATCTTGCCACTGTCGCATGGAAAACACTCCTCTCTTCTGGGTCGGCTTCAACGCCTTTGTGCTGGGGATGCTCCTGCTCGATTTGCTGGTATTCAACCGCAAGGCGCACGTCGTGAAAATGCGCGAAGCACTTAGTTGGAGCTTCTTCTGGATTGCCCTATCGTTGGTCTTCAATTACTTCGTCTACCGCAACATGGGGCGGCAGGCCGGGCTAGAATTTCTCACTGGCTACCTAATTGAGAAGTCGCTCAGCGTCGACAACCTGTTTGTTTTTCTGCTGATATTCAGCTATTTCCGGGTACCGCCGCAGTACCAGCACAAAATACTGTTCTGGGGCGTTCTGGGGGCGCTGGTACTGCGAGCCATTTTTATTCTGGTAGGGGCGGCTTTGCTAGCCAAGTTCAGCTTTCTGCTGTATGTGCTTGGTGCCTTTCTAGTGTACACAGGCATCAAGATGGCTACCAATGCTGGCGAGCCCGAAATTGACCCCGATTCCAACCCGGTTGTTAAGTTTCTGAGCCGCCACCTGCCCATCACCAGCCAACTACACGAAGGCAAATTCTTCGTTCGCAAAGACGGGCTGCTCTTCGCCACTCCCTTGCTCGTGGTGCTAGTCATGGTGGAAACCACCGACGTTGTGTTTGCTGTCGATTCTATCCCGGCTATTTTGGCCGTCTCTCGCGACACGTTTATCGTGTACACCTCCAACGTTTTTGCGCTGTTGGGGCTGCGGGCCCTGTATTTTGCACTAGAAGGGTTGATGCGCCTTTTCCACTATCTGCACTATGGTCTCTCGCTCATTCTCATTTTCATTGGTAGCAAGCTTCTGCTTTCCGAGGTGTACCATATGTCTATGGGCCTATCATTGGGCGTAGTGGGCGTTATTCTAGCGCTGTCTGTGGTAGCTTCCTTGCTGTTTCCCAAGCAAGAGGAAGAAGCCGCTTAGCCCCGCCAGGCTTGTTGGCAACTTTAGTGCAACGTATAGGCTGCCACGCTTAAACAACAATATAAAGCCTCAATAGAGTGTAGCCCATCGTTTACTGATGAGGTCACTCTATTGAGGCTTGTGCTTTAGTGGGAGCGTCTTCTACTAGACTGTAACGCGCGAGCCTGCTTACGGCTTTGGGGCGGGGTTTGGCGTACCGCCGCCGGGCGGATCAGTAGGAATATTAGTATTGACTCCTTCATCCGGAGCCTTACTACCACCTAGTAAATCAATCAGGTTTAGCGGCTCAAACTCCGTAGAATCGGACGGCTGCGTGGCACGCACCGTATCACGCACGGCCCGGAAGATAGAGCTATGAGCCCGGCCGGGGAAGTTCAAGGAGTAATCAACACTCTCATAATCACCCTGCGAAATCAAACCTTTGCTTGCCATAAGTTTGGCAATAAGCCGGTGGAAGTAGCGGGCGCTGCTGCGCATTTCGCCATACTGGTTGAAAGAGCGCTGATAATATTTAGGCCGCGGGATAATGCTGGCTAGATACAAACTCTCCGATAAGCTCAAATTATTGGGCGACTTGTCGAAATAGAATTCTGCTGCTTCGCTCGCACCGTAGATTTTCGGGCCCCACTCGATGATGTTCAAATATACCTCGAACATCCGCTCTTTGGAAACCAGGCGCGTGTTTTCCAGCAGCCACACAATCAAGGCTTCTTCAATCTTGCGGGTTACCGTTTTTTGCCGGGTCAGAAACACGTTCTTTACCAGCTGCATGGAAATGGTGCTGCCACCCCGGGCAAAGCGCTTTTCCTTGATGTTTTGAATTGCCGACTTCACAAAAGCCTTTTCCATAAAGCCCCTGTGCGTAAGAAAACGCGGGTCTTCAGCCGTCATGATGGCGGCTTTCAGGTAAGTGGATACCTCGTCGTAACTCACAAACTCGGGGTTAGATGGTCCCACCGCAAAAGTTTTGATGGAGTCCCCCTTGTCGTTGTAGGCAGTATAGTAGAATTCTTGATTGAGTTTGTTCAGGTCTTCGCGCCCCATCCGGGTGATGCGGAAGTTTTTCTGCGTCAGACCCGACGAAAACTGCAGGCTGTCGAGCTGATTCATATCCAGGTCGAGGTGCATCCGATACTTAAGGGTGCCTTCGCCTTGCATGCCCGTGAGTGTGTTGAACATATTCTCGGGCAATGCCGCAAAGAATGTGTTGGCTGGCGTTTCCGCCGATACAATGTCGGCTTTCACTTGCAAGCCGGCCAGCGTTTCGCGGCGGTTGCGTAAGCCATTTACCATCTTTCCTACCACGCGCTGGTTGAGCGGCAACTTACGCACGCTCATCACCGGAAAAAATTCCATGCGGTTGAGCGTTACCTTGGTACCTTCATCAAGCGCAGCAAATGCTTGGCCCAACCGGGCTACGAAATCGATGCCGCCGCGCGGGAAACGCACGTCACGGTCGGACAGCCGCGGATGATTTACAATGAAGTTAGCTGCCGACGCAGTGCCTCGCACCGTCAGCTCATCGTCCGATAGTTCTTTGTCGCTTAAGCTGAAACGCAACGTATCGAACTGCACTTTAGCCCCATAGCGCCGCATCACGTAGGGCAGCGTAACATGCCGCTTCCCTAGTCCAAACACCTCGGCATTCAAGGCGTAGTCGCCCGGCTCGATGTGACCTTGTACCCCCACGCGGTTTTGCACCGAGTCAACTACGGCAGTTAGCTCGCCCTTGATATCACCATCCTCGATGGCAAGTTGCGGCATTACAATACGAGCTTGGTGACGCGGGCTCGTGTACGTAACAAGGAAATTGCTGAAGTTAGCTTCACCCGGCACGTTGTCGAAGCTCGCTTCCAGCAACTGATTGACCAGTAAAGCATAGTTGGTGCCTTTAGTGGTGTCGCGGGGTACAGCGGGCTTAGCGCCTTTTTTGTTATAGAGAAAAGAGTAGTTGTCGGAACGGGCCGTTTTGCGGGCCGTGAGGCGCGCATCGCTAATTTCAAGGTTGCTGAACACGGGGCGGCCCGCAAACAACGACCGCACACCCAATGATACCGTCATTTGGCGCGCCTGAAGCAGGGTATCGGTTGAATTCGCTTTGGGTACCAAGCTCATTCCGTCGATGCGAACGGTCTTTAAATTGGTGAAGCGGGCTTCGCCTAAGGTGAGCGTTACAGGGTATTTGCGCTCTACTTTCACCTTCACTTGCGCAAGCGCATACGTCAGCAGCGCCTGGCGCTTTAGCAAGAAAACTGTCAAGCCCACGGCCAGCAGCGCCGCGACAATACCAAGGCCGATACCTATTTTTTTCTTTGTTGCTGGAGTCACGCGAACAGTCAGAGAGGAAAGAATTTCGGGCCGTGCCTGGCCAGATTCATGCCAAACCCGCCACCGCCCGAAATACAAAGGTAGCGAAAAAGGGCGCGCCCGTTGAGGCTGCGCGTGCCCTTTCGTTACCTTTGGCCCTTCAGGCCAACTACTTCACTGCATGTCTACTGCCGCTGACTACTCTACGCTTACCTCCTTAACTGCTGTTTCTCCCCTCGATGGCCGCTACCGCCGCCAAACCACTCCGCTGGCTCCTTACTTCTCGGAACTGGCCCTGATTCGGTACCGGGTCTTAGTGGAAGTGGAGTATTTTATTGCGCTATGCGAGTTGCCACTGCCCCAGCTGCAAGGAGTTGACCCCAGTCTTTTCGGTGAGCTACGCGGCCTTTATACCAGCTTTTCGTTGGCTGATGCCGAGGCCGTGAAAGCGCACGAAAAAGTCACCAATCACGATGTGAAAGCAGTGGAATATTTCCTGCGCGACCGGTTCACAGCGCTTGGCTTAGGAAGTTATCTGGAATTTATTCACTTCGGTCTTACTTCCCAGGACATCAACAACACGGCCATTCCGCTGAGTTTGCAGCACGCCCTTATTCATGCGTTGCTGCCGGCGTATGCGCAGGTGCGCAACCAGCTAGCCGAGCGCGCTACGGAATGGACCTCGGTTCCCATGCTGGCCCGCACCCACGGCCAGCCCGCCTCCCCCACGCGGTTAGGCAAAGAAATTCAGGTGTTTGTGGCTCGTCTTGATGCGCAAGTAGCGTTGCTGGGCCAAGTGCCGTTTGCAGCTAAGTTTGGTGGGGCTACCGGCAACTTTAACGCCCACCACGTCGCCTACCCCCACCACGACTGGCACCAGTTTGCGCAGCAGTTTGTGGAGGGCCGCTTAGGCTTGAGCCGCAGTTTCCCCACAACTCAAATCGAGCACTACGACCACCTTGCTGCTCTCTGCGATGCAGTAAAGCGTCTCAACACCATCCTCATCGCCCTCGCTCGCGACGTGTGGCAGTACATTGCTATGGGCTACTTCCGCCAAACGGTTAAAGCTGGTGAGGTTGGGTCCTCGGCCATGCCGCACAAAGTCAATCCTATTGATTTTGAAAACGCCGAAGGAAATCTAGGCTTGGCTAACGCCGTGCTGGAACATCTGTCGGCCAAGTTGCCTATCTCCCGCTTGCAGCGCGACCTCACCGACTCCACTGTTCTGCGCAACCTCGGAGTACCACTTGGTCACACGCTCATTGCTCTCACTTCGCTCCAACGTGGCCTCAACAAACTAGCCTTGGATGAAGAAATTCTGCGCCGCGACCTAGATGCTAACTGGCCCGTAGTAGCCGAAGCCATCCAAACCATTCTGCGCCGCGAGAATTACCCAGACCCTTACAATGCCCTCAAGGCCCTTACGCGTACTGGCGGCGCTATTTCGGAGGGTACCATTAAGGAGTTCGTCGAAACACTGGACGTGAGCGAAGATGTGAAGCAGGAATTACGGGCCATTTCGCCGGCTAACTACGTGGGCATTTAAGAAAGCAGCTAATTAATAATCAGCCTTTTGAGTCGGTAGCTAGTAGCTGCCGGCTCGTTTTTATTTAGCGTCTATCGGTAACTACACAAGCTGCTTTGCTGTCCAAGCGACTGGTAGCCGAGCTAGCCTTCTAGTTGTGCCGCTACAGTTTGTACTAGCTGTACCTTCAGCCATAGGATTGGGGCAAATAGATTCAGCACAGTGTTTCCTGGCAATATGCAGCGTTGAACATCAGGTGAGGTATTTATCTTCGCGGTTCCTAACCACGCCTCCATGCCCAACCTGAACGGCACTACCGTCCATCCAGATTGCCGCCACTTCCGTGGCGATGTTCCCTGCCGCCCCAATAAAGAGCAGGGTTATGTGTGTGCTGGCTGTCCGGTGTATGCACCCACTCAACAGCGTATTCTCATTATCAAGCTTGGCGCCATCGGCGACGTAATTCGCACTACGCCCCTGCTCCGGCGGCTGCGCCAAGAGTATCCGGCTGCTAAAATCACTTGGCTGACGCTTACTCCCGCTATCTTGCCACAAGGTGCAATCGATGAAATTCTGAAGCTGGATTTATCGTCGGTACTACACCTACAGGCTCGCGAATTTGATTTGCTTTTCAACCTTGACAAAGACAAGGAAGCCTGCGCCCTGCACGATACCATCCGGGCCACGCATAAGTTTGGCTATACGTTACATCCTGCCGGCGTCGCGTGGCCTGGCAATGATCTGGCGCAGCATAAGTTCTTGACTGGCGTATTCGACCAATTAAGCTTAGGGAATCAGAAGCCCTACGTGCAAGAAATCTTCGAGCTGTGCGGGTTCGAGTTTCGGGGAGAGGAATACGTTTTCGACACCCATGAAGACAAGGGCTACAACTGGAACATCCTGCCCCAAGGCTCCCCCGCATTGGCCTGAACACCGGTTGTGGCGACCGATGGACCACGCGCTTATGGTCAGATGAGAAGTGGATAGCTTTAATCACGCAACTTCAGCAAGCCGGCTATGCTCCTGTGTTGCTCGGTGGCACTGCCGAAGACGAGCGGAACCAACGTCTGCATGCTGCTACGAGGGCTCGGTACCCTGGCACTTTCCCATTAGAGCAATTCATCAACCTGATGCACCAGATGGATGGCATCGTGACGCAGGTGACCATGGCGATGCACATCAGTATTGCGCTGGCCAAGCCCACCATCCTGATGAACAACATCTTCAACCCTTACGAATTTGACCTCTATGGACGGGGGCAACTTGTGCAGCCTGACCGGGAGTGCGTCTGCTTCTACCGCGGCACCTGCAAGCTCGGTACTAGTTGCATGGAAGAGTTGCCAGCGGAGAAGGTATTCCAGGCAGTGCAAAAGAGTGTGCCATTAGGGTAAATAGGCTGCAATCTTCGTCAAACTTTATCTATCACGCAGTAAGCTGGATGTCAGGCAACGTGAACTATGCCCATACTTCTTCAAAGCTCCGCTACTTCCTTTAGCGCCTTTACCATCTCACTCCAAGAGAACAACTTCTTTTGCTCACGTACGCCGGCTGCAAACTCGGCTTCGCGGTGATGTTCGTAAAAGTCCACTAGTGCATCTGCAATAGCTTTTGCTGTAGGTTTCACCACGTAGCCTACTTTACCATCCGGAATTAATTCGGCTAGTCCGCCCACATCGGTCACCAGCATCGGCCGCTCAAAGTGGTAGGCAATTTGAGACACGCCACTTTGCGTTGCATTTTTATATGGCTGCACCACCAGATCAGCAGCACAAAAATAATCTACTACTCGCTCGTTCGGAATGAAGTCGGTAGCCCGAATTAAACGGCTTTCCAGATTATACTGCTTGATTAGTGCTTCGTAGGGTGCGGCGTCTTCGTAATATTCGCCAGCTATAATCAGCTTGATTGGCAACGCCGCCAGCCGAGCATCGGCGAAGGCCTCCAGCATGATGTCCAACCCCTTATAGGCTCGTATAAAGCCAAAGAACAGCAAGTACCCGAACTGAGTATCGAGATGAAGAGCCTGGAGGGCCTCCGATTTTGATTTCAGAGGGCCAAAATTATCATAGAGTGGATGAGGCTTGTATTGGGCGGGCTGGTTGAAATGCAAACGCCGTAAGTCGGCTAATACTGCTCGGCTCATGGTTACAAACCCGTGGCAGGCCGAAAGAAAGTACCGAGTGAAAGGCCGGTCGCCGGGGCGCTTCTCATGGGGAATTACGTTATCCGTAATGGCCACAATTCGGGTATGCCGGTTCCTGCGAATGAGCCGCGCAATGCTACCCAAAGCCGGCCCCATAACTGGCAGCCAAAACCGGAATACCACTAAGTCAGGCTTTTCTCGGCGAAGCTTCTCCCCTACCTGCCACCAAGTCCACGGATTTACAGAGTTAATACTGACTTCAATAGTCAAATCAGATGGCCCCGCTTCGGTACTGAACTGCGTCTGACCAGGAAATAGGAAATCAGGATATTGAAGCGAAAACGTCACCAGCTTTACTTCGTCGCCTACTTCGCGAAAAGCCCGTGCCAACCGTTCGTTGTAGGTAGCAAGGCCGCCACGCAGTGGATATGCCGGCCCAATGATGACAACTTTCATTTAACTAACAGGTAGCAACTATCGAGCAAGCGCCCGGCAAATAATGCGGCGCCAACTTTTAATAGGATGATGGCGAATGGATGGAATTTACCCGGTCGCGTACTAAGTAGTCGTTACGGTTAGGCCCATTCAGCTGAATCAATTCTGCTAGGAAACCAGTCAGAAAGAGCAACACCCCAATTATAACGGCTACTAACGCCAGAAAAAACAGCGGTTGGTCGGTTACGTTGCGTGCCTTCAGGTTGTGAAAAGCCAGATACACTTTCTCCCCCACCAACCACAGCGTAATCAACATTCCAAGCACAAACGACAACGTTCCCATTGTTCCGAAGAAGTGCATCGGCCGCCGCCGGAACCGGCTCACAAACGTAATGCTCAGCAAGTCCAAAAAGCCGTACACGAAACGTTCCAGCCCAAACTTAGTGACTCCGTATTTCCGCTCTTGGTGTTGTACCACCTTCTCCCCAATCTTGCGGAAGCCGGACCATTTTGCAATCACCGGAATGTAGCGGTGCATTTCGCCGTATACCTCGATGCTTTTCACTACCCGTTGGTTATACGCTTTCAAACCGCAATTGAAATCGTGCAGTTGAATACCCGAAATCCACCGAGTTACGCCATTAAACAGCTTGGTAGGAATGGTCTTCGAGAGAGGGTCGTAGCGCTTTTGCTTCCAGCCACTCACCAAATCGAATCCATCTTTGGTTATCATCCGGTACAGCTCTGGCAGTTCTTCTGGCGAGTCCTGCAAGTCGGCATCCATGGTGCATACCACCCGTCCGATTGTCTCGCGGAACCCTACATTTAAAGCAGCCGACTTGCCATAATTGCGGTTGAAGCGGATACCTCGCACATGCGTGTCTGTTTCTGCCAGTTCCTCAATCACCTCCCAGGAATTGTCGGTCGAGCCATCATCAACTAGAATAACCTCGTACGTTAGCCCGTGCTGCGCTAGCACTCTGCGAATCCAACTTGTTAGCTCTGGCAAGGACTCGGCCTCGTTGAGCAAGGGGATAACGATAGACAATTCAACTGGAAACGAATGCGGAAGGCGCTTACTCAAACTCGGGGCGAGGGTTTTTAGTAACAGCTGAGATAACTAACGAGGCTAGAAAGCCCGTCAAAACAGTCGCAAGTACTACTATAGCGACCAGCATAGAACCGGTCATAAACTTGGCAGTCCATGCCATGGCTTGATCAATCTGTGCATCCGTCATTTTGCCTTGCGTCTCCATGTCGGTGCGAGCCTTCTCAAGCAGGCGTGCAGTAAAGCCAGTATCGATGAAATTAATGTAAACGTACGTGAAGATGGCCCCTATCACCCCAACTATCGAGGAAAGAATGGCACCAATACCTAGACCTTGTCCGTACGCTAGAAAGCCACCGTTCTGCTGCTTGAAAAAATTATGTGCCAACACGATACCGACTATAAGCACCACAGTAGTCAGCCATTTTGCTGGGCTCTGCTCCAATCCCGTCATGTTCAACACAAACGAAATAATAACGGACACAAGCCCAGTAAGAATGCCATAGCGAATGGCAACGGCACTGGTCGAAACACGAGTAGCAGTATTTTCCATCTTCAGGTTGTTATGTGGTTTCCTGCAAGAAAAATACGCATTAGCTCTCTACTTCCGCAAAAAAATCCCGCCTGGAATACTTATCAGTAGCCCAACTAGAAACTTCCGCACATAATCATCAGTGGCTAGATCTTGAGCCGAGAAAGCTAAGTTTCGGTAAGCCTGTTCGTATTGCTTGCGGCCACTTTTTTCCTTTAAGAACATAGGCTTGGCCTGTTCTAGCAAATGCCGCATCTCTGCTAAATGGCGAGCTATAGGCTCGGGTCCAGTGCTGCGTGCAAATGTATACACGCTAGCACCTGACACTACTGATGCAAAAAATGTAATCAACAACCCGGTGCCTACCGACCGTAAAAGGCCAGGTCCGTCAGGTTTATAATACTGCCGCAGTTTCCACTGACCTAGTAACACTGCTATTGGAGGCACAAAAATAGCCATTAGGCGTTTGGGGCCATAAGGGTTATTGCCAGCCCAATACAGGCCCACTATCCAAAGAGCACATATTACACCTGCGCCAACTCCATAAACCAACGCGGTTCTCAAAACAGGTTTTTCCGGCGAAACAGAAGTTTCCAAACTATCAAGACTAATGAGGCGGCAAGATACGAGGACTTCGCTTACTCAGTGTTGTTAAGCTGCCACTGCTGTTGCTTCCACAGCTCTTGGCTGGCGAAAAAAGCGAAGTAATAGCACCTCCGCTAGCAAGCAGACTAAGGCCGCCCACAAGCAATATTGCCAAAGCGGAGTACCAACGCGTTCGGCCCGGTACTTTGCCGCAACCGACTCACCGGTGCTGGCATCATAGACATGTATATTAGGGTGATTGGCTCCAACCAGTTGCCGTAATTCATCAGCTGAGTAAGCTGCTAGTTCTGACTCTCGCTTGTCGAAGTTGAAGGCAACTGTAGCAACTACTCGGTTGTTGCTTGTCAAGTTGTAAAATCCAGGCTCCCGCATTTCAGCAGGCACATCGAACCGTAGCACACCTGCTTGTAAGCGTTGGCTTGGAATGAACGTTGAACTATCCTTGCTTAGCTTAAACACCTGCTCCGATTCCTTAGCTGTTGCAGTTGCTTCAGCTACGTTCAAAGCAATTGTACCTTGGTTTAACCGATAAGCCGGCTGCTGCTGCCGTTGGTAACTTTGCATAGCAAGCCGGTACATTACTGGCACAAACAAAGCATGCTGGGTGAAATCGGAGTAAGCGTTATCGAATGGCGCTGAGAATAGATATACAGTGCCCTTACCACTAGAATAGCTGCCTAAGAAACCATCTCCATCACGCATTCGCATAATGTCAGCCCCCGAACGTGACCAACTCAAAACTGGACTAGCTTTTGGCATAACTGGTTGGCGGTTTTGTGCACCGAACACGTCCTTGAAAAAAGGACTTTGAGCGCTGGGCACTGCCACTTCACGAAGTGCAGGCGCCAGTCCAGCTTTCTCCCATTGCACAGGCCCAATGCCAAATTCTTCAAATAATTGGTCATAAGAAGCACGGCCAGCAACCCCACTAGGTGGGACTATTACCACCGAGCCACCTCTCTGCACCACCCGCTTCAAGCTTTCCCGCAACCCAACGTCGATTCGCTCTTGCCCTTGCAACACAATCAAGTTTGCTTCTTCTACCTGGCGATAATCTGAACTACCTGGCTTTGCAGCTCCATATGAAAACAAGGGCTCATTAGCATACAGCTGACGTGTAGCAGTAGCTCCTGTTGCTACGTCGAGTATCTTAATCTTAGGTGAAGGCTGTAGTGTAAAATAAAATTTATTATCGAACACAACAGGATAATCCTCCAGCTCAATTCTGCATTGAGTTAATTGCTCCCCCTCTACCCGCACGCGCACTGTAGTTGTTACTGGTTTATCAACTGGCACGATTACCCTGAATACAGCTGCCTGTTTCTCCCCTATATATAGCTTGGCTTGGCAATTTTCCACAGCCTTATTACCCCCATTTCTCAAGCGAATATTCAGCAATAGGTCAGTGTTGCTCCTAATAAATGCATCATCTGACCAAACACTGTCAACAAAAGCATTCTGTACCTCTTTACCTCCTACTGGCACCAGAAATACCTGTTGCGTAGAATCTAGTGCGTTCAGAGCCTTTATCGAGAAACTGTTTTTCTGGAAATCAGAAAAGATGAAAGCTTGCTCGGTTCCCTTACCTCTTTGCAATCTTAGCAAGTTGCTCGCTGCCGTATTTTCTTGTCCTGACACCCGCAACTTGTCAATTACTACTTGATAAGCAGCAGTAGATAATGACTGAGTAACAGTAGGCATTACAAAATTTGTAGTAGCTGGATAAGCAGCAGGCAGTTCTCTTGCTTGTTTAACAGCTTGTTCAAACAAAGATTGGTCATCACTCAATCCTGCTTGCATACTAGGAGAAGTATCAACTACCACACCCACCTGAGTTTGAGCGTTATTGCTTTCTACAGGAGCTGGTATATAAGGCTGGACGAACATGAAGACCAAAAAGGTCAAAAAACCGATTCTGGCTACTAGCACCAACAAGTGCTTGAGCTTACGCTGACGTGCAGTTACTAATTTTACCTCTCTTATAAAGCCAACATTAGTGAACAGCACTCGCTTAGGCCGACGAAGCTCAAAGAGGTGAATCGCTATTGGAACCACTAAAGAAATTAATCCCAATAAGAACCATGGATACGCTATAGCCATATGAAACGCATGAGTTTGTGTAAATAGACACAATATTCATCATCAAAACGCTCCTCCATCATTAAAAATGCTTACTATTTCTTCTAAACATAGTTGAAATAGTCAGTTAACTTCGACAAACAAACTTTTGCAACGCATGTCAGATTTACGCTTAGTACCAATGGCTCGCATTAGGCTAGGCTAAACGCAAACCGCCCCTCGACGGCACGGGCCGGAGGGGCGGACAAGCACTCTACTAAGTAAGGTTGGCGGCGACCGACTCTCCCACCGATGAAGGCAGTACCATAGGCGCTCCGGGGCTTAACGACTCTGTTCGGAATGGGAAGAGGTGAACACCCGGGCTAAAGCCACCATTACTGGCAACCGGTCGTCCCTTACGAAACTCGACAACCGGCCTATATCATTGACACAAGGACAAGAGAGAAAAAAAGTACCCCATGTAAGGAGTCTGTACTGCTAGAAGCGTTCGAGTCATTAGTACGGGTCAGCTGTGGCATTCCGGCCTCTACACTTCCCGCCTATCCACGTGGTCATCTCCCACGACTCTTCCTATATCGGAGATCTCATCTTCAGGTGAGTTTCGCACTTAGATGCTTTCAGCGCTTATCTCATCCGAGCGTCGCTACCCGGCGCTGCAGCTGGCGCCACAACCGGTACACGAGCGGCTCGTCCAACTCGGTCCTCTCGTACTAAAGTCAGGTCCTGTCAAATCTCCAACGCCCACCACAGATAGGGACCGAACTGTCTCACGACGTTCTGAACCCAGCTCGCGTGCCACTTTAATCGGCGAACAGCCGAACCCTTGGGACCTTCTCCAGCCCCAGGACGTGACGAGCCGACATCGAGGTGCCAAACCTCCCCGTCGATATGAGCTCTTGGGGGAGATCAGCCTGTTATCCCCGGCGTACCTTTTATCCTTTGAGCGATGGCCCTTCCATGCGGAACCACCGGATCACTATATCCGTCTTTCGACCCTGCTCGGCTTGTGGGCCTCACAGTCAAGCCCGCTTCTGCTATTGCGCTCTACGTCCGGTTACCAAGCGGACTGAGCGGACCTTTGAAAGCCTCCGATACGCTTTTGGAGGCGACCACCCCAGTCAAACTACCCAGCAGACACTGTTTCCGTATTCCAGATTAGGCACCAAACAACACAAGGGTGGTATTTCAACGGCGACTCCCCAAGACCTAGCGGCCCTGGCTCAACGTCTCCCACCTATGCTACACATGTGTTGTCCAGCGTCAATGTCAACCTATAGTAAAGGTGCACGGGGTCTTTCCGTCCCGTGGCGGGTACTCGGCATCTTCACCGAGACTACAATTTCACCGAGCTCACCGCTGAGACAGCGCCCAGATCGTTACACCATTCGTGCAGGTCGGAACTTACCCGACAAGGAATTTCGCTACCTTAGGACCGTTATAGTTACGGCCGCCGTTTACCGGGGCTTCGATTCAAACCTTCGCCTTGCGACTAAGTTCCCCTCTTAACCTTCCGGCACCGGGCAGGTGTCAGACCTTATACTTCCGCTTGCGCGTTCGCAAAGTCATGTGTTTTTGTTAAACAGTCGCCTGGGCCTTTTCACTGCGGCTTCTCCTATTGCTAGGAGGAAGCGTCCCTTCTCCCGAAGTTACAGGACCATTTTGCCGAGTTCCTTAGCGGTGATTCACTCGAGCCCCTCAGGATGCTCTCCTTGACTACCTGTGTCGGTTTGCGGTACGGGTTATTCTTCAGTAAACGCTTAGCAGGTTTTCTTGACAGTCTGATTAGGTACACTATCCCGTTGGCCGAAGCCGCCAGGTACTATCAGGTTTCAGCTAGTCGAGCGTACTTAACTACTCAACCAATACCTACGCCCTTTAACGAGCACTTCCGTCCGCTCGCGGTACTTTCACTCCTGCGTCACTGCATCACTCCAAAGAATAAGTGCGGGAATATCAACCCGCTGTCCATCGACGTAGCCTCTCGGCCTAGCCTTAGGTCCCGACTAACCCTGCTCCGATTAGCGTTGAGCAGGAAACCTTAGTCTATCGGGGAGGGGGTTTCTCACCCCCTTTATCGTTACTCATGCCTACATTTGCTTTTCTCGCCGCTCCAGCAACCCTGACAGGTCACCTTCACCGCTGACGAGAATGCTCCCCTACCACTTAGTCTAAAGACTAAATCCATCGCTTCGGTACCGGACTTGATGCCCGCGTATTATCGATGCCCTCTCGCTCGACCAGTGAGCTGTTACGCACTCTTTAAAGGAATGGCTGCTTCCAAGCCAACCTCCTGGCTGTCAAAGCAAGTGGACCTCCTTTGTTCAACTTAGTCCGAATTTAGGGACCTTAGCGGATGGTCTGGGTTCTTTCCCTCTCGGCCTGGGACCTTAGCACCCCAAGCCTCACTGCCGGCTATATTACGTGGCATTCGGAGTTCATCAGGATTCGGTAGGCTGTGACACCCCCTAGTCCTATTGGTAGCTCTACCTCCACGTAACTCAACGCCGACGCTGTACCTAAATACATTTCGGGGAGTACGAGCTATTTCTCAGTTTGATTGGCCTTTCACCCCTACCCACAAGTCATCCAAATCCTTTTCAACGGAAACTGGTTCGGCCCTCCAGGTGGTGTTACCCAACCTTCAGCCTGCTCATGGGTAGATCACAAAGTTTCGCGTCTACCCCCCCTGACTCTGCGCCCTATTCAGACTCGCTTTCGCTGCGGCTCCAAGTCTTCAGACTTTTAACCTTGCCAGAGAGGAGTAACTCGTAGGCTCATTATGCAAAAGGCACGCCATCAGCCCACGTAAGGCCTCTGACCGCTTGTAAGCACACGGTTTCAGGTTCTTTTCACTCCGGTATTCCCGGTTCTTTTCACCTTTCCCTCACGGTACTAGTCCACTATCGGTCTCTCAGGAGTATGTAGCCTTGGCGGATGGTACCGCCGGATTCAGACGGGATTTCGCTGGTCCCGCCTTACTCAGGAGTCTGCTACCGTGCATGATCAGTTCGCTTACCGGACTCTCACCGTCTCTGGTTGACTTTCCCACGTCATTCAGCTAAAATCACACAATCAGATGTTGCAGTCCTACAACCCCGCGCTGGCCGTAACCAACCCGGTTTGGGCTTGTCCCCGTTCGCTCGCCACTACTTGGGGAATCATTGTTATTTTCTGTTCCTGCAGGTACTTAGATGTTTCAGTTCCCTGCGTTTGCCCCATCCTTCACAAGGAAGGTGGTCACTGGTCTTCAACCAGTGGGGTTGCCCCATTCGGAAATGCGTGGATCACCAGGTATGTGCCCTTCCCCACGCCTTATCGCAGCTTATCGCGTCCTTCGTCGCCTCTGAGAGCCTAGGCATCCCCCGTGTGCCCTTATCTACTTCTGGTTGTGCTTCCTTCCAAAAAAGGAAGCGACTCCTGACCACTCGCTCGAAAGCGAGTAGCCAAGTATACTTTGTTTTCTCTCTTGTTACCTTACGTCAAAGAACATGTACTCTCCTGTTGAGAGTAATGCAGTACTAGAACAGTCTCCTCTTCTACTACTGTTTAGTTTGTACACTCACTCACTACCCGATTGGTAGCAGAAGTGGAGAATAACGGATTCGAACCGTTGACCCCCTGCGTGCAAGGCAGGTGCTCTAGCCAGCTGAGCTAATCCCCCGTCCGGTGTGCCAAGCAGTACGCCCGCTGGTCACAGTGGGCCTGCCTGGACTCGAACCAGGGACCTCTACATTATCAGTGTAGCGCTCTAACCACCTGAGCTACAAGCCCTGTTCGACTTAACGCCTCTCCTAAAAGAAGGCCCTAACCCGCAAGTATCATTGAATGAAGGAAAAACAAAAAGAAGCGGCTCTGCGTGAAGAGCGTCTACAACTACTCTCGAGTCGGATTGCTCCAGAAAGGAGGTGATCCAGCCGCACCTTCCGGTACGGCTACCTTGTTACGACTTAGCCCCAGTTACCTGTTCTACCCTAACTGGCTTCTGTGACGAGCACCAGCTTCAGGTCTACCAGACTTCCATGGCTTGACGGGCGGTGTGTACAAGGCCCGGGAACGTATTCACCGCGTCATTGCTGATACGCGATTACTAGTGATTCCAGCTTCACGAAGTCGAGTTGCAGACTTCGATCCGAACTGAGAACGGCTTTCTGAGATTGGCATCACATCACTGTGTAGCGACCCTCTGTACCGTCCATTGTAGCACGTGTGTAGCCCTAGGCGTAAGGGCCATGATGACCTGACGTCGTCCCCGCCTTCCTCACTGCTTGCGCAGGCAGTCCATCTAGAGTCCCCGGCATAATCCGCTGGCAACTAAATGTAGGGGTTGCGCTCGTTGCGGGACTTAACCCAACACCTCACGGCACGAGCTGACGACGGCCATGCAGCACCTTGCTTTGTGTCCCGAAGGAAAGGCTCATCTCTGAACCGGTCACGCGCATTCTAGCCTAGGTAAGGTTCCTCGCGTATCATCGAATTAAACCACATGCTCCACCACTTGTGCGGGCCCCGTCAATTCCTTTGAGTTTCACTCTTGCGAGCGTACTCCCCAGGTGGGATACTTACCGCTTTCGCTAAGCCAGTGACACTGTATCGCCACCAGCGAGTATCCATCGTTTACGGCGTGGACTACCAGGGTATCTAATCCTGTTCGCTCCCCACGCTTTCGTGCCTCAGTGTCAGTACCAGCCTAGTCAGCTGCCTACGCAATCGGGGTTCTGGATGCTATCTATGCATTTCACCGCTACAGCATCCATTCCGCCAACCTCGTCTGGACTCAAGCTCGCCAGTATCCAGGGCAGTTCCACAGTTGAGCTGTGGGCTTTCACCCCGGACTTAACAAGCCACCTACGCACCCTTTAAACCCAATAAATCCGGACAACGCTTGCACCCTCCGTATTACCGCGGCTGCTGGCACGGAGTTAGCCGGTGCTTATTCCTCAGGTACCGTCAGTGTACCACGCATGGTCGTTTTCTTCCCTGAGAAAAGCCGTTTACAACCCAGAAGGCCTTCATCCGGCACGCGGCATGGCTGGGTCAGGCTCTCGCCCATTGCCCAATATTCCCTACTGCTGCCTCCCGTAGGAGTCTGGCCCGTATCTCAGTGCCAGTGTGGGGGATCACCCTCTCAGGTCCCCTAAGCATCGTCGCCATGGTGGGCCGTTACCCCGCCATCTAGCTAATGCTACGCAACCCCATCCTTGACCAATAAATCTTTCCCCGCGCCTGATGCCAGGCCCGGGAGGTATGCGGTATTAATCCGCCTTTCGGCGGGCTATCCCCCAGTCAAGGGCAGGTTGGTTACGCGTTACGCACCCGTGCGCCACTAGTGTATTGCTACACCCGTTCGACTTGCATGTATTAGGCCTGCCGCTAGCGTTCATCCTGAGCCAGGATCAAACTCTCCATTGTATAAGTACTACTTATCCCTACCTAAGTAGGGACGATGTCGAGTGCTGATCCGACTCGTGTTAACGAGTTGTTGTCACTCGTCTTCTACGCGGAGTCCATTGCGTTGCCTGCCGAAGCAGAACAGAAACAATGTCCTTCCTTTTGTCTTTCCATCCATTCAAAGAACATGTGAACTCTCCATCTGAGAGTTCGCTGCGACGACTGTTAGTCATCTACTACCACCCGTGAGCCGAAGCGGGGTGCAAAGATACTACCCATTTCATAGAAGGCAAGAGAAAACTTTAAATTATTTTTCTTGCTCATTCATTTCTCTTCCCCTTTGCTCGAAGCGGGTTGCAAAGATATAGTTGATTTTGGTAGTTGCAAAAAATCAATTGATTTTTCTTTACAGCCGTTCCCTTGTAGAGGGAGATGCAAACTAACAACCTCTACTCTTTCTCGCAGGACTTTTGCTTCTCCTCTTAATCCCTTACCCGATTGATTTGGGGCTGCAAATATGTGATGTCATTCTGGCTTTATCAACTCTTGATTAGAAGAAAGTTCGTTGGCTCTACATCCTTATATGAATTATAATAGGTAATCATAGCTGAGCAAGGGCAGACCAATACTTGTGTAATTAAGGCAAGCAGTGCTCTGCACTATCACTAAGCTATGGTCATAAATAAGGAAAGGACACTCAAAGTGTCCTTTCCTTTTAAACTCCGGATTTCAATTGAGGTGCAAAGTGCTTACCCGGTCTGGCCCTACACTTACAATACTAATCGGCACTTCCAGGTAACTTTCTAAAAACTGTACGTAGTCATTTAGCTCAGATGGAAGCGACCGCGGATCTGTTAGCTTTTGCAGTTCAGTTTTCCAGCCTGGCAAACTTTTATATACAGGCTTCATAGTCTGTAGGTCGCCATGGTCAGGCAAATGGTCTGTTTGCTGGCCGTCTGGGTACTCGTAATGAGTGCACACGTAGATTTCGTCGAACTCATCTAATACATCAGCCTTCATTAGATGAATCTCAGTGACTCCATTGAGCATGATGCTGTACCGTAAAGCAGGTAGGTCAATCCAGCCGCAACGACGTGGTCGCCCTGTAGTGGAACCAAACTCACTGCCGGCTTTACGTATTTGCTCCCCTACTTCATCAAGTAGTTCAGTAGGAAAGGGGCCACTACCCACTCGGGTACAATACGCTTTGCTAATGCCATATACCTTATCTATATGACGGGGGGCAATACCTAAGCCAGTACAAGCACCAGCTACTATTGTGCTAGAGGATGTGACGTAAGGGTAAGTACCGAAATCAATATCCAATAAGGATCCTTGGGCTCCTTCGGCAAGAATCTTTTTGCCTTGCTTCAACAGATCGTTCAACAGATACTCGGTATCCGTAAGTTGAAGACTGCGTAAGAATTCGACAGCAGAGAAGAAATCACCTTCTAGGGCTTCAATTTCTAGCTCCTTGTTATGGAACGCAGCTAATGTGGCATGCCGAGCTACAGCCTCCTCGTAGCGCTGCTGGAAATCCGGTAGCAGTACATCACCTACTCGCAGACCCGTGCGGCCTATTTTATCTTGATAGGTAGGTCCTATACCTTTTAATGTAGAGCCTATTTTGCTTCCTCCCCGGGCATCTTCACTAATACGGTCGAGGGCGCGGTGAGAAGGAAGGATAAGCTGTGCTTTCTTTGAGATATAAAGATTAGCAGCCCAATCGATGCCCCTATCTGTCAGCTTTTGAAGTTCCTGCCGAAACACAACAGGGTCGAGAACAACACCGTTGCCTACAACATTTAAGATGTGGGGATGGAAAATGCCGGAAGGCACTTGATGTAAAACGTGTTTAACACCGCCGAAGGTAAGGGTGTGGCCAGCATTGGGGCCTCCTTGGAAGCGAGCTACCACGTCATAAGTAGGAGCTAGTACATCCACAATTTTGCCTTTCCCTTCGTCACCCCACTGTAAGCCTACTAAAACGTCAACTGGCATTAGTTCGAAGCTTTCAATTGTTGAGCGGCGGCGGAATCGTCGTCGGCAATAGAGAAAATAGCATTGAGTTTGGTCAGAGCCAACATTTTGCGCGGATGATCGGCAGGGTTAACGAGAACTAGTTCTCCTCCGCGGCTGCGAAACTTAGTGAGTAGTGACACTAGCACACCAATACCAGTGCTGTTTATGTAACGCACCTCCGATAAGTTGACCGCGCAGTGGCGCAGTTCATCGCCAAGGTGCTGATCGACTGATTGAAGAAGCTGCTGGGTATCGGGGCTACCGATAAGGTCGCCGGAAAGGCGCACGAAGAGGATGCCGTCTTGAACGGCAGTTTCTGTTTTCATTCGGCTTGAGAGCGGGTGGCGGCTTTAGCACGGCAGTCGCCGCACACGCCATAAAGGTTCAAAGAGTGGTGCAAGATATGGAAGTTGAGTAACTCCCCTACCATCGTTTGGATACCGTGGATACGAGGGTCGCAAAACTCAACTACCTTATGGCACTCCGTGCATATTACATGGTCGTGCTGCCGATACCCGTATGACTTCTCATACTGAGCGAGATTTCGACCGAACTGATGCTTGCTCACAAGGCCGTGTTCTACTAGCAAGTCAAGGGTATTATAGACGGTAGCGCGGCTTACTTGCAAGCCCTGCTCTTTCATACCTGCAAATAGTTCTTCTACGTCAAAGTGACCAGTACGGGAATAAATCTCCTCTAGAATAGCGTAGCGTTCTGAGGTTTTGCGCAAGCCTTTATTCTCTAGGTACGCGGTGAAGATCTTTTTGACTTCCTCGTACTTTTCTTTATCGAGCATTTTATATGAGCTTCCTAGTAAGGAGTGGTGCAAAGTTACAATACAACAAGCACAAGCTTAAAAGCTCCATTAAGATCCGCATTTAGCCTGTTGAACTTATATACTGTTTTAGACTCCATCTTTTATTTAAGACTTTTTAGAACTGAATCTTGGTCAGGAGTCGAAGCGTTCAACTAGTAGCACGCCATTGACTTTGGAGAGACGCTGAATGAGTTTAGTTAGGTGGTCGGTGTCGTTGACGAAAACCATAATCTGCCCTCAAACATACCATCGTCCGAATCAATAGTAATGGAGCGCATGTTTACTTTCAGGCTATTGCTAATAATGCGTGTTACATCATTTACAAGCCCTACCCTATCGGAACCCTTAATGCGCAAACCAGCGAGGAAAGCCAGTTCCAACTGATCGGTCCACTTGGCACGCACAATACGGTTGCCATAGTTGGACATCATCTTCACTGCTTTCGGGCAGGAAGTGCGATGGATGACAATGCCTGCTTCTGTTTCAAACCCAAACACATCATCGCCGGGTATGGGGTTGCAACAGGGCGCAATGGTATAATCAAACTTGTCAGTCCGTTCACCGATAACGAGCATATTGGCGCTAAGTCCCCGAATTTTTTGGACTTCATGGTCAAAAGCTTTGGGCTCTAGCTTAGATGGCAGGCGTGGAACTTCAATATTCGGATCAAAGAGGTCCGTTTTTATTTCGCGGCCGTCAATCTGACCGATGGCTACGCGGTAGAAAAATTCCTGCGCATTGTAGGTATGGAAGTGCGCTAGCAAGCGGTTGAAATTGTCTTGCGTGTATTCAATACCTAGCAACTCTAGCCGCTTCTCCACAAGGAAACGACCATCTTCGGCCTTGCTACGCTTATCATCGCGCAGCCACTCTTTGATTTTCGACCGGGCCTTCGACGTAATGACGTATTGCAGCCATTCTTCGGTAGGCTTCTGCTTATGCGAAGTCAGAATTTCAACTTGGTCGCCGTTGTGGAGTTGGTAGCTCAGTGGCTGCAACTTCTGGTTGACTTTGGCTCCTAAGCACTGCAACCCGATGTGCGTATGAATTTCGAAGGCGAAGTCCAAGGCGGTAGCCTTATCGGGTAGAATCAGCAGTTTGCCTTTGGGTGTAAAAGCATAAACTTCCTTCACGAAAAGGTTCTGGCGGAACTCGTCCATAAATTCCAGGGCACTGGAATTATTGGTTTCGAGCATCTCACGCACCTTATTGATCCAGACTTCCAAGGTTGATTCAGGCTGGATAGCGCCAGTGTCCTTATACTTCCAGTGGGCCGCGTAGCCTTTCTCGGCAATTTCGTCCATACGACGTGAGCGAATCTGCACTTCCACCCACTGCCCAGAGCGTGACATGACGGTGGTATGTAAACTCTCGTAGCCGTTGGCCTTGGGCGTACTTACCCAATCGCGCAACCGGTCGGGGTTGGGCTGGTAGAAATCTGTCACAATGGAATAGACTTGCCAACAAGCTGCCTTTTCCTGCTCGTGCGGCACATCCAGAATCACGCGGATGGCAAACAGGTCATACACCTCATCGAATGTAATGTTCTGCTTGCGCATCTTTTTAAGGATGGAATAAATGCTTTTAGGGCGGCCTTTGATTTCAAAGCTGAAGCCTTGCGCTTTCAGTTCTTCATCAATAGGAAGCACAAATTCCTTAATGAAGCGGTTACGCGCACTGCGACTCTGGCGTACCCGATTTACCAACTCATTATATACGTCGGTGTCCGTGTACTTTAAATGGAGGTCTTCAAGCTCCGTTTTGATAGCATACAGACCTAGACGGTGCGCAAGCGGAGCATAGAGGTAGATAGTTTCCGACGAAATCTTGAGCTGCTTATGCCTTGGCATCGAGTCGAGAGTCCGCATGTTATGCAGTCGGTCGGCAAGCTTGATCAGAATGACGCGCACATCCTCGGAGAGGGTGAGCAGCATCTTGCGGAAGTTTTCGGCTTGCTCGGAGGTGCCGTACTCGAATACCCCGAGATTTTCGTCAAACCGTCTACGATGCGAGCCACCTTAGAACCAAATTCCCGCTCTACATCGGCAATTTCCCAAGGCGTATCCTCTACTACGTCGTGCAGCAAGGCCGCTACAATGCTGGTGGTACCAAGGCCAATTTCTTCTACCACTATTTGGGCTACCGCCAGCGGATGCAGAATATAGGGCTCGCCAGACTTGCGGCGCATCTCTTTGTGGGCCTCCAATGAAGTATTGAAGGCTTTTTTAATTAATCGGGCATCACCCTCTTGTAGGTAAGGTTTGGCGGTGCGGAGGAGGCGGCGGTAGTGGCGCAGAATTTCTTGGCGCTCTACTTCGGGGTCAATTAAGGTGGCCATGATGCATGGGCAGCGCCGGAGCGCCAAAGTCAATAAACACTAAAGTACGAAGTGGGGGCGGCTTATGAACAATTGGCAACACGGAAAAGGTTGATTGACGAGCAGCAGGACAGTTAGCAGCTATTCTTTCGATATCTGACTTAGCGCAATGATTTTAATTGAATGAAGTAAAGTTTCATTCGTAGTACATTGGTACTTCGAGAATTAGGCACTACTACAGCTATTATATCAGCAGGGTTAATTGAGCAAAATGATAGCTCATACAGCTACTTTTTATTTTTATGCTAGAGGTTGCGTTTGGTTTTTCAAAGAGCTTGCGTAGCTTTGCGCCCCGAGGCGAATGGCCTTGAGGCGGATGTGGCGAAATTGGTAGACGTGCCAGACTTAGGATCTGGTGCCGCAAGGCGTGTGGGTTCGAGTCCCTCCATCCGCACATTTTTTTAATCATCACCGAAAATGCCCCGAGCCCTCAACCCAACCGTTGGGGGTTTCTTTTTCCCCGTTTCGGTGCCTTTACCTGTAGTTTACCTTTAACCGACGCCCCGCTTTGGACATCACCCTAGATAAAAAAGACGACCAACTGAGTGCCATCCTGACAGTGAACCTCAAGGAAGCGGATTACGCTCCCGCTGTAGATGCCAAGCTGAAGGACTATAGTAAGAAGGCGCAAATCAAAGGGTTCCGCCCCGGTAAGGTTCCGGCCACGCTGGTGCGCAAAATGTACGGCAAAGGCATTCTGGCTGACGAAATCAACTCCTTGCTCGGCAAAGCTGTTGACGGCTACATCAAAGAAAACAACCTCAAGATTCTAGGTGAGCCGCTGCCCGTGGCGACCGACGTGAATTTTGATACTGAAAAGGAATTCTCCTTTCCTTTCGAGCTAGGCTTACTGCCTGATTTCGAGCTACCTGCCGACCAGAGCATTTCTGTTGACCGCTACAAAGTGGAGTTGGACGAGGCAACCTTGCAGGAAACCTACGACCAAATTGAGCGTCAGTTCGGTGAGAGCACCAACCCCGAAGCTTCGGAAGCTGGCGACTCCTTATATGGTAAGTTGAAAAAGGCTGACGAAGAAGGCGAAGGCCGTCCGGTTCTTTTCCCTATCAAGAAAGTAAAGAACGGGGCTGACAAATTCGTTGGTGTGAAGCCCGAGGATACCGTTACGTTCGACCTGAAAGAAACTTTTGACGGCGATGCGGCTGCTATTGCTAGCGTCACGGGCTTAAGCAAAGAAGACTCTGAAGCTGCAGAAGGCGAGTACGTATTGAGCGTAGAGAAAATCAACCGCACGACGCCAGCCGAACTAGATCAGGAACTGTTCGATAAGGTATTCGGCAAAGACATCGTAACCTCGAAAGAGGAGTTCGACCAGAAAGTACGCGAAACGGTACAAGAGAATTATGACCGGGAAGCTGACAATTTGATCAACCGCACGATCATCGACAAGATGGTGGAAGCTACCACAGTGCAGATTCCAACCGAGTTTTTCAAGAAGTGGCTGGTGCGTGCCAACGAAGGCAAACTGACTACCGAGCAGGTGGAAGAGCACTATGCTGACTATGAAAAGGAGCTGAAGTGGTCGATGATCCGCAACAAAGTAGTTGAGGAACAAGGCTTAAAGGTGGAGAACCAGGAAATCTTGGATCGTACGATGCAGAAGATCCTCGGTCAGTTCAACATGGAAATGACGCCGGAGCTGGAAGAATCGGTACGCGGATTTGCTGACAACTACCTGCGTCAGGAGAATGGCAAAAACTACGTACAGGAGTATGAGGCCATTCTGGCAGAGAAAGTAGTGGAAAACCTACGCGGCAAAGTTGTTGTTAACGACAACCCGATTACGGCCGAAGGCTTCCGCAATCAAAACGCTGGCTAACCCTAGCGTTCTGGTTTTCTAACCACCAAAAAAGCCCTTACTTGCCGTATGGGCTTTTTTGTTTTTGAGAAGTTAGAAGTCAGGAGCTAGACGTTGGAATATTCTTGCTGCTTATGCGTCCTAGACTCTATCCTCTCTCCTAGTTCTTAGCTTCTACATTACTAACTCCTTTTTTTCCTGTCATGCTGAATAAACAAGAGTTCCGCAAGTTCGCTGTGAAAGGCCAGGGCCTCAGCGGCCTAGGTGTGGATCAGTATCTGCATCATATTGAAGGTCAGGCTGCTGATTTAACGCTGCCTACAAACATGACCCGTTCGGTTATTGAAGAGCGTCCAACGCGTTTCGCGGAAATCGACGTGTTTTCGCGTTTGATCATGGACCGGATCGTGTTCCTTGGCACAGCCGTCGACGACTATATTGCGAACATCATTACGGCTCAGTTTCTGTTCTTGGAGTCGGTAGATGCCAAGAAGGACATTCTGCTCTACATCAACTCACCCGGTGGTTCGGTATATGCTGGCCTTGGCATTTACGATACGATGCAATATGTAAACCCCGACGTGGCTACGATCTGCACAGGTCTTGCCGCCTCGATGGGAGCTGTATTGCTAGCTGGCGGTGCTAAAGACAAGCGTTCGGCGTTGCCCCACGCCCGCGTTATGATTCACCAGCCTTCGGGTGGCGCACAAGGCCAATCGTCGGATATCGAAATCACGGCCCGTGAGATTCTGAAGCTCAAAAAAGAGCTGTACGACATTCTGGCGCAGCACACTGGCAAAACCTACCAGGAAATCCACGATAACTCGGACCGCGACTACTGGATGCGTGCCGATGAGGCCAAAGAGTACGGTCTCATCGACGAGGTACTGGAGAAAAAGAAGGCGTAAGCGTCTCTCATTCCAATTGCTGGCCGAAACTAAGTCTAGTTGTTTGTGTTTTCCACTTGCAGTTCTTCTTGAACAAGCCCGTAAAAAAGAAAAAGCTCGCTTCGGCGGGCTTTTTCTTTTTTATAGAGACTCGACTGTGCAGGCACTTTTTTCCTGATGCACGGCGTTGGCCTTTTCGTACCTTTGAGGTAGGTTAATGAAATTAGCTTATTCTCCTCTACTCTGAGAGTTCCTTAACAATGGCAGATATAACGTGCTCCTTCTGCGGGAAGAGCAAAAAAGACGTTTCGGTTATGATTTCCGGCATTAACGCGCACATTTGTGAGCGGTGTGTAGGACAGGCCCAACAAATTCTCAATGAGGAGAATAAGATTCGATCGAACTCGAAGACACCGAAGTTTAATTTGGTGAAGCCGCGGGAGATGAAGGAGTATCTCGACCAGTACGTAGTAGGACAGGACGAAGCCAAGAAGGTGATGTCGGTGGCGGTGTACAACCACTACAAGCGTCTAATGCAGAAGCCGCAGAAAGACGACGTAGTGATTGAGAAGTCTAACATCATCATGGTAGGCGAAACCGGTACGGGCAAAACGTTCTTGACCCGTATGCTGGCCAACATCCTCCAGGTGCCTTTCTGCATTGCAGACGCAACCGTGCTAACCGAAGCAGGCTATGTAGGCGAAGATGTGGAAAGCATCCTGACGCGCCTGTTGCAAGCTGCTGATTACAATGTAGAGGCTGCCGAGCGAGGCATCGTCTACATCGATGAAATCGATAAAATTGCTCGCAAAAGCGACAACCCAAGCATCACGCGCGATGTGAGCGGCGAGGGTGTACAGCAGGCCATGCTGAAGTTGCTGGAAGGTACTACCGTAAATGTACCGCCACACGGTGGCCGCAAGCATCCCGAGCAGAAGATGATTACGGTGAACACCGAGAATATCCTCTTCATTTGTGGTGGGGCTTTCGTAGGTATTGAGCGCATCATCAAGAACCGTCTCAACACCAAGCCGATTGGCTTCGCCAAAACGCAGCTTGAAGAAAAGATTGATACAGAAAACTTCCTGCGTTATGTAACGGCTCAGGATTTGAAAGCCTTCGGGTTGATTCCGGAGCTTATCGGCCGTTTGCCCGTTCTGACGCACCTCAACCCACTTGACCACGCTACGCTGCGCAAGATTCTAACGGAGCCTAAGAACTCTATTGTAAAGCAGTATCAGCGGCTATTCGACATGGAGGGCATTCAGCTCTCGTTCACAGAAGGCGCCCTAGAATATATCGTCGTCAAGGCCGACGAATATCGTCTTGGTGCTCGTGGCCTGCGTTCCATTTGCGAAGGTATCATGACGGATGCTATGTTCGACATGCCTTCGGAAGTAGATGCCAAAGAGTTGATAATTGATCTTGACTATGCTCGCAGCAAATTTGAGCAGTCACCAATGAAGCAGTTGAGAGCAGCTTAATACTCTTCGCTTCTAGCACAAAAAGCCCGAACTAGAAAGCCAATTGGCTTTTCTAGTTCGGGCTTTTTGTTTTCGAGCACCAAATGACTCCCGTGAATTAGGAGTATATACTATGCAGCAGTAAGTGAAACCTGCATAATTACTCTAATTAAATTGTAGTTGATGCGAAGAAAGATACTAGCACAGATTGGTACCTATATCTGACCGCTAACTTTCAAGAAAACGATGCAGATTCTTGTAGAAACCTACAGGTGTTAAATATTCTTCCCACACCTCTCTTGCTCTTTTTTGCATTTCAAGGAATTCCTCCTCGGAAATCTTACTGTGAAACTCTTGCACTATAGTATCTACTTTGTCTACGTCCTTTTCTTCGACCCACACGCAATACTTTTTCCAATCAATCATTTCATCGAAAGGCAGTGCGCTATCGGTGTCGACAAATACAGGAATCCGACCACAGCACAGTGTCTCGAAGAAGCGGACAGAGTTATTACCTATGCCCCGAATACACAACGTATAATCGCTCTCAAGAATATTCTCTACAAAGTTTTTTCTGAAGTCGAAATTACTTTCGGTTGTATTGCCAGTATTTAAACCTCCAGTAGGGCCGAAAGCGAAATTGCTTTTTAGTATAAAGTTGGGAGTTATTTTATTGGATTTCTGCAGTCCTATTATTGATCTAGCTCTGTATGAGTGAGATATTTTATCTGGAAATTTCTGCAATAAGCCAGCGTAGTTGGCTGCTAATTTCAAGCTGCTAATAATTTTTTCACGGCTCATCTTGATATTCAACGGTGGCGCGTAACCGCAGAAACCAATGACTGGTTTGGCACCTTTTTTACGGGGCCGTGGTTTGCCATCATTATACTTTTCAAGGAAATCCTCGAAAAAATGAGGCCATGAATGTATGTTCTTAGCTTGAGTTGATTTGCTTATGGCGCTATTAAATAGAATGGCATTCTTAACGGGTATGTTGATATGCAAGACATCATGCCCGACAAAAATTAATATCTTTTTATTGTGGCTTTCAACCTTTTGAATGAACGGAGCTATTTTCTTCTCGAAGCCTGCTTGATCAAATAATACATCGTAAAAGATTGGCAGCAAGCAGGCGTCACATTCTTCGATACTTGTTAATTCAATAAGGTCCTTGCCAACTCGTTGATATTCATCAAAGCGGCCTTGCCGAACTGCTCCAGATTCATCTTCTTTATTAAACGTCCCCACAAAGGGAATAAGTAATTCAATTGGATGACCCTTGTCTAAAAGACTTAAATCTGTGTGAAGCTTAAGTTTCATATTTACCTTTTCAGAGGTTTTGATTTCAGGTCTTTTCAGGCTACAAAATACTAGCCACTGTATTTGGGCACATTATAAGCATATATACCTTATACTTATTCATATAAGGAGCTAAGCAGGTTTATAATTTGGGGGCGAAATCCGTTTATTTCTGCAAGTAACCAATCATTAGTTTCGCCGCCTTTTCGGCTGCTCGTTGCTGGCCTAGCTTCTCCCGGATTTCGGCATAGCCCGTCTTTTGCCGGGTTATGAACTCATCGTCGGTTAGAATCTTGCGAAGTTCTTTTACAAGGTTGCGGGAGTTAAACTCGCCTTGAATAAGCTCTTTTACGACTTCCCTATCGGCAATCAAATTGACCAAGGAGATATAGGGCACTTTGATGACGGCCTTGCCAATGGCATAGGAAACAGCGCTAGTGCGGTAGCAAACCACTTGTGGCACACCAAACAAAGCTGTTTCGAGGGTGGCGGTGCCGCTCGTGACTAGAGCAGCGGTAGCGTGAGCAAGTAGGTCGTACGTCTCGTTGAAGAGGATGCGGACGTTGTTGCGCTCGAAATGGGCGTAGTAATTCCGGTCGAGGTTATCGACGCCGGCCACAATGAATTGGTAGTCGAGGAATGGCGGCAGGATGGCTACCATTTCGTAGAGCATTTCCTCTATCTCCTGTTTGCGCGAGCCAGGTAGGACGGCTACAATCTTTCGGTTTGGGTCGAGGTTATTGCGCTGATAGAAGTCGTCGCTCTTTTGGTGCTCGGCCACGGCATCCGCGGTAGGGTTCCCGATGTAGTCAACGCCGTAGCCGAAACGCTGGTAGAATTCCTGCTCGAAAGGCAGAATAACGAACATCCGGTCGACGATTTTCTTGACTGTGTGAACCCGGCCTTGATTCCACGCCCAAATTTTGGGCGAGATATAGTAAAACACTTTGATGCCATGCTCCTTGGCGAACCGCGCTACCCGCAGATTAAAACCAGCATAATCAATCAGAATCAGAACATCAGGTTGGTAGTCTAGCAGGTCGCGCTGACATTCTTTCAGGTAACCCCGAAACTTAAGGATGCTGGTGGCCGCCTCCCAAAAGCCCATGATGGCCATTTCCTGGTAGTGGTGCACAAGTGTGCCACCTTCGGCCTTCATCATGTCGCCGCCCCAACCCCGAAAAGCGGCTTCAGGATCTTGCTGACGTAAATTGCGCATCAGGTTGGCGGCGTGGAAGTCGCCGGACCGTTCGCCAGCTATCAGGTAGTACTTCAATGGGTTAAATGGTTGAATTGTTGAACTGTTAAATGGCTGAACCGTTGACTTCGCGGGCTTTGAGCGGGCATCACTCAATGGTTCAGCCATTCAACCATTTATTCGCCGAGGTATTCTACGAAATTGCGGGGCGTTTCGTAGAGCTTGATGCTGTGCAAACGGGCAGTGGAAATCCGCTCGATTTCGGGCTCTAATATCTTCCAGAAAGCAATGGCCAGGTTTTCCGTACTAGCCATTTGATCTTGCATGAAGGGTACATCGAGGTTAAGGTTCTTGTGGTCAACCTGGTCGATGATATGGGTCCGAATGAGCGTGCTGAGTTGTTTGAGGTCGATAACAAAACCGGTTTCCGGATCGGGCTTTCCCTTCACGGTCACGATGAGGTCGAAATTATGGCCGTGCCAGTTGGTATTGGCACAGGGGCCGAACACCTCACGGTTCCGCTCCTCGCTCCACTTCGGATTGTAGAGCTTGTGGGCCGCGTTGAAGTGTTCCTGCCGACTGATGTAAATCATTGGGTATTGCTTGATGATGACTGATTGCTGCAAATAACTGTTCTCCCAAGGGTTGCGCACTCTACAACAAGTGGCAGTACAAGCTTTTTTACCTGGCAAACTTTTGCTTGCTGACGCAAAGAAGTTGTGTGACTACCAAGTGCGAAAAAGCCCCTATGTGAGACGAGAAATCGGCATCAGCCTTTATTTCGCAGCAAATATACGAAGAACGGTACGCCGAATAGGGCCGTGACCAACCCTACTGGTAAGCCTGCCGGCGGATAAAGCAGCCGCGCCAACAGGTCGCAGGCTAAAAGGAAGTTGCCGCCGAGTAGCACGCAGAACAGCGGATTGGCTCGCCCGGTAACGCCCAACAACCACCGGGTAAGGTGCGGCACGACCAGCCCCACAAAGCCTATGGGTCCGCACAAGGCAACCACACAGCCCGTTAGAACGGAGGCCGTAAGCAGTAGCAGCCAACGGGTGCGAGCCACGTCAACTCCTAATCCCTGAGCCCTCTCCTCCCCTAGCAGCAGAATGTTGAGGTCTTTTTGCAGGAACACAAATAGTCCCAAGGACGCCGCTAAGGCTACGGCGGGATAAGGCAGCACATTCCAACCGGCTCGCTCAAAGCTGCCAGCGGCCCAAAATGTGATACTCCGTAACTTCTCCTGTGTAGCCGATAAAAAAGTAAATACCCCGCCGATGGCCGTAGTAAGCGAGCCAACAGCCACGCCCGCTAGTAGCAGTTGCGTTGGAATAATCTGTCCTCGTTTCGTACCGACAGCTACGACCACCAATGTAGTGCCCAACGCACCGGCAAGCGCAAACAACGGCGGCAGATAGAAGCCACCTAACGTGAGGCTAGATAAAAAGGAAAAACAGAAGATAGCTCCTAATGAAGCCCCCGAGGCCGTTCCAAGCAGATAAGGATCGGCCAGCGGATTGTTAACCATGGCTTGCATGAGGTAGCCACTGAACGCCAAGCCGCCCCCGGCCAGTAGCGCCAGCAAGATGCGGGGCAACCTGAGCTCTGCCAACACCAGATGCGTAGGGTCCTGCGGGTTGTAGTGCATAAGGGCGCGGCCGATGAGCGCATAGTCGGTGTCGTAGCTGCCTATGCGCATGCCCAAAACGACCAGCACGAGTGTCAGGAGCAGGCTGGCCAAAATCCAGGGCAAGGCAGGTCTGTTCATGAGGCTGTGGGTGGTTTCGTAGGGGCCTATGGAAGCAGCGTAGAATTAGCGGCTCGTTACGATTCGCTGTAGCTCACGGACCGATTCCACTACCCGCGGACTGGGGCGTTCCATCAGGTTGCCGGTGATGCCATAGACGCGGCGCGTTTTGTAGGCGTTGATGCGCTTCAGCTCAGGGTAATTTTTGAAGAAAGTGCTATCCAGCTTGCCAAAGCTCCCGCCGATGAGCACGTCAGGATTTAACTTCAGGATATACTCGCGGGTGAGAGCTGGGTAGGGCTGCGCAAACTTTTCGGTTACGGCGTTCTGGCCGCCGGCAATCTTCAGTTTATCGGTGAACAGCGTGTTTTGGCCATACACATAGATAGGGTCTTGCCACGTAATAGCCAGCACGCGCGGGCGCTGCTGGGTGGCAGGCGTGGATTGGGCTACGGCCGTTAGCTCTGCCTGTAGCGAATCGGTGAGGTGGCGGGCTTGGGGTTGCCGGTGCAGGATGCGGCCTAGGTCACGCATGCCGCGGAACACGTCGGGTAGCGTCTGGAAGCGTTGGTAGTACACAGGAATGCCGAAGGTTGCCAGCCGTGCCGCGTCGTCGAGAGAGGTAATACCTTCCACCGTAAAGACGATGTCGGGGTGCAGGGCCACCAGCTTTTCCATATCCAGCGGATAACTACTGACGATGGGTTTGCGCAAGGCCGCCGCTGGATAATCGCAGTTCTGGGTGCGGGCAATGATGGTGGCCGTGTCGGCTATGGCGTACAACATTTCGGTGGCGGAGGGCGCCAAGGCCATGATGCGGCGTGGCTGCGCGGCTACGGTTAGTTGGCGGCCTAGGTCGTCGCGGAGCTCCTGCGTTTGTGGCTGCGTGGTGGCTGCGTCAGGAGCCGTAGTTGAACGGGAACGGTCGGGCTGGCAGGCCATTGGCAGCCACAGCAACGGCAAAAACTTCAGGAACTGACGCAAAGAGGTGGGAAGCATGGCCGCAAAGGTAAGAGCCAGACACTGCCCCGGCAGGAAGCTTCGACCGCCAAAATGAATTGGTTCGGCGCTTTGGCTTCGTACTTAGCTAAAGGCACTAACATGGACTGTATTCTGCTGATTGAACCACTGCTTCAGAAGGCAGTCAGTAAAATTGATGATACTTTTGGTGAAAACTCTGCCTTATGATAGTTGTCACCGGAGCGGCTGGCTTTATTGCTAGCTGCCTTGTCACTCGCCTTAACGCCGCCAACTTCAACGACATCGTGGTGGTGGATAACTTCGCCGTGGAGCAGAAGCTCGCCAATCTTAAAGGCAAGCATTTGCGCGAATACGTGGACCGCACCGAGTTCTTTGATTGGCTGGATACCAACCACGAGCAGGTGGAATTCATTTTTCACCTAGGAGCCCGCACCGATACCACCGAGCAAGACCGCGCCGTGCTGGACTTGCTGAATCTAAACTACTCCAAGCAGATGTGGCAGGCATGCTGCCGCTACCAACTGCCCCTAGTATATGCTTCTTCGGCGGCCACTTACGGCTCGGGTACCCTCGGCTACTCTGACCACGACGACGCGCTACTGTCCCTCTATCGGCCTCTCAATCCGTACGGTGACTCGAAAAACGAATTCGACAACTGGGCGGTTAATCAGCTGGAAAAGCCTTTCTTCTGGGCCGGGCTGAAGTTTTTCAACGTCTATGGCCCCAACGAGTACCACAAGGGCCGGATGGCGTCGGTGATTATGCATGCCTTCCAGCAAATCCAGAAGACTGGCTCGATGACGCTCTTCCGTTCGCACAACCCCGACTACACCGACGGCGGCCAGATGCGCGACTTTGTGTATGTGAAAGACGTGGTGGAAGTGTGCTACTTTTTGATGCACCACCGCCAGCATTCAGGCATCTACAACCTGGGCACCGGTGAAGCGCGTACTTTCATGGATTTGGCCCTGAATACCTTCGCAGCCCTTGGGCGAACCGCCGACATCCAGTTCCGCGACACGCCCGAAGACATCCGCGACAAGTATCAGTACTTCACGCAAGCCGACATGAGCAAGCTGCGCAGCATCGGCTACGACCGGCCTTTTACTTCACTCGAAGACGGTGTTCAGGACTACGTGCGCAACTATTTGGTGCCTGGTGTCTACCTGTAATCGAACACCTAGGCTGAGAATAGAGCATTAAATCAACCTACAATTGCGGCATTTGAGCTTGCTTCGGCAGATTGGGTGAACCCACGGTTGGGCTACTGGTTTTGTATGGGTTCTATAGGTGTTAGGCTTTGGAAAGCCTACTGGAACATCCATCTTTTAGGCTCGCACCATAATAAGTAGTATAGCACTTCTTCTTTATTGACTCCACGGATTAACTAGGGTACAATCTAACCGTTTCCGCACTCCTAATTACTTTGTCTTGCAGCAACGCACCATTACAATTTTAGGCGGCGGGTTTTCGGGCTCGATGTTGGCAATTCAGTTGGCGCACTTGCGCCACCCGCTAGCTGGCACCGTTCATGTAGTTGAACCACGCCCGGTGCTGGGACCCGGTTTGGCTTACCTCGACCGCCGACCCGAGCACTTGCTCAACGTGCGGGCTCCCAACATTAGTGCATTCCCTGACCAGCCCAATCATTTTATTGGTTGGCTGCACGCAACGGGCAGGCCCGTTTGTGAAAATAATTTTTGCCCCCGCCAGACTTACGGGCGCTACCTGCAGGATTTGACAACGACTATCCTGGCTGGCCCTGCATCTAATGGGCTTCGGTTTGAGTGGCACCAACAAGCTGCCATTGGCGTGGAAGTAGCTCCAAACCACCAAACGGCGACAGTGCGCCTTGGAGACGGCACCGAAATCGAGAGTGATGTGGTGGTGTTAGCCCTCGGCAACTTCCCGCCGCTAACCGTACCAGGGGCAGGCGCTAGCCTCAACCATCCGGGCTTTCATAACAACCCATGGGCTGAAGGCGCCCTACGCACTATCAAACCCGACGACGAGGTAGTGCTTATCGGCTCGGGGCTGACAGCGGTGGACGTAGTGCTAGGGCTGCGCGCTGATGGACACCGGGCGCTTATTACGGCGGTATCGCGCAACAAACGGTGGCCCGTTAGTCATCAATCGTATGGGGTGCCTTATCCTAGTTTTTACGAAACTAAGTTGCGAGGCCTGCATACCGTTGGAGAGGTGGTAGCTGCGGTTCGTCAACAGGTTAGAGAAGCAGCCGAACAAGGCACCCCTTGGCGAGCCGTTTTCGACTCGTTACGGCCTCATCTGGGTGCCATATGGGCGGCTTGGCCGCTAGTGGAGCAGGCTCGTTTTATACGGCACTTGTCTTCCTTGTGGTCAGTGCTGCGACATCGGAGCCCTCAGCAGAACGATGCGGCACTGCATGAGCTAATCGCCGCTGGCCAATTACAAACACAGGGTGGCCGGGTACGGGGCATCAAGCCAGTTGGTGATACACTGCGCGTCCAAATCGAGCGCCAGGGGACTAGCACCTACCTTACGCCTCGGCACGTAATCAACTGCACCGGGCCTCTGCTGGACTACACCCGCATTCAAGACCCGCTAGTTGTTCAGTTACGGACAACCGAGCATTTACAGCCAGACCCGTTGCGGCTGGGTATCCTCACCGATGAGCATGGTGCGCTCCTAAACGCCGCTGGTGAGGCATCCGCACTGTTTTTCACTTTAGGCCCAAGTCGCCGACCTGCTTACTTTGAATCGACGGCGGTGCCAGAACTACGGCAGCAAGCAGTGGCACTAGCGCAAGAGTTAGGCTGCCGCTGGAATGCCAGTCATCAATAGCTGGATACTACCCTTTGCTTGGTGGCAGTAAAAAGAAAGACCGGCCTTACGAGGCCGGTCTTTTCGTTTCTATTGATAGAAGGAAGGAGCGTTAAGCAGCTATTTCGTCTTCCTCAGGATAAAGCGGCACCACTGGCGTCTCGGGCACAGCGGGTAATGAAGGTATCAGCGACGGCGCAACAGTATAGGTTGCGTTGTTGCGACGTAAGGCGCGCATTAAAAGGTATCTGTACTTCTCTGCGTCGGCAAGGGCGGCTTCTACGGCGCGAAGCGCATCGTTGTACGCTACCACAGGCACCGATTCGGCGGATTCGCCCGTGGGATACGTCAGGTCAAAAACCGGGCACTGCAGGTATTCGGCGGGCGTTTTCATAAGAGCAAATTACTAAAAAAGCAGGAATGAATTTCTATATCTGTACAACAGACCAACTATGATTTTCATTCCGTTGCAGGCCACTTTTTCAGCACTTAATTCTTTTATTAAAAACCTTATAATCAGTTCTTTATAGACAAAATCAACTTGCCGCATTGAAGACTATCATCCATACGACGGAGGGCTTTTTCGCCCTCCGCTAGCGGGAAGGTTTGGTCTATTACGGGCACTAGCTGATGCTGCTCGACAAAGCGCACCATTTCTTTGAAATCTTGCTCGGTACCCATAGTAGATCCGAGTAAGGAAAGCTGTTTCCAGAACACCTTGCGCAAGGCTACGTTGGGCACGTCGCCATTGGTAGCACCGTAGAATACGATACGAGCGCCGGGAGCAGCGGCATCGAGCAAGTCGCCGAAACCAGGGCCGCCAGCGCTGTCTACTATTACGTCGAACCCACCGCCAGCTTGTTTGCTGAGCGCAGCAGCCCATTTCTCGGTTTTGTAACTGATGCCTCCTTTGGCGCCTATGGCTACGGCTTTTTCAATTTTATCTTCCGAGCCCGACGTCACCCATACCTCAGCTCCGGCCACTAGCGCCATTTGTAAAGCCAGCAAGGCTACCCCCCCTCCTATTCCGTTGATGAGCACTCGTTCGCCGGCTTGCAAGGCAGCTCGCGTGAACATTGCCCGATAGGCAGTAACACCACCGAGCGGTAGCGCGGCCGCCTGCTCGAAAGACAGGTGCGCGGGCTTAGGCTGCACGTAGTGGGCAGGCACGCACACATATTCGGCAAATGTGCCGTCGTGCGGTAGCCCTAGGATGGCAAAGTCCCGGCCTTGGGCGGCCGGCTTGTCGCCCCAATTATGGCCGGGGTTGATAAGCACTTCTTGGTTGCGCAAATCCTCGTTTACTCCTTCACCTAGCGCTGTTACAATGCCTGCTCCATCAGAACCCACAATAATGGGAAACTTCAAGCCAGCGTATTGCCCTTTCTGAATCCAGACGTCGCGGTGGTTGAGAGCGGCAGCGTGCAGTTGCACTTGGACCTCACCCGGACCCGGTTGGGGTGTGGATACTTCGCGTAATTGAATGACTTGATTGATACCATCAAGGACGAGAGCTTGCATGAGTTGGAAACTAGGTGGGAAAATTGCTGGTGCAGCGTAAAAGGTTGAAGCTATAAGAAACGCTGTCGGAGGGCTGGCGTAGGCAGCATACAGGCGTCGCGGTGGCCAAACCACTGGTAGCGGTGCCGCGCCACAAAACGATACGCCCAATCGCGCACCGGCCGGGGCAACACTATAGCAGCGTATAGCCACGACCACAGCCCACTTAGCTGCCGCAGAATGCGCAGAGCCGCTGTGGAGTGCGTGTATACTTGGCCTTGTTCAATTAGTATCACCGTTTCGGGCTCCACTACAGGAGGTAGACCGTGCGCGGCCAGCAGTTCCCGGCCAGCCTCCGATTGCAGGGAAGTGAAATGAAAATGCTCTGCAGGGTCGTGGTTGATAACAAACTGCACAAAGCCGTTGCAGAGGTTGCAAACGCCATCGAATAGGATAACGGCAGGGAGAAGAGCCATAGAAGCGGAAAATATGACGAAGTAAGCCTGATGTAACAGGTATTGTCAGCTAGCAGCAATACGTAGACCACAACAAGCTGTTCGGCACTCACTAAACTCGATGATAAGCAGGAAGCTTTTAGGTTAAGATATTGTTACTTAATATTAAATAATACAGATGTATAAAGCCATAATTTTGTTTAAACATCTGAATAATAAGCATATTCCGTATTTTCACTTAGTCTTGAAATAGGAAAAATCGGTATTAATACAGCATTAAAATCCTCTTTGCATTCTTGTTATGCCCGTATAGCGAAAGAAGTTTTCCGCTACCTAAACATCTTTCTGCGCTATGAAAAAAAATTGGTTACTGGCCATTCCGGCCGCCATCCTGAGCTTATCGTTGGGTATGACTTCCTGCGATGACGACGACGGAACAAGCACCCCATCTACCACCTCTGGCACTACCAGCGGTTCTACAACTGGAACAACCTCCGGCACTACGTCGGGCACTACCACCAGCACGACTAGCGGTACTACAACTGGAACCACTTCAGGTACTACAGCTGGTACCACAACCAGCGGCACTACCACTTCAGGCACTACTTCAGGCACCACAGCTGGTACTACCACCAGTGGCACCACTACTTCGGGTACTACGGCCGGTACTACAAGTGGCACTACCACTTCAGGCACCACGGCCGGTACAACTACCGCAGGCACTACAGCCGGTTCGACCACAGGCACCACTTCTGGTACGACTAGCGGCACCACCACCTCCGGCACGACTACCAGTGGCACAACGGCGGGTTCAACAACCGGCACCACCTCGGGCACTACAGCCGGCTCAACTACAGGTACCACGAGCGGCACTACAGGCGGAACTACAGCTGGTAGCACAACCGGCGGAACCACGGCTGGTACTACTGGAGGTACGACTTCGGGAACCACAGGTGGTTCAACTACCGGCGGTACCACGTCGGGCTCAACGGGCGGCACTACTTCAGGTACTACGGGTGGCTCTACTACCAGCACCACGGGTGGTACTACTTCGGGCACTACAGCCGGCTCGACTACCGGAACTACCTCGGGTACGACTGGTGGCTCAACAACTGGTGGAACTACCTCAGGCACCACCTCTGGCTCGACTGGCGGCACCACCTCAAGCACAACCGGAGGTACTACCTCGGGTGGTGGTACCACTTCGGGCGGGGCACCACCGGTGGAGGTGGCGGCACTACCTGATTGATTCACTAATTCTGCGTTCGGCCGCACAAATGATTCCTGTTATGGACCATCTGTGCGGCTGACTCGTAGAAGGGTGCTATTCACATCTTTCCACTTTCCTTCCCTCTTATGTACAGACCACGTTTCAACTTCCTAGCAGCAGCCATTTTCGGTGCGGCACTTTCTCTTAGCTCTTGCGGCGGCAATGGCAGCGCCTCTGAGTCGAGCACTGGCTCGGGTGATGCAGCCACCGATTCCGATGCCAACGGCAGCTCTGATATCAACGGTACCTCCAACACAGCTATGGATTCGGTGAGTACGGGCGACGTGTCCAATGGCGACGACGCAGCCGCTGGCGGAGCAACCGGTGGCGCAGCAGGAGGCAGTTCAACCTCGGGTACTACGGGTAGCACCACCAACGGTGGTACCATGAGCAACGGCCCTGTTTCGACGGGCACGGGTGCTGGCAGCACTAGTGGCACAACCGGAGCAGCTGGCGGATCAGGTGGTACTACCTCCGGAACTGGTGGCGGTTCAACGACTGGTCAGTAGCCTTGAAAGCAAATAAAATTTGGGCAATCAGGGGGTTGTCTATACATATCAGCAACTCTTGCCCCGTATAAACCCGTAGACATGGGACTGAAGCGGTAGCTCAGCAGGTATTTATCGCTGTTTTCGTCGTTGGAAAAATTCAGTATTAATTCAAACTGCATTTTTCAACCATAACGAGTTGAACAGTCGTATAAGCCCCATTGCCACCCTTCATCTAATTGATTCTACATCCACCTTGTTTTTTTCGCTATGAAAAAGTCTTCATTCTTCCTTTCCGCCGCATTCGTTGCCGCATTAGTAGCTTCTTCCAGCGTATCTGCTTTAGCTCAAACTACCACTAGCGGCAGCACTTCGGGTTCTACCTCGGGCTCGACCACAAGTTCAACTTCTGGCACGACTGCTGGTCGTACCACTTCGGGTTCTACCACCACAGGCACTACTTCGGGCTCTGGCTCGATGACCGCTGGCAGCACTAGCGGCTCGATGACTTCGGGTACCACTAGCGGCACCTCGACCATGGGCACGACCTCCGGTACCACTTCCGGTTCGTTGACGTCGGGCACCACCTCCGGCACTACGGCTGGAACTACCACGGGCACCACGTCCGGTACTACCGCCGGTAGCACTTCCGGCTCGATGACCTCGGGTTCAACTTCAGGCACCACTTCGGGTTCTACCTCGGGCTCGATGGGCACTACTTCCGGTTCGGGTTCGATGGGTTCAACTTCGGGCTCTACCAGCGGTTCGGGTTCCATGACTTCGGGTACTACTAGCGGTTCTTCTACTTCGTCTACTTCGGGCCGTACCACGGGCCGTTCGAAGTCAGGCAGCAAAAACTCAGGCCGTAGCACCAGCGGCAGCACGTCAGGTTCTTCTACGAGCGGCGGTACTACTTCAGGCTCTACCAGCGGCAGCACCACCCGCTAAGGGAAATGCCGGCTTACCTTATTTAGTCGGCCGAAAGGGCGGAAAGGCTGATCATCTGAAACGGTGGTTGCCTTTCCGCCTTTTTTTGGCTGTCCGTTTCTGAGTTGCCCTACCTTACCCTATGCTCCAACTGCTTACTGTTCTTCGTCGTCCTTTTGTATTCGACTTACGCGCGCTGGCCTTATTGCGGGCGGCTGTAGCGGCCGTCGTGCTAACTGACTTAGGCATTCGGAGTACAGACCTCGAAGCGCTTTACTCCAATATGGGAGTGCTACCGCTGCAAGTGTTGTTCGAGCACAACTGGAATCCTTACGAATTCTCGGTGCACAGCAGCAGCGGCTTGTGGCAAGTACAGGCCGTTTTGTTTTTGATAGCTGCGGTGGCAGGTATTGCCATGCTGCTCGGTTACAAAACCCGACTAGCTACAGCTATATCGTGGATACTGTTGGTCTCGCTGCAAAACCGCAATCCGCTCATCTCTCAAGGCGGCGACGATTTACTGCGAATGCTGTTGTTTTGGGGCTTCTTCCTGCCGTGGGGCCGCGTTTACTCGCTAGATGCCCGCAAGCAGCCTGCCCCTACCGACCTCAAGTATTTCAGCGCGGCTACCATTGCGTATGTAGTGCAACTGGCGCTAGTGTACTGGTGCACAGCACTCCTAAAAACAGGTGCCGAGTGGAGCCGCGAAGGAACAGCCATCTACTACGCCCTCAGCCTCGACCAAGTGCTGATGCCGGGCGGCAAGCTTATTTACCCATACCCGGACCTGCTGAAGACACTCACTTTTGCCACGTATTACCTGGAAAAGTTCTTACCCTTCATCCTGTTTCTGCCTTTTTGGGTGCCTTTCTGGCGGATACTGTTTGTGGTTATCATGTTCGGCTTTCACGCGGGCATTAGTTTGACCTTGTTTGTGGGACTGTTTTTCTTGATCAATATGGCCTCGGTGCTTGGCTTGTTGCCGCCCGTTGCTATGGACTGGCTGGAGCGCCGCTTGGTGCCGGCTGCCCAACGGTTGAGGCCACGCGTAGCCGCACGGCTGGCACCTTTGCAAAGCCGTCTAGCCACTTGGCGGCCCATCAAAGTACAGGTGGCCTCAACGCTGGAACTGTCGGCCGGCTTTCACCGGCTGCTACGGGCCATGCGAAATGGCTTGGTAACCGGCATTCTGATTTATGTATGCTGGTGGAACTTCGACAACATTGTTGATCCGCGTTGGACGATGAGCGAAGGATTTCGGTGGCTGGGCTTCCTGGTGCGCGTCGATCAGCATTGGGGTATGTTCGCGCCTACGGTGTTCAAAGACGATGGCTGGTACATCCTGGATGCTACTACCGTCGATGGCCGTCACCTCGATCTGAACCGTAAAGGAGCCCCCACCACGTACGAGAAGCCGGAATCGGTCATGCGGCTTTTCAAAAACGACCGGTGGCGCAAGTATTCAGAGAACTACCTGTTTGTCTCGAACACCTACATGCGTCCTTATTACTGCAACTACCTCTTGCGGATTTGGAGCGAAAACCCGGCAAATCCACCCCTGCGCCACCTCGACGTCATTTATATGAAGGAAGTGTCGCAGCCTGATTACAAAGTAGTAACCCCCACGCGCGAAGTGCTTTGCGGCTGCGACGCCGAAGTGCCAGCGCCGGAAGCACCGAAAGCCGCGGCCGTATTACCGAACTAGAATCGGGCTTTGCGGCGAGCGGTGTGTCACTATTGGTGCCGTTAGCCCGTACGCTATTTCACCGGCTGCTTATTTTCCATCCTCACCCTAAAAAACTATGTCCAACAAAGCCAACCGCGCCAATACCCCCGCGCTGCAACACGTTACGGCGGGCCTCTGGGGCCTGCGCGACGTATTCGCGAACCTATACTTTGTGCGCGACTCTGATCTTCCCACCGACTCGTGGGTGCTTATTGATGCTGGCCTTCCGGGCTCGGGCGAAAAAATCCAACGCTCAGCCGAGGCACTTTTCGGGCAAAACAACCCACCTGCTGCCATCCTGCTCACGCACGGCCACTTCGACCACGTTGGCGCTTTAGGGCATCTGCTTACAGTTTGGCCTAATGCGCCGGTGTACGCGCACTCGCTAGAGATGCCGTACCTCACGGGTCGCTCTTCTTATCCCCCACCCGACCCAACGGTGGGCGGCGCTATGTCGGCATTGTCATTTTTGTACCCTAAGAAGCCTATCAACCTAGGCACGCGCGTACAGAAGTTGCCCGCTGATGGCACGATTCCAAACCTGCCCGGTTGGCGCTGGGTGCACACGCCGGGCCATACGCCGGGTCACGTCTCGTTTTTCCGGGAGCACGACCATGTTTTGGTAGCCGGTGATGCCTTTGTGACGGTTGAGGCCGAATCAGGAATAGCCACTTGGTCGCAACGCCAAGAGGTGAATGGTCCGCCTGCTTATTTCACACCCGACTGGCAGCACTCCCGCCATTCGGTGGCCTTACTGGCGGGTCTGGCTCCTTCTTTGGCTGCTACCGGCCACGGTATTCCAATGGAAGGCGAGGAACTGCGCCAACAGCTTGCTGACTTGGTCGAGCACTTCGACGAAAAAGCCGTGCCAGTTCGCGGCCGCTATGTTGGCCACCCTGCTATAGCCAACGAAAACGGCGTGGTATCGGTACCACCGGCTGCTTCCACCAACTTGCCGGTGTGGCTAGTGGGTGCGGGCTTGGCTGTGGTAGGCGGTATCTGGCTGTCGCGCAACCGCAACAAGATTTCCGGCTACAAGCCCCGCTCCAAAAAAGAAAAGGCGTACTCGTCGTCCACTATATACCGCGGCTAGCGTAGCTGTCTCGTTCTTGCCCCGTTGTCTCCACCCGGAGAGGACGGGGCAAGTCTTTTGTAGAAGGGGTCCGTAACGCATGTGGCAGAGACCCCACTATTTGTTGGTCTCCAACTCCTTGCGGATGGTGCAGGGTTGCGGTAAAGTGAAATTGCCGAGGTGCTACGCCCATGAAACCGCAACCGCAGTGCCTTGCAGTACGTTCGCTGAAGCAGCGGGTACAGTTCCGACAGTTTGCGCTCGTGCATCTCCTTTGTTTTCTCTACCATCCAACCTAATACCTATGAAACGACTTCCCCACCTGCTAGCGCTGCTGGCCATAGTAGCACTTTCGGGCTGCGATGCGCAAAACTCACCTGGCAAAGACGCCGCGCGCGAACAAGATTTCAGCTCGATGCCTCCAGCCACTGCCAACGAGACTGACCGCGACAGTATTTCTTCCCAAGAGCGAGTTGAGAAGCCCATTGGTAAAGGCTCAGCTGCTGACCAAGCAGCTTCCGGCTCAGGCAGTATGCAGCAAGCTCCCGGCGACGTTAGCTCGCCTACCAGCCAGATACCCACCGAGTCACCTGAGGTAAAAGGCACTGCCCGTAAGGCCGAATAAGCTTAACCAGACGCAAAAAAGCCCCGCTGATGTGTAATCAGCGGGGCTTTTTCATTTCAAGAACAGTTGCTTACAATGCCCGGCCAGCTGGCGAACCAGCATCCGTGCCTTTTGATAGCGCCAAGCCAGCTACCAGCACGAGCAAATCCTCGATTCCGCCTACCACAGAAACGGGTAATCCTGATTGAGCCGCCGATTCTTTGCGCAAGAAAAGACTGCCGTATGTAGCGGCCACTGCTACTGCGCCGCCCACTAGGGCACCCTTAAACACACTATCGTGGTTGACTTTGTAGAGCGTGGCGCCAATTAAGGCTCCTGAGAGCAAGCGGCCAGTGAGGACGGGAGGCGAGGTGCGGTCGGGCGCTTGAGGAAGTTTGTCGCCTACCATTTCGCCGGCGGCCATGAGCTTGAGGCCAGTTGCAACCCAAGGCTTTTGCAGCAGCCGCAAAGGCGAATTGGCCAGGGCCCTCGGATTGAACTTGCTAAGATTGTCGCTGAGCAGTGCTGGGGCAGTTATGCTCCGGAAGCCAGCCAATGCGCCCAAGCCTACGGTTTGCCAAAAATACTTCTGCATGATGATAAGGAAGTCAGTGGAAGAAAAGCTTCTCCTTGAACGGCAAATCTGCTTTTACGACCAATTGTTACGCCCCCTTCTTTTCCAACGAATTACGACAGCCATATTCTGCGCAATAGTGCTGAAGCATCACAAAAACCGGCCTTCTCCAAATGCTCTGGTATAAACGCGGCACAATAAGCTTGACTGCTCGATGCCGTCCATACAATCTCACGACTAGCATAGAGAAAATCAGATATTTACGGTGTATTTTTATTATATAAGGTCAACGCAAACAGACATTTAACTTTCTGACTGAGGAAAGGACTCACACAATCTAATGTTTCCTAAACGTTATCAAAATGTTATGCAAGCATCATTCATTTAGGCGTAACATACCTTCGCACCCAGATTCAGAGGATGTGCTTCTGATTACTACTCGCTCTTTTACCTCCGCTTATGAAAAACAAACTACTCTTGTTTCTGCTGATAAGCTTTGTGCTTGCAAGCAGTTTTGATGGCTTGGCACAAGGTGTGACCACCTCCGCCATGAAGGGCTTGGTGCTCGACAGCAAAGGCCAACCCCTGCCCGGCGCCACCGTAGTGGCTACCCATTTGCCCACGGGCACCAAGTACGGTACTGCCTCCCGCGACAACGGCCAATACGACCTGCTGAACATGCGTGTTGGAGGTCCCTACGAGTTGGTGGTTTCGTTTATTGGGTCGCAGACGTACACTGACACCGGCATACAGTTGGCGCTGGGCAAGACTTTCGAAAGCAAGATCACGCTTACCGATGCCTCTCAGGCGCTAGGCGAAGTGGTAGTGAAAGGCAACCGCGACGGCCAAATCAACAAGGACCGCACCGGGGCTTCTACCAACATCAACAACAACGCCATCCGGACGCTGCCTACCATCAGCCGCTCGCAGGAAGATTTTACGCGTCTCACGCCTCAAAGCAGTGGCCTGAGCTTTGGGGGCCGCAACACGCTCTACAACAACTTCTCGCTCGACGGTTCCATTTTCAACAACTCGTTCGGGCTGGATGCCCCGACTCCAGGCGGCCAAACCAACTCGCAGCCGGTGTCGCTGGATGCTATTGAGCAGCTGGAAGTAAGCTTGGCTCCGTACGATGTGCGCCAGGGCGGCTTTACGGGAGCCGGCGTGAATGCTGTAACCAAGAGCGGCACCAACGACTTCAAAGGCACGGTCTATACCTTCCTGCGCAATGAAAGCCTGATTGGAGAGAAAGTTGGCGACGTGAAGATTACGAACCCCGACCTGAAATTCAACCAGACGGGCTTCGCACTCGGTGGCCCCATCCTTAAAAACAAGCTGTTCTTTTTTACCAACGCCGAAATCACGCGGCGCGACGACCCGGGCCTGACGTTTCGGCCCGCCAGTAGCCCCACCGAAGCGCAAGCGGCCCTCAACGGTTCGGCTGATGGCGTGAGCCGGGTGCTGGAAAGCGACCTGATTGGCATTCGGCAGCGCCTGATTGACACCTACGGCTACGACCCCGGTTCGTACCAAGGCTTCACCTACCGCACTTATAGCGACAAGTTTCTGGTGAAGTTCGACTGGAACATCAACGCCAAGAATACTTTCTCGCTGCGCTACAACTACTTGAAAAGCTACCGTGAGCAGGGCCCCCACCCTATTGCCATTGCGCCCTCGTCTCGGGTGCAGGGCGTGAACACGCTCCAATACTCGAATTCGGGCTATACCATCAACAACGACTTGAACTCGGTGGTAGGTGAGCTGAACTCGCGCATTGGCGAGAAGTTCAGCAACAAGGCGCAAATCAGCTTCTCCGCTTTCCGCGACTACCGCGAATTGCCCAATGCGCCGCTTTTCCCCATGCTCGACATCACCCGCAACGGCACTACGTATGTAACCGTGGGCACCGAGCAGTTTTCGGCCGAAAACCGGTTGGATCAGAACATTACGCAGTTCACCGACAACCTAAGCTATTTTGCCGGAGCCCACGTGCTGACGGCTGGCGTCACGTACGAGCAGTTCAACTTCGTCAACGACTTCAACTTGGCCCGCTACGGCTACCCTTTCTTCGGCGGGTTAGATGTGGACCGCTTCTTCCAGGTGACGGACCGCTCGAATCCGGCTTTCGTGGACCTAAACGCTGTAGCCGCTGCTGGCGGCCGCAACCGAGTGAAATCGGTGGATGTGAACGTGGCGCAACTTGGCTTGTATGCGCAAGATGAATGGAACGTAACACCTGCCTTCAAACTAACGCTTGGCGTGCGGGCCGATATGCCCATCTACAATACCGACGTAGCACCCAACCCGCAGATTGCCGCCGCGCCTCTGTTGGATTCGGAAGGTCGGCCGACGCAAGTTGACGTAACCAAGTTTCCGAAGGCGACGCCGCTCTTCTCGCCGCGGCTAGGCTTCAACTACGCCATCGAAAACGACCTCACCACCCAAATTCGCGGCGGTACCGGCATTTTCACTGGTCGTATCCCGTTCGTGTGGATCAGCAACCAGGCCTCCAACTCGCAGTTTGACCCCAACGGCTACACATTCCAGATCAACGGCACCGCCCGCGACTTTAAGTTTCCGCAGGTATGGCGCTCCAATCTGGCCATCGACCAGGAACTGCCGGGCGGTATCGTAGCTACGCTGGAGGCCATTTACTCGAAGGACCGCAACGCGGCCATCCACCGCAACTACAACTTCGTGACGCCAACCCAACAGCTAACAGGTGCTGACACCCGCTTGGTGTATCCGACAGCGGGCCCCGGATTACGCCGGGCTTCACCGGCCCCGATGGACAGTTTAGCTTCCTGGATGCTGGCGTGATTGTGCTGGAAAACACCAACAAAGGCTACCAGTACAACCTGACCGGGCAATTGAAGAAAGACTTCGATAACGGCCTCTACGTGCAAGCCGCCTATACCTACACGCAGGCCAAGGACGTGACGTCGAACCCCGGGGAAATTGCGGCTGATGCCTACCAGCGTAATCCTGTGGTTGGCAACGCCAACAATCCGCAGTTGGCGTACAGCGACTTCGGCTTGCGGCACCGCGTTATTGGAGCAGCAGGTAAGCGTTTCGCGTATGCCGATGACCGGTTGGCCACCACCATCAGCTTCTTCTTCGAGGCGGCGCAAGGCAACCGCTTCTCCTACACCTACGCCGGCGACCTAAACCGTGACGGCATTCCTGGCAACGACCTGTTGTTTGTGCCCGCCAACCGCGACCAAATCAACTTAGTTGACATCCGCGACCAGAGCGGTAACGTGCTCGTAACGGCGGCGCAGCAGTGGGAACAATTGAACGCCTATATCAATCAGGATGATTACTTATCGGACCGCCGTGGCGGGTATACCGCGCGCAATGGTGCCATCAGCCCGTGGTACACGCAGCTCGATGCCCGGGTGCTCCAAGATTTCTCGGTGAAAACCGGCGAGCGGAAGCACACGCTGCAACTTAGCCTCGACGTGCAAAACCTAGGCAACCTGCTTAATTCAGATTGGGGCGTGCGGCGCGTGTACGCCAACAACCGCTTCATCGAAACCAGCTACCTTCCAGCCGCCCCGACACGCCTACTTACCAGTTCCGTGGCGGCAACCAAACCTTTATCAACAACACCGACCTAAACAGCCGCTGGCGCGCTCAGGTGGGTTTGCGCTACATCTTCGATTAAGACGAGCTTACTTACCTAAAAGCCCCGAGCGGATAACTCGGGGCTTTTTTGTGCAACTCAGTCAAGCAATCTCTATTCCTTGCTGGCGGGTGCTGTTTTCACTTGTGGCCCCTGACCCGGCCGGGCGTAGGCAAAAGCGCCTACCGACGAGGCTCGGTAATAGGTATCGAGGCCGGAAACGCACACATCGTCGACGGCGGGCAGGTCGAGGGTACCGTCGGGGAGCAGCACGTTTTCGGGGAGGTAGATGTGCTCGACGGTGCCTACTATCAGCACCGTGCCGTTATGAATCGGTAGTTCTTCTTTCAAGCGCAAGCCAATACTGATTTTGCTTTCGCCGACGTAAGGCGCCGGAAAATCGTCGCGAAACTCGGGCGTGAAGTGGCACTGCTCGAACTCGGATTGGTCGGCGTCGAAGTCGGCGGAGGTGTAGTGGGCCTGGCCCACGAAGCTGGCGTGCACGTGGTTGATGGTGAAGCAGCCCGTGGTTTTCAGGTTCTGATAGGTGTGGCGCGGCACCGTGGTAGGCCGCGTGACTATGCCCAACACTGCCGGCGCCGACCCCAAATGAATAACCGAACTGAAAATAGCAAGGTTGGTGAAGCCTTCCGCATCGGCAGTGCCAATCAGGTTGGTAGGCTTATAGCCGGGCAGGGCATTGATGAGGTTGAGACGGTACACCTTCTCGAAAGCCTGAAGGTCGGCGGGGGTGATATGGCGCATAGAGAAAGTGAAATAAGAACGAGGTACAGAACTGAAAGAGGCAAGGATTAACTACAGAGGCATAGAATTTCACCGACCGAGGAAGTGCTTAAACCTGCGCACAAAGCCGTCACAGAACATTTTGCCGGCTGCAAAAAAGCAAAATAGAAGTAGAAAGGTTTAACAAAGCGGCAAGCACGTCAGGCAACCATATTCCTTGTTATGTCGTCACCCAATGCTTGGGAGTTCCGTTAAATAAACCGTACGCATTTCAATTAACCTCGACCTAAAATGGCCAACGCAACCGAAACTTCTTTCGATGCTACCTACTCTCTAGGCGGCGATATTACAGTGAACCGTATGGGCTACGGCGCCATGCGCATTACCGGCGACGGTATTTGGGGGCCGCCCCAAGACCATGACGAATCCATCCGGGTGCTGCAACGGGCGGTGGAACTAGGCGTCAACTTCATCGACACCGCCGACAGCTATGGCCCCAATGTATCGGAGGAGCTGATTGCCGAAGCGTTGCATCCGTATGCGGCCGGTTTGCTGATTGCGACCAAAGGCGGTTTGCTGCGCACTGGACCCAATCAGTGGCCCATTGATGCCAGCCCAAGCCACCTGCGCGAAGCCCTGGAAGGCAGCCTCAAACGCCTCAAGCTCGATCAAATTGACTTGTATCAGCTGCACCGCGTCGATCCGAAAGTACCGTTCGAGCAGACGCTAGAATTCTTGCAGCAAGTGCAGGAAGAAGGCTTGGTAAAACACATTGGCTTGTCGGAAGTAACCGTTGAGCAAATTCAGAAGGCCCAGGAGTACGTGAAGGTGGTATCGGTGCAGAACATGTACAGCGTGGACAACCGCAAGTGGGAAGCCGAACTGAATTACACCGAGCAGAATGGCATTGCCTTTATTCCGTGGTACCCGCTGAGTGGCGGCAATGCGCAGGCCCTCGACAAGCTCACCCAGATCGGCCAGAAATACAACGCCACTAAGCAGCAAGTGGCCCTGAGCTGGCTGTTGCACCGCGCGCCCAATATCCTGCTCATTCCCGGCACCTCGAAAGTGAAGCACCTTGAAGAGAACATGCAAGCCGCTTCCATCGCGCTTACACCGGAAGATATGAGCGAGCTAGAATCGCTCAATCCTGCCTAAAGCAATAAATCGTTCAACAAAACAGCCCCGGTAGCTATGCTAGCATAGCTACCGGGGCTGTTTTGTTGAACGGGCAGATTATTATCTCTGCCCCAAGGCCCAAGTATCCATTTTACGCTCTAATACCGAAAGAGGCATCACACCGTCTTTCAGCAGTTCATCGTGGAAGTCGGCAAGCCGGAAGTGTTCTTTGTTTTGGCCAGCGTATTCTTCGCGCAGCCTGTTCTTCTGAACGCCGAGCTGCTTCTGGTACTTTTCGCGCAGCTCCCGAATTTTTAGGGCGCCAATTTTATAGCTCAGCGCCTGTCCGGGAATGGCCATGTACCGCTCTATCTCGGCTGTGGCGCCTTCCTCGCTAATGGCTTCATTTTCCATCATATAGGCAATGGCCTGCTCGCGGGTCATGTCTTTGGTATGCATAGCCACGTCGACTACCAAACGCACGGCGCGGTGCATTTCGTCGCCGAGGGCGCCCATGTACTGGTAGGGGTCGGTGTAGAGCCCTAGCTCCTTGCCGAGGCTCTCAGTATACAAGGCCCAGCCTTCGCCCATGGCTCCGTACCAGGCAAACCGGCGAAACTTAGGCAGGTTCTCGTTTTCCTGTTGCAATGAAATCTGGTAGTGGTGGCCCGGAATGGCCTCATGCAAAAATAACGATTCCATACCCGACGTGGTATTGAACTTGGTCGCATCTACAATCGGAATGTAGAAGATACCCGGCCGCGAGCCATCCGGACTGCCCTGGTTGTACTCGGCCGAAGCCGAGGCGGCCCGGAAAGCTTCCGTCTGCCGGATTTCGAACGGCGTTTTGGGCGTGCGCCCAAACATCTTGGGCAAGCTAGGCGTGATTTTGGTCTGGATAGCCCGGAAAGCATTTAGTACGTCTTCCGGCGTCTTGTAGGGCATCAGTTTGGGGTCGGTCTTCAGGGAAGCGAAGAAAGCCTTCAAGTCGCCCTGGAAGCCTACTTGCGCCTTTACCTTCTCCATTTCGGTGCGGATGCGCTTCACCTCGGCCATACCCGTCTGATAGATTTCCTCCGGCGTTTTGTCGGTGGTGGTCCAGCTCTTCACGTAGTAACGGTAGATTTCCGGGCCGCCGGGCACGACCGAAATACCAGTAGTCGGCCGGGCTTTCGGCAAATACTCTTTCTCGAGAAAATTACCGAGCTTCTGGTACGTGGGCACCAGTTCCTCTAGAATGGCCTTCTTGTATTCGGTGGTAATACGCTGCTGATCTTCGGCTGATACTTCCTTCGGGAACCGGTTGATGGGGCCGTAGAATAGGCTCTTAGTGGGGTCCGTCACCACCAAGTCGCGCATCTGCGGAATCATCTTTTGCACCAGCGTTTTGGGTAGCACCACCCCGGCTTTCATGCCCTGCCGGAAATTGGCAATGGCCGAATCGCCCCACACCGAGAACCCGCGCACCCGGCCGAGCCAGTTGTCGTAGTCCTTGGCCGTTTTAAAGGGCTGCACACCTTCGCCCGAGCCGTATTGCCCCATCGTGATAGGCAGGCCCCAAAACTGCTGGAATGGCATCATCCAGGTGTTCAATTTCAGTCCCTCCAGCTTGGTTTCGAGGTCGTACTGGAAAATATCGTAGCTGATTTTGTCGTTTTCCGACAGGCTCCCGCGGTCGAATTTCTTGAGGGCGTCAAGGTATTTCTGGTAGAACGTCTGGACTTGTTGCCGAAAGGCGCGGGTCTGGTCGTTGGGCAATTGGTCGTTGTAGCGGTTGTCGCCCTGGGTGGTGGCGTCGAGCGGAAATAAGCGAGCCTGCTCTTCCCAATACCCAGCAAAAAGGTCCGGCAATTTCTTGATTTTGGCCACGTCGGTCTCAATGGGCGCGCTGCCATCAGCAGCAGGTTTCTGCTGGTTGCAAGCACTTAACAAGGTTACAGCCAGCAGGCCGGTAAAGGCAAACTTCTTCATGTAGAAATTACAACAAGGTTTCGTGGTCAAAAGGTAAGGGGTTTGCGCGGTTCACAGAACAACTAAACATCTGCATGGCCCTATTCTTGATATTTGAACCGCAAAAAGCCCGTGAGGAACATCCTCACGGGCTTTTTGCGGTTCGAGCTTATGCAAAAGATGCCGGTCAGTTAATTGACCGTCATGAATTTCTTGTTTACCACCCCCTGCGACGTGACGGCCTGTATCATGTACACGCGGCTTTCCGCGCCACCAGTCATGGGTACCGTACGCGTCACAAGGCCTGTAGCGCCCTCAGACAACGTCTCTGAATAGAGCACCCGACCCATCGGATCAAGCACCCGCAGTTGCTGCAACGTGCCGGGTGTTTGCATTACAATGTTGAGATTGCCCTGGCTGCCGTACGCTTCCAGCTTCTGTTGCGTCTCCCCTACCTGCACAGGTAGCACTTGCGAGTACGTGAAGGTGCCATCGAGGTCCGTCTGCTTTAGGCGGTAGTAGTTTAGGCCACTGCGCATGCTGCGGTCAATGGCTTCGTATTCACGACGGGTGGCAGAGGTACCAGCGGCCGGCACTACGGCAACAGAACTGAAATTCTTGCCATCCGAAGAACGCTCAACCGAGAAGGTAGCCGCATCTTTTTCCGACGCCGTTGCCCACCGCACTATCACTTGATTGTTGTCGTACTTGGCATCAAAGCTCACTAGCTCCACAGGTAGCGGAACTGCAACATTACAATTCGAGCTAACGCTAGGATCTTCAGCCTCTGTCACATTGATGAAATCATAATTTCTTAAAGAATTCCGTGAACCAAATATTTTACCTCTGACACGAATTGCTCCTGTACTAGCACCATTTGCACTAGTGTTACCTTGTTCAATTATCAAATTACCATTTATGGTAAGGGTTGATGGCAGGAATAGATTGCTGTTGTTGCCAATTGTCACGCAAGATGCGGTTCGAACTTCTGCTCCAATTGTTCCTAAAGCTTTATAGAACTCTATCCTGTAAAGATTTAAAGCAACTCCCGCGCGAGCACCTACTGTAATGCGCTGTTGTGCATTTCCTTGTTGATCTCCTATAGTCAATACAAACTGACCAGTATGAGACAAGAGACCTTCTTCAGTTACAGTTAATGTTCCACTGCTCCCGCTTACATCATAATCTATGTTTAACCTAACATCTTTGTCAATGACAATAGTATTATTAGCATTGGGTAACGGATAGACGTTAGGTATTATACCGTTAGGACCTATAGCTGTCCATGTACTTGGAGAGGTCCACAAACCGTTTGTCCTTGATACAAACGTAATCGGTATCTGTGCCCGCGACTCTACTGTAGAGCTAAGCAGACAGAGGAAGGCTAAAAAAGCGTTGAGTAAGGTGGTTTTCATAGTAATCGTAGTTGACGAAGCAGAACTGAATTCTTCGGCAAATTACGCTTACCACAGTTTTATGATGCCTAAACAACACAGATACAGATAGATACATATAAGTTGGCATAATTCAATTTCAGTTATAAAGATTATAATATTTCTGGGTATTCACCCACTATCTTTAAATTATACGTGATTAAATTATATAAATCAAATAACAAGCTTGATATATAAAGTCCAATTATATAAAATTCAAGTTAATTATTTCTAAATAAAATACAATGCATGAACTAGAGCTTTTGATAGAGGCTTTTAGTCTACGCTTTGTTGCTATGACCTCTACTCTGCTAGTGAAAACGCAGGAAACTCTGGTTATCAAACACTTTTTTATGCATCCCAAAAATGAAAAGAGGCCATTTACCAGCGTCACTTATTGAGGGTCAATACTTTACAATCTTTTGCATGAATATAATGCGCTAAAACAAAGTAACCCTTTGAAGGCAGATCAGTTATAAAAGCCTTTCTGATTTACTTCTCAAGCATTTCCTTATGGAATCAATAACTGGAAAAAACGCCCTCATCACGGGCGCCGGCAAAGGCATTGGTCGTGCCATAGCTATTGCGTTAGCGCAAGAAGGTGTAAATGTAGCCTTACTCGCTCGCACTGAAGCGCAGTTGCAAGAAGTAGCGCAGGAAGCGGAAGCCCTAGGCGTGAAAGCCGTTATCGTAACGGCCGACATAGCTGACCGTACTGCTGTGGAATCTGCCGTAACCCAAGCCGAAGCCGCGTTCGGCACCATTGATATTCTTATCAATAATGCTGGCATCGGCACCTTCGCTAAGGTAGTAGACATGGACCCGGAGGAGTGGGAGCACATCGTTCGTGTAAATCTGTTCGGCACGTACTACGCCACCCGCGCTGTGCTGCCAGGTATGATAGCGTGCGAAACCGGCGACATCATCAACATTTCCTCTACTGCCGGTCTGCGGGGCGCGGCTACTACCAGCGCTTACAGTGCCTCCAAATTCGCGGTCATGGGCCTTACTGAGTCGTTGATGCAGGAAGTGCGCAAGCACAACATTCGCGTATCGGCCCTCACGCCGAGTACTGTAGCCACCGAGTTGGCCATCAGCAACAAGCTCACCGATGGCAACCCCGATAAAGTGATGCAGCCCGAAGATTTAGCCGAGTTCGTGGTGTCGCAGCTTAAGCTCAACCGCCGCATCTTCATCAAGGAAGCAGGCATGTGGAGCACCAATCCGTAGTTGGTTTAGCAATAAAAAAGGCCGCCCTGCTCAGCAGGGCGGCCTTTTTTATTGCCTGGCGCTATTCAAGCTTACTCTATTTTCCCGTTCCGAATTATTATATCTGCTTTCGGCTCAGCCTTCTTAACCATCGTACCAAAAGCGCCTTTCTTCTCGAAGGAAGCTACCACTTCGTTCTCAACGGGGGTACGCTGCACTACAGGGTTGTTGGCCCAAAACTCGGGTCGTATTTGGTGGCCTTGATGGTTTCCAAGTCCCGGTCGTCGAGGCTGGCGCGGGCGTATGGGATGTTGGTGGGCGTAGTGGACGTGTCGTAGAAATAGGTGAAAGACGTCACGCTCAGGGGCACGGTACCGGTTTTGGCGCCGGTTACCAAATCGGCCGTCAAGTCCACCTGCATGTGGTCGAGGGGGAAACGGGCGCATCGGATGGCTGGAACACCATATCGACGGACAGCTTGGGGTTCTTAAACTTCTGATTGGGGTTGCTGGACGTGGCCGTGAAGCTCGGCTGCGTCATCTTGTAGCGTACAATTTTGTTGGTTTCGATATTGATCCAGATGGTGCCAGAAGACTGGTACTTGATTTCGGGCCGAGTCTCGAACGTTATTTCGGCAATGGTGCTGCTGTCTTGGTCGAGCAGCCCTTTTAGCTCCAGCAGATAGTTTTTCACGGTGTTGGGGCTGAGCAGCGCCAACGACTTGGTGCTGTCCATACCGGCATCGTAGAGGCCGTAGCGGCGGGTATATATCGAGAAGTTGCTGAAGGCGGTAGCAGCTTGCTTGGCGGCATAGCGCCCCTGTGAAATTGTTGTACCCTCGATGCGCGCCGGGTTGGACTTCACATTCCAGACCACTTCTTGCAGTTCGGTGGGCTCGTCGCTGATGCGCGTGAGCTGGCGGTAGTAGGCTTTGCCGTAGAACTTCTTGGAGTAGTTGCTTTGCAATTGCCGGAAAGCCTTTTCCACCAACTGGAAGGGGTAACTATTCACTTTCACTTCGGGCAACGCCACCGAAGCCGCTGCCAAGGCTATTTGTAGCGGCGTAGTATAGTTGGCTTGCGTTACGCGCACAGTGTCGCGTAAGTGACCTAGCTCCGAGAAAACCAGAGTGCGAGGCAAGTCCTTGAGCACCAAGGTAAATTCGCCGTTGGCGTTGCTGGCAGTGCCGTTGGTAGTGCCCGTCACCGAGATACTCACGAACGGCAGCACTTCTTTGGTTTCTTTATCGGTGATAGTGCCGCGTACCGTGTACTGCGCCACAGCGGCAAAGTTCAGCCCAAGAAAAGCCACCAAGAAAAATCCGCTTGTCAGCAGCAAGCGCAACGACGACCTATAAAGCGCAGGAAAAATAGACGAGAACAAGGCGAGACAGATTAAATGAATACGGAGGGAGAAAGCTCTAAAACGAAGTTTACTGCTTGAAACATATATCGACACCGCAAAGGTAGATTCGGACACGTTTCGAAAACGGAAAAAGTGAAGACTTCTCGCCTCAATACAAATACGATACCGATAAACCACTTCTTACAGTTGAGTACGATAGGTTTTTCTTCATCTGCGTAAACCCGACGGGCCTTATCTTGGTCCTATCAATACTACTTTTCCTTTCCTCACTCCTACTTTTCACGTCATGCTGAAGCGAGATTTTTTGAAAAACGGTCTTATGACCATGGTTGGTGCCCTAGTAAGTCCTGCCTTGCTAGCCCGCGCCCACGACGAAAAGCTGCTCCGCGAAGCCCGTGCTACTCCTATTGCCGACGGACCTTTCACGTTACCGGCCCTGCCATACGCCTTCAATGCTTTGGAGCCGCACATCGATGCGCGCACCATGGAAGTTCACCACGATGCGCACCACAAAACCTACGTCACGAAGCTGAACGAGGCTGTGGTGGGCAAACCGCAAGAGAAAATGTCGTTGGCCGATTTGCTTGCTTCGGCCAGCAAGCAGACCGATGCGGTGCGCAACAACGCCGGCGGGCACTTCAACCACTCGATGTTCTGGCAGTTGCTATCGGCCAAGGGCGGCGGACAGCCTACTGGCACGCTGGCTACGGCCATTACCAGCACCTTCGGCTCGTTCGATAAGTTCAAGGAGCAATTTGCGGCGGCGGCCACTAGCCGGTTCGGCTCGGGTTGGGCTTGGCTGAGCGCTGATAACACTGGCAAACTCTTTATTTCCTCGACTCCCAACCAGGACAACCCGCTGATGGACGTAGCAGGCATTCAGCACGGCACGCCCGTACTCGGCCTCGATGTGTGGGAACACGCCTACTACCTGAAGTACCAGAACAAGCGCCCTGAGTACGTGGCCGCCTTCTGGAACGTAGTGAACTGGTCGGAAGCAAACCGCCGCTTTGAAGCCGTGAAAAAAGGTTAAACCAGTCGTTGCTGGTCCTTTACCAGTAGAGCAGACCTAGCAACTTGGATTCCGTTAAAGCCCGTCGAAGTGTTCGGCGGGCTTTTTTGTGCTCTGCTGCGCACGTTAGCTACGTAATTAACATAGCCTTTACTCCGGTGGCATGGAGCAACACAACGCAGTGCCCCATCTTTGTAGCATGAAGAAATATCTGTTAATCCTACTATCAGCTGGTTTGCTACTGCCTGGACCTGCCACGCAAGCCCAAATCAAGAAAGAACTGACGGTAGCATTCGGCTCCTGCAACCGCATCGACTTGCCACAGCCGCTTTGGCCGGTTATTGCCAACGACAAACCAGACGTTTGGATCTGGCTCGGCGACAACATCTACGGCGACACCGACGACATGGCCGTGCTCAAGCAGAAGTACGACACGCAGTTCAACCTACCCGGCTACGCTCAGTTTCGGGCGCAAGTGCCCACCATCATCGGCACCTGGGACGACCACGACTACGGCCGCAACGACGGCAACAAAACCTACCCCTACAAAAAACAAAGCCAACAAGTCGCCCTTGACTTTCTGCAAGAGCCCGCTAACACGCCCCGCCGCCAGCAAGAAGGCATCTACACGTCCTACGAGTACAAGGTGGGCAAGAAAAAGGTGAAGGTGATTCTGCTCGATGACCGGTACTTCCAGGATTCACTTTACCGTGATGCGCAGCAGGTCTACCAGCCCAACCCTAAAGGCGACCTTCTCGGCGAAACGCAGTGGCAGTGGCTACAACAGCAACTAACCAACAGCACCGCCGACGCTCACATCATTGCGTCGGGCATTCAGTTTCTGCCTCAGCAGCACCGGTTCGAGAAGTGGGCCAACTTCCCCGCATCTCGTCAGCGGCTGCTTGGTCTGCTGGCCAGTTCCCGCGCGAAAGGCGTGCTGCTGGTTAGCGGCGACCGGCACATCGGGGAAATATCAAAAATGACGGTACCTGGTGTAGCGTATCCAGTGTATGAGGTGACCTCCAGCGGCCTGACGCACCCGGCAGCCCACAACAACGGCGAGCCCAACGATTTGCGCGTTGGTCCGCTTGTTAATCAGAAGCACTATGGGTTGTTCCGTTTCCGCGAGCAAGGCAAGAAGCTGCTAGTAACCGCCGCCCTAAAAGACGAGGCTGGCAAGGCCATTTACGCAGAAGAAATTGAAGTGAAATAAGGCTGCCAGCCTATTCTAAGCACGGAAAAGGTCCGGCGAGCAGAGGCTCACCGGACCTTTTTTCTGTTCACCTTCAGCGTTACTCTTTCACAAAGCGGTGCGTGGTGACACTGCCATTGCTGGATACCTGTACCGAGTAAACGCCCGGATTCAGGGTGTCCAGGGAGAGCTGCACGTTTTGGCTAGCCCTAGCGCTGCCGACGTTGCGGGCAAGCACCTCGCGGCCTTGCGCATTAAGCACCGTGATACGTGCGCCGTTGGTAGTTTCGGGCACGGCTACGGTTAGCTGGCTTTGGGTTGGATTTGGGTACAAGGCTATGGCCGCTTGAGGAGTGGCAACCTGGCTACTGGTGGCAGCTTTAATGAAGCTCCACCAATTGAGGTTGAAGCCGCCGGCCGCTACTCCAATGGCAATGTCTTGCCGGCCCGCCGCCAGCGTAACGGTGTGGGAAATAGTAGTCCAGGTTTGCCAGCCGCCGGTGGCCGGTACAGCCAGCGTGCCCCGCACCGTGGCACCCGAATTCTGCTCCAAGCTGATACGCCCGCCACCGCTGAGGCTGGCCACCCGATACTGAATGAGGTAATTGCCGGCCGTGGGTACATCGATGGTATAGGCCATCCAGTCGCCATTGTCGAGGTAGCCCACATTCAGGCCGCCCCCCGTATCGGAGGTAGTTTCCGTTTGCACACCCGACATAGCATGGTAGCTTTCTGCTTGCACCGTGGTGCCGCCCGTAGTAGGGGGCGTGGTGGGCGGCGTAGTAGGCGGGGTGGTAGTAGTACCGTTCCAGTTTTGAATGTAGCCTTTCACCAACGCGCCCGATTGCGTTAGGTAGTTATCTGACCACGCGCCGGTGGGGCTGGTACCGGGCTTCAGGATGGAGGCTGATTCCGCTTTATCATTAACCGACCAATTCAGATGGCTGATGCCGTTTTGTTTCAAAAAGGTCATCCATTCCTGAGTGGAAGCGGCGTCTACGACGCCGTTGCCGGAGGCTTCCGTGGTTCCGTATTCCGTCACGAACAGCGCTACGCCGCGGCTGAGTGCCGTTTGGGCCTTGGTTCGCAGGCTGGCCTTGTGAGTGGCCGCGTAGAAGTGCAGCGTATAGGCGATGTTGGAGTAGCGCGTAATAGGGTCGCTAGCGGCCACATCCACATCCTGCGACCAAGTAGGCGTACCCACAATAATGAGGTTATCGGGGTCGATGGCACGGATGGCGCCGGCCACGGCTTCGGCATAGGGCTTCACCACTCCGCTCCACGATACCTGCAAAGGCTCATTATACACCTCGTACATGACGTTGGGCGAATTTCCGTAGGTGGTGGCCATTTCCCGGAAGAAGGCAATGGCTTGCTGCTGTTGTTGTTCGGCCTGATGCGAGTGCCAGTCGATGATAACGTAAAGTCCCGCCGCCAAGCAGGCATCTACCACCGTTTTGACTTTCTGCTTTTCGCGGGCCGGGTTGCTTAGGTAGCCGCCACTTTCGTTGATGCCCATGGCCACGCGCACAATCTTGGCTTGCCAGTTGTTTTTGAGCCACCCTACCACGTTGGCATTGTAGTACTTCTCGCCGCCCCACCCATCGTTGCTCCAAAACAAGCTGTTGCCGGCCAAGCTAATCGGCTGGTTGTTTTTGTCAACAATCTTGTTGCCGACCACTTTCAGCTGGCCGTACTGTTGCACGGGAGTCAGGGTCTGGGCAGTGGCCATGAAGCCTAATAAGCTACTGACTACCAACAACACGCCGCTGCTCCAAAAGCGTAAGGTGTGTTTACGGGCTAGTGTAAATTTTTTCATGACAAGAAAGAATGAGTTGGTTGGAAAAGAATGAGTCCGCCGCCAGTGACGAAAGGACATGCCGGGTTAGGTGATTACCATGACTGGCAAAGACAGAACTGGGGAGCAACAGGCAGAGAGGACAAGTTTGCTAGCAACTAAACCGCTTTGTTGGAGCAAAAACGGACGCTGAGGCAAGGAACAGCAACTAAGGCGGTGTGCGGACCTTAGTCGGTAGAAAGTGGGGAATCCCCTAAAGCAGGTGCGGCATTAGGCAACTATAGACTACAAAAGCAGCTAATTAGCTATCTAAGAGCAATCGTATTTCTGAAATAAAGCTAAAGGCGGCTGAAAAATTCAATTCACTATAATAAAGCCAAAATTATATAAGCGCACAGTTGAGGTACAGGAAGGGCTTATTTGACAATAATTTTTATTTATACTTCGTGTCATATTAATAAAAAAGCCCAATAGGCAATAGTACCTACTGGGCTTTTAACAACTAAATGTATTTACTACTGAAGTCTACAACTACTTGATTAATAAGCAACAGAATCTTGTTCGTAGATTTTGCTTGCCATATTTTTGGCCTCATACTCAGTCCATTTTTTCTGTCTGGGCAAGGTGGCTACATAATCCTTTACTGTGTAATTCATTCTATTTATTTCATACACAGCCAAGGCAATTTCTTTGCAGCATAATTCCGGCCATTTAATTACTTGCTCTTGTGAAAACCGGATAACAGCCCATCTGTTTTCGACAAAAAAATTATTCCTATCGTCGTCCGTTCCAACACAGTGCATAGGCTTGTCATTTTTCTCATCGTATGGCTCGTCTACTTCAATAGCGAGGTATAAGCCCGTTTCATCATGATAGACAAAATCGGGATAGTAACTGATGTTGTACTTATACCCATCCAATACATCTAATTTCTTGTCGGTTTGGATTGCGATACCAAAGCATTCCACTAAATATTTATGAAACATAGCTTCATGCTTTCCTCTCTTGATGTGCTGCTTGTCCTCAAGTGTTGTATTTTTTGGTCTTCTGGCAGCGCTAAAGAATTGTTTTAATAAGCTTAGCCTGTAGTTCCACAAGGTGTCTGGGGGAATAATTCCTTTAATTGTCGTTGATATTCTGCTACCCGCATCTCATAGGCAGCTGCGTAGGCCCGCGCCGCATGATATTTATCGAGCGCAAATCGGAAACGCACTTTAATTAACAGAAAAGAAATTGCCGACAAAGCAAGCGCCCAACCTATTAAGTATACGTTTTGCAACAGTAAATAAAGCGCAAAGCATACGCCGCCTACCCACGCATACAAGGACAGCAAGTTGGGATTGTAGGGATATATGGGGGGTTCGGGTGGTGCTGGTGCCACCAAGTTGTTAAGGGGCAGTTCTTGCAGGATGCCGTGGATATCGGCGTTGACATGAACTTCCGGGTAATGATACTTCCTAGGTACTCTTTGAGGTAGCATAATAGGCTTGCAATAGGTGTGGTGAAAGGAGCAGAGCAAGCTCAACTGTATACCTAGCAAGCACAGGGTGCCCTTAGCCCAATATTCTTGGGCCCCTTGCTCGCTACGCATCAGTAAGCTTTACTATTTAATGTTCCAAAAATACAACATTATTAAATCAGTTACATATAGGTTTATGAATAATTAATAGAGAAATTTTAGAATAAATTTTCGGGCGGCCCCTGCCTGAGTCACTGGCATAGACCTGCAATGCTTTAAATTCGCCTTCCAACCCTTACCGAATCGTCTTGTCTACTCGCTGTACGCTCTCGTTTCTGTGGCTTTTCTTGCTGCTCGCGCCCGATGTCTTTGCCCAACGTCGGCAGCAACCCACTCCGAAGAAGAGCCACGCCCAAATCACTAGTCGCCGCACGCACGCCACTTCGAGAGGCACAACCCCGAAAGGCCGAGGTAAGAAAGCTACGCCGGTGGCGAAAAAAATCAACCAACCGGTGCCATTTGCCCGACAGCTGAGTAGCTCTCGCTGGGTTGATTCGGTGATGAAGACGCTCACGCCCGACCAGCGGGTGGCGCAGCTATTTATGGTGGCGGCCTACTCCAACCGCAAGCGTATCGACGAAGACTCTATTACCACCCTGATTCAGCAGTATGGCATTGGTGGCCTGGTGTTTTTCCAGGGCGGACCGGTGCGGCAGAGTAAGCTTCTGAACCGCTATCAGAGCCAAAGCAAGGTACCCCTGCTAGTAGCCATGGACGCCGAGTGGGGCGTGGGCATGCGTCTCGACAGCGTGCAGCGCTTCCCTTACCAGATGAGCATGGGCGGCGTCCGCGACAATCAGCTTGTGTATGACATGGGTACCGAAGTGGCGGCGCAGTTCAAGCGGCTAGGTATGCACGTCAATTTTGCGCCAGTGGTGGACGTGAACAACAACGCCGCCAACCCGGTCATTGGCTTCCGCAGCTGGGGCGAAGACCGGCAGAGCGTAACCGAGAAAAGCTACCTCTACATGAAGGGCATGCAGGATGCCAATATTCTGGCCGTAGCCAAGCACTTCCCCGGCCACGGCGACACCGACACCGATTCGCACCTGGCCCTGCCCCTATTGCGCATCGACCGAAAGCGCATTGACACGCTGGAGCTGTTTCCGTTTCGGGATTTGATGCGGCGCGGCCTCGGCGGCATGATGGTAGCTCACCTCAACATCCCGGCGCTGGACACCACAGGCATGCCTTCCACCCTGTCTAAACCCATTACCACGGGCCTGCTCAAGCAGAAATTGGGGTTTGAGGGCGTCATCTTCACCGATGCCATGAACATGAAGGGCGTGATCAGCAAGTACCCGCCCGGCGACGCCGATGTGCGCGCTTTAATCGCTGGCAACGACGTGCTGGAATTTTCGAAGAATGTACCGTTGGCCCTGAAAATGGTGCGCGCTGCTGTTGATAGTGGTTTGATTTCGCAGGCCGACCTCGATGCGCGTTGCCGCAAGGTATTGGCATTGAAAGAGTGGGCGGGCCTCAACAAGTACAAGCCCATTCCACTGAAAAACATCATTGCCGACCTCAACACGCCGCACGCGCAATACCTGAGCCAGCGCCTCACCGAACTAAGCGTAACGGTGCTGCGCAACCAAAAAAACCTGCTTCCCCTCCAACGCCTCGATACGCTGCGGCTGGCTACGCTCACCATCGGCACCAAGGACACCACCGATTTCCAGCGCATGGTAGCCGATTATGCGCCGGTGCGCCACTACTGGATGTCGGCCACCCCTACGCTGGACGAGCTAACCAAGATGCGCGAGACGCTGAAACCCTACAACGTGCTGCTGGTGGGTATGAACAACCTCGGCCGCCTACCGGCCACCAACTTCGGCGTAACGGCCGAAGCCAACGTGCTGCTGCGTGAACTTGGCCGGCCGGGCCAAAAGCTGGTGGTGTCGGTGTTCGGTTCGGCTTACGCAGTAGCCAAAATCCGGGACCTGGATCGCGCCGATGCGGTGGTGCTGGCGTATCAGGAAAGTAAAAACGCGCAGGATGTGACGGCGGAAGTGATTTTCGGCGGCATTTCGGCTATTGGCAAGCTGCCCGTAACGGTATCAGACCGGTACAGCTACGGCGCGGGGCTGACCACGCAGGGCGGCACGCGGCTACGTTACAGCTTCCCCGAAGCGGTGGGCATGAACAACAACCTCGAAGCCCGCGTGGACTCTATCATGAACGGGGCGCTGGCTGCTCGAGCTTTCCCCGGGGCCGAGGTATTGATTGCAAGGCGCGGCACAGTGGTCCTGCGCAAAAGCTACGGCATGCACACCTTCGCCGATGCGCCCTCGCAAGGTGGCCGACCTAGCCGCGCCGTTCGCAACACCGACCTCTACGATTTAGCTTCCCTAACCAAAGTATCGGCGGCGCTGCCAGCCTTGATGAAGCTCCAAGACCAAGGCAAGTTCAACCCCGACATGACCTTGGGCCAGCTCTTCGCCGAGTTCGTGGGCACCAACAAGCAAGACCTAAAGCTGCGTGACGTGCTGACGCACCAAGCCCGCCTGAAGGCCTGGATTCCGTTTTGGAAAGACTACACCAAGCCGCGCGGCATCTTTAACGCGTTGTTCGGCAACCGTCCGGATGCCAAAGACGTGTCGCTCACCAAGCCCTCGGAACTGAGCCGGAGGTTTTTCCGCTCCGACTCCTCGGCCCGCTTTCCGTTGCACGCCGCCACTGGGTTGTGGGCACGCAAGGATTTTCCAGAGCGCATTACCAAGGCCATTGGCGAGTCGCCGCTAAATGAAAAGCCGGGTTACGTGTACTCGGATTTATCGTTCATTATGTACCCGCGGTTCGTGCAGTCGACCACGGGCAAGCCGCTGGCGCAGTTCATCAACGACGAGATTTATAAGCCGCTGGGCGCTACTACGCTCGGCTACAACCCCACGCGCCGTTTCCCGCTCAGCCGCATCACGCCCACCGAATACGACTCCCTGTTTCGCCACCAACTACTGCTTGGCACCGTCGACGATGAAGGGGCGGCGCTGCTCGGTGGTTTTTCGGGCCACGCCGGCCTTTTCGGCAACGCCAACGACCTAGCCAAGATCGTGCAGCTATACGCCTGGAACGGCAAGTACGGTGGGCAGCAGTTGCTTAAGCCCGAAACGCTAGCCGAGTATACCAAATGCCAGTTCTGCCCCGACAATCGCCGGGCACTCGGCTTTGACAGGCCGGCGGCCAACCCTTCCGTCAACTCCGCCAAAAGCGCGTCGCCGATGAGTTATGGGCACACGGGCTTTACGGGCACCTATTTCTGGGTTGATCCGAAAGAGGAAATCGTGTGTATCGTGCTAACCAACCGCGTAAATCCGACGCGCCGCAACAACAAGCTTTCCAGCCTCAACGTCCGCACCAACGTGCTGCAAGTGGCGCTAGAAAGTGTGCGGCCAGTGCAAAAGCTAAAGGTTGAAACAACTGTGGAGCAATAGCCGCCGCTTAAATCTGATAGTTACCAAAAAAGCCCCTAGTGCTAGCAGTAGGGGCTTTTTTGTGCAGGGCACTTATGAAAAACCTTGAGTTGAAACGATGCCTACGACGGGCAGCTTTACTTAGTAGTCAGCTGATGAGAGACTACCTGCTGCTGCGACAGCCACTCTATGCACTCACTTTCCGTTGTGCACAAATTCAGCCGGAACGTGTTGCCTGAGTAGGAAGCTGGTTCTACTAATGTGCCATCGGCTTTAAAGTCCTTAAGCAGATCAGGCGACATGAAGTAGACCACGCACACAGGCAGCTCCAACTCGGCCGTCGCCTTAGGATAATAACTTTCCTTGAGCCATTGCAACGTTTCGGGGGCGCTAGATTGGCACCGGCGCACATCAAGCAGCCAATGGCTTGCTTTCTCCTTGCGAGCGGCAGTTAATAATTCTTCGTAGCCACGCCGGGATTCATCTGGCGTTACGGGACGCAGCCACCGACCCACTAGTATTTGTGTATCGCAGTTATAGCTGATAGTCAAAAAATCGGATGCAGTATAATCGAGGTACATTGGGCAATAGAGGGAGGGCAGTTCCTCCTCTCTTTCCTTTTACGGAAGAAGCTGAACTATAGATATACTCCGCCCTGGATATTCCTACTCCTCGGCATAAGTGCAAACTGCATTACCGAGGAGAAACGAGTAATAGAAGACGGCAAATCTGACAATTCTACTTCTCCTCAAATGCAATACTGCGTTGTACAGAGCGCGGAAACCAGCTTTCCCGTACCCCAATGACCACCTCATAAATTCCCTGAGTATGCCATTGCCCACCGTCTTCACTGAAATAAAATATTCTTCGGCTAGCCGATGCGCAACCGTTCTTAATTGCATCAGGAAGACGCAGTTGGCATGAGCTGACGGTGAAATATCTCAAGGGTTTGTCTGGCGGGTATTATCAATTGCCGTAGTTGTTGTAACACCGCTACCGACTACCAGCAAATGCAGCTTATAGAAGCGCATGCGCTGATTTTTTGGTAGCTTGTTCGGCATCTGTCCCACCATTCCCACACCGCTCTATGTTAGGTCTGATGATGAACGAGCCCCTGCGCATTGCGGGGCTGCTCGAGTACGCCGCCAAGTGGCACGCCGATACCGAAATCGTGTCGCGCATGCCTGAAGGCCTGATTCACCGCTACACCTACGCCGACTTGGGTCGGCGCAGCCAGCAGGTAGCCAACGTCTTGCTGGAGCTTGGGGTCCGCCGGGGCAGCCGGGTAGGAACCTTGGCTTGGAACACGCACCGCCACTTAGAACTGTATTACGGCATTTCGGGCATGGGAGCGGTTTGCCACACCATCAACCCGCGGCTGTTTTTCGAGCAGTTGGTGTACATCATCAACCACGCTGAAGACCAGGTATTGTTTTTCGACCTGACTTTTCTACCGCTGGCCGAGAAGCTAGTGCCCCACTGCCCTACCGTGGAGAGTTGGGTGCTGATGACCGACCGCGCCCACATGCCCGACACGGTGTTTCCGGGCGGCTTGCACTGCTACGAAGACCTGGTGGCTGCTCAACCCGCTGACTACGAGTGGCCTGTATTCGACGAAAACACCGCTTCTTCGCTCTGCTACACCTCCGGCACCACCGACCAGCCCAAGGGTGTGCTCTACTCCCACCGCTCCACGCTGCTGCACTCCTACGCCGCCTCCCTCCCCGACTGCTTCAATTGTTCGGCCCGCGACGTAGTGTTGCCGGTAGTGCCCATGTTTCACGTCAATGCCTGGGGTATTCCGTATGCGGCGCCACTCAATGGCTGTAAGCTAGTATTGCCCGGCCCCGGCCTTGATGCGGCCAGCCTCTATAAGTTGTATGAGCAGGAAGGCGTCACCTTTACGGCCGGCGTGCCCACCATTTGGTTTGGGCTGCTGACGTTTATGCGCGAGAAAAAGCTACAGTTCAGCACCCTCAAACGCATGATTGTGGGCGGTGCTTCTTGTCCGCCAGCGCTGTTGAAGGCGTTTGACGAAGAGTTAGGCGTGCAAATTCGGCACGCTTGGGGCATGAGCGAAACTTCGCCCCTCGGCACCGTCTGCACCCTCAAAACCAAGCACCTGTCGCTCAGCGAAGACGAGCAGTTTGCCATCCAAACCAAGCAAGGCCGCTCGGTTTTTGGCATCGACATGAAAATAGTAGACGACGAAGGCAAAGAACTAGCCACCGACGGTGTGGCCTTCGGCGACTTGCTAGTGCGTGGGCCGTTCGTGGTAGCCGAGTATTTCCGGGCCAATCATCCGGGCGAGCTAACTAACTCCGGCTGGTTCCGCACCGGCGACGTAGCTACCATCGACCCCGACGGTTTCATGCAAATCACCGACCGCTCGAAAGACGTTATCAAGTCGGGCGGCGAGTGGATTTCGAGCATCGAGCTAGAGAACTTGGCAGTTGCCCACCCCCAAGTAGCCGAGGCCGCTGTCATCGGGGTGCCCCACCCCAAATGGAGCGAGCGGCCCCTGCTGGTAGTAGTCCGCAAACCCGACGCCACCGTGAGTAAAGAAGAACTCTTGAATTACTACGATGGCAAAGTAGCCACTTGGTGGAAGCCCGACGCCGTGGAATTTGTGAACGAACTACCGCATACAGCTACTGGCAAGCTGTTGAAAACCAAGCTCCGGCAGGATTTTGCAGCTTATACATTTAAGTGAACTAGCGAAAGCTTCTCACACGAAAAGGCCGTCATGCCGAGCTTGTGCTCACTATGACGGCCTTTTATTGTTTGGTCAGGAATACCAACCCGATCAGGTCAACTCTATTCTGGTTTCGCGGGTGGTTGGCTTGTCGGCGGTTGCGTTGCAGGCTGCTGCGCCTTCATCTTGTCGCCAATCACCTGTTGCAGTTCCGGCAAGTGTTCTTGCACACGCTTCTGCCCTATTTCCACGCCAGCCATCATGAGTTGGGGCATTTTCTCGATGGTTTTGCGGCCGGTAGGCGTCTGGTAGAACTTGGTTAGCTCCTTCAACTCCTTCTCCGTGAATTCCTTGGTGTAGAGCGAAGTAATATCTTCTTTGATTGCCGGCCAACCCATGTACTTCGTGATAAAGGCGCGCATTTCGGGTTCCACTGCCTTCATTTCAGGACGCTGCGCTATTTGCGCCTCCAACATTTGATTCATCATGGAGGTGGTGTTCTTCTCACTTCCCGTCACGACGAGTAGTTCTTCAGCGGCTTTGCGGTGGCTGGCCGAAACCGGCGCGGCCGAGGCCGTAGCCGTAGAAGTTGTTGATTGGGCATTCACGATTGGGGCCGCCAGCAAAAGACTGGCCGCCAGTATCCACAGTTTTTTCATAACGGAAGTACGGAAATTCCTACGTCTTGGTAGGAGCACCCGGCTACCCCTACTTCAGACTTTGATGATAATCCGCTTCTTGTACATCACCCACAGGATGCCTAACCAAATCAGAACGCACACAATAGCCCCGGCCAGCGACGCATTAATCGGGCTGAAATATGGCGTAAAAAAAGTGGTGTAAAGCCACGTTTTGAGGGGCACCTCAGCCGCCGTCACCTTGATGATGTTAAGCGACTTGGCAACAATTGCCGACAGAAAAAACACCGTAATAGCGTTGACGCCATACACCAGTGCCGGCGTCGTGAAGCGGCGGTAGCCTTGAACATCGGTCAGCCAATAGAGGCCCGCTAGCGTAGCCATGGCCAGTCCGCCGGCGTAGAGCACGAAAGAGCTGGTCCAGAGCGCCTTGTTGATAGGAAACCATCCGTTCCAGATCAACCCTAGAATAACTGCCGCGCCACCTGCCACAAACAACCACGCCACCCGGGTAGCCGGGTCCACGTCTTTGCGGCGCAGCCACTGGCCAGTAAGCATTCCTAGCAAGCCCGTACCTACGGCCGGCAGCGTACCGAGTAACCCTTCCGGGTCCCAAGTGCGGCTGCTCGACCACAGGTGCTTCTCGGTGAAAACCACCCGATCTAGCCACGCGCCCAAGTTAGTGCTGGCTTCTAAGTTGGCAGGGCCGAAACCGGGCACTGGCACCACCTGCATCAGCACGTTGTAGAAAATCAAGCAGAAAGCCAGCAAGCCGATTTGCTGCCGCCGAGTGGTTTTCAGAAACAGGATTCCGCAAATCAAAAACACCCACGAGATACGCGCCAGCACGCCCGGAATTCGCACCGTCTCGAACTCAAACCGCGGGAACAGCGCTGAAAGTAACCCAAGCCCAAATAGGATAGCCGACCGTTTCAGAATCCGCACCATCGTGCGCCCGTGCGTTTCGGGCTGCCGCCGCGCTCCATCCAGCGCATACACAATACTCACCCCCACAATAAAGAGGAAGAAAGGAAAAATCAGGTCGGTGGGTGTGCAGCCGTGCCAGTGCGCGTGTTCCAGCGGCGCATAGATGTGTCCCCAATCTCCCGGGTTATTCACCAGTATCATGGCTGCCACCGTAATACCGCGAAACACATCAAGCGAAATAAGCCGCGCCGGCTGCGACGCCTCAACCAACGGCTGGGCATGCGTAGTTTCGACAGCAGCCTGGGTAGTAGTTTGCATGAGGAGGTTGAATAAACGGGCTACATATAAGCCAACAGCAACTTACGTCGATTACAATTTACACCTAGCCTGAGTAGGAAGTAAGCTGGTCTAACACCCCTCCTTGAAAGAAGGAGAGGTGCTAAAACTAGTTTTAAATAGCGGGGTCTTCCGGAGTGGCAATATTGTCTTCGCGCTCTACCCGTGGATAGGGATAGAAATTACGATTCCGCTCGGAACCCATAGCTCCCGGTCCAGGCCGCCCAAACCGGCGGCTGTCTTCAAGGCGAAATCCTTGAAAGGCTAATTCTACTTGGCGGTTGCGGTAAATATCTAGCAGAACAGCGTCTTGGGTGAGCAGGCCGGCATACGGAGGCAAACCTGCGCCGGGAGGTGCAGTGGGGTAAGGGGTACCATTTGCGCTTAGAGTGATGGTAGCAGCAGCGACACTAGTCCGTACTCGGTTCAATTCCGTCACAGCGTTGGTCAGGTCGTTTTTGCGCGCGTAGCCCTCAGCCCGAATCAATAACATCTCGCCAGGTATGTACACTGGAACAGGCGCAACGCTGGTCGTATAGAAGCCAGTACCGCGGTTCTGCGTTGAGGTAGGGCTGGCGCGGGTGTAAAAGGGTATTCGCCGATCATTTGCTTCAGGAGTTAGTGACCCTGTCAACCCAAGATTCACATCCGTCGGCTCGAAAACGTTGCGGTTGCTGAAAGCTACCTCAGATGCAGCATTACGAGCCAGATCATCGAAGGTGAAATATGATCGACTGTTCAGGTCCACGCGACCAGCGGCGGCAATGGCCTTGTCGTAGTCGCCAGCCAGCAGGCTATAGCGAGCGATAAGAGCTTGCAACGTATTAGGCAAGTTGATGCCCCCAACAATCTTACTGTTAAAATCTGTTGAAACCGGCGTAGCAGCCAGTTGTGTAGCTGCAATTTCCAGTTGTGCTACCGCAGACTGTAGCGCCGTTACCCGGTCTACAAACGGTGCATTAATCTGAGTAGTAATGGGTAATTGCTGAAAATACTGCGCTAAAGCACCAATGGCCAAAGCCCTAAAAATGCTAGCATAGGCGACAATGCCGCTGCGGGTGTTAGGGTCCCCAGCGTTATTGGCATTGGCCAATACTAAATCGGCGTTACTGCGCACTATTTGTGATTGTGTCCAGAGGTTGCGCACCACCGCGTTGAGGTTGGTGACGTTGCCAGCGCCCAAACTGATATTGAATTCTTCGTTATTGCCAACGTTAATCACCGTTAGTTCACGGGTGCTAAGGCCCCCGGCAGCTACTATGTTGTAAAGTGGGCTTAGGGCCCCTCCCGTAGTGAAACGCACCTGCATACCGTTGCACACGGTAATCAAGCCGTCAGAGTTTGTTATCACCTGCTCTTCACTAGCGGCGCTGGGGTTCAAATATTCTTTATTGCAGCTACCCATCGTGAGCGATAAGACAGCCAACAGTACTAATATCTTTTTCATGAGAAGGCAGAATGTGGGAAGTCAGGACCTAACTAGAATGTAGCCGACAAGCGAATTTGATAAGTGCGTGGAATAGGCACGTTTCCGAAGTCAATGGCCCGCAATAAATCAGAGGAACCACCTGCACTGGTCTCGGGGTCGAACCCTTTGTAGTCATCCCATGAATACAGGTTGCGGCCTATCAATGAGACGTCAAGGTTGCTGATGAACTTGCTAATGGTGGGCAGCGTGTAGGTGAGGGCTGTTTCGCGTAGCTTCACAAACGAGCCATCATCAATGCGAAACTCTTGCGTGTTGTATACTGAGAAGATATAGCCGCGCGGTAGTTCGCCCCGTAGCTCTTTCTCAGCCAAATCTCCTAGGCCTACGCCCTGACGAGTGCGATAATCAGCGTTGAACACATCTACACCCTGCACAGCGTCGAACAATACTCGTAACGAGAGCTTTTTGTATGTGAAATTGGTGCTGAAAGAGCCTGTCCAATCCGGGTTCGGGTTGCCGATAACAACGTTGGCAATACTAGTTCCTTGCGCATAACTAGGCTGGCCACTGACTTCGCGGGCAGGCGTGAAGTTGATATCGCCTGTTGATTGGCCGGTGGCGCGCTCATCCTGCGGAAAGCCCTGGGACGTAAGCAGCAACGAACCGTCGGGGTTACGAGCATAGGCCGAACCGTAAAACACGCCCGCCGGCTGCCCATTAAGCAGATACACTGGCGCCCCCGTCACATTGTCGATAGGAATGGCCGTTGTGCCTACTAAGTCCACTACCTTGTTGCGGTTGCGGCTAAAAATGGCCGTAAAGTCCCAACTGAAATCCGAGGTTTTCACTGGAGCGGCACTTAGTTGCAGTTCTATTCCTTTGTTATTAAGTCGGGCCACATTCTCCACAATACTCGAACCGCCTCGCGTTGGCGCAATTAGCCGGTTAACTACTAAATCTTTGGTTTTTTGGTTGTAAACCGTGACGCCTAACCCGATCCGGTCGTTGAGGAAGCCTAAGTCAGCCCCAACTTCAAACTCTGCGACCCGCTCCGGCCGCACGCGTGGGTTAGCTAGCTGTGCATTTGGTAAAAAAGTAGCGCGGCCCTGGAAAGCCACGGGTAAATATTGATAGAATCGGTCGTAGGAGTTGATAGCAGTGAGCCCGCCGGCCTCTCCATAGCTGGCCCGCAGCTTCAAGGAGTTGAAGGCCTTGCTGTAGCCCGCGTTCTGCCAGAAGCCCAGGTCGGAAGCTACCACTGAGCCACTCACTTTAGGGTAGTATTGGTTGGTTTCAGAGGGCGAAAATTTCGACGACCGGTCGCGGCGGATAGCCCCGGTCAGGAACGCCAAGTTGCGGTAACCAAAAGTGGCCTGCCCGAAAATGCCACTTAAGTCAAATTGGTCTAGATCGTACGCCGAACCCACGGTGGTACTAGACGAGCCGCTAACCGTTGTAATGAACGGGGTCTGGCCTTGCCCCTGTGTACGTACTAATTCTCCGCGAAAGTATTGGTAGCTGTAGCCGGCGAGCAGCGTCAGCTTGAAGTCCTCGGTCAATTGTCGGTCATACCCCAGATTTATGTCGGAGTTGAGTTGCAACGCGTTGTTGTTAGCATTAGCCGCAAAGCCTAGTGGGTAGCGAGCTAGTGGTAGACCAGCCGTAGCTTGGTAAGGATAAGGCCGAATATAGTTTTGACCGGCTTGTGAGTAAGTATCTACTCCCAGAATATAATCCACCGAAAAGCCCTTAAACGGCGTCAGGTTTACTTGCAGGTCGCTGATTGTACGATTGATGCGTTGCGTGAATCGCATATCCTCAACAGTGGATAAGGGATTGACCCGAGTGGGCTCTACAGCCAATAAATTGCCTTCTACATCACGCTGGTTGATATCATAGATGTTGTTGGTGATATTGATAGAATTGATGGGGCTGTAAAAGACGTTGCCGTTGGCTCTCTCATTAGCAAAGCTATTATTGTAAGCCACCCCCACCGAGGCACGAGCCCAATTGGTCAGGCGTTGGTCTATCCGTGCCCGCACATTGTAGCGCTTGAAATCAGTGCCCTCAATGATACCCTGGTTTTTCAGGTAACCCACCGACATTAGGTACTGCGTCCGCTCAGCCCCGCCCGAAATCGAAGCCCCGTTGTCGGTGCCATAACCAGTCCTGAAAATCTCATCGAAATAGTTGTAGCGCGTTACATCCACTAAGTTAGTAGCTAGTTGGGTAGTGGTGCCGGCGCGCGTTACGCCAACCGTTGTTACGCCGGACTGTCCAGCCAAAGTGCCCACAGGGCTAATAGGATAAAGCCGGAAAGTATTGGTGACCGGGCCCATGGGGCTTTGCGTAATGTATGTATTAGCGCCAAACTGCTTGCCATAGGTGTTCACTGGCACCGATTTGCGCAGCTCGTTGATGTTGAAGCTGGTGTATACCGATACTCGGGCCTGGCCAGCCTGCCCGCGTTTGGTGGTGATAATTACTACGCCATTGGATGCCCGCGAGCCATACTGCGCGGCCGCTGCTGCCCCGTTGATGACGTTGATGCTGGCTATGTCGTTAGGGTTAAGATCGGCCAACCGGTTCTGTCCTGCGTTGGCCGCTCCAATATCCAAGCTCGTCGCCAGTTGCGACACGTTAGTGCTGTTGTTGCTCACAATCACCCCATCGATAACATAGAGAGGGTCAGAAGAGCCGCGCAGGGAGTGAATGCCCCGTAATCGCACCGATAATGAGCCCGAAGGGTCGCCAGAATTCTGCACGATTTGAGCACCAGGCAGTTTGCCCTGTAGGGCATTGAGCGCGCCACCTGTACCGGTTTGCACTAAGTCGCGGGCGGTTACCGTGGTAATAGCATTGCCTAGCTCGCGCTTGTTCACGCTGATCGTGGAGCCAATTACCACTACATCATCGAGCGTTTGACGGGCTTCCGTTAGCGCAACGTCGGTGCTGACCGCGGAGTTGCTTCCTAGCGTAATGGGTCGGGATTGGGCTTTGTAGCCGATAGTAGAAAACGTCAGCGTGTAGGCACCGGGCTTCACCCGTACGGGTAAGGTGTAATTGCCTTCGGCGTCGGTGGCAGTGCCTAGGGTGGTACCACCCAGCAGCACTGTAGTGCCTGGTACGCCCTGACCTCGCTCGTCGGTGACTCGACCTTGCAGGGTGTAGGCTTGGTTGCCGTCGGTTTGGGCTAGGGCCGCTGTGTGCAATAGAGTGCCGGCAAAAGGCCAGGCTAATGTTAGCGCAAGCCTAGCCAGAGGGTAAGTGTTCCGCATAGTTCAGGAAAGGAAAAAGTGGTGTGGGAATTAAAGGAAAGCCTTGTTAATATAGGGTTTATATGATACTACTACAGCAGTATCGGTTACACGGAAAGAGCCTTTTTCAAAGGAGGATTGCTATCAACCGCGCGTCACCTCCAGGTTGCAAGCACAGCATGCTTCTTGGTCTTACCAAGGAAACATATTTTAAACTAGCTCCACAGCGCCCCCCTTTGTAAAGCTGAATCAGCTTATCACTTCGCCTCTTATAATAAAGGCGTTACAGCCCGCAGAATGGTTGGATACATGCATCGCTTTTCGTAACCACTGCCCGCACTCCAGGAAGTGCCTCCGCTCTAAATCAACGACTTCAAGCGAATCAATGCAAATACTTGCTTAGAACTCTCACCCGTCAAAAGCCTCGATACCCCTGTATTCACGTAGGCCGAGTTAGTTGTAGAGGCGGGCGGTGGCACTTGGTAACGAGCTGGTAGTTAAGCTGTTTAACACAGCAGTTCGGTTCTCGGCGGCGCGCTGCCCGCTAAAACTGACTAGCTCGTGAAGCACATTGGCGGAGGCCAATTTGGAATATGGAAGTACTCGGACTGGAACGCGAGTGGTAGCGGCAACGTGGACCATGGGAGTAAGTCGATGAAGTAGAAGGGTAAGCTGGAGCTTTTCGGAGAAGATTCAAAATCAAAAAATTCCTGAATTAAATCCCATATATAGTTGGTTGCACATGACGAGCTTTCTAGTTTAGGCTTTGCTTACTTTCATTCATCGGGTTCAAACCCTTGCTATTAACTCGATGAAGCTTAAACAGCGGTCTTTACCCCAGCTTTCGCCTAATGCTCGTCACTTGGTTTTGTTGTCTACCATTTCATAAGATCTGCCACGAATCCGGCCGGAATTCGCCTGCATAGTGCAGCTGAACTCCGGCCGACTGCTTTCCGAGCCTTTTCTCCTTCACATTCACCCTCTCTACTCTCTATGAAAAGACTTTACTTGCTGCCTGCCAGCTTGTGCGTGCTGGTGGCCCCGTCTGGCTTCGCCCAGGCGCAACGCACCATCACGGGTGTGGTCACGTCGGCTGCCGACCGGAGTCCGCTGCCGGGCGTAACGGTTCTGGTGAAGGGCACTACCACAGGCACCAGCACCGGCCCCGATGGCCGCTACACGATTCAGGCTGCACCGGGCAACACGCTCACCTTTAGCTTTATCGGCTACACCACGCTCGAGCGCGCCGTCGGCGACGAAACCACCCTTGATATTGGCCTAAAAGAGAATACCACAGAGTTGAAAGACGTAGTGGTAACGGGTTACAACATCGGGCAGGAAAGGCGCGATATTGTGACAGCAGTGCAGGAAGTGAAGTCTAAAGACATCATCGACTCGCGCCAAACCAACGTCGTGAATGCCTTGCAGGGCAAAGTGGCGGGCGTGAACATCACCTCGTCGGGTGGGTCGCCGGGTGAGGGCACAGCCATCGTGATTCGGGGGGCACTTCACTCGACGGTGATAACCAGCCGCTGTTTATCATCGACGGTATCATCATGGATAACTCGTCGTTTCAGGAAAGCACGGCGCCGGGAGCCGGGTCGCAGTTCAACGGCCAGCTGGGCCGCTCGGTGGGCACACCCAACCGCGCCGGCGACATCAACCCCGAAGATATTGCCAGCATCACAGTCCTGAAAGGTCCGGCTGCCGCTGCACTATATGGTTTGCGCGCGGCCAACGGGGCTGTGGTTATTACCACCAAAAAAGGCGTAGCGGGCCGTACGACGCTCAGCTACCGCACCCAGTTTTCGGTGGACGAGGTGAACCGGCTACCTAAGCTCCAACGCGAGTACGGGCAGGGCATTGAAGGTGTGTTTGACGCCACCACGCGTAACTCATGGGGCGCACGTTTCCAGCCAGACCAACCGATTTACGATAACCTAGGCGATTTTTTCCAGAAAGGTTATGCGTTTCAGAACTTTCTAAATATGTCGGGCGGCACGGAAAAGGCTACGTTCTTTGTGTCAGCGTCGCGGCTCGACCAGACGGGCGTAACTCCCGAAAACGACTACGACAAGACCACAGTCCGCCTCTCGGGCACAGCCCAGATTTCGCCGAAAATAAGCGTGACGGCCTCGGCCCAATACCTGAACTCGGGCGGCCGACGTACCCTACAAGGTCCGGGTATTCTGACCACCGCTGGCAGTTCGTCTGGGGGCTTCTTACTAAGCTTGTTGAACTGGCCCCAGAACGACGACGCCCGCAACTACCTGAACGCGGACGGCACGCGCCGCCGTTTGCTACCACCCAACACCGGCATTGATGCCGACGCCGATAACCCGTACTGGACAGCCCGCTTCAACCCCCAAACCGACCGTACCAACCGCTTCATCGGGAACACGCAGCTGAGCTATCAGCCCTTCACGTTCCTGACTCTGAGCCATAACATCGGTACTGATTTGGCTAGCTCCCACTCCACTTCGGTGCGAGCGGTAGGTACTTCGCAGGCTAGCAACCAGAACGGTGGTATTGCTGAAACTGTGGACTTGAACCGCTTGCTGACGGCTACTACACTGGCTTCCTTCAACCATACGTTCAACCAAAACTTCCGCGGCACACTGGTTCTCGGCAACACCATCGAGCAGAGCCGCGACGAAGCAGTAGACTATGTTGGTCTGATCTTCCAGAACCCAACGTTTACCAGCATTAATAACACGGTAAACCGCAGTGCCTTGCAGCGTTTATCGGTGCGACGGCTGGTTGGCAACTTCGCCCGTGTGAGTGCCTCGTTGTATGATCAGGTGACAGTGGAATTGCAGGGCCGCTACGACCAATCCTCGACCCTGCCCCGCCCCGACGAAGGCAAAATCTTCGGCAAGGGTTTTGGGTACGGCTCGGCAGCAGTCGGCTACGAGTTTACGCGCACCTTGGGCATGGAGCAGAACAAGATTCTCAACTATGGTAAGCTCCGGGCCTCAGTAGCGGAGGTAGGTCGCGACACCGGGCCGTATCGCGTAGAGTCGCCGCTAACTACCAACACTTACATCGGGGGCGGTTTCCGCAACGACTTCTTCGGCTCGAACCCGCTACTGAAGCCCGAGCGCACTCGCTCCTACGAAGCGGGCATCAACCTACAATTCTTACAAAACCGCCTCGGCCTCGACTTCAACTACTACTTCTCGCGCACCAAAGACCAACTGATTGCGCCCCGCGTGAGTCAAGCCAGTGGCTACATTCTGCAATACATCAACGGCGGCGTGGTAACCAACGAAGGCCAGGAAGTGACCTTGAACGGTACCCCCATCAAGGATGCGGGGGCTTCACATGGGATATTCTGGCCAACTTTTACCACAATACCAACCTCACCGAGTCGCTGCCCGCGCCTCTAACAGTGGTGTTTCAGTCCGACGCTTTTATCACCAACGTGCACCAGGGTGGCGCATTCATAGGGCGGCCTATTACAGGGGTCGGGGCCTATGATTTCCAGCGGGTTACTGACCCGAACAGCCCAGACAATGGCAAGCTCCTGATCAACCCTACCACGGGGTATCCAATTCCAGGCACCACGTTCGTTTATGCGGGCAACAGAGCGCCCCGGTTTACCACCCAGCTCACCAATACGTTCACGTACAAGGATCTGTCGTTGAGCTTTTTGCTGGATTTCCGGGTGGGTGGCCAGGTGATTAACGGCAATGATTTGTACTCGACTGGTACGGGCACCAGTGCCCGCACGGCCGAACGTGGCAGTCAGGTGGTGTTCGACGGCGTGATAGCCAACGCCGACGGCACGTACGCGCCAAACACGCGGACCGTTGAACTGACCCAGAATTACTATCGAAACATTTTGGGCTTGGTGGGCACTCCTTTCATTGAAGATGCCTCTTGGTCGCGGCTGCGCTACGTGACGCTCAGCTACGCTCTGCCTACTTCTCTGCTCAGCAAAACTACGTTTCTGAAGGCCATTGAGTTGAACGTGACCGGCCGCAACCTCGTGCTGCTCACCAACTACAGCGGAGCCGATCCCGAAACGGCAGCGGCGGGTTCCGGCGTGCGTGGCGGTGGTTCCAATGGCTTCGACTACGGCAACGTACCCGCCACGCGCGGCGTGGACATGGGCCTACGGGTTACTTTCTAATTGTCTAATGGCTGACTTGTTAAACAAGAGCTCGTTCTGGCAATAGTCGGATACACAGCTCTCTAACAACCAAGCAATTAAGCTATACGATTCCCAATGAAAAAATACCTCCTTTTTGTAGGGCTACTGCTGGGTGGTGGCGCTTTCACGTCGTGCGAGAGCTACCTCGATGTGAACGACAACCCCAACAACCCTTCTACTACGACTCCTAACTTTCTGCTGCCCAGCATTATCAGCAATGGCATCCAGACCCAGATGTTTACGGCGCTACGGACGCCCTACATTGAGCAGTACGTGGTGAGTCGCACTGCCAACAGCGGCGGCAACGACCAATTTCGCTTCACTAACGCCCAGAGCACCAACACGTTCAACTACTCCTACTTTCAATCGGGTGGTAACATTCCGCCGATGATAGCCGCGGCGCAGGCTGAAGGTTCGGCGTATTACGTAGGAGCCGGCAAGATCATGCAGGCCCTCATTTTGGCCCACCTCACCGACATGATGGGCGACGTACCCTATTCAGAGGCGTACCAGGGCGGCGCTAATTTCAAGCCCAAATACGACTCGCAGGAGCAGATTTATGCCACAGTAAATCAACTGCTCGACGAGGGTATTATAGAGATGAGCAAGGATGCCAGTGCCAATTCTCGGCCCTTTTACAGCACGGCGCCTAGCGAAAGTGGCGACATTCTGTATAAAGGCGACGTGAAGAAGTGGATCAGGCTGGCTTACTCGCTGAAAGCCCGTCAGCTTCAGCACCTCACCAAGAAGACCAGCTATGACCCCGCCGCGGTGCTAGCCTTAGTGGACAAGGGCTTCACGAGCAGCGACGACGATGCGCAGATTCAGTTCCAGACGGCAATAGCTCCGTTGGCTAACACCACCAACATTTTTGGGACGACCCGCGCCAACTTCGGCACGGCTACCTTCTCTACCAATTTTATCCGGTACCTGAACGGTTCTACCTATCCTGGTGTCGTTGACCCGCGTTTCGGCATTATGGCCCCGACTACCAGCACCGGCGTAGCACCCGGCGTAGGCACCACCGCCACAATTAACCTGACACCTGGTTCCACCATTACCGACTTCTACGCTAGTTGGTACGCCCGCGACTTGGGCTACTTCGAGGTTATCACTTACCACGAGCTGAAGTTTATTGAAGCCGAAGCCGCCTTCAAGGCGGGTAACAGGGGGCGCGCGCTGACGGCGTACAAGGAGGGCATCCGGGCCCACATGGCCAAAATTGGAAGCGGAGGCACATTCTCGGCACCTGCCGTTACGTTTCCGGTTATCACCCCCTCTCAGATTGCGGCTTACCTCAGCAGTTCTGCCGTAGCCCAAACCGAAGCCCAACTGGCTTCGCCCAACAACCCGAACGTGCCGCGGGCCATTATGGAGCAGAAGTATATCGCCATGTTTTTGAATCCGGAATCGTGGTCGGATATGCGCCGTTATGACTTCAACTCCGATGTGTACGTGAACTTGCAGTACCCAGTGGGCAACTCTGTGAACACTCCCCTGGCTGCTGCCACCGACCCTGCCATGCGCTGGCCGCGCCGAATGCTGCCAGGAGCCACCGAAACTCTCTACAACCCCGACGAGGTAGCACGGATGTTTTCTGAAGCAGGCTCTACTACCAACGACGATTATATCGCCAAACCCCTGTGGTGGGACCGGCCCTAGTGGCTGACTGCGTTGTAATTTTTCTCTTGAAGCTTACTCTAAGCCATGCATAAACCCTATTTACTCCGTCTGTTCCCGGCTTTGCTGCTGGCCGCTACAGTTCTTACCACGAGTTGCGATAAGGAATTGGAACAGCCCTACTCGGGAATTAAAGACGACAACGCCCAAATCACGTTGACGAGTTTTATTCCGGTAGTAACCAAGTACGCGCCTGGTGAATTGGTGCGTATTGAGGTGGCCGCCGCCGAACCCGATCAAGTGCAGGATATCCAACTGGTGCAAGTCGTCAGCAAAACCGACTCCACAGTGGTAGCTACGCTGGCCCCGAACTTCACTTACAACGAGGTGAACCGTACCACGTCGCAGCTTGTGACCTATACGGTACCGTCGACGCTACCCAACAAGCAGCCGGTGCGCTTAGATGTGGTCGTGAACTTCAAGAACGGTGGCTCCCGCACCCGCCCCGTACCATTCAACGTGGCACGGGCCCCAGAAATCAAGTTCAACACCACACCAGCCACATTTCGCAACGGCCTGACAGCCGCTCAGCAGTCGGAGAATGACATCATCACTTACTCCGTTATTCTCAACGAAACGGGCATTACCACCTTGCCAACGAGCTTTGTGGTGGGGTCCAGCCCACCGCTTTTCAAGACGCTCGACAGCCTCTCCTATTTCTACAAAATAGGAAGCGGCGCAGAGCGGCGCATTGGGTCTGTGCGCCTAAGCAGCGGGGCAGCCGTCACCCGCGCCGTAGATGTGACGGTACCGCGCAATTCTGCAGGGCAGCAGGTCACCTTCCGATTTGTCACGTATTCGTTGCAACAAACCGCCTCCGTGAGTAGCACCGTAACCGTAGTTGCGCCGACGGCGTTGCCCCAGCAGCGCACCGGCTCGCTAGCAGTTGGGCCCAGCGCCAACCCTGATTCGTTGTCGTTCAACCTGAAAACGGGCTCGAACGAGCCCAACACGAATCCGGCTACCGCTAAGGACATCTACCTAACGCTGAACGGCACAGCACTCAATCTGGCCACGGCCAACACTACGCAGTTTTTCCGGTTGCCAGCTACGGAAATAACCCCTCAAGCTTTCCCGTCGGCTACCTCCAACAGTGTCGCGCGTCGCTACTATCAAGCGCAGGTAGCGGGTCAGCTAACGACTACTGTGGCTACCCTAGCTACCAATGATCTGATTCTGGTAAAGCTGCGCGGTACTAATGAGTTTATGATAGTGCGCGTGCTAGGTATAAAGCCAAGCACGGCCGGTTCTACGGCTCGCCTCCGTTTCGATTACCGTTCGCTATAGAACAGCCACAACTCTTTTCAGCTAACAATGCCACTCTAATTGGAGTGGCATTGTTGTTTGATATCTACTCTGTAAGTCTGCTTGAATCTGTAATTTTGAAAATGCCCACTGCCGATCCTATTTCTGTTGCCCTCTCCCACCACGGCCTGCGCCAAACGCCAGTGCGTCGGGCGGTACTGCGTGCTTTGCAGACTGCCCCTTATGCACTTTCCAGCCACGACCTAGAGCAGCAGTTAGGTCCCGATACCGACCGAATTACGCTGTACCGGACGTTGCGCACCTTCGAGCAGAAAGGCGTAATCCACCGCGTGGTGGGTACTACCGACATTATCCATTACGCTGCTTGCGCCCCGGCCGCGTGCACCGAGCACGCCCACACCGACGACCATGTGCATTTCAAATGCACTGCTTGCCAGCAAACCTATTGCCTCGACCAAGTGCCGGTACCGGACGTTGCACTTCCCGGCGGCTTCCGCGCTACCACCCGCGACTATTTGTTGTCGGGGGTGTGCCAGCGGTGCCAGCCAGCTTAAAAGCCGACCTTGTATTATACTAGTAAAGAAGTAAATACACGCCTTATACTGCTATATCTAAGCGGCGGACTGCAACCCTTTCACCGTGTTCGTGTTTCTAAGCGCATAAGCACCCACCCGGCGTTTATTCCGAAAGTGCCTTACCGTTTAACACGGAATTGGCCGCCAGATGAAAGCCTCCTTTACGCAAAGCAAGGGAGGCTTTCTATTTCAAGCGTGAGCTTACAAATAATGGCTACCGGCCACCGAATAACCGTTGGAAGAAGCCGCGCTTTCTGCGGGGCTTAACCTTCGTCTTGATTTTGGTGATGCTGCCAGCCGAAGTGGTAATGCGCGTGGTAGTGGAGGGCGTGGGCCGAGTTGGCGCGGTAGCCACGGGCGGTACAGCGGGCGGCACGGGCGCCGGGTTGGCCGAAGCCTGCGCGACAATAATTTCGACGGGGCGGCCCGTAGTACGCACGTTTACAGGGCGGCTTTCATTATGCAGCCTATCCACGGCGGTAAGGTAGTAGGCGTAGCCAAGGCCCGGACGGGCGGTGGTATCGACGTAAGCCAGGCCAGCACCCGGGTGCGGACGCAACACGGTCAGGATGTGCCGCGGGTCGTCGGGAGTGGGCGTTTCGTTTGCGGCGAAGCGGTAGAGCACGTAGTAGGCCGCTAGGTCACCATCGGGGGCAATGGGGGCAGGCTGCCAGGTGAGGCTATTGGCTTTGGGCGAGGCCGTGACCACTAGGTTTTGCGCGGGCGGGGCGGTACGGCATCCAGCCACGGCATGGTAGGAACCAGGGCCGGATAACGAAACAGATTCAAACGCAGCGAATCGGCCGCGTGGCGCGGGTTTACCAGCAACGACTTCGAGCTGAAGAATACGCTGCCCTGCACATCGGCGGGGAAAGAACGGTTCATGCGGACTTGCCGCGGCAATTCTCGGTTGCCGAGCCAAGCCGTGTCGCGGCGGCTGGTTTCCAGCATCCGGTAGGCCCCTGCCCGATGTAGAGGTGGCGCCCAAACCGATTGCGCGACCACCACTCCAGCAGCACCGGATATGCCGCCACCTTGAAACTGCTGCTCCAATACAGCTGCGGCAGAATGTAATCGACCCACCCCTGGCGCGTCCACTCCCGGGCATCGGCATACAGCCCTGAGTAGCCTTCGAAAGCCGATGTAGCAGAGCCTTCCGGGTCGTTGCGCTGGTTCATCCAAACGCCAAACGGCGACACGCCGAACTTCACCCACCGCTTGGTGTGCTGAATGGAATCGTGCAGGTCACGGATGAGCACATTTACGTTTTGGCGGCGCCAATTCGGCAGCGTGAGGTTGTCGGGGTTGAACTGCGCGAAAGCCGCTTCGTCGTGGATCACTTGGCCTGCCTCCGGATACGGGTAGAAGTAATCGTCGAAATGCACGCCGTCGATGTCGTAGCGACGCACCACGTCCATGATGATGCGGTTGATGTACTGGCGTACTTCCGGCAAGCCGGGATTGTAGAGCAATTTGCCCGCATAACGCAGAAACCACTCGGGATGCTGCCGAAACGGGTGATTCGGGGCCAAGCGGCGCGTAACCGAATCCATGGAAGCCCGATAGGGATTGAACCACGCATGAAATTCCATGCCCCGGTTGTGGGCCTCTTCGATGAGGAACGGCAGCGGGTCGTAGGCGGGTTAGGCGCTTTGCCTTGCGTGCCCGTCAGCCACCGGCTCCAAGGTTCTAAGTTGCTTTGGTAGAAAGCATCGGAAGCGGGACGCACTTGCACGAACACCGCGTTGATGCCGTTGCGCTGCTGCTGGTCCAGCATGCGGCGGTATTCGCGCCGCTGCTGGTCGGGGGTGAGATTGCGCGAACTAGGCCAGTCAATATTTTCGACCGTGGCAATCCAGACGCCGCGCAGTTCCCGTTTGGGGGGCACATCGGCAAGAGCGGGGCGCGCGAGGATAGCCTGTAGGCCTACAATGGAAATAAAAAAGGCAAGAAGCCGGCAAGCGGCAAACAAGTGAGACATCAGCACAAAAGGGAATCAGCCTGCAAATTAGCGCCTCCCGCCCGGATATCCCTATTGTTTTAATTGGCTAAGAACTAGTTGCCATGGCAATACCGTTGCGGCGCACTACAAACCCGATTCGGAACACTCCGCTCAGCACGTTTAATTCATACACCGCATCAGCACCATCTTCCGCCACCGTGAAGATGTGGGGGCTTACAAACAGGTAGCTTCTCTTATCAGATACAACTTGCCCGTCATAGGTAATTCTTTCCCGGCCATTCCAAAGGCTGGCTTCTATTTCAAGGTGATGGCCGTGCGTGTCTACCGTAAACTTCTTCATGTACCGGGTTGCCAATGAGTTGGAAGATACATACTAGCCTTGCATTTCGAATACCCAATGTCTGCGACTAATTTGGGTAGGCCAACGCGGAAAATGGAATATCCAGCAACTCGAACTCGGCCCATCGCGCAAAGTCGAAGTGCCACCACTCGGCCGGGTAGTTTACGAAGTTGAAAGCGGCCATGGTATCGAGCAGCAAGGTGCGGTTGCGACGTACTTCCGCCGTTACGGGCTCGTAGGCAGCATGCGCCGCGGGCGTTAAGTCGTCGAAATCAGTAGGCATGAGGAGTGGCTGGCCGGCGGCATCTACTAGCCCCACATCCACGGAGCAGCCGCGGTTGTGCCGGGAGCCCCGCCAAGGTGGAGCGGCGTAGGTTTCGTCTTGAATTTGGTTCCAAAACCGCACGGTTACGCTGTACGGTCGGTAGGCATCGAACACAACTAACCCTACGCCTTGCGCGGCCAGGGCAGCTTGCACCTGCTGCAATGCGGCGGCGGCGGGAGCCCGCAGAAACGCCACGGCATTGGGGTAGAGTGGTTCCCCTAGCACATTGACAGATGTGGCATAGCGAATATCGAGCTCGATAGTCGGAATCAGCTTCTTTACATCAACCAGCTTGGCTTCCGGATTCGCTTGCGCTTGGTGCTGGTAAGTAGCCACATCGGAAACTACCGGCAGGTTGTGGGCATTGGGCGCGGCTGAGGCGTTTGTGGCTGGCATCATGGGGCATCCTCTCCTTCTACGATATAGTCTAGCTGAAACTGGCTCAGGTTGGCCGGATAGCGGCGCGTACGTTGCCGCTCGTAGTTGTACACCGCCTGCCCTAGGTCGCGCAGGAAGGGAAAGCCGATGGTATCGTAGTCGTAGTGGTCGTCGTTGAGTACGCCGTCGGCATTGACGTAGATGACGGCGGCCAGCATAAACTCGACGCCGTGCACGAAATCAGCGACGTAGGCGTTGTCGATGAGAAAGCCATACGCCTGCCCAATTTTATTGAACACCCGTACGCCCGGAGGCAGCGGCGCAATACCCCCACCGCCGAGCAGAAATTTGGCGTAGGTATCAGGGAAGTGTGCGACATCGTAGCGCGGAGCGCGGCTTTCGCGGGGCAGCATGGAGAGGTAGCGGTACAGAAACCGGTAGTTGGCGGGGGCCAGTGCAAACCGGTGCTCGGCGGGCGTGGCCTCTGGAAACAGTAAGGCCCGCAAGACTTGCTGCTGCTCAGGCAGCGGAAAGTTGTTTTTGGTACTAAAGTCCAGCGGACCTTCCACTCGTTTTTCGCCCTGCATGTACGCCTCCCCAACCCGAACATCTCGCGCCGCTAGCTTTGGCAACGGTTGACTGTTGTAGGCGGAAGGCTGCACGTATAGCGGTTGCGTGAGGGCCGTATCAGCGTAAAAAGCCAGTGGGTTGGTATGCCGGGAGCCAGGCTCCTCGTCGCCGACCGAAAGCCGATGAATCAGCCGAGTTTGGCGCAAACCAAGAGTCCGCAGCTTGTCGTTCAGTTCTTGCTGTCCCACAAACTCATACAGCCGGTTGTAGGCATCATTGTCGCTCACCAAAAGCACCTTGCGCACGTATTGCCCCACGCTGGCCCGCCCCGAAGCAGCCGACGAATCGCGAAGCACGCGGGTTTGGCGAGCAAAAGCCGAATCTATTCGCAGCGGAGAGGCCGCCGTAAGACCTGGTATCTGGGCACGCAGGGTTCGTAGCTTCGCCAGCGCCAAGGCCGCCGCTGGCAGCTTCACGGTGCTAGCCGGATAGAAATACTGCTTAGGAGAAGCGCCATAGCGAAACGTACGAAAGTGCGGCTGGCCTGCCGCGTCGCGGTTGATTTGCGTGTACAGGACCTGCACCCGGTACGCCTTCGGATTACGCAGCACCCGCCCGAAATGGGTTGTATCGGCCCGTAGCAGGCGCGGCAGCGGGTTACCGCCACGTTGTGCCCACGCGGCAACGGGCAGTAGGAGCGTGACCACCAACGCCCGTACTTTATATCTAATACCAAAAAAGAAACCCCTCATATGGCCGGAAGATAAAATTCTCCGGGCTCTATAGGAGGGTTTGTCTCAATTAAAAGAAGTAGGGAGCCTCCTAAGTGATAGCACAGATGCGCTATTTCGCATTCGGACAAGGCATAGATGAAGCCTGCATAATGGCGCGAAGTGCACCACCTGCCTGATGGCGTAGCTCTTCAGTGACTGACCATTTTGCTAAATCATGTCGTATGATGTCCCTGTTGCACTCGTATTGTGCTACGATTTTGTAGACAAACAAAGAAGCGGAGTACAGCAGGAATTTAATCATGCTATACTCCGCTTCTTTGTTTCACTCGATTTTAAAGGCGGTTAAAACAGTGATGTTTGTCGCCTCATCGCGCCTGCTATTTTCTCCTTGAGAATCGGCACTTGGAGCTTACTTGTTGATGCTTATTCAGCTCCTTGGTCTTCTATAGGGCTGCCGTCCTCGGCTGAATTGGCTCCGCCTTCCATGCCGTTGGTTTGGCCGGCGTTGCCGTATTCGCCACGAATGCCAGAACCGTCACCCATATTTTCTTGGGTGCTCGTGGCTTCGGGGTTGCCACTGGCTTGCGGGTCCTGATCTTCTTGGCCGGGAATGCGACCGGCGGTGCTCATTTCACTGGCTTGCTGTTCGGCAGCTTCGTTTTGCTGCTTATCTGAAGAGGGGTCGGGCTGATTGTTTGCCATGATGGAGGGAGGTGGGGGTTATACAGGTGAGAGTAGACTACAGATTTACCTTGCCGGTTTCGCCGCCCGATACGCCGGTGCCGCTGCTGATGCTGTTGCCACCAACGTCGCCGTCTTGGGCGTTGCCGGGGGCATCGTAGTTGGGCGCACCCGAACGCACGCGGGCGCCCGAAATTTCTTTACCGCCTTCGGTGCCGCCGCTGCCTGAGTTGTCGTCGGCGTTGTTGCCCGTGTCGGGGCCGCCGGGGGCTTGGCGGCCTTCGGGTTGCCGCTGATCGGTTTGCGAGCTACTTGCTTCGGGCAGGTTGCTGGCGTCGATGGGTTGTTCGGTGGGCTTATCCATAACTTTCAAGTGTTTCGGTGAGTGGATGAGGAAAGAGCAGTACAAGCTATACGCGGCAGCGGCTGGCGCGTTCACCGAGAGGGCATGGTAGTACGGTGGCTTTTCCAGAACTTGGGAACTGCTTCTTTCTAAATTATCCGCGTTCTGTTTCACTATGTCTACTTTACTTCCTTCTGATTCTCTTTCCCAAAAAACCGATGGCGAGCTGCTATTTCTGGCGCAGCACCCCGAGCTATACCACGCCGACCTGATTGCCGCCGCCCGCCGCGAACTACGCCGCCGTGGCATCAGCCCCGACCCCGCCCAGCCCGAACCTCTTCCGCGCGAAAACTATATCCTGCCTTATCAGGAAGAGCAAGAGCCTAGCCTCTGGCAGCGCCCCACGCCGTGGGTGGTATTGCTGGCTGTGCTGCTCGTTGGCGGTATTCTGTACTGGAAAAACATGCAAAGCAAAGCCACTCAGGCCGTGGTGGCGCAACAAGAAATAGAAGGGCCCATCGAGTTGGAAACCGTAGAAACGCATCTCATTCCTACGTTTGACTCTCTTACCCGCACTCAAATCGCGCAAGAGATGCGCCAGCTCTCCCCCGCCGCCCGCAGCGAAGACACCACCGCTACTCGCAAATACCGGCTCCTCGCCACCCGCTACTGGAATGCGGAAAATCAATCGGCGTACTTGTTCAAAGAGTTGAAGGGCGATGCGTCTGATGTTGGGCTGGCCAAACAAGCGCCCGTCGTGATTGAAGAATGGCGGCGGCTCACCAAGGCCCTTGTGTATAACCACGGCCTCACTGCCACCCTCGCCGAGCGCATGGACCTAATGCGTCGAGCTGCCTATCTACGCATTGAAACGCTACAGGAAATAGCCCGCCGTGCACAAAACGACCAAGTTATCCTCGATCCTGATATTACGAATCTGGCCGACTCCGCCGCGCAGATGAGGGAGTCGTTGCTGAGCCGCGAAAAGTGGAACGGTCGGCTTCGGCGGGCTACTTTTTAGAGTTTTGCCGCGGAACCGTTCGATGGAATAACCAGACCCAAACAGTAGCGCTTAACACCGGCAGCTATTGCTCAACAGAAAATTTTCAACTGACAATCAAGCCCTGACCGTAGCCAACGGGAAGGGCTTGTGTCATTTTGTGCGTACTGTTGTTAAAGCAAAAGTAGGGTGTTCTTGTCCTGCCTACGCTACATCACACGGGTTGCTTTATGCCCTTCGAAGATAAAACCGACGCGGAGCTGCTGTATTTGGCGCAGCACGGCGCGCGCTACTCACCTGCCGTCGCCAACGCCGCTGTGCAGGAGTTACAGCGCCGGGGCTTGATACCAACCGAGCTGCCTACCCCCGCCCCTACCCCCGTTCTTCCGCCAGAACCAGTTGAAAGCTGGCCGCGTCAACTAAGGCGGCTAGTGAAAAGTATTGCTTGGCCGCGGCAAGGCTATTACATCACGCCACTATTGATCCTCTCGAATCTACTGGTATTCCTGCTGATGGGGCTGAGCGGGGTGAGCCTGCTGAACCCCACCGGGCCTGACCTTGTGGCTTGGGGTTCCAATTTCTCACCTTTAACTCCGATGCAGCCCTGGCGGCTACTCACGAGCGTATTTTTGCACGGTGGGCCGGCTCACTTGTTTCTTAATATGAGCGCCCTACTCCTACTCGGTTTGCTAGCCGAGGCAAAAGTAGGCCGCGGACCTTGGCTCTTGACTTATCTATTGAGTGGTATTGGAGGCAGCCTCACGAGTTGGTGGTGGCACACCCAGGGCATTAATTCAGTGGGAGCTTCGGGCGCTATTTTCGGACTATATGGGTTGCTATTGGCCTTACTGCTTACGCGCACTCACTTTCGAACCCGCCAAGACCGGGCAGGTATCATAGGGCTGTTGCTCTATTTCGCACTTGGCAGTTTGGTTGGTGGGTTAGAAGGCCCCACTACCGACAACGCCGCCCACGTAGGCGGCTTACTGACCGGCTTTGCAACGGGGTTAGTGCTTGGGTTGGTGGGTAGTAGAAAGGTTTGATTGCAAGTGCTTAAACTTCTAGAACAATAGTTGAGTATTAAACAAATCAAATTTTTACTTTTACAAGTACAACTATTTGGCTCTATCCCTGATCTATCAGGGTAAGAACACTGTCTTTTCAACTCGCCTTCACTCATGAGAGCAACTCTACTCGCACTGGCTACTGCTAGCCTCAGCCTATTTGCATCAACCTCTTCCGCTCAGGCAATATCCAACGGCACCTTTGAAACCTGGGTAACTCGTAGAGCCTTAGTAGTACCTTTCAGCTGGACTACCGTAGATGAGGGTATCGAATCATCTCCTGCGGGCCTTTTTTACAGCGCCGTTACATCCACTAGAGATCCTAGTAGTCATGCTGGCACGTATGCTGCAAAGCTAGAAACAAAAGACGGCGGGCTAGTTAGTACAGTTCTTGGTGCAATCCCCGGGGGTCTGCTGTTGGGCACTGCAAGCTACAACTCCGTTACTGACATATTAGCTGATCGTGATATAAGCGAGATTGGGGGGCTGCCCTTTACCAACCGCGCTGCCAACATGCAGTTTTACTACAAGCTGACTGGCGATAATGCCCTTCCTGATTCAGCCTACGCCATTGTGGCGCTTACCCGCACTACAGGGGGCACCACCCAAACTATTGCTTCCGGCAGTTTGCGTTTGTTGCCGGCTACAGCTTACACATTGGCCACCGTGCCATTACGATACACTTCTGCACTTACCCCCGATTCCATTCATATTGGTTTTGCATCGGGACTTGCTGATGTGCGCCATGAGGGGACCACGCTTTTCATCGATGATGTAACGATGACTGGCCTAGTATCCGCGACCAAGAACCCTGTGTTGGAGGCTTCGCTGAATGTCTATCCTAACCCTAGCTCGAACAGCGAGTTTCGTCTAGCTTCCCCCACTAAGCCAAGCGTAGCAACTGCTCCTTATACCATCACCGATGCCACTGGTCATGTAGTGCGCACCTCGGCAGCAGTACCGGCTAGTTTGGCTAACGGTCGGCCACTCGAACTACGTGGGTTGCCAGCCGGTGTGTATATGCTGCAATTGCATACCCCTGAAGGTGTACTTACCCGCAAGCTATTGATTCCTTAATCGCCTTCATTGATAGTATTGTTTTTCTCCGCTCCCGCCGTTGGTATCATCCAGCGACGGGAGCGTTTTTTCTTGTTGTTTTCAGAATGCGTTAAATGCAGAAGAGAGAACTTGAATTGCGGAAGCTGTATAACAAGCAACTCTTGTCAGTTTGGCAACCTACTGCCGCGGCCAGTTGTATTAGATGTTGTTCGGGCTGTACCTTTTGTCGCCCGCATCTTTAGTGAACTATCGACGTGCAACGCCCGATTCTGTGACCGACGACCAGCTACCAACCGATTCCGCGTCCGACCCGCCAGCCGGAAAGCAACCCTCCCGGTGGCAACGCGCAGTGACGGCCGTTGGTCGGGTGGCAGTGGTGCCTTTCAACACAGCAGGCTACCTCTACCGGACCGGTCAGCAAAACCGGCACTTCACGCTCCCGGTCCTTAACGGTGCTTTCGGCGACCAACTTGCCGAGCGCCACGACCGGCGAGCTATTCAGATGAGCTTCCGGCGGCATGGCGCTGATGTCTCTGTGGCGTCGTTGCGGCTAGAACCCACAGCCGATGGGCGCCCACGCAAAACGGTGGTATTTCTGCATGGCCTGATGGGCGACGAGGTAATTTGGCAAACGGGGTCGCCGGAAGGGTTGCGGTACGGTCCACGTCTGCAACAAGACACCGGTGCCAACTGCCTCTACGTTCGCTACAACACGGGCCTGCACATCTCCGAGAATGGCAAGCAACTCAACCTTCTTCTCCTTGAGTTACTAACCACGTTTCCCGACGCCATCGGCGATTTAATCCTGATGGGTCACAGCATGGGGGGCCTCGTTATTCGGAGCGCGGGTTACTACGCGTCTCCCCCACAGAATACGCTTGAGCGGCAAGCGTCTATCAACGAAGCCGCGCAGAGCGACGCTCACTACGTAGCAACTCAAACCTCGCGTCCACAACCAAGCACCTGGCTAGCCCACCTGCGCGACGTATTCCTGTTGGGGGTACCCAACGACGGCTCCTTTTTAGAGCAGAACAGTCATTTCACGTCGGTGGTACTCCGCAAAATCAACTTGCGACCAACCCGCTTTATCAGTGGCCTAATCGATAAGCGTAGCAACGGCATCAAGGACCTGCGGCACGCTATTTTGGTTGATGAGGACTGGCAAGACCCACACGCCAACGACTTATTTCCGCCGCGCACGTTGGTACCGCCATTGCCGGGTGTCCGCTACCATGTGCTCGTTGGCTCCCTGCTCAAATCCGCCAACTCTGCCCTCCACGACTACTTCGGCGACGGACTTGTGGGCGCTGGCAGTGCCCTCGGCCGTGTTTTTGGCGACCCAGCCCTGCCACCAGAGCAGCAGATCAGCACCCGCGTATTCTCCAAGCTTCACCATGGCAGCTTGCTTAGCAACCAAGAGGTGTATCAGTACCTCCGCGACCGAGTAAACCAAACGCGAGGTTAGTCTTTGGCGCGCGCCTTAATCCAGGTCTGCATGGCTTCGAGGGCCGCGGGAGCCATTACCGGACGCGGCTGGCCGTTGATAAGGGGCCATTCAGTGGTTGGCGCCTGAAATAGGTGGTTGATGTTTTCCAACTTTTGCACAGTCACCTGTTTATTGGCTTTCAATCCTTTGGCTAACAAATCCAAGTTTGTTTGCGCTTCCACCATATCATCGCCGGTGCCGTGCATCAGCAGAACAGCCCCGCGCACATTGGCTAGGGAAGCTTGCGGATCGAAGTTGAGGTAGCTCCGGTACCAAGGCGCCGTAAGACGAGACGCGGCGGCGTGCACTGCATCCAAGCGCATATTTGGGTTGTCCTGCTGAATCATGTTGGCTACAATGGCTTGTGCCTGGTTGTTGTCGGCCGTTTGGCGCACAATTTCCAGCATAGCCCGGCGGCGTTTGCGCAAGGCGTCGGTGCGCTTGCGGTCCTCACCTTTCTGCCGCATGCGCTGTTGTTCCAAAAACGTTTCCACCTGTGCTACATTGGAACCTGAGGTGCGCAATTGCTCGGCCTGCCGGCGCGCTGCTGCGCGGGCTAATTCTTGGCGGCGCGCCAAACCGAGCAGTGCCGTGTCAGCCACACCCGAACGCAACAGCAAAGAGGGCCGTTGCTCGGCTAGCGTCTCCCGGCCCGGCAGGCCAGTTGCAGCCAGTGCCACCACAAACGTGGGAGCCAACGGCTGAGCCGCGGCCAGCAAGGCTATGTTGCCACCTTCGCCGTGTCCTACCATTCCAAGGTGTGCAATGTCGATCAGCGGCCGGGTACGCAGGAAACTAAGTGCGGCCTGGGCATCGCGCACACGGTCGGCGGTGGTCACCGTGGCTGAGTCGCCGGCCGATTGACCAATGCCCCGGTCATCAAGGCGTAGCACTGCAATGCCACGGCGAGTAAGGAAGTCGGCTAGGCTGCCGGTCAGGGCATAGTCACCATACACCGCGTCGCGGGTTTGCGTGTCGAGGTCTGAGAGCACCACCACGGCCGGAAAAGGGCCTTCACCGGCGGGTATGGTAAGGGTACCTGCCAAACTTAGGTGGTCAATAGTATTAGGCACCTTTACCTCCTCGACGCGGTAAGGCGGAGGAAACTTGAAGATTTTGGGAGCGGCCGTAGTAGCCGGAGGAATAAACAGCAATGTAAGTGGAGCAGAGTAGCCTGTTTGTTGCCATACGCCCAATAGTTGTTGGCCATCAGCCGAACGCCGGCCCACAAAGCGGCAGCCTGCCTGTTCGGCTTCAAAGGTGAGCGTATCGCCGCGGGGAGTCACGGTCATAGGCTCCCGGTTGACACGCTGCATAGGCACATCCAGTACTGCAAACCGGTTTCCATCGGCTAGCTCCGTTACCGTAATCATCATTGGCAAACTACCTCCCGGCACTGTCAAGGCTCCTTTCCACTGCCCCTCCAACGAATAACGCTTGGCGGTTGGTGCCTGGGCTTGCGCCTCCGTGCAGATAATTAAGCTGAGTAGCATCAGCACAACCCAGTTCCATAAGGATCTGGAAACCAACTTTTTCATGAGTAGTATAATGGAGACGGCAGCCTTTTAAACAGAGCTTAGTTGCAATCCAGCCCATCTGCTCGGCGAGTAGATGGGCTGAAGTTTAAATATGCTGCAAGTACGTTGTTTGGCTTCGGAGCCTGCCAGCCAATTCGTTGGAACTCGGCAAAAAGGCGATAAAAATAGAATTTTCGCTGACTAATATAACTTCCTTATTAAGGGCGCAGAACTCGGTCAATAACGTGTACTACACCATTGGTAGCCTGTACATCCGGAATTACCATGTTAGCGGGTGTAGTGTTCTGAGGCCCTTTCACAGTTATCACTCCGTTAGTGAATGTTCCTAACTGCAAGCGAGCTCCTCCAAACGAATTTACGGTGGAGTTGTCTACGAATTCTGGAGTGAATTTAGCACCATCGGCAAGGACATGAGTTGCCAGAACAGCCGTCACCACTTCTTTAGGCAGCTTACGAATATCTGCCGGAACATTAAGCGATACTCCAAGCTCGGTACCCAGATTTTTGAATGCTTGGTCGGTAGGTGCAAACACAGTCAGGTTAGGCGTTTTGGAGAGTACATCTGCCAAGTCGCAATACAGTACCGCTTCTACCAGAAAAGTTAGTTCTGGACTAGTGAAGACTTTCGAGGTTTGCAGCGCAAGGGCCGATTCTACCACAGTGGCCTTAGTAGCTAGCAATACCTTATCAATTACGTGAATGGTACCATTGGCCGCTTGCACATCAGTAACTAGAATGCGCGAACCATTCACGTATAAATCGTTGCCTCTGCGGATAATGCGCCGTTGAGGTCCTAGAGCTGATGCTGAGGTTGCTCCTGCTGTTAAGTCACTACCTGCTATTGTTCCGTTGGCAACGTGGTAAAACAGTGTATTCTGCAGGAAAGGCTGCTGCAATGTGAGTAAGTCGCTAGCAGAATTTAGCCCTAAACGAGAGAAGGCAGCGTTGTTAGGTGCAAAAACAGTGTAATTACCCTTATTCGTAGGATCATTAGGATTTTTATTAGATAAAATTCCAGCAACATCTCCTCGGATAGCGGCATCTTCTAAAACTTGAAAGTCAGGATTCGATACTGTGATGTTGGCAATCGTAGGGTCAACTTCCTCTTTCTTATCGCAGCTCGACAACGCTAATGCGCCAACTAGCAAACTACTACACCAAGTAAGCAATTTTTTTTTCATAGGTAACTCCTTGTTAAACAGTACTATATTTTGATTAAATCAGTGCGATTCTAGGAAACCAAACACTTAAACCGAACAACAAACGAAACAGGGGTAACTTCGGATTGTGACGAAGATAAAACCGAACAGCACATTTCTGCCGTAATTCAACCAGATAAATTCGCAGGATTGCAGAGAACTCCACGAAGGTATTATATTTGAATAACGTCGAGATGTCTTCCCTCGATTTTGTTTTCTAAATCATTTTATTATGCAAAAAATCTACCGTTCTCTACTTTTACTCTCACTTGCCAATTTAAGTGGTCTATCGGCTGCCTATGCCCAAAGCTTGGTCAGCGGTTTCATGGCCGGCAAGGGCCACGGGTCGGTGGTCGTTTCGGGTACGGTAGAGCGTTATTCGAGCGTGTATCTGGCCCCCACGAAGATTGATAAGGTGCCAATTTTTGATGAGGTCAGAGTTAGCTCTCTTAACCTGTATGGTAGCTACGGCATTTCCGACAAGTTAGAAGCAGTAGTTAGTCTGCCTTACATCGAGTCGAAAGGCAATGCTGACGAACAAGTCGTAAAAGCGCAGAACTACACCAACCGGCGCGCAGGGTTACAAGACCTCACTGTGTTGCTCAAAGGCAAAGTTCTGAGTCGGGAACTAGGTACTAACGTATTGGACATATTGGCCGTCGTCAGTGCTAGCACTCCGGTAAGTGACTATAAATCAGAAGAAGGCTTGGGGTATATCATTGCTATCGGTAATCACGCTAAAAAGGCAACAGTTTCGGGTGTAGCCCACCTCAAGACGGTGTCGGGGGTTTTCTTTACGGGTCAGGCTGGCTACAGCGTGCGCGACAATAGTGCGCCCAATGCCTTCGTTGCGGAAACCAAGGTTGGATACGCCGGTCCGAAGCTCTACGTAGATGCATTAGCTGCTTTCCAGCATTCTGACAAGGATGGCACTGATATTTTACAGCCTGGCTTCACTGGTTTTTTTCCAGCTACGCGCGTGAACTATGTGCGCTTGGGCGCTAGCGCGTTCCGGCCATTGGCCAAAGGGTTTGGTTTGACGGTGGGCGTTAATACCTATGTAGCGGGCCGCAACTTAGGCAAGTCGACTGGTGTTTCGGGCGGTGTGGCTTACAACTTCTAGCTCTAGCTTAACATAAGCTGGCAATTACAACAGCAACAAAAAGCCCTGCCACATATGCGTGGCAGGGCTTTTTGTTGAGATACTATATTCCTATTCAATTACCAGCTCTGTGAAATTACTCTCAACTACTACCCCAGGCAGCTTAAGGCCGGTTTCTAAGGTTACCTCCTGCATTTCAATAGACTGCCCATCCACCAAGAAGGTAGCTGCACCAAAGGGCAAGCCGTGCAATACTACTTGGTAGCGGGTGAAGCTAGGCTGGTAGTCGCCTTCAATGACTTGCTGCAGTACTACATTTTTATCAGTGCCAACCACTGTGAAGCGACGCGTGGTACTATGGCCTTCGAGGTAACCGTAGCCCTCGCCGCCATCGTCGTAGAGGACGCTGCTTTGCTGGCCAGCTTTGTAATAGACGTGTAGCGTCACTTCTTCGATAACCAACTCGCCTACATACTGCTGCACCGGATAGAATGGAATAACGGCCCCGGCACGCACAAATAGCGGAATACGGTCTAGGCCAGCCGTGGCCCATACTTCGGCGCCGCCCGCTTTAGGTTCGTCGGTGTAGTAGTAGAACCAGTCGCCACGCGGCAGATACATCCAACGGCCATCGACGCCGGCTTGCGTGATTGGGCAAATCAGCAGATGGTCGCCGAGGCTGAATTCAGCCATGCGCAGATAGGTTTCGGTGTCGTTCTGGTCGAGGAACGGGAGCGGGCGCAACATAGGCGTACCCTGCTGCATGTACTGCCAGAAGGTAGTGTACATGTATGGCAGTAGGCGGTAACGCAGTTCAATAAAGCGCTTAGCCAACTCGGCTGCCTCCTCGCCGAACGACCAAGGCTCTTGGTCGCCGTGGTCGCCGGAGCTATGGGTTCGGAAGAACGGGTGGAATGCGCCGAGTGCCACCCAACGCACATACAGCTCCGCGTCGGGCGTATCGATGAAGCCCCCAATATCGGAACCCACAAAGCTGAAACCCGATATACTTAGGCGCTGACACTGAATATTCGCCAGCCAGAGGTGCTCCCAAGAAGCAATATTGTCGCCGGTCCAGGCCGAGGAATAGCGCTGCCCGCCCGCATACGTGCTACGCGTGATGCTAAAGGGGCGGTTGGGATAGCTGAACTGCTTGACGCCAGCGGCCGTAGCGCGGGCCATCTGCATGCCGTACACGTTGTGCGCTTTCTTGTGCGAAGCAGGATGCCCTTCGTAGTGGAAACGCACATCGTCGGGAAAGGTACCTTTTTCGAACACGGCCGGTTCGTTCATGTCGTTCCAAACGCCTTTCACGCCGTCTTCCTGAATCAAGCCTTTGAAGAGGCCTGCCCACCATTCGCGCACCTCGGGGCGGGTGTAGTCGGGGAAGTTGCAGAGACCCGGCCAAACCGAGCCCTTCATCAGCGGACCATCGGCGCGGCGGCAGAAATAATCGTTGGCTAGGGCCTCGGTATAGACGCTGTACTCGGGGTCAATCTTGATGCCGGGGTCGATGATGACGATGGTTTTGAAGCCATCAGCGGCCAGTTCCTGCACCATGCGCTTCGGCTCGGGGAAGTGCGTCGGGCTCCAAGTGAAGCACCGGTAGCCATCCATGTAATCGATGTCGAGGTAGAGCGCATCGCAGGGAATCTGCCGGTCGCGGAAGCCTTTGGCAATGGCTTTCACGTTGCTTTCAGGATAGTAGCTCCACTTGCATTGATGGTAGCCTAGGGCCCAAAGAGGCGGCATTTCGGGCGGGCACGTCAGGCGAGTGTACTCCTGCGTGACTTCGAGCAGCGAGGGACCGTAGATGAAATAGTAGTTCATCTCGCCGCCTTGAGCCCAGAAACTGGTAACGTCGGCGCGCTCAGCGGCAAAATCAAAGTTCGCTCGAAAGGAATTGTCGAAGAAGATGCCGTGGGCTAACCGCTGCTGCAACTCGATGTAGAACGGAATGTTTTTGTACAGCGGATCGGTACCCTTGACGTAGCCGTAGGTGTCAGTGCCCCAGTTGGTGAAGCGCCGGCCCCGCAGGTTCATGTTGTCGGGTTTGTCGCCGAGGCCGTAGTAGCAGACGCCGCTTTGCACCTGCTTGCTCATCTTCACGATGTCGTTGCCGGAGTCGTAGTCGTACTCCCAATGGAAACCTTTATCGTCTTCCATCAGTACCAAACCTGAACGGTTGAGCACGCGAGTTCTCAGGCCTTCTTTCGAAACGGTGCAGATTAGGCGGTCAGTGGTGATACGGAAATGGTCGGTTTTTTCGCGAAACTCCAAAAAAAGAGGTGCCTGTCGGGAAGGCACCCCTTCGGGAAAAGCGTAGCTGAAATCGGGGGCAAATCCATTGTCGGTGGCGAAACGGAATCGCAGCACCTTATCGGTAATTACTTCAATTCGCAGCTGAACATTGTTGTCGCAACGGAAAAGAAAATCGGTGCCTTCTTGATGACTGGCAACCACTTGGCCTGGAAAGAACTCCTGTTTCGCTTTCGCGGCCAGGTCGTTCACCATATAATTTTGACCTTGGAAATTATTATCGTTCATATAGGATACGGAGGTGCAGAGAGAAGCAGAAGAAGAAGTTAGAAGAGAGTTGAGCAAGCCCGAAAAAGTCCTGTTCAGCTTGTAAAGGTAAAAATGAATCCCACGAATTTTACCTAACATTGACCATCATTGCCTATAATTGCCTTAGCGGCCCTGTTAGTGCATTTTTTGGGTAATACCGCTCCCCCTTGCCGCGCTCATGAAAACTAACCCACTGAAGGTACTACTGCTAGGTTGGGACACCCCCAATGTATCGACGGAAGTTGTACCACCAACCACTACCCTACTCCAGGCCCTCGCCCCACGTGCTGAGCTGACGCTGCTGTTGCCGCGCATCTCCGAGCCAATGCGCCTTTCCAGCGTGGTACAGACCACCGGCCTTGGCAACTTAACGGCCGAAGAACTGGTGCTACTAGAGGCGCTGTACGAGTCCGACAAGTCGCAGACACTGCAATGGCCGGAAGCGCCCTACCGCGGTGCTTCGCTCGAACAGGATGGGTCGCCAAACGGCGTACCCGCGGCGCCTTATATAGGCCGCTCCGATGACGGTTCGAATGCGTCTGCCTCGCCAGCCCTTGAATTTGCGGCACCAGATGAGATATCGGCTGGAACAGTAGAAGTTGGCGAAGCGGCGGACCTTGGTTCCGATAATGTTGCGCCCTACTCTGGAACTACTGAGTTTGCTAGGGAAGAAGTGGTAGCGCAGCCTACCGAAGCGCCAAGCGCCCCCTCCCACAACGAAGCTCCAGCTCCGGCTGTCCCGGCTAATTGGATGACGCAACTGCCCGTTCACCAGTCCATCTTGGACGTGGCAACGGCTGCTTTGCAGGCTCTGCCAACCGATGATGCCAGTCTGAATTTCCGCGTTATTCAATATGCCCGGTTGGCCACTCGGCTGGCTGCCAGCCAAGATTTTGCGGTGATCTACGCTTCCGATTGGCAGTCGTGGCTGGCGGGTATGGAAATTCGGCAACTCACGGGCAAGCCGCTGGTTCTGCACGTGTATAGCCTCGCCCAAGAACGCAACACCCCCGCCGACCGTGGTTGGGTGACGGAGCTAGAGCGCATTGCCCTACGCCGCGCTGACTTGGTTTTAACGGCCAATGCCGATTTGGCTTTGCGTGTAATAGAACTCCATGATGTGTCGCCCCAGCGCGTGCGCCGCTTAAGCCGGGCCGCTACCCAAGAAGCTGACCTGCTAGCCGAAACCATTTTGTCGGCGTTGCGAGAAGTATCGTAGTACGTAGTAAAGAGTGGATGAGAAAACTGTACCCAATAGACAATCTTTTACTCTCGTCCTGATTAGCTGAGTCCTCGTGCTACTTTTGTGGCGCGCACGGTTTTGCGTGCTACACTTTGCGTTTTTCTTATGGCTGATTCTCAGGAACAGGTTTTCGATGCTGAACTAGAGCTGCACCCCAGCGACGGAGGCGTGTTTCTTTTCATTCCCTTCAGCGTACCCGAAGTATTCGGGCAGCGCGGACAAGTACACGTGCGCGGCACCCTTGATGGTTTTCCATTCCGCCTACCGCTTACTCTCGACGAAGACGGCAACCATATTCTGTCGGTAAACAAGCAATTGCGTAATGCCGTCGATAAGACGTGGGGCATGCCCGTACACGTGACGATGACGCTTGACACCGACGAGCCCGGCTTCACCCTCCCCGACGACCTCGCCCGTGCTCTTGACCGGGTTGGCTTACGCGCTAAGTTCGACGAATTGGCCTACCCCCACCGCCGCGAGTATGTGCAGTGGGTGGAACGCGCAAAAAAGCCTGAAGCTCGTATCCGGCGCATCCAAGAAGTGCTAGAAGGCGCAGAAACTGGCAAAAAGTTAAAGTAAAACTTACCCAACAAAAAGCCCGTCGTGCTGAGTACGACGGGCTTTTTGTTGGGTCTTATCCTATCCGCATCAGCACCAAAGCCGTGCGGTTGGTAACGTAGAGACTAAGCTTTTCTAGGCCCTCTTCTTCAAACGTTTCGTAGGTCAGGGAAGTATCGACGCGGTTGTGGCCGCCGAACTCGGGAGCATCGGTGCTGAGCAGGATGCGGTAGCGGCCAGATTTCGGCACGAAGAAGTGATAGTCGGGAATGCTATTCGACACGTGGAAATTGAACACGAAAATCAACGGCCCCCGCTCGAATATCAGCACCTGATTGACGGTATCAATATTGAGTTGGTGCGCGGCGGGATGAGCTAGCAAGTGATTTTTGCGGGCCAAAGTGAGTTGCGCGTGGTCGAAAGCCAGCAACTGCTCAAACTTGAGGTCCGAGTTTTCGGCTAGGCTCCACTGCCGGCGAGCGAAGTGGTAGCTCCAGTTGTTGCCTTCGCGCGGGAAATCCACCCATTCCGGGTGGCCAAACTCGTTGCCGATAAAGTTGAGGTAGGCTTCGCCGCCGAGGCTCAGCGTCAGTAGCCGGATGAGTTTGTGCAGCGCAACGCCCCGGTCGGTTATCGGGTCAGGGTCGTCTTTGCGCATGTGCTCGTAGATGGCTTTGTCGAGCAGCCAGTGCGAAAGGGTTTTGTCGCCAACTAAGGCTTGGTCGTGGCTTTCAGCGTAGGCTACCGTTTTTTCGCCGGCGCGGCGGTTGGTTAGCACGTACCACAGGTCGTGCAGGTTCCAGTTTTCGTCGCGGGTGTGCTTGAGCAGCTTGATCCAGTAATCAGGGATGCCCATGCCGAGGCGGTAATCAAACCCAACGCCGCCTTCCGTAATGGGGCGGCACAGGCCGGGCAGGCCGCTCATATCTTCGGCAATCAATAGCGCGCCTTTTTTCATTTCGTGCACCAGCGTGGTGGCTAGTTGCAGGTACAGAATGGCGTCCTCATCAGCCTCGGGTCCGAAATACTGCTCGTAGCCGCTGAAAGCCACCCCTTCGCCGTGGTGCTGATAGAGCATGCTGGTTACGCCATCGAAGCGGAAACCATCGAAGTGGTATTCTTCGAGCCAGTAGCGCAGGTTGCTCAACAGGAAGCGTTGCACCTCGGGCTTGCCGTAGTCGAAGAGTTTGGAATCCCAACCGGGGTGGTTACCGCGCGGGCCGGGGTGGAAGTATTGGTTGCCGGAGCCATCGAAATCGGCTAAGCCCTCGGCCTCGTTTTTGACAGCATGCGAGTGCACGATGTCCAGGAGTACGGCTATGCCACGCTGGTGCGCTTCGTTGATTAGATACTTCAGGTCTTCAGGGGTGCCAAAGCGAGAACTAGCAGCAAAGAAGTTGGCGACGTGGTAGCCAAACGACCCGTAGTAGGGGTGCTCCATCACGGCCATCAGCTGCACGCAATTGTAGCCACCATCCTGAATGCGGGGCAGAATATTGTCGGCAAACTCACGGTAATTACCTACCCGCTCGTCTTCGGTGGCCATGCCCACGTGCGCCTCATAAATCAGCGGCTCTTTGACGTGGTTGTGGATGCGAAACTTCTGGTCAGTCCAGACAAAAGGCTTTTCGGCGCGCCAGAGTTGGCCGGCAAAATCGTGGGTATGTTCGTCTTGCACGGCGCGGTGCAAGGTGGCTGGCAGTCGGTCTTTGCCGCCCTTGGCGGTACGTACGTGCACTTTGAAGCGGCTGCCATGCGTAAGGCGGTCTTTGTAGTCTCTATCCGGCAGAAACACTTCCCAAACGCCGTCCTCGCCGCGCTTGAGGGGCGTACCGTACCGGTCCCACCCATTGAAGTCACCGATCAGCGACAAACCTTCCGCGGCCGGGGCCCATTCCCGGTACCAAAAACCCCGCTTACGCGAATCGTAGTTCAGGCCCAAGTGCTGGTGTGAGGAAGCAAACTTGGTTAGTGAGCCCCACTTATCTTTGATTTCGTCGAGGCGCTGGTTGAGGCGCGTGAGGCGGCGGCGCAATACGGGCTCGAAAGGCATAAGCCAAGGGTCTTGCTGCACCAGGGGAAGATGGGGTGTTTTCAGAGCCGGAATAAGCATGTCAGGAGCCATGGAAGCAGTAGTAAGAGCGTGAGCCGGTAAGATAGGAAGGTATACGGAGGTACAAGGTAGCTGAACGTCAGGCCCGAAAGATCAACTCGTTGCCGAGGGGCAATTTTATGGAAATTCTAGGACCAGATGGCAGCGTATCGTATACTCGCTTTGCTCGTACGCAGAAGCTCACGCTTTGCGGTATATTGAACTACGCCCTATGAAACAACCTTTTCTTCCGCTGGCCCTGGCCGCACTGGTTTTCTCTTGTACCACGGGGCAGCGGCCGGAGACAATTACTATGCCTGCAGCAACTGCTAGCGTAGCAACTCCGATTCCGCCTGCTACCCCCGTCGTGACGGAGCAGGCCATGGTGGTTTCGGCGCATCCGGAGGCAACGCGCATCGGGGTGGAAATCCTGCGCCGCGGCGGCAATGCTTACGATGCGGCAGTGGCCGTGCAGTTTGCGTTGGCGGTGGCTTTGCCTACGGCTGGCAATATTGGCGGGGGTGGCTTTCTGCTGTACCGCGGCGCCGATGGTACCGAGGGAGCCCTGGATTTTCGGGAAATAGCCCCGGCCGCCGCCTCACGGGATATGTACCTCGACCAACAAGGCAATGTGATACCCGACCTAAGCACGCTTGGCCACTTGGCGGCGGGCGTACCGGGAACCGTGGCCGGCATGGAGGTGGTGCACAAAAAACTAGGCAAGCTGCCCTGGCGCGATGTGGTGCAGCCCGCCGTAGACCTGGCTGCTCAAGGGTTGAAGCTAACCGAAAAAGAAGCCAACGGCCTCAACAACCAGCGGGAGAATTTCCTGAAATACAATCCAACTACCCCACCGGCTTACGTCCGTCCCGACGGTGCCACCCGCCCCTGGCAAGCCGGCGACGTTATCAAGTACCCCGAGTTAGCCAGTACCCTCGGGCGCATCCGCGACCAAGGCCGCGCCGGCTTCTATACCGGCAAAACCGCCGACCTGATTGTGGCGGAAATGCAACGCGGCAAGGGTATCATCAGCAAGAAAGACTTGGTTAACTACCAGCCTAAATGGCGCATTCCGCTGCACGGGCAATACCGTGGCTATGACGTGCAGACTTTCCCGCCACCTAGCTCGGGTGGCGTAGCGTTGCTGCAAATGCTACAAATGCTGGAATTCTTTGATTTAGGCAAAGCCGGTTGGCACTCTCCGCAGGCCACACACTGGATTACCGAAGCCGAACGGCGCGTTTACGCTGACCGCGCCACCTACCTCGGCGACCCGGACTTTGGCCGCGTGCCCGTGGCGCAGCTCCTAGAAAAGCCGTACAACCAGCAGCGCATGGCCTCCACCCTGCCCTACCGCGCTACGCCTAGCGCCGAAGTAGCAGCCGGGGCGGGCTTGCCTGGCTACGAGTCAGACCAGACCACGCACTACAACATCGTGGATGCTACGGGCAACGCGGTAAGCTGCACTACCACGCTCAACGGCGGTTACGGTAGCAAAGTGGTGGTAGCCGGAGCGGGCTTCCTGCTCAACAACGAAATGGACGATTTCAGCAGCAAGCCCGGCACGCCCAACGCGTATGGCTTGGTTGGGGGCGCGGCCAACGCCATTGCGCCCGGTAAGCGGATGCTGTCCTCGATGACACCCGTCATCCTCACCAAAAACCAGAAACTGGCGATGGTAGTAGGCACTCCCGGTGGCAGCACTATTATCACCAGCGTTATGCAAGCCATTCTCCACACCATCGACTACGGCATGAACGCGCAGCAGGCCGTGGCCGTGCCTCGTCTGCACCACCAGTGGCTCCCCGACTATATTGATGTAGAAGAAAATGCATTGCTGCCGGCCACCCAAGATTCATTGCGCGCACGGGGTTACAAGCTTAATCCCGCGGGGCATGGGGCCGCATGGAAGTGATTCGGGTGCTACCCAACGGCAAGCTGGAAGGCGGTGCCGACCCCCGCGGCGACGATGCGGCGGCTGGCTACTAAGCATAACCTCTATTTCGCTGCTCAGCTCATCACGACAACGGCCTACTCCTTTTGATGCGGGAGTAGGCCGTTGTCGTGATGGGCTTGCTGATTAAGTTCAACCCTTACTGCTGCTGATCGCGCTGCAGTTGCAGATTGCGGGCCGCGTCGGTGAGGGCCTTGGATAGCTCGTCGAGCGAGCTGATGAAGCGCGGGTTGGCGTCATCCACAATGCTGTTGATGTGCTCGGCGAGGGTTTGCAGCGTGTCGCTGATAGGGTTGGGGTCGGTACCACTGAGAAATCCTTTCAGCTGCACCAAATCGGCGGCAATGGTCGCGTGGGCCGTCTCGCCCGATGCGCGCAGCATTTGAATCCAGCCATCAATGTTTTTATGAGCGAGGTCGAGAGCCTGGGCAAGGTCGCCACTGCGGAAAATGCGGAGGGATGCTTCGAGTTGGTCGGCACTAGCAGAATGGGAAACAGACATAGTGTAAGGGGGTTCGGTGGAAAGAAAGGGACCCTTATTTACTGCATCCCCAACGTTAGGGTTGGCAATGGTCTACTTTTTTCAACTACGGTTTAGCTTAGAATTACTAGGCTGATTTGTTGTACAGCCACCACTTGCTGATGCAGTATAGCGCTTGATAATTTGCTGCACCTGGGTATGCTGGTGTGCTAGGCATTGCGCCTAATCGTGCCACTTGTATACTTACTGCTTAGGGAATATCACTCCTCAGATATTTGGGCTAGTACCTGCTAGTGATTCAGGCTTTGCAATTCAACTATTGCCTGTGCAACCTCTTGTCTAGTAGCGGACTCATAAGGCAAGTTAACATTGCCTGTTTTCAACCATAAGGCAAGTTAACATTGCCTGTTTTCAACTTTTCCCTGCTTCCCTAGCGAGTGCTTTAGTATCAAAGTAAATAAGCAGCCAACTGGAAGCCGACCCATACACTTTCACTAGATGAAGATAGTCTACTCCCCCTTTTCCAAGTTGTGGCTGGTACTGCTACTGCTTTCCTCAGCGGCGTGCAGCAAAGAAGACATGGTGGGCTCAGCATGCACCTCGCCGTACGTGGCGCCCCGTTCCGCCGACGCCTACAACTTTCCGGTTCTCCCAGGCACCGAAGCATGGAAAAAGCTCCAAAGTGGCCAGGCAATGGTTGACGCTTGCCAAATACCCGCCGCTAAACTGTCGGCCATTTCCACTCCCGGACTGCTGTCCACCTGTCTAAACTATCCGCTCCTGGGCAATATACTTGCCTACAACTCACTACAGCGCGGCACTCGGGTGCAGCTAGAGAGCTTCAATGGGTTCGATGAGTTGCGCAAGCGCCCCGAGGCGGCATCTCTCCTACTGGAGCGCTACCAACGCATGGGACCAACTTGCTTGCCCGAAGGGCAAGTGCAACGCGGAAACTATTCTTTTAGCTTCACCTACGTGGAAATGATTCTGGCGCAGGACGAGTATCTGGCGCAGCTGTCAGCCGATGAGCGCCGCTCTTTGCTGCGGGAAGCCCTCACGAAGTATATCGAGAAGAAGCCACTTGCCGAGAGTGTATACAGCGACTTGGGCCTTGCAACGTCGGTATTTGTGATGGCGCGTATCATGCAAGCCGAACAGTACCAACCCTTTCTGGCGGCTGTTCGCAACGAACCAGACATGGCTGCTTTTGTCGCAGATGTATTTGTAACAAATAATTCTTCGGTTCTAAACAGGGTCATCGAACACGCCCTACAGTTCAAATAAACTTGACACTGCATGAACAAACTAAAATGTGTGCTACTATAGATCCTGTATTTAGAGCGCCGCTTTAAGCCTCATCCATAAACAACCAAAAGGCCTGCTCCACTAGCTGGAGCAGGCCTTTTGGTTGTTCAGACAAAGGATTACGCTTTCAACGAAGTAGCCGCCGAACTGAGTGTTTGGCCGAGTTGCTGGAGCTTGGCGCTAGCATCCGGAGTGGCGCTTTCAGCCGCTTTGGTGGTATGCTCGCCTAAGGTCTTCAATGACTGCCCGATTTGAGCGCTGTCGCCGCTGCCAATGGCGGTTTGCAGGTTTTCCAACTCGGAGGCAATAGCACTCAATGATGGGCTGCCTGCCCCGTTGAGGGTCGAAATCCAGCTTTGAATGTTGCCAGCGGCGGCTGGTGCGGCGGCGGTCAGGCCCCCGTCGAGAGCTTGGATGGTGGCGTCGAGTTGACTGGTGGAAGAACTCATAACAAAGTGGTTTTGGTTGGAAAAGAAATGAACACTTCTACTACTCTCGGCGCTCTTTATTGTTGATTTTCAAATTCTTAAACAAAGCCCAACAAAACATATTCCGCTTTGTATTGTAGCTCGTCAGATAGGCCCTAGCTCAACCATATGCCCAAAACAAAGGCCGGTCCTACTCTTCGGAAGAGCGGAACCGGCCTAAATCTTATACGCTACTAATTTATTATTGAAAACTTAACAGCCTTTCTACGACACCTTTAGGTTGCCAGCCGCTATGACGAGCGTCTGACCGAGGTGACGCAAATGGTCGCCGGTTTCGCCGTGCAAATCGCGCGCGGCCAGTGATGTATCTTGCCCCAACTGCTGCAGCGAGGCCGCTATGGCGGGCCGGTCGTCGCGCTCCACGTGAGTGCGGAGGGTACGCAGCTGGCTTTGGATGCCCATCAAAGCCGAACCACCGAGGCCATCTAAGGCCGCAATCCAGGTGTCGATAGCCCCAAGGCCTGCGTCGACTGGGTGCGCACCAGGATGCTCGAACGTGTGGTAGATGCTGCGGATGGTTTCTTCGATGCGGTCGTTATGGTTCATGGGAAAGAAAGTTTGGGAGATGACAGGAAATCTTACCCGCCTGTACGCCGCCTAGCCGGTAGGCGTTGCAATAACCGCTTTGCAAAGGTGCGCCAGAATACGGCAGACTTAGCTGCCATAGCTTGAATGGCATTCAGTAAACCCTATATATTGCCGACCTGAAGCTGGTCTTCCTCGCCTACACGTCCGCTTTGGGTTCCGCTGCCTCTGGTTTTGTTACTCAGTTAGCCCCGTCAACGTCAATTACTTACCTCATTCGTTTGCCCCAATGTATACCAACAAGACCTTTCCACTGCGCATTATTCTGTTTTTCTGCTGGCGAGAATTGCTCTGGTTCACGCTGTTGAGTGTGGCGGTGCTGGTAGCTTATAAGGGGCTTGGTTGGACATTTATAGCTATTCCGTTTTTGCCGGTAGCTACCATCGGCACGGCAGTGGCTTTCTATGTGGGCTTCAAAAACAACTCTTCGTATGAGCGGCTTTGGGAGGCCCGCCGCATCTGGGGCGCTATTACCAACGCTAGCCGGTCGTGGGCTACGCTGGTGAACACCACCGTGGGCCGCGAGCAATTCGACGAAAATCCGGATGCGGTGATTCGGTTGCGGCGGCAGCTGATACTGCGGCAGGTTGGCTGGGTGAATGCGTTGCGGCTGCAACTTCGGCGCCGGGTGCTCTGGCAAGAGGACCCCAGGGTTCGGTCGTTGCACGTGAAGCTGGTGGAGCAACAGCACCGGCAGGCCGAGGAAATGCACAGCACGCTGGAGCCGTTTCTGCCCACGTTCGAGCTAGCCTGCACCGACTGCGGGGCCACCAACGTGCCCAATCTGCTTTTGCACGCCCACGCAACGCAGCTTGCGGAGCTAAAAACCCGCGGCCTGCTCGATCCTTTCGAGCACAACACGCTGTCGGCGCTGCTGGTGGAGTGCTTCGCCCAACAAGGTGCCGCTGAGCGGATCAAGAGCTTTCCTTTTCCGCGGCAGTACGCTCACTTCAGCACCATTTTCGTTTGCCTGTTTACGTTCCTGCTGCCTTTCGCGCTAATCGGCGAAATGGCCAAATTTGGGCCTAATGCCGTGTGGCTCGACCTACCTTTCAGCATACTTATTTCCTGGGTTTTCTTTTCCATGGAATCCATCGGCGACGCCAGCGAGAATCCCTTCGAAAACGGCCTCAACGACATCCCCATGACGGCCATTTGCCGCAACATCGAAATCGACCTGCGCGAGCTACTCGGCGATGCCCCACTACCAGAGCGTATTCAAGCAGTGGATGGCGTGTTGCTGTAAACTGGCGACGTATTACTGCCTAGGCTCATGAGCTGCTATTGGCTGAAGCAGATTGGTGCAACTGGTGGCTACTGTGCCGTTCAAACAGCAGTTCTGTTGTTCACGATTTCGATGCAACCACTGTAAAGGCCAGCTGAAAGTCGTTGCGGATGGCATAGGAGCCTAAATTCTGGAAGAAGCTGCTGGAGTTGTAGTTGACCCCGAACTGCGTACGGTCGATGGTGGCCGTCCCCGTGACGCGGAGCGAGCCATTGGGCAGACGCTCCAGGGTTAGGGGAAACTGCACGGGCATGGTTATGCCTTTGATGGTGAGTTGACCGATAGCCGTGCTGTTCTTGACTTCGCGCAGCACAAATACGGCCGTCGGGTACTTTGCGGCGTCGAAAAAATCGGTGCCGCGCAGGTGCTCGGTTAGTTTGGCGTCTTCATGCTTGATCGTGCTCATATCGAACTCGAAGCGGCCGTTTCGCAGGGTCTGGCCATCGTATTCGAAGGTACCCCGGCGTAGCTGAACGGAGCCAGTGGGCGCCCAAGTACCGGCTTCGGCGTGGCCGGTCCAGGTGAGCTGGCTGGCGGTTGGCTTCGCCTGGTAAGTGGTGGCAGCTGGCTGAAACGAAGTCAGCGAAAGGAAAAGCAGGAAGGCGAGAACAGTTTTCATGGCAAGAAAGAAGAAAGTGACAGACTGCGAAAAGAAGGTGGTTGCTTAGCGGACAGTGGCTTCGGTTTCGATGAGGCCAGTGCCTTTGTAGAGCTTGCCGGTTTTGTCTTTGGCCAGCACATACCAGAGAGCGTCGCCGCCGTAGAGGCGCTGGGCACTATCGGCGAAGCGGTAGTTTTTCTCGAACGTGTAGGGCTGGCCGGCCTGCAACCGCGCGCCAGGGCAGCGGAATAGCTCGGCAAACTCCGCTGGTGTTTCCTTTATATTGGCCTTCCAGCCTTCGGCGTTGTACCAGATGAAGCTGCCACACTCCACCACTTCCAGTTCCCCTACCTCCGAGCGAATAGTGGTGCTGTGCTTCCAAACGTAGCCGCCCGGCTGCTCGGGGTTAGGCTCCGGATAAATAGGATTGGGTGTGTGCCAAAGCGTAATGCCTACTGGCACCTGGCGCAGCTTATCGGGCAGCACGCGGCTATGGTCGGTCCAAGCCGATGGAGTAGCAGTGGTTTGGGCCAGCAAGGAGGCAACGGGGGCAGCCAGCAGAACAGCCAGCAAGAGCAATGTTTTCATGGTCATACGGAGTTGAAGTATGACCCAAAGGTGGCAGCCCAAAACACCCAAAACGCCCCGAATTCAGCGTCAGAAGGCCCATATCATGATATGGGCGCAAGTGAAAGAAGCCAGCAATAAACTACTAAGCGTTGGAAACTAGACCTCCAGGCTGCTAGTCTTCCCACTACTCATCCCTTACCTGCCAGTCGCGGGGGGCAACGCCGGTGAACTGCTTGAAGATGCGGTTGAAGGTGGTCTTGGAATTGAAGCCGCTTTCGAAGGCGATGCCAAGCAAAGTCAAACGCTGCGCATCGGGGGTGGCAAGGCGGCGTTTCACTTCGGCCACCCGGTAGCTGTTCACCAAATCGTTGAAGGGTTGGCCGAAGCCGTTGTTGACGGTGAAGGAAATGAGCCGGGGCGCTAGGCCCGTATGCGCCGATAATTCCGCCAGCGTAAGTGTGGGGTTAAGATACAGATGCTCTTCTTCCAGCGCCCGCCGAATACGGGCTACCACGGCCGCATCCACCGCCGCGGCAGGTTTTGCCCCTGGCGCTGCTACGGCGGTTTTACTTTGCATACTCGCAGCTAATGCATCGGTGTTATGCACACCAGCCTCTACGACCCGATTGTGCTCACCGGAGAAAGGCGCAGCCACGGCCAATTCTGGTGCGGTTGAAGGGGCGGCAATCAATCCGAAATCATTGGGTTCTTCTTCGGGCGCGAAACGGACGGCGTGCATATCGGCTTGCCGCAAGCCCACCACCCCAATCAGGAAAACTACCACGCCGAGTAGTTCGGTGGAGTAGTCGTAGCGGTAGTAAAGCTCGAAAAACTCGCGTAGCACCAATTCAATGAGCCACTGCACATTTACTACCGCCACCAGCACTAGCAGCGTGCGCAGCCACAGCAACCGTAACTGTGACGTTTCCGAGAAATTGTCGAGCAGCCAGCGGCGGTATTGGCGCAGCAGGCGCAAACTCAGCACCAAGTAAATGGTCAGGGAAAGCCAAGTGCCCACGAACTCCACGCGGTACGTGTAGGGCCGGTGGACGGTCTGCCAGAACCAGTTGCGGGTCTCGTAGTCTTGCCAACGCAGCCAACCGTAGAGAGCAGCCTGCACCAGCACCGGTACAAAATGCCACCAGTAGCGCGTTTGCCATTGAAAGTCGTGGTTGACAAGGCTGCGGACGTAGAAATACAGCAGCGGACCGAAGGCAAACGAGTAATAAATGGGCGCGAAATACCAATTCGGGTTTTGCCCGTAGATGTTGGCCACCCGAAAAAACCCGTCGAGCAGCCACAACGCAATAGCCAGCATTAGCAGGGCCAAAAACCGGTTGGGCAACTGATTGGCACGAGCCAGCCCCAATAGGCCCGCCGCAAACACGGCCTGCGCTATAACCGCAAACAGGAGCACGACCAAGGGCGTAAGCGGTATTTGCATACAATCAAAGAAGGGTAAGCAAGCACACCTGATATTGCGGACCAGTAACCTACTCTTGCCAACGTAAAATAGTGGTTTCTCTATTGTCTCGCACGCAGGCCGCATGAAACAGAAAATCCGGGAATGGCTGCGCCGGTATTTGCCTGCCGAGGTGCTATCCATGGTGGCCACGCTGGTGGGTGCTTGGTTGGCACTGCAGGGCACGCACAGCCAGTTGAGCGCCGCGCTGGCGGGCACCTGGGCCGGCAACGTGGCGTACTTCGGGTATTTGTTGGGGCAAGATGTACTGCTGGCCCGCCGCGCCTGCCACGCCCAAAACCGACCGTACACGCGCCGCATCTTCGGGCGCAACGTGCGGGCGCTGGCGGTGGAGTTTGGGCCTGCTGAAGTGCTAGACAGCTTATTTATTCGTCCGGCGCTCATGTACTATCTACCTCGCTGGCTCGGCAGCTTTGGGGCGGGCATTGTGCTGGCCAAGCTCCTGGCCGACATTACCTTCTACGTTCCGGCTATTCTGAGTTACGAACTCAGCAAAAAGCGCCTACGCAATTTCGGCGACGAGTAAGTTAGGTACGGGCAACGGTGCTCTTTTAGAACGAATAAGCACTAATTAACGCGGCAACTTAGCTCCTTTGCCTTTTTTGGACGTACTACCCTTACTTGCATAGCTCACTTTAGTGTTCATACCATGTCAGCAACAGATTCTTCAACGTTAGCGGCGTTGCAGCAGCGTTGTCCGCGCTGCCACCAAGGTCGGCTATTCACTTACTCGGCCTTCAACCTGACTAAGTTCGCCGACATGCCCGCCGCCTGTCCGGTATGCGGGCAAGCATACGAGCCGGAGCCGGGCTTCTATTGGGGAGCTATGTACATCAGCTTTGCCTTCTCAACAGGTATTATGTTGGTTGTTGGGTTTGGGGTGTATTTCCTGCTCAATGACCCCGACACGTGGGTATATATTGTGAGTGTGGCGGTGGCGTCGGTGCTGCTTACGCCGCTTAGCTTGCGCTATTCGCGCACCCTAATGCTGTATTGGTTTGGCGGCGTCCACTACGACCCCGACCGGGCGGGCACGTCGCGCCGTTCTGCTTAGTGGCCCATATCCTGTTTATGCAGTTGCTGTTAACCAGAATACTCTAAAATGCCGCTGCGTATGCCCTTCGGCATTACGCATAAACTAGCAATATCCTTACTTCAAGGCCGTTACTTAGCAAAACCCGCCCGAGAGCGGGTTTTGTATTTTATAAATATTACTGGTTGTGTGTAGTGGAGGGTGGGGCGTTATAAGTTCGTCTCAAACCAAGCACATTCTCTGGTGAAGGCGCTCCAGACCACCAGTATTTTGTTCAAAATTATAGCTTTTTTAAGCTCCACAGTCGTGCCTAAGACATTCTGCATCATCTGATGACACGGACTGCAATCGTTTGCGCAAAGGTCTGATACCGTGTTTGTTGCCGCATCTAGCTTATCGGCTCAAACAAACTTTGAAATGAACTGCTAAAACTATTTAGCAAGCCCCTAGGCCACTTTAGCTCGGCAAATCTATCTTCTTAAGTTATATATTCGGATACACTGAGGTGTGCGAGTCAAACCATTAAAAGGCAACCTATTATCAACCTAACCTTACTCGTATGATTAGTTCGTTCAGAATAAACGGAGTGATGCTGTTGTGCTTGCTCCAAATGATTGTCGTTCCATCTATGGGCCAAATAAAATGGCCTGCCGGTCAACTGCTTCCCTCCTTTCCTGAGCCGGCAAAAACGCAGGATCTTATCTATCTCCGCGAAGCTACTTCCCGTTGGGAAGCCGAAGGTTCGTCGCTTGGCCATGGCACAGGGCGCTTAGAAGGCGACGGGTGGCTTTGCCAGACTAGCATTGACGAGCCCAATCGGCATATGGTTTACGGCCCCTATGACACCAGCGTGCCGGCCGGACCCAACGTGGCCGAGTTTCGCCTGAAGGTCGACAACAATACCGCCAACAACGATTCGATAGTGGACCTTGACGTTCGGAATGCCACTACGGGCCAGACGCTGGCCAAGCGCACACTCACTCGGCGGCAATTCCCCGTAGCTTCCGACTACACCAACTTTACACTGCCGTTTACGATGCCAGCGGCCAACCAATCATTGGAATTGCGCGTGTTTTGGCGCGGCACTTCCTACACGAAAGTGGATTGGGTTGGGCTGCAGCAAAATCAAACGTCGGCCGAAATGTATTTGTTTGCTTCGCTGAAAGGCATCGTAAACAAGAAACAGCCGCGCATCTTCTCGTATGAAGGCGACGCCTTTGCGGAAGGGCCTTATACCTGGTTGGAGTCGTTGGGGGTGAGTTGGTCTGAACCCGCGGATAAGTGGGACCTTATCACTAAGTATCGGAATGAGGTATCGGGCCTGATCGTTTATGATCCTGCTCAGATTCATACCGTGAACCTGGCAACGCTGTTGGCCAAGGATAAAAAAGCACTTATCGCCTCGCCGGACTTGGTATCTCGGCTTACGGCTTCGCCCTACAATTTGCCGGTCTTGCTTGATTTGCGCGGCCAGTTTAGCAGCAAACTGCAAGTATATCAGACAATCTACACCAAGTACTGGCCAAAGCTTGACCACCGCCTGCTGATTGGGTTGAATCCAGATGCCCACAAATCAGCCTTACGGGAGTACGCAACGGCGCTCGGGGCCGCGGTTATCTGGCTCGACCCGAAAGTTGCCGGTGAGAGTGAACTCCTGAACAGCTTCTTAGCTTCCATGCCGGCCGGCTCGAACGTTATGGGGTGGTGGCCCGAAGAACAACCCGGAGTGGAGCGAGCCTCTAGCTACGGCATTGCCACCATCGCCAGCGACTACGCCACCAACCTGACGATGCACAGCGGGATGCCCCGGAAAATAAACACTAAGCCCATACCGCCGAAACCAGTCCTACAAAACAAGATTTATGTTGCGTTCATCTTGAGCGACGGCGACAATTTGCAGTACGTCGAGCACCTGATGCGCAAGCTATGGAACAACCCCGACCGAGGATCGGTGCCGATGGGCTGGACGCTCTCACCGGCCATGCTCGATGCCATGCCGGGCGCCCTGAACTACTACTGGCAAACCGCTACCGCCAACGACAACCTGATTTCGGGCCCCTCGGGCTACGGCTACGCTTACCCAAATAGCTTTCCTGATCAGAATTCACTGAACCAGTTCGTGGCAAAAACTGAGGAGTATAATCGGCGGGCGGGTTTCCGAGTTGTCACGGTTTGGAACACCATCACCGGGGGCATCAACGAGAATGTCGGCCAAAGCTTCGCCGAGAAAGCCCCCTCTTTGCTTGGGTTAACCGGCCAAAACACGGGAGGCGGCCTCACCATCTACAAACAAAGTTTGCCGGGCATGGCGCTTTCCTGCAATTACTGTACGAATGAACAAGCTATGAAAGACCACATTGCCAGTGCCTCGGCCGGGTGGGATGGCAACTCCCCACGCTTCGTCATTATCCAAGCGCAACCTTGGACCGACGTGAAGCCCTCCAATTTCAAGAACGTGGCAACCTCCCTCAACACCGATTATGTGGTGGTGCGGCCGGATCATATTTTCCAACTTATCCGTGAGGCAAACGGCCTCCCCATCAACCCTGGCAGCAAATCCACCGTGGCGCGCACGGATGTTGCTAGCGAGTCGAAGGCTTTAGTAGGCAGAGGCGAAATTGGGCTGTATCCGAATCCTGCTTCCAGTGAGCTAACGATTACCGGAATAGCTGAAAACGCCGAAGTAACGGTCTATGATCTTACCGGGAAAGTGATGGTAAGCACCACGCGAATAGCGCCAAACCAGCCTGTCCTCAACGTAAAAAACCTAAAGCCCGGCACCTATTTACTCAAAGCGGAAGGCAAGGAAAGCAAGGTGTTTAAGTTTGTAAAAGAGTAACGACTCCTTGGGGCAACTACCCTAAGCAATTTTCTTGGTAACGACGCAAAACCCCGTGCTGCACTACTGCGGCACGGGGTTTTTACGTGAGAAATCGGCGGCCTGCTACCACCGTTGCCCCGAAAGGCGTAGCTTGCTTTCCTCATTTGCACGCGCACAACCGATGAAAACAACCTCTTTTGCCCTGCTCGCCGCCCTGTGGTTGCCCGCCGGACTAGCTACAGCGCAGTCGACCAAGAAACCCGCGCCAGCCACTAAAGCCACCACTACAACGGCCGCCGCTTCTGCTACCTCCTCGGCGCCCCTCGCCAAGCTGTTCGACACCTATTGGGAAGACCGCGCCAAGCTGTTTCCGCTCAACGCTACCAGCCAGGGCGACAACCGCTACAACGACCAACTGCCCAACGACCAGACCCGCGCCTTCCGCCAGCAACAGCAGCAGTTCTACCAGCAGTATTTGGGGTCGCTCAAGAAGTTTGACCGAAGCAAACTATCGGCTGAAGATCAAGTGAGCTACGACATCTTCCAGTACGAAATGGAAAGCCGGCTCAATGGGCTGAAGCTGAACAGCTGGATGATGCCGTTTGCGCAGTTCTACAGCTTGCCCAATACGCTCGGTCAGTTGGGCGCCGGCACCGGCGCGCAGCCCTTCAAAACCGTGAAAGACTACGACGACTGGCTGAAACGCATCGGCCAGTTTCCGGTGTGGGCCGACTCGGCGGTCAGCAACTTCCGGCAGGGCATGAAGGCGGGCGTGGTGCTGCCGCGGGCCTTGGTCTTGAAAATGGTGCCGCAGCTACAAGCCCAAATCACCACCGACGCTACCAAAAGCCTGTTCTATGGCCCCATCACGCGGATGCCGGCCTCCTTTTCCGAAGCCGACAAAACCCGCCTGACAGCCGCGTATCAGCAGGCTATTCTTACCCAACTGGTACCCACTTACCGCAAACTGGCCGACTTTCTACAAACCGAGTACTTACCCAAAGCCCGCACTAGTACCGGCTTGGCCGCTGTGCCCGGTGGCGCCGAAATGTACGCCTACAACGTGCGGTTGATGACCACCACTGACCGCGCCCCCGACGCCATTTACCAAACCGGCCTGAGCGAGGTAAAGCGCATTCGGGCCGAGATGGAAGCCGTCAAGAAGCAGGTAGCCTTTCAAGGCGAGTTGCCTGCTTTCTTCACCTATCTAAATTCCGAGCCGAAATTCACGCCGTACAAAACCCCCGAAGACGTACTCAATGCCTTCCGCGCCATTCAGGCCCGGATTACGCCCAACCTGCCCAAGCTGTTTGGCCGCACGCCGAAGTCGCCGTTTGAAATCCGGCAGACCGAAGCCTTCCGCGCCGCCACTGCTTCGGCCGAGTACAACCGTGGCACCCCTGACGGCTCGCGGCCCGGCATTTTCTACGTACCCATTCTCGATGCCACTAAGTTCAATACCACGTCGGGTATGGAGTCGTTGTTTGCGCACGAGGCTATTCCGGGCCACCACTACCAGTTGTCGTTGCAACAGGAAAACACCGATTTGCCGAAATTCCGCCGCTTCGCTTCGTATCCGGCTTTCAGCGAAGGTTGGGCCTTGTATTGCGAAAGCCTGGGTCCGGAGCTAGGTCTCTATGCGGACCCCTACCAGAAAATTGGAGCTTTGGGTGACGAAATTCACCGCGCTATTCGCTTGGTAGTGGACGTGGGCATGCACTCCAAAAACATGACCCGCGAGGAAGCCATTAAGTACATGATGGACAACGAACCCATCAGCGAGCAAGGGGCCACCGCCGAAATAGAACGGTACATGGCCATCCCGGGGCAAGCGTTGGCCTACAAAACCGGCGCCCTCAAGCTGCGCGAACTGCGCGACCGGTATGCCAAACAGTTAGGCTCTAAATCCGATTTACGCGCCTTCCACGACGAAGTACTAGCCGGCGGCAGCATGCCCTTAGCCGTACTGGAACGCAAAATGGACGCCTGGGCCGCGCGGCAGAAGTAAGCTTAAACTTGGAAGCTTTGCATTAGAGCGCAGCCGAAGCATCTAGTGCCATTGCCAAAGTAACGGTCATGCTGAGCGCAGCCGAAGCATCTCGCGCGAATCGTTGCGCCGACAAACGGGTTTTACCACACTAGCGAGATGCTTCGGCTGCGCTCAGCATGACGGATATACTGTGGCAACGACAGCGCTCAGCATGGCGGTCTGATTGCGCTGGCAATGACAGCACATCTACCTCAATGCTTTGACCAGCTTGTAGTAATGTTCTTATCTTTACGATAGTGCATACTAGTTGCCAATTTCATGATAGAACAGCCTATTCGTTGATGATGACTAGCCTTCTTCTCGCTCAGTATGCTTTGGTGCAAAGCGCCCGTGGCGCCTTGCTCGACTATTGCGCTACGCTGGCTCCAACTGACTTCACCGCTCCCATACCAACCTTCAACAACAGCAGCTTGCGCGACTTGCTGGTGCACGTGGCCAACGCCTATCAGAACTGGTTGGGTGTTGTCGGGCAAAACCAGCCTCGCTGCTATTTCGACCCGGCTGCTACTCCCGATGTGGAGGCAGTACGACAGCACTTTCAGGAAGTGGACAAGTTGGTGATTTCTTACTGTACCCACGTCGGGGATGATTGGCAAACGGCAAAGCCCTACACAATTTCCAAGCGCTCCGAACCCCTAACGCTCACGCCACTAGTGCTATTTACCCATGCCCTCACGCACGAGTTTCATCATAAGGGCCAGTTGCTTAGCATGAGCCGCCAGCTGGGTTATACGCCCGTTGATACCGATGTTATTCGCTTTTGACAACGGCAGTACAGAGGCTACAAGCTAGACGCTATCAACCCTTTTGCGTAAGCACAGGTTGTTCATTTCGTCTCAAGAAGCTTACGCGCTGTGTCTGACTTTGCTTTACACCCCGACTCGCATCTGTTCCAAGTACAGCACCCCGCCTGGGCGGCTCACGCTAGCATCTACGAAGTAAATGTGCGCCAGTACACGTCAGAGGGCACGTTTCGGGCCTTCGAGGCGCATTTGCCGCGCTTGGCTGATATGGGCGTGGGCATTATTTGGCTGATGCCGATTCATCCGATTGGCGCCGTCAACCGCAAGGGCACGCTGGGCAGCCAGTATGCAGTGCAAGACTATTATGGCGTGAATCCGGAGTTTGGCACGCTCGACGATTTGCGCCACCTTGTGCAAGCAGCCCATGAGCTTGGCCTCTACGTGCTGATTGACTGGGTAGCCAACCACACCGCCTGGGACAATCCGCTCGTGACCGAGCACCCCGAATGGTACACCCGCGACGCGGCCGGCAACTTCGTGCCGCCCATCCCCGACTGGCACGACGTCATCGACCTCGACTACAACCAGCCGGGCCTGCGCCGCTACATGACCGACGCGCTGCTGTACTGGATGCGCGAAGCCGACATCGACGGCTACCGCTGCGACGTGGCCGGCCTCGTGCCCACCGATTTTTGGGACGCCGCCCGCCAGGAGCTAGACCAAGTGAAACCCGTGTTCATGCTGGCCGAATGGGACGAGTTGTACCCCTCGGGTGGCCTCACGTGGGAAGAATTCGACGGCAACACCCGTCTGCTCGAACGCGCCTTCGACATGACGTTTGGCTTGCGCCTGCACTACCTGCTCGACCACATTGCCGAGGGCAAGCAGCCGCTCCACGACATCGATGTTTACCTCGCCGCCGAACGGGCCAAATATCCGCCGAGCGTGTACCTGATGCACTTCACCAGCAACCACGATGTGAACAGTTGGGATGGCACCGAGTATGAACGCCTAGGTGCCAATGCCTTGCCCTTCGCTGTGCTGACAGCTCTGCTACCGGGTATGCCACTCGTGTACAGCGGCCAAGAAGGCGCCTTGCAAAAACGGCTAGCCTTCTTCGACCAAGACCCAATAGACTGGCAAGACTACCCGCTACAGGAGTTTTACACCAAGCTGCTACAGCTCAACAAGCGCCACCCGGCCTTGCATAATGGCGTTCTGGAAAGCCGCTTCGAGCGCCTACCCTCTGCCTCCGAGGTGTACGCCTTCATCCGCCGCCACGAGGAAGCGGCCGTGCTTGCTGCCATCAACATAAGCTCCACGCCGCAAGAGCTTACACTACCCGCTGGAGCTAGTGGCATCTACTACGACGTGTTCAGTGGCGAAAAGCTGGAGTTGCAAGCTGACTCGAAACTAGCCGTTTCCCCTCACGGCTGGCGGGTACTAGAACGGGTGTAAAGGCACTAACTGAGAAGCGCGCGTTTTCTTTGGGTTAAGCCTCAGAATGGGAATCCCAAAGATGGATTTACTCCCGTTTTGAAACGCAGCATACTTGCCGTTTAAATGAGACCAAGAATCCTAACTGCTTGAGTGAAATGGCTTAGGCTCTTTTCTCCAGTTCACATTATTGTATTGTTACCATACTGGTACGAAGAATGCAAGAAGTATAGAGTACTCCAATTCTTTGAACCATGAAACTAACTCACCACGAATTTCTCACGTTACCGGCTGAGGAGCAATGTGGCTACTTGTTTAGCCATGGAACCTATTTAGCTGGCCGTCCTGAAGGCAACTATAGCATAAACCTCTACCACATGGGCACCTATTACTGTGAGCTGTGGATGGAGCAGACTTGCCCTGAACTCGATTTCTTCCGCACGTTCACCAACCAGCGTTGCCTTGAGCCTTATCTTTTGCAGCTAGATTTGCCATTAGAGCCTAGCATTATCAACCGGCAGCAAGATAGCAAGCCGTAAGTGTATTTCTTGTTCGTTAAGCCGCCCCGGCAGCAGAAGCCAAGTCTGACTTCTGCTGCCGGGGCGGCTTGCTGATAGAATTTCGTAACCGAATCCCAGATTTGCAGTTTGATAGCATGTTCTAGCCACTCTCGTGAGTGGCTTTATTCATTCTACTAACATGCAACACCGTGAACTAGGCCGTTCTGGCCTCCATATAGCGCCACTCGTATTGGGTGGCAACGTCTTTGGCTGGACGGCCGACGAACCTACTTCATTCCAGATTCTAGATGCTTTTGTGGCGGGCGGCGGCAACGCCATTGATACCGCCGATGGCTACTCGGTGTGGGTACCCGGCCACCAAGGCGGCGAATCGGAAACCATTATCGGCAAGTGGCTCAAGCAGCGCGGCCGCCGCGACGATGTGGTCATTGCCACCAAAGTAGGGTGGGAAGTGAATCCCGAAAACAAAGGCCTCGCCAAAAACTACATATTGCGCGCCGTGGAAGGCTCCCTCAAACGTCTTCAAACCGACTACATCGACCTGTACCAGTCGCACAAAGACGATCCGACGGTGCCCGTAGAGGAAACGCTGGAAGCTTACGCGCAACTCGTGAAAGAAGGCAAAGTGCGTGCTATCGGGGCTTCCAACTTCACCGCCGAGCGCCTACGCGAATCGGTGGAAGCCAGCACGAAGCATGGTTTCCCTCGCTACGAGTCGTTGCAGCCGCTCTATAACCTCTACGACCGGGCCGAGTTCGAACAGCAACTGCTGCCCTTGCTACAAGAGCAGCACATCGGCGTAATTCCCTATTACGGCTTAGCAGCTGGCTTCCTCACTGGTAAATACCGCACGGAAGCCGACCTTCAAAAAAGCGCCCGCGGTGGTGGAGTCGGCCAGAAATACCTCAACGAAAAAGGCCTGACCATTCTGCGTGCCCTTGACGCGGTAGCGGCCCGCCAGCAAGCCACGCCCGCCCAAGTGGCGTTAGCCTGGATTATGGCGCAGCCCGGTCTTACCGCGCCCATTGCCAGTGCCACTAGCGCCGAGCAAGTGACCGAACTACTAAAAGCCGTCGAGCTGCAACTCAGCGCTCAGGATTTGCAGGAGCTTGGTGAAGCCAGCTCCTAACAGCGGCATCAAGTAGTAGCTGACGAATAGTTAACTTGCTTACTATTAATCCTTAACGCCAGCGCCTTGCATAAGGCACTGGCGTTTTTGTTGTCGCTGTTCTTGAGTGCAACGTGCATAAGCCCGTCGTTGGCATGGGCACCTACCAACGCCTTTCGGCTTTCGTATGCCTGCTGCTTGCTATGATGTGCGGCACATGCGCAAGCACGGAGTGCTGTAGCAACTGCTCAAGCGCCGCAATGGGTTTATAAAGATTTATAAATTCTGTTATAACCTGATTTATTGGCAGATACCTACAACTAGGTTTCCCTTCTAATTAGCCAGCAGTTTGCGAACTAGCATTTGCGGCCCTACTTTCACTTGTTTGCCTGTTGTAGGCCCGTCCTCGTCCATCCTTGTATGACCATCCGCGAAGCTACTTCCCACGACCTCGACGAGCTGTACCGGCTGTGGTGCGAACTGATGGAAATGCACCAAGCCTACCACCCCGTTTTTGGGTACCATCGGGCCGCCAAAGCGGAACTGCGACGTCTGCTGCGTGACCGGCTCTATGAAGCCTACACCCGCATTTTTGTGGTGGAAAAACCGGGTGGACTGGCCGGCCTGTTGGTGGCCACTTATCAGATTGGCAGCCGGGGTATGCACTTTCACCGCCGCGGCTATATCGCCGAAACCATTGTGGAGGAAGCACATCGTCGGCAAGGCATGGGGCGGGCACTCTTTAGCTCAGCCAAAGCGTGGCTTACCGTGCAAGGAGCCGACCATCTTGAACTGCAGGTAGCTATTGCCAACCCGGCGGCGCAGCACTTTTGGGCGGCCCAAGGCTTCACGGTCGCCACACAGCACATGATCCTGCCCATGGTCGAGCTGTAAGGCAAAAACGTTGCAAACACTTGGCCGCAAGCTCAACAAGCACCAAACAGAACAGTAAGATATTGCGTTAGGAAGACCTGCGCTGTTGCGCTGCTCACTTCTGGCCCGACTGTTTATGTTACTCACAGCCCCTGTTGATCCATTCGACTGGAATAGATTTTTCTTATCAGACAATGCCCCGCCGCTGTATCTGCTGGAAATAGCATTACGCTGCCTGCTCACGTACTTGCTGGTACTTGGGGCGCTGCGTGTAACCGGTCGGCGGGGCGTGCGGCAACTGTCCATCTTCGAGCTAAGCATCATTTTGGCCTTGGGCTCGGCCGCCGGCGACGCCATGTTCTACGACGACGTGCCGATGCTGCACGTCTTGGTCGTGTTTGTGATGGTGTCGGCGCTTTACCTGGTTTTCAACCGACTCACCGAAAAATTTCCTCGTTTCAGCGACTGGCTGGAAGGAGCCCCCGTGTTGCTGGTAGAAAACGGCGAGATTAACCTTGCCAATTTCAACAAACAGAAGCTCACTCAAAAAGAGTTGTTTGGTGAGCTGCGGCAGCATCAGGTAGAGCACCTCGGCCAAGTACGCCGCGCTTATATTGAGGCCACTGGCAACTTCAGCTCTTTTTTCTTTGAAGATGATGATGTCCGCCCGGGCTTGCCTATTCTGCCCGAAGGCCTGATGCAGCCACCTCGCCAAGTTGAAAAAGCGGGTCTGCACGCCTGTTCTTTGTGCGGCCACGTGCAAGAGCTACCACAACACACGGCCCACTGCACTGTGTGCAACAACGATACGTGGCTTGAAGCGTGTACTGCCAAACGGCAAGCTTAGCAACCAACTACTCAAACTTGCTCGGCAGACTCCGTAGCGGCCGTGAGTTGCTTGACCAGCCACCGTACCACATCAGCATCTACTTGGTCTCGGCATTCATCTAGCCCATGCCGGCAACCGGGATAGAGCAAGATTTCTTTGGGTTCCTGCGCACGGTTATATATGCTTTTCGAGCAAGCATCCGACAAGATTTCGTCGGCCGTGCCGTGTAGCACCAGCAACGGCCGCGGACTGACGCGCGGAGCCAAGTCGGTACCGTAAGTTTGGCTGCTCATGGCTACCACGGCTACCACTTCGTCGCTAAGCGCCCCGGCACTTATCACTACGGCCCCGCCAAACGAGTGCCCTACCAGCGCAACGGCTCTATAGCCGAGTTGCCGCACCAGATACTGCACTCCTAGTAGAGTATCAACCACGCAGTCTTCCAAGTAATTAGGTTTGCGGTAGTGCAGGCGCAACGAAGCAATGCCCTGCGCCGCCAAATGCCCTGCCAGTCGGGGGTACATGCCCCACGCGGGCCCGTCGAGGCCACCGCCTGAACCTCCGACCCACACCACGGCCGCCGCCCCGGCTGCGGTCGGGTGCAAGCGGGCCGCAATTACGCCCGCGTTGGTTTCCAGTAATAGCGCCTCTACCCCGTGCTCGTCCGTACTATCAACCGTTACTGCTTTCAACACAAATTCCTGTTCCTGCCGCCTAGCCATACTAGTGTAGTTGATTTTCTGCCTTCTATAGGGGTGTACTGATACGGCCTGACATTGATGCTGCGGAGGTTGCAACGGTATAGTCTCACGCAGGAGCTTGTCCTGCATTTTTGATCACCTCCACGGCATAGCCTAGCTGCTTTGCATACCTTCACCAGTACTTGCAACTGCGGTTACAGTCCTCTCCTGTCTGATTTTGTCTTTACCGTTTAGCTTAAAAACGTATGATCGGTCTGCTTCACGTTCACCACATTGCTATCATCTGCCAAGACTACGCGGTGTCCAAGCGGTTTTATACCGAAGTTCTAGGTTTGGAAATTATTCGGGAAGTGCACCGCGTCGAGCGACAGTCGTGGAAACTGGATTTGGCGTTGCAAGGCCAGTACGTTATCGAGTTGTTTTCCTTTCCTGAGCCTCCACCCCGCCCCAACCGCCCCGAAGCCGCCGGCTTGCGCCACTTGGCCTTCGCCGTCTCCGACCTAGACGCTACTGTCCACGGCCTAGCGGCACACGGTGTAGCCTCGGAACCCATTCGAGTCGATGAGTTTACCGACCGACGCTTCACGTTCATTCAGGACCCCGACGGGCTGCCGTTAGAGTTTTATGAAGCTTAATGCTCTGTCACTACCCTGCAGCTTACATAATAGTGAGCTTCCAATAGCTTATTGGTGTATGATCGGAATACGATTCCCGCTTTAGGTAAAGGACAGTTGACGAGGTCCAGAAAATTTCTTCAGGCTCCCACGTGGTTGGCTGCGTCTCCCATACTTTCTGTAGCACCCCGTCCTTCATTTGAAATAGTTGAACTATATTAGGCTGTCCGCCGCTGTACTCTAGTCCGGGACAGATGGCAACTACCTGTTTTTGGTCGGGCGCATATAGTGGCGCGCCCCACAAGGTTAGTCGCCGCCCATTTTTTGCAATCAGCCACCATTCCGATGTTTCATAGCGGGTTACTTTCACTACGTGCCGCTGAAAACTGGTTAGGTAACCCATGTAAGTGTAGGTAATCTGCTCGTCTTCGGAGTGGCCTTGCTTGACTTGGGTTTCCCGTATTACCAGATCCCGAAACACCTGTAGCCCTTGCGTAGTAGGGACAGTCAGCGTAGAGCCTGTTTTTTTGAGTGGGTATGTGGTGGCGGGCTTCGCTGTAGTGGCTGCTTTACGAGCCTGGCTGTATTCTGAGGCAGATATTTCGCTGAACGTCACGGTTGGTGCAGAAGGCAAGAGCATACTTGCTGTGCTACTTAACCAGAAAACCCAAATAGGTACAGAGACCATAGTAGTGCTGTAAAGCAAGAGCGCGCTTCAAAGTACATCTTTTCATGCTCCACATTATGTTCCTGAGCACTCATTAGATGCTTTTGGTACTGCTGATCGGCCTTTCGCTGCTTTAAATGTGAAGCTTTTCCTGTGGCGGAGAGATGATTCGGCGTTACCTTGCCTCCGTTATGCCCGAACCACAGCAGCCGCTTCCGTACCTCATCATTGACTTCGATAGTACGTTCACGCAAGTAGAAGGCCTCGACGAACTAGCCGATATTGCCCTAGAAGGCCACCCCGACCGAGAAAAGGTAGTTGGCGCGATTCGCGCTCTTACCGACCGAGGCATGAGCGGAGAGCTGAATTTCTCGGAGTCGTTGAAGCAGCGGCTGGCGCTGCTGCCCGCGCATCAGCGGCATCTGGCGCCGCTGGTGGAGCGGCTGAAAGGCAAGGTGTCGGAGAGCATCGTGCGCAACCGGGGCTTCTTCGAGCAGTTTCGGGGGCGGGTGTATATCGTGAGCAGTGGCTTCCGCGAGTTCATTGAGCCGGTGGTAGCTGAGTATGGTATTGCCGCCGATTTCGTGCTGGCCAACACATTCACCTACGCCCCCGACGGCAGCATCAACGGCTTCGACACCACCAATATTTTGAGCCGCGACGGTGGCAAAATCGAGCAACTGCGCCAACTCGACCTCCTGGGCGACGTGTACGTGCTCGGCGACGGCTACACCGACTACCAGATCCGGGAAGCGGGCCTGGCCAACCGCTTCTACGCCTTCACCGAAAATGTAACCCGCGACGCCGTCGTGGCCCGCGCCGATGAAGTGCTGCCTTCCTTCGACGAATTTCTCTACCAGAACAAGCTTCCCATGACCCTTTCGTACCCCAAAAACCGCATTAAGGTCCTGCTGCTCGAAAACCCTGACGTCCGCGCTGCCGAACTGTTTCGCCAGGAAGGCTACCAAGTGGAAACCATCCCCGGCGGCCTTGACGAAGATGAACTGGTGCAGCACATCGAAGGCGTGAGCATCCTGGGTATTCGCAGTAAAACCAACGTGACGCCCCGCGTACTGGAAGCTGCCAACCGCCTGATTGCGGTGGGTGCGTTCTGCATCGGCACCAACCAGATTGACTTGGCCGGCTGCATGAAGAAAGGCGTGGCGGTGTTCAACGCGCCGTTCAGCAACACCCGCTCGGTGGTGGAACTGGCGCTCGGCGAAATCATCATGCTGGCCCGCCGCATCCCCGACAAAAACCCGAAGATGCACCGCGGCGAATGGGACAAGTCGGCAAAGGGTTCGTTTGAAATCCGGGGCAAAACGCTCGGCATCGTGGGTTACGGCAATATCGGCAGCCAGCTATCGGTGGTAGCCGAGGCGGTCGGCATGAAAGTAGTGTACTATGACGTGGCCGAAAAGCTGCAATTAGGCAACGCCGTAAAGTGCCGCACCCTGGAAGAGCTGCTGCGCCAATCCGACGTAGTAACGCTGCACGTAGACGGCCGCAAGGAAAACACCAACCTCTTCGGAGCCACCGAATTAGCCATGATGAAGCCCGGCGCGCTGCTGCTCAATAACAGCCGCGGCCACATCGTGGACCTGCCTGCCCTGGCCGACGTGCTCCGCTCCGGCCACCTCGGTGGTGCCGCCGTCGACGTGTTTCCGTACGAGCCGAAAACCAACCAGGAGAGCTTCGAGAGTGAGTTGCGTGGCCTGCCCAACGTGCTCTTAACGCCCCATATCGGCGGTAGCACGGCCGAGGCGCAGCGCAACATTGCCGAGTTCGTGCCGGAGCGCATCATGCAGTATATCAACACCGGCAACACGCAGCAGAGCGTCAATTTTCCCAATATTCAGCTACCCGAGCAGCAGGCACACCGCCTCATTCACATCCACGCCAACGTGCCTGGTGTGCTGGCCCGCATCAACAACGTGCTAGCCGCTCACCACGTCAACATCCTCGGCCAGTACCTGAAAACCAACGAGCACATCGGCTACGTGATAACCGACATCGACAAGCAGTACGAGCAGGAAGTAATTGGCGAGTTGCGCAAGGTGGAGCACACCATCAAGTTCCGGGTGCTGTACTAAATAATTGAGGTTTAATAATTTTTCATTTAATCAGTTTGTCATGCTGCGCTTGTCGAAGCATGACATTCTTTTTTGCTTGTTGTCCACGGCTTCGTCAACTGCCTATTCCTTGGTAGCGTAGTTCTGCTGAAAACCTAATGCACATGGAAGCAAACGAGAATAGTGAGCAGTATCTCAAGGCCATCCGGCTCATTAACACCGATGATGAGCACTGCACATTTGAGGTAGGTAAGCTTCCAATTCAAGCCCACATAGCGGCTACTTACTTTTTTGGTAAGACTGAAGTAAGCAATGAACATAAGCCGCATCCTGCTCCCCGTACGCAGTTTGTCGTCACGCTCAAAGGCAAGCTGCGCTTCACAGTAAGCAACGGCGACACATTCATTGTCGAGCCTGGCACTATTCTTCTGGCGGAAGATACCAAAGGCCCTGGCCACAGTTGGGAGCTACTGGAGGGGGATACTTGGGAACGGCTTTATATTCCTTTCGCACCCGGCACCAACCACGGCTTTATCCCTGACAAGGGCATGCCGTCGAACACCAAGTAGCTTCGAAAGGGTGCCACCTTCAACGGCCTCAGATTCCGCTTTTGCTGTGGAGCCGGAGGCCGTTGGGGATATAGGCGACGCTAATTTTGTAACAGGTATTTTCGGCACCTACTCTCCTAGCCGCTTTTCGTAATCGTAGTCGGCGAAAGAAACCTGGCCAAAGTCGCGGACGGTTTCGATATGGGTTTCGACTTTTTCGGGGTCGGCGGCGTGGAAACTGTCGCCGCCTTCGCGGTGCAGGTACCACTGTTTGTCGGCGGGGGCGTATTTGAAGGTGCTGATGTGGGTCCAGCGCCAGCCGCTGCCGCCGTAGTGCTCCACGGAGAAGAATCCTTTTTTAATGGTGATGCCCTGATATGGGTCGCCCATCATGCCGCCGCAGCCAGAACACATGACGGCTCGGTCGTTGCGGGCAGCTAGTTGGTAGCGGTGGTTGGGCTGGCCGAGCAGCAGCAGTAAAGGCCGGTCCAGGGTGTCGCCCATTGCGGAGGTATCGGGATCTATGCGTTGGAGCACGAGCACCTTATCGGGCAAAGCATCCAGGTTCAGGTCGCCGGAGGTGGCTTCAAGCAGGTTATACCCGGTCGGAATAAACGGTGCTAGCTGCTGCACAGAATCAGGAGCAGCAGTGGGTTCCACTTTCCTCGCTGCACTGGTTACCAGCTTTTGATTGGCTGGTACCGCAACAGCAGGCACGGAGGCTTCCATTCGCGTTTTTGACTGCTTTTGGCAGGCGTTGAGACCAACTACCAGAAACAGTGCTTGAATGATGCAGGTGTACTTGTTTCTCATGTTGCTTGAATAGCTGAAGATAGATAAGAAGCAATGGTATGCGCGGCGCAAATTGGAATAAGCAATTAGGTTTTCATCCTTCGTATGAAATTGCATTTCAGGCAGTTGCAATTGCAAGGTCCGCTGACTATCTTCCTATATAATCGGCTGCTATGAAAACGTATCTACTTGGTCTACTGCTAGTACTGGGCTTTTCTGCAAGTGCCCAAAAACCGATGTCCTTCACACTGAAAGGCACAATTGGCAAACTAAACTCACCAGCCAAAGTATTCTTGTTGCAGGATGGCAGCTTCAATGACTTTGCCGTTCTGCACAATGGTGCTTTCGAGTTGAAAGGCACTGTAGACGTCCCAAATACACCATGTTACTACTAGTGCCAAGCGGGAAACTCAGTGACGCTTTTGGTGCCCCAACGTAGACCGCATTTTCTTTTTCCTAGGAGAAGGACCCACCCTATTCCATAGTGCTGACTCCCTAAAGAATGCTAAAATCACGGGGTCCAAGCTAACGACGGAATACGAGAATTTGCAGACATCACTATTGCCCATCAACAACAAGATGCAGGCTCTGATGGCACAATATCCGGCGGCGCCGGAGCAGCAGTCCCCAGAACTCATGAAGCGTTTGGAGGCACAGAAGGAAGCGCTTACGCAAGAGCGCAATCAGCAAACCGAGGCTTTCATCAAAGCCAATCCAAACTCGTACGTAAGCTTGGATGCGTTGAAACGGATGGGCGGCAGAGTTCCGCAGTATGCGAAAATAGCACCGCTTTATAATGCGTTAGCCCCAACTATCCGGAATAGCTTAGGTGGGCGAGAATATGGCGCACGGCTTCAGGTTGTTCAAGCAGCCGTTGTCGGTACGGGTACGCAACTTCCCGACGACCCGGCGGTGAAACTAGCTGTCGAGAAGTACGAAGAAGAGCAGGAGAAAACGCTTGGTGAAAAACGTGAGAAGCAGAACAAGAAGCGCAACAAGCAATTGGCAGCGGCCACTAAGAAGCGCAACAAGCAGCTGGCAGACTATATTAAAGCTAACCCTAACTCGCCTGAGAGCTTAGAGGCCATAAAGGAAATTGGCGGTCCTATACCAGATTATACAGTAGTAATGCCGCTTTACAACGTGCTGGCTCCCGCGGTAAAAAACTCCCCGAAGGGCAAAGCATACAGCCAAATGCTGGAGCGTATCAAAGTTGTTTCCGTTGGGGCAGAAGCGCCCAACTTCATTCAGATGACGCCTGATGGCCAAAAAGTGTCATTGGCTGATTACCGTGGCAAGTATGTATTGGTGGATTTTTGGGCTTCTTGGTGCGGCCCTTGCCGAGCAGAAAATCCCAACTTGACTAAGGTCTACAACGAATACAAAAACCGCAACTTCGACATTCTAGGCGTGTCGCTCGATGATGAGAAGGATCGGGCTAAATGGCTAAAAGCTATCAAGGACGACCAGTTAGCTTGGACGCAAGTCTCAGACTTAAAAGGCCGACATAATGAGGTTGCTACGCGCTACGTCGTACAGGCTATTCCGCAAAACTTCTTGGTTGGCCCCACCGGCAAGATCGTGGCGACGAACCTGCGCGGCGACGACCTAAAGACGACCTTAGCACGATATATCAAATAGGTCGGGGTTTCCACTGGCTGTTTTAAGAGCATTCTTTTCTGGTAAGATGCCTTCTGAACACGAAGGCCTGTGCTCTCACAGCCGCTCTCGTACTTGCGTCAGTACCCGCTCCATTTCCTTGCGGACTTCGCTGGTTTCCACCACGTGGTTGTTGTTCATAAAGCTGAAGGCCAGCAGCCGGCCCGAACGGGTGCGCAGATACCCCACAAGGTTGTGGTTGTTGGTGAGCGTGCCCGTTTTGCCCCATAGCCACGGGCCGTGTGGGTCGCGGTATACGCGGCGCAATGTACCATGGCCTCCCCCGGCGGCTAAGAGGCTAAGCAGGCGCTTTTCGGGCACTTCTTGGTGCAGCTTCAGCAAGAGCGCCACCATGGTACGCGGTGTAACGAGGTTGAGGCGCGAGAGGCCGGAGCCATCTACCCAGCGCGGCGCATCAGGTAGGTTGGCCAGAAACAGGGTGCGCATAACCCGAATTGGCCGACTGGTACTGAGCGAGTCGTCTCCTATCCGGCTCGAGCACATAAGCAGGAGTTGCTCTGCCAAGAAATTGTCGCTCACCTGCAACATGCGGCGGTACAGCGAATCGACCGGCAAACCTTTCACCACCTGAATGCTGTCTTGAGCGTGTAAACGGAAAGGCACCAAACTAATAGGACGGTGCAGGGTATCTTGCAGCAGTTGCAGCAGCAATGCGGAGCTCGTACGGAAAGGCGTTTCGTCGACCCAATTCTTGGTGATAGGAAAGAAGGCAAACCGATTCTCCAGTTCCGGGCGGCGCACGTGGTCATCGGCAGGGTTGGGCGTGCCAGCGGGTACCGGTTCCGTCATGGCTCGGAAGAAGCGCGGGTACACGCGGGGCCGGAGCTTGCCAGCGGTGGCGTAGAAGCGCACCGTATGGCCGTACACTGGAAAAGGGCCTCTCTCGGGCTGGAAATAATAGTTGTAGTCGTCCCAGGTCCAGCCGGGGCCGTAGGCGGTTACATTTGGTATTTCGGCATAGAACAGCTTCTCGGGGCGAGTGCGCAGAAAATCCAGGGCTCGGCGGCTCGGCACGTCGCCGTGCAATAAAGTAGGGTCGCCAGTGCCCCAAAAGATCAGGGAATCGTGGCGCACCACGTAGCGCAGGCTAGGCAGCGAGTCGGAAAGCATGTGCAGACCCGTGTATAAGCTAAACAGCTTCATCACGCTAGCGGGTGTGAAGTACCTCTCAGCGTTGAGTTCAAAGACTTTGGCGCCAGTGGTCGCATCAGTAAGACACACGCCCACATTATGCTGCCGCAACACAGGCGAATCCTGAATCACTTGAGACAACCAAACTGGATTCACAAAGCTTGCGGAAGCCACCGGAGCCGGCGCCACTTGTGCCCGCGTGGGCACGGCAAGCAAACACACCACGCACACAACCAGAGCGCGACAAACAACTACAAAAACTGACATCAAGAAAAGTAACAAGCAAACAGTCCCGCAACATGGGTAAAAGCTCCGCACTTTTCAACTTTCTCTTGCACAGGAATTTTCCCGCATCGGCTTCTGACCGCCCAGCTTTACCAGCGAAGTTAGAGCTCAGCTTTAGACAAGCTGGTCATGGCTGAGTGTTGCCTGCTTACAACTAGTCCTCTGGCAACTGTTTTAGCGCCCAAGGTTTGCCGGCAATTGCGCTGACGTTATAGCGAGCTATTGAGCTGACCTATAAGATAATGTCAATTACCGCCTAACATCCGCTAGGCCGCAACCTCGCTTAGTGCTTGGAGTATGCTAAGCTGTATCGATCATCTAGTTTTTGCTTCCTATGTCTTTCACCAACGAACTACTCAATACTGTGATGCGTCATGCCGGTCAGGAGGTATCACGCAAAGAATTTTTATCCTTAGCCGGCCGCGGGTTGGCGGTGGGAGTAGCGGCGGGCACCCTTGCTGGCTGCCAATCAGATGGGGCTTCCAGTGCTGTGGCGGGCACTCCTACCACCGGTACGCCGGCTTCAGAAGTAAACGCCAACACCATTTATACTGCTCCCAATGGGCAGAAAGTACCTTCATCGGAAGCTGTGTCGCCACCTGCCAAGGTGCCTAGCGAGTTGGATAAACCCATTGAGCTAGAGGCTTGGAAATCAGACGTAGACCCAAAGTCAGGCCCTACTCCTACCCCCATGCCGCCCGACAAACGCGTGGGCTATGCGTTGGTTGGCCTTGGTCACCTCACACTAGAAGAAATTCTGCCGGCTTTCGGCGAGTGCAAGAAATCCAAGCCAGTGGCACTGGTAAGCGGTTCGCCGGAAAAGCTAAAGAAAGTAGCCCAGCAGTACGGCATCAAGCCCGAAAGCTGCTATAGCTACGATAACTACGATAAGCTCAAGGACAACCCCGAGGTGCAGGTTATCTACATCGTGCTGCCCAATTCTATGCACGCTGAGTACACAGTGCGCGGCGCACAAGCTGGCAAGCATATTCTGTGCGAAAAGCCCATGGCTAGCTCTTCTGCTGAGTGCCAGCTTATGATTGATGCCTGCAAAAAGGCCAACAAAAAGCTGATGGTAGCCTACCGCATCCAGTACGAGCCCTATAACCGGCTGGTGCGCGACATGATTCGTGACAGTAAGTTTGGCAAGACCAAGTACATCCAAACCCAAAACAGCCAGAGTTCTGCCAACCCCAACCACTGGCGTCACAAGAAAGACCTCGCGGGCGGCGGCTCCTTGCCCGACATTGGCCTCTACTGCCTAAATACCAGCCGCTTTCTGCTCGGCACTGAGCCGACTGAGGTGTTTGCTTACTCGTACAGCACACCCGGCAATCCGCTGTTCAAGGAAGTAGAAGAGCATATGTCATGGCAGATGCGCTTCCCCGACGGCATTATCGTGGACAGCATCACACACTACAACACCCACGACTCGCGCTTTTACCGCGTGAATTCCGAGCGCGGCTGGCTGCACCTCGACAATGCCTACGCCTACACCGGCCAGCGGCTGCAAACGTCGCACGCTGAGGGCCCGGCCAAAATGCAGAACCAGATTACCATCGAGTCTAAAAACCAGTTTGCCACCGAAATGGACCATTTTTCGGAATGCGTCATGAACGACAAGCCGCCGCACACGCCCGGTGAGGAAGGCCTGCAAGACCACCGCATCATGGAGGCTATCTACCAGTCGGCCCGCGAGGGTAAACCAGTAAAACTCACACCCGTCCAAGGCACCGACGTTTTTCGCGGCCCCGAGCCGAAGCAGGCGTAAATAAGAGTATAGCAAAAAGAAGCTAGATAGAAAGGAGAAGATTAGTTCATCTCCTCATCTAAGAAGAAGGAAATGTTAAAGATTGTTGACTGACAGATAGGCTGGCGTTGCCAAACTATCTGTCATGCTGAGCGCAGCCGAAGCATCTCGCTAGTGTGGTAAACCCTTCTGCTATTGCAACGAGTCGAGCGAGATGCTTCGGCTGCGCTCAGCATGACGGTTTTATAGGTTGTTCTGGAGTTTCAATACCCTAGTTCCCCTCAGATGAAGAGGTGAACTAGGGTATTCTTTTTACTGGGTTTATAGCATTGCCTTTCGCAAAAGCTTGATCTTTTATTACAGCGAACAAGCCAACCTAACTCGACTATGGAAACAAAGCTGTAGCTCAGCCTCGCGCGTAGCACAAAGTTTCGTGGGTTGCCCCGGATATATCCACTAACTTTGTTTCCCGTTATGCCAGACCGAACCCCTACCCCACGGCTGCAACGGCCAAGTATATTTTCGTCACCGGTGGAGTGACCTCCTCGCTAGGCAAAGGCATCATTTCTGCCTCCCTGGCCAAGCTTCTGCAAGCCCGCGGCTTCCGCGTCACCATCCAGAAGTTCGACCCCTACATCAACATCGACCCGGGTACGCTCAACCCCTATGAGCACGGCGAATGTTATGTAACCGATGATGGGGCCGAAACCGACCTCGACCTCGGCCACTACGAGCGGTTCCTGAACGTGCCGACCTCGCAGGCCAACAATGTCACGACGGGCCGCATCTACAACCACGTTATCAGCAAGGAGCGCGAAGGTGCCTACCTCGGCAAGACCGTGCAAGTAGTGCCCCACATCACCGACGAAATCAAGCGGCGCATGCTGCTGCTCGGCGAAGACGACCGGTTCGATGTAGTCATCACCGAAATTGGCGGCTGCATCGGCGACATCGAGAGTTTGCCTTTTGTGGAAGCGGTGCGCCAGCTTCGGTGGGAACTGCCCCCAAATGACTCGCTGGTTATTCACCTCACGCTGCTGCCGTACCTGAAGGCGGCGGGCGAGTTGAAAACCAAGCCCACCCAACACTCCGTGCGCGACCTGCGCGAAGCCGGCTTGCAACCCGATATTCTGGTGTGCCGCTCCGAGCACCCAATTCCGGCCGAAATGCGCCGCAAAATCGCGCTGTTCTGCAACGTCAAAATCAACTCCGTCATCGAAAGCCTTGACGCTGATAGCATCTACTCGGTGCCACTGCTCATGCTGAAAGAGCAGCTCGACGAGCGGGTAATCAAGCGCCTAAAGCTGACTGGCGGTACGCAACAGCCCGACCTGGAAGTATGGAAAGACTTCTTGGGCCGCCTCAAAAACCCGACTGAGGAAGTTACGATTGCGCTAGTTGGTAAGTACGTGGAACTACCCGACGCTTATAAATCCATCAACGAAGCTTTCGTACATGCTGGCGCTCAAAACGAGTGCAAAGTCACAGTGCGCAGCATTCAATCCGACCACATCAACGAAGATAACGTAGCCCAACTGCTGCACGGGGTTGATGGTGTGCTGGTGGCTCCCGGTTTTGGGGAGCGGGGTTTTGAAGGCAAGATTCTGGCCGTGAAGCACGTGCGCGAAAAAGGCATTCCGTTTTTCGGCATTTGTTTGGGCATGCAGGTAGCGGTGGTAGAATTTGCCCGCAACGTGCTCGGCATGAAAGAAGCTTCTTCGACCGAGATGCACCCCCAAACCTCGGCCCCGGTTATTGCCATGATGGAGGAGCAAAAAAACATCACCCAAAAAGGCGGTACCATGCGCCTCGGTGCCTACGACTGCGAATTGCGGCGCGGCTCGAAAGCAGCCAAAGCCTACGGCCGTAACCACATCAGTGAGCGGCACCGCCACCGCTACGAATTCAACAACGAGTACCTGAAGCAGTTCGAGGACGCGGGCATGGTGCCTTCCGGCGTCAATCCTGCTACGGGCCTAGTAGAAGTAGTTGAGTTGCCAAACCATCCGTGGTTTGTAGCCGGGCAGTTTCACCCCGAACTGAAAAGCACAGTTCAGAACCCTCACCCGCTGTTTGTGCGCTTTGTGAAAGCCGCTATCCAGCACCGGAAGGTATAAGGCCAACATACTGATTATGCATGGGTTGGCAAAGTAAGAGCAACGTCATGCTGAGCGCAGGCGCAGTTGTAGGAGAAGCATCTCGCTAGTATAGTAGTGTCAATGGCGCTATATCATCAGCACGCAGGATGGTTCAACTACGGTTGGGCCTGCGCCTGGCATGACGTTCTTTTTCATGATTTTACCTGACAAATCAGCCGACTCATAAATATTCGCCTGACAAGTCCGACCTTTGCGGTAGCGTCGCCGGATTTTTGAAGGGGACGTCAGTACCTCACACTCTTTAGTGCCCTCATTTTTACCTGAATGGACAAAAATTCAGCAACCGGCCTGTTTCTGATTGCGGCCTTGCTTCTCGTCTACCTGTATTTCTTTAAGCCCGAACCGCCCAAAGAGACGCCAGCCGACAAGCCCACTACCGCCGCCAGCGCGAAGCCGGGTACCACCTCTCCTGCTGCCCCCGCTGCCCCCCTCGATTCGGCAGCCGCCGCCCGTACGTTGGGCGCTTTTGCTGGTGCTGCCACCGGTACGGCGCAGCAGGTTCAACTACAGAACGACAACCTGACCGTTACTTTCTCTTCGAAGGGTGGCCGTCCTGAGGCTGTACGCCTCACCAAATACAAGACGTTCTTCGGTAAGCCACTAGACTTGTTTGACGCGCAAAGCGCGCAGATTGATACTCGTTTCCGCACTATCGGTGGTCAAACGGTTCGTTTGTCGGACTTGTATTTCCAGCCTAGCGCGCCGCAGCCGGTAACCGAAGGCGACAAAAAAGGTCAGCGTCTGAGCTTTGTAGCCAGCGTGGCCAGTGGCCAAATCGAGCAGGTCTATACCTTGTTCGACAACTCCTATGAAGTGGGCTACGATTTGCGCTTTACGGGTTTGCAGCAAGCTATGTCGCAGGAGCCGCTTACGTTCACTTTCGTGGACCGTGTGCGCCAAACCGAGCAGGACCTGAAGCAAAACCGCAACCACACTACCATCAACCACTACCTCGCCAACGACGACCACGGCTCTTTAGCTGAGGCCTCGGAGAAGCCCGAGGAGGTGAGCATCACCGAACCACTGAAGTGGGCGGCCCACAAGCACGACTTCTTCGTGGCCGGTATCATTGCCAACAACCAGTTCCCGAATGGCAAGTTTGTATCAACGGTTGACGTAGCCGACAGCACGTTCATCAAAACCTTGAGCTCGACGCTGAGCATTTCGGCTGCCGATGCGCAGCAGGGCAAAGCTAGCTTCCGCTATTTCTTCGGCCCGAACTCGTTTAGCATGCTGAAGGAAGTGGCGCCCGGCTTCGACCGCAACGTGTACTTGGGTTGGGGCGTGTTCCGGTGGGTGAATCAGTTCGTGATTCTGCCGGTGTTCCACGTGCTCGAGAAGTTCATTTCCAGCTACGGCATCATCATCGCGCTGCTCGTGGTGTTGATCAAGCTCGTGACGTGGCCGTTGACGTACAAAACTTACGTTTCGCAGGCTCGCATGAAGGTGCTGAAGCCAGAAATCGACGCCATCAAGGAGAAGGCCGGCGACGACCAGATGAAGGCGCAACAGGAAACCATGAAGCTCTACTCCACTTTTGGAGTTAGCCCGCTGAGTGGCTGCGTACCCACACTGCTCACCATCCCGATCCTGTTTGCCATGTTCCAGTTCTTTCCCAATGCCATTGAGCTGCGGCAAGAGCCGTTTTTGTGGGCCAAGGACTTGAGCACCTACGATTCGCCGATTCTGCTGCCTTTCGCGGTGCCTTTCTTGGGTAGCCATATCAGCTTGTTCACCGTGCTGATGACGCTCTCGACACTGGTGATGACTTGGCAGAGCAACCAAATGAACCCGGCTGCTATGCAAGGTCCGATGAAGTTTTACAGCTACCTGATGCCTGTAATCTTCATGTTCGTCCTAAACAGCTTTGCCGCTGGTTTGACTTGGTACTACCTCGTTTCCAACGTGGTAACGCTCGGCCAGCAGGCCCTCACCCGCCGCCTGGTAGATGACACCAAGATTCGGGCTCAACTCGAAGCCAATAAGATCAAGAACAAAGACAAGAAGCCCGGTGGCTTCTCGGCCCGCCTCCAGGATGCCATGCGCACTGCTCAGGAGCGCGACGCCCAATCCCGTAAAGGCGACGAAGGTACTTCTGCCTCGGTAGAGCCTAAGCCTAAAAAGCCAACCCGCCGCTCGTAGTAAGTTAGTGGCAGCCATAAACAGAACGCCCTCTCGTCAGCCGACGAGGGGGCGTTCTGTTTACGGGTGCAAAGCGGTCCGCTTTTTGAACCTCGTCGTACAATTCCTTTTGCGTTCGGTATGCGTTTCTCTTTTTCCTTCCTCTTGTTAGCGGCGTTACTTGCTAGCTGCGTTTCGCAGGCCCAAAGAGCTGCGAAGCCCACCCAAGCTGCGAGCAAGCAACAAGCTAAGACCAGTAAGACTGCGAACGGGAAACCAGCCGCGGAGCCCACACCCGTTATTGTTTTTCGCAAAACACCTTGCTTTGGCTACTGCCCGCACTACGAAGCACGCATCTACGCCGATGGCCGCATGAGCTACGAAGGCATTGAGTATGCGCCTGTGGAAGGCAAGCGTGAGGTAACCATGCCGCTCGCCACTATCAAACTCATTCAGGATAAAGCGCGCGCTCTGCACTTCAACGATTTACCCGAGCGGTACACGCTAGGCACCAGCGACCTGCCTGCTACCAGTCTCACTATCAGGCCAGTCAATTGCCCTGCCAAAACTGTAATTGCTGAGGAAGGCGTACCCGCCGAGCTAAAAGAATTCCTGAGTTACGTGGAAAAGCAAGTGACCAGTGCCTTAGGTGCCTCTTCCGACCGATAGTTACTTTACGGCCTGCATGTTGGCTGAATTCTCCACCTTCAGCGGGGAAGTGTCCTTAGTTCTGATACTTACGTTCTCAAAATGCCAGTCGCGGGAGTAGGCAATGCTGCCCGCAGCGGCTCCCTCAATTTGGATGTTCTTAAACTGGAAATTAGTTAATAACGACTCGGGCAGGCCAACAGCGTAGATGGCCCGTTTGGCATCTTTGGCTACAATGTCGGAGAGGTAGATGGAGTTGCAACGCGGTATTCCTTTTTCAGCAGGCTCCACCTTAGTGAGCATTTTTTTCCAGTGCGCGGGTAGGCTAGCTTCGGTGTAGCCTTCCGGCAATTTCGAGTAGCTGTAGCTCGGATTCCAGTTCAGAGTCACTTGCAATACATTGCCGACCCCGTTCATGGTGATGTTCTGAAAGTGCACGTCCTCCACCGTGCCTCCACGGGTAGTAGCCGACTTTATGTTCATCCCGTTGCCAGTGCCATTAGCCGTTAGGTTGGTGGCAAACACGTGCCGAATACTGCCCGATGTTTCGCTGCCGAGCGTAAGCAGCCCGCCGCCAGCCCGCGCCACACAGTTCCGAATTACCACGTACTCCGTTGGTCGGTTCACGCGCAGACCGTCCCAATCCCGGCCCGCTTTCAGACAGAAATCGTCGTCATTGCAGTCAATATCACAGTTCTGGATCAGCACGTAGCACGAAGAATCTACGTCGACGCCATCGGTGCTAGGGCCGTGCCCGTCGATGTTGTTGCGCACGATAATGCCATCGACCGTTACCTGCCGAGAGTAAAGAATCTGCACCGTCCAGAACCCGGCCTGTTGTAGAGTCAAGTTTTTCAGGGTGATGTTGGACGACTCGGAAATAAGCACGGTACGGGGGCGCTTGGCGTCGTAATCCACAATCCAGCGTAAGCCCTTAGGCTCGTATTCTCGGCGCAGGTTCCAATAGAAATCCCAAAACGGCTTGCCTTGCGCATTCACGATGCCTTCCCCGATAATAGCTGCGTTGTCTTGGCCAATGCAATTGATAAGGGCCGCCGGCCACTTCATTTCTATACCCGCAACCCGCGTGTCGATGTCCGGATAGTCTTTGATATCCTGGCTGCCTTTCAGCTCCACCCCTCTCCCGATAACTAGGTTGACGCCTTTTTTTAAGAAGACAGAACCCGTCAGGTAGGCACCCGGTTCGAACGTAACCGACCCGCCACCCTTGGCGGCGCAAGCATCAATGGCCGCTTGAATAGCGCGGGTATTCAAAGTAGTTCCGTCGCTTTTGGCGCCGTACGCCTTCACTCTGAACTCCTGCTTTTTGCTAGGGAAGGTCTTCGCGCCTGTCTTTTTAACCCAAGCTGGTTCTGGCTCCGCTGCCTGAAGTGTACCACTGAAGAGCAGCAGAATAAAGCTGCTTAGCACCAGGAAATAATTGCTATTCATATGCGGAAGAAATGGATTCTCAAGCCAGTGCCGTACTGGTTTGACTCACCCAACTTAGACACCGTGCAGCATCTAGGCATCCTGTAGCATCCTGCGTGCGGAAGATCCTCACTCCTAACCTCAATGGCTTTTTAGAATCAGAGCTAAACACTACCTCTTCTCTAAGCTAGTTTCTCTCGCTTAGAGAAGAGCTATGCTTTCCTATAGAATCTAGCTAGTCCTTGCGCACCCGCTCCAATACTAGTTGGTTCATTGGATTGGGGGTGAGGCCTTGCACGTTGTTTTGCGTGAGGCGCACCACTTCATCGTAATACACGGCAATAACTGGACACTCTTCCACCACAATCCGGTCCATCTGGCGGTAGAGGTCGTAGCGCTTTTCCAGGTTTTGCTCTAGCCTCGCCTTTTCGTAGAGCCGGTCGTAGGCGCCGTTTTTGAAGTGCGTTTTATTGGGGCCAGCGGGTGCGAAGTTGGGGCTGTAGAAAAGGGCTAGGTAGTTTTCCGCGTCGGGATAGTCGCCGAGCCAGCTACGGGTGAAGAAGGCGGCGCGGCCATTATCGATTAGTTCGCCGTGGGCAGCGCCTTGGTTCACATCTATTTCCACCTGCACACCTACTTCGGCCCACTTTTTTTGGTAGTACTCGCAGTACTCTTTGCTTTCGGCCACGGTACTCAAGCGCAGGCGCAACGGCTTGTTCGGTCCGTAACCAGCTTCGCGCAAGAGCTGACGAGCTTTGTCAGGCTGGTAGGTGTAGCCGGGCACCAGTTTGGCGCTGAAAGAAGGCAGAGAGGCCGGTACAAAACCTGAGTTGCCGGGCAGCCCAATATTATTGATGAAATAAGCCAGAAACTCCGGCTTGTTCAAGGCATAGTTCAGGGCTTGCCGCACCCGCTTGTCGCGCAGGGCGCGGCCGGTTTCGGCGTTGTCGCCGCGCAGATTGGTTGGGTCCTGCTGCATACCGATGTATTCGGTATTCAGGTACGGCACTTTTTGAAGCCGAAATTTGCCTTTGAAATCCTCGCGGACCGAGCCATCGGGATACAAGATAAGGTCGCGCGAGCCGGAACGAATGCCGCTGATAAAGTCCAGCTTACCTTGCTGGAAAGTAAGGAACTCGGTTTTGCGGTCCTGGATGAAGCTGATTTGCACGGCATCTACGTAAGGCAGGCGTTGGCCCTTCGCGTCGCGTTTCCAGTAATTGGGGTTGCGATGGTAGATGATGGCGTTGCCCTCATCCCACTCCTTAAATAAGAAAGGCCCCGTTCCTACCGGGTGCTCCCGGAAATCCTTGCCATAGCGCTGCACTGCCTCGCGCGGCACCACGTAGGCGTACGGCATTGTCAGCATCCCCAAGAACGGAATGAAGGGCTCCTTTAAGTGAATGCGAAGCGTGGAATCATTTACGGCCACAAAAGCCGTATCAGCTGGCTCACCTTGTGCATTTTCCAGCACTTTGCCCCGGAAAATCCAGCCGCCGGGGCTAGCCGTGGCTCCGTCAAGCAGGCGCTTGAAGCTATACACAAAGTCCTGCGCTGTTACGCGCCGGCCTTTGCCGCCAGGAAATACGTCGGAATCGTGAAAGCGCACATCGGGACGAAGCGTGAAGGTGTAGCGGCGGCCGTCGGCACTTATTTCATAGCGGCGCGCCACAGAAGGACCGGGCTTCAGGCTGTCATCGAGTTCCACCAACCCATTGTAGAGCTGCGTGGTAGCCCAAATATTGGCTTGGTTGCGGGCGAAAGCTGGGTCGAGGGAAGAGAGGGATTCGGGCTGATTATAGCGGAATACACGTCGGGCTTCGGTGGCCGGTGCGGGGCCCTGGCAGCCGGCTAGCAACGCCAGCGACAGGAAAGCAGAACAGTAAACCAAGCGCGAAATCGGGAGCATGGGAAAGGCGGAATCACGTATATTTGCAACAAAGGTACCCCGTCTGGCTGTTGCCTTTCACGTCTGGCCAGCCACTTTCTTTTCCTTATGCAACTTACCTACTACGGTCACTCCTGCTTCCTTCTCGAAACCGGCGGCAGCAAAGTGCTTTTCGACCCTTTCATTAGTCCGAACCCGCTGGCCAAGGACGTGGCCATCGACCAGATTGACGCTCAGTTCATTCTGCTTAGCCACGGCCACGCCGACCACGTAGCCGACGCCGAAGCAATTGGCAAGCGTACCGGTGCCGAGGTAGTAGGTATGGCCGAAGTTGTAGGTTGGTTTGGCCAGAAGGGTCTGAAAGCCAACTACGCTATGAATATCGGCGGCAAAGTGTCTCTGCCTTTTGGCACGGTGAAAATGGTGGCTGCTTTGCATTCCAGCTCCATGCCCGACGGCTCGTACGGTGGTATAGCGGCTGGTTTTGTAGTCGAAGCCGAAGGCAAAACCTTTTACTTTGCCGGCGACACCGCCCTCACCTACGACATGAAGCTCCTCGGCGAGCAATACAAGCTGGACTTCGCCCTGCTACCCATCGGCGACAACTATACGATGGGTATTGACGACGCCTTGATAGCCGCCGACTGGACCGGAGCCAACAAGATCATCGGGATGCATTACGATACCTTCCCTCCTATCACCATCGATCAGGAAGCAGCCAAACAAAAAGCCACGCAAGCGGGCAAAGAGTTGTTGTTACTTAAAATCGGTGAAACCATTAATTTGTAAGTTTAATGGCTGAATGGTTTACTTGTTAAACGGTTGCGTGCTCCCGCGGAGCAGCCCTTTAACAAAGCAGCTATTCAACCATTTAGCTATTTAGCCATTAATCAAGCCCCCTCATGGGAAAAATCATTGCGGTAGCCAATCAGAAGGGCGGGGTGGGCAAAACCACCTCGGCTATCAACTTGGCGGCCAGTCTGGCGGCTTTGGAGTACCGGACGCTCCTCGTGGACGCCGACCCGCAGGCCAACGCCACCTCCGGCGTAGGCTTCGACCCCAAGGACATCGAAAACAGCATTTACGAGTGCATGGTGGACGGCATTAATGCCCAAGACATCATTCTGCAAACCAACGTGCTGCCCCACCTCGACCTCATGCCTTCTCACATTGACTTGGTAGGGGCGGAAGTAGAGATGATCAACCTACCCAATCGGGAGGAGAAGATGAAGGACGCCCTGCGTCCCCTAGCCGATCAGTACGACTTCATCATCATCGACTGCTCCCCAAGCTTGGGTTTAATTACGGTTAACGCCCTCACGGCTGCGCACTCCGTCATCATTCCGGTACAGTGCGAGTATTTCGCTCTCGAAGGCTTGGGTAAATTGCTCAACACTGTAAAGATCATCCAGAGCCGCCTGAACACGGACCTCGAAATCGAAGGCATCTTGCTGACGATGTATGACGTGCGCCTACGCCTGAGCAACCAGGTAGTGGAAGAAGTGAAGCTACACTTCCAGCAACTCGTGTTCGACACCATTATTCCGCGTAACGTAAAGCTAAGCGAGTCGCCAAGTTTCGGCATCCCGGTCATCCTGCACGATGCTGAAAGCAAAGGCAGTATCAGCTACCTCAACTTGGCCCGCGAAATTGTGGAGAAGAATGTGGAAGCCGCCGGCACTTCGGAGCCTGCTGAAGACGCCGCAGCTTAGGTTTCGCAACAACGCTTTTGTGACAGAGGCCCGCGAGTTTCGCGGGCCTCTGTCGTTTTTAGTAGGCTTTACTTTTATGAAATCTTATACCGAGGATGGGCTATTGCCTAATTTCCGAGTTAGTTATACCCTTTATAGCATCGAAGAAGGCGGCCGGAAAACGCCAGCTAACCAACATATCCGTTGGGACTTTATGTATGATGACAGCGCTATAGCAACTCATACATTCATGATTTGGCCGGAAATCTTGCACCCTGATGGCGAACTACTGACCGATGGTTATGTGCCTATGCATGGGCTAGCGGATATGTTTATCGTGTTTTCTAGGTCACGAGCTTTTCACCAGCAGCATGTCAAGCCGGGTTTGCGGGGCTACTTTGTAGAAGGTTCTCGGCGGGTGGCGGTCTGTGAGGTTGTTGCCATTCTTAACCTGCATTCAACTCCGCTTCAATAGAGGAAGCTAAGTAAATACACAGCAGAATTCTGTCAGTTCAACGTTCCACGATTATTTGCTGATCGTGGAACAAAATTTCTCAGCCTTCCCCGGCGTTTGTGTATTTTTGAATCCTGCTTTTCTCGCGCCACTGCGGGAAAGCCGATTGTAGGTATGTCAGACAAGCAAGAAGAAAAAGCTATTCCAGCTGCACCCTCGGCGGCAGCCAAGCGCAAAATCGGTGGCTTGGGCCGCGGATTGAATGCTCTGATTGAAGGCAGCTACGAGAAAAAGAGCGACCGGGTAGGCTTGGTGCCGCACCCGATGAACTCAGTTGGGTTGATTCCAGTAGGTCAGATTGAAGCCAACCCCTACCAGCCGCGCACGCACTTCGACCAAGATGCTTTGCATGAGCTAGCTGAAAGTATCAAGATTCAAGGGATTATTCAGCCAGTAACGGTACGTCAAACGGGTACCAATACGTACCAGCTCATTAGCGGGGAGCGTCGTTTGCAAGCCTCTAAGATTGCGGGCCTCGATACTATTCCGGCTTATATTCGGAAGGCCGACGACCAGCAAATGCTGGAAATGGCTCTCATCGAGAACATTCAGCGCGAAAACCTCAACGCAATTGAAATTGCGCTGAGCTACCAGCGGCTAGTGAGCGAGTGCAATCTGAAGCAGGAAGAGTTGGGCGACCGGGTCGGCAAAAACCGCTCGACCGTAACCAACTATCTCCGCTTGCTCAAGCTGCCGCCCGATATTCAGATTGGCTTGCGCGATACGGCCATCAGCATGGGCCACGCTCGCGCCCTCATCAACATCGAGAATCCCGAGCAGCAGTTGGCTTTGTTTCACCGCATCCTAGCCGAAGAATTATCTGTGCGACGAGTGGAGCAGTTGGTACGTGCCGGTCTGAACCCGGTGGAGAAGCCGGGTGCACCAGCTACCAAACCCGCGCAAGATGTAGCCGGGCAGGTGCCAGTAGCGGAACTACGCCGCACCGAGCGTCACTTGACTGAGCGGTTTGGGAGCCGGGTAATGGTGAAGCCAGGTCCGCAGGGTCGCGGTGAAATTAAAATTGCCTTCGATTCGGTGGAAGACATGCAGCGTATCCTACACATTTTGCAACCTGCGTAGGCACTAGGCAGTTGAGAGTGAGCTACAAGAACTTAGCTAGCATCTCAACAGACTAGCCACCATCTGTCAACGTTATTTGATTTAGTCGCCGTTGACTCGCCCTGGCTCTCCGTTATGAAACTTAATTCCTGCTTCCGCAGCCTGGTTGCTACGCTTTTCTTAGCTCTGCCATTGGTGCAGGAAGCACATGCCCAAGCTACTCCGCCTGCGCGCACCACTGTCGTCACGGCGGGGCCGGACTCCGCGCAGGTAAGCACGCAAATAGTACCCGATTCGGTGCGCCGTACGGCGCGGTTGTTTGGTTTGAAGATGACTAAGCCCGCAAAAGCCGGATTTTTATCGGCGTTGCTGCCTGGTGCCGGACAGATATACAATCGGCGCTGGTGGAAACTCCCACTAGTATATGGCGCTGTAGGTGGTACCCTCTACGGTGAGCTGTTTTATCTGAGATACTACAAAGATTTCGTAGAAGCTAAAAGGCTACGGAATGGAAGTAGTACACCTTCTCCAGACGAAACTACCCTCACCAGTGGGTACCCTAACTCTACAATTCAGAGATACATTAACACATACCGGCGCCAACGTGACGTGTTTATAGCGTATGTAGCCTTAGCGTATGGGGTTCAGATTCTTGATGCCGTGGTAGATGCTCACCTTCGCGACTTCGATATCAGCGACGACCTGAGCCTACAACTAGAGCCAACCATGTTACGGATGCCAACGGCTGCCATTACACCTGCCATTGGTCTCACTCTCACTTTCAAATAAGCTTCTACTTGCTCGTTGCTGCTTTCTAGTTGATGTTCGACTAGCTAGTTGGCACGGCAACTACTGAAAGCAGCAACCAGAAACTAGTACCTCAAGAAATGAAGCTTCTGTTGATTGGCTACGGCAAAATGGGCCGCGCTATCGAGGCTCGCGCGGTAGCGCGAGGTCATCAAATTGTCGGTATCATCGACCCTACGTATCCCGAAGCCAATATTGCGGACTTCGATACCACTACCGCTGATGTAGCCATTGAATTTACGCATCCTGATGCGGCTTTCGCGAACGTGCAGGCTTGCCTACGCCAAGGTCTACCGGTGGTGTGTGGCTCTACAGGTTGGCTTCATCATTTTCAGGAGGCCGTGAAGCTGTGTCAGACTAATGATGGCTCCTTGTTTTACGCTTCCAATTATAGCGTGGGCGTAAACTTGTTCTTTCATTTCAATGAGTACATAGCCACCAAAATGCACCAGTTTGGTGGGTACGATGTGCAGGTACGCGAAATTCACCATACCCAGAAAGTAGACCAGCCTAGCGGCACGGCCCTGACGGCGGCGGAAGCTATTTTGCGTCACTTCCCGAGCAAAACCATCTGGCGGAACGAGGCGGCGCAAGCCCCCAACGAGCTAGCGGTGCTTAGCGAAAGAACGGGCTCTGTAGTAGGTACTCACATTGTAACCTACACCTCCGAAGCCGATACCTTAGAACTCAAACACGAAGCACATACGCGCGACGGATTCGTGGATGGCGCCTTGTTGGCCGCCGAGTGGCTCCCCGGACACCAGGGCGTATTTGGCATGAAGGATTTGCTCGGGATTTGAACGGCTTGCTACTTGAATTGTTAACTAGCTGGTTGTTACAGCTTATTTGTGAAGGAAAAGCCAGGCAAGGTTTGAATGATATAGCTGTTGCCCCCTAATTTCTTCGGATATTCCCACTTTTAAATTGCTGCCTGGCTTAGGCCGGGCCTTACCTGATTTCGCACTCTTGCTATGGCCGTACAACAGTCCTGGGAACAACGCATGAAAGCGGCTTCCGCGCCTAAGCCTATCGAACGAAAGAAAAGCTTCTTCCGGGAATGGGGGGATGCCATTTTATTTGCAGTAGTAGCCGCTACGCTCATCCGCTGGGCTACCTTCGAGGCCTATACCATCCCGACGCCTTCAATGGAAGACTCGTTGTTGGTAGGTGATTATCTGTTCGTAAGCAAGCTGCACTACGGACCACGTACCCCCCAGACGCCGCTGCAGATTCCGCTTACCCACCAAACGCTTTGGGGTACCGGTCTCAAAAGCTATTCCGACGCGATACAGCTACCCAGCTACCGCCTACCCGGCTTCTCGGAGGTAAAAAGTGGCGACGTAGTGGTGTTCAACGTGCCCTTCGAAAGCCAGCACCCCGCCGACTTGCGCACCAACTACATCAAGCGTTGCGTGGCAGTTGCCGGTGATGTACTGGAAATCAAAGACACGCAGGTGTTCATCAATGGCAAACCTATGGCGAATCCGCCGCAAAGCCAGAATCGCTATTTCCTGCAGGTACCCCAGCCAAACGACGACCTGAAAAAGGCATTCCAGCAACAGGGCGTTACCAATTTCAACCGCCCGGATGGCCAACCAGAGCCGCTTTACGGCATGCAGGAGCCTACCTTCATGATTGATGCCACACCGGCCACTGCGGACTTCTTCCGCAAACAGCCTTATGTAAAAGCAGTCGTACAGGACAAGGCAACTCCTGGCCAGGCCGAACCCGATGTTTTCCCGAACAATCCAGACTATCCGCAGAGCACGCCGCAGCCTATCAACAACTGGAACAAGGATAACTACGGTCCGCTGCAACTGCCGAAAAAAGGGCAAACTGTGCAGCTTACACCGCAGAATACGCCTATCTACCAGAAAATCATCATGCGTTACGAGCATAATGAGGGCGTGACTATGGTAAACGGCGTGTTAACGCAGAACGGGCAACCCTTGAAAAGCTACACTTTCAAGCAGAACTACTACTTCATGATGGGCGACAACCGCCACGATTCGCTTGATTCGCGCTATTGGGGCTTTGTTCCCGAAGATCATATAGTTGGCAAAGCCGTTTTGATCTGGATGTCAGTTGATCCGTATGCCGATTTCTTCCACAAAGTTCGTTGGAGCCGGCTTTTCAACACGATTCACTAATTCAAAGCTTGAACTAGCAACATTGAAAGGGCTTGCCGACTGGTAAGCCCTTTTTCGTATGACATTAGTGAGACAGGTTTTGCTGTCTTTAGGGTCTGTACAATTCGTTCTTACCTCGCAAGCTACCAAACGATAGGCTTCAGGCTATGCTCCTGTAGGTAAGCGTTGGTCTTGCTGAAAGGGCGGGAGCCAAAGAAACCTCGGTCGGCAGCATAAGGCGAAGGGTGTGCTGCTTTAAGGATGAGGTGCTTACGCTCATCAATCAGTTCGGCTTTTTTCTGGGCATAAGCACCCCACAAGATAAAAACTACGTTTTGCTTTTGCTCGGAAATGGTTTGAATGACGGCATCGGTGAATTGCTCCCAGCCCTTCTTCTGGTGGCTGCCAGGCTCGGCCGCGCGCACCGTAAGTGTGGCATTAAGCAACAGAACTCCCTGTTGCGCCCATCGGTCGAGGTTGCCGTTAGGAGCTGGGGGCGTACCGGGCAAATCGTCTTGCAATTCCTTGAAAATATTTTGCAATGACGGCGGGGTGCGCTTGTCTTCAGCTACAGAGAAACTTAACCCGTGCGCTTGTCCTTTACCATGATAAGGGTCCTGACCAAGAATCACCACTTTCAGCGCCTCAAACGGGCAAGCATCAAAAGCGTGAAAAATTAGAGGCCCCGGCGGGTACACCGTAGCAGTAGCATACTCGCCACGCACAAAAGCAATTAGATGTTGAAAATATGATTTCTCAAATTCTGGCTGTAATACCTTGCGCCAACTCTCTTCTATCTTTACATTCATACGTTGGAAAGAAATTATTGCGGATTGAACGGACCTTGTTTGGCTCCGGCTGCGTACATAAACCAATTTCCGGCCCCGGCTGTTAGTCTCACCACACCGCACAGTAATCATGAATACGACCACCACGCAGGGCGTTACCGTGAGCGTCACGACAAACTATTTGCCCGACTACTCAAGCCCCGGCCAAGAACACTACGTATTTGCGTACAAGATTGATATTCGTAATAACGGCGAATATACCGTGAAGCTATTACGCCGTCACTGGTATATCTACGATGCCAATGGTGTAGTGCGCGAAGTTGAAGGCGAAGGCGTAGTTGGCCAACAACCCGTTTTGGAGCCCGGTGAAGCACACCAATATGTATCGGGCTGCAACCTAAAATCTGGACTCGGTAAGATGCGCGGCACCTACGAGATGGAGCGTCTTGCTGATGGCAGTGTCTTCACGGTTGAAATTCCGGAATTCACCCTCGTTGTGCCATACCGTCTGAATTAATCTGCTCTGAATAACCAAACGGTTGAATTGTTTGATGGCTGGTCGTTCAGCAACCTGTTGGAACGACCAGCCATCTAAACGATTCAACCATTTCGCTATTTAACTCAACTGTCAAAAATTTGCTTTTTCAAGCTCTTCGCTACGTTCAGTTTTTTTTCCGCTCGGGGAATGCGCATGGGCTGCATTCCCCGTTCGTTTTTGGGCTCTACAACCACGTTATTCACCACGATGGTCAGTTTGCGGCCTTTGAAAATATTGAAGCCCGACGGCACGAACTGCTACATAGCCAGCAACAAATAGAAGTCCGTGACTTTGGCGCGGGCTCGCACACTGGCGCAGGCCGGCGCCGACGTATCGGCGATATAGCCCGCACTGCCGCCAAGCCATCCAATCTGGCACAGTTGCTTTTTCGGCTAGCCAATCATTTCAAGCCGCGCACTATTCTGGAGCTTGGCACCTCGCTCGGCCTCACTACCGCCTACTTGGCCGCCGCCGACTCACGTAGCCGAGTACTCACGTTTGAAGGATGTCCCAATACGGCCGCGGTGGCCCGCGAAACGTTTCGGGTGCTTCAGTTGCCCAACGTTGAATTGATTGAAGGCAACCTCGACGAAACTCTTGCTCCTACTCTAGCCACGCTAAATGCGCCTTTAGACTTTGCTTTCTTCGACGGTAACCACCGCTACGAGCCGACCCTACGCTACTTCAACTTGTGCGTAGCTCACCGCACAGAGCGGAGCGTGTTTGTACTCGACGATATTCATTGGTCTAGCGAAATGGAACGCGCCTGGAATACCATTCGCCAGCATCCTGAAGTGCGCTTAACCATTGACCTGTTTTTTGTAGGATTGGTATTCTTCCGTCGCAACCAACCCCGACAGCACTTCCGGTTGCGCTTTAATAGCACATTCGATAAGCTACTAGACCGCACCAAGTGGCTTTCAGCTTAAAGCTCAACGTCTTCAACAAACTGACGCAGGCAGTTGTTAGCGCACGGCTTCCCGAACCTTGGTCAGCTTCACTAGCAAGTCTTCTAGCTTGTCCAAAGCCAACATATTTGCTCCGTCCGATTTGGCGGTGGCTGGCGTGGGATGCGTCTCAATGAACAAGCCATCCGCTCCGACTGCTATGGCCGCTTTGGCAATAGTTTCGATGAGTGCTGGCTGCCCGCCCGTGACGCCACTGCTTTGATTGGGACGCTGCAAAGAGTGCGTCACATCCATCACTACGGGCACCCCAAATTCGCGCATAGCGGGCAAGTTGCGGAAATCTACCACGAGGTCGGAATAACCAAACGAATTGCCCCGGTCAGTAAGGATAACGTTTTCGTTGCCGGACTGGCGCACTTTATCAACGGCAAACTGCATGGCTTCCCCATTCAGAAACTGACCTTTCTTGATGTTTACCACCTTCCCTGTTTCAGCAGCGGCAATCAGTAAGTCGGTTTGCCGGCACAGGAATGCTGGAATTTGCAGTACATCCACATATTCTGCCGCCAGTGCTGCCTCTCCCGATTCGTGAATGTCGGTGACCGTAGGCACGCCCATTTCGCGGCCGACTTTCGCCATAATCTGCAAAGCCTTTTCGTCGCCAATACCAGTGAACGAATCGAGGCGCGAACGGTTGGCTTTGCGATAAGAACCTTTGAAGATGTAAGGAATCTGTAGCTTATCTGTGATGTGGCGCACTCTTTCGGCTATGCGTAGGGCCATATCTTCCCCCTCAATCACGCAAGGACCAGCCATTAAAAAGAACTGACCAGAGTTGGTGTTGCGGAAATGCGGCAGGGTGTTGGCGAGGAGTTCAAGCATGGAAGAGGGAATGTAGCGTACGCATAAGCTTACACCAGTCGGCCTAAGCTATTTCGGAAGGCCAAAGGTAACAGAGACGCCCATTTTACGCTGCTTACCAAATAACTTGGCAGCAACATGAGCAGCTACTGCTTAAACCGCAGCTTTCCTTTTCAAACAAATAAACAATTCCTTGCCCTGCCTCGGTCGGAGCGAATTATAAGCCGTTTCGAAGTGCACAAAGTTGAAATAGGGCTCGAAATAGGACTGGTACTCTTGCCTAGTGCCTCCGAATGGGGGCTCCGATGAGTCGCCAAAGTCGGTTTCAAATAGCAGCCCTACTAGTATTCCTCCTGGGCGAAGTAGGTGGAAGCATTGCTCGGCATAGGCTGGGCGCAAGGCTGGATCAAGGGCGCAAAAGAAAGTTTGCTCGACCAGCATATCAACCACTGCCGTTGGCTGGAGCTTAAAGAAATCTTCAAGGAGCAAATGGGTTGCCGGAAAATCAGGTACTCGCTGCTGAAGCGCCTGTAGAGCTTCCAGAGCAATATCTGCCACAAATACATTTGTGAATCCTTTCTTGTGCAGATATTCGGCTTCGTAGGCGCGTCCTGCGCCCGGAATAAGAATCTGCCGATGGTCAGCAGGCCCTAATTGGTCGAAATATTCGCGCAGAGGCGGTGTTATTGCGCCAGTATCCCAGCCCGTTTGGTTGGTTTCATAGCGCCTGCGCCAATATGCTTCGTCGAGTTGAGTGGTAGGTTTCATGCAGACCTCGTACCTTTCACTGTCTGATTTTACTTGACAGAAGTTAGATTGTTGTAAAATTTCGTTTGTTTGCGCACAAAGATATTACTCTACCGGCGCGTCCGACCCTTACTTAACCCTGCTTGCAATGGAACAAGAACAAAGCCCAACCCCCCGGAACAACAGTCGCTTTCTACTCATCGTCGCATTGGCGCTGGTGCTACTTGGCATCAACGGCGTTCTGTATTGGATGAACCGGCAGAAAACCCAGGAGAATGAGCAACTCACTACGCAGGTAACTGAGAAAGATTCCAAGCTGCAAGAACAAATCAAACAGTACGAAACGCTTAAGGCCGATTTCGAGCGTCAGAGCCAGGAAGTGCAATCGATGGGCTTGTCTAACGACTCGCTGGAAGCCCGAATTGCTTCTATCAATGCCGACCTACTGAAGCTTCGTTCTTTCAAAGCTGGTAGCTTCTCTATCAAGGAGCAGCAGCGCTTCAAGCAACGCGCCATCAATTTCGAGACGCAACTTCGCAAGAAGGACGAGGAAATTGCCCAGCTCAAAGCTGACAATGAGGCGTTGTACACGGAAACTACCACCCTCAAAGAGCGTCAAAACAAGCTCACCGACACCATCACCACTATTGCCCGCTCCAACCAAGAGTTGAGCGAGAAAGTAGCCGTAGCATCGCGCCTCCAAGCCGAAAATATCCGCATCGGCGTATTGAACTCGCGCGACAAGGAGAAAGATGATGAGGATAATGAATTCAAAGCTAAGCGCGTCGAGAAGGTCAAAATCACCTTCAACCTTGCTCGCAATGATGTGTCGCCGAAAGAAACCAAGCAAATCATGCTACGCTTGATCGAGCCTGATGGCGCCGCCCTCTATAACCTAAGCACTGGCGGTGGCACGTTCATGGTAGATGGCTCGGAAGCCTTCTATACGGCCAAGCAAGACCTCGTTTTCGATAACACCCGTCAACCTGTTCAATTCCTCTACGCTAAAGGTGCTCCTTACAAAACTGGCCAGCATACAGTTGAACTGTACGAAGGCGGCGTCATGATTGGCAAAACCTCTTTCACCCTGAAATAAGCATTATTTAAAAGGTTGGCTTTTTGAAGTCATTCTGTTTAAAACTTTACCAACAAAAAGGCCACCTCTATTTGAGGTGGCCTTTTTGTTGGTGCTGTTAGCTTGGAAAAACTAGAAGCGGGTTCAAGCGTGAAGCAACAGGTAACACGAACAGGTTAGTTAGACCTGTGATTCGTATTCTTCTAGCTTCTTTAGCACAGCTGTTATGTTCTCGGTTAGGAGTACTATCATGGCTCCTTGCGGGGCATTGGCCATTACATAATCAACTGCCTCTAGCTCCTTTTCGATGTATGTAATGGGTAGGTCCGGTTTGTCGAGGCGCAGGCCGCGGGTCATAATTTCCTTGAGGAACTCGGCCGTCTTACCCCGCAGGTCCCGATCTTGACGCAAAATCACTTCATCGAAGATGCGGCCAGCCACACGAGCAAAACCTAACGTGTCCTCGTCGCGCCGGTCTCCTAACCCCGATACCATCCCGATTTTACGGGTAGCTTGAGTGGCGTCCAGAAACTTCGCGAAGTTCTCTAGGCCATGCGTGTTATGCGCATAGTCTACAATGACCTCGAACTTTGGAAACTTAAACAAGTTCATACGACCGGGCGTCTTGCTGGCCGATGGCACAAAGGTGCGCAACGCTAGCTTGATGTCTTCGCGCTCCAGGCCCGCCAGATAACCCGTTAGAGCGGTTGCCAGACTATTTTCGATGTTGAACGTTGCTCGCCCATCAAAGGTCACAGGAAACTCGGCAGCCCGGTCGATACGCAGTTTGTAGCTGTTCTTGTAGATGGTCACGTAACCTTCTTCGTACACGGCTGCCACGCCGCCCGCTTCCACATGGTCGAGAATGCGCGGGTTTCTTTCATCCATGCTGAACAATGCCACCCGGCAGTCCAGCTTTTCCCGCATGGCATACACTAGGTTATCGTCGGCATTGAGCACCGCCCAGCCATTTTTGCGCACAGTCCGCGGTAGCACTCCTTTCACGGCGGCCATTTCCTCTACGGTATGAATATCGCGCATACCTAAGTGGTCGGCCGCCACATTAGTCACCACAGCTATGTCGCAAGTGTGGAAGCCAAGACCGGAGCGCAGCATACCACCCCGCGCCGTTTCTAGCACAGCGTAGTTGATGGTTGGATCTTTGAGTACAAATTCGGCACTGACACCACCGGTACAGTCGCCTTTCTGCAACTGCCGCCCCTGAATGTAAATACCATCGGTGGTAGTGAAGCCTACCTTATAGCCCTTTGCCATCATCATATGGGCAATGAGGCGCGTAGTTGTGGTTTTGCCATTGGTACCTGTAATGGCAATAATCGGAATACGGGAGTCAGAACCTGGCGGAAACAGCATGTCTACGACGGGTTCCGCCACGTTGCGCGGCAGACCTTCCGTAGGTGAAATGTGCATCCGGAAACCAGGGGCAGCATTCACCTCAATCACGGCGCCGCGCGTCTCGTTGAGGGGTACCGCAATATCAGTTGTCATCAAGTCGATACCACAGATATCAAGCCCGACAATACCTGCTACACGCTCGGCGAGCAGCACATTGTAGGGGTGCATCAAATCCGTGACGTCGGTGGCGGTACCGCCCGTGCTGATATTGGCGGTGCTCTTTAGGTATACCGTTTCTCCTTCCGGCAATACCGACTCCAAGGTTAACTTCAACCCCTTCAAAATGTCGAGCGTGTGCTTATCGGCTTTGATGCTGGTGAGCACCTTCTCATGCCCCACTCCGCGGCGTGGGTCCTTGTTTACTTCATCAATCAGCTCTTGAATGGTATGCTGTCCGTCGCCGATTACAGCAGCGGGAGTGCGCTTGGCGGCGGCTACTAGTTTGCCATTAACTACGAGAAGCCGGAAGTCTGCCCCTTCAACAAATTGCTCTACAATCACAGCTCGGGAATATGCCTGGGCCATTTTCATGCCTTCCACCGCATCTTCCCAGTTCATGATGCGAATAGTAACCCCTTTGCCGTGGTTGCCATCGAGTGGTTTTGTTACCAACGGAAAACCCAACTCTTCGATAGCATCCCGCAGCCCATCCTCGGAATACACTGTAGTACCCTGCGGCACCAGCACGCCTGCATCGTGCAGCATGGCCTTTGTGCGGTTCTTGTTGCCTGCAATCTCCACTCCTGCGTGCGAAGTATAGGTAGTGGTAGTGGCCCAGATGCGCTTCTGGTTGACCCCGTAGCCGAGCTGGATGATACCGCTATTCTTGAGCTGAATGTAGGGTATGCCCCGTGAGGCAGCCTCCGATACAATGCTCCAGGTGCTTGGCCCAATAAATTCCTCTTCTCGGATTTCGTGCAGCTCGTCGATAATCGGTTTCAGATCGACCTCTTTCTTCTGACAGAGCGACTCCACAATTTCCACAGCTGCTTCAGCAGCCCGACGTCCGGCCCGTTCCTCTTGATAGCTAAACACCACAAACTCGACCCCCTCTTCACGCGCTGGGTACGACTTGCCCCAATACACTGGCATCCCGGCTTGTCTTTGAAGCTCTAGAGCAACGTGCTGAATAACATGCCCAAGAGGCTCTCCGTCGGCCAGTTGCTCCTGCGTCAAAGGTGGATGTTTAGCCGCATGCTTCTGCGACTCGAAAGCAGCATGTGGCTTGCCAAGTTCAGGTATTAATCGCGTGAGACGTTCGGCTAGTTCCGGTACCACATTCGACCATTGGTCGGCGTAGTCTTCAAGATCCACTTTCATTACAATGAGCTTGTAATGTTTAACGGACCAGTAGCTGGGCCCGCGCATGGTGCGTAGGTCGATAATCTTCATAAGAAGCAAGAAGTGGAAGGCGTAGGAGGCAAGTAATGCCCGTTGTACGCGGAAGCTAAATGTAGGGATTTGAGCTAGGATACCTATTATTCCTCTCTACACATCGCCTTTAACACTTTATTTTTCATGTGCATCAACATTAAGCGCACCCCCTATTGCCTAGTGGAGAGCAGCTTCCATCCCTACTTTACCAGTGAAACTTACTCTGACAACCCAACCTTTTTTGTTTGTGATGTATGTAAATAAAAAGGGCCACTAGCAGTGCTAGTGGCCCTTTTTATTTACATACGAATTGTACCTAAAAAATTCGCCCCGATTGGGGCTAATCAACCAGGGCACTCTGTACGCGGAAAACAGGAAAAAGAGGTGACGGGCGGATTCGAACCGCCGTAGGAGGTTTTGCAGACCTCTACCTAGCCACTCGGTCACGTCACCGGATTGGGGATGCAAACTTACACCTTAATCTGACTTATGCCAAAACTAAAGTGGTATTAATACAGGTTAGAACGATAATTGACTGTTTTTCTGGCAGAAGCATTTGTAGAAAAATCTAGTTTGCTGTGAGCACTACATAAAAAAGGCCCCGGATAATTCCGGGGCCTTTTCAATTGAAAAGAGGAAGCTTATGCTTGCTCTTCGTCTTTTTTGTTGGCAGCGTCGTCGCTATCAAGCAAGTGTTTAGCCCGCTCTACAACGTCGCCAGCTACTTCTTTGGCTTTCTCGAAAGCGTCAGTGTGCGTGGCGGCTTCTACAGCATCGCTAGCAACTTCCTTCACTTTATCGAAAGCAGCAGAAGCAGCACCAGTTACGGCAGCAAAAATTCCACCTTCTGCGGCTGGAGCTTCAGCGGCTGGAGCAGCCTCGGCAGCAGGGGCTGCTTTAGCTGACAGCTTCTGCTCGCCTACTTGGCGCTCAGTACCCATCATCTTGTCGCGCAAAGCCGACAAAGCATCCAGGTCGCCAAGAGTTGACTTCTCAGCAACAGGCTGCTTCTTGAGGTCAGTTATCTTGCCTTCACCTTGCGCAGCGGTTGGAGCCTGACCAGCAGGACCTTTCTTCTTGAACTTGGCAGCACGCGTGTCTTCTTCCTGCTGCTGGTTGTACACAGCAGTGTGCGACAGTACGATGCGGCGGTCATCCTTCGAGAATTCAACCACACGGAAGTCCAGCGACTCGCCGTTCTCGGCGTTGCTGCCATCTTCCTTCACCAGCGACTTCGGATACGCGAAGCCTTCGATGCCGTACGGCAACTCGAGCACAGCGCCACGGTCGTTTTTGTCGGTGATGGTAGCCTTGTGTACCGAGCCAGGAGTGAATACCGTCTGGAACGTATCCCATGGGTTTTCTTCCAGCTGCTTGTGGCCGAGGGCCAAGCGACGATTAGCTACGTCCAATTCGAGCACGAGCACGTCCAGACGGTCGCCTACCTTCACTACTTCTGAAGGATGCTTGATCTTCTTAGTCCACGACAAGTCAGACACGTGCACGAGGCCGTCAACACCTTCTTCCAGTTCTACGAACAGGCCGAAGTTGGTGAGGTTACGCACAAGACCGTTGTGGCTGGTGCCTACGGCGTACTTAGTTCCGAAGTCGCCACGAGTCCATGGATCTTCGCTCAGTTGCTTGATGCCGAGGCTCATCTTGCGGTCTTCGCGGTCGAGGGTCAGGATTTGAGCCTCTACTACGTCGCCCTGCTTGATGAAGTCCTGCGGGTTGCGCAGGTGCTGGCTCCAGCTCATTTCTGAAACGTGGATCAGGCCTTCTACGCCGGGGATGATTTCCATGAACGCGCCATAGTCGGCTACGTTCACGATGCGGCCTTTCACTTTCGAGCCTACGCCCATGTCGGCGGGCAGCGAATCCCATGGGTGAGCAGTTAGCTGCTTCAAACCGAGGCTGATACGCTTCTTGGCTTCGTCGAAGTCCAGAACTACGATGTTCAACTTCTGGTCGAGCTGCAATACTTCGCTCGGGTGAGCGATACGGCCCCACGAGATGTCGGTGATGTGCAACAGACCGTCAACGCCACCAAGGTCAATGAACACACCGAAGTTGGTCATGTTCTTGATAACGCCTTCCAGGATCTGGCCTTTCTCTAGGTTGTTGAGGATGGCTTCGCGCTGCTTCTCGAGGTCTTTCTCGATCAGGACTTTGTGCGAAACTACCACGTTGTCGAAAGCAGCGTTGATTTTCACCACTTTCACTTCCATCCGACGACCAACATAAATGTCGAAGTCACGGATAGGCTTTACGTCGATTTGCGAGCCGGGCAGGAAGGCTTCAACGCCGTCCAGGTCCATGATCAGACCGCCTTTGGTGCGACGCTTCACTACGCCTTCGAGAATGGTGTCATTCTCCAGCGCGTCGTAGATAGACTTCCAAGCCTGCTTGATCTTGGCCTTCTTGCGGCTCAGGATCAGCTGACCGTTCAGGTCTTCTTGGTCTTCGATGAATACCTCTACCTCGTCACCGATTTTCAAGTCGGGAAGGTCGCGGAATTCAGTGATAGACACCAAACCATCGGATTTGAAACCGATGTTCAGGATTACGTCGCGCTCGGTGATGCCCACCACAACGCCTCTTACTACTTCTTCTTCCTGTACGGTGGTCAGCGTGTTGCCGTACATCTGTTCCATTTCGGCACGCTGCTCAGCGGTATAGTTACCACCGAAGCCTGACGCTCCTACATTGTCCCAGTCGAAGTTATCTGCTACTTCAGCCATTTTTGCTTGCAGCCCTGCTGTACACGTCCGGCTCAGGGCCAACTCCGGAACGCGTTTTTACTTGATACACAGCGCGAAAGCGCTGGCCCGCCACCCTGACGGGGCGGCAAAGATAAGGAATTTGCAGCAGAGATAGAAAGGAGATAGTAGCTCAGTTTGCAATACCTACCGAACCTCGATTATTAGTGTAGCAAACAATGCTGTTTTTTATCTCATCAACTGTTTCCTTGATCGACGAGATATACTTACTTCTTGCAAAGAAGAATCGGAATCTAGTGTCATCCTTCACCATTATGATCTGGCGAAAGTATAAGCAGCGCTGCATTTCATAAGCACTTATATCTACACTGCCTTTGCCAGGATCGGTATCAACAGATAAGATTTTGCAACCAGGGTTTTTCTCCTTTATGGCTGCAACTTCGTCTTTTGGCGAAAAACGAAATCCGCCTTTAGGTGCAACCTCTATATGTATAGAACAGCCGTTGCTCTCAATACTATCCAAACTCTTGCTACTCTTTATATCCTTGCTAGCGCTTATTATTTCGCTATTCACTGTGTAGCCACATTCTTGGCAATCAGACCCGATTACGCGCAATTTTTCTTGGTATTTCCAACTAGCTGGCACCTGCATGGATATCCATGCTTCATCAACCTTTGGATTGCCTATCGTAACAGTCTTATACTTCTCGCCACGGCAGCTAGTGGTGATAACCAAGGATATGACAAGGAGCCTCAACATTATTGGAAATAAAAAAAGGACTGCAATAAATATTGCAGTCCTTTTTAGGTAAAAATTTAACGCTTGCTTACGCCCGGCCCATTTCGCGCAAGTGTGCTACGTGGGAAGCTACAGCGTAGCGCATCTTAGGATATTCATTGTACTCAACACCAAACTCCAAGCAAGCTTGGCGGATGATCTTGTTGAGCGCAGGATAGTGAATGTGCGAAATAGTAGGGAACAAGTGGTGCTCTACTTGGAAGTTGAGGCCTCCAACTAACCAGCTAATAACTTTACTGTCGGTGGCGAAGTTGGCGGTGGTTTTGATTTGGTGAATGGCCCACTCGTCTTCCAATTTGTTGGTGATTTCGTGCGGGATGGGGAAAGCGGTATGTTCTACGGTGTGCGCCAACTGGAACACGATGCTCATGGTGAAGCCAACAACCGTGGCGAAAACTAGGAAGCCAACTATCCAAGCCACGAAACCAACGGTGTAAATAGGCAGAGCCACGAATAAGAATAGGTGCAGTGCTTTGAAGCCCCAAAACACGCCCTGGTCGGAAGCCGTCATTTTCTTGATGGGCATCTCCCCGATTTTGCCTTTGAAATACTTCTGGTAGTCCATGAAGAAGATCCAGGCAATGAAAAGCAGGGCGTAGAAAAACCAGAAGTACAAGTGTTGGAAACGGTGGAAACCGTAACGCGTTTGGGTGCTGCTCAGGCGCAACCACGGCTGCGCGTCGAGGTCGTCGTCCACGCCGTCTACATTGGTGTACATGTGGTGGATGAGATTGTGCTTCACATTCCACATGAAGCTGTTGCCGCCGAGCACATTGAGCGTGAAGGAGGCAAACTGATTGATCCAGCGGGACTTGCTAAATGAGCCGTGGGCGCCGTCGTGCATGACGTTGAAGCCGATAGCCGACCCAACGAGACCTAGCAGAGCGCATTCCAACAGGGCCAGCCACGTAGGTGGCGTCAGGAAAACAAGGTGCAGATACACGGCCACAAACGAAACCGTGAGGATAATGGCTTTGGCAAACAAACGGGAGTCGCCGGTGGTGTCTTTGCCTGCTTCTGCGAAGTAGGCATTGGTGCGGAGCTTCAACTCCTTATGAAAGGAGCGCGAAGCCGCGAATTTGGGTGCTTGCATATGAGCTGATGATGAAGGAATCCCGCAAAGGTATATTCCTCTAACCCCAGCTCCTTCGGAATCATCCATAAGCCCCGGATTTTGCACAATGTCAATACCTCTAGCTTACACATTTACTGCTGTTTGTAACACCAATTTCTCAAGGCATAGCCTTGATAGCCAACTAGAACACAGAAACAAGCAATACTTTCTGCACTCTTTTCAGGAAGGCAAACAAAGAAATAGCTGATGCTACCTTGAGACTTAGCGTTTACTTAGCTCTCTCCTTCCAATTGGTAAATTGGGTTTCAACAAGGGCTGTAATTGTTCTAATGGTATGAATAGCCGCAACTCACCCTGGGCGTAAGAAGCAATTTCGTAGGGGGTATAAATGAAAACTGCGCCATTATTCGTCAGATACATATTGTGGCTAACGGGCATTTTCTTCACAAACAAAAACTCGTCGAGCTTCACAGTGGCCGGCTGATGCAGTACTCGGCGCACGGCCTGCTCAAGCAAAACGCTAAGTTGAGCGTCGGAATTAGGCTGGAAAACATCGGGGAAACGAAGGGCGTGGCCAGTACGAGTGTTGAAGGTAACGGCGCTGGTGCCGTAGTTGCCGTGGGCACCGCCGGTGTAGCTGTACGTGAAAAACCCAAGGCTAAGCAAGTTCTGCTGATTCCAGAGCACGTGCGTTGTCGCCTGGTCTTCATAGCGTAGCATATAGTCGTACGATGGAGCATTGCTACTAGTGTCGGGCTCCGCGGGTATGTCCTTCGTCAGATCTGCAACGCTTAACTGGTACTCTTTTTTGAAGGCGTTAAACTGCTGCTCCCAAAATTGCTCCGGCGACGAGGGAGCTGCCTTCGTGTCCAGAGTATCGCCGCGCAGACCCCGTAGGATACCAGTTGCTAAGAGGCTGCGTGCAGATTCAGAACCGTTGGTAGGTATGAGAACATGCAAGCTAGTGCGGCCGTGCGGTGACTTCGGCTGGTTGGGATATGCAGCCACCGAATCGGTGAAGTAGCGAGAGATAAAGGACGTACTACCGGGCAGTTCGACTTCGCGCAATTGCACGGGCTGCCCAGCGCGATTACCCAAAAGTTCTTTGCCATTGACATGTAGCCGCCAGATTGGCCCGTCGGAATTTTCACTTTGCAGTTCCGGGCTTCGGTCACGCAGCACGACGCTGTCGGCTGAAATGATAGCATCGTAGTCGGAGTTCAGCTCATAAGGTTGCCCGTCGGAACCACTATAAGAGCCCACGAAACTGGCGCTGTTGCGGTTCCCGTATCCGGCAGGCAGCGTCTGGAGGTGTAGGGTGATGGTTTCAGGGCCGAGTGTACCCCGGTAGCACCGATACCAGGTGCCAGGAGAATCTTTGGGCGGTGCAATAGCAGCTTTCTGATCGAGCTGTGAGGCTATACCTCCAGAATCAGTTTTGGATTGGCAAGCAGCCATTAGCCCACCCAACAGCAAGATGGAAACACGAATACAGGATAAACGACTTGAAACAGGTAAGCTCATCTGCGATGGATAAACAGGAAAGATATGTGCAAGATATTGTTCTAAAAGTACCTGAACAGCATGAGCACCGTATGTACCGACATCTTTCACTAGTCATTTTCTCTAGATTCTTTCTCATGAGCTATATTAAAGCCGGCCAAGATGCCAATGGCGAAGACATCAAGTTGCACTACACCGACCAAGGCCAAGGCAAACCAGTTGTACTGATTCACGGCTGGCCCCAAAACCACGAAGCTTGGACCTACCAACTCGGCGAGTTACCTAAGCATGGGCTGCGCGTAATAGCCTACACGCGTCGCGGATTCGGTAATTCCTCGAAGCCTTTTGAGGGCTACAACTACGATACGCTGGCCGATGACCTGAAGGTGGTGCTCGACACACTAGATTTGCAGGACGTAACGCTAGTTGGCTTTTCAATGGGCGGCGGCGAAGTGGCCCGCTACATGAGCCGCCACGGTGGGGCCCGCGTAGCCAAAGTGGCGTTCGTGTCGGCCGTGACGCCCTTCTTGCTGAAGACCGACGACAACCCCGACGGAGTTCCGCAACCGGTGTTCGACGACATTCAAGCCAACATCGCCAAAGACAGGTTCGACTTTCTACAATCGTTTGGCAAGGATTTCTACGGCGTAGGGGTACTGAGCAAGCCCGTTAGCCAGGCCGTCCTCGATTGGTCGTTTGGTATGGCTTCGCTCGGTTCGCATCAAGCCACTGTCGCCTGCGCACACGCTTTCGCCGAAACCGACTTCCGCCCTGACTTAGCGACCATCAACGTTCCCGCCCTCGTGATTCACGGCGACGAAGACAAAACGGTTCCAATTAAAAACAGCGGTGCCCGGATGACGGAACACCTGAAACAAGCCAACTATCTTGTTTACGAAGGAGCTCCCCACGGCTTATTTATCACCAACAAGGACCAACTGAACCGCGACTTACTCGCCTTCGTCGCTGGTTCATAAGCACAGATGCTTCTTGGCGCTTGTAATAACGGAATGCCCCTGGTTTCAATTGAAGCCAGGGGCATTTTGTATAAGTTAAGAAGTGTAACCGTTAGAAAGATGCATCCTGTTCAGAGCTGTATCATCGACAGACTACAATGCCATGCAGCGGTGCCAGAAGCATAAGAACTTTTAGCACTGCTGCGTATTGAGTGCTCTCAACAAACACGCATCAGCTATTTCTCCTCGGAAGAAGCCTCAGTATGAGCATCCTTTTTCTGTAGCGCAGACCAAAAAAAAGCCGGAAGCAAATGCGTCCGGCTTAATTATTCAGATAGGCGTGCCAGTTATGGTCGATGGTACCGGCGCTGAGCTTGAGGAAACCAGATAAGGTCGGTTTCTTCGGTTGCTGCCGAATCGTGAGGCCGGCTTCCTGCGGGGTGCGGTGCCCTTTGGCGTGGTTGCACCGAGAGCAGGCGGTAAGCAGGTTGCTCCAACTGGAGTCGCCGCCGCGGGAACGGGGTAGTACGTGGTCGAGGGTCAGGTTTTTGGTTGAGCCGCAATACTGACACTCGAAATGGTCACGCTTCATAATGTTGTGCCGGCTTAAGGCAATGCCTTTGTACGGCACGCGCACATACCGCTGAAGCCGAATAATGCTTGGCTTAGGATACGACTTGCTGACTGTGCGCAGCACGCCGTTCTCTGAGTTGGCAATCATCTCAGCTTTATCCAGAAACAACAGCACAAACGCCTTCTGCACACTACACAGCGTAATGGCTGTGTAGTCACCATTGAGAACTAGGACTTTTTGATCCATACGCTTAACTAGAGAGTAATCATCGGGTACAGCGAAAGCTAGATGATTCTAAGCGTATTAACAATAGCTAGAAACTTTAGTTTCTAATCTAGATCCTACTTGCTTAATTGAGCTTACAGCCGCTCATTGTCAATCTGTGTATATGATTTCAGAAGCTCTGAAGGCTGAAAAAGCCAGCGGAAACGTGCTATTCGGTTAGGATGCGTTTAATCAAACGCAGCTTATGGGAATATTTCTGCCGGTCGCGGTTGAAGATACCGTTGTGGTCGAGGGGGTCGATACGCACTTCGCCGCTGGCGTGGATAATTTGCTGTTCATCGAGCAGCAGCCCTACGTGCACGATGTTGCCCTCGGCGTTGTCGAAGAAAGCGAGGTCGCCGGGTTGGGTTTGAGCCACAAAATGAACGGTTTGCCCGAGGTTGATTTGCTGGCGCGCATCGCGCGGCAGTTGCACCCCGATAAGACCATAGAGCTGCTGCATCAAACCCGAGCAGTCGATACCAAATAAACTTTTGCCGCCCCACAGGTAAGGCGCCTTCAAATACACCAGTGCCATTTTCTGGAGTAAGCGCAAGCGGGCATCAACCGGGCCGTGGGGGCCGTGGCCGTTTTGCGGGTTGGTAGCGGCCCCGTTGTAGAACAGTTGCCGCTCCCCGATGCGCAAGGTCATGCCATCGAAAAAAGGCAGGCGCGAGCCAAGTTGCACCGGAATCCGGGTGGCGGGGTCGCTTACCATCTGCACGACATCGAGAGTGCGCGGGTGGTCTTGGGCTTGCCAAGCGGCTAGGTATTCAGGCGTTACGGACGTGTGCTGCTTGCCATCCATCCAGCCCACATACTGGTCGGCAGCGGTGCGCACTTGCACCCATTGGTTCTGAACCAACAAAATAGAATAACACTCCCCGAAAATTAGTTGAGTAACGATTTCGGCTTTGTCCGAAGGCTCGGCGCGTACCGGCACGACGCTCAGCGCGCAGATTCCATGTTCCAAGGTGATGAATTGGTGATATGGTGAATTGGTGGAACGAGGGCAGTTATTTTCACGAAGCCTACCCGCAGCCTGTGGTAGTCTTCAGCGCGAAGCTCCTTTTTTAACCTGAACTCGCCAAGTATCTTTCACAAATTCACTGCTTGCTACAACTCGCTTAATACTCTCGGGCGCGGTCTAGCTCGCGTTTCTGGTCTTTCTCTTTGATGCTGTCACGCTTGTCGAACAGCTTCTTGCCTTTCGCCAACGCAATTTCCAGTTTCGCAAAGCCCCGGTCGTTGACGAACATCCGAATGGGAATGATGGTGAGGCCCTGCTCCTGGCTTTTGTTGTTGAGTTGGGTTAGTTCGCGCTTGTTGAGCAGCAGTTTGCGCGGCCGGGTGGGCTCGTGGTTGTTGTAGGTGCCGGCCGTGTATTTAGCAATGGTAAGCCCGTGCACCCACAAGCTACCGTCGGGCTGAAATACGCAGAAGCCGTCCTGAATCTGCACGCTGCCGTCCCGGACGCTTTTGATTTCGGTGCCTTGCAGCATGATACCAGCATCATACTTCGCCAGGAAAGCATATTCGTAGGAGGCGCGACGGTTCAGGATGTTAACGCGCTTGGGGGTATCTTCTTTCTTACTCACGATGGTTCGGGTGTTATTTCTCGCGGGATTTTGCGGCGCCGGAGTGCAACTACTGCTTCTGGCGCAGCTCTTGGAAACGGGCTTGCAGCTTGGCTGCATCCACAATACGCTGGCCGGTGCGGCCGGTAGCTAATAGCCGCTTGCCTACGTAGGCTTGTACGTGGCAAATTAGCTCGGCGCCTTCCAGCCGTTCAAAAATAGCTTGAATTTCCACGGTTTCTCCTTCAAAGGCCGGCGCCCGGTGCTCCACGGTTAGCATGGTGCCAATACCCGCCTCCCCTTCTTCCAACATTAGCTCCACAAACTGACGGCTACTCCACTCCATGGCTTGGCCCAAGGCAAACGTGCTTAAGACCGGATGAATCAGCTTGCCATCAAGAACAGCAAAATCCTGCGGCCCGACCACGAACGAATATAGCTGTTGGTCGCCGGGCTGAAAAGGATTACGCATATAGTTGGGGGAAACGGCATGCCCTGCTTCCTTCCGCTCAGTAGCTGACGAGCGGAAGGAACAAAGGATTATCTAGAACGGCTCAGAAACGTTAGGCTAATTTCAGCCGGGGGTCGGAGCTAACTAATTGCGAGGCAAAGTCGCCGGCTTCGTACTGAAAGTGGGCCGTCATGGCTACCATGCCGGCGTTGTCGGTGCAGAACTGGAAGGCGGGGATAAATACTTGCCAGTTTTGGGTGGCCGCTTCGTCTTGCAGTGCCTGGCGCAAACCGGAGTTGGCAGCCACGCCGCCAGCAAGGGCTATTTGAGTGAGCTGGTGGTCGGCGGCAGCACGGCGGAGCTGCCGCAGCAACGTCTGGATGATGGTATACTGGATGCTGGCGCAGAGGTCAGGCAGGTTTTCCTGGATGAACTCCGGGTTCTTGGCGGTTTGCTGACGCAGGAAGTACATAACCGCCGTTTTGAGGCCGCTGAAGCTGAAATCGTAGCCCGGCATGGCGCCCACGGGGAACGGGAAGCGGGTGGGGTTGCCTTCGCGGGCCAGCTTATCGAGGTGGGGGCCGCCCGGATACGGGAGGCCGAGTTGCTTGGCGGTTTTGTCGAAAGCTTCACCGGCCGCGTCGTCGATGGTTTGACCGATGATTTCCATATCCATGGCGCTGCGCACAATCACGAGCTGCGTGTGGCCGCCACTAACGGTGAGGCACAGAAACGGAAACGCGGGCCGCGGCTCCTCGATGAAGTGCGCTAGAATGTGCGCCCGCATATGGTTGACGGCAATCAACGGCTTCCCAAGGGCCAAGGCCATGGTTTTGGCAAACATGCCGCCCACCAACAACGAGCCCAATAGCCCCGGACCTTGTGTGAAAGCCACTGCATCGAGGTCTTGCTTTTCAACGCCCGCCTTGTGCAAGGCGGCCGTCACGACCGGAATCAGGTGTTGCTGGTGGGCGCGCGAAGCCAGCTCGGGCACTACGCCGCCGTATTGTTCGTGTATTTGCTGCGTAGCCACCACGTTGGACCGGATTTCACCGTCTACCATTACAGCAGCGGATGTGTCGTCGCAGGAAGATTCGATGGCGAGAATAGTGGGCATAGTATGGTATTGTGAACGTAGCCGGTAATTAGTGAGGACAGGCCTTCCAAGTTTGCCGAAGCATGGCGGCCCGAGATTCCAGACGCTATGGGCAGTCTTGTCTTCCTTGAAATGACAGCCTCATAGACGGAATCCAAGACAAAGTTCGTTTAAAACCTTAAACCTACGCTGCTTCATCTAGTCAGAAGCTTAACCAAAGACGGCGTGGTATCGTTCTTGCGGCAGCAGTAGCCCGGCCGTATGCTCTTCTAGGTAGGCAACTACTAACCTGTATCTTCGCTCCTTCTGCTCTCTTTCAGCTGTTTCGCCTGTGCCTCGTTTCGTCTCCATCCTGCTTAAAGTACTGCTAGTCTTGGTGCTAGTAGTGACGGTGGCAGTAGTGGGCACGTTGGTGGCATTGCGAATTCCGAGCGTACAAACCCGGCTTGTGCAACAAGCCGCTACCATCCTGACCGACAAGTTGGGGCAGAAGGTGATAGTGGGCAGGGTGGATGTGCGGCCGTTTTCGCGGGTGCTACTTCAAGGCGTGCGGGTGCTGGACCGGCGCGGCGGGGAGCTGTTCAACATTGGCCGGGCCGATGCTTCCATCAGCTTGTTTAGCGTTTTCGACCCTTCGCACCTGCACATCAGCAACCTCACGCTGGAAGAACCGCGCTTTGCGCTGGTCACGTACAAAGACCAACCCGATTCTACCACGCTCACGCAGTTCTTGCGCGCCGTGCGCCGCTTGGTCGGCCCTTCCGATACCACCAAAGTCAGCAAGAAACCGTTCGACTTCAAGATTGAAACCGTCAGTTTGCGCAACGGACGCTTCATCCTCGAAAACCAAGTCAAGCCCCGCGCGGCGTACTACGGCCGGTCGATGGATTACGCGCACATGCAGATCGACAGCATCTACGCCGACGTTTCGGAAATTCAGCTGCACGGCGACACCATCCATACGCAGATAAATGGCTTGCGCGCGGTGGATTCCCCTTCTGGCACCCGCCTGCGGGAGCTGACGGCCAACATGACGTATGCCAGCAAGTTCTGGGAGTTTGCGGGCTTGAATTTGCGCGTTGGCAATAGTCAAATCAGCAATTACCTGCGCTTCGAGTACAAGCGGTTCCTCAACTTTACCAGCTTCAACGATTCGGTACGGGTAGTGGCCCGGCTGCAACCCTCGCGCCTCTACTCCAACGACATTGCCCAATTTGCGCCCCAACAATCGGTGCGCGACTTAAAGGAAACCGTGCTGATTTCGGGTGAAGCTACGGGCTACGTGCGCGACTTTCACACCAAGAACTTGGATATCCGCTACGGCAAAAACACGCACGTAGTCGGCAATATTGGGGTAGAAGGGCTGCCCAATTTCAAGGAAAGCTTTGTGGAAATGAAGCTCCAGCCCTCGGTGGTTGATGGGCGCGACATCCGGCGCTACATCCCGGTTTCGGGCTGGCCGTATGTGCAGCGGCTGGGTACAGTGAAGCTGAAAGGGCAATTTTTGGGCTTCTATAACGACTTCGTAGCCAATGGCTCGTTCGATACTACGCTGGGCTCGGTGGTGTCCGACGTCAACCTAAAATTCAAGACCGACCCGCGTCTTTCTTCTTACGAAGGCGACATTCGTACCACCAGTTTTCAGTTGGGCAAGCTGCTCGGGCAGGAAAAAACGGTGCGCGACATCACCATGAACGGGCGCGTGCAAGGCGTGGGCTTCTCGCCCGAAGGAGCCCGCGTGACGGCCCGCGCCACCGTGCAGAGCATCTGGCTGAACGGCTACCGCTACCGCAACATCACCACTGACGGGCGTTTCAGCCGCGAATCCTTTACGGGCCGCCTCGCCGCCAACGACCCGAGCCTGCAATTCGATGCCAACGGCACCGTGGACCTAAACAAAGCCACGCAAGCCTTCGACGTGCGGGCCCGCATCCGCCGCGCCGACTTACGCGCCTTGGGCCTCACCAAGCAAAGTGTAACAGTAGCTACCACCGCCGACGTGAAGTTTCGGGGCCTACGCCTCGACGATTTGCTGGGCCGCATCATCTTGCGCAACACGCGCTTGGGCTACGCAGGTCGCACGGTGGCTCTGGATACGTTTGATGTGCTAAGCCAGCGCACGGCAGGGAAGCGCCAGCTCACGGTTCGGTCGGAAGCGCTTAACCTGACAGCTACCGGCAACTACAACTACACCGAAGTGATTCGCAGTGCGCAAGTGCTATTGACCGAGTACGCCCTGAACTTCGAGAGCGATGATGCCGCCATTGCCAACTACTACCGCCGCAAGCGCCAGTCGCCGATTCGGGAGTACGCCATTGCGCTGGATCTGTACTTGAAAAAGCCGAATCCGACGTTGCAGCTGTTTATGCCGGGCTTGAAAGTGTCGAACTACTCGCGTATCGACGGCTCGTTTCGCAACGGCCAAACCTCGATTTTCCAGCTCGGCGGCAGCTTCGATACGTTGCAAATTGACAGCATCCGTACCTACCGCACAGCTTTCGACTTTACTACCTCCAAGTTGCCTTACCAGCCCGAGGTGCTGGCGCAGGCCAGCATAACTTCGGAGCGGCAGGTGCTACCAAGTTTGGGCAAGACCGAGCGGTTTTACGTGGAAGGCGTGTGGGACCAACAACGCATCAACTTCTCGACGGCTCTGGCCCAAACCAATACCACCAACCGGGCGCAGATCAATGGAGCGCTGTCGTTTCTGCCGAATGCCGTGCAAGTGGTGTTCCGGCAGTCGGGCGTGAACTTGTTGGGCAAGGACTGGACCATTGCCCAAGACAATGCCGTCGTGATTTCCAACAAAGGCAAGGAGGTTGATATTCAGCATTTGAGCTTGAGTAATGGCCCGCAGAGCATCAGCGCCCAAGGCTTTATTTCGCAGGACCCGAGCAAAGAACTGAAGCTGACGGTGAAGGATATGGAGCTGGCAACGCTCAATTCCCTCACCAAGCAAAACATGACCGGCCGCGTAAACGCACAAGGCACAATGAGCGGCGTCTACGGTCCGCTGGCCATCAACTCCACCCTCTCGGTGGATTCGATGAGCTTGGATAACGTGTTGATTGGAAACGTAACCGGCCAAAGCAATTGGGACAACCGCGCCAAACAGGCCCTTGTGGACTTGGATGTACTTCGCAACGACCAGCGCGTGGTACGAGTGGCAGGTAGTATTGCGCCGAGCCAGGAAGAAGAACAACTCAACCTTACGGCCGTACTCGATACGGCCCCCGTCAAACTAGCCGAGCCCTTCCTCAAAACCTTGTTCCGCGACTTAGGCGGCACGGCGGTGGGCACTTTGCGCTTAGCTGGCCGCTTCAATTCGCCCCGCCTCACTGGCACGCTTGATGTCACGGAAGGGCAGCTCACGTTTATCTACCTGAACACCACGTACACCTTCTCCGACCGGATTCGGTTTGCGGAAGACCGGATTGCGCTGCGTGATATCAAGATGCGCGACCCGCTCGGCAACACCGGCACTATCACCGGCGACATTTTCCACGACGGGTTCAAGAACATGCGGCTGGATTTGGATGCCTCGTTCCGCAAGCTGCTCGTCCTCAATACCACTCGCAAAGACAACCAATTGTACTTCGGCACAGCCTATGCCACGGGCACTGCCCGCGTCAATGGCCCATCGACCAACTTGGTGGTAAACGTGCAAGCCAAATCTGACCCTGGCACGCGTCTTTCCTTGCCGCTCGACAACGCCGCTAAAGCTGAGCAGGCCAGCTACATCCGCTTTGTGAATCGCAACCTGCTCGATACAGCCCGCACGCCGGTGGCGGTGGGCGTGCAAGACAAGATTGATTTGTCGGGTATTCGGTTGAATATGAACCTGGAAGTCACGCCCGATGCCTACGTGGAAATTCTGCTCGACGAAAGCACCGGCGACGTTATTCGGGGTACGGCAGCGGGACGACTGCGCCTCAACATCGACACGCGCGGCGACTTCAACATGAGCGGGCAAATTGAGATTGTGCGCGGGGCTTACAATTTCACGTTGCAGGGCCTCGTCAACAAGGAATTTGTGGTGCGGCCGGGTGGCACTATTGTTTGGAACGGTGACCCGCTAGCAGGCGAGATGAATGTGACAGCAGCTTACACGCAACGCACCTCGCTAGCCCCTGCCCTGCCCGGCAACAACGCCGTGGTGCCTGTCACGGCCGTGATGAACCTGACGGGGCCGCTGCTGCTGCCCGCTATCAAGCTGAATCTAGAGTTCAACGACATTCCCTCGTCGCTGGAAGGTGATTTGGCGCCGTTCCTGTCCTCGTTGCGCAACGATGAGCAGGAATTGAACCGGCAGGTATTTAGCTTGGTGGTGTTCCGGCAGCTGGCGCAAGTGGGCTCGTTATCATCAGTTACTTCGTTGCGGGGCCAGGACAACGCATTGGGCAACAGCTTGGGACAGATTATTTCCACGCAGCTCGGGGCCCTTACTTCGCAACTTGATCCGAACCTGGAAATCAGCTTCAACTTCAATGGCCTCTCGGCCGAGCAATTGCAGGCCTTGCAAGTACGCCTGAGCTACTCCTTTATGAACGGCCGACTGCGCGTCACGCGGGAAGGCGGCTTCAGCAACAGCGTGGCCACCACCACCGGTGGCACGCCCATATCCGGGACCAACAATTCGGTTATTGGAGATTTGAGCTTAGAATATGCGCTGCGCACCGATGGCAAGTTCCGGGCGAAACTGCGCTACGAAACCACCCCGCGCGACTACAGCGACATCACCAGCCAGAACCAAGCCCGAGCCGGTATTTCCCTGCTTCACACCGAGCAGTTCGACTCCTTCAATGAGCTTTTTGCGCGCAAGCACCTGCGCCGCCGCGAAACCAACGCCCGCAAAGCCCGCGAAGTCCTCAACATCGACGACGACCCACGGACTACACTATAAGTGGCAGCTGGAAGCCGGTCAAATGAGTAATTGGGGAAACAGCCAGTTAGCGTGCTGACGTTGAAACACTTTTGTCATGCTGAGCGGAGCCAAAGCATCTCGCTCGAATCGTTACGCCGACAAAGGGGTTTTACCACACTGGCGAGATGCTTCGGCTGCGCACAGCATGACAGACTCTCCCTGATGTTAGCACGCCAAATGTTCCCGTAAGCTCAGTAGTATAACCACATATCCTACCAAGCGGGAGGCTCCCACTAGCTCGGTAGGCTTGTTCATTATTGTGAGGGCGTGTTGTGTTAATCATTGTTAATGGTTGATTTGCTTGAGCCTCTAATCACTCTTACGCTTACCTTTGCCCTTCTATGCCCCAAACCCGTCCGACCCGTAAGAAAAAGCTTGGCAGCTATCCGCACCTGATGGTTGTGTTCAGCATCACGCTGGCGTTGCTGGTCATTGGGTTGTTTGGGTTGCTCTTGATTCATGCGCACAAGCTCTCCAACCTAGTGAAGGAGAACATCGAAATGCAGGTGTACTTGGAGCGCGACTTGCCCGCAACCGAGCTACTCCGCCTGCAACAAGACTTTTCGCGCAAGCCCTACATTGCCCTCCGCGACCAGAGACCACAAGTGCGCTTCCTATCGAAAGAGGAAGGCGCCAAGCAGTTCATCGACCAAACCGGCGAGGATTTCAAGAACTTCCTCGGCGACAACCCACTGCGCGACGCGTACATCCTGAAAATCAAGTCGGAGTATTCGGATTCGTTGCAGATGGGGCGCATCGAGCGGGAACTGAAAGCGGAGCCGGGCGTGTACGAGGTGCAGTACGTGCAGAGCCTCATTAGCTCCATCAACCAGAATGTGCGCAAGCTCAGCTTGGTCCTGCTCGGCTTTGCCGTCGTGCTTACCATCGTCGTGACGGTGCTTATCAACAATACCATCAAGCTCGCTCTATTCTCGCAGCGGTTCCTCATTCGGAGCATGCAATTGGTTGGGGCTACGTCCTTTTTTATTCAGCGGCCCTTTCTCCGGCGGGCTACTTGGCAAGGATTGGCCAGTGGTATTCTGGCATCGTTGCTTCTGCTGGCCCTGCTGCAATACGCTTATTTGCAAGTGGCCGACTTGCGCATTCTGCGCGACGACCGGCTCATTGGGGCGCTGCTGTTGGTGATGGTCGGCTTGGGCTGTGGCATCGGCTTTCTGAGTTCTTACCGCGCCGTACGGAAGTACTTGGGCATGTCGCTGGACGACTTGTATTAACTGATTGTACTCGCAATAGGACACGCTTCTTTTCGAAATTCTTAACCAGAGATATAATGGAACCTACTCAAGAACCTCGCTTTGCCTTCGGGACGCGCAACTACCGCCTGATGTTTTTGGGGCTGGCGGTGCTGGCCGCTGGCTTCGTTACGATGACGTTGGACTCTGCCGACTACGGCGAAGGGTTCCTCGGCATCACGCTAGGCCCCATCCTGCTGATTATCGGCTTTCTGATTGAGTTTTGGGCTATTATGGCGCGGCCCCACGGCTACGCGCCCGTAGCAGCCGACGCTACTACCCGCGAAACGTTGGCGCAGCAGCCTGCCCCTGCCGCCCCTGCTGCCCCCGCCCCTACTGCTCCTACTTACAAGCGCCCGTAGCTTTGGAACGCGAAGCTCCAGCTTCGCGCATAACTTGCCCGTCCGCCGAAGCAGTGCTTTGTAGGACGGGTGAGCACGCCCATCTTCTACGCGGCGCGAAGCTGGAGCTTCGCGCTACACCGCTTCTTTATGAATTACTGGCACGCGCTGCTACTCGCCATTGTTGAAGGCCTAACTGAATTTTTGCCGGTTTCCAGCACCGGTCACATGGTTATAGTAGCCAACCTGCTCGGTATTGGGCAACTACCTTTTACCGAAACCTATATCACTTCTATTCAGCTCGGCGCTATTTTGTCGGTGGTGGTGCTGTATTGGCGCCGGTTTCTGCAAAGCGTTGACTTCTACGTGAAGCTGATTGTGGCTTTTCTGCCCTTCGGTTTGCTCGGCTTCCTGCTGAAAGATGTTATCGAGGAGTTGCTAAAGAGCGTGACGGTCGTGGCGGTTTCGTTGGTAGTGGGGGAATTGTGCTGCTGTTCGTAGACCGTTGGTTTTCGGGTCCGCGCAAGGAAGTAACCACCCCGAGCCTCATGCAGGCCCTCAAGATTGGTCTTTTCCAGTGCATTGCCCTCATTCCAGGCGTGTCGCGCTCGGCGGCTACTATCATTGGCGGCTTAACCCAAGGCTTCGACCGTCGCTCGGCCGCCGACTTTTCTTTCCTACTGGCTGTGCCCACCATGTTTGTCATTACGGCTTACCAGCTCTACAAAACTTATAAAGTGAGTGCGCCGGGAGCCGAAGACATCAAGCTGCTCTTATTTGGCAATGTGGTAGCGTTTGCGGTGGGGCTGTTGGCCGTGAAATCGTTCGTGAACTTTGTGTCGCGCTTTGGCTTCCGGGCGTTTGGCTTCTACCGCATCATTGTGGGCGTAGTCATTCTGGTGATAATTGGCCTTGGCATCAACCTACAGTTGATTTAACGAAAAGATGATGGACGCTTCCTTTCCTCCTTTCGATTTTGAAGCCGGCGAAGTGCTGCTGCTCGACAAACCCCTAACCTGGACTTCGTTTGATGTGGTGCGCAAAGTCAAAAACACGCTTCGCATCAAGAAAATCGGGCACGCGGGCACCCTCGACCCGCTGGCCACGGGCTTGCTGATCTTGTGCACCGGCAAGAAAACCAAGGAAATCGACCTGATTCAAGCGCAGGAAAAAGAGTACACCGGCACCTTCCGCCTAGGTCAAACCACTCCGAGCTTCGACCTGGAAACGCCAGTAGACGTGGAATTGCCTTTCGAGCACTTAGAAGAAGCTGCCATACGGGCGACAACTGCGTCGTTTACGGGCCTGATTGAGCAGACGCCCCCGCTGTTTTCGGCAGTGAAAGTGAATGGTGAGCGGGCGTATGAAGTGGCGCGGCGCGGCGAGGAAGCTGTTATTAAGAGCAAGCAAGTCACCATTAAGGAGTTTGAAATAACCCGTTTAGCATTACCCGAGGTTGATTTCCGAGTGGTGTGCTCGAAGGGCACCTATATCCGGAGCCTGGCCCGCGACTATGGTGCCGCGCTCGGCTGTGGCGCCCACCTTACCAAACTGGTGCGCACGCGCATCGGCGAGTATCAGTTGGCTGAGGCCCTGAACATGGATCAAATAGAAGCGCTGCGCCCACCACGCGCGGAAGGTGCTGCCGAACGGCCGCCCCGGCCGCAAAAACAGCGGCGACCCGAGCGCCGGGCTGGCCTAGAGTATTTCAACGCCAACAACCCCACGTCGGCGCCAGATAGCAATTCAGAAAGCGCAGAATAAGCTTACGGCCCGGCTAGCTTCCTTGGTTATAAGACTATTTTAGGTCAGCACTTACCGAGTTATCTAACCAAGGAAAGTATCCTATCAGTACAGCTTAGGAGTACAGAAGCGCCTCTGGCAGAAGCTTGTGCGCTCTTAGCAGCTAGGTAGTTGGGCAACTACCCGAGCTTCTTATCTCTACGAAGCAGCCGCGGATTGCACCCTGACCAGCGCCGCGCCGTACAGGAGAATCTGCATATTGCAGGCTGTCGGCAGTAGCTAGGGCACAGCAGCTACCCGACCGTTTTTCCGTAGACGTATTACTCGGTTATTTCAACCCTTAGTTACTATCAAGCAAATGCAAGTTGTTCGGGACCCGGCGCAGTTTCCACACCTTCAAGGCCAGGCGGTTGTTACGAGCGGCACATTTGACGGTGTACACCTCGGGCACCAGCAGATTCTGCGGCGGTTGCAGGAAGTGGCACAGCAAAGCGGTGGGCCGTCGGTGGTCATCACGTATTGGCCTCACCCCCGCTTGGTGTTAGATGCGCCGCCTTCGCACCCCAACCCGCAAGACCTGCATCTGCTTAGTACGCTTGAGGAGCGAATCAAAAGGCTGGAAGATTTCGGGATTGATTACTTGCTTATCATTCCCTTCACCCAAGAATTCGCCTCCTGGACTTCGGAAGAGTATATCCAGAACATTCTGATCCGCACGGTGGGCACCAGCAAGCTGGTTATCGGCTACGACCACCGATTTGGCAAAAACCGAGAAGGCGGCTTCGATTATCTCAGTCAGAATGCCGACCGGTACGGCCTAAGCGTAGAGGAAATTCCGCGCGAAGACGTGGACGCCGTGGGCGTGAGCAGCACCCGGATTCGTAGGGCCCTGGAAAGCGGCGACATCCTGACGGCCAGCCGGTACCTCGGGTACCCCTACGAGCTAACAGGCAGCGTCGTGCGCGGCCGACAATTGGGGCGCACCATCGGCTGGCCCACTGCCAACGTGCAGGTAGAAGAACCGTTGAAGCTGATTCCGGCCCGTGGGGTATATGCCGTAATGGCCACCACGGCCGCCGGTACCCATCACGAAGCCATGCTCAATATCGGTGTCCGTCCAACCGTAGGCGGCGACTTAGCCCAAACTATTGAAGCGCACCTCCTAGATTTCAACGGCGACTTGTACAACCAGCAACTTACGGTTCAGCTGGTAGCCCGCCTGCGCGACGAGCAAAAGTTCGACGGCTTAGACGCACTAAAAGCACAGTTAAAGCTCGACGCCGAAGATGCCCGGCGCCACCTAGTAGGCGGTTAAGAGTTAGTATTTGAAGTACTACGGCCCTTTTCACTTTATGACAGCCGGAGATATATCGACACTAAATATGGAGTTAGTAAGGCAGTTGCCATAGTACACGTGGGGATTCTTAGTTAACCAACTCCTTAAGCCTGCTCCTTGGTGTTACGCTACTTGCTCGTGTTTCTATGCTGGCTGAGTGGAACGATGGTGGTGCATGCGCAGGGAACATTGAGCGGCACCATCCGGGACTCGCTGACGCAGAAGCCGCTGGAATTTGCGAGTATATTTCTGGCCAGCACCACGTACGGAGCGACCACCAATGCCAGCGGGCAGTTTACGCTGACCGGTATACCAGCCGGGCCATACGATCTTATTGTCTCGTATGTCGGGTACAAGCTGCTAAAGCGCAGTATCACGGTGCGCAACGAGCCGCAGCCGCTGAACCTGCTGCTCACGCCTTCGTCGCAACAGTTGAAAGGTGTAACGGTGCGGCCCAACCCCAACCGCGCCAGTGATTATCAGAAGTTTGCGGAGACCTTCTTGGGGCAGACCAGCTTTTCCAAACAATGCCGCATCCGCAACCCCGACGACGTACTGGTTTCGTATGATGTGGATGCAAACGAACTGACGGCTTCCAGTCCTACCTTTTTGCAAGTTGACAATGCCGCGCTCGGTTACCGCGTCAAGTATTATGGCCTAAAGTTCACGTTGAACTTCAAACAGCAGTACGTTTCGTTTTATGGCTGGCCGATTTTCGAGGAAATGCAACCGCGCAACAAGCGGCAGCAAGCGCACTGGTTGGCTAATCGGCTGAAGGCTTACCACGGCTCCCTTGTGCACTTTTTGCGCAGTGTGTACACCAACCAAGTAGCTAGCCAGGGATTTTTGGTGCGGAAGCTGCGCGTTGTGCCCAATCCGCGTTTCGCCCGCACCGATAGTCTCCGCAAAGCGCTGTTGCTGGCGCGGCGCAATCAGCCATTGTCGGCACCAGAAGTTGATTCTGTTGAACGTTGGACGAAAGTGCCCCACAGCTTCTCGCTGCTTTACCTCACGGAACGCCCCATCGACAGTTTGCGCCGGGTCGAGGCTGCCAGCGGGCGGGTGTGGCTGCGCTTTCGAGATTATCTGCAGGTTAATTATTTGCGCGAAAGTCCAGACCCGACTTACCAGTTGCCTCGCCCCGTGGGTGCACCACCCGCCCCGGCCATTAAGGCGGACTGGCAGATTTCATTGCTTTCCCTGACCAGTACCATACGTGAAGCTGAAATCTTGCCCAACGGCCAGCTAGTGGAGCCACTGGCTGTTTTCACGGAGCAGTACTGGGGATTCGAGAAAATGGGTGAACTTTTGCCCATCGATTACGCGCCTCCTGCGGCCCCACCACCCCACCGATAATTCCCACTCCACGCTCCTTACTATGATCAACAAAGTAGTTCCCGACGCCCAAACCGCCTTGCACGGCCTCACCGATGGCATGACGCTCATGCTTGGTGGCTTCGGTTTGTGCGGCATTCCCGAAAACGCTATTCAAGAAATCCTCCGCCTGGGCGTCAAAAACCTTACCTGCATCAGCAACAATGCGGGGGTTGATGATTTTGGCATCGGGTTGCTATTGCAGCAGCGGCAAGTAAAAAAGATGATTTCCAGCTACGTGGGCGAGAATGCCGAGTTTGAGCGGCAGTTACTCAGCGGCGAGCTGGAAGTGGAGTTGTTGCCACAGGGCACCCTGGCCGAGCGCATCCGGGCCGGGGGCGCGGGTATCCCGGCTTTCTACACTCCCGCCGGCTACGGCACCGAAGTGGGCGAAGGCAAGCCGAGCCAGGAATTCTATGGCAAGATGTATTTGCTGGAAACCTGGTTGAAAGCTGACTATGCTTTCGTGAAAGCCTGGAAGGGCGACACCGCCGGCAACCTCATCTACAAAGGCACGGCCCGCAACTTCAACCCCATGATGGCAACGGCTGGCAAAATAACGGTGGCCGAAGTGGAAGAACTGGTACCCGCCGGCGAGCTGGACCCCAACCATATTCACACGCCGGGCATCTTTGTGCAGCGCATTTTTGAGGGCAAAAACTACGAAAAGCGCATCGAGCAGCGCACCGTACGGGCTTCAACCAAGTAGTATCTCATGCAGGGTTTGCCGGGCATATAGCATAGAGCACCGTTTCATTTAACAGACCATTACAAGGCATTTTGTTGCTCCTCCCGAAACTAACAGTCTACTATGAAAAAAACAGCCTTCTTCCTTCTCCTTTCCCTCACATTCAGCGGCCACTCATACGCCCAGAAGGTAGCTCCGGCCAAACCCAAGAGCAGCAAGTCGCAGACCCTCACGGCCAAGCCCGAACAGCTACCGGGCATCGACCAGCTGCTGCAAGAATACACGGCCGCTAACCGGGTTCCGGGCGCCATTGCCTTGGTAGCGCACGACGGCAAAATCATCTACCGTAAAGCCTTTGGCTATGAGGATGTAGAAGCGAAAACGCCGCTCAAGCCCGACGCTATTTTTCGGATTGCTTCGCAGACCAAGGCTGTTACCAGCGTGGGCTTGATGATGCTCTACGACGAAGGTAAATTCCAGTTCGACGACCCTATTTCCAAGTATCTGCCGGCCTTCCGCAACCCCAGAGTGCTGGCTACTTTCAACGAGAAAGACTCGACCTACACCACCGTTCCGGCCAAATCCGAAATAACCATCCGGCAACTGTTCACCCACACTTCGGGCATCAGCTATCCGGTAATTGGCTCCAAGGAAGCCACTGCTATTTACGCCAAAGCGAATATTCCGAGCGGCATTGGCACGCCGGGCGGCAACTTGGCTACGTCCATGAATGCGTTGGGGGCGCTGCCGCTGATACACCAGCCAGGCGAGAAATTCACGTACGGTTTGAGCGTGGATGTGCTCGGCTATTTGATTGAAGTGCTTTCCAAGCAGCCCCTCGACCAGTACTTGCGCACTCGTCTCTTCGACCCACTCGGTATGCGCGACACTTGGTTCTACTTGCCCGCCGAAAAGCAGAACCGCCTAGCCGCGCTCCACACCGAAGACGCCTCCAAAGCTACCGTAAAAATGGGCCAGCAGGGCCGCATGACGCCGGATTACCCCAAAGCTGCCGGTACCTACTTTTCAGGCGGCGCGGGGCTTTCCTCCACCATCGACGACTACGCCGTTTTCTTGCAGATGATGCTCAACGAGGGCGAATACAACGGCCGCCGTATTCTGAAGCCCGCCACGGTACGCCTGATGACCAGCAACCAAATCGGCGACGTCAACCAAGGTGACAATAAGTTCGGGCTCGGTTTCAGCATCACCACCGCCAAAACCGCCGATACCTCCGGTCTCTCCGAAGGCTCTTTCGAGTGGGGCGGCATCTTCGGCACTACGTACTGGGTGGACCCCAAACTGAAAATTGTGGCCCTCCTCTACACGCAGAAATACCCCAACACCACGGCCCGCGACCTGGCTGGCAAGTACAAGGTGCAAGTCCGGCAGGCGGTGGTAGGCTCTACTGCCGCATCGGTTAAATAACGTTCTCCTTCTCTCCCACCCATTATGTTAGACAAACACGGCATTGCCCGGCGGATTGCACAAGAAGTGCGCGACGGGTACTACGTAAACCTTGGCATTGGCATTCCTACCCTGGTGGCCAATTACATTCCTGCAGGTATCAACGTGGAACTGCAGTCGGAAAACGGCTTGCTGGGCATGGGCCCCTTCCCTACCGAGGATGAAGTGGACCCCGACCTCATCAACGCGGGCAAGCAAACCGTAACCACTCTACCCGGTTCCAGCCTCTTTTCCTCCGCCGACTCGTTCGGGATGATACGCGGCGAGCATGTGGATTTGACCATCCTCGGGGCCATGGAAGTATCCGAAAACGGCGACATTGCCAACTGGAAAATTCCGGGCAAAATGGTGAAAGGCATGGGTGGCGCCATGGACTTAGTGGCCTCGGCCAAGAACATCATTGTAGCCATGCAGCACGTGGCCAAAGACGGTAGCAGCAAATTGCTACCCGCCTGCACGCTGCCCATTACGGGCCTGCATTGCGTCAAGAAAATAGTAACCGAGCTAGCCGTACTCGACGTGACACCCGATGGCTTTGTGTTGCGCGAGCGGGCGCCCGGCGTCAGCGTCGAGCAGATTCAGGCAGCCACAGCGGGTAAGCTGGTGGTACCCCAGGAAGTGCCGGAGATGACAGGGGTGTAACCTCGGTTCTGGTCTTCAAAATAAAGGACCTTGCTCTGTATGAACGAGTCGTTGCTACAGCGGCTCTTTCTGCAGGGCAGGGTCCTTTATTTTTTAGGAAGGTCATTAAAACTTATGGTGCCTACTATTTCTGAGTGCGGCGGTAGGCTTGGGCCATGATGCGCTCGGCGGCGTCACGAGTGAAGTGGGAAAAATACTTCAGCAGCTGCGCTAAGGCACCGGGGGCCGAGAGGCCACCGGCGTGCACCGCTTCGGCTAGGTAATCGGCTAGCGTATCGGGGTGGCCGGTGAGGGCTGGAAACTCGTGGTTGGTTTTGTAACGGGCCAGAATATCGACGCGGAGCCAGTCGGGGGCACCTGGGACTTGGGTGAGCAGGCGTTCCATAACTAGCTGTACCTCATCCATAAACAAGGTGCGGACGAGGCCGGGCGGCGCGGGCACGGCTTGGCCGGCAGCGGCCACTACTAGCACGGCCGCCGGCATGGCGGGCTGCCAGCGGTGCACGTCGGGCGGGGCGCATAACCAAGCCGTTGGAGGGAAACTTTCGGGCGAGGCTAGCAGCCGGCCCAACGTCTGGAGACGACGTTCTTCGGGCGGAAGCATACTGCAAGGTACAACGCCCTAACCGGATGGTACCTAACCTACGTAGAGGTGCTATATTCGGGTGCACCAATGCCTCACCGAAAACATCCTTCCTATGCGCCACTGCTACTCTGGTTTCCTTGCCTTGCTGCTAACAATCGCTACCCTCACGGTTCAAGCCCAATCGCCCATCGTCATCGACCGCAACGACATGCCCAATGTGGGCGACTCGTTGCGCACCAGCGAAACCCTGACCTTAGCCGGACCGGCTCTCACCCAAACCGGGGCCAACCAAACCTGGAACTACAGCGGTTTGCGGCCCGCTAACCAAAGTGTATCCTACTATTCCGGGGTAGGCAGCACTCCTGGCTTGCTGCCAATAGTGTTTGGCGCGTTGGGCGGGGTCAACCGCGCCACTATTGCCAACCGGCAGCCACTGCCCCCCGTGTTGGTGGCGGCGGGCTTACCTATCACCGAGGTGTATTCGTTTTTCAATGAGTCGGCCACCAACTACCGGCAGGTAGGCTACGGGGCAGAAGTCCCGTCGGTAGGCGCGTTGCCTGTTATCTACCAGAACCAAGCCTTGCAGGACGTGATATACCGCTTTCCGCTTGTGTACCAGCAGCGCGATTCCAGCAACTCCGACTTCTCGGTGAACGTGCCCGGAACGGCCTTCCTGCGGGAACGGCAGAAGCGCGTAAACAACGCCGACGGCTGGGGCACCCTTACCACGCCCTTCGGCACATTCGAGGCGTTGCGCGTGGTCAGCACGCTACAGGTCCGCGACAGTGTCTCGTTGCAGGGGGAGCCGGGCCCGGCTATTCAGCGGCCTGTGATGAAACAGTATAAGTGGCTAGCTAAAAATCAGGGCATTCCGCTGCTACAAGTCATTACGCAGTTGGTGAACGGGCAGGAAGTAGTGTCGCTGGTGCAGTACCGCGACATCTACCGTCGTCTGCCGGTGCTGAGCACGCAAAAGCAACTACCCGAAACTGCGGTAGCCGTTTATCCTAATCCTGTGGGGGAAGGCGAAGCATTGCGGCTGGCTTTGCCCGCCTCTGGCCCTGTTTCTGTTACTGCCACCGATCTGACGGGGCGCGTGTTGTTCAGCTACTCTATTCCGCGCACTTCCGGCGAAGCCACCGTACCCGCGGCGGCTTTCGGTACGTTTCGGGGAGTGGCCATGCTGCGTATCCAAACCGAAATGGGTGTAGCCATGCGGCGAGTGGTGCGGCAGTAACTGGTCGCTGTGCAATCTATTTTCCTAAGGCAGCTACCTGCTGATAGCTGGTGATGGTTTCGGCTATCCGTTGATTGGTTATCTGCATTTCCACCCCACCGGAGCCATCGGGCAATAAAATAAGGCAATTGTAGTACTGGCTCAGGCCGAATAGAGCTGACTTCTGCTCTATTCGGCCTATTGCTGACCATGGGATGAGTAGCGCCGGATGCTTGAACCTAAAGAAAAACATCATTGAAAGTCTTAGTCCGGTTGGTTGGCACCCGATAGTAAGTGCGCTACTATAGTTTACGCCAGGACCGATTAACCCCACATTACGCAGTCTGGCCGACTGCATTCCGAAGCTAGTCGTGGGAGCTTCAGTGTCAGCAGCACTCAACCGATAATACTTGCTTAGCCGGTTCCACTCACCTAAGGAGACAAACCAAGTAACAGCTAACCAGAGTGCCGCAAAGAAAAATGGAAAGGCCGCTATTGCAAAGTATCCGCTTGAAGGCATAAGGCAGGCTGTGTGAACCGTAAGTTGCACAGAAATAAAGATTCACTGCTGGCCCTTCAGCCGAAGTTATGCGTCGAGGCGAGCACCCCGCATCACCATCCATCACTTTTCACTAACTGACCGTTTTTGCCACCGAAGTTGTTGTAAACCCGTACTACAAGCGCCAAGCCCAACCGGTAGGTTCTTACTTTTGTATTTCTTCAACGACATTTTCCTCCGACCTATATGGCAATCAGTTCAAACGGTAAAGTCAGCGGTAGCCACGCCAAAAAAGTGCCGCACGATAAAAATCCGCTAGCGGAGCTATTGACGCCCACTGCTATTCCAGCCCACAAGTTGGTACTGCGTACGTTGCGACGTTCCGACTTCAAGGCCATCAAAGGCATTATGGATCAGGTGTATTCCAATATGGAAGGCGCTTGGTCGGCCGACGAGTTCAGTGCTTTGATCCGTAAGTTTCCTGAGGGCCAGATTGGCATCGAGGACAATGGGCGGCTGGTAGCTGCGGCTTTGGCTATTATCGTCGATTATCAAAAATTCGGCGACAAGCACACCTACGCTAAAATCACGGGCAACGGCAAATTCGACACGCACAACTCCGACGGCGACACGCTGTACGGCGTCGATGTGTTTGTGGACCCCGAGTACCGGAGCTTGCGCCTCGGTCGGCGTTTGTATGATGCGCGCAAAGAGCTGTGCGAAAACCTGAACCTCCGGGCTATGGTGGCAGGCGGTCGGATTCCGGGTTATGCCCAATACGCCAACGAAATGACCCCGGCCAAGTACGTAGAGATGGTGCGGAACAAGGAATTGGTTGACCCCATCCTGACGTTCCAGCTCTCCAACGAATTCTACGTCCGCAAGATTATCCGCGGCTACCTCCCTTACGATTCCGAGAGCAAGGCCTATGCCACGCTGCTGGAGTGGATCAACGTGTACTACGAAGAAGAGGAAAAGCTCATCGGCAACCAGAAAAGCAATGTCCGCATCGGCATTGTGCAGTGGCAAATGCGCGCCACCCGCAGTTTGGAAGACTTGCTGCAGCAGATCGAATTCTTCGTGGATACGGTGAGTGGCTACAAAGCCGACTGCGTGATGTTCCCGGAATTCTTCAACGCTCCGCTAATGGCCCTCACCAACGAGGATTCGCCAGCAGTGGCAATCCGAGCTATGGCGGCTTTCACGGCTCCTATCAAGGCCAAGATGATGGAGTTGGCTGTGAGCTACAACATCAACATCGTGGCGGGCTCCATGCCGGTGTACGAAGACGAGAAACTCCACAACGTAGCCTACCTCTGCCGCCGCGACGGTACTGTGGACGAACAATACAAGCTGCACGTCACGCCCGACGAGGCCAGTTACTGGGGTATGCGCGGCGGCGACAAGCTAAAGTGCTTTGATACCGACTTCGGCAAAATCGGCATTCTGGTGTGCTACGACGTAGAATTCCCGGAGCTAGCCCGCATGCTCAGCGACGAAGGCGTGAAAATCCTGTTCGTGCCCTTCTGGACGGATACCAAGAACGCCTACCAGCGCGTCCGGATTTGTGCGCAGGCCCGCGCCATTGAAAATGAGTGCTACGTGGCCATTACCGGCTCGGTAGGCAACTTGCCCCGGGTTGAGAACATGGACATTCAGTACTCGCAGAGCGCTGTGTTCAGCCCCTCGGATTTTGCCTTCCCTCACGATGCCATTGTGGCCGAAGCTACGCCCAACACCGAGATGACGCTGATTGCCGACCTCGATTTGGACTTGCTTAAAGACCTGAACACCAGTGGTGCTGTGCGGAACCTGCGCGACCGGCGCAAAGACCTCTATTCGCTGAGCTGGACCATCAAGAAGACGGAACGCGACGATGAATTGTTAGCCCAAGGCACTGAAGAGCGTCATCCGCGCGTGAGCAAGCGTAAAGCCATTGCAGCTGGCTAATTTTTCTGCATATTGTAGACGTACAATAAACGTCGAAATATGCAGCAAGATTACTTAGAGCAAGATTATTCAGATGAACGTATCGAGAAGTCGTCTGTTTTCGCGGAGTTGCTAAACTCTCCACTAGCCATGACTTCGGCTAGTACGGGTCAGCGCATCATCAATTACATTGTCGACCTCATTACGTTTTACGTCATCATATTCTTCTTGGGTGCGACTTACAGCATGATAGCGGCCATAATTGATAACCAGGCGATGCTTGATGGGTTGGACAGTCCATGGACTACTTTCATCAGCTTTGTGATTATGCTGAGCTATTACTTCATTATGGAGTCGATGACGGGCCGCACGATGGGGAAGATTGCAACCCGTACCCGTGTGGTCATGGAAGATGGTTCGAAGCTCACAACTACAGCCGCCTTTCAACGCACACTCAGCCGAATCATTCCTTTCGAGGCTTTTACTTTTTTCGGCGGCGGTCCTGGTTTGCATGATCGGCTTGCCAAAACCCGGGTTGTAAAGGTTGACTAAGTAGTTGGTTTCAATTAATACGTGTTATGTATTCGGTAAAAAGCCGGTCGGGAACGTTCCCGACCGGCTTTTTCATTGGGCGCAGGTCCAGCATTGCCAAACCGATTTTTATTTTCAGTAAACTTCGGTTCCCCGTCCCATTGTCCACTTTTCTATAATTCAATTCCCTTTCATGAAACGCATCCTCATCACCGGGGCCAATCGGGGCCTGGGTCTGGAACTTACCCGCCAGTACCTAGAACGCGGCGACACGGTATTTGCTGCTAGCCGCCAACCCGACACGGCAACCGACCTGCACCAACTGCGCGACCAATACGCCAACCAGCTCCACCTCGTACAGCTCGACGTGACCGATGAAGCTTCCATCGAAGCGGCTCGGCAAACAGTGGCTGGCCTCACCGACAGGCTGGATGTGCTGGTTAATAATGCCGGTACTTTTCCGGGCGCAGGCCCCGAGGACCCCGCCAAGCAACATCTCGGCGGTTTGACGGCTGCCAATGCGCTAACCTTCCTGCATGTGAATGCCGTAGGACCGCTGCTGGTGGCCCAGGCGTTTCTGGATTTGCTGAAGGCGGCCAACAAAGCACGCATCATTAGTCTCTCATCGGGCCAAGGTTCTCTCACATGGAAGGCGTCCGGCGAGCCTTATCATTATTCGGCCAGCAAAGCTGCGCTCAACATGTATATGCGGGCACTAGCGGCCGAAGTAGGTACGTATGGGGTGATTTCGGTGCTTGTGGACCCGGGCTGGGTGCAAACCGGGATGGGCGGCGATACTGCTATGCTTCCCCCCGCCGATTCAGCTCGGGGTATCATTCGTCTCACCGAGCAGCTTCATGCCGAAGAGAACGGCAGCTTCGTAACCTGGCAAGGCCAGCCCGTACCGTGGTAATACAAGCAAAAAGTAACTAGAAATGAAGGAGCTGTTCCGCAAGGTGCAGCTCTTTTTTTTTAAGTGTTGTAGCTCGTAAAGTGCTTTAAGCAAACTAGTCTTTTAGGAATAAAATCAATATAGGCTCTATACAAACAATTCCCCTTCAGCCATTTAATCATATCATTAAGATTAAATTATAATTAAAATCCATTTTCTTACAATCTGCTCGATACATATGACCGTAAGTAGTATAGTTCACCTTAAAACAAGCTCTATTTCTCCTTTTTACATCTCAATCCCATGCTTGAAAACATTACTCGCTGGACTAGCGCCTACAAAGGCCTAGCCCTTGGTGCTTTGCTGACTAGTGCCGTTGCGCTGCCAACTGCTGCGCAAACTATCTATGGCCTCAGTGGTACTACCACTGCCAGCACCTTAGTTTCCTTTAGTGCCACTGCACCTGGCACCCTTTTAGGCACTTTACCCATCACGGGCGTTACCCCTGGGCAAACCATCGTCGGCATGGACTTTCGCCCAAACACAGGGCAACTCTTCGCTATGGGCTATGACGGTACCACCACCGGCGCCAACTCGCAGCTTTACACCCTCGACCTAACTACCGGCGTTGCCACGAGTGTAGCCCCTGCCATTCGGTTAGAGCTCGGCGATCCTTCGGCTCGCATTGGGTTCGACTTCAACCCTACTGTGGACCGCATCCGGGTGGTAAGCTCTACGCCTGTTGCGGCCGGCAACATGACCACTCGCAACAATTACCGCCTTAACCCCAACAACGGCGCTATTGCGGCTACCGATACCAACCTGGCTTATGCCACCACTGACCCAAACACGGGCAATACGCCGAGCGTGGGCGCAGTAGCTTACACCAACTCCTACATTGGCAGCACAGCCACTGTTCTCTACGACATAGACGAAGCCGCTAGCCGCTTGCTGACGCAGAATCCGCCTAACAACGGGACCCTGAACACCATCGGGACCTTATCCACCTCTACTACGGGTAATAGCCAAAGCACCGACTTTGACATTTATTACAATACTACCACTGGCGCCAACACCGCCTACCTTTCTGCCTCAATAGCAGGCATCGCCACCTTCAGTGCCACACTCTACACCTTGAGCTTACCAACGGCCCCCACGGCATCCGTGAGCACTACTTCTGTGGGTGCTATTGGGGATGGCTTGATAGATGTGCGAGATATTGCTGTGCAGATAACCCGGCCGGCCACGTTGCCTGCTCTAACTGGCCAACTGGCTTATGCGTTGGCCGGCACTAACTTGATTACATTCGACACAGCTCAGCCTAGTTTAATTCGTACGTCGGCGGGAATTACGCTCCCAACTGGCACGCCTGCCACACAGACGCTGGTTGGCCTCGACATTCGGCCGAGCACCAACACACTTTATGCGTTGGGTTATGACGCTTCAGTGGCCAGCCCAACAGCCAACGCGCAGCTTTATTTAATTAACTCAACCACCGGGGCCGCAACCGCCTTCGGCTCGGCTATTCGCTTAGAGTTAGGTAGTGGCAGCATTGGATTTGACTTCAACCCGGTTGCCGACCGGATTCGGGTGGTAGGCGCCAACCGCAACAATTACCGCCTCAACCCCACTAACGCGGCCGCTGTTTTTGGCGCCATGGATGCGCAGGTTGCTTATACCACCGGCACTAATACTCCTAGCATCGGGGCAGTAGCGTATACCAACAGCTTCAATGGCACCACCGCCACTGCTTTATACAATTACGACGAGGTACTAAACCAACTGAACACACAGAACACCGCCGCGGGCACCGCCACCGACGGTCAACTGACTGCTGTGGGCGCTTCGGGTATTACCGTATCAACCGCCTCGGCTACTATCACACCGAATGTAGACTTGGACATCTTCAGCACTGCTGCTGGAGTGAATACGGCTTATATGGTGGCTAATACGGGCAATACGAACAACACAGCCTTCTACACTGTGAACCTCACAACGGGGGCGGCTACACTAGTAGGCCCAATCGGAAACGGCATAGCAGCCCGTGACATTACAATAGCCGCACAAACTGGCGTGGTAAACTCGACCCGGAAGACGGAATTGGCCACTAGCTTGTCGCTTTACCCGAACCCGCTGGCAGGCGCTGCCCGTGTAGCGTTTGGCTTGCCACGTGCTGCGCATGTCGAGTTGACGGTGACGGATGCACTTGGCCGCACGGTTGATACAGTGGATGCTGGTCAGCGCTCAGCCGGCCAGCAGTCGATTGAGTGGAACCGCAAAGGTCAAGCTGCCGGTATCTACTTCTTCCGCCTTAGCTTCGACGGCCAGCCTGCTGGTACCCGCCAGGGCGTATTGACGGAATAGAAACCTTACTCGCAAGCAACAGAAAAGGCCGGTCCATCGTGGACCGGCCTTTTCTGTTTTACGCGCTAGTAGGATTTGCTACCCTGTGACTTATCCTTGCATGGCGGCCAGGTGCGCGTGGTCACGCAAGATGGTGCGCAGGAAGGCTTCGTCGGGTAGTTCGGTGTGAATGCCAGTCAGGTCTTTCACTTTGTTGGCCACTTCGTTTAGCAGCAAGTAATTTTTGTGCTCTAGCCCTTTCGAAACCAATTGGCGAATAGTAGCCACATCGTGGTCGGCGAGTTGGGCTGCTTGCGGAAAAACCACCACGTAATCGTCGGAAGTAATGGTAGGTGCCAGCGGGCCGACTCTCTGTTGCGGCCGGGTACTCACTACTGATGTGCCGGCGGCTAAGTCGCCGAGGCGCTGCCCGCGTCCGTTAGACGCCACCACCACAACGGCTATCAGTCCGCTCATAAATCCCGTATCCACAATGCGCAACACCCAGCGCAGCAGGTAGTCGCCAAGGCTGGGCTGGGTGCCATCGAGCCGGATGACCTTGATGTGCCGTGCCTTCTTACCCAAGCTCTGTCCGTTGAAAAACACCTCGCACGCCAAGTGGTAGAACACAGCGGGCAGACCTACCAACAACACCAAAATCACGAGCAGCGTGTCGCCCTTTAGTTTCAAGGTTGTGAATAGCAGAACCCAGGCCCCAATCCAGGCAATGAGAATTAAGTTGTCGATAATAGCAGCCAAGATTCGTTCACCAACGCTGGCGACTTCATATTCCAGCGACACATTTTGGGTTGTTTGAACGCGAATTGTACTCATAACAATAAACAGCAAGCAGCGACGTGGAGGCGCCGGAATTAATAGTTGAAAAGAATGAAACGGAGCCGGAAAATTTGCTAATCTTCGTTGATCTGACTTATCTGCAAATTAGAGGTTGCTTGCCAATTGTTGCTTGTTGAGTAACTGATTATTGTGGTGTTTGTGCCTTGCTTCCAACAAGCCGCTCCAACCAATCCGTATTTCTCTCCAAAGAACACCCCACAACAACCAATTATCAACAAGCAAGTGTATGCGTGAAGCGGTATTTCTGCGGCAAAATGAGGCCCGGTGGAAGCAATACGAAACGTCGGCTGCTACTGGTCCTGACGAGCTAGCAGCTCGGTTCGTCACCCTGACCGACGACTTAGCCTATGCCCAGACCTTTTATCCTAACTCCCCTACCACACGCTACCTCAACGACCTAACCGCCAAGCAGCACCAGGCGCTTTATAAAAACAAAACGGAGCATACCAGTCGCTTCAAACAATTCTGGGCGCGCGAACTGCCACTGCTCGTGGCGCGTCATCACACCACGCTGGCTTGGTCGCTGCTGCTCTTCACTGTATTTACGCTGGTAGGCGCCCTCTCAGCCGCCTACGACGATTCGTTTGTGCGCGTGGTACTTGGGGACGCCTATGTAAACCGAACCCTGGAAAACATCGAGAAGGGCGACCCGATGGCCGTGTACAAGGGCACGAGCGAGACGCCGATGTTCTTGCTGATTACCTTCAACAACATTTATGTTTCGTTGGTGGCGTATGCTATGGGCGCTACGCTTGGGCTAGGCACCGTGTGGGCGCTGTTTCGCAATGGGGTGATGCTTGGTTCGTTTCAATATTTCTTCTACCAGAAAGGGGTGTTGCTCCCCTCGCTGCTCACTATCTGGATTCATGGCACCCTGGAAATATCGGCTATTGTGCTAGCTGGAGGCGCCGGCTTTGTAATGGCGCGCGGCATGCTGTTTCCAGGTACTTACTCTCGCGCCGCTGCTTTTCGCCAAGCCGCCCGCGACGGCCTAAAGTTGGCCATTGGGCTGGTACCCATCTTCATGGTAGCTGGTTTTCTCGAAGGCTTCGTGACTCGGCATACCGAAATGCCCATGGCGCTTAGCTTAACCATTATTGGGCTGTCGGCAAGTTTTATTGTCTGGTATTTTATTCTGTATCCCCGGTATTTGAGTCGCCGCTTACCAGCTTCAACTACGCCTGGGCACCTAGGCTAACCCTTTGTTTACTAGTCTATCAAGTAAAGAATCTTATCTTCTATCTTAAAGAGCTTATTCGAAGTAGTAGATAAACTCATTCCGTAACAGTAGTGCACCTATGCAATTAAAATTTACCAAGGAAGAAGACTTCCGTCAAGAGCGTGATTTCGGAGCCAAGATTGGCGCAACTTTCGAGTTTATAGGCGCTCATTGGCGCCCGTTAGGCAAGTGCTTGGCTTACTTCGTGATACCTGCGGCGTTATTGATGGGACTAGCCATGGGAGTATCCCAAAGCCACGTGCTTGGCTCGATGCAACAGCCAGATACCATCAGTTCCGCTGAACGCATACGCAGCTTTAACAGCAACATCTTTAGTGTTTACTACTGGCTAGGGATTCTAAGCTCTTTTATCAGCTACCTACTACTTGGGGCCACCGTGTATGGCTATGTACTGGTGCGACTGTCTTTGCCCGCCGAACAGGAAGTGACGCCTCGCTTGGTAGGCGAGCAAATTAGCCGCTTCGCGGCGCGCTTACTGCTGTCAGGAATAGCAATGGGGATTTTGATTGCGCTAGGATCTGTGCTGCTAGTCGTGCCGGGCATGTATCTAGCTATCGGCTTAAGCTTTGTTTGGACAGTGCAGGTGCTAGAAAACAATTCCGTAAGCCAAGGAATAAGCCGTAGTCTCTACTTGATCAAAGGATACTGGTGGTCTACGTTCGGGCTCATGTTCATCATGTCTATTATTCTGGGTCTGTTAGCCATGATTTTCCAGGTCCCATACCTGTTCACTTTTGTTGGCAAGTTGCTCCACTGGAGCTTTGTTTCTTCGGATGTCCTGATGGTTGCCAGTACCATGCTGGCTTCTGTGGGGCAGATGTTCTTATACTCGATGCTTTTTATTGCGCTGCTGTTTCAGTACTTCAACCTCGTAGAGAAGAAGGAAGGACTGGGCATGCGCAACCTTGTGGCTAGCCTTGGCAGCGGTAGAGCTCCAGTGGCTTACAATAGCACCTTCCGTCCCGATGACGAAGGCGAATACTAAGGTGGCACAATACAAGCCGTAAGCACCTAGCTCCAAGCCGCATTACAGCTACTATTTTCCGGGTGCTTCCACTGCCTACTTATCCTTTTATTCTGTGCGTACTCTTTTCTGTTGTCTCGTTCGGGTTCTGGCTTTGGTGCTGCTACTGGCCGCTCCGCCACTGCTGGCCCAACCAGCCCGCAACGCCGCCGCTCCACCCCTTCCTCTGCCACGCGACCAATCTAGCAACGTGGTGCTCCGAGCCCCAAAAGCTGAGCGGCTGCGTTCTTTTCGGGAGCAGCGCGACTTTCAGTACGTGACCGTGAAAAGTGAGCTGAGCGCCTGGGATTTGCTATGGATGCGGTTTTGGCGCTGGGTGGCCGAACTGCTAAATACCCGCCCTGGCAAGGTACTGTGGGAATACGGCATCTACGCTGCTCTTGTCCTCGCCTTCGTATTTGTAGTGCTGAAGCTGATGCAAGTGGATATCACCCGCGCCTTCGGTCGCGCCCCGCAGCGTGCCCCGCTGTCCTACGACACCGAATCAGAGGACATTCATGCTCTTGATTTTCAGACGCTGCTTCAGGAGGCAGAAGGCACTGGCAACCATCGCTTAGCGATACGCCTAGGCTATTTGAAAGTGCTCAAGCAGCTCGCCGATCAAGGGCTCATCCGGTGGCAACCCGACAAAACCAATCACGACTATCTCTATGAGTTGCCCGCTGGTCCGTTAGCCACCGCTTTCCGAGAGCTAACCCAGCAGTTCGACTACGTGTGGTACGGCGAGCACGACGACCTCACGCCCACGCACTACGCGCAAGCCCGCGCCACTCGCGAAGCTTTTCAGCAACTTCTGGCTAGTCCGCGCCGCGCCGCCTGATTTCCCCCGTTATGACAACGTTCCGCTGGTATGTATTGGGGTTGGCGCTACTATTTGGAGCCTACGTGGCTGTAGAGTACTATCGCCCCAAACCCCTCGACTGGACCCCAACTTTCCAGAATAAAGACAAGATTCCCTACGGCACGTACGTGCTCTACGACTTGCTGCCCGACATCATGGGCGTTGAAAAACGCGAAGTTCGCACCATTCGAGTGCCCATCTACAATCAGATTGAAGGTGAGGATGAGCCCGATACCGACCTTGCCGTTGATACGGCCGCTGTAACTGTGGCCTCCGATTCAACCACTTGGGAAAAGTCTGATGAAGTACCCGAAGAAGTGGCTTCCGCCGACACAACGGCCGCTACCAACACCACAGCAACCACTGCTGCTGAGCCTCAGCTAGCGGCTACGGATACCACCAGCACCCCTCCGACGATGAAGATTACGAGGCCGGACTAGCCGAGGCCGGATACCCGAAGGCCACCTACGTTTTTGTGGATGATGTTTTCGAGCTAAGTGCTTCCGACTGCCGAGCTTTACTGCGCCACGTCGCCCGCGGTAACGATGTGTTTATTGCTGCCGAGCAATTCGACCGTCATTTCACCGATACTATTGGCTTTCGCACCGCTGCGTTTGTGCCTCGGCTACGTCCTCGGAAGAAAGCAACTACGGCCAATACTACTTTGGTCGATTCGGTGCGCCTACTGCTTAGCAACCCTCGGTTGGCCCGCGCTGCAGGCAATGGATTTCGGTTGCCAGCATTGGGAGCCTCTTATCGTCTGCTGCCTGACAGCGGTTTGGTGGCTACCCAACTGGCCGCTGATACAGCTGGGCGGGCTGTGCTGGTTAGTGTGCCGCACGGGCGCGGCCACCTTTACTTGTGCACCGTCCCGCTGGCTTTCACCAATTACTTCGCGCTACAGCCCCGTACTGGCAACTTTGCCTTTGCTGCTCTCTCTTATCTACCGGTTGGCCACACGGTGTGGTGGGATGAATATCAGAAGCAAGGGCGCCAAGGCGAGCAGTCGTTATTGCGGGTGCTGCTAGCTCATGATGCGTTGCGATGGGCCTTGTACCTGAGTTTGCTTGGCGCACTCTTGTTCGTGCTGTTTGAGGCTCGTCGTCGGCAACGCGTCATTCCGATTTTTAAGCCGCTGCCCAATACCACGTTGCTTTTCACGCGCACGGTGGCTGGCCTATACCGGCAAGGCAATAGCCACAGCGCCATTGCGGAAAAGAAAATCCAGCTATTTCTAGAGCATCTGCGCACGCGCCTTCATGAGCCAAGTCTGGACTTGAACGACGATGCCGCGCGGGAGCGGCTAGCGCAGAAAACTGGTATTCCACGCACCGATGTCGATGCACTGGTCCGACGCATCAACTTTTTGCTCACTGCTCCCCAAGTATCCGATTCGGATTTACTAGCGCTGAACAAAGCCTTAAACGATTTCCGAAAAGATGTATCTTAATTATTGCACTCATTAGATAATTTGTATTAATCTAATTTATAACTATTTTAATAAAGCTTGATACGCGAGTATAACGCGCTTTCAATACGTTAATTAAGAAAACTATATGATATTCTCCCAACTTCATTTCTTGTTCGTTCACTTCGAAATTTCTTTCTGTCAATAATGGAAAACACTTTAGACAACTCAGGTCATTCCTCTGATGCGGCCCCTCTCAGTGATGAATCCAACCTAGTCCCCGCAACTCCTTTTCCTACTTCAGCGGCATCGCCTAACGCAGACCCGGCACCAATTAGAGAAGACATAGAGACCGTGCCAGCAGCGGAGACTTCCGAGCCAACAGCTTTTGCTTCGCGCACCAATCTAAGTCATCTAAGCCGCCACGCTGATGCTATCCGGCACGAGCTGAGCAAGGTGATTGTAGGACAGCAAGCGCTAGCCGAACTACTGCTAACCGCCATCCTAGCCGATGGCCACGTGCTGCTTGAAGGAGTACCCGGCGTGGCCAAAACTCTTACCGCCAAATTGCTGGCTCGCACTCTAGATGTGCCCTTTAGCCGTCTGCAGTTCACGCCTGATCTGATGCCTTCTGATGTGCTAGGTACATCAGTATTTCGGCCCAATAAGGCGGATTTCGAGTTTCGCCCTGGTCCTATCTTCGCCAGCATAGTCCTCATCGATGAAATAAACCGTGCCCCTGCCAAAACGCAGTCGGCGCTGTTTGAGGTGATGGAGGAACGCCAAGTAACGCAGGATGGCACTCGCTACACCGTACCCGACCCGTTTGTAGTGCTGGCCACTCAAAACCCTATCGAGCAGGAAGGCACTTATCGCTTGCCCGAAGCGCAGCTCGACCGGTTCCTGTTCAAACTGAACGTGGGGTACCCAAGCGTGGAAGAAGAAGTAAGCATCCTGCAAGGGCATCACGCTGGTTTCGGAGGCGCGCCACTGGATGTAGTGCGAGCCGTTTTGACGGCCGATGATTTGCGCGGCTTACGTGAGCAAGTACGCCGGCAGCACGTTGAGCCCAAGCTACTCGAATACATTGCCCGCCTTGTCGGGCAGACGCGCGCCCACAAAGGGCTTTACTTGGGTGCTTCGCCCCGCGCCTCCCTGGCCCTGCTAAACGGCGCTAAAGCCCTTGCTGCCCTCCGCGGCCGCGACTTCGTTACGCCCGAAGATGTGCAGTATTTGGCCTCGCCGGTGCTGCGCCACCGTATTCAACTCACACCAGAACGGGAAATGGAAGGCAGCACTGCCGACGATATCGTGAAGCAGATTTTGCAGCAGATCGAAGTACCGCGCTAAGCGCTGTCATTGCGCCGTCCTTGCAATTGCAGCAGGGCTTTACTGAACTAATGAAATCCTTCTTTCTTACTCGCCGCTTCTTTTTCGCGCTAACCGCCCTTGTTATTGGGTTGGTAGTAGCTTTTTTTCTATCGGGTTGGCTGGCACCAGTACAGTTGGCGCTTGGGCTGCTTCTGGTTTTAACCGCCTTCGATGCAGGCTTGCTGTATGCACCAGCTCGCGGCGAGGCAGGGCACGTTTTCGGTCGCCGGGTGATGGGCGATAAGCTGGCCAATGGCTCAGAGAACGATATTGCTATCTACCTAGAAAACTACTACCGGTTCCCCATCTATACCGAGACAATCGACGAAATTCCACATCAGTTTCAGCGGCGCGACGTGCTGTTTCGGACGGAAATAAAGGCGGGAGAAACAACTGTCATTCGTTACCAGCTCCGGCCCGTCAAGCGGGGTGAATATGAGTTTGGGGCCGTGAATGTCTATGTAGCTTCGCCGCTAGGCTTGGTACGGCGGCGGTTTCGGTTCGATGATAGCCGGACGGTGCCCGTGTATCCCTCGTTTTTGCAGATGCGGCAGTACGAGCTACTCGCCATTAGCAACCGCCTAACGGAAGTAGGTGTGAAGCGCATACGGCGAGTGGGCCACAGCCTAGAATTCGAGCAGATTCGGCCTTACGTAGCCGGCGACGATCCACGCAGCATCAATTGGAAAGCCACGGCCCGCCGCGCCACCACCAATCACGCTGCAGAGGCCTTGGTAGTGAACCATTATCAAGACGAGCGCGCCCAACAGGTGTACTGCCTCATCGACAAAGGGCGGGTGATGCGCATGCCCTTCAACGGCCTGAGCCTGCTGGACTACGCCATCAATGCCACGCTGGTCGTGAGCAACATTGCTATTCTTAAGCACGACAAGGCTGGACTGCTGACGTTTTCGCACCAGCCCGGCAGCTTGCTAGCAGCCGACCGCCGGGGCGGCCACATGGGCAAATTGCTTGAGGTCTTGTATCGTCAGCGCACCAAGTATCTGGAAACCGACTACGAGCGGCTGTACATCACCGTCAAAACCAACATCCGGCAGCGCAGCCTGCTTATTCTGTTTACCAATTTTGAGACGCTGAGCGGCATGCAGCGCCAGCTGCCCTACTTGCGCCGCTTCGCTAAAGACCACTTGCTGTTGGTGGTATTCTTCGAAAACACGGAATTACGAGAGTTTCTGGACGCACCAGCCGAAACTACACAGGACGTTTACAACCAAACCATTGCTGAAAAATTCGCTCAAGAAAAACGCCAAATCGTGCGCGAATTGAACCGCTACGGTATTCATTCCTTACTTACGGCTCCACAAAACCTGACGGTGGATACCATTAACAAGTACCTGGAGTTCAAAGCGCGCGGCTTGATTTAGTAAACGCTACTACTCATCGAATGCTTCCAGCCGAGCGTTATCGAGGAGCAGGTTGGCGGTGGTACCATAGTAGAGGAAGGTGATGGATATGCTGTCGAACTCCTCTTTGGGCGGGCGTACATCGAAAAACAAGGTACGGGGCCAAGCTGCATCTAAGGCCCGTTGGAAACGAATGGTGCGCGCCTTCACAATGTCGTTGCCGTGCCTAAACCGTATTACGTATTGAGTCATGCGGTTTAGGTCCCATTCTTTTTGATCGGCACGGGCATCGGCGTAAGCCCGCAGCCACTCAAACTGGCCCGGACGAGCCGGAATTATCCATTCTGTACTTTGCCGGTGTAGTGAATCGAGAGCCAACGAGCAATTGCCCTGCAAGGCGGGCGTACCGCAGATACCAAGAGCCGTCTGTTCAAAATCCTGCCGCCACAGCACGTGCGTATTGCGGGCCGTACCGGTAAATTCGGCATTGCTGTCAAGCAACAGCATGGTTTCGGGGGCACTTGATAACGAAACAAAATGCGCCACAGATAGGCACGAGTCATTTCGCCAGCTGCCAACAGGCCACCTTGCCCACCCGGTATCGACATCTGCGTGAGCCAAAACCCGTACGCACAACCCACTACGGCTACCACTCCGTAGGCTGCCGCCCACCGCGGACGCCCTAACAGCCAGCGCAGGGCCGCGGCCATGGGCCACGCCAGCACCGCGTAGCTTTCAATCATAGCCCGTTGACCTAGCCCCCGCCGTACGTCCACTCGTTCCAAGCAAACGTGACGTATATGAACAGCACCGTAAACACGAGCATAGGCCAGAAGGCATCTGGCTGCTGACGGCGCAACGGCCCAAAGCCAACCAGCGCGGTTAGCATCAGCGGCGAGTACAGCAACCAGCCACTGCGGAAACTGAAGATACCATCCCATAAGTGCGGTTTCACCCAATTAAACCCCTGCTCCTGATAGCTGTACACTATCCAGTCGCCACTGGCATAATGCCAATACAAAGGTTGAATTGCCAATAGCACACCGCCCGCCAGCAACGCACCAACCAGCAGGCGCCATTGGCGCTGCCAGAAGGCTAGCCGCTCGTGTAAGGCCGCGCCAGTTGGATTTAAGCCCCAAAGCATAGGCAGTAGCACAGCCAGAATTTCGGTGGGGCGCGTCAGCGTCATTAGCCCAATTACGGCACCGATACCTACTGCTTTTGCTAAGTTCGGGCGAGAGTAGAAAGAAGGCGTAAGGAGCAATAGTACTGCATACCAGCCAAACAGCCAGCAGTGCGTCATACCGGCATGACCAGCACCACTATACACAATGTAATTTGTACCTAGCAGCAGAATAAGCAATGTAAGTGCTGTGGGCCACTCCCCAAATCGAGGAAGCAGCGCCCGACGCACCAGCCAAAAGCTGAGCACCGATACCAGCAAGCTCGCCAGCTTGACGGCCAACTGGTAGGGCGGCGAGAATCCATCGGCTGGGAAACCTAATGGTTTGGCGAGCGCATGAGCTACAAGAAAAAAAGGCAGCTCTTGCAAAGCTAACCCGGCGGGGTACTTCATCACGAAGTTTCCACTGCCTTCATGCCGGAATGCTTGATAGAAACTCGGAGTAGGTGCATATTCTTTGAGCAACTGGTCGCGAAAGTTTAGCTCACGCAAGTCGTGGTGGACGAATATGGCAGGTAGATAGAGATAGTAGCCTGAAGCATCCCAGTTCAGAACCGGCGACGTAGGCCAGGGCTGAGAGGCCGGATGGTACCACCAAGTCATCGCCAGCAATAACACCGTGCAAAACCAGCTAACTATCCGAGAAGGAGAACTCATACACTAAAAGAAAACACCAAAACCTTACCTGAATAGCCGTATTGACGGGCTGCAAATTGCGGAAAGTTAAGTGCAGATCAATCAGTCGATCAAAGTCTCTATTGCTCACTAAACGCGTCTTGCAGTTGAGCAAATAGATAACGTGCGCAAAAGCGCACAAACTAATAGAGAAGTAAAAGAGACATAAACACGAGCGGCACGCTAAGAGAAGACAGGGTAGCTGCTTCCTAGCGTGCCGTTGTTATTCAGCTTATGTGCAATGGCACCGATACGCATCGGGCTAGTACATAGGATTTTCTATAGCACCTTAACACTCGAAGGACTTTGCTATAGATTTCTTTTAGTGTAGTCTATTGAATTACCAGATGAACCGCTAGTAAAGAATAATGCTACTCGACAAGCAGTGCTTCGCTGTACCGTTGGTTTCCTTGCAGAACTTCTAAATGATAACGACCTGCTGCCAAAGCACCAAGCTGAAGTTGTAGGTCTAAATTGTTATCAGCCTGCGCTTGCCGTGTTTGTGAAAATTGGAGCCGGCCCATCATGTCATACACTTTAATTGAAATTGGAGTGCGGCCAGTTGCTCCTAAATTAACGACGCTCAAATGAACACTTCCTCTGGCAGGATTAGGGTAAACACTGCACCAATTAATCTTAGCAGCATTGGCACTGCTAGCAACGATACTGTTTTCGTAGGCTCCAATCGAGCGCCCAGCACCGCGCGCAGGTGTAGGATTACCAAAAAAGTCGCGTGGTCCGGAGTTTAAGTTGAATTCGGTGAGCAGATCTAAGCCTGCGTTCATTAGATTGGAGCCGGACTGCAGATGATACGCTGTAAGCGAAGTCAACTGTCTTCCTGAGCTTAAAATTGCTAATGTGCCCCCTGCGCCTGGCTGCTGCAATTGCGGATCTATCTCAATGCCTGTAGTGCGAGCACCAATTTTTTCCTGTCCACTGGCTGCCCGCCATGCTTCCAACGAGTTGTAGTGCCCGGAGCCCCAATTCAGTTGTAAGGTTTGTCCACTGCTCCAGTACGCGTTGCCTTGAAGGAGCACTCCTTCTGTTGTCATACTCGCTATTAGTGGCAGACCTCCTGTAGTTTGGAACACGTTGTTGCGTATAACCACCTCACTGATGCCACCGCTGATAATATCTACTGCTTTAGGCCGCGAGCCATCAGCAGGCGGACTCACGTAAATGGTATTGTTGTGGATATTAGCGCGCTGGATACCACCACTAGCCCCTGTTGACCAGAGCAACAAGGCCCCTTGTCCGCAGCCGCGTCCATCATTTTCGCTAATGTTATAGCGAATAGTAAGATCGTGCATTGGAGGTGCACCTGGGTATTGAGCCAGCAGATAGCCTGGCCCAGTGTTGTCATGGGAGTAATTATACTGAAGTACTGAATTAGTACAGCCCCCATCCAAGTCGAATCCGCCTCCATCCCTACAGGTACCCGACTCATTATGATGTGACTCGCAATACTGAATGGTTAGGTTATTGCAATAATATCCCCAGATGCCTACTGGTCCCCCGTTCTGATTTGCATTAAGCCATCCATTATGGTACGCTTCTGAATACTCTACAAGGGCTTCATCAATTCCTCCAAGTATAATACCGCTACCAGTATGATTATCGGTGATATCGGCGCGACCAGAATTATCAAATGCTTGGCAATAACCTACGTACCAGTTGTGATGGGCAGATGGTAATTCTGCATATGATACAATACCAACACTACCATTGGCTGATGCTGTACACCGGGTAACTCGCACTTGGTCGTAGCCACTAGTGCCGTTCCAACTGCCTATAATAATGCCTCCATCCCGATACCCATGTGCATTAATGTTATCAAGCACTAAGTGCTGCAAGTGCACATTCGCAGAATCAAGATAAAACTCCACTCCTGCACTAGTATTGGCCAACCTACCAGAGCCAGTAAATTCAAGGTCGCGCAACTCTATTCCGCCAGCATTATGAGCATAGAAGCCAGCGCCGGTGCCACTGTTGATAATAGCTCGGCCAATACCATAGGAACTAAAGACGATAGGATGTGCTGTTGTACCCTGTGTAGTACTACCTAGCTCAAGCCCACCTATAAATACATTGCCTGCTTCAAACAATACAATATCACCCGGAAACAAGCGAGTGTTATTCACCTTATTTATTGTTCGCCAAGCGGTAGTTGCTGAAGTACCTGAACTTAGATCATCCCCTCTGGAGCTTATGTAGTAAGTGCTACTATAAGACGAAAATGACAACACCATCAAGAAGACAAATAATAGTACTTTTTTCTGCATACACCGAATACATTAATTTATTTGGCAATAATAACAAATTAGCCTTTGTCTTTAAATAGGACTATTTATTAATACATTTTAAAGTAAAATAGATGGTATTCAACAATATTCGTCCAAAGCTTTATAAAGTTACTTGTAGAGTTAATAAAGCTATACGCTCTGCATATTAAATATAACTATATACATAAATTTGCCAGTACATTAGTCCTTTTCATATTGTTAATACACAAAAATCTACTACTCTAAATTTCGATGAACACCACGTAGTAGTCGATGAACAGATCCTTCTTTTGTTGCTGCTAATTTCATCCACACTGTACAAGAAATATTATAAACCTGGGAAACACGACTGATCAAGAGGGACCTATAGATACTTTTATCACTAGAGCTAATAGAACGCGGTACATGTGTTATAATGACTACTAGCTTCTTGTTGTTGAAGCGGTTTGTTGTAAGAATTTACTTGAGTAGAAATGCGAGTTTTAGAACATGTACACTCGGCACGAATGCTGCTATACTTGGCTTGTGATGCAGCGGCTCCCGTATCTTTCGCTGCCCTCCACTACTTGTATTGCCTATGTATAGCCGCCTCTTTGTTGCCTTATTTTTGTTATGGCGTGCTTCAATGCCTTTGTCGGCACAGAACGCGCCGGCATCCCGCAACCTGCTCCCCGTGCCAACTTCAGTGCGGTGGGGAGCCGGCAGCTTAAGTTGGAAAACGTATCTGCGCCCACGGGTGCAGGGCCCGGCTGATACCGCTACCGCCGCCGCCGTGGTGCGCACCTTGTTTCGACTGCACCGCGACGGCAGTGCGTGGCCAGTAGGCACTAATGTGGTGCCCTTTCAAATTCGGTATGGCAAAGTAGGCCGACCAGAAGCTTTTGATGAGGAACGATATAGCCTGCGCGTAACACCAATGGGCATCACGATTGATGCCCCAACTAGCTTGGGCGTGCTGCGGGCATTAGCAACGCTCGAGCAACTTCCTCAGACTGCTGGGCACCACAGTGAACTACCCGAAGTTGATATCCAAGATCAACCCCGCTTTCCGTGGCGAGGACTGCTCATTGACGCCTCGCGGCACTTTATGCCGGTGTCACTTATCAAGCGCAATTTAGATGCTATGGCTGCCGTAAAGCTGAATGTGCTACACTGGCACCTTTCCGACGACCAAGGGTTTCGGGTGGAAAGCAGGGTGCTACCGCGTTTGCATGAAATCAGTGGCCAATATTACACGCAGGCGCAAGTGCGAGAGGTGCTGGCTTACGCGGCTGCCCGTGGTATCCGAGTGTTACCAGAATTCGACGTACCAAGCCACACCATCGCCTGGAATGCGGCCTACCCACAATTAGCATCCAACGACTCCGTGTACACTGTGTATCAGAGTTGGCGGACGGCCAACGTGGCCATGGACCCAACGAAAGAAAGCACTTACGCCTTGCTCGACACTCTTTTCAGGGAGATGACAGCCTTGTTTCCCGACCCGTATTTTCACATAGGGGGCGACGAAAACGACGGCCGACAGTGGCGGCGCAGCCCACGCATCATGGAGTATGCCAAAGCCAACGGCATGCTAAAGGCCGATGGCAAAACGCTGGACAAGCACAAATTGCAAACCTACTTCAACCGCCGGGTGCTGGCCATCGTCACGAACTACAACAAGAAGATGGTTGGCTGGGACGAAATCTTAGGCCCTGGCTTGCCTCAGAATGCGGTCATTCAAAGCTGGCGTGGCAAAAAAGGACTTAACGATGCTGCTCTAGCGGGGCACAGCGCCATCCTCTCCAATGGCTACTACATCGACCTAAACTTTACGGCAGCCACTTACTACGCCAATGACCCACTGCCAGCCGATACTCCCTTAACGTCCGAGCAACAAAAGTTGATTCTAGGCGGTGAGGCCACTATGTGGGCCGAGTTTGCCGACAGTGTAGTAATGGACTCACGGATTTGGCCGCGCACAGCCGCTGTGGCCGAACGGCTTTGGTCGCCGGCCGTTGCTACTCAGGACGTACCAGATATGTACCGTCGTTTAGCGGCTGTTTCCACTCAGCTAGAAAGGCTAGGCTTGCAACATCGCAAGGCGCCGATGCAGCTTCTGTCGCAGATGGGCGGTCCTACGTATCGGGTGCCCTTGCGCACGTTGGCGGAGGTGCTGGAGCCAGTAAAAGAGTATAAGCGCCATTTTCAGGGCTTCACGTACACCCCCCAGACGCCCCTAAACCGCCTTGTAGATGCCGCACCTGCTGAGTCCGATATAGCTAGGCAGTTCAATGATAAAGTGAGTGTTCTGCTTTCCCGTTACGCTCCTGCCAACAAACCTGCGCTCAAAGAGTCCGCCACGAGCGACGCATTAATGGCTGTGCGTGACCAACTTAAACTTTGGGAAACTAACGACACTAAGCTACAGCCTTTGTTTGCCGCTTCCCCCGCTTTGCTAGAGTACGCGCCGCTTTCAAGTCAGCTCCAACGGCTCGCTGCGTTGGGCTTGGAACGGGTGCAGCAACTAGAAAGCGGGCAAGCGCCTACTCCTACCTGGCTAGCTGCCGCCCAAAAGCAACTAGACGCTGCCAAGGCGCCCGCTGGGCAAGCTGAATTGGCCGTACTGCTCGCTATGCGAAAGTTGCTGCAACAAAGCTTGCTCTGATGCGCCGACAGCACGTTTTCTTGGTGCTCGACTTGCTATTCGGTGAGAAGGTTATTGCCTTGTCAGTTGATCATCCGGTGTGGATTGTTGATAGCCTGCTCAACACGCCCGTAGTTCACCAGTTATGGCACCAAAGTAAGCGAGATAAGCAGAGCCACCTGTCGCTGACTCTCTTCAGTCAGATGGAAGGAACTGCTATTGAGCAACGGTTGTGCGACCTTCTTTTGACTATTGACGAGCATCACGGAGAAGCCAGTTTCTGTCGTGAAGAAGCATATACGCGCTTAACCGTGCTGGGGCTAGAGCTAACTCACGCATTAGCGGAAGAACTACTATGTAGCGACTTCCGGGTATATGAGGTATTACTTACTGGCTTCTCAGTGGAAACAACTGCCTCGAGTTCCTAAAACAGCACCGACACTTGCATTCGGCCAGTATGCACCACATTAAGGCCGTTGGCTTTGCGGCCATCATAAGCCAAATTTATGTTCAAGCCGTTGCTGAGGCGTTGTTCCACGTTCAGATTCCAGGTAAAGTTGCTACCTGGACGCAGGGCGTTCAGGATTTCTAAGCCCACTACCGAATTAGGGTCGCCTGCGAAATCAATCCCCACATAACGCGTGCTGGCTGTAATTGTGCGTTTGCTTACTTGACTAACGCGGACCTCAACACCGAGTTCATCAAAAACTCCACGAGCTTTAGTAATCGTGTCGATGGGGGCAGTGTTGTTCTTACTGGTTCGCAGATAAGTACCGGTGAAGCGCAGTGTACCGTTGGGCTGGTAGCTGATTTCGGGGGCGGCTTCGTAGATGAGCAGTCGGAAGTTGCGGCTGTCGAGGTAGTTGGAAGTGCTTTGGCGAATAGTGCGGGAGGTATTTAGGCGTCCCGTGAACGATTGTGCTAAGGTCCGACGCAACAACAGACTTTGGGCGGCGAGGTTGCGGATGTCGGAACCCTGCGAAAGAAGCACTTTCTGCTGAGTTTGCTGCACGCTCAGCTCAGCCCCGAAAATAGGATTCGATCGGTTGAAATACAGCGTGTTGCGTAGCAGCTTGTTCAAGGAAAGTAGCAGCGTGTCTTCCGTTTGAAAAGCAAACGGGTTCAGCCGCGTCGATAAGCTCTTGTCAATCGTGCGCCGATCCAGCGTGACAGTGCTGATGGTGGAAAAGCGGGAAAGCAATTGACGCCAGCCGCCTCCATCGCGCCACGTACGAGGGGCGGCAGTAGTCAGGCGGTAGCTGAACCGGTTGGTGAAAGCAATAATGTAGTCGTCGGTGGGCAAATACACTTTAATGTGCGTCCGGTACACAGCATCGGGCGTTTGCGCTTCCAAAAATTCGTCTCGGTCTTCGCGGCCGTTGAGGGGAGCCGTGTCGCCGCCATAGTAATGGGTACCTTGGCCGTTGGGTACGGGCAAAAACGTGTAGTCGCGCCGCAGTTCGCGACCCGTCGCTACCGAGTAGCTCAGCTCCGACCGTATCTGGTTTTGTAGCAAGCTGGCGTTCCAATCGATTTTGGTGAGTACCGTGCGCTGGCGAGCACTATCGCGGGCAGCTAGGTCGCGGTAGGTGGCTAGCACGGCCAAATCCTGGCTTTTGCCGAGGCGGGTGGCCATCGTTCCCTGCCAAGTTTGAGCGACACCTCGGCGTTGCAACTCACTCTGGTTGGTGTTGGGCGTTTGGTCGCGGCGGTAGGTATAATCAGCACGGAAACGGGTTTTGGCGGAATCCTGGCTCTGGATGAACACGTTGTGCTCGTCGAAGTAATTGGCCGACGACAGTAAAACGGAATCGCCAGAGGGGGCGGCCACGCGGTTCTTATCGAAGCGGTAAGCGTAGCCGGGTATTATGGGGCCTCGCACGTAGCGCGCCGCCGCTTCGCCCCGCGCCCACTCCGACTTACTGGTACCCGCCTTAGAATTCAGCAGAAACAAACTTCCCCGCAATTGTACGCCACCTATCTGCCGGGCCGCATCCAACCAGTGTTGCAAACCATCGGCCTCGCCCGAGCGGAAACGGCGGCTCAGGCGGTAGTTAACGGCGTTATCAGCATCTTTGGTGACGCCTACTGCAAAATTCAGGATGTTATCGGCCCGAGCTTCGCGGCGCGTGGCATTGCCTTGCACGGTGCTGGTCGTGCTCCAGTTGCGGTCAAACTCGATGTCGCGGTACCGGTCAATTGGCGCAAATTCAGGGCTGGTGTACTCGTAGTCGAGGGCGCTACGAAAGCGGTAGTCTTTCAAAAAGCCTAAGCCAGGTAGTTTACGGTCTTGTACCACGTAGCCTACCCGCATGGCGTGCCCTTTATCAGACTCCGGCGAAAACCGGTTCAGGTCCAACTCCGACGAAGCTAGGTCCACAAATACCGTTGAGTTAGCATCCACCTGATAGCTCGCGCCAGCCGAAATAACCTGCTTTTGCAGGGGCGCGGGCAGCAACCGAATCGGCTGATAATTGCCGAGTTTCGGCCCCACATACTCGTACACCCGACCATTGACGCTGGCGTTGGCCACACTCAAACGATAATCGCCGTTGCCCTGGCCTACGTCAGTAAAGCGTACATCGTAAGCTTCCTGCAGCGAGTCCGTCAGATACGTATATACCTCCACTGACTGGCTGCCTACTAGCCGCACGTCGCGGGTGTATTGCACCACCTGCCGGTTGTATTCTCCTTTTTTGCCGCCCGCTACAGTGGCTTGGGGCACATTTTCGCTCAAGTTGCGCAGGGCTACTCTGTCAAGGCTGTCGAGTACTAAGTTCGGTGAGTTGTCGGGGTTATCTGCTTCGCGGTAGAAGTTGCCGTGCAACGCTAGCCGGCCCAATTGCTGGTAATGGCTGGCGGAGTAGAGCGAGCGGGCGTAGTTGAAGTCGGAGTACTCGAAGTCAATCTTAATGCGCGAATTGCTGGTAATGAGGTGCTGCGGCGAAAACGTGACTTCTGCTTGATTGTAGTCGATGACGTAGTCGTTGTCGAAGCCTCGCGTCATCAGCCGACCATCGAGGTATACCCGCTCGGAGTTGGCTAGCACAATGATAAATTGCTCGCCATTGGGCCCACGTAACCGGTACGGACCTTGCACGTTCTCGATGGGAGCTACATCGATGCTGGCGAATTTGCCCTTGGCCACCCCGCCCGCCACCGTAGTGGAGGACCGAATCGGGCCGTGCCGCCCTTGCTCCACCGTGCTAGCCGTGCCTGATACTACCCCGGCCGGCTCAGTACCAGGGGGCAAAACCTGGCCGGGTGCAGTAGGCAGTATGCTGCTCGGGGCAGCAGTGGGGCTCATAGCTGGCGTTTGCCCGCCGTTGGTAATAGTGGTAGTGGAATACGTACCCGGATTGATGCCTGGGTAATTGGGCAGCGGCGTTAACTGGGGCGTGCTAAAGCCACTTAATCCCACGCCGGGCTGTCCCATATTCACTTCTAGAGCAGCGCCCTGTACGTTTTTATAGAAGCGCAGGAAGTAATCAGGCTTGTTGCGCAGCACTACGTCGCCGGCGGTCAGGTTCCAGCGCTGGCTGGTAAGCGTGATGTAGATTCGGTCGAATTCCTGGAGTTGCTGAGTATTGCCTTCGGGCTGAAATGGAACGCTTTGGTCACTGATGGCCGCCGTCAGGTTGATATTGTCGGTGAGTTTGCCTTCAAGCTGCAAGTTGAGCGAGGAGTTGACAAACACGTTCTGAGAGTTGCCAAAACTAATGCCGCGGGCCAAATTGCCGGTTTTGTTGATGCCCGGCGTGCTCAGAATTTGCTCTTTCACCGTAAAGTCCTGCGCGCCCAAGTTGCGCCGCGGAAAGTCTGCACTGTCGAGCAAACCTCGTGGACGCCGAAACTGGGGTGCCGCTAGTCGCAACGGCAGCACCCGATAACATACTAGCACCGAATCCAGGCCCGGCAGCACAAGATCAGGTTCGCCCGGGTCTGGGGCGGGTACGCGGCGGGGCTGACTGTAGCGGTACCGGTCGGTGCGGGCGTCATAGGCCACAGCGCGCCCGTTGATGCTGACTGAGGTAGGCACCACAGTTAGCGTATCGGACAAAGTGAATTCGGTGAAATCTTGATCGGAAGCGAGGCGCACCCACACGCACCGGCGCGTGTTGGGTGGTAGTTCGGGCCGCTGCTGAGCCCAGGCGGCGGCCGTGCCACACATACAAGTCAGCAGCAGCCAAAAGCGCAGAAAGCGGGGCGTAAAACTGCTGATCATCGAAGGCAATTAAATACAAAGGTAAGCAGGCTCAACAACGTACAAGGACACCATATTCGTGCCGAGCTTCGTTACCAGTTGTTCCTATCTAATCTCACACTCAGTTACTTCACAAGCTCAGCAGGCCAAATTTTATAGCCGCTAGCAGATATACTTTACAATATTTTTATTGCTTTCCGTAGCTAGTTATCTCTTCGGAACTCATTCTCAGTTTCCTTAGCCGGCCAACGGCAGCTCTATATAGAAAACGGTACCGCTGCCTTCCTGCGTTTCGAACCAGATGCTGCCGCCAGCACTTTCAATACCGCGCTTCACCACTGCTAACCCAATACCGGAACCAGTCTCTTTTGTAGTGAAATTAGGAACGAATATTTTTTCGCGGACAGACTCTGAAATACCGGCTCCGTTGTCTTGAATACCAATACGCACACGGCCCTCTAACTGAATTTGCAGACACACCTCGATAACTGCCACTCGTTCTTTCGGCACTGCTTGCAGGGCATTGATGAGCAAATTATTGAATGTCCGCACCAGCAAATTCTCGTCGGCAAATACCATAACCGGCTCCTCCCCTACTGGCATTATGAGCGTGATGCGGGCATCGGGGCGGCTTCCTTGGTGCAACTCCACGCAACGGCGGACTACCTGCACCACATTTAGCCGCGTAGGACGCATAGCGGGCAGGTTGGTAAAGTTGGAAAACGAGGTTGCAATGTCCGTCAGAACATCGATCTGCGTGATAAGCGTTTGAGAAACCTTGCCTAGCAGCTCGTTGATGTTGGGTCGGTCGTCTTGAATAGCGCGCTGCAAGAACTGCAAGCTCAGCTTCATGGGCGTAAGCGGGTTCTTGATTTCATGCGCCACTTGCCGCGCCATTTCACGCCACGCCGCTTCCTTTTCTTGCACGGCCAGTTCCTGCTTGCTTTGTTCTAGCTTTAGCAGCATAGTGTTGTATTCGCGCACTAGTAGTCCAATTTCGTCGTTGGACTGATAATCCAGCATTTCGTTTTGCCCGGTGAGCGTGGTTTGCTTCAGCTTTTCGGTAAGCAGCTTAAGCGGATTGGTGAGTACCCGGGAAGCCACGAAAGCTAGCACCAGGAACAGAATAAACATCACCGTGAACGTGTTCAGGATGATGGCAATCAAATCCACCAGTTTGTTGTCGAGGTCTTTCTCGGAGTCGAAGAAGGGAATGCCCACGTAGCCTAGCACGGCACTAGCGCGCTCGTCGGCGTCGGCAGCGGCCCGCAGAGGCAAGTACAGCGTGTTAAACGACAGCGAACCGGCTCGCTCCACCAGCAACACCCGGGGCTTCACTTGCTCTTTCAATCCGGCCACTGCCTGCGGATTCATCAGTTCCCCCAGCAGCCCCGACTCGAAAATGATCGGCTGGCTGCTTACCAGCAGGTTACCATGCGAATCGTAGAGGTTGAGGTCGGTTTCAGTAAGCGCCGACACGTTATCGGCCAAAGCCAGGAGGTCAGCCCGACTAGCCGAATCAGCCAATAGCCGGCTATTTTCGAGCAGGTTGTCTTGCACGGCCCGCCCGCGCCGCTCGTAGGTGCGCCGCAGGTCGCGCTGATACGAATTCTTCACTTGGCTGATGGTAGCCACGCTTACCACTACCAGAGGCAACATAATTCCAAGGTTCAGGAAAAGTTGAATCTTAGTGCTGAAATTTGTGCGAAATACATCCAGATATGCCCCCTGACCTAACAAGTAAAACCCGCTGGAGACCAGCACGAAGAAAGCATGGAGCAGGAACAGGAATGAGAAGTTGGATAGCCAATCGGCAAAACCATAAGTGGCGGTGGTGACCACTACCGTACGCTGCTGCGTTTCGTCGCGCAAGGCGAAGTGGTGAAACCGACCTACTACAAGACCGGTCTGGTACAAACGCGGATTCTGATAGAGCTCAGGTGTCAGACGGTTTATATAGTCGTAATCGCCTTCGCTATATACCAATTGGTCGTTTTCATAGCCAGCATAACTCAAATCAGCTCCTAAACCTGGCTGGAAGAACTTCTGATCAACCAGGAGTTCTGGTACCACACTGTAGGTGGTCAGCTTTTTCAAGGTAAGCTCCAACAGTACAGTAGTGCTGCCTTTCGCAGTAGGAACCGTTATAAAGTCAACGTAACGCCGAGTGCTGAAAGAATTGCTACCCCGCACCAGAAACAGATTCAGCTGATCGGTGCGAGTAGCAGAGCGCAACAAACGGCTGCGCATCTCAGGCAAGGTTTCGGAATTTGGCTCCCCTCCTATCGGTTTACCAGCAGGATTGAAAATAGAAACGGCTATTTCATACTTGTCGAAATAGTCGCGCAGGTAATGCTTTACAATTCGCTGGCGCACCATTTCTGCATTAACAACGGGACCTGGCAGCATAGTGCGCAGTATCATCGTGCGCAAAAGATGGTCGGCTGCCATTTCGTGGCCTCGCTCGTTCAACAGAAACTCCCCCTCCAAATCGTTTTCTACAAGCAAGTTGCCGGCCAACGTCTGCTTATTAAGCATAAGCTGCCTATCGAAGTGCTCGAACAAGGCCAACGCTCCCACGGCCGAGCTGATACTGAGCATCAGAAACAAGAACAGGTAGGTCTGATACGGTATCATAGCCGCCACGCTGCGCAGACTAGTAAGCCGCAAGAAAAAGAAGAACAGCACTGTAATTCCTAGCAGCACATAATCGACTTGCCCGAGCGCTATTCCTATAGGCAACACTACCAGCGCACTTAAGCCCAGTGATATTACCCCAAAACGCCGCGTTTCAATTCGTACAGTAGCCTCAAATAACTGAGCTAACACGTAGAAGCCGGCCAAATAGGCTCCTGTATGCAGCACAATGGCCAAACACAGCAGTGCCTTGAAGCCTGAAACGGAAATATCCTGCGTGACATCAACAATGATTTGAGAATTGCTGAAGCAATTGGAGTAAAACTCAAACAACAGTTCTAGCAGCCCAAAAAAGCTGAATACCAGCACTGCTCCCAACATTACCCGCGTATGAACCTGGGTTACCCGCTCAGGCCATTGTCCCACTCTGTACCTCTGAAACAGCACCAAAGCGTAGCCTGCCGCAACCGTTAGCAGCAAGGCATTGATAAGTAAGTCGCCGAGCGAGGGAGAAAGCCAGGAAGCTGCGTATACCCGCGGGTTGAAGAGGGAAAGCTCGATAAAGGAGAAAGGCAAGCCAAAATGCAGTAACATGGCTCGCAGTACTCCCAACGGCACCACCACAATCAACGCTCCCGCTAGTTCTCGCTGTGCCTGGAAAAGGCGCCTTCCCCATATCACCCAAGCTGCTATGTACAAGCCGAGGCCCAACAACATCAAAGCCAGAGGCAAGTACTTAACCGCTACGGGATTTGGCTGCAGGCTTTCCAACGAAAACAGATAGTTGCCTTCATTGGAATACAGCCTCGGCAGGCTAGATCGGCCGCCATCGGCAACTAACCGCAGGTTAAGGCCCCGAAATAGTGCCCTCTCAGCTCCTTCGCGCAAATAACGGTTGCTTATACCATAGCTTTCTTCAAGCGGGATGTAGGTAAGCACCACGTATGGGCCCGCCACGTGCCGTAATGCCAAGTAGTGCCCAAACTGCATAACCACGAGCTTTTCGTGGAAGTCTTGCTGGGCATTTGAACGGTTGGGGCGAACCGTATGGTCAGACCAATACAAAAGCTGGTTGCCACGAAATATAAAGCAAGGGTAAGTGGTTTGCTCTACTAGATTCTCGAAATTAAGCTTGCCTGCCTGCACTTGTGCGGCTACGGCTGCAGCTTCCTGCTCGGCATCAGTTTCGGCGTCCATTACCAACCGTTGCAATCGGGCCGCATCGGTGCGCAGCAGTACGCCGGGTACCTGGCCGTACTTGTTGCCCAGGTAAGCCCCCACAAAACACAGAAGAGCGGCCAGCAACAGAGCCAGCGGCAGTGACCGAAAAAGCTTCAAAAGAAAGGGACTAAGGCAATAGCGCGTTGCACCACACAAACTGGCACCTAACAAAAATGCCGCCAAATGGCGGCATTTCCTATTTTCATTGGCATAGACTTATCTATGAAGGTGGCTCACTTATCAGAGTTGAATCGTAGCGGATACCGGCGAAGAAATAAAGCATCACCACCCGTGCGTAGCGGAAGAGCAACGGTGTCAACGCCACCACAATAACAGCCACCGCTGTGATATACACCCACACTGGCGGGTCATTGGCTAAATAGTATAAGAGTATGCCTGTAAGAAAGACTATACCCGTAGAGAAGCCATAGCTGATGTACATGGCGCCCCAGTAAAACCCTACCTCTGGCTCGTAATACTGACCACAAGCTACGCAGTCTTCATACATCTCATCGAACTTACGCAGATTCCACGCCGAGTACTTGAACAGCGGCCCGTGATGGCAGCGTGGGCACCTTTGGGCCACCATTGCCAACAGCGCAGAATCAACGGCTGCCATTACTTGCTCATGGCTTTATTTCGAGGATGCGTGTTACGATACCAAAAATAGCCGACAGCTCCCATCAAGAGGTACGGAATGGCAGCCATGTATAAGATGCCTTTATTTAAGCCCGAGAAATCGTAGCCATCCTTCTCTGTGCGTGATGATTCTACCTGCGTTTTGCACATAGTGCATTGCGCATTAACTGCCAAGGGAGCCAGGCTAAACAACAGGCCGAGCACCACTGCAAAAAACGAGTTTACTACTAGCTTCTTCATACTATTTCCAACAACGTAGGGTAAGCAAAGTTTCCTTGCCTAGGTGTAGTACGGCGAAATCATGAAATACACGATAACGCCTGTAACTGATACGTACAGCCACACCGGGAATGTCCAGCGAGCAATGCGACGGTGCTTCTCGAATTGCTGTGTGAGGGCAAAATAGAGTGTAAATAGCACCAAGCCCACCGTGACAATAGCCAGCGTGATATGAGTAAGCAACAAAAAGAAATACACGTACCGAATAGCCCCCTCCCCGCCAAACTTGGTGCTGGCCTCCTGTGAGTGATATATCACATAGGAAATTAGAAAAAGAGAGCTAATCAGAAAGGCCGTACCCATCATAGCACGGTGCTGCAACACTTGCTTGTTGCGGATGAACATATAGCCGACTACCAAGCAGATTGCAGTCAGCGAATTGAGCACTGCGTTCAGAGCAGGTAAAAATTTCACTTGTGCCCCGGGTATCCGGAAGGTTTCGGGGAAGTAGTAAAGTACGGCTACTACTAGCGGCACGGCCGCGGCCAATATGCCTAAGGTTACTTTGTACTTGGTGTAGTCGCCGGGTTCGAGAGCCGGCTTACTGATTGTGGTCATAAGTGTAGAGCAGCACGTTGATTTCCGTCATGAGGCGGTCCACATCTTTGGCCTTAGTACCATCGTAAATGCCGCGCACGCGCTTATCACGGTCTACGAGGTACAAGTTTTGGCTGTGCACGATACCTGGAGCCACACCACTAGGAGCAGGCAGCCGAAACTCCTCGGTAACTAACCGGTAAATAGCCGATTTGTCACCAGTGAGAAAAAACCACTTCCCGGCAATAGCACCAAATTGTTCGGCATAACGCCCCAAAGCCGCCACCGAATCGTGAGCAGGGTCCACCGTATAGGAAACCAATTTTACGCGCGGTTCGTGCCGAAATTTCTCTTGTATCCGCGCCATTTGGCTGTTCATTTGAGGACAGGCGCCAGGGCAAGTGCTGTAAAAAAAATTAGCTATATACAAGCCATCGCCTAAATCCTTCTGCGAAATCGAGCGACCAGATTGCGAGGCCAATTGAAAATCAGCTACCCTATGAAAAACAGTATCGCGCCGCCACTTTCCCTCTACCAACGTCGAATCAACTCGGTCAGGCAAGAAAGTGGGCAGCGCGTAACGGTTGGCTCCGAACGTGTAGAGAAACACGAAAGCCAGTACTGGGACCAATAACATAAGGCCCAACAACAGGACGTGTTTGGGCCTCATGTAATTAGTTGAAGGCGTTCTGGATGGCTTGGCCGCTGTATGTTCCTTCAGAAACCAGAGCAATCAGCAACCAAATGAGAAGCGCCATTGGGATAAGAACAGTCCAAATAAGCGCTTTCACTTCATGCTTCAAGTGCATGAACTCAGCCACGATGAAGAAGGCCTTGAAAATGGTCAGAATAATGAAAATAGAGTTGCGAAGTGTGCTCGGATTCATCAAGAATACGAATACGAACTCCAGCGCCGTGATACCTACCAAGACAAAAAAGGTCTTCCAGATCCAAGCTACATTTGGCTTTGGAATCTCCCCAGCTGGTACCGGTTCGGTGTTTGCGTGATTAGCCATTGGGTGAATGATTTGATAATTGAATCATTAAATAGTTGGTTGCTCAACGGCCTGTCAAAACATCCAGCCCTTTAACAATTCAACTATTCGAAAATTAAACGAGGTAGAAGAAGGTGAAAACAAACACCCATACGAGGTCTACAAAGTGCCAGTAGAGGCCTACTTTCTCAACCATTTCGTAGTGCCCACGATTGTGAAAGGTATCGTTTGTGGTAGCGATGAAGCAGTAAACCAAAAGGCAAACCCCTGAGAATACGTGCGTACCGTGGAAACCCGTAATGAAGAAGAACAGATCAGCGAATAGCACCGGACCATACTGATTCTGCGCTAGGTTGGCTCCATGAAACACAGATCCATCAGCCATCAGCGTGCCCTCCTCATGTCCACCGATGAAGTGGCTCCACTCCCAAGCCTGAGAACCAAGGAAAGTTGCGCCAAAAAGAATAGTCCACAGCAACCACTTCTGCACATCCTGCTTGTCCATGCGGTGACCGGCTTCTACAGCCAATACCATCGTCACGGAGCTGAAGATCAGAATCATGGTCATTAAAGCCACAAACGCCAACGGCAACTCTGTTCCGTGCATGCCAGGGAAGGCATTGAACACTTGATCTGGAACAGGCCAGTAAGCCGTCGAGAACTTGAATGCTTTACCAGCGGCAGCGTCGAAAGCAGGGTAACGATGGCGAATCAGGCCGTACGTGGTCAGAAAAGCAGCGAACGTGAAAGCGTCCGACAGCAGAAAGAACCACATCATTAGCTTGCCATAGCTAGCTTTAAAGGGTTCGTTGCCACCGTCCCAGTTGCCGCTCCGAGGCCGATCAGTGGCGGAGGAGGCAGTGGTTTGGGGCTGCGTCGTGATAGTGGTGGACATAGTGTGCGGGGTAAGACGAAACTAGTGGTTCAAAAGTAGGAACAAATACAAGTACAACCAAAGCCCGCCGAGGAAGTGCCAGAAGATGGTCACGTTACCAATAGAGAGCATCTGCCGCGAATGCACTTGATAGTTAAAGCTTTTGCGTAATACGCGCAGCAAAAAAATCAGCCCGGTAATTAAGTGAAAAGCGTGTACTCCCATCAGTACGTACAGGAATGAGCCCGACGGATTAGCATCAACGCCACCGAAGTGAATCTTGTTACGCACTAGTTCGCCCCACACATTCCACTGGCCTACTAAAAATACGAGGCCAAGTACAAAAGTGATTAGAATACCTATCTGCACACGACGCAATTCGTCTTTGCGTGCTGAAGCATAGGCCCACTGAATGCTGGCACTGCTTAGAAGAATAATGATGCTGGTGTACAGCAGACCATGTGGTAGATCAAACTCCAACCAGTTACCTTCTTCGCGCCGCACAATGTAGGCGCTAGTATAGGCAGCAAATATCATTGTGCTGCTTACCATCATGAGCCAGAGTAGCACACGCAATGGATGGGTTCCAATGGCGGGCTCTCGGTCTTTAAGAATCTCTAATTCTGAGGAATGCATGGCAGAAAATTGTATGTTTTTGAGCGACGCTCAGCTTATATGAAACACTCGCAGCGGAAATGTAGTTTGCATTTTCCTCACATCTCCACTGATTTTTCTCGGCTTACATCTTGTCAAGAACCAGCGCGATTTGCACGATGGGCAGATATAAAAAAGAACCAAACATGATCCGCATAGCTGCCTTTTTAGTGCAAGTACGCATCAAGTAAAGCGTCTGCATCAAGAACAATACCCCACAAAGAACAGCAATCAAAGCTGACGTTTTACCTGCCATGTTAAATTGCAGAGGCAGCAAGCTTAGTGGAATAAGCAGCAACGTATAGGTCATGATCTGGAAAGCAGTGCGTAGGTCCTTTTGGCCCGGAGATGGGAGCATCTTAAATCCAGCGGCTTTGTAATCGTCATCAAGCACCCAAGCAATAGCCCAAAAGTGAGGAAACTGCCACATGAATTGAATACCAAACAACACCCACGCTTCAGGCCCTAAGATGCCGGTGGCGGCTACGTAGCCGATAAGAGGCGGCATACCTCCCGGAATAGCTCCCACTGCCACACAAATCGGCGAAATGGTCTTTAGAGGGGTGTAAATGAAGCCATAGAGTATGAGCGAAATCAATGACAGCGCCGCTGCTAATGGGTTAAAGTAATAGGTTAATATGCCTAGCCCCACTACACCCATTATTACCGTAAATACCCACGCCTCAGTGACACTTAGGACACCTTGTGGCAAAGGGCGTTTAGCTGTTCGCTTCATCAGTTTATCGAGATCTATCTCGTAAATCTGATTGATAGTATTAGCTGCTCCCGTTACGGCCAGCCCACCTACCATTACAAGCAGTGCTTTACCCCAATCGAAAGCTTGGACTCCGAGCAGGTACCCGATGGCGCTTGAAAAAGCTACCGTCAGCGCCAACCGGAATTTTATTAACTGAAAATATGCCCTGGCTTTGGTCATCAGTGGGTAAAACAACGCAACCGGCGGATAGACTCCGAACCGGGCCGCAAAGTTACGCAACAACACTTGCATAAGCGGCCTGTGGTTGCGTTTTAGCTTGGCGAGCATAGCGGATAATTGTCAAGAACTGTGCACCAAACAAAATAGTAGCTACTGTAAGGTGTACAGGTTGTACGGTAGCAGGAAGCGCTAAGTAAGCCAACGTAACTCCCGCTAGTATTTCCAGTCCAAGTAGTCCCATTGTTACGGTAACTAAGCGCTGTAGCTGTGCATTTCGGGTTTGGTACAACTGATACCCTATGTATACATTGAGCACAAGTAGTATCAGTGAAAAAGAGCGATGTATTTTGAAGATGTTGCCCAACTGATCTATCCAACCCACCCGGTTTAGATAATTAGCAGCCGTGGCTACTACATCTACTTGCTCTCGAACTTGAGTGCCAAGGACGATCTGCCCAAAGGTCAACAAAGTAGTCAGCCAAAGGAGTGGCAGTAGCTTATTAGGAAGAACTTTCTGCCCTAACACCAAATCACCCTGCCCCTGCTGTGAGCGATCAACAGCATAAATCAGCATGGCTACAATCAGCAAGGCCAAGGCCATATGCACCGTCACAAGTTCCGGCAGAAGATTAGTAGACACCACTAGAGATCCTAACCACCCTTGAAAGCCAGTGAGCAAAAAGGAGGCAAAAGCCAGCCAAAACACAACTCGGTCACGCCGCCAATAAGGCAGTGCCAATACAACTGTCAAAAAAATGAATACCCCAATCAAGGCTCCCAGCAACCGGTTTACATATTCAATCCAAGTTTTTGTGGCATTGAAATCTGTTTCGATAAATTGAGTGGGATGCGCGAATATCTGGCTTGCTACCTGCTTAAAGCCGAGACGCTCTAAAGTTTTAGCCAGTTTCTGATTCTTAGCAACGCGCTGTGCAGTGTATATCTCTTTGTAACCAGCAGGCAGTTCACTCACTTGCGTTGGTGGAACCCATGTACCAAAACATTTAGGCCAATCGGGGCACCCCATGCCTGATCCAGTACTTCTAACAATTCCCCCTACTAGAATCAGCAGATACACAGATACCACTGTCAGGATGCCAAAAAACCGAAAGCGGCGTACAAAAGCAGGTTGAGTCATTTGGTATTTCTTATTGCTACTGTTGACATATAAGTAACAGCGAACATCAGCTTTTGGTGTCGATTATTGCCTTTAACTACACAATTCGTGTTGGCAGACCCTAGGGTAAAACAAAACGGGCCGCCGTAAGTACAGCGGCCCGTTTAGGGAGTTCTTAGCAAAAACAATTACTCATTCTCGTTCTCGTAGGGCAAATTCGAAGACTGAGTTTTCGAATAAGGTACGTTCTGCGGAATAAAGTCTTCTACTGCTCCAGGCTTGCTATAGTCATAAGGCCAACGGTATACAGCAGGAATTTCGCCAGGCCAGTTACCGTGACCAGGTACTACCGGTGTAGTCCACTCTAGCGTAGTAGAACGCCAAGGGTTTTCTGTGGCCCGACGGCCACGGAAGATGCTGTAGAAGAAGTTGAAGACAAAAATGAACTGAGCGAAAAATGCCAAGATGGCGGCAATCGAGATGAACTTGTTCAAGTCAGCGAACTGGCTGAACATCTCGAAACCAGTCCATGCATAGTAGCGGCGGGGGAAACCGGCGATACCTACATAGTGCATTGGCAAGAACACCAAGTAAACACCGATGAAAGTAAGCCAGAAGTGGATGTAGCCAAGCTTCTCATCCATCATGCGGCCGAACATCTTCGGGAACCAATGATACACTCCTGCAAACAAACCAAAGAACGCTGAGCTACCCATTACTAAGTGGAAGTGAGCTACCACGAAATAGGTGTTGTGCATCTGAATATCAAGAGCGGCGTTTCCAAGGATGATACCTGTCAGACCACCTGAAATGAACAGCGACACGAAACCAATGGAGAACAACATGGCCGAAGTAAAGCGGATGTTACCACGCCATAAGGTAGCTAGCCAGTTAAAAGTCTTCACAGCCGAAGGCACCGCAATGATGAGCGTCAAGAACATGAACACTGAGCCCAGGAACGGATTCATACCTGTCACGAACATGTGGTGAGCCCATACAACGAAAGAGAGCAAGGAGATACCGAGCAGCGAACCAATCATAGCACGGTAGCCGAAGATAGGCTTACGAGAGTTTGTAGCCAGAATCTCTGATACCATGCCCATAGCGGGCATGATCACGATATACACCTCAGGGTGACCCAAGAACCAGAACAAATGCTGAAACAGAATGGGGCTACCACCCGTGTTAGGCAACGCCTGACCAGCAATGTAGATGTCGGATAGGAAGAAGCTGGTACCGAAGCTACGGTCGAAGATGAGCAGCAACGCGGCTGAGAACAGCACTGGGAAAGCAAGCAATCCAAGAATAGCCGTGAGGAAAAACGCCCAAATTGTGAGCGGCAACTTGCTCATGCTCATGCCGCGGGTACGCAGGTTGATTACGGTAGTGATGTAGTTAACTCCACCAAGCAACTGCGATACGATAAACAATGCCATCGACACTAACCACATCGTCATGCCCATGCCAGAACCAGGGATAGCCTGAGGCAATGCGCTTAACGGCGGATAGATAGTCCAACCAGCTGCAGCCGGGCCAGTTTCCAAGAAAATAGACAAGAACATAATAACGCTCGACGTAAAGAAGAACCAATACGAGAGCATGTTCATAAAGCCTGAAGCCATGTCACGGGCTCCAACTTGCAGCGGAATCAGGAAGTTAGAAAACGTACCAGAGAGACCCGCCGTCAGCACAAAGAATACCATGATGGTACCGTGCATCGTCACCAACGAGAGATAAAACTCTGGATTCAGCTTACCAGCCTCTACCCATTTGCCTAACACTGGTGTCAACCATGCCATTGTTGACTCGGGCCAGCCGAGTTGCAAACGGAAAATGCTGGACAAAGTACCACCTAGAATAGCCCAGAAAATACCTGTAATCAGGAACTGCTTGGCAATTACTTTGTGGTCGGTGCTAAATACATACTTGAACAGCCAATGCTGATCGTGATGGTGGTCGTCATGTAGCGCATGCTCATGGTGTGTGGTACTCGGTTCAGTTACACCGATACCCCCTTGCACCTGCGCTTGATTAGGAAGATTAGCAGCCATATATGGAGCGTGCAATTAACTAAGTGAAATTATAGCGAAGCTTTAGTAGCAGGCATAGCTACCGCGGCAGCCGCCTCCTTTACAACCAGCTTTTCTTCCTTCTGTTTGAAAGAAGCCAATACATCTGGGTTTTGCTCAGAGAAGGACTTCTGCTGAGCATACCAGGCCACATAATCGTCTGGCTCGTCTACTACAATGGTGAATTTCATTGCAAAGTGCCCACGGCCGCAAATTTGATTGCAAGCAAGCTCATAGTTGAACTTTGGGTTGCCTAATTGGGCCCGCATCTCATCAGTTGACTTTGTAGGCGTAAACCAAAATTTGGTTGGCATACCAGGCACAGCGTACATCTGTACCCGGAAGTGAGGCATGTACACAGCATGCAATACATCGCGCGAGCGAATCTTCAGCAAAACGGGGTGACCCTTTGGTACGTGAATTTCACCGGGCACAAAGTCATCAAGACCAGCTTTATCTGAGAGATCAAAGCCAAATTCGTTGGTAGCGTCAATAAGACGGTAGTTTACAACTCCAAGCTTCATGTCGCGGCCAGGGTAGCGCACCAACCAGTTGAACTGTTTGCCCATTACTTCTAACACAACAGCATCTTTAGGCGCTGGACCAGTAATACGAGTCCACTCTTTCCAACCAGCGAAAACCAATGCAGCCATCACGATGGCCGGAATTACCGTCCAGATGATCTCGATCTTGTTATTGTGCGGGAAGAAGTATGCACGACGTCCTTCCTGATGCTGATACTTATAAGAGTATACAAACAGCAAGACTTGAGTCAAGACAAACACAATCCCGATGATAATCATTGTGGTCCAAAACATCCGCTCCGTGGCATGGCCATGAACAGAAGCAATGGGTGGATTCATCTTGTCATAGTTGTCGCCAAACGACCAAGCGAAGGCGGCACCACCTACGACCATGAATACAAGCATCAATATTCCGTTTACACGGTTACTAGTGCCAAACTCGCGAGCTGAACTACCAGAAAAAATTGAAGTCAGAATCTGGAGCCGAAACAGTAGGCCAAATACGACCAGCAACAACACCAGCACCAACAAAATACTAAGAGCAGTCATTCTGTAGAAATTAGAAGAGGGAATTTAGAGCTTAGAGCTTGCCAACCTAGACTAAACAAATAATCTAAACTTTAAGCTCCACAATCTCAGCTCTAAAAATCAGGTGGTATGATGAACGCTTTCGTCCAAGAATGGATGATGTACAGGAACCAGAGAAGCCTGAGAAAGACGCTTAGTCATCAACAGCAAGAAGCTTCCCAAGAATACAAGTGCAACCCCGAACTCTATTACAAACCCATTATTGGCCTGCATAGTTGCTGGCATGATCATTAAATAAAAATCAAACCAGTGGCCGATTAGAATGGCGATACAAACGATCTTAAGCATGATCATTTGCCGCTTAGCATCACGCGTCATCAACACTAAGAAAGGGAAAGCAAAGTTGATGAGCAGGTTGAAGAAAAACAACCAAGTGTATTGACCATTGAATCCACCCAAACGCTGATTGAAGTATACTGCTTCTTCGGGCAAGTTTGCGTACCAAATCAGCATGAACTGAGAAAACCACACGTAAGTCCAGAAGATGCTAAATCCAAACATGAACTTGCCTAAATCATGCAAGTGTCCAGCTTGAATAAAACGCAAGTACCCTGCCTGCTTAAGCAGAATAACACAAAGCGTAGTAGCTGCAATACCTGATACCCACCAAGAAGCAAATACATACCAACCAAACATGGTAGAGAACCAGTGGGTGTCAATAGACATCACCCAGTCCCAAGCCGCCATTGAGGATGTAACCGCAAACAGAACTAAGAAAAGAGCTGAAGCAGTGATACTCTTATGGAAGTACTCAGTACCACCATTCAAATCCTCTTGCAACGACAACGTCCGTAGCTTATTCGTAAACACCACCCATATTGCGATATAAGAAATGGTGCGAATCAGGTAGAAAGGAACACTTAGGAAGCCAGACTTACCTGCAATGATAGGATCGAAAGTGGCGCTGCCTTTAGTCATTATACCTGGCAGCGTCCAGTGGAAAATGTCGTTGTTAATGAGGTTCAAGCCGAAAAGGAGAACCAAGATAACGCCGCCTGGTAATACCCAAGCACTCAGTGCCTCATTGATACGCTTGATCAAAACAGACCAGCCAGCATAGGCTACATATTGGATAGCCATAAACACAGTGCCAATCACGGATACACCAGTGAAGAACACGTTGTTATGCCATAAACTCACTAGAAGGCGCTTTGCCCAAAGCGGACTGCCATGATGTGCAGTGCCTTCATGCCCTGCACTAGTAGCCCCGTGTGCTGCTGCAGCACCCTCATGAGCTGATTCACCACCGCCAAATGCAGCTAGTATCAACCCTATCACTAGCAAAATGACGCCAGCAACAATTATAGTTATGAATCTCTTGCGGGTGTTTGACGAAACCTCTAGGTATTCCGCCGTTACGCTCTCTTGATGCGTCAGAGTTGCCATTAATTCTGCGGTTTAGCCGTTTCGCTTGAAAGATTGGTTCCGTTTCTTGCTTCTACGCCGCCCTGTCCGGGTGTTACAGACTCCTTATCAGCTTGTGCTTCCTGAACTGGAGCTTGGTTTTGACCATCAGTAGATTCTGAAGACAAGCCGGAATCTTGGCCTCTAGCTTTTAAGAAATCAGCCATTCCTTCTGGGCCCTTTCCTTGTTGCAGCATGCGTACATACATGGCAATTCTCCAGCGTTCATCGGGAGCTACTTGAGAACCATGTGGCATCATGCGGCCTTTACCCCATTGAATTACATGGTAAATGTGCCCATCGTTCATGTTCTTATAGGCACCAGCTGAATAAGATGGTACACCTTTGAACTTAGCGGCAACGGGACCTTGGCCATCACCTTGCTCACCATGGCAGTGCTGGCAATTACGCGTATATAGCGTCTGGCCTTCTTGCAGGTTTTCTTTGGTATAAGGAGCAGGGTTTTTTAAAGTCCGCTCAGCAATCCCCACACTATCTTTTGGGATGTGTGAGTAATAGTTAAGCTTACCTAGTGGAACAGTACCAACTACCGGAGTACGCTCGTTAAGACCCATTGGGTTAACGGTGTTGGTATTCATCTGCTTCAGTGGCTCATACGGAATTGGGTAATACATTTCCGGAGCATACTCGAGGCCAGGATCGTCAGCACGGTTGCACCCGGTGGAGAGCACCGAAGCAAACACGATAGCCGACGCTTGCAGACCTAATTTCAGCGAATGCGTCATTAGAATTTAGACATTTCTTTCTCGTTCACTTCTGAGGCGCCATTAGCGCGCAACAACTGTGTCAGATGGTTCAAGTCAGTTTTCTCGTTCATTTCAATAGCCATCACAAACTTGTCATCAGTGGCCCGCACGTCTAATACTGGTGTTTTCCAGCGAGGATAAAGGTTACTAATGGTGTAGAATGTAATAACCATTCCGTGGCAAGTGAAGAACACTGTCAACTCGAAAGCCACAGGAATGAAAGCAGGCAGGGCAATGTGGGGCTTACCACCAATGATCATCGGCCAGTCGAAGCCTAGTGTGTAAATCTGCAACCACAAAGCAAAAGCTAACCCAGTCATACCTAGAAAGAAGGCTGCAATAGGTAGCCGGGAGCGTTCTATTCCTAAAGCATCATCAATGCCGTGTACTGGGAACGGAGAGAACACTTCATAGATTTTTACGCCCGCTTCCCGAACGTTTTCAATTGCGTGCAATAGCACGTCCTCGTCTTCAAAGATGCCGAGGGCAAAGCGCTTACTCATGCTTGTTGTAGTTTACGGGTGCCGAAGCTGGAACACCGTGAGTGGCAGGTTGGTGAGCTTGTTCGCTGTGACCATGGATACCAGTGTAAGTTGGACCGTTGTCAACAGTGTATTTCAGGATAGTCTTAACCTCCGCCATGTTTACTACAGGGAAGAACTTAGCGAAGAGCAGGAATAGCGTGAAGAACAAACCAAGCGTACCCACATAGATGCCTATGTCGATGATGCTAGGCGAGAACATTACCCAGCTCGAAGGCAAATAGTCACGGTGTAGAGAGGTTACGATGATCACAAAACGCTCAAACCACATACCGATGTTCACGATAATAGACAAGATGAACGTCAAAGGAATGCTGTAACGAACTCTGCGGAACCACACCAGCTGAGGAGTGATAACGTTACAAGTCATCATCGAGGCGTAAGCCCACCAGTAAGGACCAGTAGCACGGTTGATAAATGCGTACTGCTCAAATTCAACTTGCGAATACCAAGCAATGAAGAACTCTGTAATATAAGCTACCCCTACGATGGAGCCAGTTACCATCATGATTTTGTTCATGAGGGCAATGTGTTCCAGCGTGATGTAATCTTCCAGTTTGAACACTACACGCGTGATAAGCATCAAGGTGAGTACCATAGCAAATCCCGAGAAGATAGCACCTGCTACGAAATAGGGAGGGAAAATGGTCGTGTGCCAGCCTGGTACTACTGAAGTAGCAAAGTCCATCGATACAATGGTGTGTACCGAGAGTACAAGCGGCGTAGAAACGCCAGCTAGGATCAAAGAAACAGTTTCGTAGCGCGACCAGTGTTTAGCCGATCCCTTCCAGCCGAAGCTCAACAACGAGTAAGCTACTTTAGCAATAGGACCTTTAGCCCGGTCACGAATGGTAGCAAAATCAGGTACTAGACCGGTGTACCAGAATACCAATGATACAGTGAAGTATGTCGAAATAGCGAAAACGTCCCAAAGGAGCGGCGAGTTGAAGTTTACCCACAACGAACCGAATGTGTTTTGGAATGGAAACACCCAATAAGCCAACCACGGACGGCCCATGTGTAGCACAGGGAACATAGCCGCGCATATTACGGCGAATATGGTCATTGCTTCAGCAGCACGGTTGATAGACGAGCGCCACTTCTGACGGAACAGCAACAGTACAGCTGAGATCAGTGTACCTGCGTGACCGATACCTACCCACCATACGAAGTTGGTAATATCCCAAGCCCAACCCACTGTTTTGTTAAGTCCCCACTCTCCAATGCCGTACCAAAGCGTACGGTATACAGAGTAAAGAAAGATCCCGAGGAAAAAGAGCGCCACGCTTAAGGCTGCCATCCAACGGATGTTGGGTTTGGCTTCTACCTGGCGGCAAATATCTTGTGTGACGTCATGGTACGTTTTCCCCCCGGTTACGAGCGGCTCCCGTACAGGCGATACGTGCTGCATATATTTATTGGTTTAGTAGGGTTTAGGAACTCGGGAACTGGACTTCTTCTCTTCTTAGCCTAATTTGAAATCCGAGGTCCAAGTCCCTGAGACCCCAAATCTGGCTTAGGCGTTAAATTCCGACTTGTCTCTGTTGCGAATCTTAGTCAGGTACGTGATGTTAGGCTGAGTGTTGATAGAATCAATCACTTTGAAAGCCCGCTCACCATCCTCCCGACGCCAGATTTGCGCAACGCGAGTGTTTGGATCGCGCAAATCGCCGAATGTAATAGCTTGTGTCGGGCAAGATTGAGCACAAGCAGTTACCACTTCTCCATCCTTAGGGCGGCGCTTTTGCTTCTTAGCATCCAGCTTGGCAAGCTGAATACGCTGTACGCAGAAGCTGCATTTCTCCATTACACCCCGAGCCCGCACCGTTACATCTGGGTTCAGCACCATACGTCCCAAATCCGAGAACATGTGGTTGTTTACGTCTTCGAACTTCTCGTTTGAATAGTACGAGAACCAGTTGAAGCGACGAACCTTATAAGGACAGTTGTTGGCACAGTAGCGGGTTCCTACGCAACGGTTGTAGGTCATCTGATTGAGACCTTCTGAACTGTGCGTTGTAGCAAGTACGGGGCAAACCGTTTCACAAGGAGCGTGATTGCAATGCTGACAAAGCATTGGCTGGAAGATTACCGATGGGTTTTCCGAAGGATCTTCCATGGCAGCGTAAGTATCTAGCTTGCCCTTAGTCTCGAAGTCTTCTTTATGAGCATCTGAGCTATAATAACGGTCGATACGCAACCAGTGCATTTCACGACGGTTAATTACTTCTTGCTTGCCTACTACTGCAATGTTATTTTCTACCTGACACCCAATCACGCACGAGCCGCAGCCAATGCACGAATTGAGGTCGATAGCCATACCCCAGTGGTGATTTTTGTACTCGTAATCCTGCCACAGTGAAACCTTATTTGGCTTCTGAGGCCCTTCTGGAGTAGAAATAGTTTCGTATTCCGTTACCTCTTTGGGGTTTTTAATGTACTGGGCCAAAGTAGCCTCCTGCACCACAGACTTACGGTCCATGATGGTATGGTGAGTCTGAGTTTGGGCAATTGGTGCGGTTGCGCCAGTTTTCTCCAACTTCACCTCACCCGTGTAAACGAGGCTATTGTCACGGCTCACTCCAACGAATGGATAAGCGTTGGCACCAACCTTGTCCCCTACTCGACCAGACTTTTCACGGCCGTAACCGATGGCGATGCTTACAGTGCCTTTAGCTTGACCAGGCTGAATCAGAACAGGAAGCTCTATGGACTTTCCATTAGAAGTCACCTTAAGAACGTCATTCTGTTCCCACTTGTTAGCCAAGGCCATCTCACGTGGAACAGCTACATAGTTACCCCAAGTGGCTTTTGATACAGGATCAGGTAATTCTTGCAACCAAGGATTGTTAGCCTCACAGCTGCCTGGACCAATACCTACCTTTTCGTACAAGCACAACTCTACGCCGCTAGGCTTAGGAGCAGCTGAAATAGCTGCAATGGCTTGATTAACCTCGATGGCTGGTGCTACCTGAGGCTGTACTGCAGGAGAAAGTGAACCAACCGCTACACCATCATGAACTGCCTTGTCCCAACCTTTCTGGAAATCACCAGTCAAGACACCGCGCCATGAAGTGCGCAAGTAGTTATAGTATGTCTGCGGATTTCCTGCCCATATGAGTAAGCTGTCTTGTGCCTGACGAGTGCCAAACAAAGGAGAAATAGCAGGCTGGGCCAGGCTCAAGTATCCGCGTCTTGGCTCGTAATCGTTCCAAGATTCTAAATAGTGGTGGTCAGGGCAAGCATAATAGCACAACGAACCAGTTTCGTCTAACCGATCGTTTAGAGAAATGCTTACAGGCACTTTAGCAATGCCGCTTTTCACTTTCTCCGCTAGAGGATGATCGTAAGCAGGATTAGCATTGTAGAAGATGACGGCTCCTACAGTGCCGGCGTTCATATCATTTACGAGACGTAGCAACCGAGCGTCATCTCCTTGACGCACCAACGAAGCATTCGTCAAGTCTATAGAGGTGCCAACGTTGCCTAGGTTCTGATTGATAGCTGCTACCAACGTTTGCACAGCTACATCATTGGAACCCGACACTACTAAGCTGCGGCCACGTGCAGCCTTTAGCTCGGCAGCCGCTTGCTTCAGTTGCTTGTTGGTGGTATTGCTGCTACCGCCTACAATCTCGTTGTAGAGTGCCAATGTAGTGGCCCCCATTTCAGATGGCTTGATTGGCACACGAATGTCAGCATTAGCACCCGTCAGCGTCATCATCGTCTCGAACTGGAAGTGACGCGACATTCGCCGTCTCTCACTCGAAACTTTACGGTTGGTGATATATTGAGGAGCGTATTCAACCGGAGAAATCCAGGTTCCTAAGAAATCAGCTCCTAGGCTAACAATTACGTCCGCTTTACTGAAATCGAAAGCAGGTAGTACTCCTCCATTCGCACGTAGCAATGCTGACTGCGAATTAGCATCATACATTACGTGCTCTGTGTTCGGGTAACGCGCAGCAAAATCAGCGATAACCTTTTTGGTTGATGGGCTGATAACAGTTGGCGAAACAATAGCAATTCGACCTTTCGCAGCAGCTAGCTTAGTGCGAATTTCCTGGTCTACTTGATCTTTCTGAGCAACTTTTCCTTTAATGGCAAAGCTCTGCAGACGTGCCTTATCGTAGAGGCTCAGTACAGAAGCCTGCGCCCGTGCCGACAAACCGCCACGCGTAATTGGCGACTCGGGATTACCTTCTAACTTAATTGGCCGACCCTCACGAGTCTTTACTAAGACACTGTTGTAATCAGTGCCGTTGAAGTAAGTGGAGGCGTAGAAGTTGGCGATGCCTGGATCTACTTCCTCAGGCTTATTCAAATAAGGAATAGCCTTCCGAACAGGTGCTTCGCAGCTAGCTAACGTAGCAGCCGCAATGCCAAAGCCCATTAGCTTAAGGAAGTCACGACGTGGCGCTGCAGAAGCATCCGAAGATGCATGTGATTCTTTTACGGGCAGAAAGTCCGAGAATTCGCTAAACGCGTTTTTCACAAACTCCGGCGAGTTCTCTAATTCCTCAATTCCCTTCCAGTACTTGGGCGATTCTTGCATTTGTTATGGGGACTTAGGGTCTTGGGCTAGTAGAGCGCAGATAGTGCTCTGTGTTTGATCCCAAGTTTTAAGGCTTATTGTAAGAGCTTACGTTTTATGAGCCAGCTAAACCAGCAAATTATTTTTGCAGTATTTGGCTGGCTCTACCAACATTAGTAGTGGCACTTCGAGCATTCCGTACCACCGTTTGATGATACTGTGAAAGGTGCGCCCCCATTAGCTTGGTCGTGCAACTTCACCAAGTTATTGTAGTATGCGTTGCCTTTGGTATTGAGAGGGGTTTCGCGGTGGCAGTTGATGCACCAGCCCATCGTCAATGGCGAATATTGGTATACCACTTCCATATTCTGGATAGGACCGTGGCAAGTCTGGCACTGAATACCTCCTACTTGCGTGTGCTGCGAGTGGTTGAAGTAAGCTAGGTCAGGTAGGTTATGCACACGCACCCATTGAATCGGCTGCTTGCGCTCAATAGCCCGGTAAATCTTCTTGATTTCCTGCGACTCTGTTTTGATCTGCGAGTGGCAGTTCATACAGATGTTAGCCGAAGGAATGTTAGCTGACTTACTCTTGTACACAGAAGTGTGGCAATAAGCACAGTTGATTTGATGCTCACCTGCGTGCAGCTTGTGCGAGAAGGCAATCGGCTGCGTAGGCTGGTAGCCCTGCATCAAACCAATACCCATAGCGCCTTGCACTGATTCATATAATAACACGAGCGTGAACACAACACCAGCTCCGATGCGGATAGCCGACGACTTGTAAAGCTTGCTCCAATCGAAACGCTGCTCTAGAATCTCAACATCACGGCCATCTAGGTCCTTCCGACCACGCAGCACATCCTTCATGATGTTGGCGATAATAACCAGCGTCACTACTAGTACTATCAGTACTACTACTAATACAATGAGCAAGATGTCAGCATACTGACCAGCACCGGCCCCTTCACCACCTTCACCGAGTTTAGTATCGGTGGCTGGATTGTCTTTGTTGGTCCCGGCTCCACCACCCGTGGCAGATGCCCCTGAACCTTCTTGAGAAGTTACCCAAGCTACAATGGAGGTAATTTCTTGATCAGACAGCTGGAAGCTAGGCATCTGCTGCTTCTGATACTGGTTGAAGAGCTTCACAGCATAGTCGTCGCCGCTGGCTACTACCTTGCTAGAATTCTTGATCCATGGAATCAACCACGAAATTGGGCGACGCTTAGTGATACCTGCTAGCGCTGGGCCTACCACTACATCGTTGACGGCGTGGCATTGAGCACAGTTATTTTTGAACAGAGCATCGCCAGCGGCAATAGCGGCGGCATCACCGCCACCGGTGCCAGGGGCTGCTCCAGCGGCAGGTGCCACGGCAGCGGCTGGTGTTCCGGCATTTGAGCTGCCGGGAGTTACTCCATCCTTGCTCACGGCCGGAGCCGCACCAACTTCACCTTGGGCCGAAGAGGTCTCAACGGCGGCAAAAGTCAGAAACAGAGCTAGAAAGAGGTGTGGAATGGAACGAAAGCGAATGCTATTCATAGCACAATTTTACTATAAGGAAAGAAACGCGAGGGGGTGCTTCAAGGCCACAAATGTAGGTCAGGAATCGTAGAGAACAAACCCATTTAGGCTAATTCTCGCCTATCTAACCTTGCTTAGAAGCATTCTAAAAAGTATTGACAACACCTTAGTACTATAGGTATCATCCAGCAGTCCAGCTTCGCTTTCCCTCATTCTACCAGCTACAGCGGCTTGCCATTTAGCTAACCTATTCTATAACGGGAAGGTTTGCTTCCTGATGCCCAAATTGTTAAGAACTAATTTCAAGTAAATATTTTGTTGTGTGCGGTAAGACTCATAATGGAAAAGTCGTATCTTTGCCGGCTCATTAAATTTTTCACAATTCAAATTCTACCCGTCGTAATGGAAGTAAGAAATTACGAGACGGTCTTCATTTTGACTCCCGTGTTGAACGAGGGTCAGGTGCAAGAGACGGTCGAGAAGTTCTCGCAGGTGCTTAAGGAAAATGGCGCCGACATCATCAACTCTGAAGCTTGGGGCCTAAAAAAATTGGCATATCCTATTCAGAAAAAAAATACGGGCTACTACTTCCTCGTGGAGTTCACTGGCTCGGGTAACATCGTGGACACGCTGGAACTCGCGTTCCGTCGGGACGAGCGGGTAATCCGTTTCCTCACTACCGTTTTGGACAAGCACGCTGTAGCCTACAGCCAGCGCCGCCGTAACGGAGAGATGAATCAGCAGAAAGCCCAAAAACAATCGGAAGCCGTAGCCCAGTAATTTAAACCATGAGCCTCGCCAACGAACGTATCCACAAGCAGGATACCCGCAAGAAGTACTGCCGCTTCAAAAAGAACGGCATCAAGTATGTTGATTATAAGGACCCGAACTTCCTGCTGAAGTTTGTGAACGAGCAAGGCCGGATTCTGCCCCGTCGTATCACTGGCACTAGCCTGAAGTTCCAGCGTAAAGTGGCCCAAGCTGTAGCGAAAGCTCGTCATTTGGCCCTCATGCCTTACGTAACTGACTCTTTGAAATAGATGATTGCTGGTTGTTGATTGCTGCTTGTCAAGTGGCTGGCCTCTCTTGGTCCCACTTCCAACGGTAACTCAACAATTGACAATCAACACTTAAAAAATCATGGAAGTAATTCTGAAAGACGACGTAAAGGGCCTGGGCTACAAGAACGACACTGTAAAGGTGAAGCCAGGTTACGGTCGCAACTATCTGCTCCCGCAAGGTTTGGCCATTTTGGCTGATAAGACCAACAAGAAAATTGTTGCTGAGAACATCCGTCAGGCCGCTCACAAGGCCGACAAAGTTAAAGGCGATGCGCAAGCTATTGCCAATAAAATTGGTGACGTAGTACTCGAAATTCCTGCTAAGGTGGGTGAGAGCGGCAAGATCTTTGGCCGCGTAACGACGCTTCAGCTTGCTGAGGCTCTGAAATCTAAAGGTATCGATGTAGAGCGCAAGCGTCTCTCCTTCGATCAAGAGCCCGGTTCGGTTGGTGAGTATACCGCAACTGTGGATCTGCACCGTGAAGTGAAGCACAAAGTGCGTTTCAACGTGGTAGCTGAGTAAGCTGTCCAATGCTAACAAGGAAGCCCGGCTGTCATGACAGTCGGGCTTTTTTGATTCAATAATTTAGGCGACGTCCTAAATTATTCGGAATACTTTGTGTGGCGTGTTATATACCTATTAAGTAGCTTATATATCATGGCAGCAACTTTTGTGTTGTGTTTCAGGAAGCCACTTTTTGGCTGAACGCACGATGTTGAGTAGGTTGCCTGTCCGTTGGCTTTTTTTTGCCGTATCTGTTTGGAATGTTCCGCACTGAATTACCTCTTATTCCCGCTCCGCACCAATTGCCTCTTTCGGCACGTGTGCTAACTATTGGCTCCTGCTTTTCTGACACCATCGGGAGTCGATTAGCAGATACCAAAGTATATACGCTAGTTAATCCGTTCGGCACTTTGTTCAACCCGATGTCTGCATGCAAGCTACTACGTGCAGCGGCTGGCGAAGAAATGGATTGGCAACAGCACTTGGTGGAAGCACGCGGCCGCTGGCAGAGCTATGATTTTCATGCTACCGTTGGGGCCGATTCGCCGGTAGAGCTTTTGCAAAACATCCAGCAACTCTCGCGAGACACCGGTGTATTTCTGGCCACTGCCGATGTGGTGGTACTGACATTAGGTACAGCATGGGCTTATCGGCTAAAAGAAACGGACGAATTGGTAAGCAACTGTCATAAAGTGCCAGCCGAAAAATTCAGTAAGGAACTACTGACTCCTGATGAAATTATTAACGCTGTAGCGGAAACGCATGCATATCTGCGCTTGCGAAATCCTAAGTTGCGCTTTGTGCTTACAGTAAGTCCAGTACGCCATCTAAAGGATACGTTGCCACTCAATGCAGTTAGTAAATCGGTATTGCGGGTAGCATGCCATTATTTAAGTGAGTTGCTGCCCGATGTATCATATTTTCCGGCGTACGAACTACTATTAGATGATTTGCGAGACTACCGCTTTTATGCGGCAGATATGCTGCATCCATCGTCGGTAGCAGAAGATTACATATGGGAACGGTTTGCGCGAACCTACTTCGACGTAGAGTTTGGTCGGTTCCGTAAGGAATGGGAGTCGGTGCGGCAAGCGCTGAATCATCGGCCACTGTATCCGGCTGCTCCTGAGCATCGCCAGTTTTTAGTCGGCACGTTGGAGCGCCTAGAAAGGCTTTCCAGGCAGGCCGATATGCGCATGGAAATTCTAGAGATTCGTAAGCAGATACAGAATCTGCCGGTTCCGAAGCCAACACCGGCACCAGAACCGGAATTGGAAGACGATGAGGAACGCATTGATATAGGTGAAGAGGCGCCTATTGTATCACTCGTAGCTGCAGAGCACACCGCACTGATAGAGGCAATCAGTGACGCAGTTGAAGTAGAACCTGAGGAAACAGAAGAATTAAGTGATGCAGAAGCCATGGTAGAAACCATGGAAGAATTGTCGCAACCCAAGAAAAAGCGTCGTAACCGAGGCGGAGCAAAGCGGAATAAGAAGAAGCATGCCGCCCGGTTAGCAGAGGAGGCGGCCGCACTAGCTGCTGGAACCACAATTCTTGTTAGCGAAGCAGCTATTGTAGCTGAATCAGAAATAAAAGTTGAAGAATTAGCGGCGGAAGAAACTGATACGTCTTCGGCCGTTACTATAACCCTCGACCCTGATATACCCTTGCAAACGGCTGTGGAGCGTCGGAAGCGTGCTTCGCGCCGAGGCAGAGGGCGTGGTAAGCATTTAACTGAAGTAGTTTCGGAAGCAACAGGCATTCCAACTGACCCTAATTTATTAGCTCCTGACGCTAGTGAACCAGTTGTAGCAGACGATACTATCGTTGAGCCTACAGTGGAGGCAGTTTCCCCGGAACTTACTCTACCAGCCGTTGATCAACCAGACCCGGTTGAACCGGCAGCCCCTGCAGTTTCTTCCGGCTTGCAACGGCCAGTCCGTACAGGCCGCTCAGCCAGCGAGGTACGGGCTGCTGCCCTACGCAAACCACGCCGGCCTGATTCACGGATCAAGACACTGTATGCTACTCCACCAGAGACGCAGCCGGCTCCAGTGACTTCGTCAGAGACAACACCTGCAGAAGCAGCGCCTGATTCTGATGCACCTACAGCACTGGCTTCTACTGCCCCTGATGCCTCAACGCCGTCACAAACTCCAGCTTCTCAGCCGCCTGTACCAGTAGTGCCGGTTATCAGCGCTATTCCACCGGTGAAAGGAACGGGAGCGTCTGGTCGATTAAGTGCTTCCGGACACGCTATGCTCAACCGCGAGCTAGCTAGCACAAAACAAGCCCTCCCCTACCACCAGCTGAAGCAGAAGATTCCATTCAGTCGGCAGTTGCAAGTCCAGCATCCGACGCGGTGGTGCCTGCGACAGAAGCAGCACCCGCTCCAGCACAAGCTAACGAGGAAGTTACGCCGGCACCAATCGCTGAAACTACCCCAGAAGAAGCTTCCTCGGAATCTGCTCCGGCAGTCTCAGTGCCGCCGAAACCGCGACGGAGGCCAGCACGCTCTCAAGCAAAGAAAAATGCTTCTACCGACCAACCTACACCAGTAGAAGCTGCAACGACTGAAACAAACAAACCAGCCCCGAAGACAAGCAAAAAAGGGAAACCTGCTGAAAAGCCAGCTCCTGATACTAAAGCGCCAGAGCCTACTCCATCGTCACGGCGACGCAAACCTGCAGCAAAACCAGCAGCTACAACTCCAGAGCCTCCAGCGGTCGCGCCTAAACGGCCCACCCGGCCATCACGCCGCAAGCCTACGGCTCCCGACGAAACACCTGACGCATCCTAAATACTAGTGATTTTAAAACCCGGTCCCATACGACCGGGTTTTGTCTTTCCAACCACTCCGATTGCTATGAGTGCTTCCCAGCAACCTGCTTCTACCAACCGCCTTGCACAAGAATCTAGTCCCTATCTACTGCAACACGCTCATAACCCAGTAGACTGGTACTCGTGGGGCGAAGAAGCCTTGAACCGAGCCCAAGCTGAACAAAAGCCGATATTGGTCAGTATCGGTTACGCAGCTTGCCATTGGTGCCATGTAATGGAACGTGAATCGTTTGAGGATACAGGGGTTGCAGCCATCATGAATGAGCACTTTGTGTGCATCAAAGTGGACAGAGAGGAGAGACCAGATGTGGACCAAGTATATATGGAAGCCTTGCAAGCAATGGGCGTGCAGGGTGGTTGGCCGCTAAACGTATTTCTGAACCCAGAAGCTAAGCCATTCTACGGCGGCACTTATTTCTCACCAGGCAACTGGAAGCAGTTGCTAACCAGTATCGGCAAAGCCTACCAGAGCGAGGACCGAAAGCAGCTGGACGCTTCAGCCGAGCAGTTTGCGCAAGCGTTGCAAGCCAGTGAGCTAGAGAAATATCGTATTCCAGCTGCTACACAAGGATTTTCGGAAGAGGAATTTAAGCTATTAGTGTATAATCTGGCAGCTAAATTTGACCGAGAATTGGGAGGTATGAACCGCTCTCCCAAGTTCCCAATGCCAAGTATCTGGCGTTTTTTGCTGCGCACGTACCAGCTAAGCGGTAGCCGTCGTGTGTTGGCGCAAATCAACCTCACGCTACGAGAAATGGCTTGGGGCGGCCTCTACGACCAAGTAGGCGGTGGATTTGCACGCTACTCCACCGATGCCAATTGGCTGGTTCCGCACTTCGAGAAGATGCTCTATGACAACGGACAGCTAGTAAGCTTGTATGCCGAAGCCTATCAGGTTACCCATGACGAGCTGTATCGAGAGGTTGTGTACGATACAATCAGCTTTCTGGAACGCGAGCTAACTAGTCCGGAGGGCGGCTTTTTCTCTTCCCTTGATGCCGACAGCGAAGGCGAGGAAGGTAAATTCTATGTTTTCACCAGAGAAGAACTGCGCGAAATTCTGGACGACGAAGAACCGTTGGCCGCCGAGTACTACAATTGCACCGCGTTGGGTAACTGGGAACATGGGCGTAATATTCTGCATCGCCGCGCTTACAACAATGATTTTGCCGAGGCGCATCAGCTTACCCCCAGGTGGTAACTACGTTGGTAGAAGGCTGGAAACAGAAGTTGCTGGCTGCCCGCAACCAGCGCATCCGTCCTGGCCTCGACGACAAGATTTTGACTGGATGGAATGCGTTGATGCTACAAGGCCTGCTGGATGCTTACCAAGCTTTTGGTGAGCCTGAATTCTTAACGTTGGCACTTTGGAACGCACAGTTCATCGAGAACAAGCTGCGCAACGGAGCTGGCCTCTACCGCAACTACAAGAATGGCCGTGCCTCTATCAGCGCTTTTTTGGAAGACTATGCGCTAGTCATTCAGGCTTACATTAGCCTCTACGAAGCTACTTTTCAAGAGAGCTGGCTACACGAGGCCGAAGGCCTGACCGAATACGTGCTAGCTCACTTTTTCGACCCAGCAGAAGAACAGTTTTTCTACACCGACGATACCGAAGAAAAGCTCATTGCTCGCAAGAAAGAGTTGTTCGACAATGTAATACCTGCCTCCAACTCGGTAATGGCGCACAACTTGCATCGGCTGGGGCTTCACCTCGAAAACAGCCGTTATACTGAGCTAGCTACCACTATGCTGCGCCATATTCAGGCGCTGGTAGTGCAGGAGCCGCAGCACCTTACTAACTGGGCCGCGCTGTATGCCACTCATTTGAAGCCAACTGCCGAAATTGCCATTGTAGGACCCGACGTGGCCGCATTACGCGAGGAGCTAAGCCGCGAATACCTACCGAATGCGGTACTAGCCGGCACGAAAAGCGCCAGCGAGTTGCCTTTGCTTCGGGGCCGGGAGGCGCGCGATGGAAAGACTACAATTTACGTCTGCTTCAACCATACTTGTCAGCAGCCGGTGCATACAGTGGCAGAAGCTCTTACCCAGATGTAGTGAACTGCTTACACAGTCAGCTTCTGTGTCGGCTATATAGCTGCTCCGCACAACGATTTTATCGGAAGGGGCACAGCGCAAGCGCCACCTTGCTATCTTTACCTTCCGCTTTCAGATTGCTTTCCTTTGAGTCTTACGTTCGACTTTGTTCAGCCGCAGCCAGAACCCACTGCCGACCGTGTCACGTTGTTTGCCGACGTGATTCTGCCGTTGCCGCTGCCTAAGCTCTACACTTACCGCGTCCCCTACGAGCTGAATGACCAAGTGGTGATTGGCGGGCGCGTGATTGTGCAGTTTGGAGCCAAACGGACGCTAAGCTGTATTGTGGCAGCCGTGCACGAAACGCCGCCCAAGGAATATCAAGCGAAGTACATTCTGGAGTTCATTGATGATGCTCCCGTAGTCACGCAGCCACAGTTGCAGCTGTTCCGCTGGCTCGCCGATTACTACATGTGTACGCTGGGCGAGGTGATTAATGCAGCGCTGCCTTCGGCGCTGAAGCTTAGCTCTGAGTCACGGGTACAGTTGCACCCGGCTTTCGTACGCGAGGAGAATCCGTATCCGCTCAGCGAGCAAGAGGAAAAGATTGTAGACACGCTGAGTACCGGCGAAGATGGCAAGTCTCTAACTTTTACGGAAGTCGGCGAACTACTTGGTATTGCCTCATTTCACAAGGTTATCAAGAGCTTGATGCAGAAAGACGTGGTCTTTCTTTTCGAGCACATGGCCGATAAGTACGCACCGAAAGTGGTGAAGAAGGTGCGGTTAGCGCATCACTTTGTAGCGGAAGCAGCGCTAGAAGGACTGTTTGCGCAACTCGCAGCGCGCCCAAAACAGCTTGACGTGCTGATGCGCTACCTCCAGAAGGTGCCCGTATATCAAAACGAATTTACCAACCAGAATGGCATCGAGAAGGCTTACCTCACGTCGGCCCCGCATCTCTCCCCTTCTGCCGTCAATACGCTCATCAAAAACGGCGTATTGGAGCAGTTCGACGTGATTGTGTCGCGCTTCCCGCTTGATGATGCCACGCAGGCCAATATGCATTTCACTTTGAGCGAAGCCCAAACCGAGGCTCGCGACGAGATAATGCGTCTTTTCAATACCAAAGACATTGTGCTGCTGCACGGCGTAACAGGCGCCGGGAAAACAGAAATTTACATCGATCTTATCCGCAACGCCTTGGATGGTGGTGGGCAAGTGCTGTATCTGCTGCCCGAAATTGCGCTTACTGCCCAAATTGTAACGCGTTTGATGCGGGTATTTGGCTCCCGCTTGGGCGTGTATCACTCCAAATTCTCGGACAACGAGCGGGTGGAAGTCTGGAATGGCGTACTATCAGGACGGTTTCAGGTGGTGATAGGCGTGCGGTCGGCCGTGTTTCTGCCGTTCGATAATCTGGCGTTAGTGATTGTAGACGAGGAACACGAGTCGAGCTACAAGCAGTACGACCCAGCCCCGCGCTACAACGCCCGAGAAGTGGCTTTGATGATGGCCAATTTTCAGGGAGCCAAAACGCTACTAGGCTCCGCTACGCCCGCCGTTGAAACATTCTACCAAACGCGTACTGGCCGCTACGGGCTTGTGTCGCTCACCAAGCGGTTTGGCGAGGCCGGCTTGCCAGAAATTGAGCTGGTCGACACGCGGAAGAGCCGGGAGGCAAAGAAGATGCTCAATCACTTCACGCCCGAGCTACTAACGGCTATGGAAACCAAGCTCAGCCTTAAGGAGCAGGTGATTTTGTTTCAGAATCGGCGTGGCTATTCTCCCTTCATCAACTGCATAGACTGCGGCTGGATTCCGAAGTGCATGAACTGCGCCGTAAGTTTGAGCTACCACAAACAAGCCCACGAGCTACGCTGCCACTACTGCGGCTACCACGACCGTATGCCCGTAGAATGCCCTGCTTGCGGCTCGCGCAATATCAAACCCGTTGGCTTTGGCACCGAGAAGATAGAAGACGACCTGAAGGTGATGCTGCCTGCCGCCAACGTGCAGCGCATGGACCTGGATACCACCCGGGCCAAAAACTCCTATCAGCAAATCATCGGCGACTTCGAACAGCAGAAAACCAACATCCTGGTTGGCACCCAAATGGTGACCAAGGGTCTAGACTTTGCTAATGTGAGTTTGGTGGGCATCATCAACGCCGACAGCATCATTCACTACCCCGACTTTCGGGCGCACGAGCGGGCCTTCCAGATGTTTGTGCAAGTGAGCGGCCGGGCAGGCCGCAAAGGCAAGAAAGGCAAAGTCATTATTCAGACGGCTGATCCGCAGCAAATCATCTTCGACAAGGTGATTCGCAACGATTATCTGGAATTCTACGACTACGAAATCACGCAGCGGCGCGAGCACGGTTACCCGCCATTTATGCGTGTTATTCGGCTTGTGGTAAAACACATGGATCAGCTTACCTGCGAGCGGGCAGCCATCTTGCTTACTGGTGAGTTAGTAGCTCGGCTTGGCCGCGAGGCGGTACTTGGCCCAGAAGCACCCTACATCTTCCGCATCCGTAACTTCTACCTGCAAGAAATCACCATTAAGCTCAGCCGTGAACATACCGTTCTCAAGTCTGCTAAAGCCGATATTCTGGCGGCAATCAACGCGGTGAAAGACGAGAAGGACTACAAACAAGCCCGTTTCGTGGCTGATGTGGACCCGATGTAGACCTCATCTGATGAGAGTGTTTTTGTCGCTCTAACCATGAACCTAACTGCCAGCTACAAGCAGTATCAAACCCAATAATATAGTGATTACTCCTGCCAAAAGGAAACCTATTGGTGGGCCACCAAGTAAGCTTAATGCCAATATTAAAATACCTGAATACATTGTGATATAACCAAGCAGCTGTAATCCTGACTTACTTCTATGAACCCTGTGCTCGGCTGACCTCATAGAGGAATACAACTTGCTACTATCTTCACTGAGAGGCATTACAACAGGATTTTTAGCGGCTTGACGTGCCTCGCGCAACCGGCGTAGCCGACCATTTTTTCCTTGAAAGAAGAGCAGCGCTACTCCAACTAATACTACTAACAAAGCCCCCAATACTCCCATAGCTTTGCTTATTCCCCCCCATTCCGTTTGCGGGGTATCGGCACTAGCCCTAGCAATTATAAACCCTAGGCCTGTAGCCGTCACAGCGCCTCCAATGCTATTTACAATGGTAGTTTTTGGATCGGATTTACCACTTAAAACCAAAGGCAACGTTTTGTTTAAGGACGTGTCGGGAGACAGCATAGGCAGTCTACCTACAGGAAGTGCTGCAATGGGCTTTTGGTGTTGCATTGATAACTGAGGGGACTCTGAGCTCTCTTTCTTTGACAACACTGCCAACAATACTGGTTGTGTTTGATCAGTAGAGGCTGTTGGCCTCTGTATTGCCTGCACACCATACTCATTGGCATCTGGTACTATAAACCGTGCACTCTGACAACTGCTGAGTAAGAGCAATGAAATCACGCCTAATTTAAAATAGAGTCTCATATGTATCAGAAATAAGCTTGAACTAAGAAACATATATTAGTTGCAATAATATAGTATGTACAAATGTCTATTCTCATGGCAACCGACAACAAAAAGCCCCAGCTGCTTCTGCAACCGGGGCTTTTAGTATATAGGAATGTGATGCCTATATCTCGTCGAGCAGGTATAGGATGATCAGTACTAAACCAATAATGGCCACGATAGCACCTAAGACATAAATCAGCCCGATGCCGGTGGCAGCACCTAGAATTTCGATCAGCAAACCAGCCAACAGCAAAATAACACCTTGCCGGAGCTTGCCTTCAAGACGGTTTGCACCCGCTGCTTCGCTATTCTTTTTGATTTTAACTTTTGCGGTAGCCTTGTCTACCTGCTTCAGCACCTTGGCAACTGCTAACCGTTGTACCAAATTTAACTTGCGTGGTGCTGGCGTAGCAGCCGTTTCAACTGTCTTTGCCTTCGCTGGAGTTGCTGCAACTGGAGCTTTCGTGCGGGTAGTTGCAGGGCTAGTTACAGCTGGAGCCGCTACTACCGCGTTTTCAGCTGGTGCTTCAACGGCTGGTGCCTCGGTAGCAACTACTTTTTCGTTAGCAACTGCTGGTGCTGGAACGGTTTTGGTAGTGCCATAAGTAGCGTGGTAAGGCGTTGTCTTTGGCAACATAGCATACTCAGCGCGGTTGCAACTGCTGATACTCAGCGCTACAGCGGCAATAGCCGTCAATTTGGGAAGGATGTTGAAAAGGTGCTTCATAGGAAAGAAAGAATGTTTGAATGGTCGAAGAACGCAAATTTTACGCATCAGACTAAAAACAGGCGAAAAAAATAACACTAATGTTTCCTCAGCCTAACAGTAGTTGAGGCGTTAAAGCAGGCCGAACGCTTCTGCTAGTTAGGATGTTTACTTAAACACGATTTACTTGCACTCGTGCTTATGTCTCACTCTTCTTTCTTCCGGACAGTTACACTTTCTGTCTTTTTGCTTCCAGCAGCTTGCACTCAAACTCCGATGGAAAGCTCCGCGGATATGGTTGCAGAACACCGAGTTTCAACCGACCAAGCTGATCAAGTCGAGGCGCCAGCCGACACCAGCGGTTACCGCTCAGCCCCGCCCCAAGACCCTAACGGCATTGGCAAATATTACCAGGGTCGTCAGATTGCGCATGTCATGGGCCATGAAGGTGCCGAGTGGCTGGAACGCGGCGACCGGCAGGAAGAAGAACGGACTGATGTGTTGCTGCGCGAGCTAAAGCTGAAACCTACCGACGTAGTGGCTGATATAGGTGCTGGTACGGGCTATTTCAGTTTTCGTATTAGTCCCTTGGTGCCGCGGGGCAAGGTATTGGCCGTGGACATACAGCCCGAGATGATTAAATACTTGAGCGACCACAAAGCAACCAACAAAGCGCAGAATGTACAGCCGATATTGGGTACGGTGCAGGATCCAAACCTGCCGGCTGGCAGCGTTGACATGGTGCTCATTGTAGATGCCTACCACGAGTTTGATCATCCGCGCGAAATGATGCGCGCAATTCGTAATTCATTGCGACCTACTGGGCGAGTGGCGCTAGTAGAGTACCGTGGCGAAGACCCCAATGTGCCCATTAAGCGCATTCATAAGATGACCGAAGCCCAAGCCCGCAAGGAAATGGAGGCCTTGGGAATGGTGTTCGTGGAAAACATTAAGAGCTTGCCCCAACAACATTTACTGATTTTTCGGAAGTCGTGAGGTTAGGTCTTGCGCCCTCTTCTAGCACAATAAGCTCTTACTCAAATACGGTCTGCTGTGTAGCAGACCGTATTTGTTTTAGGTATTGCGAAGAATCCGCAGCTCCTTACTGATCTGGCTACTTTCGTAATCTACCTTTGTGGCTATGCCCATTCCTGCTGCTGATCCACGCCTGCTTTCCATCCAAGATTATACCTATACGCTCCCCGTGGAGCGCATTGCGCCTGAGCCGCTGCCCGACCGAGACCACTCGCGGCTGCTCGTGTACCGCGGCGGCCACATCACCGACCAAATTTTCCGCAGCTTACCTACAGAGCTGCCTACGGACACGCTATTGGTATTTAATGACACCAAAGTGGTACAGGCCCGATTGTTTTGTCGCAAACCAAGCGGTGGACAAATCGAGTTATTCTGCTTGGAGCCAGTAGCGCCGCACAGCGCTATCGAGCTAGCTATGCAGCAAACCGAGGAATGCGTATGGAAATGCTTGGTAGGGAACGGCAAGCGCTGGAAAAGTGGGCTCGTTTCGCTGGACTTTACTGCCCGAGGCCAAGCAGCAACGCTTACCGCCGAACGAGTGGAGGCCGCCGAGGGCTATTCTCTTATTAGATTTAGGTGGAACCCGGCTAGCCTCCCATTTGCAGAAGTGCTGCGCGGCGCTGGCCATCTGCCCCTCCCCCCTACCTCAATCGAGAAGATACGGAGGCCGATGCAGTCCGCTACCAAACAGTATATGCCACGCATGAGGGTGCGGTAGCGGCTCCTACTGCCGGTCTGCATTTCTCGGATGCAGTAGTTGCTGACCTTGCTGCACGAGGCATAACCACAGCCCGCGTGACCCTCCACGTAGGAGCAGGCACTTTTCAGCCCGTAAAAGCCGCCCACATGGCCGACCACGCTATGCACGGCGAGCCATTTGTGGTGCAGGCAGAGGTATTGCGCCAACTGCTGGCTCACCGTCCGCGGCCATTGATTGCAGTGGGCACTACCAGCCTGCGCACTCTTGAAAGTTTGTATTGGCTCGGAGTGCAAGCTGCCGATGGCCAGCTTTCAACTGATACATTGCCCCATGTAGCCCAGTGGCAGCCCTACACGCCCGGCTCCGAACTTCCTACTGCAGATGCTTTGCAGGCTCTCCTTGAGTATCTGGAGGCACAGCAATTGGCAGCCCTACATGCGACTACGCAACTGCTGATTGCGCCTGGCTATCAGTTTCGCATGATACAAGGGTTGGTAACCAACTTCCACCAGCCCGAAAGCACTCTGCTTCTGCTGGTAGCCGCCCTGCTTGGCCCCGACTGGCGCCGCGTGTATGAGCATGCTTTGGCAAACGGGTACCGGTTCCTGAGCTACGGCGACAGTTCATTGCTGCTTCCTAGCGCATTATAGAGGCGAATCTTAGTAGGCAAACAAATTAGTGAGGGGGCTATTTTTCTCATGCATTCTTCATGGGTGAGAAGCTAGATTTCTTCTGTCAATTTTGACAGCCTCATCTAACTCTATTTCCAGAAGCCATGAAAAAGGTAAGCCTGCTCCTAGTTGCTGTAGCCTGCGCCGCTACTGCATTCGCTCAAAACGAAGTGAAAACCACTTCGAAGAACGAAGCCACTGGAGCCAAGACGGAGAAGAAGACGGAGACGCGTGAGAACGGCACCGCCAAAACCACTACCATGCACAAAACCGGCCGCACCACCGCTGGCGAGAAAGTGCACAAAGCCCACATGAAGGCGAAGAAAGCCGCATAGCTACAGCTCAGTATAACAGCCCGCAAACCCCTTGGACGTTTCAGCCCAAGGGGTTTTGGTTGAAAAAGCGGGCTACTGCAACCTATTTCACTGGACTCGTATAAGGACCGGAGTTCAGATAACCAACTCCTCCCCAAATCATGAAAAAGATCCTAATGTTGCTCGCGGCTGTAGCTTTCTCCACCGCAGCCTTCGCCCAGGGCGATAAAGTAGTAGTTAAAGACGACGCCACCGGTGCTAAGACCACTGCCACAGTACGCGACAATGGCACGGTAAAAACTGAATCGCGCACAGGCCGTACGAAAGCCGGTGAGAAAGTGCACAACACCAAAGAAGACGTAAAGGATGCCGGTCAAAAAACCGGTAAAGTCGTGAAAAAAGGTGCCCAGAAAACTGGCAAAGCTGTGAAGAAAGGCGCTAAGGCTGTAGAAACTAAAGCCAAAGACGTAGTTGACTAGAACTACGAGTTCCACTGGAGGCCGAGACATTCAGGTTTCAGTGGTAAACTGAAGATCTACAACACAAAACAAAAAGGCTTGCCAATTGGCAAGCCTTTTTGTTTTGCTTAAGAATAAGATTTCTTCCTTGGAAGCCGCAGTTTACTGCCCTACAAAGAACAGCGCGTTGCCGAATAGCAGTTTGCCGCCCTGCCAGAATCCGCGGAAAAGTGGGTTGTCGGCTAGGTAGATGACTTGACCGCGGCCCATATCTTGAGCACCAAGTACAAAGGTATCGGTGAGTTTGCGGCGTGCTTTGCGTCCCGCGAATCCCGCGGCGTAATTGTCGCGCTTCAATACACCCACGTTCCAGCCGCCTTCTCCTAGAAAGCGGTAGTTGAGGGTATCGCGCACTAGGGCGTAGTAGGTTGGGCCGTAGCCGAAAGCTAGCGGGTGGGTGTTGTCGAGCTGCACACGGTAGACGCTACCTTGTACTCGCTCCCCAATTTGCTCTCGTTCGGCGCTGGCATAGGGGCGCAGCAAGCGGTAAGGACTGGCTTTCTTGTTGGCAGCCGAATCGGCGGGCTTGGCTTTCAACAGAAAGTCTTTCTTGCCGGAGAGAAAAGCCGCTGCCCCTTCTAGCGCAATAAGCCGGCCACCGCTCCGTACCCACGCTTTCAACGCTTCGAGGCTCCGCTCAGGGTATATATCCTCGTAGTTACCGTCAGGCAGAATCAATACATCAAACTTACTTAACGGCACCGAGCCAAGGTAATCAGCTCCAAGCACGGTAACAGGGTAGCCAATCTGCTGCTCAAAGAAGTGCCACACTTCCCCAAATGCCGAAGGCGAAACACCTTCTCCGGTAACTACTGCAATATTGGGCTTGCCGATGCTGCGAACATAGCCCGAACCTAGATCTGCTCCGGAAGTCGAGAAACCTGACTTCACTGCTTGCACGAGTACCCCGACAGAATCAGCCTGGGCACGGATTAATTGGTCGAAGCGGGCGCCGAGAGCCTCGTTGCCGGTGCGCGTAATAACGAGTGTGCCCGGCTGGTACTTCTGCCCCTCCGACTCGAAGGGCCGACTGGCCACCCGCACCTTCACCCGCTGCTGCAACAGCCGACTCAGAAACCGTATATCCTGTAAGTTATTCCAGCGTGCTACGTAGGCATAAGGCTTGTCAACAGTTGGCTGTTGGTTGACAACACCCGGGCTCTGCTTGCTTGCTGCTTGCGCGTTATCGGCTGTTACTTTCTCTCGCAGAGCATACGCTTTCAGACCGAAGGAGTATGGCAGAGCCCACGCTGTGATGTCATAGGTAAGTGAGTCCTCTAGCGCCGGGCGGGGCTCGAACAGCACCTTAACCAACGTTGACTTCGGCTGGTACATGCTTACCACTATGTCCTTGGCTTCCACTTGCACGCCTTCTTCCTTGCCCGAGACGTAGTTGAAACCACGAGTGCGCAGCCGGCGCGGCGCATAGCCGTACTGAATCTGCTGACGCTCCAAATAGTCGGTGAAGGCCCGTAGCTGACCAGGGTCGCCGGCTCCGGCCACTACAAACGCCTTATAAGGACCACGAGGCTTGGTGCGAGCGTTATCGAAATACTTCTGATACTCGGTTAGTAGCTCGTCATGCCGCTCGGCTGCTGCCCGGATGGTGGCCAGGCTGGTGGCGTGATGGTGCGAAATGCGCTGGGCCAGCGTCAGAGTGTCGCCGTCGGATTTGGCGTACTGAATACCGGCCCGGCCCGAACCACCCTGCTCGTAAGTCATGCCAATAGCGCCGTTGAACGACGGATAGGTGTCACCGTAGCTCGGGTAGAACAAGTCGTAGGTTTCGCGGGTGAAGTAGAGCCAGTTGTTTTTATCGAACACTTGCCGGTTGTAGTCACCGATGGTGTTTTGAAACTTGCGCTGAAAGTCGGTTATGTCCTCGTGGTAGGGCTTGGCTGCGGGCGAGAAATAATAGGGGTCGTCAGGACCCATTTCGTGGAAGTCGGCGTGGACCTGGGGTAGCCACTGGTTGTAGAGCGTGAGGCGCTGCCGGCTTTCTTGCTGGGTTTGCCACGCCCAGTCGCGGTTCAAATCGAAATAATAATGGTTGTAACGGCCACCGGGCCAAGGCTCGTGGTGCTCCCAGGCGTAGGGCGAGGCGTTGGGCATGGAAGCGCGGGTACGGTTGTACCATTGCACGTACCGCTCCCGCCCGTCGGGGTTCACGCAGGGGTCAAGCAGCACAACTGTGTTCTGCAGCCACTCCTGGGTCTGCGTATTCTTTGGATCAGCTAAGTCGTAAAGCACCTGCATCACCGCCTCCGACGACACGGCTTCGTTACCGTGAATATTGTAGCTGAGCCACACAATAGCGGGCTGTTGCCGCTGCTTAGTGCCGCTTTCAAGTCCAGCGAGGCGCAGGTTGTTGCGCCGGATTTCGTCGAGGCGGCTTAGGTTGTCGGGCGTAGCCACTTGCACCACTTCCAGCCGACGGTTTTCATAGGTCTGCCCATAGTCTTGACGCTTCATCCGTCCTGGTGAATGGGCTACCACGTGGTCCACGTAGCGTAGTAGTTCGGAGTGAGGCGTGAAGCGGTTACCGAGCGGGTAACCCAGAAACTGGCTAGGTGTAAGGAGTGGCCCGGCTTCGTTGGCAGTGGCTGAAACCTGCTGTGCAACGCCCGGTAGATAAGTCAGCGGAAGCAGCAAGAGCAGTACCAGCGCCCGAAGACGGCTGGCAACTGCTGACCAATACAGTTCAAACATTAGTGGAAGGTAAAGTGAAAAAGTTGGAGCAAGCAAAGAAGTATGCGGTGCAAATAAGGCAGATGCAGCCGACAATAGCGTGTAAAAAGCCCGTCGGTTTAAACCAACGGGCTTCTAAAAACTATCAGGCTGTTGTGTCGCTACTTTAGAAACGTGGGACGTTGCTGTAGTCAAACAAAGTATCCTCTTCTTCTTTTTCGCGCACTTGATATAGCACGCTTTCCGCTACGCCCCGTCCAAATAAGCTCACGCCCGCATTGAATACACACAAAGCAACGGTGCCAGCTACCACCCAATTGGTCGTAGGTTCGCCCCGTTCCTTTTTTGCGGACGCCCATTGCACTAGGCAGGAGCCCAAGCCGATGACCATTAGCCCGCTTGGGGCAAACAACAACCATTTTTTCTTGTGGGTCATGATAGGAAAAGAATAGAATAGGTGAGAGTGCAGAGTGGAATTGTCACCAAGACAACGAGCGAAGATAACCCAGAACTGCTTCTGCACCGCATCCGCATCCGTTGTTTCCAATCGTACCTTTGCCGCACGGAGTTGCAGGCCTTCTCCGTTTAGTCTGGATTTTCCGCCAATATATAGCTACGACTGTTACCGGTCGACCGATCTGTTTCTTTTTTCTCTCGCATGTCTGCCTACCAAGAACTGCTACGCACTGCCTTTAGCCGCGTGGCCGAACCCAACCGCTACCTTTCCGCCGCTACCCTAGCTGCCTACACCGATTTCGAGCGTGCCAATAAAGCGGAGTTACCCTTTCGCTTCGAGCGAGTGCGCTTGGGCGTAGCCATGAGTTTGCTGCAATTACTGGCAGACCTCGGCGACCATGATGAAAGCCGGCAAGTTCTCGCGGTGCTACATCGTGCCCTCGGCGCCCGTTCTACCTCCGAAATCGACTCTATCATTCAGAAAGACGCCAAGCTTTTCGACAAGTTTTACACCAACCTCTATGTCAACGAGGAAGGCGAGCAGCTACTGCACCTTTTCGAACGCACTCTCGATGCTGATACCAAGCCCCTCATGGACGAAGTTATTCATGAAGCATTGGCGTTGATTCCCGAGTTGGACTTCAATCACGATGAAGAAGATGAAGATTAGGTTTTGCCCGTGACCATCTCCCCAATAAAGCCAGCTTTTCCCTCCAAAGGAAGCTGGCTTTTTCGTGTTTTCAAAAGCAAGAATAGTTGGCAAAACAGTACCTTTTTAGCAGTTTTTGATGTTGTACTTACATACCATAAGCTGCGCACTGGTATGACTACCACTGCTGGCTATGCTCCCCTTTTTCAATCTATATGACTCTCCTTTTTTTGGGCCTGCTGCTACTCCTAGTGGGCTTTAATGCTGGCAAGATTTCCCTGTCGCTGGAACGGTCGCGGGGTGTGTTGTTGCTGGGTGGTACCCTACTGGCCGTGCTTGGATTAGCGCTGAGCGCCGTGGTGCAGATCGAGCCCGGCGAAGTGGGGGTGCAAACGCTGTTCGGCAGCATTCAACCGCGGATTCTAAACAGTGGCTTGAATGTGGTGAACCCCTTGGTTAACGTGACGGAATTCGACACTCGCACCCAAAACTATACTATGTCGGCTCAGCACGACGAAGGCCAGCAAGTCGGCGACGATGCCATTCGGGTGCTATCCGCCGACGGGCTGGAGGTTGTTATTGATCTGACGGTGCTCTACCGCGTGCAGCCCGACAAAGCGCCACAGATCCTAAAAACCATCGGCGAGCAGTACCAAGTTGCGGTCGTTCGGCCCATCACTCGTACCCGCATCCGCGACAACGCCGTTTACTTTGATGCGGTGGCCCTCTACTCTACCCGCCGCGACGAGTTTCAAACTCGCATTTTCAACAGTATAGAGAAGGATTTTAAACAGCGCGGCTTACAGCTTGAGCAACTTCTGATTCGTAATATTCAGTTGCCAGCTTCGGTCAAGCGCAGCATCGAAAGCAAGATTTCGGCCGAGCAGGAAGCACAGAAAATGCAGTTTGTGCTTCAGAAAGAGCGTCAAGAAGCAGACCGTAAGCGTGTAGAAGCCCAAGGCATTGCCGACTACCAGAAAATCATCAATGCCGAACTAAGCGACAAGCTGCTGCAATACGAATCGATCAAAGCCAACCAGGCTATTGCTACCTCGGCTAACAGCAAGGTTATCATCATGGGCCAAGGTCGCGGTGCTACGCCACAAGTGCTACTGAGCGACAAGTAAAGCGTGTCATATAAGAATAAAAAAGCCGCTTCAGAGTCTGAAGCGGCTTTTTCGTTTATAAGCAGGTTGAGTTTAGTAGCCTGGGTTCTGCACTAAGGCGCTGTTAAGGTTGATTTCATGAATTGGAATAGGGAAGACAAGCAATGGGCTGTTCGAAGGCAAAGTGCCTACTGCCAATTGCCGACGACGCAAATCATGAATGCGGAAGCCTTCGAAAGCTAGTTCCAGCTGACGCTCCCGCAGCACATTGTCTATTGTGATGCTGGTAAGCGGGCTCAAACCGGCCCGGTCCCGAATGATGTTTACGTCTTCGAGAGGGGCAGCCCCGATGCGGGTGCCTAACTCTAAATTAGCTTCGGCACGGGTCAGATACATTTCGGCTAGCCGTATCACAGGAATATTCTGTCCGAAGTTATTCCACTTACTAGTGCGAATACGGCCAGCACGACCGCCTTGATCCTCTACAAAGAGCAAATCTGCAGCAGGACCGCGCAAATCGGCAGCTTCGTAAAGATTCAGATAGGGAGCTAGTACAGCTACATCGCCACGACTGAACTCAGAAGGGCCGAAGAAAGTAGCTAACCCGTCGTTGCTTGAACCCGCATTATATTGGTCGTTCTGCTGAATCTCGAATAAGGATTCCGATGAATTACGGGTTCGGAACGGGCCTGTTACCGTAGCCGTCAAATCTGCTCCGCTATTTTCAATAACGTCGTTGGCTAAGTCACGGGCCATTGCAAAGTTGCTTTGCTGCAGGTATACACGAGCCAGCAGAGCTTTAGCAGAGTACTTGTTTGCTCGGCCACTTCCACTGGTATTTTCTTCGGGCAACAATTCTTCAGCGGCGCGCAAATCTTGAATCACTTGTGCGTACACCTCCCCTACCGTGGACCGGGGCACTGGCTGAGATGCTTGTTCAGCAGTTTTGTTAGGATTTAGCGTTATAGGTACGCCCAGGTTGCTGGCTCCAGCTTGGTAGGGCAGCCCGTAGAGACGCACTAATTCAAAAAAGAGTGCACCCCGAATAAAGCGAGCCTCTCCTTCATACTGCTGCTTTAAATCGGCATCGGTTACCACAGAGAGGGCTTCCAGAATTAGATTAGCAAAGTTGATGGTCTGGTATGACTGCTGCCACGTGCGGTTAGCTTCCGCATTGTTGTTAACTATTTGCCGCTGAAAGATGTCGCGGTAGCTCGTGAAAGTGCCTTGCCAGAGTACATAGTTGTCAGGAGCAAGCAGTTCGGGTAGAAGCAGAAAGTTGGTGCCATACAATGCTGGATTGTCGAGCTTGGCATAAGCACCGACAACGGCGCTTTCTACTTTTGCCGGTGAGTTGAGGGCAGTAGCAGCATCTACGGCTAGTTGGGGTTCTACGTCCAGTTGCTTATCGCAGGCAGCTAAACCCAGCGTGAGGAGCAGCCCCAGAGTAGCAGTGCGACCAAAGGAAAATATAGTCATCTTGAGAAATCGTTTTACTGATTAAAAGCCCAGGTTCAAGCCGAACAGAACAGTACGCGCCAGTGGCGGCGTGTAGAAGTCGTGGCCCAGAATGTAGTTGCCACTCTGTACACCAGCAGCAGTGTTGCCTCCCACATATCCTGTATTTACTTCTGGGTCGTAGCCTTTGTAGTTCGTGATGGTAGCTAAGTTCTGCCCAGTTACGTAGAAGCGGGCTGACTGCATGAGCGCTTTCTTAGCCCATACTGTAGGAAGTGTGTAGCTCAGCGTTACCGACTTTATGCGGAAAAACGAACCATTCTCAATCCAGCGCGACGAAGTTTGGGTGCCGTTTGCATCACTGTAACGCGCTTGTGGCACGTTCGTGATGTCGCCCGGATTCTGCCAGCGGTTCAGCTGATCCGTGGTTTGGTTGTCGAAGTAGTCAGCGTTTACTGACTGATACACCCCGGCAATGTTGTAGATGTCGTTGCCATAAGTGAATTGCGTGAGGGCGTTCAACTCAAAGCCCTTGTAAGAAACGGTGTTGCTGAAACCGCCTGTGGATTTCGGATTTGGGTTGCCGAGCTTTTGCACAGCCCCTTGCGCATATACATTGGTTGTACTACCATCGGCAGTATAAAACAGTGCATCACCGTTGGTAGGATCTACACCAGCGTATTTCACGCCGTAGAACACACCAATTGGTTCTCCTACTCGTACTCGACTCAGGTTACGACCTCCAGAAATGATTTCCTGCCCGTTCAAGTCCGTGACTTTGTTGCGGTTGAAGGAAATATTGAAGTTGGTAGTCCACCTTACTGCCTTATCGAGGTTAACAGTGTTCAGCGAGAGCTCCAAACCCCGGTTACGCATCTTGCCTAGGTTCTCATAGATGTTGTCGTAGCCCCCAGTGTATAACAGTTGGCGAGCCAGTAGCAGGTCGCTGGTTTTCTTCTCGTATATATCTACTTCACCGGAGATGCGGTTCTTAAGCACTCCAAATTCCAGCCCAATATCAGCTTGAGCAGTATTCTCCCAGGTCAGGAAGTTGTTGCCGAGTTGGGTGGGCCGGATGCCGGCTTGGTCGGCATAAGGAATAGCCTCGTACAGACCCCGAGAAGCATAGTTGGTGATTTCGGCGTTGCCTGTTAGGCCATAGGACCCGCGCAGCTTCACCAAACTCACAATGCTATTGTCTTTAAGGAAATCTTCGTTGGATATAACCCAACCGAGCGAACCAGCAGGGAACACGCCAGTGCGTTTGTCGCGGCCGAAACGCGACGATTTATCGGCCCGAAGGCTACCCGACACCAGATACTTCTCACGGAAGTTGTAGTTCACACGACCGAAGTACGATAGGAACACATACTCGCTTAGCTGTGAGTCGCCATCCGTAATCTTGGCTGCACTGGTAATCTTGCGAAACTCGTCGTTAGGAAATGTTTGCCCTTCTGAAGATACCGATTTTTGATTGTAGCGCTGAAACGAGAAACCGGCCAGTGCTTCAACAGCGTGGTCTTCGTTGAAGCTTCGCGCATACGTAGCTGTATTGTTGGTGGTGTAGTTCACCACGTTGCCTTGGCTTTCGAAAGCATAGCCCCGGCGCCCCCGACCAGTTTCGGTTTCAATACCCCGATACAACTCCTCATTGATATTAAGGAAGTCGCCACCTACTTCAGTGCGCAAAGTCAACGCCTTGATAGGGTTGAAAGACAAGAAGGCCGAGCTAATCGAACGGTAATTACCCGACCGGTTGGTAGAACTCAGTTCCGCTAGGTTGTTGTAATATAGCGTACCGGAATTCACCTTCCCGTCAGGCAAATATTTGGCTTGCAGCGGTGGCAAAGCATTCAGCTGCACCGGATTGGCGAAATCGTTGTCATCCGCCACCCGATCATTTACCGATCGTACGAGCGATATGTTCACGCCTACCTTCAGCTTGTCGCTAATGCTATGATCGAGATTGGCGCGAAAGCTACCCCGACGATAGCGGTTGCCGATGATAATACCTTTCTGGTCGTTGAAGGTAGTACTGATGTAGAAGCGCGTTTTGGCATCGCCTCCATTCACGTTGAAATCGTACTGTGCTACCGAGCCTTTGCGGAAAGCAGCACCAGCCCAATCGGTATCTATCTCAGAATTGTAATCGAGGCCGCCTTCTTCATCAAACACTTCTGCTACATCAGGATTAGCACCATAGTTGCGGAAGATATAACCGCCGCGGAAACCCGTGGCTGGATCGGCTACTCGGGCGGCGCTGTTTAGAATAGACTCGCTGAACAGCTCTTTGTATTGAGCTGAGTTCAGGAATTTACGAGTGCGGGTTGCTTTGCTAGTACCCCAATAAGCACCTACGTTCACACGGGTTTGGCCTTGCTTACCTTTTCTGGTAGTTACAAGTACCACACCATTAGACGCTCGGGAACCGTAAATGGCCGACGAAGCGGCATCCTTCAGAATCGAAATACTCTCAATATCATTGGGGTTGATATCAGCCAGTGGATTGCTGGATTCGCCGAACGCTACCCCGTGTCATTGGACGTGACGGGAATGCCATCAATTACATACAAAGGCTGATTGGATGCCGTCACCGAAGAGGCGCCCCGGACCCGAATCTGAACTCCAGCTCCTAATTTGCCGGAGCCTTGGTTGATTTGAACCCCAGGAGTGCGGCCCTGGATAGCCTGCTCGAAGCTAACAGTAGGCACGTTCTGCACAGCACTTCCCGCAATTTGCGTTACGGCACCAGTCACCTCAGATTTAGCTTGAGAGCCGTAGCCGATAACTACTGCTTCACTAAGCGCTACTGCATCTTCTTTCAGCGTCACGGCCACCGTTGACCGGTCGCCAACTACCACTTTTTGCGTGGTGAAACCTACAGAGCTGACCACTAATGTGGCACTAGGCTGTACCGTCAAGGAGAAGGCCCCGTCCGGACCGGTGCTAGTACCGTTGGTGGTACCCTGCTCCAGTATAGTTACTCCCGGAATTCCAGCACCATCGGCACCCGTTATCCGGCCAGTAATGGCTCGAGTTTGGGCCCAGGCTGGCGCGGCCGCTGCAACGGTGCATACCAAAGGGATGAATAATTTTTTCTTCATTCAGTTTAACCCCTAAAGGCTTTTTAAAGTGAGTGCTAAGAAAAAGAAGGTGTGTGATGAACTAAATGCCCTAAAACCAATGAAAGCAGTTTGCAAATTAATGCCTAAGCCTGAAAAAACATCACTTTATTTGAAAATACGTGCTAGTTATACATGCTATAATCCATTTTAGTGGCAAAAGCTCAATTTCTAATAAAGTTCAATATTGGGTTTGCTTGTTCGTCATGCCTACCTTTACTGGCATCACTGAAGTCTATATATAGCAGCGGATCATGCTGCGCACCGTCCTTCTCTTTCTCCTGTGAATGTCTAACCCCATCCAGTACCTGACCACAGCGGCCGAGGTGCAACACGCCGCCGACATTCTGCGGACTGCTCCCCGTATTGCCATCGATTTGGAGTTCGATGATATGCGGCACCGTTACGGGCGCAACTTGGCCCTAATCCAGATTTTTGATGGGCAGACGCCTTACTTGATTGACCCACTGCCGCTCACCAATCCAGCACATGATCTGGAGCCTCTCTTCGCCATTCTGCGCGACCCGGCAGTAGAGAAAGTGTTTCACAGCTGCAAGTCCGATATTCTTCTACTCGATGAGGTATATGGGGTGCACGTCCGTCACATCACCGATACCAGCGTGCAGTATACTCTGCTAGCAGAAGCAGACAACAATATTTCCTTGGGACGTCTGATTCAGGCTGAGCTTGGTATTGAGGTCGACAAAGGCGAACAGAAATCAAATTGGTTGAAGCGTCCTCTCACCGAGGCCCAGATGCAATACGCTGCCAACGACGTTCTGTATCTGTTTGAATTAGCCGACCGGCTGCGCGATAAACTGGCCGCCCTTGGCCGTACGCATTGGGCCGAGGAAGAAAACGCGGCGCTGGAAGATGTGCGTTACTCCCGCGACGAGCGGCCCTACCTACGCATGGCGGGCAAATACCGCATCCTGCCCCAAGAACTGCCTTTATTTCGCGACTTGTATTTGCTCCGCGACCAAGTAGCTCGGCAGCTTGACCGCCCGCCGTACATGGTGTTCGCCAACGAGCGGCTGCCTGAACTAGTGCGGGACTTGCCACGCAACCTTAATGCTTGGAAAGCCGCCCGTGGTTTGCACCCTGAACTCAAGCGCCCGCCTTATCTCGATCAGCTAGCGGCTCTTTCTGCCGAAGATTTTGTTCCGACCCCGAGCCGACTGTGCCTGCCGAGCAGCGTCGCTTTCCTTTCCGCCGGCGGCTAACTGGCGAGAAAGCCGCACGCGCTGATGCCCGCGAACAACTGCTGACACAGCTAAAAACGCACATTACCGCCGATATCAATGGCTTCGTAGCCAACTTGGTACTTTCAAACCGCTTGGTAGCCGATATAGTAGAACTAGGCGCTGAGCAGGTGCTCCGTCCTTGGCAGAAAACTATCCTGCGCGAAACCGCGCAGCGCCATAGCCTCGACTACGAGTTAGTGGCTCAACCCTTCTAATTCAAGGAGCTATACTGACTGGATTAGGAGAGATTCACTAGCAATTAGAAGTAGAGCGGCTTGTCGTATGGCAAGCCGCTCTTGTTTTATGTGCTACATATTCAATAACTGAGGATTTACTGAATTAGGACACATCTGCATCTGTAAGCTAGAGCAATTCTTCGTCGATATTTCTCTCAAACTATCGGTGCATTTCTGACGCAAGAGCTAAGGCAACAGGAGCTAGAACTCCGTTAAACTCTACGGACTAATATTCTATGCTTTCTGTAGCCCCAAGCTTCATGTAAGTGGAAGCAGTATTGAGTGGTTGAGAATTACTGGACGGCAGCCATGCGAGTTAAGTGTTGGCCACTGAGGGATTGAGCACAGACCTATCATTGGGTGATATTTCGAGCAAATATTCGCTAACCTCAGTGAATCTGCTCTTCTGCCTTTATTTGCGAGATTTCGAATTTTGTCCAAAATAAACCCTCCGAAATTCTGTTCTTTGTAGCTAAGCAAGTAGGAGCTTTTGCTGTAGCTTCTACTTGCTCACAACTCCTGCTCCTACTCCCACCCGAAGCACGTCTTCGTGTTTTACCGCCTATGCTAAGCCACGGTCAGGTTGTCCGATTGATATTTGGATTGAAACTGCGCGAACTACGCCAGGAACGGGGCTTTACCCCGGCTGAGCTAGCTCGGGCTTGTGACGTTTCGGTATCGTATCTAAATGAGATTGAGAAAGGCAAAAAGTACCCTAAGGCCGACAAAATTTTAAGCCTCAGCAAGGTATTAGGCGTTACTTACGACCAGCTGACTTCTCTAACCCTGAGTCGGCGATTGGAGCCTATTTCCGAGTTGCTGCAATCGGATGTGCTGAAGGAGTTTCCGCTGGAGATGTTTGGGCTGGACCCTGTCCGCATTGTGGAGCTGATTGCGGATGCGCCCGCCAAGATGAATGCCTTCATCAGCACGCTTTTCGAAATAGCCCGCAACTACGAAATGCGGCAGGAAAACTTCTTTTTAGCTGCACTACGCTCCTACCAGGAGATGCACGACAACTACTTTGAAGACCTAGAGCAAGATGTGCGCACCTTTTGCGTCGAGGAAAAGTTGACGACCACTGCCCCTTCGATACCACTCAATTAGAACGGGTGCTCGTTGAGAAGTACGGCTACACACTTAACCGTACCCGGCTCGCCGACTATGCCTCGCTGGGGCGGCTACGCTCCGTATTTCAGCCCAAAACTCGCTGCTTGCTGTTGCGGCCAGGCCTTTCAAAAGCACAAGAAGCCTTTGTGCTTGGCCGCGAGGTAGCCTTCAACTACCTCGGGCTGAAAGAGCGGCCGTACGTGAATGCAACATTTCCGGTGCGCTCTTTCGATGAAGTGCTCAACAATTTTAAGGCCTCCTATTTTGCTGGCGCGCTGTTGATGGAAGAGGAAAATCTGGTGCGCGACCTGCACCAATTTTTCGAGTTGCCGAAGTGGCAGCCCGACAAGTTGCAAGCCCTCCTCACGCGCTACGACGTGTCGCCGGAGATGTTTATGCAACGCCTCACCAATTTGTTGCCGCGTCACTTCAACCTGCAGAGCATGTTTTTCCTGCGCTTCGACCAAGTGCATGCCATGGACGACGGGTACAAGCTAAGCAAGGAACTGCACCTATCGCGCCTACACAACCCCCACGGCAATGAGCTCCACGAACATTATTGCCGCCGTTGGGTGTCGATTCGGCTGGTGCAGGAAGCCCGACTACAGGCCCTCACCAAAGCTCCTGCCTTTGTGCTCGGCGCTCAACGTTCCTGTTATCCCAACAACGACGAGTATCTGTGCTTGACGCTGGCCCGCGCGGCCGGGCCTACCGAACCAGCCGTCAGCGTAACCGTGGGGCTGCTTTGCGACGATATCCTACGCCAGAAAATTCAATTCATTGATGATCCTGCCATCATTCAGAAAACGGTGAACGAAACCTGCGAGCGGTGCCACATTCCGAATTGCGAGGTACGGGCCGCTGAACCGGTAGAGTTGGAACGCCGCGCGCGTCGGCGCGAAACCGAAGCCGCTATTGATGCCTTGGTTAACGCCGACAGGTAAGAAAGCGGGGATAGAACGTTTCTACATCGTCTTTAATGCGCTGTAGCTTGTACGTGCCTTTACCAGCCATTGGGCGAGGTTCGCGTCCTGGCCTAATAGCCTTGGAAGTTTCAAGCTAGTCCTACGCTACTTGTTTTCACAGTACGATTACTGCACTCGACGGAAAGCCACTAACTGGCACTCCAGAACTGCGCAGGCTATTTTTGGGTATAGTCACTCACGCTACTACCCGTTTTAATTACCAGAACCAATTCCTTTTGCCTACTACTGAAGCTGCTCACTCTTCTCGCCGTTTACTTTGGTATGTGCTGCTACTAGCCTTGCTGATAGGTAGCGGCCTATTTTACGGCGCTTGGCGCGTGCTTTGGGAGCCTAATGTGGCGGTTTCGCCCTACGGTGCAGCCTTCCTCTATATTCGGACGGGCACGGGCTATGCGGCCGTACTGGATTCGTTGCGGCAACATGAGCTATTGCGCAACCAGAGCACGTTCGAGTGGTTAGCTGAGCAACGAGGGTACCCTCGGTTGGTACGTCCTGGTCGCTACCGTCTCAATCCAACGTACGGCAACAACGACATACTGGACATGCTGCTCCAGGGCAAGCAAGACACCCTCGATTTCACGCTCAATGCCTTCAAGTACAAGCCGCAATTAACCCAGCAAATCAGCCGGCAGCTAGAGGCTGACTCTGTAGAGCTGCGGAAATTATTGAACGACAATACCTTCCTGACCCGCCGCTACCACCTCGACACTACCACGGTGCTAACGATGTTCTTGCCAGGGCCATACCGCTTCTTTTGGAATACTTCAGCTCATCAGTTCCTAGATTCGGCGGCGGCCGTGCATCGTCGGTTTTGGACCCGCCAACGCCAACAACGAGCTGATTCTTTGGGTCTCTCGCCGGTGCAGGTGCATGTGCTGGCCAGCATCGTGCAGCGCGAAACCGCTATGAAAGAAGACAAGCCCGTTATTGCCGGTGTGTACCTGAACCGGCTACGGCGGGGTATGCGCCTACAAGCCGACCCCACCTTACTGTGGGCCATTGGCAATTTCGGCGTGAAACGGGTGCTCAACAAAGACAAACTCGTGGATTCGCCCTACAATACCTATAAGCACAAAGGGCTGCCGCCCGGCCCTATCACTTCTGCCAATCGTCAGAGCTTAGACGCGGTGCTCAAGCCTGCTGCTCACCAATACGTATTCTTCTGTGCCCGCCCCGACGGTAGTGGCTATTCCGATTTTGCCGAAACTTTCGCCGAACACAAGCAAAATGCCCGCCGCTACCAGCACCGCCTCGACAGTTTGGGCATAAAGCGATGAACTGCTGAAATGCGTCTTAACCGCACAAATGACGCGCCTCAAGCAAGCCTCAAACTCACAGCGTCACCTTTCACTGCAGGCGGTACAAACGAAGTTGAACGGAATCTTGACGAGCCGCGCGTTGCAACGCCAGCGTTTGCTCGTAGCCAAGTCCCGTGTACTCGGAATGTTCGAGAAACAGCAATGGCGAGGTAAGCAACGGTTCCGACAAGGTCACTAAGGCGGGCTGATGGCGAAGAGAATCGAAGTTAGGCGAGTTGGTGACGCGCCAATAGGAATCGAGCAGCACGTAATCGAACTGCTTTTTTCTCCACAATGGTAGCTCCTTTTCGTTTGTCACCACCACTACGGTATCAGTGGTTGCTAAGAAAGGACGCAGGCCAAGGCCAAGAGTGCTTACTACACGCACTGGTCCGGGCGTGCGGGCGTGTAGCAACCGGGCTACAGTGCCGTAGTGAGTCTGCATGTAGGCGTAGATTTCACGTTGTATCCGAAACAGGTTGAAAATAGTGCCAGCCAATACTACGCACGCCAAAATCCCGGTTGTGGCCGACGTAGTTAGCCGCATATCTTGTATCAACCGACGCAACAGCAGAAACGTGAGAATATAGAACAGCGGATACACTAACAGCAACCCGCGCGGCGCCTTTAGCAGCAACGACATACCTATCAGAAAACACCCCGCCCATACTCCCAAGTATGTGGGCAGATTAATAGGAAGCTTCCACCAAGACAAATGTTGTAGCCCGCGCCGTATTGCGAACAGCATTCCAACAGCCAAGCCCAGCAGCAGCAACGGCGACTCGAAGTCCCAGAGGTAGCGCAGGTAGTATAGCCCGTCGAAGCGCAAGTGCCCAGTCCGACCAGCGGCATTGGCAGCCCCGGAAACACTAGATTGTAGTATACAGCCGGCCACCGGTACCAAGGCAAGCCACCTACCATGCCTAGCAAGCCCAGCACGATATAAGGGGCAAGCAAGCGCAGCAGAACCCGCGCCAGCATAGCAGGCTTCCATAGCAAGCCTTGGCTATAAAGCAGTTCCAGCATGCCCAGAATCGGCAAGGTGAGCAGAAACTTGTAGTTGACGCTCAAACCTAAAGCCAGCCAACCAGTCGTTTGCATTAGAAGACGCACGCTCGGCTGTTGCAGCCGCAGATAGTGAGTTCGTAGCAAGCCAACAAAAACGAGCAAACTCATAGAACCCATCGTGAAATCGCGACCCGAGAAGGTGAGAAACACGGAGGTGCCGGTGAAAAGCAGCAATAACGCGGCTTCCAATGCCGTTAAGCGCAGTTTCCTTTCTACAAATTGCACAAGCCACGCCAGGGCCGCTACGCCTAGCAAAGCATTGAGATGCTGGTATACCCGATAGTCGGAGGTGAACCACGCTATAGGAGCCAGCACTAGGGAAAAAGCCGGGCTGCCGTGGTGAAATAGGTTACGCAAATTACCGTGTGCCACCTCCTGCACGATCTGCCAGTTGCGCACCGAATCATAGTCCGGCAACGACACCTCACTTAGCCCATATAGGCGTATTGCCGTCACGGCTAGCAAAGCCAGAGCCGGCAACAGCGCCGCACGAGGAGCAGACGAAGAGATACTAGAGCGCAAAGCCATCAACTACGAATGAAGCCGCAAGATGCTAGTTTTGCCCGTGAGGCGAATTGCTTAAAGCTGTTTCTGCTTACTTATGCCATATCAGGTAGAGAGATGTGGTAATTCAAGCAACCATCTTCTTCCACAATATTCACTCACAGAACTGTTTTATGCGCATCGTCATACAGCGTGTCCAACACGCTAGCGTCACCGTCGAGGGCCGCATTACGGGCCAAATTGGTCCTGGCTTGCTTGTACTGGCTGGCTTTGCCCCCGACGACACGGCCGCTTCGCTCGACTGGATGGCTCGCAAGCTGGTGCAACTGCGCATTTTCTCTGATGCCGACGGCAAGATGAATCTTTCCGTGCAGGACATTGGTGGACAGTTGTTGGTGGTAAGTCAGTTTACGCTGCTAGCCGACGCGCGCAAAGGCAATCGGCCGAGCTACATCGGGGCTGCTCCGCCGCCTATTGCCATTTCGCTGTACGAGCAGTTCGTGCAACGCTTAGAGCAGCTTTTGGGGCAACCCGTTGCCACCGGTGAGTTTGGCGCCGATATGAAAGTGGAACTCCTCAACGACGGCCCCGTGACCATTGTGCTGGACTCCCCGGAAAAGTGAGGTCGTGAAAACAACGCAATTAACTAGAGCTTTCACAGTTTCATTCCTCACAACCTCTCCCTTGCCATGACCATCGAAGAAGCCCAAAAAACGGTTGACAACTGGATTCAAACCACCGGCATTCGCTATTTCAACGAGCTAACCAACATGGCCATGCTCACGGAGGAAGTAGGCGAAGTGGCCCGCATCATTGCCCGGCAGTATGGCGAGCAGTCTTTCAAGGAATCCGACAAAGACAAAGTGTTGGCCGACGAGCTAGCCGACGTGTTGTTTGTTGTTATCTGCTTGGCCAACCAAACCGGCGTAAACCTCACAGAAGCTCTCCAGCGCAATCTGGAAAAGAAAACCCTCCGCGACACAGACCGCCACCGTAACAACGAGAAGCTGAAGTAAGCGGCAGTAGTTTGTATAAAAAGCGAGGGGCATCAATTGCTTGATGCCCCTCGCTTTTCAGTGCCAGCTAAACAATCTTCAACTCTGCACGGATTGCAATGCCGCCACAATTCGTCCTTCGCTGTACACAGGCACCACATCGTAGACATCTTGGCGCACGCAGAACTCCATGTCTTTGTGTGATTCCAAGCTATTGAGCCGCCGGACGTGCGCCGACTTCAATAAATAACTCGCTGCATCGGGCTGTGCTGCCTGCCACAAATCCAGGGCAGCTAGGGTAGCGTCGGAATCTGTGGTATTGAATTCGGTTGCTAAGTGATGCGCCAATGCGCCGCCAAACAGCGTATCTTCCAAGCAAAAGTTGCCCTTCCAGCCCGCACAAACCACTACCACATCTTTCTGCTGACGGCGCAAGAAATCCGCCACGGCGCTCAGGTTTAGAAATGCGCCTACTACCACCGTATCGGCAGTTTGCGACAAATGCAAAGCGCGCGTACCGTTAGTCGTAGTGATGGCCACAGCCCGGTCGCGCACTGCTACTATTCCATCCAAATAGCCAAATGGAGAGTTGCCAAGATCCACGCCTTCCATTTGGCGACCGTCGCGCTCGGCGGCAGTCAGGTAGCCTTGCGCGGCCATGGCCTGGCACTCGGTCACTTCACTTACGGGCACTAGGTGCGTCACCCCCTGGGCCAGCGCCGTCACGATGGAAGACGTAGCTCGCAACACATCTACCACCACCGCCACCCGACCGCGCAAGTCGTACAGCGTCAGCAGTTCCGGGGAAAAGCAAATATCAAGGGTAGGCATACAGGTTTCAATCAACCAAAACGTCGTGCCGCGCTTGCCGAAGCTGCTTAGCACATGCAACCGTTTTTGCTAACGGCTACTGCCAAGGTGCTTCAGCAAGCGCAGCACGACGTTTTTTCTTTTTTGAGGTATGAAAACTAGGCTTCTTCTGTGCCGGGAACGAAAGGCAGTTTCACTACCGTGGCCGGATGGTTTTTGCCGCGCACCTGAACGAAGATTTTGCTGCCGGGCGCACTGAACTCAGTTTGCACATAGCCGAGCCCAATACCCTTGCTAAGTGAAGGCGACTGAGTGCCGCTCGTCACCTCCCCTATCTTCTCGCCAGCCTCGTTTACCAATTCATAGTGGCCGCGCGGAATGCCAGGTCCATCCATCAGGAAGCCTACCAGCTTGCGCGTAACCCCCGATTCTTTCTGCGTTTTCAGCTTGTCGGCGTTGGTGAAATCCTTAGTGAACTTCGTAATCCAGCCCAAGCCTGCTTCCAGCGGTGAAGTTTCGTCGTTGATGTCGTTGCCGTAGAGGCAGTAACCCATTTCCAGGCGTAGCGTGTCGCGGGCACCAAGACCGATGGGCTTCAGGCCGTAGGGCTGGCCGGCTTCCATCACTTTGTCCCACACCTGCCGCGCATGTTCGTTGGGCACGTACAGTTCGAACCCGCCCGCCCCGGTGTAGCCCGTAGCCGAGATAATAACGTTGGGCGCTCCGGCAAATGTGCCTTGCACAAACGAGTAGTAAGGAATCGAGCTTAAGTCGGCGTCCGTTAGGGTTTGCAGCGCCGCAATGGCCTTAGGGCCTTGTACTGCAAACAAGCTGATTTCGTCGGACACGTTTTCCATTTCCGCGCCAGCCGTGTTGTGCTGCTGAATCCAGCTCCAATCTTTGTCGATGTTGGAAGCATTCACCACCAAGAGGTAATCTTCCTCAGCTAGCTTGTACACCAGCAAATCGTCGACAATGCCGCCTTCTTCGTTGGGCAAACACGAATACTGCGCTTTACCAGGGGCGAGTTTGCTCGCGTCGTTGCTGGTTACGCGCTGAATCAGGTCGAGGGCCTGTGGGCCGCGCACCCGGAACTCGCCCATGTGCGATACATCGAAGATGCCAACCGCGCGGCGCACAGTGCGGTGTTCGTCGAGGTCGGAGGAGTAGCGCACGGGCATATTGTAGCCAGCAAAGGGCACCATTTTGGCGCCTAGCTGCTGGTGTACATCGTTCAAGACTACGGTTTTGAGGTCTTCGGCCATTGGTATAGGATCTTGTTTCGGGTTTTCAGGTGCAGTTCCGACGCATAAGAAGTTTCGGGAAGCTGTCAAACGAACAACTTTGCTTCTAACTGTGGTAAAACAACGTAGCGTACTAGGCGGCGAAATTAGCTAATTCTAACGGGCAGGCGGCTACTGTTATCTCTGCAAGGAAGCTGAACATTTGTTTCGCAGATAGTGTATAGCCAGATTCGTAGTTCCTTCTCTCTTACCCCTGACGTTGCGCCGCCTTTCGAGCGCCTTTCACAATGACCGACGAACTGAAGCAAGACTTTGAATCGGGGATGGTGAAGCATTTGCTGTTCAAGTCCAAGCTTCGGTCCTATCTCTATGGCAGCAAGATCAACCAAGGGCCCATCCGCGACCCTCTGCAGTGTGCTTTAGGCCACTGGATTCAGGATCGAGCGTTGGGTGCCTACGCTCATCTGCCTGAATCGCGCGAGCTAGACCGACTTCACCGGCATATTCATCAGGAAGCCAACCGCCTCATGGATATGCACGACCGGGGCCAGACCGAACAGGCGCTAGCCGGCTTAGGTGCAGTGGAAAAGCTGGCCGACCATATCACGGCCATGATGCGAACAATGGAGCAGAAGCTGCGTACGGGCCTCTAACCGTCTTCATAACTTTTCAGCTTACCGTTTCTTTCGCCGCCCCGCCCGCATGAAGCTGAAGCTTTCCACCAAACTCTTTGCTGGCTTTTTAGTCGTTTTGTTGCTGTTTGTGGGAGTGGTGATAGCCAACTACCAGCTCTCGCGCAAAGTGCTACGCAACGCCCGGCAGGTGCAGGCCTCTCAGCGCGTCTTTGCCGATGCGTCCATGCTTATGCGCAATATCATTGACATGGAAACCGGCTTTCGGGGCTACTTGCTTATTGGGAAAGAAGAAGTGCTAGAGCCCTACCACCAGGGGGAGCGGTATTTGCTGCGAAATTTCTCGCAACTGCTCAGCGAACTGGACCCTGAAAGTCCACAATACGCCCGCATTGTGCGCGCCCAAAAGATGTTTCGGGAGTGGCTCAACTACTCACACTTGCTTATCAGCGAGAAACGAGAAGCACAGCGCCGTTTTCCTAGCCAAGAAGGGCTTGATGGAGTGGAACATCGCAAGCTGGCTGAAAGCCTAGAAGGCAAGCTGATGATGGACCAGATTCGGGTATTGTTTGCTGGCTTCGATCAGGAAGAGCGAAAACAGCGGGACAAGCAGAGCACCCGGCTTCAGGAAAGCATTACTGAGACTCGGCTTATTTCCGTGGGCATTACGCTGTTGGCCATCGTGCTCGGGTTGATTTGGGCCACTTACATTATCCGGCTCATTGGCCACCGCATCCATACCATGGTTAAGCTGTCGTCGCGGATTGCAGCCGGGCAGTACCGTACCAACATTCGGGATACGGAGGGCGACGAACTAAGCGAACTAACGGCCTCGCTCAATCAGATGGCCATGACGATCGACAACAACATCACGCAGCTAGAACGCCGCAACCAAGAGCTAGACCAGTTTGCCTACGTCGTGTCGCACGATTTGAAAGCGCCCCTGCGCGGCATTGAAAGTGCTTCGCGCTGGATTGAGGAAGACATGGGACAAGACATTCCTGGCCATATCCGGGAGTTTCTGGTGCTGATGCGGGTGCGGGTAAAGCGGATGGAACAGCTGATTATGGGTATTTTGGACTTAGCCCGCGTGGGTAGGTCCCCACAAGCCGACGAGCCGGTATTCGTGCGCCAGCTGCTGCGCGAGATTATCGACTCGCTGAGTTTACCGGAAGGCTTCCAGGTGGAACTGCCGTTTTATTTGCCCACTCTGGTCACCAACCGGGTGCAATTGCAGCAGGTATTCACCAACTTGATCAGCAACGCCGTCAAATACCACGACCATCCCGAATCCGGCACCGTGTACATTGCTTGCAGCGAAGATCCACAGTTCTACACGTTCTCGGTTACCGACGACGGCCCTGGTATCGACCCCGAATATCACGAACGAATTTTTGTCATTTTCCAGACTCTTACGGAGCGCGATACGCTGGAAAGCACGGGGGTTGGCTTAGCTATTGTGAAAAAAATAGTGGAGCGCCAGGGTGGTACTGTGCAGGTTGAGTCAAAAGAAGGCGAAGGTGCCACGTTTCGTTTCACGTGGCCTCGCCAGAGCAGAACGGTTGTGGAGAACCGGGCCAGCACGGCTATTTCAACACTTAATTAAGGCTCAGCCGTATAGCCGGTTACTTAAAAGTGAGTTTCGCCCTCATTCCACCTAACCGACACCTGCTATGCCTAGTATTCTTTTGGTAGAAGACGACCAGATGGACATCATGAATGTGCAGCGCGAATTGCGCAAAAACAACATTGATTTGCCGCTTCACATTGCCCGCAATGGCCGTGAAGCACTCAATATGTTGCGCGGCGAAGGAGGTCAGACCAAGATAGAATTGCCGCGCGTCGTGATGCTCGACATCAACATGCCGCGCATGAACGGCCTAGAATTGCTGGAGCAACTCCGCTCCGACCCCGAGTTTGTTGGGCTGAACGTGTTCATCATGACCACCTCCGACCTTGACACCGACCGGCTCAAAGCCAAAAACTTAGCCGTTAGTGGCTACATCATCAAGCCCTTGAACTTCGATAAATTCGGTGAAGGCGGCTCAACCGTCGACGGCTTTAGCTTATTCCTGGACTTGTTGATGTTAAAGGACAATCAGTAACCTGCGTACAACACTAAACAGCAAGTTGGGTGCTCTGGCGGCAATAACAAGCTACTGGGGCGCTCAACTTGCTGTTTTGTACAGTTACCATAAAGGTTGTTTTACAATAGTCTGAAGCCCATTCGGTGGTGTTCAGTGGTACCATGAGCACGAATAGCGGACCGATGCTGAAGCGTTGGATAACCAGCATTTTGCTCCCACCTGTATTCCGGGTGAAGTTCGGCTAGCTCCATCATTCGCTCGTCGCGGAAGGTTTTGGCCAGGATTGAAGCGGCCGCAATGTGCCGATAGTGCGCATCGCCTTTAATAAGGCACGTATGGTCTATCCCGCGTACGGCCGAAAACGGTTGCCATCAACTGCTAGATGAGTAGGCTGAACAGCTAACGCCGTAACCGCACGATGCATAGCCAAGTAGCTTGCTTGGGCAATATTGATAGAAGATATTTCATCCGGTGAGGCTTCTGCTACTGCCCATGCCACGGCCTCACAGCATATTGCACCACGCAGTTCGGTGCGCCGTCGGGCGCTCAGTTGCTTGGAATCATTGAGGTACTTCGGGTTGAAATCAGGAGGCAGAATGACGGCGGCGGCAAAAACCGGCCCGGCCAAGCAGCCCCGGCCTGCTTCATCAAGCCCGGCTTCAAGAGGGTGACCAGTATGGGAGGCGAGTAACATACTGCAAAAGTATAGCAGACCCAGCAGCCAATCACGAAAAAAGGCATCCCCGGGAGCCGTAGCGGCCGGAGATGCCTTTCAGAAACACTGAATACTATTTAATAGCAGGATCTACTTGTGGCTACCTGCTGTAGAGCCCGTGATAGGAGGATTTTCGCCGCGGCGCAAGCCTTGCTTGTCGCGTGGCCCCTCGTCAATTTCATCTTCTTCGTCGCTCGTGACGTACTCATTGCTGATCGGGCCAAGACCGCCCGTATTAGCACTCAATTCCGATTCTGCTTGTGCATGCTTAAGGTTGAATAATGGGTCACCAGGTTGCTGCTCGTTTTCCTGATTTTTTGACTTGTTAGCCATAGACAACGACTGCCAACCGGAATGTGAACGGTCGACTATAGCTTGGTACGGCAGCACGGCATGGCAGGTTGATGTAGAATCTTGGCTTAGAGTTGAGCTTCCACTAACTAGTTTTAAGCTATAACCTTAGCGTTAGCCTATCACAAAGAAAGTACCTAACTCAATAGCAACACTTTGGCAGCTTTCACACAACCGCTGGTCAGAAACAGCAGAGCTTTCAACCTATCTGCCCAAACTTACTGCACCCGGAAAAAATAAAAGGGGCTGCCGCCTTCCAACGCAACAGCCCCTTTAAATATAATTGCGTCGGATGACCATAAAAATCATCCACCCTACTCCTAGGGTCATTCCGACGCTGCGCGAGCGAAGCCTTCCTTTCCACAAATACCCACCCGCGCTATAATTGAGTATGACAAAACTACTTACTCTCAATCGGTTATCTACATACTTTTTGGTCAATTGGCCGATTTACCCGGTCAACTAGCGATTCTGCCCGATGGACGCTAAAAAGAGACTACAGCCTTATCTTTAGCCTGAATTTCAATCTTTCTATCATCCTACTATGTCCACTTCCAAACCTCAACTAGACGAAAACCACAACCCTTGGCAGGTTCTAAGCACTGAAATAAAATATCATAATCCCTGGATTAGTGTCCGCGAAGACCAAGTAGTAAACCCGGGAGGTGGGCGAGGGATTTACGGCGTTGTTTCAATGAAAAACAAAGCTTTAGGTATTGTGCCTGTAGATGCTGAAGGCAATACGTGGTTAGTAGGCCAATATCGTTATCCGCTTAACGAGTACAGCTGGGAAATTCCTATGGGTGGCGGCCCGGTAGAACTAGATATCTTGGAGTCGGCGCAGCGAGAGTTGCGTGAGGAAACGGGCCTGTTAGCTCGTCGCTGGACTAACATCGCGCGTCTACATACCTCGAACTCAGTGACTGATGAGGAAGGCTTTGTATTCTTGGCCGAGGACCTGGAGCATGGCGAGGTGGAACCAGAAGAAACCGAAGACCTCCGAATTTGGAAGCTCCCGCTAGCCGAGGCAGTGCGAATGGTGATGAACGACCAGATAACAGACGCGGTAAGTGTAGCAGGTTTGTTGAAAGCAGAGAAAGTACTTGCCGGTCGGGCGAGTTGATAACAGCATGATTGGCTTGCGAATAGTGTTGTAGTATCGGTTCTGCTTATCAGGGTGCCTTGATGTCGCGCCCGAGCGTTCTTTCCAACAACGTCAGACAACTTCCTAACTTTGCTATATGCGGCACCTTCTGCGCTACATCGGCCATCGACTATACACTACTTGGGCGACCTTCTGGTTTGTGACGCCGTTTGTAGTTACGTATCCAGCGCAATGGGCACTAAGTCGGCAGCCACAGTGGCACCGACATTTGCATAGCCTCAATCGGGGTTGGAGCAAGCTCTTCATCTGGATGTGGGGCATGCCTGTGGACATCGTAAAGAAAAACCCGTTACCAGCTGGTCAGCCATGCGTGTATGTAGCTAATCATAGCTCCTACATCGATATTCCGCTGTTGTTTAAAGCTATTCCCGGCTGGCTGAATATCATGGGCAAAAGCTCGTTGGCTAGAGTACCTGTATGGGGCCTATTTTCAGCCGGGCCTATATCGTCGTCGACCGGGACAACGCCATGAGTAGGGGCCGCGCGATGGTGCAGGCTCGTCGCTCGTTGGAAGCTGGCCGACCCGTAATTATTTTTCCAGAAGGATCTATATCTAAAAAGCCCGGTGAGCAGTTAGAAGAGTTCAAGGAAGGCGCTTTCCAGTTGGCCATTGCTGCGGGCGTACCCCTTGTACCAATCACGATGACGCTGAACCACCGGTTTATGCCTGATGTTGAAGGGCTGCGCGTACGCTACTCACCTTTGCAAATCATCTTACACGAACCTTTATCCACCACTAGCCTTACATCGGCTGATGCGCCTGCCCTCAAGCAGCGCGTTGCCGATATTATTGCTAGTGCATTCCGGCCGGAAGCCGCAGGTATTCCGGAGCGTAGCACTTGGCGTCAGCCTAAGTCACCCGGGGCCACTACTTCGGCAAAAACTTCGGCAACTTCAGCAGAAAATTCTTCTGAGTTGGCTTTGCCCAATTCATAATTCTCAACTTGTAATCAACCATTCCCTTGAGTACTGACCTCGCTACCTTGCGCCAGCTAGCGCACCTTTCCCGCTTAGAACTCGACGAATCAAAAGAGCAGCAGATGCTGGGTGCCCTCAACGAAATCCTGGATTGGGTGGATCAATTGCGCCAACTCGATACCAGCAACGTGGAGCCACTGGTACACCTGTCGCACGAAATCAACGTGCTTCGGCCCGACGAAGCTCACAACACCGTGAGCCACCAAGACGGGCTGCGCAATGCGCCACGCAAGGATTCGGATTATTTCCGCGTACCTAAAGTGCTGGAATAACTGCTGGTGCCCACTACTACTTCCGCTTCTCGCGCTACTCCCCGGCGCAGTCCGTTTCTGCTAGGCCTGCTGGTGCTGGCTATTGGGGCTATCCTTTTAGCAACCTATCATTACTTCACTGGCGATGATGCTGCATTGCCGGTACAGGCAGTGGCGCAGCTTAAGCCCGTGCCCACCACCTTGATAGGAGTGCGCGTGGGTCTTGCGGAATTGCCGCTCCGGGTAAACAGTTATTTGCTTACCCAAACCCACGACATGGTAGGGCCTTACGTCCGCCCGGAAGCGGCGTGGGCACTACTAGGCTTGTTTGCGGTGGCGCTGGCGGCTTTTCTGGCAGTGGCTAGCATGTTAGAAAGGCCAGCATTTGTAGCGAGCATAGCAGGAGTGATTTTCCTGCTAATGTCGCTCAATGCCGACTTATTGGGTGTTTTCAACTCGCAGGAACAATATTTCTTGATTTTGACGCTGGCGATGCTGGGGTTGCCAGCCTACGCCTTCCATGCTTTCTGGACGGAGGTTCCACTGGGATACCGCCTGCTTGTCTTTGGGGTGCTGGTTGCTGGCTTGAGCGCACTGCTATTGACTCGCTCCAACTTTTCGTTCGACGAAACGGCTTTACACCTCACCAGCTTTGCAACACTGGGTGGGGCCATAATAGTGGGCTTACTGGTGTTGTGGGTAGCATTTGAGAATATTCAGGGGCTGCTCTGGTTTAATACGCAAGCAGAAAATCCCGCTAGCCGCTTTGGCCTACTACCGTTTGTGGCCTCAAGCGTGCTCTACTTAGGCATTCTGGGGATGTATCTGTGGAATGGTGGGGGACTGCTGATTCTCCCCGGCGTACAGTTCGACCCCTTGGTGCTCCTATTACCGGCAGTGGTCATTGGGTGGCTGGGCCTGCAACGTCGGGCAGCTTCGTATGGCGACTTATTTCCTTATTGGCCCGCCGCGGCGCACCTGTACTTGATATTTGTGGCATTGGCGGCCGGCTTTCTGGGCTACGCCTTTGCTACCGCCAACGACCCGCTGGTGCTAGCGGCTCGTCAGTTTACAGCCTTGGCGCTGCTAATCGGGGGAGCAGCCTTTCTGCTGTACGTGCTAGTCAACTTCGGGCCACTTATCAGGCAACGGCTGCGCGTATACCGCGTCGTGTACGAGCCCCGCCGCCTGCCCTTGTACGCTGTGTATGTGCTGACCATAGCAGGCTTAGCGGCCCTGGAGTTTCGTTATAACTTCGAGACCCTGCACCAAGTGCAGGCCGGTTACTACAACAACCTCGGCGACCTGACCCGCTTGCAGAGCGAGCTCGACCCAAAGGGCGATGCGCTGGCCTTGCTAGCCGAACGCTACTATGCTGAAAGCGACGTGCTCGACGAGCACAACCACAAAGCCAGCTTAGGACGCGCCGCTTTGTACCGCTACCGACTGCAGCGCCAAAACGAGATTAACATTTTGCGGAGGGCCCTCAGCCGCCGGCCCTCCGAGAAGGTATCGTTGCGCCTCGCAGCACTTTACAACGAGCCCACCGATTTCTTCGATCGGCTGGCTGCTTTGCGGGAAGGTCTAAAAAGCACCCCAGCCAGCACCAGCCTCAACAACGACCTCGCCCAGCTTTACACTCGTTCCACCCTCACCGACTCGGTGATGTGGTACTTAAATCGGGCGGAAGCTGTCGCTCCTAATAGTTCGGTAGTCCAAGCCAATCGGCTGGCTTATCTGTTGCAGCTCAAACAGTTTGGGGAGGCACAAAAGCTTGTACAACAGGAAAGCAAAGCAACAGATGCTGCTTGGCAAAGCAATGTATTGCTCCTAGGTCAACTGCATCCTACGAGTACAAACCCCGTACCTGCGCTGACGCCCGACGCAGCTGCCAATCTAACCGTACCCGAGTTTGCTCGACTCTATCATGCAACTTTGCGCCAAGTACAGCAGCAGGATACCAGCTATTTGAAAGCCCTCACGCAGTTAGCGCAACGCCCAAGCAATAGCGCGTACTTCGAGCAGCTAACTTTTCTGAAGGCACTCATGCAACACTACGGTGGCCGAGCAGTGCCCGCTCAAGCTACCTTGTTGCCGCTGGCAGTGGGCGCTACGCCTAGCGCTGCCTATTACCAAAACGTGCAAGGGCTGTGGTTGCTTGAGCAACGAGCCTACGGCTCAGCCGCTACTCGTCTTGCCGAAGCAGGCCGCAATGGATACGCCGAGGCACGCTTGAATCGAGTGTATGCATTGGCCTTAAATCAGCAGCTAGATTCAGCACGTGCTATGGCGCAAGCAATAGCTCAAGGGCCGGATTCTAGCCTGCATCAGCCTGTGCAAGCACTGCAACAGGTGCTAACACTAAATTTTAATTCACAATATGCCGCTGCTTCTGATTCCGTAAAAACACAATTTGTTGTATTACGCGGCAACTCTCCTTATCTTGATAGTTTACTACATTATATTGTTAATCTAACAAATCCCTGGTACCGCGAAGTAGCCTTGCTTGCGCAGCTGCCTCGCGCAATTCAGGCCGGTCAGTTGGCCACAGTTCAGCAACTCTTAACGCGCTTCCATCTCGAGAAAACGCAAGAGAAGACCGTTACTGCTTCCGCTTGGAATGTGGTGCGAGGTGAGTTGCTATTACGTCAGAAAAAAGCATCGGAATTGCGTCAATTAGCTGAGAAAGGCTTTTTCGCGCCAGTTAATCAGTCTAAACGTCTTTATTATCGGGCGGCGGCGGCAGTATTGGAAAACCAATCAAAGCAAGCTCAGCAGCTATTCGCGCAGCTAGTGCGAGAGGCTCCGTTTGAGGAGGCCGGAATCTTAGCGGCTGCCGACTTCTATACGCAGCAACAGGACTATCAAACCGCCTATTCAACTTTGCAAAGTGCAGTTGAATATAACCCTGAGTCTATTTCTTTGCTAAAGGCGTATACGTTAGCTGCTATTCCGATGGGGTTGACGGAGTATGCTACTACCTCCCTCGACAAGCTGCGTACATTGCTTTCACCCCCTGAATACGCTACCTTTCGTACCACTTATAACGCCCGCCGTGCAACTCAGGACTCGGTGGTCGCTCCCTGGAACTAACCCGGCCGGCTATGCTGCACCCCGTTATCGAAACCCATAACATCTCGAAGATGTATCGCATGGGTACTGAGGAAATTCACGCTCTACGCTCAGTTACCATCACTATTCAACGTGGTGAGTACGTTGCCTTCATGGGCCCTTCCGGCTCAGGAAAGTCAACGCTGATGAATATCGTTGGCTGCCTTGATACCCCTACCAACGGAAGTTACATACTCAACGGCAAAGACGTGAGCCGCATGAGCGACAATCAGCTAGCTGATGTTCGTAACAAAGAGATTGGCTTCGTTTTCCAGACGTTCAACTTGCTGCCCCGTGCTACTTCGCTGGACAATGTAGCCTTGCCCCTCATTTATGCTGGCTACAACAAGCCCGACCGGGAAGAGAAGGCCATGCAAGCCTTGCGAAGCGTGGGCCTTGACACCCGCGCCAAACACCGGCCCAACGAGCTGTCCGGTGGTCAGCGCCAGCGCGTAGCAATTGCCCGTGCCCTCGTCAACGATCCTAGCATCATCCTAGCCGACGAACCCACTGGTAACCTTGATTCGAAGACCAGCTACGAAATCATGGATCTCTTCGAAGCGTTGTATGCCAAAGGCAACACTATTATCATGGTAACGCACGAAGAAGACATTGCCCGCTATGCGCACCGCATTGTGCGCCTGCGCGACGGCCTTGTCGAGTCCGACCAAATAAATACTGATGTAGCCCTGCACCATGAGCAGGCAACCAAGCAACTATAGCAAACCTATATTGCCTTTGCTTACGGATAGTAGGCCGCTCGTCATTCTGACCCAGAAAAGACCTTTTCGTTGTTGGTGTGTTACCTTCCTTTACTTAGCACACTGACGAAGAAAAGGTTTTTCTTTGTTGGCATGACGTTTTCGTTTTTAGTCGCAAGCGCGAGCTTGAAACGCAGCGTTATGTGAGCGGCACTAGCGCTAACCTTTCTTTCATGAAAATCTACACCAAAACCGGCGACCAAGGCCTCACCTCTCTCATCGGCGGAACACGGGTGCCTAAATCCAGTCTACGCATCGACTGCTACGGCACCGTCGACGAGCTCAACTCCTATATCGGTTTGCTGCGCGACCAAGACGTAAATGCCACCCGCCGCAACTTGCTCAAGGAAATTCAAGACCGACTATTCACTATCGGGTCTTCTCTGGCTTCCGACCCTGAAAAGTCGAAGATGAAGATACCCGACTTGCATGCTACTGATGTGACGCTGCTGGAAGAGGAAATGGACCGGATGAATGCGCAACTACCAGAGTTGCGGGTGTTTGTTTTGCCAGGGGGCATCAGTCGGTGTCATTTGCGCACGTGGCCCGGTGTGTGTGCCGCCGCGCCGAACGACTGGTCATTCATCTACGTGAAGACTCGTTTGTGGCCGACTTAGTGGTGATGTACCTGAACCGCTTATCTGACTACCTATTTGTTCTGAGCCGGCAGATGGCCCACGACTTGGGAGCCGAAGAAGTAACTTGGTTACCCCGGATGTAAATAGTTGATTTTTAATTTTCGTTCAGTAGGTTCGTAACAACTGAACGATATACCAGAAATCGGAAACGAGAACTTCACTTACCTCGTTTCAATCGTATCCTAGCTGGTTCATTCAGCTCCTCGCTCCTCTCCTACAAAATTCCCATTCTTACCCCTTTTTCTTTGATTTTCATGCTCGACACCCTCACCATCCGGACTCAGCGCACCACGGCCTCGCGCCTGCAACAGCTGGACCCCGAACGCCTCGAGTTCGGCAAAACTTTTTCCGACCACATGTTTGTGGTGGATTACCGCGACGGGGAGTGGCAGGACGCGCAGATTGTGCCTTACGGCGACATGCCGGTAAGTCCGGCCAACTCGGCTCTGCACTACGGCCAGTCTATTTTCGAAGGCATGAAGGCCTATAAGAACACGGACGGTGACATTGCCCTTTTTCGACCCTACGACAACTTCCGCCGCTTTAATGCTTCGGCCGAACGGATGTGTATGCCACTGATACCCGAGGAGCTGTTTATGCAAGGTCTCAGTCAGCTTATTCGGGTTGACAATGCATGGGTTCCCGACGCAGCGGGCAGCGCCCTTTATATCCGTCCATTTATGTTCGCCACCGACGGTTTCCTTGGTGTGCGCCCTTCCGAATCGTACCGATTTGTTATCATCACCTGTCCAGTGGGTCTGTATTACAATAAACCCTTGCGGGTGCGTTTCGAGGAGCGGTATGTACGCTCCGCAGAAGGTGGTGCCGGCTACGCCAAAAATGCTGGTAACTATGGGGCAGCCATGTACCCAACCAAACTAGCACAGCAGGAAGGCTACAACCAGCTGATTTGGACTGATGCATCCGAGCACCGCTATGTCGAGGAGTCAGGAACGATGAATGCCATTTTTGTGGTCGATGGCAAGGTGGTAACGCCCGCTTTAAGTACCTCTATTCTCGATGGCGTTACACGTCGTAGTGTACTTGACCTAGCCCGCGACTGGGGTATGCCAGTTGAGGAACGCAAAGTATCGGCGGTAGAACTCATGGAGGCATTGGCAGCTGGCAAGCTAGAGGAAGCATTTGGAGTGGGCACTGCCGCTACCATTGCCCCTATTGCTGTGGTTGGCTACCAAGGTCAAGACTATGAGTTGCCAACTCCTGGCACCAACAGCTTTTCAACTCGGGCTACTACTGCGTTACATGCTATCCGTACCGGACAAGCACCAGACACTCACAACTGGATGGTAGCTGTGTAGCCTTTACAAGCTGCTTATCATCATAAACAAGGACTTCTTACGGATGCCTAGTAACCTATTGTACAAGGTTATGATGCCATCCATAAGAGGTCCTTTCTTGTGAACGAGCGAGAGCAAGCAGCCTTTCTCGGCTCTAAGCCACCAATCCGGCTACCTTTGTTTTTCTCATACCCATTCACGCATACTATATTCCCGATGACCCAAGATCAGGTAAAGGAATTGAAGGGCCGCGCCGAGGCCCTGAGGAGGTACCTTTGACTACGATAATCGCAAAGCTCAAGTAATAGCCACCGAGGCCCAAACCACTGCCCCTGGCTTTTGGGACGATTCTAAAGCCGCCGAGGCTACTCTACGCGAAGTCAAGGCTATCAAGACCTGGACCGACGACTACGAAGCCGTGCAGCAAGCCGTAGCTGATACTGAGGTGCTGTTCGATTTCTACAAAGAAGGTGATGTGCCCGAAGCAGAAATGCAGGCGGATTATGACGCCACCATCAAGAAAATTGAGCAGTTGGAGTTCAAGCGTATGCTCTCCGACGAAGAAGACCAGCTCTCAGCTATCATCGACATCAACCCCGGTGCGGGTGGTACTGAAAGTCAGGATTGGGCCGAAATGCTGATGCGCATGTACATCATGTGGGCAGAAAGCCATGGGTTTGGCGTGCGTCAAATTAGCTATCAACCTGGTGAAGGCGCCGGTATTAAATCGGCGTCTTTGGAAATAGACGGCGACTTTGCCTACGGCTATCTGAAAAGCGAAATCGGAGTGCATCGGCTCGTCCGCATCTCTCCTTTCGATAGTAGCGGCCGGCGCCATACCTCCTTTGCCTCCGTGTTTGCTTACCCGGTAATTGATGATACTATCAACATCGAAATCAATCCTGCTGATATCAGTTGGGATACGTTTCGAGCGGGTGGAGCCGGTGGGCAGAACGTGAACAAGGTAGAAACGGCCGTACGCCTTACGCATGCCCCCTCTGGCATCATCATCGCCGTGCAGATCGAACGTAGCCAGCTCATGAACAAGGAGCACGCGCTACGCATGCTCAAATCGCGTCTCTATCAAATAGAGATGGACAAGCGCCACGCCGAGCGCGACAAAGTGGAAGCCAGCAAGAAGCGTATCGATTTCGGCTCCCAAATCCGCAACTACGTACTTCATCCCTACAAACTCGTCAAAGACCTTCGCACTAGCATCGAGCGCACCGACGTGCAGAATGTACTGGATGGAGATTTAGATGAGTACATCAAAGGGTACTTGATGCAGAGTTGACATGCGAAGTTCTGTGCTAGGTAAGAGGTTGAAATCTTTCAATCAATTCGCTCTAGATACTAGATATAAGTAACCATGTTAAGTTGTTTATAACAGGGCAAACAGTAAAAGCATTCTCTTGTGCTTTACAAAATACAACCTCATTAAAAAGCCCTCTGGAATTACCAGAGGGCTTTTTTTACAAAAACATAGTTTGCTTCTACTAGAATTTATCCCACCACAGTTTAGTAGTAAGTACATCAGAACCTTGATTTGCTACAGCTGCTGTATAGCTAGTGTTGTTGGTTGATTGCTCATTCTGTGGATAGCGGAAGCGCACTGGAATTTTCCCTGCGGCAGCAGCAACTGGGGAAGCTGCAACTTTCAAATTCGGGTAGTCCAAGCGTCGCCATTCTGACCAAGCTTCGATACCTTGGCCATAAAGCGCAATCCATTTTTGATTACCAATAGCTTGCTTGTAATTAGCAGCAGTAATAGTCGCAGCTACTGAAGGCTGAGCTAAATAGGTTGCGGCATCGGTCGCGCTAATGCCATATTGATCTAAAGAAGCACGGATAGCATTATTGTACTCAGTTGTAGCATTTCCGGTCACTAAGCCTCGAGCAATTGCTTCAGACTTCAGAAACAAAACTTCGGAATACGTCATCAGCACACCAGGTGCATCAGCGGCAGTGAAAGCGCTACCAACTTTGGAAGTAGACGAGAATGCGCCTAGAGCTGCGGCATCCGCATTCATAAGTCCATTAGGAACTCCACGGTAGAAAGCAGTGGAATCACCTGTTTCCGGATGATCAGCATATATTCCTAAACGCGGGTCATTAAGGCGTGACAGACGGGAGGTAATTGTCCGGCTAACCCGATGGTCGTCCCGAGTCAATCTGTTAAAATAGACAGGGTTTGTATTCGATGCACTAGCCAAAAAATCAAACTGCGCATTATCGCTATTGCTCGTCAGTAGCGGAGTAGTGCCATTAAGCACCTCACTAACAGTAGTGCGTGCAAGAGATGGATCCGCATCGATTATACGCATAGCCAAACGTAAGCGCAATGAATTAGCGAAGCGCTTCCATTTGGTCATGCTACCATCATAGATGACATCACCGCCGACCTCAGGTCCATTGGCCTGGATCAGTCCGTCAGCAGATTTGAGCTCAGCTAATATACCCGTATATACTTGTTGCTGAGTATCATACTTAGGAGTCAGAATATTTTCTGAGAGGCGAAGTGCTTCCGAGTATGGTATGTCACCATACAAGTCAGTTAATACGGAGAAAAAATAGCTCCGCATGATCAGACCAACAGCTTGAATATTTGGGTTATTGGTTGCTTGGCCTTGTCGAATTAGCTCATTGAAGTCTTGCAAACCATTAGCATAAAACCCATCCCAAATACTCTGATAAGATCCTGGGCGGAAAGCATAACGGTCCTCATCCGTATACTGAACCTTGGCCCAGTGCTGGACAATAAGCAACGCGCCATCTTGGCTCGCTGGTACATCAAAAAGCCGGTATATGTTATCTTTCTCAGCGTTGGTAAGAATATATGCGGGATTACCAGCTGTTGCGTTGTTAGGATTTGTGTTAAGTGCGTCAAAGTCTTTTTCGCAGGCACCTAAGCTAAGTGCCACAGGAAGTGCCAAGAGGAGTTTGCTGTATTTAGAAAACATGTCAAGAAATTTAGAGAGTAATAGAGGCGCCGGACCAGCAACTCTATAATCAATTACAGCGTGAGGTTTACGTTAAAACCAAGGCTACGAGTAGAAGGAATCTGAGTGGATTCTAAGCCTTGTGTATTGCCGTTATTGAATGAAGTTTCAGGATCGATGCCAGGAGCATGCGAACTAATCAGCCATAGGTTACGGCCTACGAATGAAACTCCAATGCCTTTCAGAAAAGTTTTCTCAACTAATGATTTTGGCAGTTGGTAGCCTAAGCGAACTTCACGCAGCTTTACAAAAGAGGCATCGTAAACCGAGCTTTCACGAGCGTTATAAGCATAGGCGTAGAAGTAGTTTTGAGCGCTAACTCGAACATCATTGGGCCGGTAGCTACCATCAGCGTTACGTATCACACCAGGAGCAATCAGTCCATCCTCACGCCCTTGGAGCGTCGACTCGAGTGCTCCCGAATACATCCCCCACATATTTGTTTCGCTCTGGAGCTCTCCTCCCTGACGCGTATCAATCGTAACACTCAGGTTAATGCCTTTGTAAGCGAACTGGTTAGTTAAGCCGCCAACCCAGTCAGGCGTATAATGGCCTAAAACTCTACGAGTCGGATCTACCAGTGGGGTTCCATCAGCACCGTTAACTATTTGACCGGCATATTCTCCGTCTGGCACTCGCAAAAAGGCATCACCAAACAGTGCTCCGTATTGTTCGCCTACCCGTGCTTCAACGTTTACGCCAAAGCCTGATTGGCCGATTACGTAGTTTTTGATTTGCCCGGCCTTGTCAAACTCTTTTACCCGGTTGCGGTTTGCAGCAAAATTAGCTGTCAGATTCCATTGAAAAGCGCTAGTTGGCGCTAGTGGGGCAACTGTCAAAACAGCCTCGACACCACGGTTAGTCAGTGTTCCAGCATTAAGTACCGAAGCAGTATAACCAGAAGTAGCAGAAGTTAAAACCGTCAAGATTTGGTCGGTACTTGTTGCCTGATAAGCCGTAACATCAAGTCCAATACGGTCCTTAAGGAATCTTACTTCTACCCCTACTTCACTAGAACTAGTCCGCTCAGGCTTCAGATTGGGATTGTAACGAGTGTTGTATACTGTCTGCACAGGGCGAGTACCGAAGGCTGTGCCACTAGTATAAATATCTGTCAATCGGTAAGGGTCAGTGTCGTTACCAACCTGCGCATAGCCGCCTCTAATCTTAGCAAATGATAGAGCTGATTCTTGCAAACCAAGCGCTTCCGTTAGAATGACCGAAGCATCAACAGAGGGGTAAAAGAACGAACGATTGGCAGCGGGTAGAGTTGATGACCAGTCGTTGCGTACAGTACCACCTAAGAAGGCAAAGTTCTTATAGCCAATTTTTGCCGAACCGTACACGCTGTTAATACGACGGTTTTGCTTTGGATTTAAAATTGCGGTGTTATTGCTATTTGCATTGATGTCAAAGTTATTGCCGGTAACCAACCCACCTGCAGCGTTGCCCAGTGTGAACAGACCGGGTACAGCCAAGTTAGGGGCAGCCACTTGGCTTCTATCAAGTTGATTATCCCGACGGTTGGCCCCTACTAATACATCAAGGTTGAAATCTTCTGAGAGGTTGCGATTAGCTGTTGCTAAAAACTCTGTATTGCGCTCTAATACTCGAATACGTTCCTCAGTATAATCATCCTGCTGTAGGTTGTTGATGGTTTCAGCAGGTACTCGACGCTGATTCAGTTGATTATACAGATCATTAGTTGTACGCGCAGTGAGGTTCAGCCAATCGTTTACAGCATATGTCAAAGTTAAATTACCAATTACCCGCTCACGCTTATCATCGTTGGTAGCTTCTCCTAAAATGAAATAAGGGTTGCTGTGGTAGTTGGAATTCCAGTTAACATTGCGCTGGCCACTTTCGTAAAGGCTCTTTAAGTCCCGAACATCAACTTGGCGGCCATACCACGTATACAACTGCTGCATTACGTTCAACTCGTCATAACCTTGACCAGGACGACGGCCGCGGGTTTCTGAATAGTTAACGTTGGTGCTGATCTTAAATTTATTTGTGATGTCGGCGCCTCCATTGACATTCACAGTATTACGGCGCAGGAATGTATTATATAAAATACCCTTGCTGTCGAGGTTGGTATAAGAAACTCGAACGCCAGCTTTATCATTACCGCCCGATAAAGCTAAGCTGTTTGTGAGGGTGCGGCCAGTTTCAAAAAAATGCTTTCTAACGTTATCCTTTCCAGGGCTCACCCAAGGGGTAGCCTGGCGTACTCCATCAACTACAGGAGAGTTGTACTGCGGGATTAAACGGCCATCTAATCGAGGGCCCCAGCTTTCATCTGCACCGTCATTGGTACCACCACCTGCACCATCTACGTATGCAAATTTACCATTACTGCCCTGACCATATTGATCTTGAATGTCGGGAGTTTTCAGAGGTGATTCAAACGAAGTAGTGCTATTGAAGGTAACACCAAGGCCCCGAGACTTACGCCCCGATTTAGTGGTAATGACAATTACGCCATTGGCCCCACGGGTACCATACAGAGCAGAAGCAGTTGCTCCCTTCAGTACCGTCATGGTTTCAATATCGTCGGGGCTAATATCTGAAACTGCATTGCCATAGTCGATACCACCACCTGAACCTGAGTTAGAAAAGCTCGAGTTATCAATCGGCTGGCCATCAATAACAAACAACGGTTGGTTGTTACCGGCAATGGATTTTGTACCTCGTATCACAATACGGGACGAACTACCTGCCGCCCCGGTGCTATTAGAAACCTGGACCCCTGCAACTTTACCAGCAAGCGAGTTTACCACATTGGATTCGCGAGCTTGGGTTAGGTCAGCTCCCTGTACTTCCTGAACAGCATAACCTAAACTCCGCTTTTGCTCTTCACGTCCAAGTGCTGTCACGACAACTTCACCGAGTTGCTTGGTGTCAGTAGATAGCCCAACGTCAACGGTAGAAGATTCGCCAATAGGCCGCTCAAGAGTAGTGTAGCCTATAAAGCTAAATGTAAGCGTGGTCGCCGAAGCTGGAATGCTCAGCGAGTACGAACCATCGGCGTTAGTTGAGGCACCAATCGTGGTGCCTTTGGCAAGAACTGTCACGCCAGGAAGGCCCTGACCAGTGGCTCGGTCGGTGACGCGGCCAGTAATGTTGCGATTTTGTGCTACCGCCTGCTGCATCAGGACTGGGGACACCAAAAGCGCGCTTAGAAGAAGTTTTCTCATAGAAAGTGAGCAAAAAATGATCAAAGAATATTTACTAACAAGACTGCAAGTAAAGAAGAGTTTACTCACAATCTTAATGACATCGCCTAAATAATTAACAAAAAACTCATATTAATGGCAGTAAATTGGTCACTTTGATAGAATCCAGCTATTTTTGGAACGCAACACATTCTAAGATAACCATTTAAGCAGATATAACATCTTAATTTAGTCACGTTTTACTCTAAAATGTTTTCATATCTTTCTACTAGATCAACAGTTTGCTGTCATCAGATGAGAGGTAAGTCCTAGGCTCGAATTCTTTTTCATAAAAAAAGGCTGCCTAAAATTGGCAGCCCTTTCTTTACATGCTTTGTTGCAAACGGTTAATCTACAACATCCCAGAAAACAGGGGTGTATTGGTCAACACCCTGCGGTAGGTTATCATTGTTGGTGTTGATTTCGCTCAACGGATAAAGCAACCGCTTAGGGAGTCTACCAGGAGTAGCAGCTTCTCTCGAAACTGTGAACTTTGGCTGTCCAGTACGACGGAAGTCAGCCCAGGCTTCAGTGCTGGCAATCGTATTTTCTGCCAGATATTTCTGGTAGATAATAACGGATTGCTTGCGTAATGATGAGCCATTGGTTGGAGCAAGATCATAGTTCACCAGAGGATTGGTCGCATTAGCAGTGATGTACGTATTGTACTGCGCTACACCTGGAGTAGATGCAACAGCCCCAGCTATAGTAGCGGTGGCAGGAACATCACCTGTGCGGGCTGGTCTGATGTCAGTACCAGCTGTGCGGTAGAACTGCATGAAAGATGCCTTGATGCCATCCAAGTAATCTTGCTTGGCAGCAGATTCTCCGCCACCAAACAGGCCACGCGTTTCGGCTTCTGCCTCCAAGAAAAGTTGCTCGGATAGCAACATGAGCACAGTAGGAGCAGAAGCGCCTTTCAACAATCCACCGTTGAGCAGAAAACGCGAAGAGATGTTATTACCAGTAACTGCAGGAGGATTAGCCTCACCCAAGTCTGTACCATAGTACCCTGGGGTAGCTACATCGTTTACTAACTTGGTTCCTTGGCCATACAGTTGAGTAAGGCGCGGGTCGTTGTTGTCCTTGTACTGGTTGATGATGTAGTTAGTGGGCAAGATGAACGCCCGATCACCAGCAGCTGTCCCGGCAGCCGTTAACCCGTAGCGGGTGTAGAACGGATTTTGCTGGTTTGAGCTTTGCGCATAACCTGGCTGGGCTACCACATCAGCAGTAATAAAGCCATCTGGTGCCGTTTGCAAAGCTAGCAACTGTGTTGTTACGCTAGGGCTTGCATTAGGCGTCTGCGATTGACGCATCAGGATGCGCAGCTTCAGGCTGTTAGCAAATTGCTTCCACTTAGTCATATTGCCATTGAAGACAATATCTTCCGTTCCTACTGTCCGTGCAGTAGCATCGGTAGCAACAGCGTTGATATCTGCAATAGCTCCTGTCAGTTGAACAAGCAGGTCAGCATAGATAGCAACGTCATCATCATATGCAGGCGTTGTTTCAGTAGCTCCCTGCAGTGCTTGAGTATAAGGGATATCGCCCCACTCATCAACCAGCAACAGGAAGTTATAGGCCTTCATGATACGAGCAATTGCCGCGTGGTTAGGATAAAGCGCCGCATTTTGTTGAATGAGCTGATAGTCATTCAAGTTGTCGTACGTGTTGACAAAAAGGGTTGCGTTATAGGAAGTCGAGTAGTTGTACGTACGCTCCTCACCGAATCCGCTAACACCTCCTGATTTGCCCCAATATCCTGCAGCAAAGCTGGTGTAAGAATTGTAGTTCTGCCCACCAGCCACACCAGGACCACCCGTGTAGTTAGCCGCTGTAGCGGCTAGTGCCTGCGCCAAAATAGCATCAGGTGTTACCGCCGTAGCAGCATTGGGGTTCTCATTGATGTCAATGAAATTTTCGCAACCCGTGGCGGACAGGACGAGTGCCCCAAGTGCGAGTATTTTAAACGATATTTTCATGAATAGGTGGATTAGAAAGTTGCGGAAAGAGTAGCCCCATAAAACTTAGTGGGCGGCGTCTGCAAGTTGGAATTCAGACCGATAGCGTTACCGGTAAGCAAGCTGAATTCAGGGTCGGTATAAATGTTCTCTTTAGGCACAGCAGTAAAGAGATTACGGCCGTATAAGTTCAATGCTAATCCTTTCACAAAACCGGTCTTCTGCAGTATGGCCGTTGGCAAAGCATAGCTGAGGGAAATTTCCCTGATCTTGAAGAACTTACCACTCGTGACGTAGTTTTCTGCTACCGTCCGGTTCCAAGTTGTGTTCTGAGCCCAGAACTCGGCACCACCGGGGGTCAGGCCGCTAGTATTAGGCACATAAGTTATAGTGCCAGCTGCGTCTGTCTGAGGAATAGCAGAGTTTGGGTACACAAAGTCCTGACGGCCATACATTGCGCTACGAGCTCCAGTACCTGTGAAGTCAAGGTCTTCCCCAATACCGTTGTAGATAACATAGCCCGTCCGAAGTTCTGCCTGGCCAGCCAATGTAATGCCTTTGTAAGCAATGCTGGTATTAAAGCCATAACGGTGTTTAGGCTGAGTATTACCAAACTCTACGTTACCAGCCGCTTTTATGGGGTAGTAATAAACGGTTGGATCAGTTGGATCGTGCGAATTTCTGGTTGTTCCCATCTTCACACGACCATCTTCCGTACGCTCGTAGGCTGAGCCATACAACATGGGAAAAGGCTTACCCGGAATAGCATAAAGCTGAGCGTTACCACCCGTAGATAGTGCTAGCTGAGTAAGACCATCTGGCAATGAAATCACCTCGTTCTCGTTGTAGTTGTAGTTACCACCAACCGTAACAGTCAACCCATTTTCAAGACGAACTGGCGTAATGTTCAAGTCAAGTTCAACACCTCTGTTTTCTACCACCCCAGCGTTCTGTAACAGAGAGCTGTAACCAGAAGTTTGAGAGATACTCGCTGGTAGAGTTTGGTTGGTGCTTCGCTGTCTGTAATAGCTCACTGCACCTGCTACTCGACGCTGCAAGAAGCTAAGTTCTAGGCCTGCTTCGAGGGAAACGGTTTCTTCAGGCTTCAACCCTGACTGTACTAGACGGTTGTCAGCAGTAAAAGAAGCTGCTGATCCAAAAGGATAGCCTGCACCAAGTGCATACGTGGAATTCAGTTCGTAGGCACCAGCTGACTGGTACACTCCATAACCTCCCGTGAGGTTACCATTTCTAACTAGGTTTACTTGGCTAACCTTAGTAATACCTCCACGTATCTTACCATAATCTAAGAAAGACACCTCTTTCAGAGCTGGGATAGCATTGGTGAAGATAAATGATGCGTCAACACCAGGGTAGAAGAAGCTCCGGTTGTCAGGGTCTAGGATGGAAATATTGTCATTCCGGCCTGAGCCATGGATAAACAAGAAGTCCTTATAACCTAAAGTCAAATCAGCGTAGAAAGCATACACACGCGACCGGGCTGTAGCATCTCTACCATCTAGGTTACCAACACGGTTAGCCAAGTTAAACAAGCCTGGTGTAGCCAATGCAGTTGAAGCCACATAGTTATAACGGCTGTCATACTGCTGCACGTTGTTACCCACAATGGCCTGCACAGAAATATCGCCGAACGTTTTGTCCATGCTCGCGAACAGGTCGGAGTTGATACGAGTTATACTGCTAGTCAAGTCGCGCACATATCCATTCCTTTGCAGAGTGGATGAATGGTTGGTGTTTGCAAGAGTATAGGCGTCGTACAAGAACTTGTCTTGAGTTGCCAAGCTCGCCTGATTGATGTTGGTAGTACCCAAGCGGTATTGTACACGCAACCAATCCGTTACTTTATACCCTAAGTCAATGTTACCCAACAACGTGTTTTGACGGTCTTTCGTCCGGCTATTGTCGATGTTGAAGTAAGGGCTAGAGTAGAAAGCATTGTAATAACCATTCGGATTAGCGAACTTATTGTTGCGCCAATCACTGTACGACGTGAGAGGAGCCATCGACGTTGTGTTGAACACAGCGAAGTATACCCCAGTCGCAGCATCTAAGTCGGAAGTCCGATCTACTGCCTGCAGCGCGTATGAAACGTTGAAACCAACCGACAAACGCCCTATCTCTGATGAAGCGTTAAGGCGGAAAGTATTGCGGTCATACTTGTCTTTAGGAACAATGCCGTTGTTGCGCACATTCTGATAAGAAGCATAAAATTTGCTCTTGTCAGTGCCTGCAGAAAACGCCACGTTATTCTGCATTTGATAGCCAGTGTTGAAAAACTTACGCCGCTCGTTAGGGCGAGCTGAGTACGGTAGCATTTGTAGGCTACCATCAGCTAATGTTTCCCCAAAAGGGACCATGCGCCCATCATATCGAGGGCCAAACTGCTGATTTTCGTAACCAGTGTAGGCATTCACTTCAGGAATGTCTACTTCATTATTAGGATTAAAGTCTAGGATGTCATCATTACCCGGACGGTTACCAGTCCAACCATTGGCGCCAGGACCAAATTCATTTTGGAATTTAGGCAGGAAAGAGATTGACTCAAACTGTGAAGTCTGAGACAAAGTAACCGTCGGCGCGCCACCACCTTTTTTAGTAGTTACAATCAACGCACCGTTGGAAGCTTGCGATCCATACAATGCTGCTGCGTTGGCACCCTTAAGTACTGAAATAGACGCTATGTCATCGGGGTTAATCGAAGTCAACACCTCATTCTGCGAGATAACCCCGTCAATTACAATTAAGGCCTGATTGTTACCAGTCAGCGAGCGACCACCACGCAGTGTAATATTAACAGTGGGGTTAACACCTGCGTTCAAGGTCTGAATTTGCAAACCTGAAACTTTACCAGCCAAGCCGTTGGTCACGTTGGTTACTCGCGCCTGGTTGATTTCTTTGGTATCAAGGGTAGCGGTAGCATATCCTACCTGTCCAGACTGACGCTGAATGCCGAGGGCGCCAGTCACTACTACTTCACCGAGTTGCTTAGTGTCAGTAGCTAGTCCAACGTCAACACTAGAAGCGTCACCAATAGGGCGCTCAAGAGTAGTATAGCCTATGAAACTAAATGTAAGGGTCGTAGCAGTAGCCGGGACACTCAGTGCGTAAGTTCCATCGGAGTTAGTTGAGGCACCAATCGTAGTACCCTTAGCAAGAACTGTCACGCCAGGAAGGCCTTGACCAGTGGCTCGGTCGGTGACGCGGCCAGTAATGTTGCGATTTTGTGCTACCGCCTGCTGCATCAGGACCGGTGACACTAAAAGCGCACTTAAGAGAAGTTTTCTCATAAGAGCTGAGCTTAGGTGAGTGAAAGTGAATAAGAGAAGAAAGTTTATCCCAAACTTAACAAATTAATTCTTCGCTTCCACGCTAAGTCCTACATGCTTACTTAAGACTATCTTATCATGCTCTTATGGATTTACCTCTTTATCAGCTTAACTCCAATCATTAAGCTCTGAAGTGACCTCCAGGCTTCAAAACATAAATGCGCTATTACTATATTTTATATTGATTTATTACATTTTTCACTATTTTTACAATTCTTTATTTCAAGATCTTCATTAAACACGGCCTAATGATTCATTATTTGTTTTTGTTATATTGAACAGATTCAGATACCAATATTAACGGGGGTGTAGAAGGACAAGCTATTTGAGCACAATAACTTTATTATAGCTAGTGGTAATCTAACTTATGCTTACGGTCATTGATTTGCACAATACAAATCAGTTTTTATCCTTTTTTTATAAACCATAAAGTTATTTAGTCTAATAATGCCAACAAGTAAGCAATCCCTATAGAGATTAGAGCTAGTGCTTAGTATACTACAGAACACGGTTAAGATAAACGGCTTAACGCTTTAGTTAACAAGCCTAACTGTAGTTCCATCAAGTTAGTATTGCCTTCCTTTAATAAGCTTTTGTAATTGTATCTGCACCCAACTATTCTGACCAGCGTGGTATACATGTAATTATAAGAGCAAAACATTACTTTATAGGACACTACTATCTGTCCTCTTTAATATTATTTTCTCGCATCTATATAGTACTATCATAATAGCAAGATAGAGAATCAATTTTTATTGACAATAGCTAACACAGTTAATACGTGTACAGGATTTAATATAAATTAAAATTATATAATATATTTAATCTAACAATATAGAGGAATTGTTCAAATCAACATATTTCTCAGTAGAGACATTAAAACTTATTACTCTCGTACTGTAAATGCTTTCTTTTTGAAATTATGGTTGTAAATTGTAGTTTAATTCTTTTCGTCATTGCCTATAGAATTGGTCATTTCTTCTTTTCACTCACACCTTAATTCATGAATAAAACCTTACTCATGAGTCCCGTGCTCATGGTTGGCTTGTTACAACAGGTATCAGCTCAGGACCGAAGTATTTCTGGAAAAGTCACAGACCGGCAAAGTGGTGAAGGGCTGCCTGGAGTGACTGTGCTATTAAAAGGCACTACAAATGGTGTTTCGACCAACTCCGATGGAACCTTTGTATTAAATAATGTACCAGCTAGTGGTGGTACATTAGTTTTTAGCTCTGTTGGCTATGTTTCGGTAGAGCGCGCGCTCGGTAATGACAACAAACTTGATGTGGGTTTGGCAACAGACTCCAAGCAATTAAGCGAAGTAGTTGTTACGGCTCTTGGGATTGAGAAAAACACTCGTTCATTAGGCTATGCAACGCAAGAGATAAAGGCTGAGCAGATTTCTCAGAAGTCAGAGCCAAACGTTCTTAACGCATTGCAAGGCAAAGTATCTGGTGTTACCATTACTAATTCAAGTGGTTTGCCGGGTGCTTCTACTAACATCAACATACGGGGTATTACTTCTCTTCAAGGAAGCAACCAACCACTGTTCGTTGTTGACGGTATTCCTATTAGTAATAACCTTGACCGGACAAACGGTGGCTCCCTTGGAACGCTAGGCGGCGCACAAACTACCAACCGTGCAGTTGATATTGATCCAGAAACTATCGAGAGTATTAATATCTTGAAAGGACCAGCAGCTGCCGCCTTATATGGTTCGCGAGCAGCAGCAGGAGCAGTTATAATAACTACTAAATCAGGACGTGGTGTCAATAAAAAGCTCGAGGTTACAGTAACATCTGGCTTAGCATTGCAGCAAGTTTATGGCATTCCAGAATTCCAGAATGACTTTGGTCAGGGTTTAAATGGTATCAACCAAACTCAACTACCAGGCACCAATGGCCTTCCTCTATTGGGCGATATAAATACAGGTAGTACAGCCTCTTGGGGACCCCGCTTTGGTAGCACGCCTACTATTGAAAACGGATTGCTTCTTGCTGATCGTACTTTGCTGCCTTACCAAGCTTACGAAGACAACATCAAAGATTTTTACCGTACTGGTCGATTGCTGACCAATGGCGTTAACCTCCGTGGTGGCACTGCTGAGCAAAACTTTGTTCTCGGCGTTAATCACACAGATCAAAAGGGTATTGCTGCGTTCAATGAGCTGGAACGCCTAAACGTCAATTTGGGAGGCAATACGACACTAATCAACAAACTCAAAGCCGGCGCTTCAGTAAATTTCGCTAGCGCAGACCAATTGGGTTCGTCAATTGGTAATGGCAGTAGCGCATTTGGCACTTTAGTTAACGTACCACGTAGCTACGACTTACAGGGTCTTCCTTATAAGAACCCTATTACAGGACGTAGCGTTTTCTTCACTGGTACTGATAATCCACTTTGGAACCGGGAATTCGTACAGACTACATCAAAGCTAACGCGCTTCATTAGTTCAGCCAATGTCAACTATGACATCACTCCCTGGTTGAATATTCTGTACCGAGCAGGTTTGGACACTTACACTGATCGTCGTAAAGGTGTGTTTACACCAGGAGCTGCTCGCGTGCCGTCTGGGCAGGTACTCGATGAAGTGTACTACCGAAGTGAGTTTACTGGTGACTTTATTGCAACCTTAAAGAAGGAGAATATCTTAACAGAAGGCTTGAATGCAAGCTTGCTACTTGGCCAGCAAATAAACTCTCGCCGGTTTCAAAGAATATCATCTCAAGCTGATAACCTGCTAGTATCGGGTTTTCCAAATTCTTCGGTAGCTTCGGTTTACTCGAATGGAACAGGTGAGGAAACAAATCTTCGTCGTTTGCTAGGATACTATACCTCCTTAGATTTATCCTACAACAACTACTTGTTTTTGACCTTAACTGGTCGCATCGATGAGTCATCTACGCTGCCTAAAAAGAATAACACGTTCTTTTACCCCTCTGCGAGTGCGGCCTTTGTATTTACGGATGCCCTTGGTTTAGACTCTGACATACTCTCGTATGGCAAAATAAAAGGTGCGGCAGCTCAGGTAGGCCGTGACACAGACCCGTATAACTTAAATACAACGTACACAGTAGCTACATTCGGCAACAACGTTGCTAACCTGAATTTTCCTCTGAACGGACTAGGCGGTTTTACCTTAAGAAATCTTCAAGGCAATCCGAACCTTAAGCCTGAATTTACACGGTCATTTGAAGGTGGAATCAACTTAGGTCTCTTTAGCAACCGCCTTACTGTTGACGCTACTTATTTTTATCAGACGAGCCGTGACCAGATTATTCCACTCACTACGCCAGCTTCAACCGGCTTCACTCAGCGCACTGCTAACGCTGGTCGGCTAGATAATAAAGGCATTGAAGGATTGGTCACCCTTACTGCTGTGAAAGGTGATGACTTTGATAGCTTCAATTGGGATGTCACATTGAATTATACCCGTATTCGTAACGAGGTAGTTTCGTTGATTGAAGGAGTCCAGCGGTCTTCTATCGATGGTAACGCCTTCACTGGTACTATTCCCTCTTTCGTAGTTGGTCAACCATACGGCGTTATTGTGGGCGGCAAAAAGCCAACATCTCCTGATGGGCGATACATTATAAATCCACTCACCGGCCTTTTTGCTCCGGATGTAGCAGGCGAAATCATTGCTAATCCGAACTTTGATTGGCAGGCAGGTTTAAACAACAGCTTGAGTTATAAAGGTGTTAACCTGACATTCCTGATTGATACTAACCAAGGCGGAGATGTTGTTTCGTTCACCAACAACTTTTATAAGAATAACGGTGCACTTAAAGAAACTGGCGTAGATCGTGAGCTTCCACGAGTCATTCCAGGGGTGATTGAAACATCCAATCCTGATGGATCTAAATCGTACCGCCCTAATAACATCCAAGTAAGTGCACAGGATTATTGGCGGTCTTTTGGCTTACAGAGTGACTTGGGGGTTTACGATGCGACAGTGTACCGTTTGCGTGAGGTAACGTTAGGCTATTCGCTTCCTAAGCCTGTGTTAGAACGCCTGCCTTTTGGTGGAGTTAACATTTCGCTTTCAGGACGCAACTTGTTCTACTATGCCCCCAATGCAAATTTCGACCCTGAGTTGAATACGCAAGGCGCTGGTAATATCCGTGGCTTAGATATACAAGGCCCACCAAATGCTCGCACCTATGGTGTAAACCTTCGCTTTACTCTGTAACACTTTTCGCAGAAATGAAATATCCTTCTTTTGCTCGCTACATTGTAGTAGGAACTCTAGTCTTGGCTGCTACTAGCTGCGATAAAGACAAGTTCTTTGGAGATAATCTTAGCCCCAACAATCCGGCCACTGTGCCTCCAGGCGTATTACTCGCTTCCGTAGAAGCAAATACTGCTTTCACTTTTGGCAATACAATCGGCCGGGTAACAGAATCTTTTGTACAGCATTACGCCGGCGCTGAAGGCATACAAGCCCCTGCTTATGACCGGTATTCTATTCGGGGCGAATTTGACAATGAATGGCAATTCAACTTGTATGCTGGCTCGCTAGCTGATGCCCAAAACATTATTGACAATACAGCTACAACAGGGCCAGTTTTTACAGGTATAGCTAAACTTCTAAAAGCCTATAATTTCGGTCTAGTAACCGATCTTTGGGGGGATGTGCCATATTCGCAGGCACTGAAGATTACCGCCTTTGACAAGCCTCGTTTTGATAAACAAGAGGACATATATAAAGGTAATGCTAGCTTAGAAATCCAGAGTTTGTTTGACTTAGTACGTGAGGGTCTAAATGACTTAGAGCAACCTCCGGGATTAATTGTTCCAACTGCAGCAGACGATCCAATCTACGGAGGCAATGTAACCAAGTGGAAGAAGTTCGGTAATACGCTTCTTCTGAAGTTTGCGCTTCAAATAAGCAAGAAGGAGCCCGCACTAGCTACTTCAATCATCAAAGAAGTATTGGATAAAGGCCCCAACCTTTATATGTCAGATAACGCTGATGACTTCCAACTAGCTTTTGGCACTACGGTAGGCAATACAAACCCTTTTTACTCCTACAATATCACTAATCGTCCTGGCGACCAAATAGCTAGCCAGCGCTTTATTGATAGCCTAAATTTGCGTAAAGATCCACGTTTGCCGCGTTTTTATACCAATTCGCCTGCTAATGCCTTAGCAACTACCACAGATTTTGGCACTTTCACTGGTTTTAACAACGGCGGCAACGGTACACCAGCAGCTGTAGCAAACCGTTCACGTTACAATACTTACATTCTAGGTGCAAGTGGTGAAGCTCCTGTACGAATGCTGACAAATTTTCAAACCAAATTCATTTTGGCTGAAGCGGCACTGGTGTTAGGTACAGCTGGTAATCCGCAGGAGTTGTTTACGCAGGGCATTACTGCATCTATGACCAAAGCAGGAGTAGCAACGACAGACATAACTGCTTATCTAAGCAATCCGGCAAACGCCCGTTGGGTAACATTGGCAGGTACAGATGTGCAGAAAAGACAAAATAAAATCCTCACTCAAAAATGGATTTCTCTGTTAGGCAATGGTTATGAATCCTGGAATGACTATCGCCGCACCGGCTTTCCACGTTTAGCTCCAGTTGAGAACCCAAGCACCGACAGTCCGGTTATCCCACGTCGTTTCTTCTATACACTCACCGAAGCGTCATCTAACGCTACTCAAATTCCGGCGCCACAACCGAACATCACTGCAGATGTATGGTGGGCAACTAAATAAGGTGAGTCTGAGCTTAAAACTGCATTTGTCATGAAAAAAAACATAATTCACTTTTTTGCCCTCCTCTTGTTGTCGGCAGGTGCCTTTTCCTGTGAAAAGGACTATGGCAATAAACTCGGGCCCCTTGAAGATAGTGTTGCTGATATTCCAGTAACCATATCTAATGCCACTTATTTTGAACGTGTACCCATTATCACGACTTCAGTGGCTGCGGGTGGTCGGTTTGATATCACCTTACAAATTCCGGCTGGAAAAGGCAACATCAAAGAGATTACTCGAGTAGCAACTGGCACTACCCTTGCTAATTTAAACTCGGCCGCTCCCTTTTCACTGAATTATAACACTACTACTCAAACTGCGAGCCCTATTGCAGGTAATGGTAGCAACGAGATTACTTTTTCAACATCGTTAGCTGCTTATTCAGCTTATCGTACAAGGTTAACCTCAGTTTCTGGCTATTCTGCTGGTGTTAATTCGGCAGGTCCCGCTGCAACAGTAGCAATGTTAGGCACTGCTCCAAACCAAGTTGTTGACGAACGTACCCCAACTATTTTGCGCTATTGGTTCCTCGTTACTTTAGAAGACGGGACTGAAATTGTTACAACCGAAGTACGAGTACGCATTTTACCTTAATCTTGATAATATAGAGAGCAAAACAAAGCCCTAGTCAAAATGACTAGGGCTTTGTTTTGCTCTCTATATTATTTCCATCATCGATAACACAAGATTTTCGCTTTTTTTAATAGGCTGCTGCAACCAAGCTACTATCTTCTCCGCCGCGTCCTTAGGCTCTACTAATTTTCCTTCCAAATGTAAATGAGCAAACTTAGAAGCCTCGCTAAAGCTGGTTACATCTGCATCTCGGATGTGCTCTTGCATAGTTGTATCTAATACACCTGGGGATAAGCTGCGTAAGCGGATGCCTGAACCACGAAGATCTTGTTCTTTTTGGGCGGTGCGGGTGATAGCATCGAGGGCCGCTTTGGAAGCACTGTAAGCTCCCCATCCATCAACGGCACGCTGTGCAGCACCGCTACTGATATTCAGAATGGTGCGGGGAATGCCGGTCTGTGAGCCGTAAGCGCTGAGGAACGTGTTCATCAGCATAGCAGGTGCAATTACATTGACGTTGAAGACAAACTCGAAATGCTCGTTTTTGTGCTCGCCTAAGTAGCCAATATCGCCTAGAACGGCAGCATTATTAATCAAAGTAATGCTGGTAGCGTTAGGGCAATTTGGAAAGACTTTGTGCAGATTGTTTTCGACCGCTGTAATATCTGACAGGTCTAGGGGTTGGTGCTGATACCGCTCATGTTGGATGGTGGCATGGCGTGATACGCCGAGCACGTGCGTACCAGGTTGACTTAAAACGGTTTCCGCTAATGCTTTGCCAAGCCCGCGGCTTGCTCCAGTGATGATGTAGTAGTGCATCCGTAAGAAAGGTAAAACAAGTAATGCCGCTCAACGGCAAGAAGAAGCCCCGCAATAGATACGCGGAGATTCAACTTGCCGTTGAGCGGCATCACTTGTTTTACTATTTCAGCAAAGGGCCCTCAGAGAATATATTGCGATACGTCGCGGTTGCGGACCATGCTTTGCAGACGCTCATCAACCAATTCTCGGGTGATAAGGATGCGAGCGTTGGGACCGATAAGGTCCGGAACATCGAAGAGGATGTCATTGAGCAAACGGCTCATGACAGTATGCAAACGACGGGCTCCAATATTCTCAACCTCCGCATTCACTTCGAAAGCTATTTCTGCCAAACGCTCCAAGGCTGAATCTTCAAAGCTCAAAAACACTTCCTCAGCTTGTAGAAGCGCTTCATACTGCTTAGTAAGAGCATTTTTTGGGTCTTTGAGGATGCGAAAGAAGTCGTCCTTCGTCAGGCTTTGCAGTTCCACACGGATAGGAAAGCGACCTTGAAGCTCTGGAATCAGGTCGGAAGGCTTGGCGATGTGGAAGGCTCCGGCCGCAATAAACAGAATGTGATCTGTGTTGATGATGCCATACTTGGTGCTCACAGCCGACCCTTCGACGATAGGCAATAAGTCACGCTGCACTCCTTCGCGGCTAACATCGGGGCCTCCCCCACCTTTAGCACTGCGGCTAGCTACCTTGTCGATTTCGTCGATAAAGATGATACCAGCGTTTTCGGCTTGCCGAATAGCTTCGTCCTTTACCTCATCCATGTCGATGAGTTTGGCAGCTTCCTCGTCGAGCAAGATTTTACGAGCCTCAGCAATAGTGACTTTGCGTTTGCGGGTTTTCTTGGGCAACATGGAACCTAGCATGTCCTGCAAGCCAGCCAGGGAGGCCTCATCCATGCCGGGGGCACCGCCTACTACACCAATACCAGGTGCACCGCCTTGCTGCACTTTGATCTCAATTTTGCGATCGTCGAGTTCGCCGTTGCGGATCTTCTCACGGAATTTCTCGCGGGTACGCTCATTCAGTTCATAATCAGAATCGGGAACGGTAGAGTTATCGGTCATGCCGCCAAAACCGACGGAGGTCTTACTTACAGCCCCAGCACTGCTCACTGGCGGGATTAGAGCGTCCAGAATTAAGTCCTCAACAGCTTGCGCAGCCTGTACTTTCACGGCTTCCTTGCGACGTTGCTTCACTTGATTTACCGACTGCTCTACTAGGTCGCGCACCATGCTTTCTACGTCGCGACCTACGTAGCCTACCTCCGTGAATTTGGAGGCTTCTACTTTAGTGAATGGGGCATCAGCAATTGCAGCTAAACGACGAGCAATTTCTGTTTTACCAACGCCAGTGGAGCCTATCATCAAAATGTTATTGGGCACGATTTCGCGTTGCATGTCCGCAGGGGCATGCAAGCGGCGCCAACGGTTGCGAAGGGCAATAGCCACGTGGCGCTTGGCTTCGTGCTGACCAATAATGTACTTATCAAGTTCGGCCACAATTTGGGCCGGGGTAAGAAAGCTGCTGGAATCAAGCATATGAAAAGAGCGTCAACAAAAAAATAGAACAGCGTTCTGTCTCGCTTAGTGCTGAACAGAACTCTGGACTTACAAAACAAAATGCAGAGCCGAAATTACCGGGACTACTGCGTTTTGGTGAACAGCGTGTTCAAGTTGCGGGCTACCGTGAAGTAGTTAGCAGCCCCACTAGCGTGCAGCCCAGCACGGGTGTAATCGAGTTGAAACTGACTGATACGCAACATTACGCCAAAAGAGACGCCGGCCCCACCGCTCGTATTGTCTAAACGTAATTCACGGCGTTGCAGATGATTGTAGCCTACGCGTACATTCAGGTTTTTACCGAGTATTAATTCTCCACCTACAGCGAAGTGACGGGCAATTTTGTCACCAAGCGTTTTTTTCTTTTTAATTTCCTCGCCACTTTCGTCGAGTTGGCCGCGCTGGTTAGGATCGAGGTAGACAATGTCGAGCTGCTGGAGATGGTGAGCCGTCAGAGAGAAGCGTAACGGCATATGCTCAGGCTTAATAGAAGCACCTATTTGCACATCGAGCGGCATAGGCTCCCGTCCTGCGCCTGCGTAGGACTTGAGCTGATAGCCTACGTTGCGTGCTGTCAAACCCACCGTAAAATCTTGCTCGGGGTGCTTGAACACGGCTCCTACATCGGCCAGCGCTGCCACTGAATGATTACCAGAAATGCCGGATATAGCCAGCCGGGCTGTACCAGCCAATGTGAAGTTGCCTTGGGTATAAGAATCGGCTACGCTCAAAGCGTATTCATTCACCGAAAATTCGCCGAGTGCATTGCCAGCCGCATCGTATTGTTGAAAATTGCCATAGCTCAGGTAGCTCAAACCTACCCCAAATCGTCCGGCCTTCTCGGTATTGAAAGTATACGCGGCTGTGCTTTGCTTTATATCAGCTAGATAATCAACGAAGCTTAGCGCCAACCGGCCATCCATTTCAGAATTGAGCAATGCCGGATTGCTCAAGAACATGGTGGGGTCAGAGTCGCGGGACGATACATTGACTCCACCCAACGCGGCGGTTTTAGCGCCAGGCGGCAGGTTTAGAAAAGAGAAGGCCTGCTGCCCCCCAATCTGAGCCATTGCCGCCGGGGCAACACCCACTCCCAATCCTACAGATAAAATAGCAATAGCTCGGCAATGTAGCAGTCGAATCATAAGAGCAAGATATAGCGTTTGCGAAGCATTCTAGGGCTAAGACGCTTCCTACGGCGTTTTATTGCACGCTCCAAACAAGTTGCTGGTGCTGGTTTCTAGTTGGTGCCTGTTAGGCACAACAGCCAGAAACCAGCACCAGCATTTTACTGCACTTCTACGCTTGATACGGGAGCAGCCAACGGCTCATCTCGAACCACTAATTTTAGCGGGTGTTCGACCAATTCATCTAATAATGCCACTTTCAGCACCTCATCTACTCGGTCGGCATAGTGTACCGTTACTTCCTTGAGGTATTCAGCTGGAATTTCAAGAATGTCTTTGCGGTTCTTGCTACACAAAATAATGTCGCGAATACCAGCACGCTTGGCAGCCAATATCTTTTCCTTGATGCCACCTACTGGCAGTACTTTACCCCGCAGTGTGATTTCGCCCGTCATGGCCAAGTGGCTACGAATTTTGCGTTGGGTGAACACCGAAGCTATGCTAGTGAATATGGCAATACCGGCGCTCGGCCCATCTTTCGGCACGGCTCCTTCGGGGAAGTGAATGTGTAAGTCGTACTGGTCGAATAAGCGGTAATCAATGCCGAGTTCCTCAGCCCGGCTGCGCAAATAACTTAGTGCCGTAATAGCCGATTCCTTCATTACGTCGCCAAGTTGACCCGACAGCGTGAGTTTACCCCGGCCGCGGCTTAGTAGGCTTTCAATAAACAGAATGTCACCGCCCACCGACGTCCAGGCCAAGCCCGTCACAACGCCGGCCGTTTCGTTGTCTTGGTAAATATCCCGGTCGAAGATGGCGGGGCCGAGAATTCGCTCGATGTCCTTAGGCTCTAGCGCCGCCGGAAAAGCTTCGTTCATGGCTTTGCTCTTGGCAATATTGCGTACTACCGCGCCTAGCTTACGCTCCAAACTACGCACGCCCGATTCGCGGGTGTAATCGTCGATTACGCGCTGCAACGCAGCCGTGGTGATGGCCGCATCCTTGGTGCTGAGGCCGTGGTCGGTGAGCAGCTTAGGCCACAGGTGTTTCTTGGCAATCTGGCTCTTTTCTTCCAGCGTGTACCCGGTAAGGTCGATGATTTCCATCCGGTCGCGCAGAGCGGGCTGAATGGTATCGAGCGAGTTGGCGGTGGCAATGAATAATACCCGGCTTAGGTCGTACTCCACTTCCAAATAGTTGTCGGTGAAAGTGGAATTTTGCTCGGGGTCCAGCACTTCCAGTAACGCCGATGAAGGGTCGCCGCGGAAGTCGGAGGCCAACTTATCAATTTCGTCGAGTACAATGACGGGATTGGAAGCACCGGCTTTCTTGATCTGCGAAATAATACGGCCGGGCATAGCGCCAACGTAAGTTTTACGGTGCCCGCGGATTTCAGCCTCGTCGCGCACGCCACCTAAGCTCATACGGACGTACTTGCGGCCCAGCGCCTTAGCAATGGAACGACCTAAGCTGGTTTTACCTACGCCGGGCGGGCCATACAGGCACAAAATAGGAGCTTTCATGTCTTGCTTCAGCTTAAGCACCGCCAAGTACTCGACAATGCGCTCCTTCACCTTTTCCATGCCGTAGTGGTCAGCATCTAAAATCTTGCGAGTGCGCTTGAGGTTGAAGTTGTCCTTGGTTTGCTCGCCCCACGGCAAATCCAGCAGAAACTCCACATAGTTAACCGTGAGTGGATATTCAGCGGCCTGCGGGTTTACGCGGCTCAGCTTATCCAACTCCTTGTTGAAATGCTTGGCAACCGCCTCGGGCCATTGTTTCAGCTTGGCCCGTTGCCGAAACTTATCGACGTCCTGGTCGGGGCCTTCGGAACCGCCTAGCTCGTCTTGGAGGACCTTGATTTGTTGGCGCAGGAAATAGTCGCGCTGCTGCTGGTCGATGTCGGTGTGAACCTTGCTCTGGATTTCGTGCTTGATTTCCAGGTGCTGAATCTCCTTCATCATCATCTCCAACAGCAAGGTACCACGCTCCACGCCGTCGTTGATTTCAAGCAGCTTCTGCTTCTGTCCTACCTCTACATTGATGTTAGAACTCAGGAAATGCGTAAGGAAGGCCGGCGACTCAATGTTGTCGAGAGCTACCTGGGCCTCTTGCGGAATTTCGGGGTTGAGGCGCAGCATTTTGGCGGCGGCATCTTTCAACGACGCTACCAAGCCCTTTACTTCCTTGGTATTCTTCGTTGGGAAAGTCTCCGAGAAATAGTTAACCCGAGCCGTGAGGTAAGGAGTGGCCTGAGTTTGCTCCTCGATATGAAAGCGGCTCTGCCCCTGAATGATGATAGTGGTATTGCCATCGGGCAGCACCAGCAGCTTCAGAATTCGGGCCATGGTACCCACTTCATACAAATCGGTGAGGCCTGGGTCGTCCTGCTGATTGTTTTTTTGGGCTACCACTCCTACTAGCTTATCACCGCGGTAGGCTTTGCGCACCAAACGCACGCTTTTCTTGCGGGTAACCGTGACGGGCAGTACTACCCCCGGAAATAGCACGGTATTGCGCACAGGCAACAAAGGCAGTGTAGAGGGCGCCTCCTGCAGCTCGAGAGGATTCTCAGGATCGGTTGCCACAATGGATACTACTTCAGCAGGGTTATCGGCCATCAATAAAAAAGACGAAGAAAAAGCGGGGGAATAGCGGACATAGCAACGTTGGGGAACGAAGAGCAGGAAGCGGTGCCAGAATGACAGGAATATGCAGGGTGACCTCGCTCATACGTAGTCGAACTTCCGAAGATACTAGTTTGACAAGTGTTGTGCCATGCTGCGCTGGTTAGGTGGTGGCAGGTGCCGCCTCAAATAGCTTACCTTATAGCCCGTCACTCCGGCAGATCAAGCACGCTGACCCTTACTAACAAGAATAAAAACGTGTGTACCTGAAAATTCCTATTTTTGATCTTTAGCGCGCCACGCCGTCTGGCTCCGGCGCAATTTATCGTTATGCTTCGTTCTCTACGTACATTTTTATTGTTGATGCTGATTGGGTTGCCGGGTGTGCTGTGGGCGCAAAAAAGCACCGCCCCCCTTCGGCAGCGTAAGTCTTCCGACCGCACCGTGCGGTCGATACGGCTGCGAGCCGATGCAACTCCAGTCTTTCCTAATATAAATCGCATTCCCTATTATGAGAACAAGAAGGAATTGCGGGCTATTCAGAAAGCGGAAAAGCGTCGTAATCTAGCGCAAGCTCGGGTATTGCTGGATGCTTACGTGCGCAAGTTCGGCATCGAGAACTTTGCCAAGGATACCCCTTTGCTTTGGCGCTTAGCTCAGCTCTGGGAAAAAGCCGGCAAAGAAGAGATAGCAAAAGCCTACTTCCGCCTTGCGCTCAAACATCACCGCCAAGACATCCAGAAGATTCAGCTTTACTACGACTCGTTGGAGCAAAAAACGGCTGACCTCTATGTGCCGTTGAAAACGTATTACAACTTGGTGGAATACCGCAAGGGTATCGTCGCCTTTCGGCCGCCCAAAGGGGTGTACACCAACATGGGCGACGCTATCAACTCGCAAGCCGAGGACTATGGTCCAACCCTGAATTCAACGGCTGGCATGATGCTGTTTTCCTCGAAGCGGAAGATGCGCGGCATTCATGGCGTAGTCGACGAGGATTTGTACGTATCGCGCAAGGACGGCGAAATGTGGACCGAAGCCGAACCATTGCCTAAGCCCATTAATTCGCTTTACAACGAAGGCTCGGCCTGCTTCACCAAGGATGGCAAGACCATTTATTTTGCCCGTTGCGAGTGCCCAAGCTGCCATGGCAACTGTGACCTGTTCACTTCTACCTTCAAAGACGGCCAGTGGACCGTGCCCAAAAGTTTGGGAGCCCAAGTGAATTCAACGGCGTGGGATTCGCAGCCGACGCTCTCTCTCAATGAAGACACGCTGTACTTCGCCTCCGACCGACTCGGGGGCTTCGGTTTATCGGACATCTGGTACACCTACAAAAACAAAAACAACCAGTGGGTGAAAGCGGAGAACATGGGCCCGGTTGTGAATACGCGCGAAAGTGAGGTTAGCCCATTTTACCATCCCCTTTACAACGTGCTGTATTTCTCGTCGAGAGGGCAGTTGCTCAACTACGGCGACTTCGACATCTACAAGACGTACCGCGTGCAGGGCCGTTGGCAGGAACCCAAGAATATAGGCCCCCTCGTGAACGGTAAAGGGTCGGAATACTACTTCACCATCGACTCCGACTCGCAGAACCTATACTATGCCCGCTCCGAGGAAAAGGACATGAAGAACCTGGACCTCTACTCCTTCCCGTTGCCAATGGAAGCTCAACCGCTAGCCACTACGCACATCGAAGGTACCTTAGTCGATTCCGTTTCGCAGAAGCCTTTGAATGGCATTGTGACCATCATCGACACGGACGACGGCATCGAAGTAGCCGCTAAGTACCTCCGGCCCGACGGCACTTTCGACTTCGACCTGATTGAAGGCTCACACTACGTGATGCTAATTCAGAGCCCCGACTTTTTTAGCGTTGAGAAAAAGTTTGAATTAAAGGGTGATACCGTGTTGAAGCTCATGACGAACTCTATTGATTACGGCTTACCACTGGTTTTCAAAAATATCGAGTTCGACCAAGACAAGGCAGGCATTCGGCCGGCTATGCACCCTACTCTAGACCGGATTGCCCTGTTCATGGTCGACCACCCGGAATTCCGCCTCAATATTTCCGGCCACACTGATTCCAAAGGCGACCCGGACTTCAATGAGAAGCTTTCGCAGGATCGGGCCGAAGCTATCCGCCGTTACATCGAACAAAAGGGCAAGCTACAACCCAACCGCATCGAGAATCAAGGGTTTGGCAGTACGAAACCGCTGAGGGAAGAAGTCACAGAAGAAGACGCCAAAACCAACCGCCGCGTGGAGTTCCGCTTAATAAAGCCAGATGCCGGCAAGAAAGAAACTGGTGGGGCTGATTGGAAATAGCCTAGAACTACCCCACTTACTCAATATCTTATCGACTTACAGCGTTTGCTGTAAACCTAAAAGGGCCTCGCTACAGCTTGTAGCGAGGCCCTTTTAGGTTTATACTTCTGCAAGAGGATCTTGCTTCACTTCTTACCAACTAATTTTCTGCTCTTGTTCTCCTTCTCGAAAAAGCACGCTTTGCTTTTTGCCACTCGCCTCTAGATTCACAATATTCATCTGATCGGGAAAAGCGGAGAGTAATAAAGAGTGGCGTAGGTTAACGCTAGTCACTGGCTTAGTTAACTTAACAGTGCAATACAACCAGTGAGCGTCATTCTCCTTCTGCATACCTAGCAACTGCAACGGCAACACTTCCCCAGGCTTGGTCCCAAAAGCCACGGACTTACGCAGCAAATCGGTAGTCAGCTGCGTCACCAACGGCTTAGGCGACTGGTCAAGGTCAATGGAGGCAGCACGACCAGCAGACAGAGCGGTTTCAAAATCGTCTGTGAAGACTTTAAGGGCAATTTCAAGTTGCTGCTTCTGCGCGTTGTAGCGCACATCCATAATACTAGCGTGGTAGGCATGCGCCCACGCCGTGAGAGTGGCAGCTAGCAGCAATGGAAGCAGGAGCAGTTTGCGGAGCATGAGTAAAGCGGGCAGCTAACTTTCTACTTTAGAAATACTTTGATCAGCGGCTTGAAAAGCACAAACACCATCAATGCCATAATCATGAGCGTACCAACTTTCTGCGCATTCTCTAAGAACTTGTCAGAGGGTTTGCGGCCGGCAATCATCTCATAGAGCAAAAACAAAACGTGACCACCATCAAGAGCTGGGATAGGAAGCAGGTTCATAAACGCTAGCACCATGGAGAGAGAGCCCGTTAGCACCCAAAAACGGAGCCAGTCCCACTGTCCACCGTATTGCTGCGCTATTTCAACGGGGCCACCCAGCGAATCAACTGCTGATGCCTGGCCCTTGAAAATTTTGCTAATAGCTTTTGCCTGCACTGCAATAATGCCAAAAGCATTGTTGATACCCTTCGGCACCGACTCCAGTAAGCTATAACGGCGGGTGCTGTAGTGCAACAGCGGCTTGGGCTCGAAGCCCATCTTACCGGCAGAGGTCACTTTCACGGTCAGGGTTTGGGGCTGACCATCGCGCACAATACCCACGGCGGTAGACTTACCTGCGTGCGCTAGCAAAGCCTTTTGCAACTCATCGAAATACTCAATGGGTTGCTCACCTATGCGTACCAGTTTATCACCAGCCTTCAATCCAGCATCGGCAGCAGGCTGCCCAGACACCACACGACCTACTACAAAAGGCACCCGAGGAGCAACGAACATGCTGTCGCCGTTGGCGGTGAGTTTGTCCATAAAGCGAGACGGCAAGTTCAGATCGAGCAGCTTACCATTGCGCTCTACAGTGTAGAAGCTATTGTCGCCGAGCAGAAAGTCGGGAGAGCGTACATCATCGAACTCGGCAAACGGGCGGCCATTGATTTTCACAATTTTGTCGCCAGTACGGAAACCGATTTCGCGGCCCAGACCATTCGGTACTATCCCAAATCGGGCTTCAGCCGCCGGCAAATAGCTTTCTCCTTGGATAAAAGTGAGCAAAGTGAATACCACAACGCCCGTAATGACATTCATGATAATGCCACCTAGCATCACAATTAGCCGTTGCCAAGCTGGCTTGGCTCGGAACTCATTAGGCTCTGGCTCGGCTGCCAAGGATTCGGCATCCTGAGTTTCGTCAATCATGCCGTGGATAGCCACGTAGCCACCTAGTGGGAACCATCCTAGCCCGTACTCCGTGTCGCCTATTTTCTTTTTGAGTAAAGCGAAGTTGAGAACATTGGGCAACGGAAATAGGAAATCGAAGAAGATGTAAAACTTATCGACGCGAATCTTGAAGTATTTGGCAGCGGCAAAGTGTCCGAACTCATGCAGGCCCACCAAAAGCGAAAGGCCCAGCAACAAGTTGCCGATCATGATAAGGGTTTCCAAGAGGGATTAAATAATTAGGTGATGAAATGACATTGTCTGTTAGGGCAACAGCACAGGTGACAAGGGATGATATGAGTCAGTATGGAAGCAAAACAATAACAAGAACGCTCTCTACTTGTCACTCTTCGCCTAACTACTCGTCAGCTTTTTCTTGTAACACCTAATACCGCGCCAGCCGTTCCTGCACTATGCGACGTGCCTCCTTGTCAGTCTGCACGTAATCGTCGAGCGACGGTTCTGCAAGGTACGAAACGCGCGAAAGGCAGTCCTCTACCAGTTCCGACATTTGCAAAAAGCCCACTTCGTCGCGCAAAAAGGCGGCAACAGCTATTTCGTTGGCGGCATTCAGCACGCAGGGGGCGTTGCCGGCGCGACCCATAGCGTCGAAGGCAAGAGCCAAATTGCGGAAAGCCGTTTTGTCGGGTTGCTCGAAGGTAAGTTGCGGATAATCGAGAAAAGAGAAGCGTGGGAAGCTAGCTGGCAACCGATGCGGATAGCCGAGCGCATATTGAATAGGCAGCTTCATGTCAGGCAGCCCGAGTTGCGCTTTCAGGGAACCGTCTTCAAACTGCACCAAAGAATGAATAATGCTTTGCGGGTGCACTACCACATCAATCTGGTCGTCGCGAAGTCCGAACAGCCACTTAGCCTCGATTACCTCTAACCCCTTATTCATAAGAGAAGCGGAATCAATCGTGATTTTGGCGCCCATATCCCAATTAGGGTGTTTGAGCGCTTGCGCTTTCGTAACCTCAGCCAGTTGCTCGCGCGTCCGGCCGCGAAAAGGTCCGCCCGAAGCTGTCAGGATTATTTTCTCGATTGGGTTGCGCTCCTCCCCCACTAGACACTGAAAAATAGCAGAATGCTCGGAGTCAACCGGATACAGACCTACCTTATATTCTTGCACCAATTGTGTAATCAACTGACCAGCTACAACCAGGGTTTCCTTGTTGGCCAGCGCTATGTCTTTGCCGGCCCGAATGGCCGCGACCGTAGGCAGTAGTCCGGCGTAGCCCACCATAGCCGTCAGTACAATATCAGAGTCGGGGCGACCGGCCACTTCGGTAAGAGCGGCAACACCGGCCAGTACCTCGGTTTCGGGCTGCCCGGCGAGAGCTGTTTTCACAGCCGCATATTTGGTTTCGTCGCCGATAACAACGGCAGCGGGCCGGAACTCACGAGCCTGCTGAATTAACAATTCGGCGTTGGAGTGGGCCGATAGAACCGCAATGGTAAAACGAGTGGAATTAGCACGGACTACATCGAGGGCCTGTGTTCCAATAGAACCAGTGGAACCGAGCAGGGCAACGCGTTTGGGAAAGACAGAAGGCATTGAGAAGGAAGCTTGCACTGCGAAGGTACGGCAATCCTGTTGGGCCTGCTACTTGCAGCGCACGAGCCTTGCCTTCCTTGTTGCCATTGCTACACCTCAACACTCATAGTTATGTCTATGTTGCCGGGCTTTATAGCTGCATCAAGCAGGTAGCCGATGGGTTATTTGCTAGTCAGACGTTTAGTCAACTTTTATTCCACGCGCTGTATCTGCACCTTTTTCCCATTGAACATCACTTCTTCACCAGCCTGCTTACCGGTCAAAACTGCCGCCACCGGCGCCGCAGCCGACACAGCAAAATAGTCTTGACCATCTAGGGTAAGCTTGCCAGCACTAATGCTGATATAGAAACGCCCCATAGTAGTATGCACCAAGGCCCCTGGACGAACGGCGTCAGAAGCTGTTTCCGGGTTGATGCGGGCTAGCTCTCCTTGCAACTGCAAAGCTTGCTGAAGCTGTACAGCATTGCGGTTACGCTCTTCCTGGGCCATGGCGCGGCCGGTTTCGTACTTGTCACCGGCGCTACTCTTGGTTTCCGAATTAGCCGATTCTTGCGCGGTGAGCATAGCTGCCTGGGCTGCTTCAATGCGCTGCGTCACGAAGGCTGCGCAAGCAGCGTGAAGCAACGGTTTAATTGTAGATGGAAGCTGTGTCATTCAATTACTGACTTGAGAAAGCAGAAAGCATGTATCCACGCCTACTGTACATAGGCGCAAGACAACCTTATTACATCTTGGTTTGGTCGGCATGAAACTAGGTAGCAAGTCTACGTTCAACCAAGCTAGCATAAGCCGAAAACACTTCTACCTATTACTAGTGTCTTAGTTACAAGAAGCTAAGACAAGCTTCTTGTAACAGCAGCCCGCAACTTACCTGTATTAGCGTTACGATGCATGCTACCTATTCAAGATGAACCTATAAACTGTCCGTCAATTCAGGCTCCTCTAGTTCATCGAACATCTATCCCACTCTAAAACCAGCAAAGAAGATCTATCAATATATCACAATTGCTCACAAGGAACTAGGTATTCAAGACTGCTCAACTACACGCTTAAACGATTATGACTTTATCCTGTATAAGACGGAAAACAAGTGTCTGCCCAGAGTACTGACGTCTACTTATAAATAAAGACAATAAATACTTCAAGAGCTTTTGGTGGCTAGCAAAAGCAGATTGTATATTTATTGCTTTATTGAATTATACAATGTCAGTTACTTCTACTTCCATTGCTTCTCCAGAAGCTCTGGTGCTGCATCTCCTTACGCAAAATCCTAATCCCGTAATACAGCTATCTTTCTCTGCTGAAATAGTGTATGCTAATCCAGCTGCTGAAAAACTGTTCCAATCGGTGTCTACAGTGGAAGGTATCTGCCCACGCCAATGGCTCCTGTCATTAGCTCAGCATACCATTGCTAACTCAGAGCAAGAGGTAGCACTGGCCGGGCGTCATTACTTGCTGACAGTAGTGCCTGGCAACCAATCCTACTCTTTATATCTCACCGACATTACTGACCGACACAAGGCTGAACAAAAGCAGACAGCGGAACGTGATTTTTTTGAAACAGTGCTCCAGTATCTGCCTACAGGAGTAGCTGTTTTTGATACGCATCACCGCTACCAATACGTCAACTCGACGGCAGTACGCAACGATAGAATTCGCGAATGGCTCATTGGCAAAGACAATTTCGAGTACTGCGCGCATTTCAACCATCCGCGGACGCTGGCCCTACAGCGCGAAGTGAAATTCAAGCAGGCCATGGAGGAAGGTGTAGAGGTGACGTGGGAAGAAACCTTTGAAAGTTCAGCGGGCACCCGCCACTGGCTTCGGCTATTTCAACCCGTATTTAACTCGGATGGTAAATTGCGACTGATGGTAGGCTCTAGCGCCGACATTAGCGACCGTTATTTGGTTGAGCAAGCTATCCATCAGGCGCGGCGCGAAGCAGAGGCAGCAGTGCAAGTCCGGGAAACCTTCTTGGCCAACATGAGCCATGAGATTCGTACCCCCATGAATGGTGTGCTTGGTATGGCTGGCCTCCTGGCTCGTACCCAGCTGAACCAGCAGCAACAAGAATATCTAGCCATCATCCGCAACTCTGGCAACCACCTGCTCGGTATCCTAAACGATGTACTGGATATGGCCAAGATCACGGCCGGCAAGTTAGATTTAGAACACACCCCGTTTGACTTGGTGGATACTATTCGCACCACCACCCAGATTCAGGCATTCAGAGCCACTGAAAAGGGCATCGGTTTTGAACTCATTCTTCCCGACCAACCGCTCCCACTCCTACTCGGCGACCCGCATCGGCTCAGTCAGGTCTTGCTCAATCTGCTCAGCAATGCCATCAAGTTTACCGATCAAGGCTACGTGGCCTTGCATTGTCGTGTACTGGTAGAAGATGACACTATGCTCAAAGTCAGTTTCCAGGTTTCTGATACGGGTTCGGGCGTAGCCGTAGAAAAGCAGGAAGCCATATTTGAAAGTTTTGCTCAAGCTTATTCCGACACCACTCGGCATTTCGGAGGCACAGGGTTAGGCTTAGCCATTAGTAGCCGACTTGTGCAGCAACTCGATGGCCACTTAGTGCTGTGCAGCCAACCTGGCCAAGGCAGTACGTTCAGCTTTACGCTGCCTTTTTCATTAGCGGGGTCCGAAGTACAGCTTGTAGAAGAACTGGCAGCAGTTCAACAAGTGGCAGAGTCGGTGCGAGGCTGGCGAGTGCTGTTGGTGGAAGACCACGACGTAAACCGCCAGTTGGCGCAGTTAGTACTCGAGCAATTTGGCGTCGTAATTGATGCCGCTCCCGACGGCATGACGGCATTGAAATTCTTTGAGCACACGTTTTACGACGTAGTACTAATGGATATTCAGATGCCAGATATGAGCGGCTTGGATGTAACAGCGGCTATGCGCCGCCATCCAGAACCGCTCCGTGCCCGCACTCCCATCATTGCCCTCACGGCTAATGCCTTCCGAACGGATAACGAAAAATACTTAGCCGCCGGCATGGACGACTGCTTAGCCAAGCCCTTCGACGAATCGGCCCTGCTAACGAAGATGCTTGCTGTGCATAAGGCTCCAGCTTTCAAGGCTGGTCCTCTTTTCAACTTGAGCGGACTTTATGAAATGGCACACGGCAAGCTAGATTTCGTGCAGCGGATTCTCGAACTGTTTATGACTAGCACGCCCACTTCAATAACCAAACTCCAGAAAGCCAGCGGTACAGCTGATTGGCTGGCTGCCGCTACCTGTGCTCACCAACTCAAACCTACTTTGAAGCTGTTCCAGGTAGAGAGCTTATTGAAGGCTATCCAAGTTTTAGAAGATGCCACCGCCTCGGATACGTCCCGTTACGCTGCCACACAACAACTCCTCGATACTCTTCCAAAGCTTTTATCTCAAATCGGTCAGCACGCCAACTCATTACTACCAGATACGGCTGTACATCCAAGCCCCAAGTAGCACTGACTCGTTTAGCGTATTAATGAATATGGACGGGTGCGCAACCGTTCGGCTACTCGCTGCACGGCTTGGGCAAACCGGGCATAATCGAATGGCTTCACTAGGTAGTCGGCCACTCCTAGCTCGAAGGCGTCCCAAGCGCAGTTTTCGTAAGCAGTGGTTAATACAACTTGAGGAGGTTCAGGCAGCAGGCGTAGCATATCCAACCCGTTGAGGTCAGGCATTTCTACGTCTAAAAAAAGTACGTCAACTCGACGCTCCGTACTAAAGAAGTCTAAGCCCTCCATACTCCCTGAAAGGGATGCAACTAATTGTAAAGAGCCACTAAGCCGTATATAGTGCTCAAGGGTAAAACGGTTTATTTCATCGTCGTCCAATACAGCACAGGTTAAAGCTGGTAGTGGAGCAGTGTATTTGTGCGTCATATGATAAGGATATTCTTCTGTGAAAGAGTAGGCAATGGATCAGTATTAATCAGCAAAAACAGGTGTGGATTCAGTTCACAGTTTTCCTTGTACAAATATAGGATAATGAGAGGAAAATTTACTTTTATTCATACCGCACTTATCCATTAAATATTTTTAATATAACGAGATATACGCACTGACAACTGGTTTCAGATTTAGCCACCCTTACTTGTATGCTTTTCTTACACTAGGCTAGTTGAGCGTGTCGAACGTAGCCAATACCTGCGACACCCACTCCTTATCGTGCGGTTGGATAACCAACACACGAAATTGGTGCCGCTCTCCTTCTAATCGGACGCCTTCCGAATCATCCAACAGCCAGTCGATACCGAAACTCGGCGGATGTTTGGTGCAGTTAGCAGTAGCCTTCCGATTGTGACGCGACTGGTTTACTATTCCATCTAGGCGAATGCCGTGCAGCCAGAACAGCTTTCGTATATACCAAGTGCTCCGGTGTGAAGTAGTGTACACCCATACTTCCCATTCACGCTGGCGGCAATACTCGGCCAATGTCACAATGCCCTGACGCAAGGGTTCTCCACCCAATAATGTCGCCCATAATCGACGCTGTGGCTGTTCCAATGGAAAATCGTAGCCACACCGAATCAATGTATTGTCAAGGTCGAAGGCAATGCGCATAAGTAGGCAGTGAAACGTCATTCAGCGCCTTAACTTGTTTTCGCCTCCCACACAAAATCGGGGCGAACAGCAGCCTCCTAGCTAAAACCTCTCTGCCCTAGACGGTTGATAGCAGCTACCTCCGCTAGAGTAGAAAGGAAATGTAATACCAGTCGGGGTTAGGAGAAAGGTTACTAAAAACCAGCTGTACCGCAGAATGGCCGCCGGCTTCAAAACAATAGTCCTAAAGACTACTATATGGGCCATCATTCATATTAACCCAACACTACGGACTAGTGCTGCTTGAGGCGCTAACCGACGGATACTAATCCATCCGCTACCCCACGGTCGTTGCTGAGGCGTGGTACTTTGTTTTGGCCGCCAAGCTTACCTAGGCTTTTCATGTAGCGCTGAAAGGTCCCTGCTGACAGTGGCGTGAGTTGCAACGGAGCCAGGATATTACCGGTCAGTAAATCGTCGTAGTATACATTGCGGTGGCGCAGGCCGGCTTCTAGCGCAGCGGAAAAGGCTGCCGCGTCGTGCGGAGGCCGTGCAAACTCGATCAGCCACTCGTGGCGCGACGGAATGGCGGGGTCGTCGCTGACGCGAGGCGCGACAGTGAATTCCACGACTTCCACTTCCGGGTGCTGCTGCATGGCTTCGCGGAGCGTTTGCTCCACTTCCTCTCCTATTACATGCTCGCCGAAGGCCGACAGAAAATGCTTGATCCGCCCGCTCACCACTACTCGAAACGGGTATTTCTGTACGAAGCGTACGGTGTCACCGAGGCTGTAGCCCCACAAGCCCGCATTGGAGTTGAGTACCAAGGCGTATTGCTTATCCAACTCCACGTCGGCTAGGGAAAGACGGGGCGGGTTGGGCTCGAAAAATTGCTCGGCTGGAATAAACTCGTAGTAGATGCCCGCGTCAAGTAAAAGCAGTAGCCCAGGGTTGCCAGGCTCGTCTTGGAAAGCCAGAAAGCCCTCGGATGCCGGAAACAGTTCGACACTGTCCACGGGCCGCCCGATAGTGTCGAATAGCTTTTTGCGGTATGGCTCGAAGTTGACGCCCCCGTACACGAACAGGTTGAAGTCAGGAAACACCTCCCCTACTGGCCGGCCCGTGCGGGTCACAATCCGGTCAAAGTACATCTGCACCCACGGCGGAATACCTGAAATCAGGGTCATGGGCGCCGTAAGCGTTTCATCTACAATACGCGCCAGCTTGGTTTCCCAATCGTCGATGATATTGGTGGCGTAGCTTGGCAGTTGATTACGGCGCAGGTAGGCTGGCACATGGTGATTGACGATGCCCGACAGCCGCCCCGTTGGAATGCCACCCACTTCTTCGAGCTCCGGACTTCCCGACAGGAAGATTAGCTTCCCATCCAGGAAAGCACTTTTGCCGGTGCGGCGTACGTAATGCAACAGCGCGTCGCGGGCTCCATTGATATGGTTGGGAATGCTGTCTTTGGTAAGCGGGATGTACTTGGCCCCAGAGGTAGTCCCGCTGGTTTTGGCCAAATACAATGGTCGGCCTGGCCAGAGCACATTGGCTTCCCCGTGCTTTACTCGCTCGAAATATGCCGTGAGTCCTTCGTAATCACGCACAGGTACCTGCCGGGCTAAATCCCGCGCCGACTGAATAGCCCCGAAATCATGCTCTTTACCGAAAGCAGTACCGCTGGCTTTCGTCACGATACTGCGAAGCACCTGCTGCTGCGTACCGATAGGGTCCTGCTGCCAACGCGCGTATTGGTTGGTGATGTAAGCGGCGAGCGGGCGGCTCAAGGCAGATTTCAGGCCCATACAGAAGAATGCAAGATGATAGCGCGTAAATGTAAAAGCTATTGATTTACGCGCTGCCAGCCCGTTGCGTCAAAGTTAGCTGTGTCTACTGGCTCTACCACTTGCCAAGCGCCCAGCAACGGTGTCAGCTTTACCATTCTATACCTCCTGCTTGTCGTTACAAATATGTCACGGTACTGGGTAGCTATGCGGATATCTGGGTTGCCTTTCGCTTTGTATAAAAGCTGCTCATCCTGCCAAGCATCACTGATACTAGTGATTAGTATGAGTAAGAACCAAGGCACAGTTAACGCTATACATAGTCCGGCCAAGACGCCCCCAACCAGTTGATTCTTACTCCTACTATAGAACTGTAACCCAAGCGCTGAAGGCCACAGAATTCCCACCCCAAGCCTTACATAGATGAAACCAACATCTAGTTCTCTTACCGTTGTTTCTATAGGCAGTTCTTCCGCAACACAGGATGTCACAACTATCCCAAAACCCAACCACCCAATCCTGATTATTCAATGCGTAATTCTAGTATAAGCTGAACTGTTTGGATATCGAAGTTTAGAATTTGCTGTCATATGCTGATACTTGCCACATAATTGCTGAACGAGTTTCAATAAACTTCAAACCGAGCTACCCGTTGTAGCTTTAAGCTCATCACTTAATTAACCACACCCATGATTAATCAACGCGGAAACGCTGTTTGGAACGGCGACATCAAAGGTAGCGGCAACATCACCACGCAGAGCGGAACGGTTTCAGCACCTTACTCGGTAGGCGCCCGCTTTGAGGGCCAGAAAGGCACCAACCCGGAAGAGCTTATTGGCGCGGCTCATGCCGGTTGCTACACCATGTTCCTAACCAGCATCTTAACTAAAGACGGCAAACAGGTACAACAGATCCGTACCGAGTCGAAAGTGACGCTGGACACTTCGGGGGAGGTTCCGAAGATTGTCAAGATTTCGTTAACCACTGAAGGTGAAGTGGAAGGTGTTTCGCAGGAAGAATTTCAGCAGTATGCGGAGACAGCCAAGGCTAACTGCCCAGTTTCGCAGGTTTTGAGCGCTGTTCCAGAAATGGAGCTAGCTTCTGCCACACTGAAATAGACAGTTGTCGTACCGGATTCCGCTTACCATGCAGAAAAAGGAATCCGTAACGAACAATTCAACGTTCTAACTCAGATTCGTCCTTTGTCGAACTGACAACGTCAACTGAGTGCCTTCTAAAACCGGCTGCGCTCCGTGCGTTGCCGGTTTTTCGCTTTCTTTGCCCTTTGTTGCGACCATTTACGCCGCTATGCCTACAGCTTCTACCCGCATTCGTCTCCAACCCGCCAACACTTCCCGCATTCCATTTTGGGGACAATTATTCTTCGGTTTCATTTGGGTGGCGTACACCATTACCCTAATTGTCACCGATAGCGGCCTGAACGACATGCATTTTCTGCATTACGTGTTCCTGGTTTTCAGCTTGGTGTACATTGGCTACGTGCTCGTGCACAATGCGCCTGTGTTTGGCACGCAGAGCTATCTGGAGTTTACGCCGGGCTATATCGTGCATAAGAATGGGCTGTTTCGCCCGAAGCAGGTCTTTGCGGCCGAAGGTATTAACCGCTTGGAGTTGATGCTACAGCAAGTTCGAGTGCATACCAAGGAAGATGGCACCTACACGCTAAGTCTTCGTGAGGTGCGTGGCCGTAAGCGCAAACGCCAATTGCGTGAGCAGCTTCGCAGCTTTGCCACTCAGTATCAAATTCCCTTACACGACGCACAGCCTAATCTGTAGCATAGATTCAGCTAAATTGAAACTTTATAAAACAAAGAAGGGCACTCTATTCGGAGCGCCCTTCTTTGTTTTATTAGGATATAGTACGGGCTACTTGCCAGCAAACTTCTTGCGCAGCTCAACTATCTGGTTACGGAAGCTTTTATCGGAATCGATCAGGTCCGAAACGGTCTGCACGGAGTGGATAACGGTGCTATGGTCGCGGCCGCCGAAATGGTGGCCGATGCTCTTGAGCGAATGACTAGTGTGCTCTTTGGCGAAGTACATGGCCACTTGCCGCGCGGTTACCACTTCTTTCTTACGGGTTTTCGCTTTAAGCAAATCCAGTGGCACGCTGAAGTACTCGGCGCAAGTTTTCTGGATGAAGTCAATGTTGACCTCCGCCTCCACTTCCTCAATGATATGGCGAAGGGCCTGCTTGGCCATCTCCAAGTCGATTTCGCGACGGTTGAGGCTACTTTGGGCCACCAGCGAAATCAGTACGCCTTCCAGTTCGCGCACGTTGGTATTGACCGAATGCGCCAAGTACTCCACCACCTGCGGCGGGATGTCGATGCCATCCTGCTGCATTTTGTTTTGGATGATGGCCATGCGGGTCTCGAAGTCGGGGCTTTGCAGGTCGGCGGTGAGGCCCCATTTGAAGCGGGAAAGCAACCGATCTTCCAAGCCCACTAGGTCGCGCGGGGGCCGGTCGGAAGTCATTACGATCTGCTTGCCAGCTTGGTGCAAGTGGTTGAAGATGTGGAAGAACATCTCCTGCGTTTTGTCTTTGCCCGACAAAAACTGCACGTCATCAAGAATCAGAATATCAACCAGCAAGTAGAAGTTGGCGAAGTCCTGTACGGCATTGGCCCGTAAGCTCTCGATAAACTGGTTGGTGAACTTCTCAGCCGACACATACAACACAAACTTGTCGGAGTTGCTGGCCTTGATGTGGTTGCCAATGGCTTGCACCAAGTGCGTTTTGCCCAGCCCCACGCCGCCATAAATCATGAGCGGATTGAAGCTGGTAGTGCCGGGCTTATTGGCCACGGCCAAACCTGCCGAACGCGACAAACGGTTACAGTCGCCCTCGATATAGTTCTCGAAGGTGTAGCTGCCGTTGAGCTGCGAATGCAAGTAGTGTCGGTCGACAGCCTTGCTGGCTTCGAACGGGTTGCGCAGCATGGTTTGCGCAGCCGGTGCCGCGGCGGCGGCGGCCACATTGCGGGCCGAAGAGGACATAGGGCCAGCAGCCAAGGCCGCGGCGGGCGTGGCTACCGGGGCAGGGCCCGCCACCTTGCGGGTAGTAGGCAGGTTGAGAGTGCGGGGCTGATTCTGGCTGTTGCCTTGGTCTACCACAATGCTATACTCCAAGCGGCCGTCCGGCCCGAGTTCCTGGTGAATAGCTCGCTTCAGTTCCTCGACGTAGTGCTCCTCTAAAAACTCGTAGAAGTAGGTGCTCGGTACCTGAATGATGAGCACATTGTTCTGCAACGCAACCGGAGCAATGGGTAGAAACCACGTTCGGAAGCTCTGCTCACCAATGGTAGCTTGGATGACGCGAAGGCAGTTGGCCCAGACTGTATGGCAATCCTTCAGCATCAATTAGTTACGACAAAAGCAGCAGGTGCGTGAGTGGAATAGAAGAGGCGCGAATGGGCCTCAAAGAGGCCCATTTTTTTTAGAGGGAGACAAAAATGTGGAAAAGTCAGGAGAGAAAAAACCGTTTTTCCACTTGCTTTTGTCGAGGTTTTATCAGGCAGCTTGCACGGGCACTACAGAAGCCATAGCAACGCTCGACCGGCGGGTGCCACGCTCAAATGTGTAGTCGAGGCGGCCAAGATTGATACCGGACCACCCGACCTGGTTGATGAGCGTCTGATGGCCATTGGCTCCTGCTACAACGTCTGGTTTGTCGAGGAACGTATGGGTGTGGCCGCCTAAAATCAGGTCGATGCCGGGGGCACCGGCGGCTAGCTTGAAGTCGTCAACTTTAGCACCTTGGTATTTGTAGCCGAGGTGCGAGAGGCAGATAACTAAGTCGCACTTTTCTGGACCGCGTAGTTTAGCTACCATCTCCTTAGCCGTAGCTATCGGGTCGAGGTACTTGGTGGCGCCGAAGTTTTTATCGGCTACTAAACCCGCCATCTCAATCCCAAGCCCGAACACTCCAATACGGTGACCAGCCTTCTCGAATACTTTGTAGGGCTGAAAGCGACCAGCCAAGATGGTACCCGAAAAATCGTAGTTAGCAATCAGGAAAGGGAACGTGGCATTGGGCAATTGCTTCTGCAAGCCTTCCAAGCCGTTGTCGAAGTCGTGGTTGCCGAGGGTACTGGCATCGTACTTCATTTCGCTCATGAGCTTGTACTCCAACTCTCCCATGAAAAAGTTGAAATACGGCGTGCCCTGCCAGATGTCGCCGGAGTCAAGAAGGAGCACGTTGGGCTCTTGCTCCCGTACCTGCTTGATGAGGGATGCCCGATGAGCCATGCCGCCCATGCCTGCGTACTGCGCAGCATTATCCGGAAACGGCTCGATGCGGGAGTGCATATCGTTGGTGTGCAAGATTACCAACCGGCTAGCTTTCGTATTGGCAGCGGCCGTCGGCAAGCTTAAGCCTAGCAAGCCTAGTCCTGCGGCACCTACTCCTGTATGTTTGAGAAATTCGCGACGGTTCACTTCGTTTCGTGTAAGTGAGTGATTAAGGAGGGGTAACTAGCTACTTTGCGTAGCGAAGAGGGTTAGGATCGAATGCAGCAGAGCCAATGACTCAGCTACTCGATTTCACTCGGCCTTCCACCTTTGCTTCCACGGGCTTGCCTTGCTTGGTCAACTCCCGGATTTGGTCGGCAATGGCATTGCGCAGCAACACCCCCGTACCGCGGGGCTTGATAGACTTAAAGAACACCATATTGTCGCCGCCACCAGCTAAATAATCACTGATGGCGATAGTGTAGACGCGACTCTGAGTGAGATTGAATGGCTGATTGCCGATGCGGATGTCGGTAGCTTTGCCATCAGGGCCGACGGTGTACGTAGCACCGGAGAAAGCCATTTTCACGCGGGCGCCATAGTCGAAGAGTTGTTGCACTACGGCAGCGGAGGCATCCAGCACCACCAACTCGTTTTCGAAGGGCATCAGCTCAAACACAGACCCTAGCGTTACTTGGCCGGCTGGCAGCGGGGCGCGCAGGCCGCCATTGGACATCACGCCTAAGTCGATGGGCTGACCTAGCTCCCGACTGGCACGGGTCCGCTGCAAGTCCGCCACAAAATTAGCTAGCGGCGACTCTCCATTACTCTTAACCAAGGCACTAGGGGCCGTTCCGATAACTGCTGTCATCTGCTCGGTCACGCGCTGACGATAGGGCGCAATGGTTGCCAACGCCGTAGGGTCATCGGCTAAGGTCTTGCCAACGGGTTGAGCCGTAACAGGCTGCAAAGTTGGCTTGGCCACATAGGCAGCGCGCTGACAGCCCGACGAAAGTGCCAAGGCCGCTAGCAGGCTAAGCGCCGCCGTGCGAGAGTGAAGAAAATGCATCGGGTGTGTGAAGAAAAGGAGTGCGGACCACAAAGGTAACTTATCCGGAGCGTTGGAGCGTTAGTTGACACTAAGGAACCTTTGCTTAATTCAATACGCCCCTTCAACACAATAAAACCTTCTCAGTTCCTGCAACACCCAAATGTTGTTGCGCGGCTCGACGGGCGGTATCTGTCCTCGAACCGGTATCTTTAGCCCGCTCCTACGCCTGTTTCCCTTTCCCACCTGAGCTTTGTTATGCCTGACACGCCGCGCCCCGCGTCTGTTTCCTTTTCTGAATTCGAGCCTGTAAGTACAGCCGCTTGGCAGGCTCGCATTGCGCGCGACCTGAAGGGCGCGGACCCGGCCACGTTGCGCTGGCAAACCCCAGACGGCTTCATGCTCGATCCTTTCTACCACCGCGAAGCCTTAGAGGCGTTACCAGAACCTCCTACGCCACAAGTGCGGCCTAGCGCTACCGGCAGCAGTTGGCGCAATGTGCCTTCCTACTCGGTGCCGGCGGGCGAGCGGGGCCACGCCACTATTCTGCGGGCAGCCGAAGCGCTGACCAGGGGTGCTGACGGGGCTCACTTTGTGGTAGCTGATGCCACGGCTTTCGATGTGGAGTTTTTGCATGCGCACTTGCCGCTAGACACCACTTATGTAGGATACTCGCTCACTAACGCGCCAGCCGCTTTTATACAACGGCTGCTAGATACGGGTATCTCCGAACTACACGGGTTTCTGCAACATGACCCCATCAGCAATCATCTGCATAATTTCAAAGGGCAGCTTCAGGAATTGCGGGAGGCGCTGACGCTAACCCAACACATGCCGAATTTTCGGGCCCTGACTTTGCACACGGCTTTCTTCGGCAACCGAGGGGCTACCGTTACGCAGCAAGTGGCTTTCGCGCTGGCTACTGCGGCTGCTTACCTGAGTGAGTTGCCGACGGAGGCGTTACCTATTGCCAACGTAGCAGCGGCTATGCGGGTGCACGTTGCTATCAACCCGAACTACTTTTTCGAAATTGCCAAACTGCGGGGGTTGCGCAGACTCTGGGTTACGCTGCTGCACGCTTACGGACTGCCGCCCGAAACAGCTCAAGTACCTCTATGGGCCGAAACGTCGTCGTGGAGCCAGACGACGCTTGACGCGCACACCAACTTACTGCGCGTGACCACCGAGGCTATGAGTGCCGTATTAGGTGGCGCCGACGCGCTCAGCGTCCGCCCCTTCGACTGCCTGTTCCACGACCCTAACGAATTCTCGGACCGGTTGGCGCGCAACCTGTCGGTGCTGCTGCGCGAGGAAGTAGGCTTGGGGCAGGTGCAGGATGCGGCGGCAGGCTCTTACTATTTGGAAACCCTCACCGATACCCTGGCCCGCGAAGCCTGGACCTTGTTTCAGAAAATAGAGGCCAAGGGCGGGCTGCCAGCCGCTATTGGTTTGGTGATGCAGGAATTGCATGAGGCGGCGCAAGCACAGTTTCGGCGCATTGCTACTGGCGAGCAAGTGGTAGTGGGTACTAACAAGTTTCAGAACACGCGCGAGCATTTCGACTTCAACCCGAAACGCCTATTGCGCAGCCGGGAATTCGACTCGACGCGCGCTACCTACCCCTCGGAAGTGCTGCGGTTGGCAACGAGCCTGCACTTCGAGCGCCGAGAGAAAAAGCGGAAGCGGGCGGCGGTGGTGTTGCTCGGTTCGCACACCAACCAGCTCATTGAGGAGTCGTTTTTGCGGCTGCTCCCAGATCAGGAGCAGGCCGATCTACACGAATCACACCCGGTAGGGACGTTGTCGGTGTTGTTGTCGTCTACGGAGGAAGCCATTTTAATGTATGCCACGCCCGAGCAGTTTGGCCGCTTTGCGCGCTACATCTACCGGATTGCAGACGATGACACGACCTTTGTCCCTCCCGTGCTGATCACTGCCGACCTTGCCACTATGCAGGAAGCTGTACGCGTGTTTGGCTTTCAGGAGTTCACCGTGCAGGGCTACAGCACCGAAGACGTACTAGCGCGGCTCCAAGGAAAGTAAAAAGCAAGTGAGGCTTAGAACAGCAGAGTCCACCGAAATACCCGCTACCATCGCCCAAGTAAGCAACGGTCATGCTGAGTGGAGCCGAAGCATCTCACGTACTGATGTCGGAGTAGTAATGGTTGCATGCGAAATCCATCGACAAGTAGACGTTAGAGCAAGCAGGACAGCTACATAAGCTGCATTTCTGCAAGTGAAACAAAGCATAATAGAGTCAACCAGTGCCTTATGAAACCCGACTTTTCGAGTATTCCTTACAATGCCGCGCAACTACCAGCTGTACCAGCGACTGAAGTTGCTACCGCTGTCACGCCCGAAGGCATCGAGTTGAAAAGCTACTATACGGCCGAGGATGTGGCCGGCTTCGAGCACCTGGGGTTTGGGGCGGGGCAGGCGCCATATCTGCGGGGCCCCTACCCGACTATGTATGTGCAGAACCCCTGGACTGTGCGGCAGTACGCGGGGTTCAGCACGGCCGAGGAAAGCAACGCCTTCTACCGGCGCAACCTCGCGGGTGGGCAGAAAGGCCTTTCGGTGGCGTTTGACTTGGCCACGCACCGCGGCTACGACTCCGACCACCCGCGGGTGGTGGGCGACGTGGGCAAGGCCGGCGTGGCTATTGACTCGGTGGAGGACATGAAGATTCTCTTCGACCAGATTCCGCTGGATCAGATGTCGGTGAGTATGACCATGAACGGGGCGGTGCTGCCCGTTATGGCCTTCTATATAGTAGCGGCCGAGGAACAGGGCGTGACACCGGATAAGCTGGCGGGCACCATTCAGAACGATATTCTGAAGGAGTTCATGGTGCGCAACACCTACATCTATCCGCCGCAGCCGAGCATGCGCATCATTGCCGACATCTTCGCCTACACGGCGCAGAACATGCCCAAGTTCAACTCCATCAGCATCAGCGGCTACCACATGCAGGAAGCCGGTGCTACTGCCGACCTGGAGCTAGCCTACACCCTGGCCGATGGCCTAGAATATGTGCGGGCGGGCTTGGCGGCAGGCATGACCATCGACCAGTTTGCGCCGCGGCTGTCGTTTTTCTGGGCCATTGGCATGAACCACTTCATGGAAATTGCCAAGCTGCGGGCCGGCCGGTTGCTGTGGGCAAAGCTGCTAAAACAGTTCGAGCCGCAGAACCCCAAGAGCTTGGCGCTGCGCACGCACTGTCAGACCTCGGGCTACTCACTCACCGAGCAAGACCCGTTCAACAACGTGGCCCGCACCGCCATTGAGGCGCTAGCGGCCGCGCTGGGTGGCACCCAAAGTTTGCACACCAACGCCCTCGACGAGGCCATTGCCCTGCCCACCGACTTCTCGGCCCGCATTGCCCGCAACACCCAGCTTTACCTTCAGCACGAAACCGACATCACGCGCGTGGTGGACCCCTGGGGCGGTTCCTACTACGTGGAAACCCTCACCCACGAGCTGGCCAACAAAGCCTGGGCGCTGATTCAGGAAGTGGAGGAACTGGGCGGCATGGCCAAGGCCATTGAAACCGGGTTGCCCAAGCTGCGCATCGAGGAAGCCTCGGCCCGCAAGCAGGCCCGCATCGACTCGGGCAAAGAGGTGATTGTGGGCGTGAACCGCTACCGCCTCACCAACGAGCAGCAAGCCCAGGAAACGCAAATCGAAATCCTCGACATCGACAACGCCGCCGTGCGGGAGTCGCAGATTACGCGCCTCAACACCATCAAAGCGGAGCGCGACAATGCCGCCGTGCAGCAGGCCCTAACTGCCCTCACGGATGCCGCCCGCTCCGGCAACGACAACCTCCTGGCCCTAGCCGTGCAAGCCGCCCGTTTGTGCGCCACCCTCGGCGAAATTTCGGATGCGCTGGAAGCGGTGTACGGCCGCCACCAAGCCACCATCCGCACGGTATCGGGCGTTTACTCGCAGGAAATGGACTACGACGCAGAATTTGCCAAGGCCCGCCAGGCAGCCGACGACTTTGCCGCCAAAGAAGGCCGCCGCCCCCGCATGATGGTGGCCAAAATGGGCCAGGACGGCCACGACCGGGGCTCGAAAATCATTGCCACTTCCTTCGCCGACGTGGGCTTCGACGTGGACATTGCCCCCCTCTTCCAAACCCCCGACGAAGTAGCCCGCCAAGCGGCCGAAAACGACGTGCACGTAGTGGGCGTGAGTAGCCTCGCCGCCGGCCACAAAACCCTAATTCCGCAGCTCATCCAGGAGCTACAGCAGCTCGGCCGCGAAGACATCCTCGTCATTGCCGGCGGCGTCATCCCCGCCCAAGACTACGATTTCCTATACAACGCCGGTGTAGCCGGAGTGTACGGACCGGGAACCGTTATTGCCATAGCGGCGCAGGAGATATTAGAGAAGTTGGGTGAATAAATTATTCAATTAGTTAAATCCTAACTTCTATGTCAGATAAATCAAATTCTTTGAAATTGATTGCAGAAGTATTGCAAGCATTTGGATTAGACGAAAACGGAGATAAAATTAGAAAGCTGAGAAATACAAAAGGAGAAGTAGAAAGTAATGATATAATCTTTGGGTACTTAGACAATATAGACAAAGGCTTTTTTGTTGACAATGAATCTAAAAAGCAGCAAGCGCTTGTTTATATAAGCATTCCACAACACTTTATTCAGAATGAACATTTAGAGAACATCTTGGAGAGTGCAAGCTCCTTTATGAGCGTTTGTGGGTTCGATTATAAGTCGGAAGAAGAACCTGTTTGGGGCTCTTTTATCCAAAGCTTAATTTTCTGGACAAAAAAGCCAAAGACGCAACAAGAGGTCCAAGAAATATATAACAAAGGTAAAGCTGCACTAGAAGCAACATATTTAGGAAAACCAGTAGCAGAGTCAACTGCACAATTATCAAGCGCCGCAGCGCAGCTAATAGCAGCTTGTCATAATGTTGATGAAATAGTTTTACGAACCGGAGCCTTAATTCTTGTAAAAGCTGTTATAGATGGCAGAACTATTATGAGTGTTGAGACTATTTCACCTCAATTGATGGCTCACTTAGATATGAATCCAGGTTTACTTAGAGATCCACGTCTAGTATATCATTTTCTAGATAATCTTCCAGCAGCATTAAAGTCAGGGTCTAGTTCAGAATTAACATTTGGTGGATAGCATTAAAAATCACAAAATGCGCATCGACGGAATAGACCAAGAAGACGCCGATATTGACTGGTTTGCTACAGACAGCAGCGGGTATATCCTGCACGTAGCGTCCGGCGGCGGGATACTGCCTGAATCGGTGGCGGCTTCGCAGGAGGTGCTGCTGGAACTGCACCAGTATTTCCTGACGCTGCCGGAACTTGAGGTGGCGGAGGTAGTGAATGGCACAGAAGAAGCAAGCAGCTACCAAAGCTTTGCCCGCTACGCCCGGCGCGGGCTGTTCTCATTCGAGAAAACCCGCCTGCACGAGCGCGCCGATACGCGCTACCACTTGGTAGCCCGGCCGCTTCGGCCGCTGCTAGTGGCGGAGCTGCCGAAAAACATAGCCCAACTACTAAGCCGGACCCTACTCCCAGGCACCGTGTCTGAACAGACTACTCTAGATAGTGCCACCATCTTATAACCTGGAAGCCGGCTCACTGTAAGACGCGGGCCGGCTTCCGGGTTTGTTGACTACTATACAAATCACACCAGCAGTAGCGCGAAACAGCTGGCTTATGTAGATTGTAATACTGACTGGAATATAATATTGTAGCATGCTCTGTTTCGCGAGGAGCCGTTGATTTATACCTGAATTTCTATAAGAAGTGCTAACTCTGTGGCAGCCTGCGAACAGGTTTTTTTACAGCAGATTTAAAATTAAGCCGATTGCGTTTCGTAATATAATTTGGCCATTGACCAGAGGGTAATATAGCCTCATTTTTAGGCTTGTATATCTTTATGTAATCAATAAGCAATGGATCATTAGGTGACTGGCATTCCTTCGGCTGGCAATAATTATTGGAACCAGTAACACCAGGAGCAGCGCAACTCCACATGTAATGGGCGCTTAATACTAAATTTAACCCTCCCTTTACATTTCTATTATCTGTCCTAACTTCATAGCCATCAACAAACCAACTAATTGTAGTTGGTGTCCAAGCTAATTGATAAATATGGTACTCATCCGCCGGATTTTTTTTCCATCTGTAATGAGTGCTAGAATTTGGCTGAATAGTAGAGAAATACTTTCTATCCCCTTGACCATTATTTGAGTCTTGAATGAAATATGTCTCAAAAACATCTATCTCACGGCCGTAGCCCCACACCCAGAAAGCGGCTTGCAATCCATCTTGTCGAGGCAGTTTGCATTTAATTTCATATACGCCATACCCTACACTATCATTAAGCTCAAGTAAACCACTTGTCTTATTAAATTTTATTTCAGAAGCAGGAACAATAGGGTTTTTGTAATATGTATAATTCAAAGCCAAGACCTTGTCCTCAGCTTCACTTCGGTCATGCAATAACGATATATCGTCTTCTGAATAACAATAAGCTTGAAAGGGACTTACGTTTTTACAAATTGAGTCATATAGAGTGCCAACTGGCCAATTCCAAGTATACTTTATAAAAGCAGGCGACATTTCGCTGCCATTATTATACACAGTTTGGTAATTATGACCGCTATGCCATTTAGAATCTGGAGCGTGTAATAACCTATTAACATCTTCGTATTTAAAATCATCGAATAAAACTAATTTGTACGCTGAAGTAGGAGCATCTAAATTACTAAGCATACGTTGCCCTTGAGTCACACTAATAAATAGTAATAGATAAACAAAAAGCGCGAGGAATTTCTTCATATAGTGTAGCGTTCATTTGGCAATACAAATAGAGTGTTTTAAACGCGTTACTTGCTACGGTTGACGACAAATACTATAGGACACGGCGTATTTTTATATAAATTATTGGTATTCCACAAATAGGAGTTTATCTCACTATCTGATCACTCTTATACTATAATCATAAAGCAGTGATATCGATCCTATTAGTGCAACTTTTCGTAACCAACAGTTGATGCGTGGAAAAGTGGTGTCCGGCATTTGACGTTCTGGATTATTTTGGCTGTCCTTCACGTTCGTGTAGCGAAATGACGCTTGCTATGCCTCACTCATCACACCAAATGCCGTGACACAGCTGCAGTGACAAGCAGCTCTTATTTGAAAACTGCATTTTATAGGGCACTAGCCTAGTTTCCAGCGGGCCAGCTGCTTTCCACTATTTCCGCTTGAATTGGCCGGAAAGAGACCTGCTCCTGCACATCAACCAATTCGGTGGCGCCGGCTTTGCCTCGCAGTTGGTGGCTGCCGAGTAATGTGAAATGGTATTCCGGCTGCGATCCTATCTGCTGGTAGAGGCTGGCCGAAATCAGGAACTTGCTACCCAGCGCATTGCACTGCGCCTGAATGCGAGCCGTGGTGTTGAGCACGTCGCCGTGGTAGACCAGCTCGCGGTGCGCCGTGCCAACTAGCACCGTAGTGACGCGCCCGCCGTGGGCGCCGGCCTTGAACTCGGGCACCACTCCGTATTTGCGCATGTAGTGGCCGCGGCGCTCTTCAATGCGGTGCTGCATCTTGAAAAAGCAGTGCAGGCAGTTCGCATGTGCCAGCCCCAGCTTGGAAGGCCAGGTCACCACTACTTCGTCGCCTACGTATTGGTACACCTCGCCCCGAGTAGCCTCAATAGCCACGCTAACATCGGAAAAGAAGTCGCGCACTAAGCGGCTATATTGGTCATTGCCGAGGGTTTCAGCCAGGCGGGTCGAGCCTTTCAAGTCTACGAACAGGAAGATACGGTCTTCGGTCACGGGCTGCTGATAGTGGCCCGCCAGCAGCTGCACGAGGCGGCGCCGGTCCATGCGCAACAGCAGCTGGCGCAACAGCGTCGTCACGAAACCCCCAAACAAGTAAATCATGAACACTCGCAGCATGTTCTGCACTGGGCCGGGAGTCTTGCCCGTGGGTGGTATCCAGAGCTGCGGCAAATCGAGCAGGTGAGCCACCCACATAATAGCCCCGTAGAGCACACTCAGCAACAGCAAATGAGCTAAGCCTTGCAGCAGCGTAGCCAGGTGCAGCTTCAGGCGCTGCACTAGGGCCGGAAACACCACAACCTCCAACACGCCCAGGATCAGCCCAATTGGGAAGCCTACCAGCGCCAGAAGTAACAGTGCCTGCCGGGGCACCCACAGCAGCAGAGCCATGGCTTCGAGTACCCCAACAAACACCACCCCAATACTACCAACTGTTTGGAAGACATGGCGTCGCGTGGCCCAAAAACGAGCCCTACGCGCGGCATAAGCACTGGCAGTAGACATAGCGCACTAAGTTAACCTACAGCGGGACATCTGGCGCCGCTAGTTATTAAGACGAAATTATACCTTGAATACTTGGTATATCAATAAAGATAAATATAAAAGCAAACAACCCGCCTCATCCGGGCATGGACGAAGCGGGTTGCTACACTAAAAGAGAGAAAGCTTAGCTGCGGCGACCGAAGTCCCGACGGTCGTTGCCGCGCTGGTTGTTTTGGCGGTCGGCCATCTGGCGTTGGCGCTCCTGGCGCTTGGCTTCAAACTGAGCGTACTGCTTTTTCGACAACGCATCCTTAAGCTTCTTGTCGGTGCTTTCGTGGATGCGTTTGGCCTCGGCCCTGAGTTGGCTACGATCATTGCCGGAGCGGCTGCGCAGGGCTTGCATCTGCTGCTGTTGCTCCTGGAATATCTTCTCGACTTTCGACTTTTGCTTGCTGCTCAGGCCGAGTTCTTTGGCCATGGCATCGGTGCGGCGTTGCTGATGATGGGCACTACGCTCGCCTTTTCCTTGGCGGTGGTCTTTGTCATGGTCACGGTCCTGGCGCTGCTCTTGGCCGATGGCAGCTGTGGTAGTGGCGAAAGAGTTAGCACTGAAAGAGGTACCAAGGCTAAGGAGAAGGGCGAGGCTAAAAAGTTGCTTTTTCATGGTAGAGTGAATTTGAAGTCTATTTGGAAAGGGGTGCAGAACGTTGCGTTCTGAATCGCTTCATTCAAACCCAATGCCTGTTCGCGTCAACGCGGGCCACGTTCCACCAAAAGCTCAAAAGAATCGACCAATCGCCTCGTCCATTCGACCTTCTACTTTCAGGGTAGCAGCCGAAAGAGCCCTAGCCTTCTTAATACCCTATTGATCTGGCTCGCAATACTGGTCTACTTCAACAACCAAAACGCCCGCGCCACTCTACTAGGAGCAGCCGCGGGCGTTGCTTATTTCTAACTTCCAGCTTAAGGAACAATCGTAATGTTTGATACCGTAAGCGGGACTGTTTCGTGGTGAGTGGCTACAATGCCGTGGTCTTCGATGGAGGGTGTAGTGCTGCTTATAGGGCTAGCACTAGTACCAACGCTGTCAGTGGTTGTACTACTGTCGGTCCTTGTCGAGGTTGCCTTCACCTTATTGGTGTTGCGCTTGCCAAGCAGCCACCAGGTGGCAGCGGCCGTTGCGGCAGCCATCAAGGTATTTTTCAGTACAGGATGGCTATTGGCACGCGTATAGAGGCTGGTTTTCATTACATAGCCCGGATGGTCGCCATGCGCGTGGCCGTCGTCGCCGGCATGGTGCAGGGCTCCTTGGGGGTTGCGGGGCTGCTCATCGCGCTTCTGCTCCTTCACCATCATGCTTTCGCTCATTCTGTCCATGACGCGCGGCAGATGCTTATTAAAAGAACTCATCATTTTTCCACCCCCACCAATGTAGATGTCGCGCTCGGGTGCACGGCGGCGTACAGAATGGCGTTGGCTACTTCTTCGGGCTCGTAGACAGGCGGCGGCAGCTTAGGCTCCTTGTCCATGTAGTTGCGGGCATGCTGCGGGAAAGGCGTGTTGATGGCCGCTGGCTTGATCAGGGTTACCGAAATAGGGGCGCCCTCTTCCTCAAGCTCTAAGCGCAAGGCATCAGTAAAGCCTTTGATGGCGTGCTTGCTAGCGCAGTACATGCCTTGCAGCGGAAACGCCACATCCGAAGCTACGCTGCCCACATTGATGATGGCACCGCCGCGCTGCTTGAGGTGACGGGCAGCCGCCAAGGAGCCGTAGGTCAGGCCCCAAAAGTTGGTTTCGAAAAGGCGGCGGTTGTCTTCGTCGCTTACCTCTTCGAGGCGGCCCCAAATAGAAATACCTGCGTCGTTGACCCAGGTATCGAAGCCCCCGAAGTGCTGGATAGCCGTTTCGGCAACCCGGTCAATGTCTTCGCGGTTGGCTACGTCGGCGGCTACAGCCACTACGCGTGCCCCTTGTTCCTGGAGCTGCTGTTCGATGTTGCGTAGCTCGGATTCATTACGAGCTACCAGCACGAGTTGTGCGCCTTTTTTAGCGGCCATCTGGGCCGTTGCCAGGCCGATGCCGCTACTGGCGCCGGTGATGACAATGGTTTGTTGCTTTAAGGGCTTGAGGTTGGGCGTCATTCTTTTGATTGTTTACCTAGTGAAACCACACATTTCGTTCATAGCCCCGCTTTTGCGCTAGTCTAATAGCACAGAAGCGAGGTTGTTGTGCTACTGTTGCCAGTAGCTAGTGACGAATAGGTCATACGCAGGCCTAACAGCCAGGATATAGACCAGCTAGCCGTAATAGCTGATCTACAGGCACTTGCTGCACGCCCCAGTCAATTGCCATTGTTGCTGACGCTTTGGTTTCGCTTCGGCTTGGCGCGCTACTACGGTGGACTTTCTGCTGCATGAAAGGGGCCCGCATTCAGCCTAGTAGCCTAAGCTAGCCTTACTTCAACTGAGCATTTAACTGCAACCTTTAGGCCTTTAGCCAACTACAGGTGTTTGGAAAGTGCATGCTGAATTTCTCTGTAGACTTTCATATAAAATTCGCTCTATGCCGCCACAGCCAGAATCGTCGTTGCATTTCGTTCGTCCCACTGTTGTTCTTCTCGACTTAGACGATACCCTTTTCGATCATGCTAATACGGCGCGGGCAACGTTAACTGTCTCCACGGCGGGAATACCCGAGTTTCAGGGGGTAGATTTGGAAGCGTTATATCAGCAGTACAGTGAGATACTGGAGGAAATGCACCCACAGGTATTGGCTGGCCGCTATTCGTATGAAGAAGCGCGTCGTCTGCGTTTTCAGCGGTTGCTCGCGCCGTATGGATTAGGTACAACTGATGCGGAAGCCGAGCAGTTTGCGCACCGGCACTACGGCTACTACCAGCGCCTGCGCCGGGCTGTACCAGGGGCTTTACCCTTGCTGAAAGCCCTAAAGCCCCACCACCGAATTGGGATAGTCACCAACAACCGTACTTCCGAGCAAAAGGAAAAATTGGTGCAACTGGGCATGGCCCATTTGGTGGATGCCCTGATTACATCGGAAGATGTAGGCGTGACAAAGCCTAATCCTCGCATTTACCAAGTAGCCCTAGAGTGCCTGCACTGCAGCCCTGCTGAGGCCGTGATGGTCGGCGACAATTGGCTGGCTGATGTAGTGGGGGCCTTGGAGGCAGGTATTCGGCCCGTGTGGCTGAACCGTTTCGGCGGTACCCGCGCCCTTACCCATGTGGATGAAATAACCAGTCTGGAGCCCTTGGCCGAGGTCTTGTTGAAAATCACGGGACCGGTGTCCTTACCAGCCGGGGAAAATGCCGCCTCGCCAACAAAGAACAACTTTCAGTGAAAGTTGGGCCCATGCATCAGCCCTGCAAAAAGGCAGCGCCACATTTGCTTGTCTTGCGTATCCTACAGTGTCCTTTCTACTACATATCCTCATGACTAGAGACACCTTTTCCATTGGCCCCTCGGGCGTATACACCCAAATAAAGCAAGACGGGCAATTCGTAACGGTTGTGAAACTGCAAGACGGCCTGCCAAATGCTACGCCAGAGCTACGACAGCAACTCATGCAACAGCTGAATCTGACGCCCGACGACTTACTGCTCGTGCTGCGCTCGGATGGCAGCGAACCAGACCAAGGCACGGCCCAAGACTTGTACGACCAATACCTCTCCACGAATACGGCCGCCGTAGCCGATGTAACATGGCAATCTATTCCTTAGGCTTTACCCTTATACAACGCATAAACAACAAGGGCCTAGCAGATTGCTAGGCCCTTGCCGAAGTTGATAGGCTACATTAGGTGTATCGGTGCTTACACCAAGGTCAACAGCTTAATACGCCTGCTTTATAAGACAGAAAACCCGCCGCCTCCACCATGTGAGACGACGGGTTTCTAGCTAAAGAAAAAAGGAATAGCGTATGCCGTGCTTTATGCTACCGCCGCAGTGCGGTTGCCGCGCAGCATCCGGTCGATACTCCAAACACCAGGGCCGTGTGCCCAGATGTAGAGAAACACAAAGCAGTACACTACGGCGGGCTCGCCCTGGTTGACGATAGGCAACAGACCATTGGGGGCGTGCGCCATAAAGTAAGCCACGGCCATGGTACCACTGGCTATAAAGGCAGTAAAGCGCGTCAGCAAACCAATCGCAATCAATATGCCCCGACAAATTCAATGATACCGGCCACCCCTATCAGTGAGGCTAGCTCCATAGGCGGTTTGTCGCCGGGAACACCGAATAGCTTCTGGCTACCGTGCATGGCGAAAAGGACGCCTACCACAATGCGTAGCAAGGCGAAAGCATAGGGAGCGAAGCGAGCAACGGAGTCGTTCATAGCTGCAATTGAGTAAGCGTTTGCTTAGGATTAATACGAGCAGCGTTATTCCTGAGGCAGCAAGCCTAGGGCCACATCGTTGCCTTGCTGAATAGCTAAGTCGCGGGCTGTGAGACCCCGCACGTCGCGCAGGGACGCATCGGCGCCGGCTTGAAGCAATACAGGTACAATGTTGTGGCGGCCGAATAGAGTGGCAAACATGAGGGCTGTGCCTTCATTGCCGTTGCGGGCGTTGAGGTCAGCGCCGTGCTCGATGAGTAGCTGCGCAATTTCGGGGAAGCCTTTGAAGCTGACGCCCATCAGGGCGGTGTTGCCGCTGGCATCGTGCACGTTGGGGTTGGCGCCGGCTTCGAGCAACAGCCGGGTGGCTTCGAGGTGGCCGTCGTAGGCAGCAATAATAAGGGCGGTGAAGCCTTTACCATCCTGCGTGTTTACGTCGACGCCCTCAGCAAGCAATGCCTTCAGGGTGTCTACATTGCCTTTGCGGGCGGCGTCAAACAGCAGGTCTTCGGGACGAGAGGAAGTGAAATCCATGTACGAGCGGAAAAGGTTTCTATCAGTGATTGGCGAATAATACGGTAACCACTGAAAATTGATTAGTTCCCTGACCATTGCCAACTGCTTGTCAGAAAAAGCGGGGCGCAGCCAGACAAATCCAGCGTTTGCGCGTTTAGCACGTGGTTTATCACCTCACCTGTTTCCGCATGGATCTGCAACTCACCAATAAAGTAGCCTTAATTACGGGCTCCACGGCCGGCATTGGGCTAGCCATTGCGCGCCGCCTAGCAGCCGAAGGCGCCGAAATCATTTTGACGGGCCGTACCGAAGCACGCTTGCAAGAAGCCCAGGCCGCCATTCTAGCCGAAACGCCCGGCGCCACTGTGCGCGGCGTCGCCGTCGATTTCAGCCGTTCCGAGCAAGTTGATTACCTGCTCATCCAGATACCTACTGTGGATATCTTGGTAAACAACGTTGGCATTTTCGAACCCAAACCATTCGCCGAGATACCCGACGAAGACTGGCTGCGGTTTTTTGAAGTGAACGTGCTCAGCGGCGTGCGGCTCTCGCGCCAGTATTTTCCGCTGATGCTGAAGAAAGATTGGGGCCGCATCCTGTTTATTTCCAGTGAATCGGGCCTCCAGATTCCCGAGGAAATGATTCATTATGGCACCACCAAAACCGCGCAGCTCGCCGTGGCCCGCGGTTTGGCCGAACTCACCAAAGGCACGCAAGTCACCGTCAATTCGGTGCTGCCCGGCCCTACGGCCTCCGAGGGGGTAGAAGAGTTTATCCAGAAAATGTCGGCGGAGGGCAAGAGCAAGGAGGATGCAGAGCGCGAATTTTTCCAAAATGCGCGTCCCTCTTCCCTACTCCAACGTTTTGCTACCACCGACGAAGTAGCCAATATGGTAGCCTACCTCGCCAGCCCCTTGGCCTCCGCCACCAACGGCGCCTCCGTTCGGGTAGATGGCGGCGTCATTCGCAGCATCGGGTAAGTTCACCTCAAGCCAGTTAGTTTATCTTCGGTCATGCTGAACAGTGCCGCAGCGTCTCGCATGCTAACGTTGTAACACAATCAAAACGTTGTGCTGAGCATGTGGCGCATCAAGCCAGGGATGCAACAAAACCGAAGCATCTTGGGGTGCCGCCGTTGTAATTACGAATGTCATGCAGAGCGCAGTCGAAGCATCTCGCGCGACTCGTTGTGGTAGTAAGGAGATTACTACACTAGCGAGATGCTTCGGCTGCGCTCAGCATGACATAATGGGCGAGATAAACAGTAGTTCAAATAAGGTACTTTGACTCCGCACCATAGCCGAGGATAAAGCAAACAGCTTCCCTAAATCAATAAATAAGTATTAGCACCACGGCTACTATCCACAACAGCATGCCGACTACGGCGGTATTCACGCGTACTTCGGCGGGGCGCTTCGGCAGCACCCCTACCACAGCAACCCCCATCAACACGAAAGGCAGCAAGGCCATGGGGCCGCTGTAAACGCCACCACCATAGGGCTCGAAGGGCTCAGGCCCATCGGGCGAAGTGGGTGAACTGACTTTGCGCACCACTCGGAGCAGCGGCGTCCGCCATACCGTTACGAGTTGGCCTTCGCGGGCCCGGTGAGCAATGGCGCTGGGCAATCGGAACTTGGTGTTTGGCGTGAAGATGTCGTAGGCCATTTGCGGGTTGGCGGCCGATACGCTGATGGATACGATTTGGCGCCCTAGCACCGGCTCGTTGGCATACTTGCGCAGAGGTAGCACCCAATCGAGGGCTAGGAGCAAGCAAAACGCCACCAGCGCCCAATTTACCCACCGGGCCTTAGGAGCAGCCCGCGCCAATAATACCTTAGTTGGATCGGGGGGCGAGTAGGTAGCGCGAAAGACTCGGGTTCCTGTTGCATCAGCCGGTCGTAGGCCCAGCGCCGACGCGGATCGGCTAGAATCTGATAGCCGGCATACGCTGCCTGGAGTCGGTCGTTGAGGGCAGGATCAACCGTGGCGCGACGGTACATACGGGCGTGCATCTGCCGATACGCTCGCTCAATTTCAGCTACGGTGGCAGTGTTCGGAACGCCCAGGATATAATAGTAATTCTGCATAAAATGTAGCTATCCTTCCGAAGTCATAAAGTAAGACGAAACCCTCTCAATGGCAACACTTTATTCTGACATTGCGGTTTCCTAACCCACCTTTTTCAGGGCCTCTATAAGGCAATGCGCTAGGGTTGGGAACTACGGAGCAGCTAGCCTTAACTACCCATGCGGTTAAGCTTATATTTTCCTACGTCGCGTCGAGTCTAGCTACAGTTCAACAACCGTCGGTGCCGCTGCCAAGGACGTGACAGCCTCAGGCAATAGAGGTGCGGCGCTTAGCTATACCGGCTTGCAATTCGCGGCTCGCCGTGAATGATGAACTACATAGCTTATTAAACAACCTCAGCAACGAAGAGCGGCGAAGTGCCACGTCTTGATGCTATCCATTGGAGCGCTACCTATTGGGCTCTTGTATCGAAGTTCGGGCTACCTCCTACCCTACTGCGCGTACCAGTTGACGGCGCAGCCAAGGCCAACGGGCGGCCCGCACGACCAAATCTACCAACCAAGCATTGCCGGCCAGAAAACGCATTAAGCGGTAGCGCTGAGTAAGTTCTCGCCCGATATAATGCTCTACTTGCTGCGCATAGGTAGCCAGGAAGTCAGCATCGAAGCGCTGGGCCTCGAAGCACGCTTGCACCTGGGTTGCGGCCAATATCCCGCTATGTACTGCTTTGTCGATGCCGTGACCTTGCAGCGGATCGATGAGGGCGGCTGCGTCGCCGCAGAGTAGCGTACGGTGGCCGTGCACGGGGCGGTTGCTACCGCCCAATGGGAGCCCAAACCCTGTAATAGTTGTCAGGGCTTCGGCCTTGGCGAAGCGCGGCGCTAAGTGCGGGTGATTAGCAAGCAACTCGCTCAATTCGTGCTTTAGATTGAGACGTCGGGCTGCTACTTCCTCCGACAGCACTCCGAAACCCACATTGTACACCCCGCCACCCACAGGAAACACCCAACAGTAGCCCGCCCGGTACTCGCGCAGAAAGTAGAAATCCGAAGTGTCTTCGGGCGCATCGGCTACGGCCTTGTAGTAGGCGCGCACAGCGGCGCAATGGTAAGCTCGGTCGAGCGAGGTCGATGGCATCAGGGAACGAGCTACCACCGAGTTGGCGCCGTCGCAGCCGATAATAAGGGCAGCCCGGAGTGGCCGTTGGGTTGCATCGGCGGGCGTGAGCGTGACGCCGTGTTCGTCGGTTTGTAGACGGCGAATGGCATAGCCTTCCAGTACTTCTGTGTTGGTATGTCGGCGCACCAAGGTCAGCAGGGCGTCGTCGAAATGCAGGCGCGGGCTGTTGAAGGCAGGATTATGCCAAGCAATGCGCAGTTCTTCACCGCTCGGCGCTAACAAGCGGCTGTGCGTGGTTGGAGCGTGGTGTGAAGCCAGTAGTGCCTGCAGTTCCGTGACGTAACTGGGGTCGAGGCGCGCGAGGTATTTGAGGGTGGGGCTGGGAATAGCGTCGCCGCAAATTTTGTCGCGCGGAAATTGAGCTTTGTCTACGAGGGCTACGCGCCTGCCACTGGAGCGCAAGGCCAACGCGCAAGCGGTGCCCGCCGGCCCGGCTCCTACAATAACTACGTCGTATTCGTTGGTAACGGGCACAGGCGAAGGTACTACGCCGCCGCAGCTTGTTGCCTGGCGATGGTTGCGAGCAGGCCTGAGCTTTGGTGCGGTATTCTTTTAGTCCGAGAATTAGCCATCAATTGCTTCCTGCAAATACGCACAGAAAGGCTGCATGGCACGGAACACCGTGGGCACGTAGGTATCGAGGTCGAGTTTGCGGGCAGTTGCGTCGGGCACGGAATGACTAACAATAAAGCTTTTGTGCTTTAGCAGCTCGATTTCGGGATGGTCGGCGGGGTAACCAGCAGGTGCCTTTTTCAACTTCTCGCCTTCCACTCCAGCAAAGTACTGGCTGAAATCAGGGGTTTGTAGCAGCTTGTGAAGAGCCGCACTATTGTAGTCGATTTCCTGCCGGATACGGGCTAGCTGCTCTTTGTCGGGCTCATACATTCCGCCCGCCAGCAAAGTTTGTCCGTTGGGGCCTAGCTGCACATAGTAGCCGGGGTTGTTACTTTTCTTGCCACCGCCGGAGAAATACGCGCTGAAATGAGTTTTGTAAGGCCGCTTGTTGCGGGAGAAACGCACGTCGCGGTAGATGCGGAAGATGCACTGCTTGGGCTCCAGGCCAACTAGTGCCGGGTCATGCGCGGCCATCTGCTTCAGCCAGCGCCCTACAGCAGCTTCAAATTCCGGCCGCAGTCGGTCGTAGGTGGCTTTATGCTCCTGAAACCAGTCTCGTTCGTTGTGCTGGGTGAGTTCGGCGAGAAAATCGTAGAGTTGGGGCGTGTTCATGAAAAGTAGTTGGCGGCCGTTAGCAAACGAAAGCTGGACCGCGAGTATAAAGCAAACCACACATACCGGCCGCTTACTGCCGCCTGGTCTTCCGCATTTCCTGCTGCCGCATGGGCATCACGTCAATGGTCGAAAACAGCGAACTTGGCGCTACGGGCTCGGTTTCGCGGCGCTTGGCGCCTCCGTCCTTCCCAATTAGTAACGCTGTAAAACCCGTGGTTGAAACGCGGAGGTTTTCCGTCAGGTACTTCTTGTCAGTGGGCGAAACTTGATTGAGCAACACTTCTTGCACCAGCAGGTCGCGGGCTGCTAGGTCAGCCCGAGCGGGCGCTAGCAACTGGCGTTGGCGCAGCAAGGCGTCGTCGGTGGCCGTGGGCGCGCAAAGTAACAGCACTCGTTTTTGCCAGCGGCTAGCTTTCAGCAACGCGGTTAAGGAGCTTTTAGGCGCAGTGCTTGCCTGCCCTCTCGCTACAGCGGAGCCTAAAACAACGCCCCCAAGTACAAGCAGCCAGCGAAAAGAAGTAAGACGCATGGTGACGTAGAAAAGCCAGTGAAGTAGGTATCTAACGTGCAAACAGGCCCCAGAGGCTGAGGTTTGCTGACAAGCTTCTTGAAGTCTAGCGGACTCTGGAAGTTACCTAAGCGCCGTTATTTTCAACATACCTCGCGTTTTGCTCTAACGACAACACCAATTCCAGCCACTCGAACACTGCCCGGTATGCTGCAGCCCGCACCGCCGGAGCCGACAGAAACAGGTCGTGGATGCCGCCTTCTATGGCCTTCACCGTCACCTTGCTACCGAGCCGCGGACTTAGTTGGCGGATGTGCGCCACGTCGAGCACAATATCGGAACGGTGGAAATCATCGGACCATTTCCGGCCGTAGGCGGTGCGGTCGGAGTGTAGCACCAGTACCGGTATTTGCAGGTCCAGACCGCGCCGGATCTGCCGGTGGCCGAGTCGGATAGCACGCAGCCAGCCTGCATTAATTGTAAATACCCGGTTAGGTTTCCAGGCCAAATCGTAATCCCACTGGCCCCGGTAGGCGCGGTGCAGGCTCTGACCGTAGGTATCGGATAGGCTAGCGGGCAATTTCAAGTCGGGTAGCAAGGCTCCCAAACTAGTTACGAGGGGCACACTCAGCTTTCGGTACCAAGGCTGAAACAAGTCGAAAAACGGGCTATTCAATACCAGCGCCGCCAGTTCGGCCGTTGGGCGGGCCTTGGCATAAAGCGAGATAATCAGCCCACCCGTAGAGTGGCCGCTGAGCACAACAGTCGTACTGCCCTCGGCCCGTATTACGGCGAGGGCCGCGTCGAGGTCATCGTAATACTCGGTTAGGTCCCGGACGTTGTTGGGGCGCTGATGCCGTAAGATAGCCCGGCCATACTTGCGCAAATCGAGGGCGTAGAAGCGGAACCCGTGCGCAGCATACTCGGTGGCCATGTCGCGCTGGAAAAAGTAGTCGTTGAAGCCGTGAACGTAGAGCACTGCGCGCGTGGCGGCCGGCGACTTACGGTAGCGCACCAGCGTAGCCCGTACCGAGCCCTCGTAGTCGGTGGACTGCGGCAGATGGCGCAACTCGAAATTGGGGCCTAGCGGGTCGGGTAAATACGTGTCAGGGTCGGGGTCAAGAGAGGAAGCCATGGTAAAGAATACGGAAATAATTGAAAACAGCTTAGAGCAGATCCGCAATATCCGTTCACGCGACTAGGTGCTTTGTCCAGCTAGAATAGGCTATCACCAACGGCCACTACACCACTTAGTTCGCCTGCCTGGCCTTGCTCTTGGATAGCGTCTAGCAAAATAAGTATTGCGCTGTCTTCACCTTACTGCCAAGATATTAAAACATTAACCCACTCAATTTCAACGGCTAATAATCACAAAACACATTCATATACTTCCACCTATACTAAGAGCTTTCTATTGCCCGTTCGACAAGCAACGGAAGCTGGCCAGCATTTTGCATTGTCTACTGACGAGCTTCATTTACTCTCCTCTTCATGCGACTCCTTGCCCTGCTGGCTGCGGCCTTGCTGCTAACTTTGTGTGCCCGTTCTGCTTCGCCTCTTATGATAGCCGTTGAACCCGATCCGGCGTTTCGCGCCCAACAGCAGCAGTATCCGCGCGTGCGAGACGCTTATGCCCTGCACGAAGCCAACCTTCACGCGTTGCTGCGGCGAAATGGCATTCAAGCAGGACGGCTGGAGCTATACCTGCGGGCGTTCAAGGTGGGCCGACGGCTGGAAGCGTGGGGCCGCGAACAAGGCACTGGCGAGTTTGTGCTGTTGCGAACCTATGCTTTGGCCGGCACTTCGGGCTCGCTCGGCCCCAAACACCAAGCCGGCGACAAGCAAGTACCCGAAGGCTTCTACATGATTAACCGCTTCAACCCGGCCAGCAACTACCACCTGTCGCTGGGCCTCGACTACCCCAATGCCGCCGATCTGCGCCATGCCGCTCCCGACCCCGGCGGCGACATTTTTATTCACGGCTCCAACGTCACGGTTGGTTGCCTGCCCATCACCGATGCTGGAATTCGGGAGCTGTACGTGTTGGCCGTCGAAGCCCGCAGTGCCGGCCAAACTGATATTGCCGTGCACATTTTCCCGTTTGAAATGACTGCCGAAAACCTAGCTCGCCGCGTAGCTAGTCCGCACCTTGGCTTTTGGCAGGGCTTGGTAGCTGGCTACCAGTATTTCGAAGATCACCATCAGCTTCCCACCATGCATGTAGATGCCCACGGCGCGTATGCGGTGGAGTAGAACACGAAGGTGAGATGGTAAGTTGTAGCCTTGACAATTGCTTGCTTAGTACCTTGCCGTCATGCCCGCTTATCTTACCCTCGACGATTTTCCAACTCCTAAGAACCTCCGCGACTCCGCAGTACTGGTGCCTATTTTCGAGGATGCCGCCGGGGAACTCCATGTGGTGATGGTTCGCCGCAGTAGCTATGGCGCTCATGGCGGCGAATTGGCTTTTCCGGGCGGCAAGCACGAGCCCACCGACGCGTCGTTGCTGGCTACGGCCCTGCGGGAAGCGGAAGAAGAAGTTGGGCTGGCACCGGCCAACGTGGAAGTGCTGGCCGCCTTACCCACCGTAGATGTGCCAAGTGGCTTTCGAATCACGCCGTTCCTAGGCAAGATTCGGCGGCCAGAAGTGTGGCAGTGGCAGCAGCGCGAAGTAGAGGAAGTACTAGAAATTCCGCTCCGCCACCTCGCCGACCCTACCCAGCATGTGGAAGAGGTATGGCAACTCCCCCGTTGGCCCGGCCCGCGGCGCGTACCCTTCTACCAAATTGCCGGCGGCTACAAGCTCTGGGGCGCCAGCTACCGCATCATCTCGCCCCTCATCCAGCCGCTACTTGCTGGTGAATATGTGAAATCATAAAGCAGTAATAAACGGTACTGCCAGTCCTACATCTACTTGCCTAAACATCTGATGCGCTGACGTTGCCGAACTAACCGCACCGTCATGCTGAGGCTGTACAAGTGATAACGCTAAGCTAACCGTCAGTGCAATAAGCTAAGGATGTAAGGATGTAACAAAGCCGAAGCACCCCTCATGCTGACGATGACAAACTATATCGGTCATGCTGAGCGCAGCCGAAGCATCTCGCTCGCATCGTTGAGTTAGTACTGCAACCTCAGCACGCGAGATGCTTCGGCTGCGCTCAGCATGACAATAGTATAATAGTATCACAACGTCAGGCGTACAACATCACCACGCGAGATACTTTGGCTTTGTTACATCCTTGACTTGATGCGCCATATACTCAGCGTGACCGTTCTTTAACATTGCACCATAATCTGGCACGAAATTGCGTTACTGTGCCGCTAGTATCTTTCGACTATGAAACGACTTTTTTTCCTGCTTCTCACGCTTGTCCCAGCGGCTGCTTGGGCCCAGGGCGAGCAAAGCCTCTGGTATTTCGGGCAGCAAGCCGGGTTGAGCTTTCCGGTAGGGGGTGGCGCTCCGACGCCGCTGCTCAATAGCAAAATGACTACTTACGAGGGTTCGGCAGTAGCTACGAATGCCCAAGGCCAGCTGCTGTTTTACACCAACGGCGAGAATATCTTCAACCGCCAGCATACCGTCATGCCCAACGGCCGCAACCTGACGGGTTCCAGCGCCAGCACTCAAAGCGCCCTCATCGTGCCCGATCCTGGTAGCGGCAACGTGTTCTACGTGTTTACGGTTGGCGCGCAAGGTGGCAAGGAAGGGCTGCGCTACTCGGTAGTGGACATGACCCGCGACAATGGCCTCGGCGATGTGCCCCGCGCCAACATTCTGCTCATTTCGCCCGTTGCCGAAAAGCTGAGCGCCGTGCGTCACCAAAACGGGCGCGACGTATGGGTGGTAGCGCACCGCTGGAACTCTAATGCCTTCGTGAGCTACCTCGTGACGGCCGATGGCGTGCAGGGCAAACCTATTCTGAGCAATGTGGGCGGCATGCACGCCGGCCCCGGCCGCAATGCCATCGGCGCTATGAAGTTCTCGCCCGATGGCCGTAAAATAGCTGTGGCCGTGTGGCGCGAAGCCAACCGCTACGAGGTGTTCGACTTCGACCGCAACACGGGCTTGGTGAAGAACCCGAAAGTCTTCTCTCCTTACCCAGAAGCCTACGGCATCGAATTCTCGCCTGATGGCACCAAGCTCTATGGTTCCAGCAACGGTGAAGGCGGCGGCCAAGCCCAAATATTCCAGTTCGACTTGAAAACCGGCAAAGCAGCGGTAATCGGCAAATCGGCCAACCGCAAAGTAGGCCAGCTCCAGCGCGCCCCCGACGGTAAAATTTACGTGGCCCGCGAAGACAATCCCTTCCTCGGCCTTATCACCAACCCCAACGGCGACGCTGCCACCGCCAAATACGTGGACGACGGCCTGAAGCTCGGTGGCCGCCGCGGAAAACTCGGCCTCCCCAACTTCATTACCGAGCCAGGGAAGTAAGTGAAGGGAGAAGTTGCCTTTCAGAGCACAAGGCGGCCTGACTAATTGAACCTGCTTGAAAAGAAAAAGCCCTTGCTAATGCTACCATCAGCAAGGGCTTTTTGCGCTACAGTAGCAACAGCAACGCTATTCCAAGATTCTAGACTCTACTGGGTCTTGCCGCCAAATTTGAAGCGCAGAAACCCGGCGGCCACTGATATGTAGGGGTCTTTGTTGGCAAAAAGGCCAGCTATGTCGCGGGTGCTAATGCCGCCTTCGTAAACGCTGGTCGCAACAGTCAAGCCCAGGGGTATGCCAATACCATACCCCGCCCCACCCGATACGCCGCTGCTCAGGCGCAGCCAGCTTACGGGCTTGTAATCGAGGCCTGCACCAACAAAAGGCGACGTGATGTTGCCCGCCACGTTGTTGAGGGGAAGCGTTACGTCGAGGCCCGTTTCAAAGAATTCGCTGATGCGGAAGCCGGCGCCCAGCCGCATTTTGGTTGGCAATTTGGCTTTGCGGTCCTGGCCCGTCTGGTACTGAAACAAACTGTCGGTGCCGGAGGCAAAGATTTCGGCGGCTTCTTTGAAAAAGTCGTAGCTGCCCACGCCGGCCGATTTGAGGCGCTTCAGTTTCTGGTCGTTGGCCGTGAGCAAATTGCCTTCCCAGGTCATGTTGCCCATATCCGTGACGGCCGCGCCCAAGCGCACGATCTTGCCCACTTCCGCCGACAAGCCTAGGTCGAAGCCGTTGCCGTGGCCCACGGGTTGCAAGCCGTTGGTGCGGGTTTCGAAGTTGAAATTTGGGTCGGAGGTTAAGTTGCCGTAGTTGATATCGAACACCGCCGACAGAGAGCTGTAAGCTTGCAAGTCGCCGGGCTTTACGCGCACGTCTATTACGCCAACACCCTGAATATATCGGTAACCCGCCCCGGCCGAGAGTTGGAACAAGGGCAAATCAACGATGCGCTTGCCCCAGGCAATGTTGAACTCGTTGAGCGCCGAAAATTGAAGCTTCGTCCCATCCAGCGCCTCCGACACGAGCGGAATGTTGCTGGCACTAGCCGTGGCGTAAATCGGAGCATCTCTGCCCAAAAACATCAATTCCGCCGCATTTCTATTAAGCTCAACGTGGCCAACAGAGCGTACGCGGTTGCTGATAGCAATTCCCCCCAAAGCGGGTATCTGTACTGCCAGGCCTAGCGTCGTTGCGTCAGCATTCAGGTTGAGGGCGTTGTCGGAAGTGAAGCCGCGGGCTAGCTCTTGTTTTTCGCTTAGCGTCAGCTCGTCGTTGGTGTTGTACACAAACTTGCGCAACTGGTCACGCGTGAGCGACTTCGAGCTTATTCCGGCCCCAAACTCCCCGATGGTAAACGCGAACCGGGCCCCACCTACCCGTCCAAGGTTGGCGGGGTTAATACCAATAGCTTGGTAGTCGGTAGCAAAAGTAGTGGCTACCCCGCCGCGGCCGGTTGCCGTGAAATTGCTTATCTCGTTTTGGGCCTGTACCGAGAGCGTAGTTCCCAGTAGAAGGGCCGCCAGTGTGAAGGAGCGAAGCTTATTCACAGCGACATGCATTTGCGTAAAGTTTGCCATAGCGGAAAAGAACAACCGATTTCTTCAAATGTACTATTATGAGCTAGTTTGCAAGCGTATTACGCTGATCCCATTGTTTTATTCTGCTGAAGCTCCTCTCCGTTTTACGTCTTGATGGCCAAGCGCTTTTCCGTTTCCGAGTACACCGACGGCGTCCTGAGTGGCAACCGCGTCATGCTGAGCCGTGCTATTACGCTGGTGGAGAGCACCTTGCCTTCCGACCAAGCGTTAGCTCAGCAAGTGCTTGATGCCGTGCTGCCCCACGCGGGTCGCTCGGTGCGGGTCGGTATTACGGGCGTGCCGGGGGTAGGCAAAAGCACGTTTATTGAGGCGTTGGGCTTGCACTTAGTGAACACCCAAGGCCACCGGCTGGCCGTATTGGCCGTTGACCCCAGCAGCCAACGCAGCGGCGGCAGCATCCTCGGCGACAAAACCCGTATGAACTTACTGGCCGCACACCCGCAAGCTTTCATTCGCCCTTCGCCGGCCGGGCGGAGCTTGGGCGGCGTTACGCGGGCCACGCGCGAAGCCATGGCCCTCTGCGAAGCGGCAGGCCACGACGTCATCTTTGTGGAAACCGTGGGCGTAGGCCAGAGCGAAACCGCCGTACACAGCATGGTCGATTTTTTCCTGTTGCTGATGCTGGCTGGAGCCGGCGACGAGCTGCAAGGCATCAAGAAGGGCATCATGGAAATGGCCGATGCCGTCACCATCACCAAAGCTGACGGCGACAACGAACTAGCTTCCCGCCGCGCCCGCCGCGAATATCAAAACGCCCTCCACCTCTTCCCGCTGGCCCCCAGCGCCTGGTCGCCCGTGGTTACCACCAGCTCGGCCCTGACGGGTGCGGGGGTGCCCGAAGTGTGGGCTATTGTAGAACGATACGTTCAGCAAACCCAAGCCAGCGGCTACTTCCAGCGCCGTCGGCAGGAGCAAAACCTGCACTGGCTCCACGAAACCATCCGCGAAACCCTGGAAGCCCATTTCTTCGCCCGCCCCGAGGTGCAGCAACATCTGCCCGCCGTGCAACAGCGCGTATTATCCGGTCAGCAATCCGCCTTTGGAGCCGCCGCCGAGTTACTAGGGCTCTAGCGCTACGCGCGTGGCGGGCCTAGTAAGTCCCACTTGTTGCCGTAGAAATCCTGAAACACGGCTACGCTGCCGTAGCTTTCGTAGCGCGGCTCTTCCAGAAACTGCACGCCGCGCGCTTGCATGGCCGCATGATCGGTGTCGAAGTCGGTGGTGTGCAAAAACAGGATTACGCGGCCACCTGCTTGGTTTCCGATGTGTTGGACCTGCTCTTCGGTAGCAGCTTGGGCTAGGAGCAGGTGCGTGGCAGCACCCGCTGGCGCTACTACCACCCACCGTTTCCCGTTGCCTTGGTCGGTGTCTTCTAGCAGTTCAAACTCGAGTACGTTCGTGTAGTAGGCTATAGCTTCGTCGTAATTACGCACGAGCAGCGTCAGGGCTCCGATGTATTGGCTCATAGCGCGCAAAGGTAAATACTGACGCGCTTTGCCCCTCCTACCCCTTCTTTGGCCGCAACGCCAGGTAATCGAGGTAGTACAGCACCTTGATGGACACCGAATTGTTGTGCGGTGTATTGATGGTGTTGCTCAGGTTGTTGAAGTAAAGCGGCGTCGCCTCGTTGCCGGAGCGGTAGTCGTAGTCGGGGTTGTTGGCGTTCTTCCACACCACGCTGATTTGGGAGCCCGGCGCAAACCACCACGAGTACACCGCATCGATGTTGAAGGCATTGTAGGTGTTGTCGCGGTTGCGGCGGTAATCGACCAATTCCTCGTTGCCACCGGGCGTGAGCCGCGCAAAATCCTGATAGAGCACGTTGCTGGTGTAGTGCCGCGTGCGGAATGTAAACGACATGCGGTTAGAGAACGTGTAGGCCATCGACAACACGTTGGAAACCGTAACCACGTTGCGGCGACCCAAAATTACCTGCCCAATGAATTCCTGGTCGAGCGGTTCGCCTTCGTCCATGCCGCCGTTTACGTAGCCAATCTGGTTGAGCTTGTAGTCCCACTCGATGTTGTAGCGGAAGTTGAGCTTGTTGTTGACGCGGTAGCGCGGCGACACGGCCAAGCCGTAGCCCATGCGGCGCGGCCGCGGCAGCCGGTCGTCCTCGGCATAAGTGCGAATGCCGCCGTTTACGTCCCAGGCCAGTTTCTTGCGGTAATCCGTCGACATAAACCCTCCCACGTTGACGCTGCTCGGTACCCGCACATAATACTCGCCGAGCGGGAACACCCGCGGCTCGTAGAAGTCGTTTTTCGTGGGGTCGATGTTCACGTTGAAGCCCGTAGTGATAAAGCTCTTAGTGAACGTGGTTTGCGTGCCGCCCGAAATACTAATGTCTTGGTAGCGCGTGGGCTTGTAGAGCAACGACTGCGTGATTTCGCTCCAGCTGTAGAGGTTGTTTACCTTCCAGAACGGCTTGTACTTGTTGTAATTGAAGTAGATGTTCTGCGAGATGTTGTTGTTACCGAACAGGATGCCCAAGTCGTTGGGGTTGTAGCGGTTGGACTCGATGCCGTGGTTGAAGCCCCACGTGAAAGCTCCACTGATTTTGCCGAAGCCTATTTGGTACTTGTAGCCGTCTTGGTCATCGATTTCCTTTTCCGAACCAAACACCTTGCCCCGGCGGCGCGAGTACACGATGCGGCCATCCAGCGCATACGAGTTCTTTTTGTTGGCAAAGCGAAACAGCCCGCCCGTCACGTTGGCGTCGTAGGTGCTGCCCGCGCGGGTCACGTTGGTGTTGATGAGGCTGACGTAGGAGTTGTTTTTCAAGCTCTGGTCGAGTACCGCAATGCTGTAGTTGCTGAACGGCTGTGTCTTCACCGACCGTTCTTCGCCGGTTTCGGTGTTCCGAATGGTGGCGTACACGTCGTTGCTGAGGGCGTTGAACAACCCCACCCCCAAGCCCTTGCTGGTGCGGCCCGATACTTTGGTGGCATTCAGCAGGCGCGTTTCCGCAGGGTTCTTTACCAACTTTTCATCGGCGCCTATCTTTTCTTCCACATTATAAAACCCAATAGGCGTGGCACCCACTCGGCGCGAGTAGAACAGGTTGCCTTTGTTGAATAGCTCGGTGCCTTCGGTGAAGAACTGGCGGTTTTCGTTGAACTGCACCTCAAACGGCGACAAGTTGAGCACTTGGTTGTCGCTCTGTACCTGCCCGAAGTCGGGGACTAGGGTAGCGTCCAGGGTGAAGCTTTCGTTGATGCCCCATTTGATATCGGCGCCACCATTGAAGCTGGTGGTAGTGCGGCGTGTGCCTTCCGCGTTCAGTGGGTTATGATTTACGTAGCTCGACACGTACGGCGTGAGCGAGAGGCGCAATGGCGGCTTGATGTCGCGCACGCCCTTCAACTCGCCCCACTGGTTCACGAAACCGTCCACAGCGGGCTTTACCTCATTCCAGAAGAAGTCTTGGTTTTCGCGCTTGCGGCGGCGCATAAAATTGAGCCCCCACAGTTGCTCGGCAGTAGCACTGAAACGAATAGCCGAATACGGAATGCGCATTTCCGCCACCCAATCGGTACCTCTGATGGCGGTGCGCGATTCCCACACGGCATTCCAAGCGAAGTCTTCGCCACCAGCCGGCGAGTAACGGCAGTCCATCTGTACGCCACCCGTCGTCACGAAGAAGCCGTAGCCGTTGAGCTTGTCGTGGTAGGTATCGAGGAAGATGGCAATGAAGTCGGTGTTGCCGAAATCGTCGCGGGCGGATAACTCTTGCGGGATAGAATCGGCATTCACATCGTGCATGACGGCTCCGACGTACAGGTTGGCATCGTCGTAGAGGATGCGTACTTCCGTGGGGTGCTTTTCGTGCGGGCCGGGGTTGGGACGGTTCTGAATGAAGTCGGTGGCCGCAGTGGCCTGTTGCCAAACGGCTTCATCGAGCAAGCCATCCAGCTTGATGCTCTCGGTGATGCGCACGGCTTGCAACGCACGCTTGGGCGCTGGCACTTTCGAGTCGGCGGACTCTGTAGCCTTTGTGGCGGCTGACTGCTGTGCAAGCGCGGAACTGGCCAGCAGCGTACTACTTAGCCAAAAAATAAAGACAAAGCAGTGGCGCATCACGACAGAATGGCGAGATATGAGTGTTTCAAACGGAAGATTTTTTAAGCCGGACTACAAGAGCCGGCACCAGGACCCAGAAGCAAAAAAGACGTGTACTCTCCGACCCTAAAAGTGAGTATTACTACTATTTGATGCTATAGATGCAATCGATAGCACGAGCGTTGCCTTGCCTACTTATTTTGTTGTTGAAACCATATACTTAAACACAGACGCCCCCTACACTCCTCATTCGGCAGTTGGTTACAACAATTCCGAATTATTTTTTCGCACAGCACTATTCGCCTAAAATAAAGCCGGCCGCTGTTGCAGCAGCGACCGGCACGGCGACTCACTCACTCACCGTTATGTCAATAGTTGAAGAAGATTTGCTGTTTTTGGAATCCGAAGAATGGCCTAGCAGCTTGCGATACTTATTAGCTAGTAGGTCAGGCTGCTTGGTACCATTCACTGTTAAGCCCTTGTTATTCAGTTGAAGCGAGAAACTCTTCTCGTCCTTATCTAGTAATCCATCTCGCCGTAACTCCTCCCGAATGCGGTCGGAATCAACTTGGGGTGGACGTGGAACCGCTGGAACGCGGGGCACCATGGGGGTGCGTGGTGTGGCAGGCGTGCGCGGCACAGATGGTACCCGGGGCACTGCTGGTGTGCGGGGCACCGGAGGCACTGGCGGGGCCGGCACAGGTGGCATGTCGCTGTAAGCGAAGCTGTTGTTGTTGTTGCTTTGCTGCTGGATATTCATCGAACCCGTGGCGCTCATCTTGCGGCCCGTGCGGTCTTCATACAGCTTCAAGTACTTCTCTCGCATAGCATCCGTCTGCTTGTTGCCGTTGGCCGACATGCTTTTTTGGCTCAGAGAAAAGCTGAAATTGTTGGGGTCCCGAATCAAGCCATCTTTCAGTAGCTCGGTCGTCAGGGCCTTGTGCCAGGCGGCCTGCTCTTTGTCACGCTTGGCTTGCTCCTTATCACGGCGAGCTTGGTCTTGGTCGCGGCGTGCCTGCTCAGCATCACGGTGGGTTTGCTCTTGGTCCCGATGGGCTTGTTCCTTATCACGCTGCGCTTGTTCCTTGTCCCGACGAACTTGGTCTTGGTCTTGCTCGACTTGCGCCATTTCTTCGGTGTGCTCCATACGCAGCTCCTGCAAGTCTTCTTGTAGCTGCTGCCGCTCTAGCAGATTGAGGTTCTGCTTAGATAGTTGCTCTTTTAGCGACTTCTCGGCTGTTTCGAATGACTTTTGCAAGGCCTCGGTGTGCTCACGCAAATCCTGCTCCATCTCCATGTAGGCTCCTGATTCCGTTAGGGCCAGCTTGGACAGTTCTTCGGCATCGGCAGCACTCGGCGCTTTACCTTCTAGGGCAGCAGCTGCCATACGGTTGGAAAGCAAAGTCATGCGGTCTGATTGCACTTGCTGACCTTCCACTTTGGTTTTCGCCGCAGCTTCAGATTTACCGGCTTTCGCAAGCGCGTCGCGGTAAGCGGGCACTTCGGTAGCGGGTAGTTTCTTGCCGTCTACATACACCTCCGAAATAGCTCCACTCTCGTCCTTCACGACCACCGTCAGGCCTTTGATTTCGTTGAGGCGGGCCTTGCCGGATTTGGTGAGCAGCTTAGGATTGGATTGAGCATACACCACCACGGTGTCGTCCAGCGGCTTAGCGTTGCCGGGCTCATAGCCTGCGTCTGGCACCTGGCTTTGCAGTTCAGCGACGCTTTCGGCTTCTGGCGCAGCTTCCACCACAGCGTCTTCGACATTTGTTTCAGGCGAAACAGTTTCGGCAGCTACCGTAGCAGGGCGGCTAAAGGAGGCGGCACTCAACGAAAGCACCGTGCTTACGGTGAGCACCCCCACGCTCAGGAGCACCACACACGCTGCCCAAAACCCATCGGAGAAGGTAGGAGCTGCGGCCCGGTGCTGCACCAACCGGCGAACCCGGCTCAGCAACGAACCTGGCTGCCCGGCCGCGGCCATGGCCAGATCGGGAGTGCGGCCCGCGGGAGCGTGCTGCAACGCGGCCAGCGAGGCTAACGCCTGCGCCAGCACTAGCGAGTCGCCACACAATTCGGTGGCAATGTCGTCGCAGCAGTTTTCGCGCTCAGTCCGCAAGCAGCCCGACAGGAACCACACGGCCGGATGATAGAAGAACAGGATTTCGGCTACCGATTGTAGCAGGTTGAACAGATAGTCGCGGCGCATGACGTGGGCCAGCTCGTGGGCCAAAATTGCTTCCAGTTCACTACCCGACAAGCCGGTGGCGGCACTGATAGGCAGCAGTACCACGGGCTTCAACCACCCGATTACCAACGGGCCGGGTACGAGCCCTGAGGCCAGAATCTGCACGGGACGGCGCAAGTTGGTGCGGGCAGCCAGCGCGTCGAGGCGCGTCTGCCACTGCTCGGGCAAGGCTGCCACACGGTAGCGCCGCAGCCGCTGCACGTAAGCCAGCCCGCCCAAAAAGCGCAAGGTCATGGCCAGCATTCCAAGCAGCCAAGCCACCACCACAAACGGCATATTGCGCTCTAGGTAGGCTTGCACTCCAGTTAACAACTGCTGCAAGCGGCTCGGCTCTTCCACTATCATTCCATGATCGACAGTAGTTACCACCCCTTCGGGCACCGTCACGATAGGGCTTTCCGTCATAACCACTCCCTTCCCTATCTCAGTTGGCATCACAATTGGCGCTTCACTTAGTTGGATAGGAGCGTCGGCGGTGTTGAAGGCGAAGTAGTAATAGCCGAACGTGAGGCCGCTCAAAGCTAATAGTGTAATCAAGGCTCCAGCTGCTACCCGGTAGCGCAGAGCGGCAGCGTGGCGATGCAGCAACATAAGCAGCATAGCGGCCGTGAGGGCCACGAGGGCACCTTGCCAAACTGAATGCAGCAATGTCCAACCCAAAGCGCGAATCAGCTCCGGCGACCCAAATTGTTCAAGCAGGCTCATCGTTCTGGGGTTTAGAGGTGGAGTTGCCGTTACGCTGTTCTTCAATCTGGTTGAGCAGGCTCCTGATTTGCGCCAGCTCGTCGGCAGAAGTCGGGTGGTTGCCCAAGGCCTGCATCACCATCTTCATGGCCGAGCCACCGAAAGCAGAATCCACAAACCGGTCGAGTAGCAGCCCTTGGGTTTCCTCTTCCCGAACAGCTGCCCGGTACACGTGCGTTTTCGAGTCGTCTTCGCGCAGCACCAAGCCCTTGTCGAGCATGAGTTGCAGCAGCTTCAGGGTGGTGGTATAGCCCACCTCGCGCCGCTGGTTGAGTTGATCGTTGGTGAACCGAACGGTGCTAGGGCCGTGCTGCCACAGCACCTGGAGAATCTCCAGCTCCGATTCGGTTGGTTTAGGGATGGGGGTCTTGCTCATTTCTCCGGCTGTTAAGTACTACGAATTGGTTCGTACATCAAACATATACGAAACACGTCGTAGATGCAAATCCAATGTACGAAATATTTCGTGCAATAGAATTCGCAGTTGACTTTTATGCCTAAAGGAGAATGTAGCGGGACTTTTCAAATGATTTTTTATGTAAAAAGTCAACAGGGCCCCACTGCAAATCTTAGCTAATCGCCGGCGTTGGCGCGGCGCAAGCTGATGCCGCCATTGGTTGTTACCACCGAAACGAGAGCGCCGCCCTGCCCAAGCTTGGTGTCCAAGCCACGGCCGATTTTGCCCGTCACGGTGATAGGATAATCGGTGCTTAGGCCGCCGTGTACCGTTTGCGTTTTCAACTGTGCCGAATATGATTCGGGAATGCGCCACGTGATGCCGCCGTTTGTGGTGGTCACATCCAAGCCTTTGCCTTCCCATTTGTTGCCGGAGAGGCGCACACTCACGCCGCCGTTCTTGGTAGAGCCGTGCACGTCGCCGCCTAGATTAGCCAGGGAAATACCGCCATTGTAAGCCTCGAACGTGATAGGCGCCTGCACGCCGTCGATGCTAATGCCGCCGTTGTAGGTAGTCAGGGCCAGCGCCGTTTTGCGGGGCACGAACACCTCATAACTCACCGACCAGTTATCGTCGCCTGAGCCGGCTTCGGCTTTCAATGTGTTGCCTGTGCTCTTGATTTGCACAGCCTTCACTTGGGCTTGAGCATCTGAGGAAGAATTACCCCAACTCTGCACCCGAGCCCGAACCCGGACATCGGCGCCATCCCAACCACGGACGGTAATGCCCCCGTTGCGGCGGCCATCGATAGTTAGCGTCTGACCAGCGCTGGGAGCTGCCATTGTCAGGTCGCGGATTTCGCAGATGTTCTGGCGCCGACCATCCGACCAATTGTCTTCGCAAGTGGATTTGAAGGCCGGGGCGGCCGACGTTTGGGCAGCGGCTTGCAGAGCGCCTAGCGCCAACAACGCGGAGGTAAGTAGTGCTTTCATATTCGGTTCGCGCTTTATGATGGGAAAAGAAGTGATGGATTTGTCAGGTTAGAATGCAGCCTACTGCTTAGGCTTGCGGAAAAAGACGTCGCCGCTGATGGATTCCAGCTTGAGCAGCGGACCGTTTCCGCTGGCCAGCGCGCCCCGCAATTGGTAGCCCACTATTGGGTTTTCTTTGCGGTTCTCGAATGCCACCTCCTGGTCGGTGTACACTTCACCGCTGATGGTTTTCAGGGCTACAGCAGCGCCCTTGGCCGGGGGCCAGCTCACATCCACGAAGCCGCTAATCGACTTGGCTTCCAGCGGCCCCGTTAAGCCCACCACGTCGATGTTACCGCTGATGGTGTTCACGCGCAAATCGGCGCCGGCGGGTAGAGTAATTTCGTAGTTGATTTGGGTGCAGACTGGGCCGTGGCTGCCGTTCCGGTTGTCGTTCCAAGAGCCGTAATAGGTGGTATTGGAACCATTGGATGGGCAGTCGCCGGGTTGGGCGGCTTCCAACGCCTTCTTTTCGAGGTCCGAAACCACGGTCACGCTGCCGTTGTCTTCTTGCACCGAAAGTGAAAGGGCATCATTGAGCTTGTTTTGGTTGATGCTAACCGTAGCCCGCAGGTGCAGTTGGTTGTCGGTGGCGGGCCGGATACGAATGCTATTGGCGTGCTTGAGGTTCAATACCACCTGCTGCCCCGCCGCTACCGCAGCTTTTTTCTCGATAACTTTTTGCGCAGAAGCAGATCCGGTAGCCAACCCGATCAGCAGGAAAAGAAATAGAAACCGATGCATGACGTAGCGTTTAAGTTGATGGGATTTCGTTAGTACAAGAGTCGATTGATGCTTCGACAAGCAGACGCCCGGTCGGGCCTGGCGTCTGGCTGTCCCCTTACTTAGCCTTGCGGACGAAAATGTCGCCGCTGATGGTTTTCAACGACAGGGTAGCTCCGCCACCTCCGTTGATGTTGCCGCTTATCGTTTGGCCCCCTATCCGGCTCATATTGCCGGGCCCTTTGCCAAGGTTCAATTCGAAGTCGGTGTAGATTTCGCCGGAAATAGAGCGCAGAGCGAGGTTGGCTTTGCTGGCCGCGGGCATGGTTATGTCGAGGTCGCCGCTAACCAAGGAAATCGAGCTTGGCTCTGGCCGCATTCCGGTGAAGCTGATGGTCACGTCGCCGCTCACGCTGTTGGCAACCACCGGCCCCGACACGTTTACCATCTTCATGTCGCCGCTTTTCAGCGTCGCCTCAATGCTGCCTTCCACGTCGCGGACAACTAGGTCGCCGCTGTTCCAGTTGGTTTGGGTGAAAACCAGCGCGGTGCGGTGCGGCACCCGAATGCTGTAGGTGGCGCCCTGACGGGTAGCATTGACTACGCGTAGCGTGTTGCCAGAACCCGGCGTCACGGATAGCCCAATCTGCGTGTTATCGACGGCCGAGTTGTAAACCGGGCGCAGGCCTTGGGCTTGCTTGGGGGCGCTTCGTAGCCATTGCCCCGGATGATGAGTTCGTCGCCGTCGTAGCCTTCCACGGTTACGTCGTTGCCTTGCATTTCCAGCACCACTTTGCGGTCCTGGCGGCCATTGAATTTTGCTTTGAATTCCTGTGCCTGCAGACTAGCGCTGGCCGTGAGCAGGGTGAAACAGGTGAGTACGAGGATCTTTTTCATGGGTAAAAACGGTAAGTCAAGAGAGGGAGAGAAAGGAACTATTGCGGCCCTGCACGCTACAGTGCGGGCAGAAGTCTGAGGGCACATCCGGATGCATCCTCAGATTTCTGACGCGGGCCGCAACAACCTTAGATGAGTTGTCCTAGGCCACTAGCAGCTTGCTGACGCACAGCGGGCAGCGCGTCAGACTGCCGCGAGAGCCGCTCTAGGGTTGGCACGGCCCGCTTGTCGCGCAGGGCTACCAGCAACTCAATCAGGGTGATTTGAACGTTGGGGTCGTTTTGGTTAGGCAGAGCCTGCACCAGTGCCGGGCCTACTCGGGGTCGGCGCGAAGGCGGTAAAGAGCTTCGCACGCGGCAAGCCGCACGTTCGGGCTAGGGTCCGCATTTAGGGTATTGATGAGCACTTGAATGGCGGGGTCGCCAGGCTGCACTGAGGCCGGAGCTTCTCCCACCAACTGGATGCGGCGGCTGGCCGTGGCAGGTTGGCTGGTAGCGGCCGTCAGGGTAGCGGCTAGCGTTTCGCCGGGGGCTGGCTGGCGCGAGGCTAACTCTGGTGAAACGGCGGGTCGCAACACCAAACCAAACAAGGCGCCCACAGCGAGTAAGGCAATGCTGGCGGCTATGCGCAGCCAGCGAGCCGTGGGTGTGGGGGCCCAAAAAGCTACTACTTTGGCTTCGACCGCCTCCGTTGGCTGCGGAGCAACGGCTTGGGGTAGGGCCATCTTTTCTTCGGCCAGTTGGGCCAGAAAATTGTCGCGGAGGGCCAACGGCGCCATCGGAAACACTTGGTCGTCGATGCAGGCTAGTAGCTCCCGCAACTCCCGTAGGTGGGCGCGGCACGCGGGGCAGGCCGGCAAGTGGGCCTCCACCTGCGCCGTTTCCGCCGCCGTCAGGTCCTTTTCGGCGTAGCCGGCCAGCAACGGCGCAATGGCGTCGCAGTCGGGGGTAAGTGATGTATGATTAAGAGACTCGTTCATGATATAGATTCGGGCTTAGCCCGCGGTTTTCAGCTGAAGTATATTTTGCGCAACGCTTCCAAAGCACGGTGAGCTTTGACGCGGGCCGCACCAGCGGTACAACCCAACATTTCTCCAATCTCGGTGTAGTCGAAGCCCTGGAAGCGGTGCAACACCAGGATTTCGCGCTGCTCTGCCGGCAGCAGGTTTAAGGCTTCCTGCAAGGCCTGCTTCTGGTCAGTGGACTGACAATCGGCTTGGGCAATGCGGCTGTGGCCAACGGTGCGCTCTACCCCGTCGATGTCGGCGGTGGGCTGCTGACGGCGGCTTTTCTGCCAATGGTCGGCGTGCACGTGTCGGGCTAGTTGGTAGAGCCATGCCCGCACCGGTTGGCCGGTTTGGTAGCTCGCCCGATACTTCATGGCCCGGTAGAACACGTTTTGCGTAAGGTCTTGCCCTACTTCCGCATCGCCACCGCTTAACCGACATAGAAAGCCAAACAACGGTCCTTGGTAGCGCTCAAACAACGGCACCATTTGGTCCAGGTTGTCGGCCTTCACCTGAGCCATCAGCTCTTCGTCGCTTGTAGCAACTACCTGCATTCTAAGTGGAGAAAGAAACGTGGATGATTGATTTTGCACCGATTACCGGTGGCCCGGCTATTCGTTACAGCCGGTATCATTTATTTTTTCAGAAGTAAGAATACAGCTTTCGCAGAACTGCTATTCATTTATCTGTCAGGCATAAAAAAACCAGCCTTGCTGGGCTGGTTTTAGTGCGTTTAAAGCTGTTTTGTAGAACGGTTAGTTTACTAGAATGCCTACGTCTTTGGTTATAGAGGACTAAAGCTAAAGAAGCTAGTTTCCCTCATCTGAGAAAGAAGTATAGCTTCTCTAGCTCTTTAACCTCGTTAGGGCAACTATATTCAAAACGCAAGGCTGTTGCTAGGCGGTATCCTATAGTATTAGTCGCCGCGCTGGCGGTCTAGGGTCACGCGGGCGCGGTGGCAGATACCGCCTAGGGGCGGGTTGAATTTCGAGACGCTGACTTGCACGGCTTCGATGTAGGGAAACTCTTCCATTACCCGGTCTATTACGCGGTAGCCTAAGTGCTCCAGCAACCGAGCAGGGGCCAGCATTTCTTCGGCTACTACTCGGTAGAGTACTTCGTAGTTCACCGTCTCGTGCAGGCGGTCGGAGGCGCCAGCCGCGTGCAGATCCGTAGTGATGTAGAGGTCGACGCCGTACTTGTTCCCGATTTTTTGCTCCTCGTCGTAGTAGCCGTGGAACGCAAAAAACTCCATTCCCTCCAGTGCAATCTGGCCCATGCGGTGAAATTGTGAGATTGTAAAATAGTGAAGTGGCAGGCTTATAGCACCACCTTGCAAAGCAACAAAAAAGCCTGCCGTTCAAGGCAGGCTTCTCGGTGGGCAATGTGCTACCAGATAAAGCAGCGCACAGTTTGCTTATATCTCGTCGAAGAAAGATTTTTCGCTCGATGCCACAGCAGCCATACCCGGGTGCGTAGAAGGCTCAGGCTGCGTGATTTCGGGGTGGCTTGGGCCAATTGGCTGAATATCTGGAGCTGTCGGCTCTACCCGAGGTTCACTAGGCTGAGGTACCGTGGATGGTTCAGGCTGATAGATGCGGGAAGGGTCTACCCGGCCAGGATTTTCACTTGGTGAAGGATTAGGCTGAATATCGGGGCCAGGGGTTTGGGCCGGAGCACCCGGATCGGGCTGCTGGCCGGGCTTAGGGTTATAGGCGCGCGGTTCGGTGTGGGCGGCAGAGGCCCCATTAAAAGAAGCACCTGAAGTGCCCGATATAGCGGCAGCAGAAGAAGTGGCAGAAGAACTAACGTACATAGGAGCGTCGGATGGGGCTGAGTGGTCTGCAGCATCCGTCCGATTCACTTTTACGCTAGCTGCACGGGAAAGGATGGCAGCCGTGCTGGCTTTTGGTTGCGCCCGCGCTTTTTCCACTTTGGCTAGCACGTCAGAAGCCATATGGTGCAGGTCACGAACCAACGTTTCGAGATGCGCTTCTAGGCGCTGGCATTCCTGGCCGAGGCCATTTACCTCTTTCTTCATCTCTGCAATCGTCTTCTCCGACTGCTGATACGCTTCTTCTACCACGGCACGGGCTTTCTGACGCGCATCGGACAGAAGCTGCTCGGCTTTTAGTTGCGCTTCGCGGATGCGTAACTCGGCATCGCGCTGAGCCTGCTCGGTGATGCTGTTGCCAGTGTCTTCGGCGGTTTTGAGAGTGCGGTAGAGGCTGGTTTCTACCTCTCGCATCTTGCTTACGTCTTGGGTGGCGTGATCGAGCTTTACCCGCAACTCACGGTTTTCATCACCCATTCGCTCCCACTGCTGCGAGAGGGTGAGCAGAAAGGCTTGCACTTCGTCTTTGTCGAGCCCACGAAAAGCTTTTTCAAAGGTTTTCTGGCGGATATCGAGGGCGGTAATTTTCATGACGTTGGTATTGAGTACTAGGTAGTGAGTAGCGAGTAGGTGGCAGTAAAAGGTAAGACATTCTGCAGGCCTGCTGGAAGCTGGACCTTTAAACGTCGTTCTCGCCACTCCGTACCGACTACTCAGTACTAACCTGCCACACGGCAAGGCTGCGGTCGTCGCTACACGAAACTAGCCGATTCTGCGCTCCCGGCCAAAACAACTTGTTTACGGAGGTACCGTGGCCGGCGTGCCGCGCCCGGTCTACCACTCGCAGCAAAGCCAGCGTATCGGCATCCCACAGCTTGATGCTCTTGTCCATGCTGCAAGTAGCCAGCAGCCGTCCATCCGGCGAAAACGCTAGGTGGTTGATGGTAAACATATGCGCCACGATAGTTTGATGCTCAACGTAATCGGCAGCTACGTCCCAAACCCGCAAATGGGCATCGCGCCCCGCCGTGAGTAGGTACCGGCCGTCGGGCGAGTAAGTAGCTGTGAAGACGGAGTTGGTGCTACCGCCAATCGTCTGCTTCACAGCCAACGTGTCGGCATCCAGAATGCGAATTTGCCAATCAGAGCCTCCTACCGCCAGTTCGCCTCGCTCCTCGTGCAATGCCAGACAGCGCAAACTTTTATCTGAAAGGCGCAACAACGTTTCTACCTTGAAATCAGTGGCGCGCAGTACTGCCAAGGTCCCGTCGCCAAGGGCGACGTAGAGGCGCTGCCGAGCTTCGGAATACGCCATATCGAAAATAGCTACCGGCGGCAGGGCGGTGGCAAAGGCTAGTTTCTTCTCGTCTAGCGCAATGGCTTGAATCCCCTGAAAATTGTGGCCGAGCACCAGCAAATTGCGCTGTGGCAGGTGTAATAGGGCGTACACCGAATTTTCCACTTTCGCCACTAGCTCGCCGTCTTGCTCCGTAGCCTCCGAATTCCAGACGGCTACCATCCCATCGGCCCCACTCGAAAAGAAGGTGGAGGTCCCTGCCGTACCAGCCAAGGTGTACACGCAGTCGTGGTGCCCGGTGAGGGTTGCTAGCTTCTGAACTTCGGGACGGTGCGTGAGTGCCATGCCGCGAAGTTAGGTTCTCGTCGCCATTGCAAGGAAACGCGAAGCTGCAACATCTACTTTGCGGATGGCGCTAGGCGTAAAAGAAGGGCAGCAAGTACCTTCGTCTTTATGCCGCTACATTCCCTCACTCCTCTTTCCAATCAAAGCCTGCTAGGCTTGTGGCAACTTGATGAGCCCGCTGAAGCCTTGCTGCGAGTTTTGCCCGAGTCTCAGCAGTACGCTACTCTTCAGCCCGCAGGCCGTGACGAAACGCGCAGCCGGCAGTGGTTGGCTGGCCGAGTGCTGGCGCATGAGGTGCTGCGGGAGCATACTTCGGCTTCTGCTATTCTTATTAATGATGCGAACGGTCGGCCATTCTTCGAGCAATTGCCCGCATTCGCCGTTTCTTTGTCGCACTCAGGCCAGTGGGTAGCCTGTGTGGTAGCCACGCAAGGACATGTTGGCACAGATGTTGAACTAGTACGGGACAAAGCGCAAAAGTTGGCGCCGCGGTTTCTATCGGAAGCCGAACGGACCGACGCTGGCGACGAAGCAGCAAAGCACAGTCTCTATTGGAGTGCCAAAGAGACGATTTATAAGCTGCACAGTCGCCGGGGCTTGGTGTTCAAAGAGCAGATTCTGCTCGACCCGTTCAAGCTGCGGGAGGCCGGTGTACTGACGGGACACCTGCTCCTAGAAAACTCTCGCAGCGAACACCAAATTCATTATCAGCGCCTCACTCCCGATTACGTGCTAACTTACGCTCACAGTGAAATGGTGCCGTGGTGAAATAGTGAGTTCCGCGTTCTGATTCTTGGCTTTCAGAACCTTGGGCCCTACTTCTTGAAAGTAAAGTTGCCTTTTCACTTCTTCACCCTTACCCCTTGCTCATGTCTTTTCGCCGAGTTTCTATAATTGCTGCTGCGGCTCTGCTGTTTTGTACAGTTGCGGTAGGTGTGGCCCGTGCCCAAGGCGACCGTACTGTTAGCGACTTCAGCTTGAAGAACAGTGCCAATGCAGAGGTGGCTCTACGCAGTTACGCAGGTAACAAGGCGGTTGTGGTCGTATTCGTCAATCCGAACTGCGCCTTCACCCGCTTGTATCAGGCGCGTCTTTCGGCACTAAGCTCTCAGTATAGTGGCAATGGCGTGCAGTTTCTATTCATTGAAGCGCCCATCAACCTCGATGCCAGTGCTGGTGCCGAAGCAAAAGCTGCCGGTGCCGATTTGCCTTTACTCAACGACGAAGGGCAAAAAGTAAGCACGCTGCTAGGAGCCTCCAAAACGCCCGAAGCTGTGGTATTGCAGCCCGTTGGTAGTGGCTTTGCTGTACGCTACAAAGGTGCCATCGACGATAATCCGCAGATGGAAGGCTTCGCCAAGGAACATTACTTGCAGCAAGTCCTCGACAACCTTCTGGCCGGTCGGCCGGCTGGCGTCCCCGACAAACGCGCCGCTGGCTGCCTTATCAAGCGGAATTAAGATCTGCTACTACATACAAAAAAGCCCTTGACTACCTATTTAGTCAAGGGCTTTTGCTTTTCAGAAACTGAAACTTACCAAACGAATACTGCGCGCTTGGTTTGCAGGGAAGCTTTCTTATTCCTCCCCCAGCGACGCGTCGGTAGCGGGCTGCTGTTCTTCGGTGAGAATAGCCAGCAGCTTATTCACCTCGGCGGCTTTAGCGGGCTCTTGTAACTTTTCGAAACTCAACTGCAAGTTGCGCAATGCCCGCCGCACAATGTCGATGTGTGAGCAGGGCTCATAGAAAATGTCGTTGGGCGTTAGGTTGAGTTGTGCCACGTAGTGCTCGATGTCGGTGCGCGAAAGCACCAGGCCACGGTTGTAGCAGTTGATGTAGAACGGCTCCACATCGAGGTCGTCGAGGCGGTAGGTGAGCACAAACAGGTTAGGCAAGTTTACGCCGTAGATGGGCAGATTTAGGCGCTGCGCCACCAGCAAATAGATAACGCAGAGCGTAAGCGGATTGCCCCGGCGGGTTTCCAGTACGCGCTGCAACATGGAGTTGGCCGGCGAATGGAAATTTTGGGTGTTGGCCGCGAACTTGTGCGTCTTGAACAGCACGTAGTTTAGAGCTTGTACTTGGTCGGCGGGGTGCATTTCGGGCTTGAGCAAGGTCCAAACCTCGAAGCGCAACTGCTCGATGGCGCGGTTGAGCACTTGCAAATCGGCATCGGGGTACTGATATGAATTCAGCAGCCACATGCCCTCAATCAAATTTTCGCTGCCCGAGTCGCGCCATACGCGCAGGCGTTGCTGCAAGCCCTCAAATTGCAATCTATGAATTAGGTCCTCCAGCCGTTGCTGTTGCTGCGAGTCAAGGGTTTCTTCCCATGATTCCTCTAAGAACGGAATCAGGCTTTCCCCGAGCGTTTGAATCTTCTCCTGAATCTGCGGCGCGACTTCGGGGTCATCGAGCAGGGAGATAAGCGCCTTAATTTCTTTGTTGGTCATGTAGCAATAAGGGGTGCCGGGAGGGCAGAAGCGGCGGATGTAACAAATTAAAGCATCTGATACGGTATCACCGCTGTCAGTTGCCTAGGTTTAACAGTACCCAAGGGGTGGATTGTTCAATTTAAAGTAGGTTTACGACATATCGAAGAACTAGTACACAACTTCCCCTTGGCTGGCTGCATAACAACTGATTTTATACCGGTTTGCAACCACTAAATCAGGGTCTGTGCTGCCTAACTACCCATCTGTCTTACACAGAAAACCGGGCTTACTGTACATACCGCAAGCTAATGCGGCAGTACAGTAAGCCCGGTTAAGGGTTGTGCGAGTTGCAGCTCGCACGACCCGACTATAAGTTGGTGAGCTTCCCGCTTATGGTGCCACCAACTTCACTCACCTTCTTATTTAGCTAAGGCGCGCAAGGCCGCCCCCGACAGTTCCACTTGTGCACTGTCGCTGAACTGCCAGCGCAGGCCGGGCAGCGCCAAATTATTTGCTACAAGCCTGCCCCGTTCTTCCACCCGCATATTGGTAGCGCCTAGTTGATTGTCAGGATTCAATTCCAATGCAGCGGTACTCCCGAGGTGTTGCCTACTACTGCTCGTAGCCGCCCGAGGTGGTTGCCAGCCAGTATCACACGGGACGTATGGTTTTGGACCAGTTGCAAGCTGTCTTGTGCGAAGCCTTTTACCATCAAAAACATCATGTTAGGCTGGTTTTCCCGCATGGTGGTCTGGGTGCTACCCGCGCGCGTGTAGGTGGTACCAGTTGTCAAGGAGGTTAGGCGCGGACAACGAATGATAACTGCTTCACCCTGACCCAAATACTTTTCCTTTTCAGGATAGTTCAGCGTGAGAGTGAGTTTGTCACCTTCCTGCTTTGCGCGCACAAACTCGGTGGCTTCCTTATTTACATACACGGCGAAGGGCCCGGACTCCACGCGCACGCGCATTGCGCCCGCCGCGGGCACATCAAGCGTATTGAAGTCGCGCAGTGGCAACACATTGTAGTTACTTAGCGGGTCTTTGAAGGTGCCGCGCTGATACTCGGCCCGTAAGGCGGCATTGTAAGTAGTAAGTGAACCAATTAATACCATGCCGGCGGCGGTCAGAAACTTGAGGCTGTTTTTCATGAGTGCGGAGTGGAAGCGGGTTCGGGGTGTTCGGCCAGAAACTGGTTGTACCGTTCTTGCACTTCGGGCAGGTCGACGCCTAGCAGCCGAATAGTGCGGAAGAAAGTAGGTAGCTCCTGCTGCAAAAAGCGCGCTTTGCGTTGCTCCTGCACACGTTTTGGTCCGTCGGGGGTTACAAAAAAGCCGATGCCGCGCTTGTTGTAAATCACCTGTTGGTTCTGAAGGTACTCGTAGGTCCGCATCACCGTGTTGGGGTTCACCTGCAAGTCGACGGCCAACTCCCGAACCGACGGAATTTTGTCGTCGGGGGCCACTGGCCCCGCAGGATATGCTCGCTCACATACCCGGCTATTTGCAGGTAGATGGCTTCGTTTTCGTTGAAATCCATATAATCAACTAGCTCCCGCTAGGCTATAGTTGTTTTTCGGTTAGGCGGGCATATGCACCTGCCCACAGCAAGATGGCTAGCACCAGTGGCACCAATCCAAACAGCTGTTTTTGGCTGTCAGGCAGCGCCAATTGAAAGAATTGCTCGCCCGATGGTATCAAGACATCACCAAATGGCAGGGTCGCTCTTATCTCTGGGTTCAACAAGTTTTTCAGTATCTGCATATTGAGCACGACCAATACAGTTATCACCCCAAAAGCAGCGAAAGCCGTCTTGATAACGTGTAGCCGGTTGAAGTAGATGGCGCCCCACATAGCCACTCCGTGCGCCAAAGCATACATGAGCAGTAGCCCAAGTGGTATCCTCGGATTGGCTGTAAAATCGAGTAACTGATGCGGATAGTTTTCTCTTCCTAGCTGTAAGGCAAGGGCATCCATGGCAAAAAACACTACCGTAAACACAAGCAGAAACACAGGCATCGAGTACAGCCATACCACCAAGTACTTTTCGAAGTGCGAGGCAGGTAGTAGCAGTGCAGGTGCTGCCCGGCGCTGGTCACCGATAGCCGTAAAGACGGAAGACGTAAACACGGCGCCAGCTGCCAGCATAAAGAAACCAAACATGATCAGCTGCAAATCCATGGATAATGGCCGTCGGGTGGCGTAAGTCAGCCACGCTAGCACGATAATTAGCGTACCGGTCAGCACAGCCGTTCCCATTAAATAGGTTCGCAAGTTTTCGACGGTGTGCTTGCGCAGCAGGCGCGAGAAGCGCGAAAAATCAAATTGCTGGTTCATGGGAAGGATGCAGTAAATGAGTTGCTAAAGCAGCACTATCGTTGATTAAGGCGTTGAAGAGCAGTTCCAAATCGACCCGGCTTGGCAGTCCGGCCGGGTTGGGCCAGATGCCTTGCAGCCCGCGTATGGAAGCTTCTGCATAAATTGGGGTAGCGGCTTCGTCAGGTCGCGCTGTGCCAAAGCGTAAGCGCTCTGCTAAATCGTCGATGCTTTGGTTGAGCACAATCTGGCGGTCATGCACCACAACCACCGTATCAATTAGGGCGTCGAGGTCGCGCACCTGGTGGGTCGAGATAATAATACACCGCTCCTCCCCTAACGCTGAGGCCACGATTTTGCGAAACTGCGCTTTCGATGGAATGTCGAGGCCATTGGTGGGCTCATCGAGCACGAGTAAACTTGTGTTGGTAGCCAGAGCAAAGGCAATCATAAACTTCTTCTGCTGCCCATAGGATAGCGCCTGTAGTCGGCCTTGAGCTGGCACTTCCAGTTCGTGCAAGTAAGTAGCTAGTTGGTCCCGGTCGAAGCGAGGATAGAAGGGCGCCGTACTTGCCACAAACTGCTCGAACGTTATTGCGGGCACATACACCTCTTCGGGAAGAAAGAACAGATCAGCCAGCATATCAGGTCGGCGCTCAGCTGATGGCTGCCCATGCACCGTGCACGTTCCCGACCATGGAAAGGCCAGCCCCACCATACACTTAAGTAGCGTAGACTTGCCCGCGCCGTTTTTACCTAACAGACCATAAATGTGCCCGCGCGTAAGGCTTAGGCTAAGTTCTTCGAAAAGCGGTGTCCGGCGAGAGTACCCAAATCGAAGGTGCTGGATGGTAACCATGCGCTTATTGTTTTAGTGTACTATGTATCTAATACACCGTAAACGTACAGGCTATATCTCGAATAGCAAATTTTTATTTCACTTTCTTTTCAATGGCAAATAGCAGCTATCCCATGGTGCTGCAGCTACGATTCTCAACTGGGCCATTAGAATTGGCACTATGGAATGCCGCTACTATCTGTATAGATGGCGATGTAGACTAACGACTAAAAACAGCCTCTGTAACTGTTATACCAAAGAAAAGCCGTTACTGTCGACTGCGACAACAACGGCTTTTCTTTGGTGTAGCATTATTACCTACTACTTCTGCGCTGCGATGGGAAGCAGCTTTGTGAAGCCATATAAGTAGCCAGCCTAACCTAATAAACCGGCTAATCCTTTCACGTTCAGCCGCGCAAATTTCTTCACCCGCTCAAACTTAGCAGCCACTTCCTGTAGCTCCTCATCTTCGGGTAGCTTGGTAGGCACGTGCGTATTTAGCAGTTCGAATATGGAGGCCGCTATGTCCATGTAGCCAAGAATCAATAAATACAGTTGCTTCTTCTGGTCCTCGGAATAGCCTTTAGTCCGGATTGCTTTGGCTAGGGTGTCTAGCTGTGTGGTTTCGTCGCTGTAAAGGTCACGCAACGCATTGCGAGACTTCGCAAAATCGTCTTGCTGCTCCTGAGTTGCTGCATGCAAGGCAAAGGGAAATTCATCGACAAAGGCTGTAGCCGCTAAGAAGCTTTTTTCAGCACTATATACAGCGGCTAAGTGCTTCTGCAAACTGGTCCACAGGCCAGTTCGAGCCTTTTCGAAGGCGGCAGTATTAGGATCGGTCACGTTCGTTTCAGGTCAGGATGGGAAACAAAGGTAAGCGACCCATCTCTGCTTCTATATTTAAAAGCTATTCCATGCAGGCCAACTGATAATGGTTCCGAAACGCCATAGTCCCATTAAACCAGCCGATACCGCGGAGCGACAGCAATAAATTACCATCAAATGTCCTCTCTAAACCAAATCAATACTACAATGGGACTGAGATGAGGAATAACTACGATCAAGAACCCGAGAAGACCATCGACATACCATCTATAGGAAGGCGGCTTTTTGTCCCACCGGGTTGCAATAATAATGTGGCGACCAGTCAATGCCTTTGTTAGAACATCTACTGGCAACAGCAACACCAAAAACACAAGGGGCATAATAAGCCCAATGGCAGGTGTACCATGCTGATATAGGTACATTCCTCCTGCACCACACAGAATAGTTGCTGCTACATGCAAGCAGCACACTTTCAAGTTAAACAATTTATTGTAAGGTGCTTTCTCAGGCATACCTGACCAACTGGTCGTCATGAAAAATATATAACTAAATCCTACAAAAAAGCTCCATCCAGCTATAGTTGCGCTATGTGAATCTAAAGGCCTCATACCTGAATCACGCCCACATTGTAGGCCTTTTCAATAGGCGCGTGGTTGGCCATGGAAATGCCTTGAGAAATCACTTTGCGGGTTTCTAGTGGATCGATAATAGCGTCTACCCATAGGCGGGCGGCGGCGTAGTAAGGAGAAAGTTGCTCTTCGTAGCGAGCTTTGATACGGTCCAGCAGTTCCTTCTCGGCTTCGGGCGTAATGACTTCACCTTTGGCTTTGAGTGAGGCTACCTGAATTTGGAGGAGCGTGTTGGCGGCGGCGGCTCCACTCATTACGGCTAGTTGGGCGGTGGGCCAAGCCACGATAAGACGCGGGTCATACGCTTTGCCACACATGGCGTAGTTGCCGGCCCCATAGCTGTTGCCGATTATCACCGAGAATTTGGGTACCACCGAATTACTCATGGCGTTTACCATCTTGGCGCCGTCCTTGATGATGCCGCCGTGCTCGGACTGCGAACCAACCATAAAACCCGATACATCGTGCAGGAACACCAGCGGGATGCGCTTTTGGTTGCAGTTCATAATGAAGCGTGCCGCCTTGTCAGCCGAGTCAGAATAGATAACGCCGCCCATTTGCATAGCGCCCTTTTTCGTTTTTACAATCTTGCGTTGGTTGGCCACAATGCCCACGGCCCACCCATCAATGCGTGCTAACCCGCAGAGTAGCGTCTGGCCGTAGAGGTCTTTGTAAGGCTCAAACTCCGAATCATCAACCAAACGCCGAATGATGTCCATCATGTCGTAGGGCTTCACCCGGTCAGCGGGCAGCAAGCCGTAGATTTCCTCGGGCTTCTCTTTAGGTGATGTAGGAGCCTTACGTGAGAAACCAGCCGTAGCCTGTCCGCCCATCTTGTCGAAGATGTTGCGGATGTGGTCGAGGCATTCTTCATCGTTGGCGAACTTGTAATCCGTAACACCGGAAATTTCGGAGTGAGTGGTTGCACCACCCAAGGTTTCGTTATCGATGGTTTCGCCAATGGCTGACTTTACCAGATAGGAACCTGCTAGGAAAACCGAGCCGGTGCCGTCTACGATCATGGCCTCGTCGCTCATGATGGGTAAATAGGCTCCACCAGCCACGCACGGACCCATGATAGCGGCAAGCTGCACGATGCCCATGCTGCTCATCACGGCGTTGTTGCGGAAAATGCGGCCGAAGTGCTCTTTATCAGGGAAAATTTCGTCCTGCATGGGCAGGTATACTCCCGCCGAATCGACGAGGTAGATGATGGGTAACTTATTTTCAATGCTGATTTCCTGAGCCCGCAGGTTTTTCTTGGCCGTAATCGGAAACCAAGCTCCAGCTTTCACGGTGGCATCGTTGGCTACGACCACACACTGCCGCCCCTGCACGTAACCTACTACCACAACCACGCCCCCGCTAGGGCAGCCGCCTTCCTCCTGGTACATCCCCTCCCTGCAAAGGCCCCGATTTCAATGGTTTCGGAATCCTTGTCCAATAGGTAGTCGATACGCTCTCGGGCAGTAAGCTTGCCTTTGGCTTTATGAGCGGCAATTCGTTTTTCGCCGCCACCGAGCTGTGCTTTCTTTAAGCGTTGGCTGAGTTGAAAATTTAGCTGTTTGAGTAGATCGTCGTTTTTGTTGAATTCGAGGTTCATGCGGGTGGGAATGGGTAGGTAGGCAGAAAGCAGTAAAACGTTGAAACTGTGCGCTTGCCTTTTTGCTTAGGCATTTAGAAGCGCAGGCTCACTGTTCTATTACTGCTTCACTGTAGGGTAGGAAGCAAGAAATCCGCCTGTTGGGGCGGATTTCAAAGGTAGATAATGTGGGTCGGTTCTACGCCGACTGGGTCTAAGGTCACTTCTGTACGGCCGAATCAGAAGGCTGCAGAGTAGGTGTGGAAGTCACCTTTTTGGTTTCTATTTCTGTTTCTCCGTTAGGCTTCTTTTCCACTTCCTTCTTCACTTTCTCCTTGCCACCACCGAACACCGAGAAGTGCACGTAGCGCTTGGGATTCGCCTGGAAATCGGAGAGCAAAGAATTGGTGCTAGCCGCCGTGGCGTTAAGGTTGTTATAAAGCGAGTCATCGTTCATGAGCTTGCCCAACGAACCTTTCTGGTCATTCAACGACCGGTTCAAAGTCGTCATGGTTCCTTGCGCTTCCGTCATGGTGGCGTTCAGCTTGCGCATGGCCGGCCCAACGGGTGCCCCTTTGAGGGAATCACTGAGTTGGCTGAAGTTGGCCGCAATTCGGTCAAACTTCTTAGTAGTTACGGCCAAGTCAGAAGTCAGCCTAGCCATGTTGGTTGTAATCTGGTTGATGTTGCGCTGATTCATCACCAATAGATTCCTAAGGGCCTCAGTGCTGCCCTGCGCATTAAGCAACGTGGCCTGCAAGCTCACGCGGGCGTCTTTGTTTAGAAAGCTGTTCACCTTGGTCAACGTCGAATCGACAGTACCAAGCACCGGCAGAGCTTTGGCCTGGAACGCGTCGGTGATGCTGGCTACGGTATAAGACTTCAGCTCTTCGCCACCGTCATAGACTTTGGAATTTTTACCGAGAAACAGCGTAATCGTCTTGGAGCCTAGCAACGAGCCGCTTAGACTGGCTACTGTCGAATCGCCGACAGTAATACCTTTCTGCAATTCCACGGACACCTTAATGCGGTTGGCTTGCTCGGGCATCAGCCGCATTTCCTTAACCTGCCCTACTTTGATACCGTTCAGTATGACCGGATTACCTACGGTCAGTCCATCTACATTGTCGTAGGTGGCGTAATACGTGCGGTCAGAGGAGAGCAAATTGGCCCCTTTTAGGAAATTAAATCCTAGAACCAGGGCCGCTAAGGCCACAATGCCCAGTAGGGCTACTTTTATTTCTTTGGCCACGATAGTCTATCGTTAGTGATATGCAGAGAGAACTGGCCACGACAGGCGTAGAAAGGGCTATTCCCCGTTCATCACCTCCAGTTCGTTTTTGTAGTCGCGGAAGGCCCGGTAGATACCTGAAGCCATATACGCTTGCCCGGCTTTATCGTTCAGATACTTCTCTTCAGTTCGGTTGGTAAGGAAGCCTGCTTCAATAAGAACAGAAGGCATAGTTGATTTCCAGAGCACCAGAAAACCCGCTTGCTTCACGCCCCGCGAAGGCCGCTTGATAGTAGTACGGAATTGCCGGTCAACCTTCTGCGCAAACCGAATACTGTTTACAATGTGGGCACTCTGGTAGAGGGAGAATAGGATATGGCTCTGAGGAGAAGTAGGATCAAAGCCGTTGTAACGCTCTTTATAGTTGTCTTCTTGTAGAATAACTGCGTTTTCTCGCTTAGCTACCGAGAGGTTAGCATCCGTCTTGTGGGGGCCCATCGTCCAGACTTCGGTTCCGTAAGCGGAGGGCGCAGCGGCGTTGCAATGCACCGAGATAAATAAGTCGGCGTTGTTTTTATTGGCGATACCTGCCCGATCGGCCAACTCCACAAACACATTGGTTTTACGCGTATACACCACTTTCACGCCGGGCATGCTGTCTTGGATTAGGCGCCCGAGTTCCAATACAATTTTCAATGCCACATCGGCTTCTCGGGCACTTACACCCGCGCAACCACGATCTTTTCCGCCGTGGCCAGCGTCGAGAACCACCGTCCGCAATCGGTACCCTGTGGGCATACCAGAAAAGACAGGCCGCGGCACCGGAGCTTCCGGTGCTACCGCGGCTGGCGAGCCGGAAAAACACAACACGCCAATTAGGCACAAGGCGACAATATTCCGCACAGTTTTCGTTAGTGAAGAGCAGCGACCCGCTACCTTTGCAAACCGCCACAAAATAAACGAATAAAACCACGTGGCCGTACTCGAGCCTTTGTCCGACACCAGTATTATTTTCTTTATCAGGCCACTATGCCGGATTATCCGGCCCTTAGCACTCTGGATTATTCTAGGGCTCCTAGCATTTCCTGCCTTGGCCCAAACGCCCACTCGACGCCCCGGCGCCGACGTGCGCTCCGACGTGCGCACCCCGCCCCCCGTTCTGCGCCCCAATACTATTCGGACCACACGCCGAACAGGGACCAGAACTGCCGCTGACACGACTGGGCTAGTGCGCCGTTCCGGCACTGACTCGCTACAGCTCTCGACCGGCTCCCGCCGCAAAGGCGACGTGGAAACGACCGTGAAGTACGCGGCTAAGGACTCGATCCGCTTTAATGTGCAAGAGAAAAAGGCTACGCTCTACGACAAGGCCAACGTTGACTACGGCGAGGTGTCCTTGAAAGCAGCCGTTATCACGGTAGATTACAGCAAGAATCTAATTAATGCAGAGGGCGCCCCCGACTCTACGGGCAAGGTGCAAGACCGACCCATTTTCAAAAATGGGGCTGAAAACTACCAGGCGGGGCGCATCAACTATAACTTCAAAACCAAGAAAGGCAAGATTGCCGAAGCCGTGACGCAACAGGGCGAAGGCTACGTGCATGCCGATGTCATCAAGAAAAATCAGTACAACGAAATTTTTGGCCGCAACGGCCGCTACACTACGTGCAACCTAGAACATCCGCACTTCTTCATCAATGCTACCAAGATGAAGATGATTCCGGGCGAAAAAGTAGTAACGGGCCCATTCAACCTCGTTATTAGCGACATTCCGTTGCCCTTGGGTTTGCCTTTCGGCTACTTCCCTTCCCCGAGTAAGAGCCGAGCTTCGGGCCTTATCATTCCCACCTTCGGTACTTCTACCGACCGCGGCTTTTACTTGCGCAACGGCGGCTACTACTGGGCCGCCAGCGACAATATCGGTCTACGCCTCACGGGCGACATCTATTCAGGTGCTGGCGAGAAGTTTGGCGGCTGGCGCGGCACGGCCGAAATGCAGTATATCAAGCGCTATAGATACAGCGGCTTGCTAAGCTTTGAATTCTCTTCGCGCCCTAGCGAGTTACTTTCATCCGACGAAGGTGTTAGCACAGACCCAACGTATCGTCCGCCCCGCAAGCCGCAAACTTTCTGGTTAAACTGGAGTCATGCGCCCACCCCCCGTCCTGGTGGTGGCCGTTTCTCGGCCAGTGTACGGGCTGGTAGTTCCGACTTCAACCAGCAAAATTCAATAGACCCCGGTCGCTACCTCGCGCCTGCTTTTAACTCGACAGTTAGTTACAGCAAGCAACTGCGCAATGCTCCTATCAACTATTCCATCAACGCGAGTCAGAGCCAGAACGTCCAGACTGGCACTATGGACTTCACTTTGCCTGATATTACGGTGGGCGTAGCCCGGCAGTACCCTTATCAATGGCTAGGATTATCCCCTACTGGTAAGTTTTACGAGCAGTTTGCTTTTTCCTACACGCTAAATGCTCAAAACCGTCTCACCAACACACAGCCTGCTCGGACGCTCGGTAGTGGCATTCCGTTGCTTGGCGGCGCTAGCACGAGTTCAATCTTTCCTATCAAACTCAGTAACGTTGATAGACTGCTAAGCAACGCGCAGACCAGCATTCTGCACCAATTCCAAATCTCGCTTGGCAGCTATAACATCCTGAAGTTTATTAATCTGTCTCCCACCATTAACTATAATAATTCTTGGTATCTCAAGAAACTTGATTACAAGTATGACCCTGTAGCCCAAGCAGTACGCATTGATACGTTAAGAGAATTTAGTGCTGTAGGAGACTTTTCAAGTGGCTTCGGGGCAAACTTTGGAACCAATATTTATGGATTATACCAAATAAAAGGCAAGAAAATAGAGGCCATTCGCCATAAAGTCACGCCGAACATAAGCATCAATTATGTTCCGGGGAGAGGAGCTGGTAAGTCAGCTCAACGGATTGAAGGTCTTCCTTATTACGGTATAGCTCGCAACACTCCCGACGATAGATTAGAAGAGCTTCAGGCAGAACGAGCCCCTGTAACAGGCATAATATTAGATAGACGCTTTTACTCTCGATATCAAGGGTTTACTGGGGCGCCTTCTATTACTGGTACTAGTGCGGCTGGCACCGTAGGTTTTTCGCTTCAGAATTCGGTGGAAATGAAAGTGCGTGATAACAATGACACAACAGGTACCACACCCTTCAAAAAAGTCAGTTTGATTGATGGGTTGGACTTGAACTTCAGTTATAATTTCCTGGCTGACGCTGGCATCCCTCGGCTTTCACCCATCACCACTACCTTCCGAACCCAAGTGGCGCGCAAGCTTAATCTCTTGCTCAGTGCTACTTTCGAGCCTTATCAGCGTGACTCGTCTGGCACCATTATCAACAGGTACCTACTCGATCAAAGAAAACCTAAGCTAGCTCGCCTTGCTAATAGCAGCTTGTCGCTGAATTATCAGTTCAACCCAAGTCAAAAGCCAGGGCGCAAATCCAATATCAGCCGCGACGTAGCTCCCGCTAACGACCCGGCCCTTGGCGGTCCAATTCCAATTAACCCGTATGAGGATTATGTTGATTTCGAATTGCCTTGGGAACTGAGTTCTGGCTTCACTGCACAGTACACCGACCCGGGCCCACGCCCTAGCCGTGGTACCTACGTTCGACCTCGCTCACTTGCTGCCGCCTCGCTGAATTTAAGTGGTTCAGTGAAACTTACAGCAAATACGCGGGTAGGCTACACAACTAACTACGACTTCATCAACCAAACCTCAGCTTTCACTTCGCTCGATATTTTCCGCGACTTGCACTGCTGGCAGATTACAGGTACGTGGCGTCCGTTTAAGGGCTACGCGCAAGGCTATTTTGTGACGATTGCGGCTAAGTCATCGTTACTGCAAGATTTGAAGCTGAACCGTAACCGCACTTTCCTTAATAGGTAGTACGAGCTAATAATGCCGATTTATCCATAGAAGACAGTGCTGCTTGTAACCAGATAGTAGAGTTAGAGCGGTGGAAATGATAGAATTTCGACACTTTTGTCCGGAATTTCAGTCAATGCATCAGTTACCACTATAATCATCTTCTAATGTCGCAGCACAAAGAAGTCAAACTCGTGACCACGCACCAACTGCTGGCCATGAAACGGCGGGGCGAGAAAATTTCCATGCTCACGGCCTACGACTTTTCGATGGCGACTATTCTCGACGGCGCAGGAATTGATGTGCTGTTGGTTGGCGATTCGGCCTCCAACGTCATGGCTGGCCACGAAACCACCCTGCCCATCACACTCGATCAGATGATTTATCACGCTTCATCGGTTGTGCGGGCCGTGAAGCGAGCTTTTGTGGTCGTTGACATGCCTTTTGGCTCTTATCAGGGAAACTCCTCGGAGGCGCTCCGTTCCGCTATTCGCATCATGAAAGAATCTGGCGGGCACGGTATCAAAGTAGAAGGCGGCGCCGAAATAAAGGATTCTATCACCCGGATTCTAACTGCCGGTATACCAGTTATGGGTCACCTTGGCCTCACGCCGCAGAGTATCTATAAGTTTGGCACTTATACTGTGCGGGCCAAAGAAGAGGCAGAAGCGCAAAAGCTCATTGAAGACGCCATTTTATTGGAAGAACTTGGGTGCTTTGCCGTAGTACTGGAAAAAATCCCGTCCGCACTAGCCAAACAGGTAGCCGAGAAGCTCACGATTCCCGTTATTGGCATCGGAGCCGGCCCTGATGTAGACGGACAAGTCTTGGTTGTGCACGATATGCTAGGCATTACCAAAGAGTTTAAACCTCGTTTCTTACGCCGCTACGCCGACTTGGGCGACATCATGCATAGTGCTGTGCAGCGTTATATCGAGGATGTAAAAAGTCGGGACTTCCCTAACACCGACGAAGCGTATTAATTGCAACAACTACATATCAATGAGTAGAAAGCAATTTTCATTGGTATACTCCGTGCAAACATGCACCGAAGCTTGGCTGTTGCTCACTGTTCATTGCTGATTATTTACTAGTGAATCGTCCGAATCTGTGGTCGGAACGGAAGGAAATTCTGTTCGAAGACAATCATCTCCTCGTTATCAATAAGCCGGCTGGCCTGCTCGTGCAGGGCGACGCTACTGGCGACGAACCTCTCTCCGCAAAAGCTGAAGAGTACTTGCGCTTCAAGTACAAGAAGCCAGGTGCTGCCTTCATTGGAGTGGCACACCGTATTGACCGCCCTGTGAGTGGCATCGTGATACTAGCTAAAACCAGCAAAGCGCTGAGCAGGCTAAACGAGATGTTTCGCGACAACAAGATTCACAAGACCTATTGGGCCCTGACTGGCAAGTGTCCTGAGCCTACTAATGGGCACCTTACGCATTGGCTGGTGAAAGATCCCATCCGCAATACCACCAAAGCGTACACTGAGCGCCACGGCCAAGGTCAGAAGTCTGACCTCGACTACACTGTGTTAGGGCAAGCAGGCACCCGCTACTTAGTTCAGGTAAACCCCATTACAGGCCGCCCCCACCAAATTCGTGTGCAATTGGCCACTGGATTAGGTACGCCCATTGTTGGCGACGTGAAGTATGGGTTCTTGGCTCCGTTACCTGATGTAAGCATTGCCCTGCACGCTCGGCGGCTAGAGTTGCAACACCCAGTTACTAAGGAAGAAATGACCTTCGTGGCTCCGTTGCCTGACATGCCGCATTGGGAAGCGGCCACCGCGTATTATTAAACTTCGCTTTAGAATTAGACACTAAAGCTTTCTGCTGCATTTCAGTATTTAGCCGGTATTAACTGGTGCAGTTTATTATGCACAGTTACCCCCAAGATAAATTTTGAAGTTGTAGTACCTAATGCATTGTGCGGTTTAGCTGGAATAAAACCCTAACAACATTTTGGCCTTTCTATCACGAAAATTGCACTCAGCAGATAGTGGCCTTAGTTTTGTAAAAGCGCTTCTGAACTAAAGTATTGCATTTGGGCTTTGGCACCTGAAGCGCCTGCTCCCGACTTCGACCTTCATATAATTCCACTATGGCAATTCTCGTCTTTTTTGTTGCCCATTACTACTTGTCGCTGTTTACGCAGACATTCTATCTGCACCGCTACGCAGCACACAAGATGTTCACTATGAACAAGTTTTGGGAGCGGTTCTTCTTCCTCTTCACTTACATCTGCCAAGGCTCTTCGTTCCTGTCGCCGCGGGCATATGCGTTGTTGCACCGCATGCACCACGCCTACTCCGATACCGAGATGGACCCGCATTCGCCATTGTTCTCTTCGAATGCATTCTCGATGATGTGGAAGACTAAGAACATCTACAACGATGTGCTGAACCGCAACTACGCTGCTGCCGAGCGTTTCGAGGGCGATTATCCAGAATGGAAGTTGATCGAAAATTTGGGCGACAAATGGTATTCGCGCTTGGGCTGGGGCACGGCTTACGTGTTATTCTACATCAACTTCGCCACGGCATGGTGGCAGTATTTGCTACTGCCAATTCACTTCCTAATGGGCCCAATTCATGGTGCTATTGTGAACTGGGGCGGCCACAAGTACGGCTATCAGAACTTCGACAACCACGACCACTCGAAAAACACGCTGGCACTGGACTTCTTGGCCTTCGGTGAGTTGTTTCAAAACAACCACCACAAGCTCCCGATGCGTGTGAACTTCGGCGTGAAGTGGTGGGAGTTCGACCCCACGTATATGTTCATCTGGACTATGGACAAGGCTGGCATCATCAAAATCAAGCGCAAGCAAAAAGCCCAAAAGATGCGGGTGGCTGCTTAAGCCCATCTTGAATAAGAAGCTAGGTTTCTTTAGAGCCCTTGACAACACTTTGCTGTCAAGGGCTCTTTGTTTGAAATAGCAATATGTCTAGCCAACAAAATCAGGCCACTCCGTCTGCTATTGCAAGCAGACTTCGGCATAGTCATGTAGTTAATTCAGGGCCGGGCTTTTACGCTGCGAAAACTGTGCTTACCTTTGCACCTCATTTTTCAATCAGACGCACGAGTTGCGTCGCTTAACCAACCTGGTTTATGGCAGTTAAAATCCGCCTCGCCCGTCGTGGCCGCAAAAAGGCCGCTCAATTCGACATCGTTGTTGCCGATTCTCGTTCCCCACGTGACGGCCGCTTTATCGAGAAACTTGGTACCTACGACCCCAACACGAACCCCGCCTCTATCAACTTCGATGGTGACAAGGCTTTCGATTGGATCATGAAGGGCGCACAGCCTACCGACACCGTTCGGGCTATGCTCTCCTACCGTGGTGTGCTCTACCGCAAGCACTTGCAACTTGGTGTGATCAAAGGTGCTATTTCGCAGGAAGTAGCTGACCAGCGCTATACCGAGTGGAAAGAGCAGAAAGACAACAAGATTGAAAGCAAGCGCACTTCGCTTGGCACTGCAAAAGACGATGCTCGCGTAGCTCGTTTGGCTGCTGAAACCAAAGTGAAAGAAGCTCGTGCTGAGGCGCTGCGCAAGAAAAACACGCCAGCTCCTGTTGAAGCTCCTACTGCCGAAGGTGAAACCACCGACGCTGCTGCTTCAGCTGAAACCACTGAGGAAGCCGGCGCTTAAGCTTTTTGCTGGTAATCGAGGGAGAGGTGATTAGGAATTGAGTGATTGGAATGCGCCGGCTTCTAGTTACTCTCTCCTAATCACCTCTCCTCATTTTCTCGAAACTTCTACCTTATGACCCTCGACGACTGCTATTTGCTTGGCTCCATCGGCAAGCCCCACGGCCTGAAAGGGTTTGTTGTAGCTTTTCTGGATGTTGACGACTTGGATGCTTACCGCAAGGTGAAATCGGTATTGCTGGAAATGCCGACTGCTCCTGGCAAGCTAACTACCTACGAGGTGGAAAAGCTGCAGCCTCAGGCTGAAAACCGGGCGTTGCTGAAACTGAAGGGCATCGACCGGATAGAGGAAGCTGAGCCACTGCGCAACGCCAAGCTCTACCGCCCTCTGGAGGCATTGCCTCAGCTAGAGGAAGATCAGTTCTACTTCCACGATGTTATTGGCTTCACGGTAGTAGACGAGCAGCTAGGCCAATTAGGTGTCGTAGAAACCTTCTACGAACTACCTCAGCAGGATTTGCTAGCCATGCGTTACCAAGGACAAGAAGTGCTGATTCCGGTTGTGGACGAGTTGATTTCTCGCGCCGACCAAGCAGGCAAAAAGTTATACGTGCAGCTTCCTGAAGGCTTACTCGACGTGTACCTCACGCCGCCCTCTCGGGAGCGTGACGAGCCCGACGAATTCGACGAACCGTAGTCCACTCCAAGCTGCTTGCTATGCGTATTGACATCGTGACGTGCCAGCCAGATTTGCTGGTCAGCCCCTTTGCACACTCCATTGTGAAGCGTGCACAGGATAAAGAGCTAGCCGAAATTCATCTGCACGATTTGCGCCGTTATGCCATCAACAAGCATGGGCAAATTGACGACTACGTATTTGGAGGCGGCGCCGGCATGGTCTTGCGGGTTGAGCCTATTGCGGCCTGTTTTGATGAACTCCTAGCACAACGTAGCTATGACGCTGTCATCTACATGACCCCCGACGGAGAAACTTTGCGGCAGTCTCTAGTCAATCGTCTGTCGTTAGCAGGCAACCTGCTCATTCTTTGTGGGCACTACAAGGGCGTTGACGAACGAATTCGACAAGCATATATCACCCACGAAATTAGTGTGGGCGACTATGTGCTTAGCGGTGGCGAGCTGGGTGCAGCGGTCTTGGTCGATGCTGTGGTGCGTCTACTGCCTGGAGTTCTTGGCAACGAGGAATCAGCCTTAAGTGATTCGTTTCAGGACAACCTGCTGGCTCCTCCGGTTTATACTCGTCCGGCAGAATGGCGGGGACACGAAGTACCCGAAATTTTGCTTTCTGGCAACACACCTAAAATTGATATCTGGCGGCACGACCAAGCATTGGAACGAACCCGGCAGCGCCGTCCAGACCTCTTACAAGAGTAAAACGGTGGCTTTACGAAATAATGCGTTTGCCGTTCTGCTTTTTCAGAGAGCATAAACCACTTCTGTTGAGCGATAAACTCGCAATTTGATAAGCTCACAGTTTCACAATTTCAAAACAAAGCGCTATATTTGCGCCTCCTTACCCGAAACCATAGACGGCGCGGCCGTCCTTTCACAGTTTTTTCAGCCATGAGCGTACTACTCGATTTTATTCAGCAGGAATCCCAGGAGCGCCGCGCCAGCTTCCCTAGTTTTGCTGCCGGCGACACGATCAACGTCCACGTAAAGATCCGCGAGGGCAACAAGGAGCGTGTTCAGCAGTTCCAGGGTGTTGTTATTCAGCGCAAGAACCCTAACTCCAATGGTGAGACTTTCACTGTTCGTAAGATTTCCAACCAGATTGGCACTGAGCGTATCTTCCCTCTTCTGTCGCCTAACATCGACAAGATCGAGGTAATCCGTCGCGGTAAAGTACGTCGGGCACGTCTGTTTTATCTGCGTGGCCTGTCGGGCAAAGCTGCTCGTATCAAGGAGAAGCGCTTAAACATAGCAGAGAAAGTTTCTGCTTAAGCTTTCTGATAATAAATAAAAAAGCCGGCCCGCTCTTCATCGAGCAGGCCGGCTTTTTTATTGGTAGTCTCAAACTGTTCTAACGGTTTGAGGAATCTTGCTGCAAATCTTGATCAGTTGAAGTTTGTGGGCTTTGTACTTGCTTGGCAGCTTGTAGCAATGTCTCGCCTAGCTTGGTAACCCGGTCCGAGGTATTTGGGTTGTCAGCAAAAATGGCCGCTTTGATAGTGTTCTCGCCGAGACGTCCTAGAAGCTGACTTACCAGCTTAGAGTCGATGGAACCGCCACCAAAGTGGGCCTTCAGCGCCTGTAGGTCGACTACAACTTGGTGCAATTCAGGGTTATTGACGTCTTTCACATCTTCTATCCAGCGTTGCAGTGCATTATCGAGGCCAGCGCGGCTGGCTTCTTCAACTAAATCACCGCTCAGAATTTTGCTGGTACCGTCGAGGTGGTTCTGGTGCTGGGTGTCGTCTTTGGGCTGTTTGTGGAAGGACATGGCGATGTAATTGGGCCGCCGAAGCGGAGTTGGAAAGTACTGCCTGTGCAAACGGAGGGCACCTAGCAAAGGTTGTAGCGCGGCCATACGTAACAGATAGTTACTTTCGTTTCAGTATCATCTCGTTCCTTGTTGCCTCGTATGAAAAAATTTATAGTCGGCTTCTGGCTGATTGCGTTGCCCCTGCTGGCACTGTCGCAGCCCACAGCTAAACCTGTGTCCCCTGCTGCTTATTGGCAGCAGCAGGTCAACTATTCCATTGATGTCACGCTGGATGATAAGCAGCATGTGCTCACAGGTCGCGAAGAGCTGGTGTATACCAATAATTCACCGTCGGCATTGCCTTTCATCTGGTTCCATTTATGGCCTAATGCTTATCGCGACGACAACACTGCTTTTGCTCGGCAGCAACTCCGCAACCAAAGCCGTAAGTTTCATTTTTCCACTGCGCAGCAGCGTGGCTTCATCGACCAGCTTGAGTTCAAAGTAGACGGCCAGCCTGCCAAGCTAGAATACGACCCTGAAAGCCCCGATATGGCCAAGCTGGTGCTACCTCAGCGGCTGGCCGCAGGTGCCAGCGTCACGATTACCACTCCGTTCCGGGTAAAGATTCCAGATTCTTTCTCGCGCTTCGGCCATGTCGACCAGAGTTACCAGATTACACAGTGGTATCCTAAACCAGCCGTCTATGACCGGAAGGGATGGCACCCAATCCCGTACCTCGACCAAGGCGAGTTTTATTCGGAGTTTGGGTCGTTTGATGTTCGCATTACCTTACCCACCAATTACACGGTAGGCGCTACTGGTGTACTGCAAAACCCCGAAGAACAGGCCCGCCTCGACCAATTAGCCGCGGCCACTGCTCTTAAGAAAACCGCCACTGACTTCGGCGACGATCTAAACTTTCCACCTTCTACCACTGAAACCAAAACCCTGCGCTACGTGCAGGACCGCGTACACGATTTTGCTTGGTTCGCCGATAAACGTTTTAATGTGCTGAAAAGCGGCGTGACACTGCCATCAGGTAGGCAAGTAGCTACGTGGGTACTATTCACCAATAAAGAAGCTGCGAAATGGCAAAGAGGTCTGCAAGACGTCGATTCAGCCATAGTTTATTACTCACGTTGGGTAGGCGAGTACCCTTATAGCGCGGCTACGGCCGTAGATGGCGCACTGAGTGCTGGCTCGGGCATGGAATACCCCATGGTAACCGTTACGCAGCCGGCAGCTATTGTGCATGAAGTAGGGCACAATTGGTTTTATGGCATCCTAGCGTCCAACGAACGGGATTTTGGTTGGATGGATGAAGGCGTCAACTCCTATGTAGAAAATCGAGTAGCCGAGTTGCATGGAGAAAGTGGAGGAATTTTGGCGGGGCTGCCCACCAAGGGTACTGGCGCTCGACTCTTAAGCATCGATGGTCTTCCTAACGCAGCGCTCAGCCAAATTCCCTATCAAACAGTGGCAAGTCGAGGCCTCGATCAGCCGGTAAGCAACATCACCTCGGCCGATTATGGCAAGCTTAACTATGCTATCATCATGTATGGCAAGACAGCATCCTTGCTGAAGTATTTGGCAGCGTACTTAGGACAAGAGAAATTCGATGCCGCCATGCACGCGTATTACGAGCAGTGGCAGTTTCGTCATCCTTACCCCAAGGATATGCAGGCTGTGTTCGAGCAAACGACTGGCCAGAAGCTCACTTGGTTTTTTGGCCCGATGCTCAATAGCACATACCGCTACAATGCCGTGATAGCCAAGTCGAAAGAGGAAAAAGGGCAGCGCAAAGTATTAATTCGCAACGACTCCCCTACTCCATTCCCGTTTCCGGTAGCAACGCTGGATGCACAAGGCAAGGTGTTGGAAACCCAATGGACCAAGCCCTTTACGAACACTGACGAAGACGACAGCGCGGTACTGCGGTTTAAGGAGGAAGGAGTGGCTGCTATTGTTGCCGATCCTGAGTATCTCACGCCCCAGCTCAATCGCCGCGATGACCGCCTCCGGACAACTGGTCTCCTACGCGCTTTGGAGCCTGTGAAGCTACGCCCTGTAATAAGTCCGGAGCGGTGGGATTGGGCCACGATCAACTGGCTGCCGGTGATTGGCGCCAATACATCGGACAAGTTTATGCTGGGTGCTGCTTTCTACAACAGTCCGCTCAATATCAAGAAGTTTAGCTACTTGGCTATGCCTATGTACAGCTTCAACCGTAAAGAGCTGAATGGTATTGGTGTTTTGAACCTGAATATTTTGCCGGTTCAATTCACGCGTCGGGCAGTACTCGGGGTGGTAGTGCAGCGCTTCGAACGCTACCGCAAAGTTGAGCCCAGCCTGACGCTTCAGTTGCCCCATACTGCCTTCGACAAGCCGCAGCATACGGTGAAGTTAGCCAACACAGCCATTTACACCCAGGATGACCGCGTCACGGCTAGTATCCAGTCGTTGGAGTATGGCGTCGGTATCAGCAATGCTATCCGGCGTTGGAACGGACATATCGAATTCAACTATTTCACTCCTGACCTTTCGGAAGACAATAGGCGCACCGTAGCGGCGCTGGTGCGCGCTGAGGTAAAGCATACCCGCTACTACTCTCCCAAGAAGACCTTCTCTGTGCGCCTATTCGGGGCAGCTTCCTGCAAAAGGCGAATGATACTCCTTTTGCCATGGGGCTAAGTGGCAGCTTTGATTACCGTCGCCAAACGATGTTTCTCGACCGACAGCAGATTTCGCCTAGTTTGGCAGCTCAAGAGCATCAGTTTGATGATCGGGACGGTGCCTTCAAGGCAAATGTTCCTGTGGCAAGTCGCCGTTGGCTTACTACGCTCAATTTGCAGGCTGATTTACCCGTGACTCCACTAGGAATCTTTGCCGATTTTGGAGCGACTAAGGAAAAGAACCAAATAGTAGCAGACCGCAATCCACAACGGCTGTATTACGATGCAGGGGTGAGCTTGCCGTTGATCAACCGGGTCCTTAGCTTTTATTTCCCGGTGGTGGGCTCTCAATACGGCAACGGCTTTCCTGCCAGCCGCAAGGACTTCACCGATCAAATTAGATTTGTGCTGCGCCTCGATCAATTAAATCCGTTTCGGCTGCTTGATGAGCAGCTAGCGCAATAGCTATTCTCTTGCTTCACTTGTTCAGTTTACGCTACTCTGCTTGCTTCTCAGTAGCTGTATTGGTGATTAGCATCGTTGTAAGCTGCACTCCTCAATACGAAGAATTACCTACTTTTTCGGCGGAGCGTAAGCTACTGCAAGTAGTTGTGGAAATGCCGGCCGGTACCAACCATGCTCGCCGCTACGACCCAACAAGCCACGACTTTGTGCCCGTGCGCCGGGCCGGACAGGAATTGGTTGTTGAGTTCCTGCCATGCCCTGGTAATCAAGGTTTCATACCCGGCACCCGCCTAGGTGCCGCGGCCTGGCCATTAACGGCGCTTGTGCTCACGGAAGCTCAACCTGCTGGAGCAGTGCTGGAGGTATCACCTATCGGATTGCTTACACTCGATGACAATGGGGCATTGAAGCCAATAGTGTTGGCGGTGCCAGCTCGGCCTAGTCAGCAGATCTTACATGAAGTAGCTACATGGCAGGACTTAATTAGCCGCTACCCCGGCGCTAAGGAAGTTATTCGGCAATGGTTCTTGCATCAAGGGCGCCCTGGCGAGATACGCATTGTGAGTTGGAAAAACGAAAAAGCTGCCGAACAGCAGGTGAGAGACGCCATGAATTAAACGATGGCTTATGGAGGCATTACCATTATTCTGAAAATTAGCGCTTACTAAATCTCCTAACTAGAAGATTGCAGTCTGTAATTCTGTATAGCCTGCTTACTGAATAATGCTAAATCCATTGTTTAGTAATCTTACATGGTAAGTATTGTAGTAAAACAAGAAAGCCGCTCCCATGGGAGCGGCTTTCTTGATGATGGTGAGTACAATTTATTAATATACCAGCGGCGCTTTTGCTAACACTACTCGATCTTGTTCATACGCTCCTTTACAGCTTCAAGAGCTACACGCATGTTAACAATGTCGGCGCGAGCGGCTTCTTGCTCTTTGAGGTTCAGGTCGACTTGGTTGTTATACTGTAGCAACTCAGCGGCATTCTGGGCTAATTGCTGCTGAATTTCAACCTTCTTCAACTTGTTCTTCTCGATATCCTTCTTGATGGCATCTGACTTTTGAATCACTGCCATGTGGTTGTTTTGCGACGATACAAGTGACTTCTCAGCTTCAGCTACCTGTACGGCAAGGTCTTCGCGGTACAACATCCGTGCGAAATCTTTCAGATACTTCTCGCTAGCTTTCCACTGTACCGGCGTGGCATCCTTGCTCAAATAAGCGTTACCTAAGTCAACAGACCACCAAACCGATGTACCGGTAGGGGTAGCATCCACTTTGCTGATTACACGGATAGGTGTTTTCGAAATGTCTTCAATAACAACACCTTCCAGCTGGTAAATGCCTTTATCAGACTTCACCTTATTGCCGAACTGTGCGTCAAGCTGCTTCTTCCAAGATTCGTCAACGCGCTTGCTGTCCAACTGAATGGTTACGCGTTGGCCTTTACGGGGAATCCCTTTGATAGCCATATCCGTTTCATCAACGGGTGATTTCTGTGCGTAGCCAGTCGCCGTCAGCACAAAAAACAACAGGGAGAGGAGTACGCCTTTTTTCATGTTAATGAGATAATTAGTGGTACGTGAGTCTCGTTTAAGTCCGATTTTTATATTTCGACTCTTCAAATTTAACTACTCCCCAAACATCTTGTTACGCCCGAGAATGTTTTTTTTCGTCTAATTGATCTTTTATTAAATAGGTTATATCACATGTTGCCAAACTGACAAAAATGCTATTTATCGAACCTCTCATACTTTCTCTTTCAGTAGTATAAACCACAAAACATAATCACCTATTCACGGTTTCCCTCTCCTATGCCTGTAACTGTCTGCCGAAAAGAACACTTCAATGCCGCACATCGTCTGCACAATCCTGCCTGGAGCGACGAGCAGAATCAACGCGTGTTTGGCAAATGCAACAACCCGAACTACCACGGCCATAACTACGAGCTTATCGTACGCCTTACTGGGGAAACAAATCCGGAAACCGGCTACGTGTATGACATGAAGCGGTTGAGCGACCTCATTAAACGCGAGATTCTAGATACCTTTGATCATCGGAACCTAAATCTGGATACGGAGGAATTCCGCCAACTCAATCCAACTGCGGAGAATATTGCGGTTGTTATCTGGAATCGGTTGCGTGCGCACTTAGATCCGCAACTGAGCCTCTCGGTTACTTTGTATGAGACCGAGCGAAACTTTGTAGAATATCATGGATAAAGCCGTGCCTACCCCGGCTGGGGGCACCCCGCCCGTCGACACCCACCTGTCGGCCGATTTACGCACCCCTCTTCGCCCTGATGCTTTTGATCTCAGCGAAGAAGAGAAGATTGCAGGTATAACTGAGCACTTTCGCGAGATCATGCGCCTGCTAGGCCTCGACTTAACTGATGACAGCCTAGCTGGCACGCCTCGCCGTGTGGCTAAAATGTACGTGCAAGAGTGGTTCCGTGGGCTTTCACCCGAACACCGACCTGAGGTACGACTTTTCGACAACCGCTACCAGTACGGCCAGATGTTGGTGGAGCGCGACATTACACTCTTCTCGTGCTGTGAGCATCACTTTGTTCCTATCATTGGCAAGGCTCATGTAGCCTATCTACCCGGCGAGCATGTGGTGGGGCTAAGCAAACTCAACCGGGTAGTGCAGTACTACGCCCGCCGGCCGCAAGTGCAGGAGCGTCTTACCCGCCAGATTGCGGAAGAGCTGAAGCAAGCCTTACATACTGATAACGTAGCCGTGCTTATTGAAGCCGACCACTTATGTGTGATGAGCCGTGGTGTAAACGACACCAGTAGCTCTACACTTACGGCAGAGTATGGGGGCATTTTTGGCGAAGATGCAGCGCTACGAGCCGAGTTTTTGCGTTTGATTGGCAAATGAGTTTTAGGGCAGATTGCAGGTTTTTCTGGTTTTAGTTATAGGTTGCCGTAGTTTTTCAATCTAAGCTCAGAAAGCTGCTCTTTGCCCTACAACTACACACCTATAATAAGCTCCCTACGCCATGTCTCGTAAAGTCCTCATCAGCGGTGGTACTGGTATGATTGGCACCCGTCTTGCCGAGATGCTTATTGATGCAGGCTACGAGGTAGCTTTGCTCAGCCGGCAGCCTAGTACGGGCCATTATCGTAGCTTTCGTTGGGACTTACGAGCAGGCACCATCGACGAAGCCGCTATACCCTACGCCGACTACGTCATTAATTTGGCGGGCTCTAGCGTTTCGGATGGTAAATGGACGGAGGAGCGCAAGCGCGAAATTCTAACGAGCCGCTTAGGTGGCACTGCTTTGTTGGCGCGTGAGCTAGCCAAGGACGGCCACCATGTACGGGCGTTTGTTTCAGCCTCGGCAATCGGTATTTACGGGGACAGTGGCGACCAAGTGGTGAACGAAGAAACACCTCCTGCTTCGGCTACCGATTTTCTAGTAGATGTTTCGCAGCGCTGGGAGTTGGCAGCGCACGATGTAGAGCGCCTCGGCATCCGGACCATCATCACCCGCATAGGTATCGTGCTGAGTCCAGAGGGTGGGGCACTAGTACCGCTGGCGCGTACTGTCAAGATGATGGCGGGTGCTCCGCTTGGCACGGGCCGGCAGTACATGTCCTGGATTCACCTCGACGACCTATGCCGCCTTTTGATGCAAATGCTGGAAGAACCACAGTGGCAAGGCACTTATAATGCTGTAGCTCCAAACCCCGTTACTAACAAGGAATTTACCGAAACCTTAGCCAGCGTGCTACACCGTCCGCTGGTGCTGCCGAAGGTGCCGGAGTTTGCCCTAAACTTAATGATGGGCGAGATGAGCGAGATTGTGTTAGCCAGCCAACGCGTCAGCGCCGAAAAGGTGCTTCGCCAAGGCTTCACGTTCGAGTATCCCCACCTGAAGCCAGCACTAGAGTCGTTCTACGAAGAGGAGTAGTAGTACCCAATGCGGACGCTACTTCGGCTACTGCTGTGCCTGCCCTTATTTTACTTGGTGTACCTGAACTACCAGCTGTACTATGAGCCGCAGATGGCAATAGTTGCTGGTCGACCTATCAATCAAGATTTACTGGGGCAACTGCGCTTTCTCAAAACCCGCATGCATCAAGGAGCCGCGGAGGATATGCAACAGCTATACCCAGAAGGCTTCGTGTATCTCAATGCTCTCTACGGGCTGAGCTGGGTGGAGCTAGCTGGTAGCCTACCCGAAAGTTCAGCTTTACGCTACGAGGCGTTAGCGGAAAGTTCCTGGGCCGTACGAGCTATTCTTTCCCCAACCGGGCGCGTACTATTTGAGGAGGATCTGCCACTACCCTACGGCGCTTATTATCGAGGCTGGTCTACCTACCTGCTGGGCCGCTACTTAACTGCGCAAACACCCGCCGAGCGGACTGCCGCTGACGTCAGGCTGTTCCGACAAAATTGCACGCAGATAGCGCAGGCTTTGAGTGCAAGTCCCACTCCCTACCTTGAATCGTACACGGGCGCGGCGTGGCCTGCTGATGGCATGATGTGCCTGGCGGCTTTAGCGTGCCACGACCGAGTACTACCGCCGCTTTATCAACCTACTATTCAGCAGTGGCTAACAGTAGTTGATACACGCCTCGACTCGTTGGGCATGATTCCGCACAAAACGGACGCTCGCACTGGCGAAGTAACACAAGCCGCCCTCGGAGCGTCTCAAAGTCAACTGCTCAATTTTCTGTATGAAGTAGACTCCACCTACGCCCGGCGGCACTTCAGGCTGTATCGGCACCACTTTCTTACCTCTCGTTTTGGCTTGCCAGGTATGCGCGAATCGCCGCAGGAGGCGGACAACGCGGAGCACATCGATTCGGGGCCGGTGCTATTGGATATTGGTGGAGCAGCATCTATTGTGGGTCGGCGCATTATGCAGCGCTACGGCGACACAGTTACCGCCGTCGGCCTACGCAATAGTATAGAGGCTTTCGGTATGCCTTTTCAAATCAACGGTCAGAAACGCTACCTTTTCGGTCAACTGCCTATTGCAGATGCCTTTATTGCTTGGAGCAATTCGCTAGAGGTGAACCACACCATGGACGCTCCCTCGTGGTCGCGCATCCATTTTCACGGACTATCTACGCTGCTGGCGCTCGGACTGTTGATTGCGCTGTATATGCTTCGCCGCAGGCCAGTTAGCTAGTGAAAAATCAAATGGTTTACTCATTGAATTGAAAGCAAGTTGGCTTAGATGCCTTGCAACTCTATAGTAGCACGCTAGCTCAGACTGGTATGAAACACTCGCTACTTTTACTATCAACTGCCGCGCTACTGGCCTGTATTACCTCCTGCCACTCTGAAAAAGATTCTCCTGAACCTACTTCTCAGCCAGCAGCCTGTGCGCTTGTACCCGATGCAGGCATGTGCTACGCAGCTTTTGTGCGCTACTATTACGACCCGAAAGAGAAAAAATGCAAGCCATTTACATGGGGTGGCTGCAGCGGCGTAGTGCCGTTTACTACCCTGCAAGAGTGCCAGGACTGCGGTTGTAAATAACCTACAGGCTATCCGGCACAGGCACGGCGCCACTATTGAGGTTTTCCAGCAGGTTGTCAACCACAATAGTATCAACAGCTTCCGCCTGCCGACGGCGCGGCTGCTCGGAAACGCACTGGTAGCGGCGCGTGATTTTGCCGGGGTACTTGGGAAATGGCCCCATGGTAATGCCGAGATCGGAATCTTCGTAGACCTTTTCCATGTATTTGCCGAAGATAGGCAGCGCCGTACGGCCGCCTTCGCCCTGCTGGGAACCTTGGAAGTGGATACTCCGGTCTTCCCCTCCTACCCAAACACCCGTGACCAAGTCTTTGGTGACGCCCATGTACCAACCATCGGAATAGTTGGAGGTGGTGCCGGTTTTGCCGCCGATTTGGTTGTTCTTTTTCCAGAGCTCATACTCCCACAATGCCTGCGAGGTGCCACCAGGCTCGTCCATGCCGCCACGCAGCATGTAGAGCATCAGCCACGCGGTTTCAGGCGGGATGGCCCGCCGCTGTTTAGGGTCGAATTGCTTGATGACGTTGCCGTTGCGGTCCTCGATGCGCGTCACAATCATCGGGTCAGTCTGGAAGCCTTGATTGACGAAAGTGCTATAGGCATTCACCATTTCGTACACGCTCACATCGCCACCAGAGCCGAGGCCAATGCTGGGCACGGGCAGTAGAGGGCTTTTGATGCCTACTTTGTGGGCGTACTTGGCCACGTTGTCCCAGCCAACCCGCTCGGTCAATTGCGCCGTAACCGAGTTTACGGAGCGGGCCATGGCTTGGCGCAGCGTCATGTTGATGCCCGTGTACTCGCGCGTCACGTTGTCGGGCTTCCACTCCATGTCCTTGCCGTTCTCGACGTAGTTGATGGTTACCCGCTCGTCCCGGATTCGGTCGCAGGGGCGTAGCCATTGTCGATGGCGGTGAGGTAAACGAACGGTTTGAAAGTGGAGCCGGCTTGGCGCTTACCTTGTTTGACGTGGTCGTATTGGAAGAACCGATAGTTGAGCCCGCCTACCCACGCCTTAATCTGGCCGGTGAAGGGGTCCATGGTCATCATGCCGGCGTGCAGGAAATGCTTGTAGTACGCCAAGGAATCGAGCGGAGAAAGTAGCAGCGTGGTGTCACCATCGCCTTTCCAAGTGAATACCTTGGTGGGGTGCTTGTGGTGCAAGGCCGAATCAAGAAGAGCCGGCTGGCCTTTGTAGCGCTCAGCTAGTTCTTTGTACTGCTCGGTCCGCTTCATCTGGGTTTCGATGAAGTTGGGAATTTCATTACCATCCTCATCCACCCACGGGTTCTTGTCCCGGTTTTTCCAAAACCTATCGAACTGCTGTTGCAGCCGCTTCATGCGGTCCTGCACCGACTCCTCGGCATACTGCTGCATCCGCGAATCGATGGTGGTGTAGATTTTCAGCCCGTCGCGGTACATATCGTAGCCGTTCTTCTCGCACCATTCATTCACGAACTGGCTGACAGCTCCACGGAAATACGTGGGCGGCCCATCAATATGCTGCTCGAACTGGTACTTGAGTTTAATAGGCTGCTGCTGAAGCGCGGCAACTTCGGCGGCCGGCAGCACGCCGGCTTGTCCCATGCGCGTGAGCACTAGGTTGCGGCGTTTGCGGGCCGCATCGGGATGGAAACGAGGGTTGTAGGCCGTTGGGTTGTTGAGCATGCCAACCAGCGTGGCCGCTTGCTCAGCCGTGAGGCTGTCGGGGGAAGTGCTGAAGAATGTTTTGGCGGCTACCTTGATACCGTACGCTTTCGAGCCGTATTCCACCGTGTTGAAATACATCCGCAGAATTTCTTCTTTGGTATAGCGGCGTTCCAGCTCCACGGCCGTAAGCCACTCCTTGGTTTTGCTAATCAGTGTGCTTACCCCCGGAATGTAGCCCAAGCCCCCGCGCGTTTCGCCCCGACGGGTTTTATAGAGGTTTTTGGCGAGCTGCTGGGTGATGGTAGAGCCGCCTCCGCTGCGGTTGCCGGTTACTACCCCAGCCGCAGCGCGGCCCAAGGCTGTTAGGTCAATGCCGGAATGCTCGTAGAACCGAACGTCTTCGGTAGCAATAAGGGCTTTGATCAGGAGAGGCGAAATCTTATTCAGCGTCACCGGCACGCGGTTTTCGCGGAAGTATTTGCCAATCAGCACGCCGTCGGCAGTATAGATTTCCGAAGGTTGCTCCACCTTAGGGTCTTCTAGTTCCTCCAAGCTCGGCGATTTTCCGAAGAGGAACATGAAGTTCATGCTCACCAGAATTGGATAGAGCAAAAACGTGCCGACGCCCAACACGAAAAGAGCCCAAAAGGCACGCGTTATGCGGTTCGACCAAGGCCGGCGCGGTCGGGGTGTAGGGTTTGTTTTCGGCAGTTCTGGAGCGGACATTCAGAGCAGATTGGGCGGCGGCGTCCTGGGGTGACAGGTCAAGAAGTGGTAAATATACCAGTTAGGCGCGGGCCGGCCTGCCGTTTTTGTTGTTTTGCCATATTACTTACCTCATTACTAAACTATATATCTCTAAATAACAGTGATTTACAATCATGGTATCCGGTATGGTTTCCTATAAAGCTTCAACGCAATAGTGTTCTTCTGCAACGTGCCAACACACCACGTATATCTAATAATTCTTAGATCCACATCACCACCAAAAACAGCAATATCCCTGCTAGTAGCACGCCAATACCGGTAGCGCCAGTAGCAGCCAGGTACCACAGCAGCCGCCAACCCGGATGCTGCATGTGCATTGCTACCTGCCACAGCCACACAATGCCTATCGGTAACAAGGCCACCAGGCAAGCCATGACTATCCAGTTGGCTACCGTTGCGGCAGCGGGTGTATTCGGGAAAAGCTCTTTCTCCAGCTTGATGCCTATAAAAGCACCAATCAGCAGTGTCAGCACCCACCACAGAGAGGTAGGCAATTGGCGCAAGGCGCGAGCAGCAAAGGCTTGGAGTTCACTCATTGGATACTGCTAGAAATAAAGGGAACGACGACCCGTTTTACTTGGCGCTACTTCACCCGCCGACACCCGCGCCGCTGAACAGCATGATTACTCCCGCTACCAGTACAAGGGAAGCCAGGTGAAATAGCACGCTCAAGAGCAGCACAAAACTGCGCTTGAGTTCTTCCCGGTTGTCAAGGCGAGGACTTTGCCACATGGGCCGACTCACCCACCACAGCACCACCCCATTACCAAGCGGCAGCGCCACTTGAAGCCAGGTAAATAACTCATCGAACCCGCCGGTGTGTAGCTGTGGCCAAAACTGCGGCAGCATCCACCACACCCATAGCACGGCGCACACAGTTATAAGTATGGCTAACGCCCGCCCACTTGAGGGCAAGACTGTCGTTGTGGGTTGTTGGTCAATTATAATTTTCGATTCGATTTCCATAACAGGAAGCCTATAACTGTAGGCAGTATTGATGATTCCTCTGGTTGTTGAGAGCTTGCTTTAGCCGAAGAAACTGTCGCCGTCGGTACGCGCAGGAAACTCTATGGGCACGAATAGCAGGAATAGTAGTATCAGCACCGGTACAAGCACCTGCAGCACACCAAGCAGCAGAAACACCAGCCCCGATAGCTTCAGCAGGCGCCGTTCCCCATTTCTATTCTCGAGTTGCTGAGCAGCACGCCAGAGTAAACGCCACGTTAGAAAGGGAAAGAGCACCTGACAGCCTACTCCTACCGCACCAACCAAGTAGCCGCCCAACGGAAAGTAGCGCCACAGGCTAGACAGATACAGGGTACTGACCCAACTAAGCCCACCCAGCGCTATTACCCATCGAAATAGCTGCTTCGTGCGAGTAGCCTCTGGTGGTGAATGCAACTGAAGTAAGTTCATGCGAATTGCTCGGCCTCTATTGCCTCATAAAAGCCAATTTCATGGCGCAGGGCCTCCACGTTCTGCGTGGCATACTTTGTCAGAGACCAGTGCAGGACACGTCCTGTACGACAGCCCCGGCGGAAGTGCGTTTTGAGTTGGGGCCACAACTCGGGCGTGAGCAAGGCAAATGCTAGAAAGCCGATACAGGTTATCGAATAATCGCCGTTGCCAAGCATAAAGGCTTTGAGCAATAACTCATCTTCAGGAGTCATATCGTAGCCGAGCAGCACATGCTTGAGGTCGTGATTTTCGTAGTGCGGAATCAGTTGCAGATTGTGCTGGCGCAAAATATCGGCTACTCCACGGCCCAAAGTGCCAACCGGTAAGCTCTGCAAGTAGTCTAGCTGATTTTGGATGTTTTGGGCACCATAAACCCGCCAAAAAATCGGAATCAAAAAGGAAGTCCGGGCATGCTCAATGGTCTTGCGGGCAAAGCGCTGGTACAAGTTCAGCTGAGCAGGTTGCGAAATAGCTTTCATAAAAGTGGAGTTTTGAAAACGTGAAGTGAACAAGCAGGCTACTCGCCGAGAAGCGCCTCAAACCCTTGTGGCGACCAAAGCATCATCAGGAAAAATACTGCGCCAAGCAGCAGCAACAGCAGTAGGCTACTGACTGGCAGCACAGCCGTTAGCAGGCGTTGGCGGCGTGAAATAGGGTCGGCGGCGCGTTCCTGCCAGGTAAGCAAGGTGGCTAGCGCCGCTACGTCGCCGATACAGACAAGCAGCCCCACGATAGTGAGAGAGAATTGAATGAGCATAGGAGTAGAATTAGAAATTGACTAGTTATGAGTACCGTGCGGGGCACTCTACCTCCTGGTGTAGCCTGAGTGCCCCACTTCGTTATTTCGTCACCTCTTCATAAGCCTGCCAGTCGGCGTAGGTGTAACTAGGCCAGTTGCGGGCCGCTTGCAGCGCCTTGAATTCCCGGAGCCGCTGCTGTAGTTGTTGGGTGGCGGCAGTGGGTTCAAGTTTGGTCCAGGTGCCGTCGTAGGTTTCGTGCACCAACTGGCGCTTTGGCAGCACATCTTGGCTGGCCGCTAGTACGGGGAGCACCCGGTCGGGCATGTCGAGCAGGAAACCGTAGTCGAGCACCTGCAATTCAGGACGCAGATTGTAGCGGGCAATCCAGATTTCCCAATTGCCACAGGCAAGCCCAACCATAAGCGCGTAAGCAGCCAGCGCATTGAGACGCACCAAGGAGTAAGTAGAACGACGCTGCCAAATTTTGAGCAGCACCGTAACCAGGCCAAACAACGTCAGGAGCAGGAAGCCATACACCCCAATGCGCTTATAAGCCAAGCCCGTATACAGAATGTAGTAGTAGTTGCGCAGTCCCACCGATACGGCTAGCACCACGTTTTGCAGCACCCACACCGTGGCCAACCAACGCAACACCGGAAGCCCCTTTTGGTAGAAATTCAGGTTGCGGCGGAAAAACCACAACACAATGCCCATAGCCACCAGAATACTCAGAATCAGCACGTAGGTACCCTCGTGCACAAACTGCGTGAGGTTGAAGTTGGTAGTTGGCTTGAAGCCAAACCAAATCCAGTTGATGTCGATGATGTTGACAACCAACAGCAACGCATTCACCAAACTCAACATGCTCAGAGCAATGAGATACTCCTTGCGCAAGTCGAGGGCCCGGAAATGCTGGGGGCGAAAGTCAGGGCGGCGCACAGCGAAGGAGGCAACCCGGTCACGCTGCCGCTCAATAAACTCTCCTAGGCGCGACTCTTGGTCGATGAAGTAATGCACAGGTATTAGCACCAACGCGGCTCCGGTCAGAGCAAGCCCCATGAGGAAAAACAAAATGTGCAGAATAGAAATGTCCTCGAACAAAGCAGCCAGCCACTCCCCTACCTTATCTAGCGCTTGGCTGACCAGCTCGCTGTACACGGGGTTAGCTATTACAAACAAGATGTGAAATACCGCTAGGGCCAAGATCGGCACGCCGAGCAAACGACCGTAGAACCAAGTGCGTCCCATTCGGCTACCCATGTTGTTGGGCAGGTGCACCAAGCTAGTCAGCCTTGGTATCACCTGGAAGGCACTGCTAAGCGCGGTGAGCAAAGCGTTACTTACCAGTTTCAGGTGGGGCTGGTTGACGTAGCCAAGCCAAACCGCCAACGAAGCCACACACGCCAACTGGGCCGCCCCTGACCCATACCAAGCCACCATTACCGCACTCAACAACGTCCCGAGCAGGGTCAGTCGGAAATAGTTGGAGCGCCATTGGGGTGCGTGCCGTGGCAGAGCGAGTAGTACTGCGGCTACGACAAACAGCGTGTAAAGGAGCATGTTGAGGGCGGCTCGCTCACGCCAGAATAGCATATCAAATACAATGGCCCCGACAGGCAACGCCACTTTTTGCAAAGTTGTGAGGGTCAGACGCGGCATCGGGGAAGCCCCGAGTTGGGCGCTTGGTAAAGGCAAAGAGGTGTCCATGTGGGGTTGCAGTTAGGTGATTTTGAATGAGCAGATTTGTTGAATTGAAAGTACTTTGTATTTCAAAGTTTGTAGACAAAAAAATAGCGTTTATCCGCGCAGGAGTTTTTCTAAAGCTGCTAGGTGGTCTTGAAAAGCCTGTTTTCCTTCCGAAGATGCGGTATAGGTGGTATTAGGCTTCTTGCCTACAAATTGCTTGGCTACTTGCACATAGCCCGCCTTTTCCAGCGCCGATACATGGCTGGCTAGGTTGCCATCGGTTAGGTCGAGTGCTTCTTTTAGTTCCGTAAAGCTTACGCCGTCGTTGGCCATGAGCACGGCCATTACGCCCAGCCGCACGCGGTGGTCAAATGCTTTATTGAGCGTATGAATTAGGTGTTTCAACGGCTTGCGGCTACTCTACTCTTGTATTGTACTTACGGCCCTCTTCGAATCAGGATGAGAATTCGGTTGAATGAAGGCCCCGTTATGCTTTGGATGCAGATTTTTGGTTGTTCCGAGAACTAACTGATGTCATTGCCGCTCATAACGGTTGTACATCAGCAGCCCGTACCCGATGTGCCCTAACCCGAATCCGAGGGCAAAGAACAGCAATCCGGACCCAGGCAACAAAACCGATATTAATCCGAGAGCTATTTGCGTGAGGCCTAGCAGCCTAATTTCATCTAGTGTGTACTTGCTGGCGTTGAGGAGCGCCAAACCGTAGAACAGCAGTAACCCTGGCACCACCAAGCTTACGGCGCCACGCAGAAACAGCGCCAGACAAAACAAGCCACCCGCTACCAGCGGAATTATCAAGCTGATGGCAAGCCGACGCCCCAAGGCACTCCAAAGGGGCTGATTGGCTTTGCGCGCGCGTCGTGCCGTGAAGAAGGTAGCCACGGCCAGCGCCGCGGCTATCATGCCCCCCGATAGCAGCAGCAGAAACGGCAAAACTAGTTCCCGCTCATTCGGCGTGCTTTGGAGCAGGCGCATATAACCCAACGAGCCATACTCCCGGTTCAGGTACCAGTGCCCTAGACCCGACCCAGCTAATGCCACGACACCGGCCCCAACCCCGGATAGGCCACTTAAGGAGATGAAGCGGGACGAACGCTCCATGATACTGCGAATCTCGGTGAGCTGGGCTAATGGGTCTACGGCGGGCTTCATCATTTCTAAAAGCACTTTGTATTGCAAAGCACAACAAACTTCTTGGACTTTACAAGTAGTTCTATAAATTTTTTCCTAATGAATAAAGATAATGCGCTTCGCCCCTAAAATCAGGCTCTGTGGCTATCTCTAGCAGCTTACAACGTGCTGGCTTTATGGTAGACCTTTACCCCTTAAAAAGTAAAGCCGCAGTGTGAGTTCGATTATTCGCCTTTCTGTGCGTGTTACTTGGTATAGTGTTTCAGATCAAATCGGGAAAATCATTCATGGGCAAGCACCAAATTGGAAGATGGTTTTCCCAAACAAGTCCAGTTGGTAGGTAACCAAGCGTAAAGCCTTGCCCGTAAACAGTTGCTGGTTTACCCCGATGTTGGCTCATGTGTGTTAGCGCTATTAAATGATTACTCAATGCTGAAATCGTATTCTCCTATCCAATCTACTATTATTCGTACCCTCATCTTATGGCTGCTCAGCAACCTCGGTGGCACGTTGTTGCTAGGCATTGGTTTTGCCCTTACACACCGGCTCAACGATAGCACCATTGCTGTAGTAGCTGGGCTACTGGCCGCTACTATAACATTGCCCTTGGTACCGTTGGCAATGCCGTTTTTTGCGGTTCTAGGAAAGATTTGTGCAGCTTGGCCGCGCCGTTCAATGGCCTTACTTGGCGTAATGCTGTTTTTTCTGCTGGCTAATGAGGCCCTGCACCTTCTGCTCCCTTTCGCCACCTTCTTTGGCTTGCTCGAAATGTCGTTTCCGTATTTGGTGGCGGGCGTGCTCACTGTACTCTGGCTGTACAGCCCTACTGGTCAAACCTCGACCACCACGCTGCTAACAAAAAAGCGTGATAGACAAGTCCGCTTAAGTGAATAGACGTCTGCGAGTCTTTGTGCGTACTTAGGGAGGTGAAAATTCGCCTCCAGCTATTCGAGTTTGAAGACCTGCCTTGGTTTCCGCGCGTCATTCGGGCGGGCATGATGGACTATCTGCGCTTCATGATTTCGCTGCTTGGCACCTACCAACCCATTGTGCCGCAGTTGCGTGATGCCATGGCAAAAGCCAGCACGTCGGACCTACTGGAGTTAGGTGCTGGGGCTGGCGGCGGCACCGAAGGGGTGTTACGTCGCCTGCACGCAATCGGCTTGCCCACGGCCCGTATCACCCTTACCGACTTGTACCCGCAACCAGCCGCCTGGCAGCTACTTGCGGCGCGCACTCCTGGCCTCACATACGAAGCCTCTCCCGTCGATGCCACGGCCGTTCCGGCAACTCTCACCGGGTTTCGCACCATCTTCTCGGCTTTTCATCATTTTCCACCCTCTCTAGCCGAAGCCATACTTGCTGATGCTGTTCAGCAAAAAGCTGGCATTGGCGTGTTTGAAGGGGCCGGCAAACACTGGCTGGAAATTCTTCTGGCTTGGACAGTGCTACCCGTAGCGCAATTGCTATTCACTCCTTTCATGCGACCGTTCCGCCTGAGCCGGCTGTTTTTCACGTACCTGGTTCCGCTCATTCCGCTCTTTACGATTTGGGATGGCACCGTTTCTATTCTGCGCATGTACCCGCCAGCACAGCTGCTAGCCTTGGCCCACCGCGCCGATCCGCAGAGAACCTTTGAGTGGCAGGCTGGCAAAGTGCGGCATTGGTGGGGGCCCGAGGTAACCTACTTGATTGGGGTTCCGCGTTCTAAGTAGTGAGAACCTAGGCAAAGCAAGTAAGCCCTGCTAGTTGACGTTTATAAGCTTTTCCTAGCGAATGTGGCGGGCGGTGTTCTGAACCTAACCCGTACCTTGCCCTCCACTAGAAATAAGCTAACCAAAACCAGCAAGTGTAAAATGTCTTACCGTCGCGCGCTATTGCTGCTGCGCATCCCCTTTTCTGTTTACTTGATGCCGGTGTACTGGTTCGGACTTAGCGCCCTGCGCCAACCCCTAAGCGTGAGCCGAGCGGTAGGCGTGTTCGTGGTACTGCACTTGTTGGCGTATCCGGCTTCCAATGGCTACAACTCCTACTACGACCGGGACGAAGGCAGCATTGGGGGTCTCAAGCAGCCTCCCAAAGTATCGGAAGAATTGCTGCACCTAGTGTATCTGTTCGATGCCTTAGCCATAATTGGCGCAGTGTTGCTAAGCCCGCTGTTTGGCTTACTAGTGACGGTGTATCTGTTGGTATCGAAGGCGTACAGCTACGAGGGCATCCGGCTCAAAAAATACCCGTTGCTGAGTACAGTTGTAGTGGTGGTGTTTCAGGGTGCTTTCACGTTTTTGATGACTCAAGTTGGCGTAGGCGCTACTGAAACTGTTCTTCTTGAAAAAACAAACCTGATGCTGGCTGCTGTTAGCAGCCTGTTTTTGTGTGGGTCCTATCCGCTCACGCAGGTATACCAGCATCAAGAGGATGCGCGCCGCGGCGACCGAACCTTGAGCTTGCTACTTGGTATCCGAGGCACGTTTAAGTTTGCTGCCGTTGGGTTGTTAGCGGGCGCGGCTCTGCTAGCGTACACGCTCTGGCTGCGCAACGAGCCCCGCCATCTATTGATTTTTCTGGTAGCTACGGGTCCTGTGGTGGCCTTGTTCGGGCAATGGGCTTATGCGGTCTGGCGTAATCCCGCGGCAGCCGACTTCGAGCACACGATGCGCATGAACCAGGTGTCATCGTTGTGTATGAGCTTGGCATTTGCGCTAATGTTGTGGTGGTAACTGTTGAGTTACCCGCGACTTAGTACCTAAACAGTGCACTCGGAAATCGCGTATTTTTGGCTCTTACCATTGTATTTCAAATCATGCGTTTCACCTTATTGCTTTCTCTGCTTGGATTCGTTGCTGCTTGCTCCACTCCCGATACGCGGCAGGCATCTACCACCCCCTCCACGGCCGATACTGCAACTCAGCTAGAGCCGATGGATACGACGCGTGCCACTGTTGCCAACGCGCAGTCCGACACGTTAAAAACGGTACGTAAGCGTCATATTTTCTCTGCTCCCGGCTCTCCCGACGAGTTCCGCCTGACAATGCGCGGCAAGGATGTGCTAACCGGTGAGGCTACCTTCACCATAACGGATGGTAATGGGCAAGTCATCTTTCGCGAAATGCTGGCCGCAGAAGACTTAGAAGCCGCTATGGTGTACGAAATGAAAACCCCTACTGCTTCTGCGGCCGAGCGCGAGGCATACATTCGTCGCCGCATGGATGAGTTTTTCAGCGACAAAAATTTTCGCACGCCTGCTCTTACTACCAAAGACACTTACCCAACCGATAACACCATCGACCGCGCCACTTGGGACGACCTACGCCAGCGTCCAGACGCCGTTAGTTTCACGTACTTAGTCGGCAAGGAAGACCGTCGTCGCATTGCTTGGGCTCCGCGTACTAAGCAGGTGGTGCATCTACCCGGCGGCGGTAGCTAGTAGCGTATCCACAACTGTTCACGCCTTCTGACCTCAACAAATACAGTTGCAGGCGGCAAGGGTGTGGTTTTCAAGCCACGTGAAACGAGATTTGTGTCTGCCTTTTGCAGTGCGGCATGTGCACGACTAGTTTCTACACTGTCTGGTCAAGTCTGGGGCTCTACTATTCCTCTATGCAGTGACTTATGTGCTTGATAGGTACAAGCGTGTTAGGAAAGTACTTTTGCGATGCTTTGCCTGTGGCTGCTTACCGCAATTACTAGGCCTAGACATGCCGTAACACTTCCGGCATATACATCTCAAGGCATGACTTAGCTCCGCCTATAAGTATGATTTGCCTATGCAATAAGCTGCACAGCACGAGCTAAGGATATGAAACTGAAAATGAACTGGAAATCAAGCAAGTACAAAGAGCAATAACAAACTAAAAACAACACTGCTGGGCATTAGTGCCGCCGTGCGGAATGCAACTAATGTCTTGAAAAGGAAATCATTGGTAAGCCAAGCAGGCGTTCTTATATTGCTACGCAAAGCTAAAAGCTTTTAGCGCCAACAACGATACGCTGTTGCATAAAAGCCATAGCCTCTGAAGCAGTGGATTAAGAAATAGAAGCTTACTGTCGAAGGCAATAATTTTAACGCTTCACTCATATATACCCTACAACGGTGCCCCAACAGTTTCTTGGCTTTCGAAGAAATAAGTAAACAAACGAGTAACCTCAGCTTACCAAGAAGGTATTTAACACGCCTTCTACTTACAACTATCAGAACGAATCAGCTGACGCCCCATCGTTCACAGATACTTCACGAAGGTGAACGATCTTCAGCCCTAGAGCCGACAACATGAGAGAGTACATTACAGCAACCCCGGTGCCACTTACCAAGCAACAGGCCCTAGCTGCACTGAGTGAGCATACAGCAAGCCACTTCGACCAACACCAAAACCTATGGGGATTAGACCTAGGTGGAACAAAGATTGAAGGAGTGATTTTGCGGTCAGCATCAGAACCGGAGGTGTTATTCCGGGACCGGGTGCCTACTGAAGCTAGCCAAGGCTATGAGCACATGCTCGGGCAAGTGCACCTACTGGTCGAGCGCATGGAACAAGCGGCAGGTTACCGACCCTGCAAGATCGGCATCGGCACTCCGGGAACCATGATTCCGAAGTCGGGGCTGATGAAGAACTGTAATACGACGGCCCTAAACGGGCGCCCCTTGAAAGCGGATTTAGAAAAGCTATTGAACCAGCGAGTGTTCATTGCCAACGATGCTAACTGCTTTGCTTTGTCTGAAACCCGCTTAGGCGTAGTGAAAGAACGGTTTCCCGAGGCGCGGGTGGTATTTGGCATCATCCTGGGCACTGGCGTCGGGGGCGGGCTCATTGTAAATGGGCAAGTAATCGAAGGCTTCCACGGCATTGCCGGCGAATGGGGCCACAACTACTTAGGGGAAACAACAGACAAAACTTGCTTTTGCGGCAAAACGGGTTGTATCGAAAGCATATTGGCTGGTCCGGCCCTGGAGCGTTTCTACACTGAAAAGAGTGGCGAGAAGCTGGCGCTAAAGGAGATCATGCAGCGCGCTACCGCAGGCACTGACCCAGCCGCCGTGCAAACTCTAGACCGCCTAACGCATTACTTTGGCTTAGCGCTAAGCGCCGTAGTCAACATACTTGACCCGGAGGTAATTGTGATTGGGGGCGGGGTAGGCAACATCCCAGAACTCTATACCACTGGTGTAGCCAACATCGCGCAATACATCATCGATCATCATTTTGCAGCTCCCGTCGTGAAACCTATGCTAGGTGACAGCGCCGGCGTATTTGGTGCCGCGTATTTGGTTGCATAACCACTACGTGCCAAAAAAAGCCCTGCTGCTATAGAGGATAGCAGCAGGGCTTTTTTTATTCGACACTAAAGTTTCCGGGATTATGAAGCGAGATAAAAGCTTGGAAAGCATGCTATTGCACAGGATGGCATTCTTTGCACCGCTTGAATGCCTTTGCAAGTAATTGTTTTACTTTTGAAGCTTATCATTCAGTAATTCCAACATGAGCAGTAAGGTGAAGAAGCGGACATTGATCCACGATATTGCCCGCCACCTAGATGTGTCCATCGCAACCGTGTCGTTAGTGCTTAACGGCAAAGCCAAGCAGAGCCGTATTAGCGACGCGCTGGCGCAACGGGTGCTAGCTTACGTTGAGGAAGTAGGCTACAAGCCCAATCATTTGGCCAAGAGCTTGCGCACAGGCAAAACGCACGTAATTGGCTTGGTAGTGGAAGATATTTCCAACCCCTTTTTCGCAACTGTTGCGTGGCTGATTGAGAAGCAAGCTTTCGAGCGGGGCTACCGAATTATTTATTGCAGTACAGATAACGATACAAGCAAGGCCAAGGAGCTGATTTCCATGTTCCAAGATCGGCATGTTGATGGGTATATTATTGTGCCGTCTGAGGGTCTTGAGGAGCAAATCAGCACGATTCTGCACGAGAATATTCCGGTTGTGCTCTTCGACCGGTATCTGCCCGAACTACCTACCAATTACATTGTGGTAGATGGAGCCAAAGGCATGTATGAAGCCACGCAACACTTGCTCGACCAAGGCTTCAGCAACATCGCCTTCGTCACGACCGACTCCAAACAGACGCAGATGGAAGCGCGCTTGGAAGGATACGTGCAGGCCTTGCAAGAACACAACCGCCCACAACGCATAAAACGGGTTGACACCACACACTCCGAGAATATTCTGGCAGAAATCCACAGCTTCATCCGCGAAAACCGAGACTGTGACGCCATTATCTTCTCTACCAACTACCTGAGCATCTACGGGCTCGAAGTTATTACACAGCAGAAGCTTCGGATTCCTGAAGACCTCGCCGTTGTCTCCTACGATGACCACGACTTATTTCGCCTCTATACGCCGGCCATCACCGTTATTGCCCAGCCGATAGAAAACATTGCCAAAAATGTCATTGACATTCTCTTGAACGAACTCAAGCACCAGACCGACAGGCAGACGACTGCGCATCAAACTGTCGTGCTACCAACCTCTTTGATTGTTCGGCAATCATCTGTTCGTAGCGAAGTTCAGCTACCCGAATCCACTAAATAGTGTTACTCGCTGTGGCTAGGGGTTGTAAGTAAATCCGTTACGACTGAGCCTGCTCCAGAGCTTGCCGCAAAGAGTCAGCAAACACCTCGTAGGGCTGATAGCCGCGAGTTAGTACATAGCCTTGGCTGCCTACCCGTAAAATCACGGTTGGAAAACCCTGAACTCCAATTTTAGATACCGCCGCAAATTCTTGCCGAGTAGCCGTTGCTGTTTCAGGCAGCGCCAGCCGACGCAAAAACTCCGCGCCATCTACGCCATTGGCTATTGCCAATGGCACATAGATTTGGGGCTCGTTTAGGTCAGCTCCGTCGTGAAAATGTGCGTACTGTACGGCGTGCGCGAAGTTGGCTGTTTGGGATTGATTGAGCTGCCGAAACGCATTGATGGCCCAACTTGGCGGCTCGGAATCCTGCACATAGCTTCCCTCCTCCCCTAGGGCGCGGAAAGCTTCCCCAAATACCACTCCCGTTACATTTTCCACTTGCTGCAACGAGCCACTGATGTAACTCCAGGCCTTGCCAATCGGCTCCACCTGCTCACCTATTATCATACCACCACAGAGCACTGATAGGTCTACTTGGTCGGCAAACTCTCGCTGTATCCGCTGTAGCACGGGGCTCATGCCGTAGCACCAGCCACAAAGTGGATCGAAGATGTAAAGCAATTCAGGCCGGTCGGCAGCGGTTGGTTGTAGCATAGCACAGAAGAAGCAAACAGCAATAAAAACGTCGTGGTGAGCTTGTCGAAAAATCTTGCTAGTGCGCTAACCTCTAGGAAGGGTTATAGCACTAACGAGATACTTCGGCAAGCGCACCACGACGCGTTAAACGAGAATACGCAACGGGTTTAGCCGTTCATTGACACAAGGAACTCGGCATTGTCACGGGTGCCCTTCATGCGGTCTTTCAAGAATTCCATTGCTTCGGAAGGCGTCATGTCGGCCATGAACTTGCGCAGCACCCAAATGCGGCTCAGTTCGTCCTTGCTCATCAGCAAGTCTTCCCGGCGAGTGCCAGAAGCAGGTACGTCGATGGCAGGGAAAATGCGTTTGTTGGCCAGTTTGCGGTCCAACTGCAGTTCCATGTTGCCGGTACCTTTGAATTCCTCGAAAATAACCTCGTCCATTTTGGATCCAGTTTCGATAAGCGCCGTAGCAATAATGGTCAACGAACCACCATCTTCCACATTCCGGGCTGCACCAAAGAAGCGCTTCGGCTTATGCAGCGCATTAGCGTCCACACCACCCGACAGAATCTTACCAGAAGCAGGCTGCACGGCGTTATACGCACGAGCCAGACGGGTAATAGAATCGAGCAGAATCACAACGTCGTGACCACACTCCACCAAGCGTTTGGCTTTGTCTAGCGCAATGCTGGTGATTTTCACGTGCCGGTCAGGCGTCTCGTCGAAGGTGGAGCTGAGCACCTCGGCTTTCACCGAGCGCGTCATGTCCGTAACTTCTTCCGGGCGCTCATCAATCAGCAAGATCATGAGGTACACCTCGGGGTGGTTTTCAGAAATGGCATTCGCAATTTCCTGTAGCAGCACCGTTTTACCGGTTTTTGGCTGGGCCACAATCAAGCCACGCTGTCCTTTACCGATAGGAGCAAACAAATCCAGAATCCGGGTGCTGTACAAACCCGACTTGGTAGTGAGCTTCAGGCGCTCTTCCGGGAACAAAGGCGTGAGGCTGTTGAACGGTACCCGGTCGCGGGCTTCTTCCATGGCGCGGCCGTTGATGCTGTCCACTCCTACTAGGGCGTAATACTTTTCGCCTTCGCGAGGGGCCGGATAGTGCACTTCACGGTATCGCCGGCTTTCAGCGAAAACTGCTTCACCTGTGCTGGCGCTACATAGATGTCGTCGGGCGAGGACATATAATTGTAGAACGGGCTGCGCAGGAAACCATAACCGCCGTCGGGCATCATTTCCAACGTGCCTTCACCTGGAATGGTGATGTCGAAATCGTTGCGTGGGCGGGGCTGTTGCTGCTGGCCGTTGCTTTCGGGCCGGGCTTGTCCATTTGCCTCTTGACGCTGCTGGCGCTGCAGTTCGCGCGCGGCATATCGGTCTTCGCGGCGCTGCTCCCGGTCCGGCCGACCTTGTAGGTCGCGGGGTGCCTGTGGGTCGCGAGGCAACCGGTTTTGGTCGCGCTGTGACTGGTCGCCAGTCCGGGGCTCATTCCGATAGTCGCGCATGTCACGGACGCCGTCGGCGCTGCGGCCGTCGCCGTTGCGTGCCACTTCAGGCGATACAGCGGGGCGAGCTTCGCGGGGCTGGTCGCCGCGCAAGTCACGAGGCGTTTGATTTTGGTCTCGCTCACCACGGAACTCACGCTCCCGGGGCTGGTCGCGTGGTGGACGCGGAGTGCTACCGTTCTGCTCGGGCCGGAAAATGCGCGGCGCTGGTGGCGTTACGGGTGCTACAGGCGCGTCGGTAGTGGCTACTACAGTTGTATCGGGCGCATCTGGCGCAACCTCAGTTGCTGCAGGAGGCAAGAAAGGGGCTCTTTCTACAGCAGCCTCCAGAGTAGGTCCGTTAGCAGAAGGTGTATCCGCTGTTTCAGCTGGCGCTTCAGGAGCAGCCGGACGGTTGTTGCGGCCATTGGCTTCGCGCGAACGACGTTCTGGCCGTTGGAAAGGCTTAATAGGGCGCTCAGCAGGGGTTTCAGGGCCGGTGCTGCTTCAGCCGGCGCATCTGCAGCCGGCGCTTCAGGAGCTACTACAGCGGCTGGCGCTTCTACCTCAGGGCGAGTATCTACAGCTACTGGAGCTTCTACAGCGGGGGCTTCGATTGGAGCAGGCGCAGCTTCTGCTACTGGCGCTGGGGCAGCTTTGGTGCGCGCTGGGCGGGCTGGAGTTGCTGGGCGAGCAGGTGCGGCGGTCCGAGCGGCCGTTGTGCGAGCAGGGGCGGCTGAGCGCACAGCAGCCACCACTTGGTTGGCTACTTCAGTGGTTGCAATAACAGGCTCATCGGCTACCGCCACATCAGAGAAGGGCAATTCCGGACGTGCTTTGCCGCCGCTGGGCTTAATTTTAGGGGGAGCTTATCGGCGGGAATAACGGCTTGCTGATCGAGAATCTTATAGATGAGATCCTGCTTGCTGAGCTTTTTAAAATTACCGACGTTGAGTTCTTCTGCAATTTCCTTTAGGTCGGAAAGCAGCCGGTCCTTCAACTCTTCAATAGTGTACATAGAGGCAATGAGGGGAGAAAAAAATCAAAAGCGGAAGCACAACCAACAGCGGTACATTGCCAACAACATCGGGCAATACCTTGAGCCGCGGGGCGGCATACAGCACGGATATTTCAGGACGAAACGGAGGGAGTGTAACGGGAGTAGCGCTGGAAAATAACCGCGGGCCGGATGTTATAAAACTACCGAAAACCCGACATCAGCTGCCGACTTGTTAGCGCAATGTTAATCTAATACAGATGAACTGCCAAATCGGAACGCATATTTTGCAGAATAAGCTCCTTTACGCAGAAAAATAAGTCATGGATGCTGATATCGTTGAAATTTAGATTGATGGCAGAACTACACTAGCTCATTACTATTGCGACGCGGTTCCAAAAATTACCACCCGTAGAGTTGAAAATCCCTGGAGCACGGTTAAAAGCCGGTTTGCAATAAGCTAAACCTCTTATTCGTGTTGCTCCGGCAGCTTACTTCTGATTGCCCTGGGCTGCTAGTTTCTCTGTCTACGCAGCTTAGTGGGCGGTTGGTTGGCTGAATTTAGCGTAATCTACTCGAAGCATTTAATCTGCGGAATCTAGGGTCTATTTTTACGCCGATCTTCACTCGTGTTTTCTGCCTTATGCTGCAAGTTTCCGTTCTCAGAGAGCACCCCGAACAGGTGCTGGCCGGCTTGGCCAAGAAACATTACAAAACGGCGGAAGCTGACGTCCAAGCGATACTCAGCCTCGACCAGCGCCGCAAAGACCTGCAAACTGCTCACGACGCGGCGCAGGCAGAAGCCAACGAATTGGCCCGTCAGATTGGCGGTTTGATGAAAGCTGGCGATAAAGCCGGTGCAGAAGCCTTGAAAGTGCGCACCGCTGAACTCAAGCAACAAACTAAATCTCACGCCGACGAGCTGGCGCAAGTTGGAATTGCGTTGCAGCAAACCCTTTATAAACTTCCCAATCTGCCCCACAGCAGTGTGCCCGAGGGCCGCTCTGCCCAAGACAATGAAGTGGTACGGCAGGTAGGCGAAATACCCCAATTACCCGCTACAGCCCAAGCACATTGGGACCTAATCAAGAAGCACGACATTATTGATTTCGAGCTTGGCAACAAGATTACGGGAGCTGGCTTTCCGGTCTACAAAAAGCAGGGAGCCCGCCTGCAGCGCGCCCTCATCAACTTTTTCTTGGATGAAGCCCGCGCTGCTGGCTACGATGAAGTGCAGCCCCCGATTTTGGTGAACGAGGCCTCAGGCTACGGCACCGGCCAATTACCCGACAAGGAAGGCCAGATGTACCACGATGAGCGTGACAACCTCTACCTGATTCCGACGGCCGAAGTACCCATCACCAATCTCTACCGTGATGAAATCGTGGCCGTAGACAAGTTGCCAGTACGGAATGTCGGCTACACTCCCTGCTTCCGCCGCGAGGCCGGCTCGTGGGGTGCCGATGTGCGCGGCCTTAACCGCTTGCACCAGTTCGACAAGGTGGAAATCGTGCAGATTGCCTTGCCCGACCAGAGCTACACTATCCTCGAAGAAATGGTGGCTCACATCGAAGGCTTACTGCAGAAGCTAGGTCTCCCCTACCGCGTGTTGCGCCTTTGCGGCGGCGACATGGGCTTCACCTCGGCCCTCACCTACGATTTGGAAGTATGGAGCGCCGCTCAGGGCCGGTGGCTGGAAGTGAGTTCGGCTAGCAACTTCGAAACCTACCAAGCTAACCGCCTCAAGCTGCGCTATCGACCCGAAGAAGGCGGCAAAACCCAACTTCTACACACGCTCAACGGCTCGGCTCTGGCCTTGCCTCGCATCGTGGCGGCGTTGCTGGAAAACAACCAACTGGAAGATGGCAGTATTCATCTGCCGGAAGTACTGCACTCTTACTGCGGATTCAGCAAGATTGGTTGAGGTACTGCGCCTATGCAAAGCGGCCCGCTCGAAATGATTCGAGCGGGCCGCTTTATGTAAAGAGCGCTGGTCGGCGCGGCGGCAATGGCAAAGAGTCAGCAGGGTCATGCATTAGGATTTGTTTCTGCAAATCGCGTCAGGAGTCGGTGCATCTCCAACATTGGCTGACACATTAGTTCTACGCTAGTAAGCTTAATGGCAGAAGTGAAGTAAATTCCCATTGACAAGCCTTTGCTTCGACAACATACACTCCACCTTCCTGAGCTTTCTGTAGTAACTTACCTTTTGCTGCATCCAGCATTGGTATTACCTGTTGACACCGCTAGCACAACAACTTTATAAGCTAGTGTCCCGGCTAGTACTCCGCCATCTGATCGTCCACATAACACCAAGCCCACTGCTCGCCGGGTTCGGCGGAAATGATGACAGGGTGTTGCGTGGCACGGAAATGCTTGGTGGCATGCTTGTTCTTGGATTGGTCGCAGCAGCCGACGTGGCCGCACTCCTGGCATACCCGCAAGTGCACCCAGGTGTCGCCGAGGGCTATGCATTCAGGACAAGCGTATTCCGCGGCGGGAATGAGAGTTTCAAGAGTTGCTAAATGAGTGCAAATAGCCATGGCGCAGTTTGTTAGTTAACAAGTGGTTGGTTGGCAGGTAGTAGATTCGTGACGATGCGCAGACCGCTCATCAAGGTTTTCTGTACCGGACACTTTTGCGAAATAAGTTCTAGCCGCTGGCGCTGCTCTTCGGTAAGCGGACCAATCAGGCGCAGCTCTTTCTGCACTTCTTCCAGCATCTCGCCGGGCATTTCGCACTTGTCGCAGTCTTGACGGTGGACGCGCTGATGGCGCAAACGCACTTCAATGGCTTCGAGAGGCCACTTTTTCTGGGTGGCGTAAAGGCGCAGCGTGATGGCCGTGCAGGCGCCTAGTGCCGAAAGCAGCAGGTCGTAGGGCGTAGGGCCAAGGTCCTGGCCGCCAACTGCGACGGGCTCATCAATGAACCAGGTATGGCGTCCGGCCTGCACATCGGCCAGCAACGCCTCTTGACCAACTTTCACTAGCACTGACTTATCGGGTGTATCTGTCATAGGAGTGGAGCTGGAGGCAAAGTGCTGTTGCTAATTAAGTGGATATTCGGGTGCAGACGCAGCCGGCCCGCACTTCATGCTGCTGAGGTTACAGCTAAAAGGTACAATATCCCTTAGTGTTTGCGGCTTTGCAAGTCTAATGCCCAATAGAAAGGGCTGCTTGGTCGTGTGACGCAAGCAGCCCTTGTGTATAAATGGCGGTCAGGCCTTCCTGAATATATTAAGACTTCGGAGTGTAAGGAAATTTCTTGGAAGCGTTACGCATCAGCGCGTCCACTACGGTTTCAGACGAGCTGAAAACCGAGCCGGCTGCTACGTAATCGTACTTCCAGAGCAATTTACCGGCGTCGGATTCATGAATGTTTACCGTGATATTAGCTTGGTTGGTGGCGCCCCACGCGCCGGCAATCAACCCCACGGCTACAGCCGCACCGTCGCTCATTGGCTTACTGGTCCGCACGCTGGTGGTCAGAACGGCATCAACGCCGAGAATCTTGGCTAACTCCTGCGGCGTACGGCTACGTAGCTCGGCAACTGGAATTTGACTTTCCCGCAGACGAGCATTGGTTTGCATTACATCCTGAAATTGGACAGTATACCCACGCTGCTGGCTCCGACGCAGAAGCCACGCATAGATTTTTTCCTGGAAATCCATGCCGCTTTTGTTTTCCATTTCCCGTTGCTGTTCAGGAGTGGTGTTTTTGGCTTGGTTGGGCCGGAGCTGCATCGTAACGAATGCAGGTAAAATGGCTACTGTTTTGTGCTTAGGAGCATAACTGCGGAAGTCTTGCGCCAAATAAATGCTTGGTCCGCAAGCCGTAAGTAATAGTGTAAAGAGGGCTATACATAGAGTACCCAGAGTAGAAACGCGCATTGAGGAAACGTTGAAAAGAGAGAATGAAAATAAGATTATACCTGACCAATTAGCAGCAAGTATAGCGAAATCCGTTTGAAAAATTTCGTTCTTTCACTCTCAGTTTTCAACCTTTACCGCCCGTCTTGCGTTTGAGGCAGATCCAAATCAAATTTGATGTCGCGCATGCAACGGAAGTGCCCTTGTGGGCACTTTTCGTAGCCGATTTTAGAGCATGGCCGGCACGGCAAGCCTCGCACTTCCAGCACTCGAAACTCGGTGCGATACGGATACATACCGAACTCAGGTACGGTGTTGCCCCACACACTGAATATCTCCTTGCGGAAGGCTGCCGCAATATGCATTAGCCCCGTATCATGGCTGACCACAAACTGCGCCTGCCGCACCAAAGAAGCCGATTGGTTGAGGGAATACCGGCCGCAGGCGTTGTAAATAGTAGTTTGCAGCGACGCAGCAGAAGCACCAGGGAAGTAGTAGGGACTATCTGGAATGCGCGCAGGGGCGGGTGGTGAGGTGGCTGCCTGCTTTTCGAAAGCCAGCTCCACGATATGACCGTTGCTTTCATCTTCGGGGCCACCAAGCAACACTACTGGGCACCGCAACTGACCGCATAGCTCTATGATGCGCTCCACAGGTAGACGCTTGGTGGCATGCTGCGCCCCAATGGCAAATGCGACATACCCCCGCTGGAAGCCAGCAGGCAACGTTGTCAAATCAACTTCATCGGCTGCCGGAATGAAATAGTCGAGCCCTTTGCCGTCGTTTTTCACTCCTAGCTGCGCCGCAGCTGCCAAATACCGGTCCACGATGTGGACGCGGGGCATAGTGCTGATTTTGAACTGCACGAGCAGCCACTTTCGCAGGTTGAGCTTATCGAAGCTAGCCGACTTCACCCCCAACATAGCCTTCAGCATGGTAGTGCGTAGGTTGTGATGCAAGTCAACAACGAAATTGAACTGTTCCTTTTTCAATTCAGCCACTAGCTCCTTCAACGAGCCCGTGAGGTAATGCACCTTGTCGATGTAGGGATTGGGCTCGATGAAGCTTCGGTGGGCAGGTTTGGTACAGAAATGCACTATTGCTCCCGGTACCTGCTGTTTCACAGCCCGGATAACGGGCGTTGTCAGCACAATGTCACCGATAGAAGAAAAGCGCAGAATCAGAATTTTCATGTGCAGACGACAGGAGAACCGGCAGGAATAAGCAGACCACAACTAAGAATTAGGAGAGAACAATGGATGGCTTGTTTTTCGCCCAATTCTTAGCTCTGACTGCCAGCTCTTTAAATAAAATCAACCAAACAAGGACTCCTTGAATTCCAACGGGGGCTTGATATCGGCTTTGCGCTTGGCGAAGTAGTCGGCTACTTCGTTTACCGATTTGGCATTGAACGTCATTTCTTTGGTGAGTCCCCCTTTCCGGCCCATAAACACGCCGTAGCGCATATCGGCGTAGCCGTTGGTATGGTGTGCATCGGGGTTGATGCTCAGTTGCACCCCTTGCTCTAGCGCATAGTGCACCCACCGCCAATCCAAGTCAAGGCGCCAGGGGTTGGCGTTAATTTCGATAATAACTTGGTGCTTGGCGCAGGCGTCGATGATAGCTTTGTGGTCGAGAGGGTAGCCCTCCCGACGCAGCAGCAGGCGGCCCGTAGGATGGCCGAGCATGGTGCAATATGGGTTTTCGATGGCGCGCAGCACGCGCGTGGTGGCTTTTCGCTCGTCCATGCGCAGGTTGCTGTGCACGGAGGCCACAATGAAATCAAAGGTTTCGAGCACAGCGGACGGATAATCGAGCGCGCCATCAGACAAAATATCTGACTCGATGCCTTTGAAAATGCGGAACGGTGCCAGCTCCTGGTTCAGCCCCTCAATTTCGCGCTGCTGCTGACGCACCCGCTCCACACTCAAGCCGTTGGCGTAGTGCGCGGCCTGTGAATGGTCGCAGATACCAAGGTACTCGTAGCCTTGGCCTTGCAAGAAAGTAGCCATCTCCCGCAGGCTATGGTTACCATCGGAGTAGTTGCTGTGGTTGTGCAGCGAACCGCGCAGGTCGGAGTCTTCAAGCAGTTTAGGCAGTTGATGCGCTTTAGCTAAGGCCAGTTCGCCTAGGCCTTCACGCATTTCGGGCTCCACATACTGCAAACCAGCCTTCTCGTAAATGGCAGCTTCCTGGTAGAACCGCTCCCGGTGCAGCAACTGGCGCAATGTAGCTGGCTGCCCGGCTGGCGTGTCGGTAAGCGGCTCCGAAAGATGGTTTTCGGCGGCCGAGTGCAAGAAGACTTGATTGGTGAAGTCTTCTTTGCTTACCAATAGCACCTCTACTTTCACTCCTGATGCTGTGGCCGTACCCCGCCACGCGAACGGGCCGGAACGATGCGGCTCGGCAGTAAGGCCGTCGAGTTGGTTGAGCAGGGTGTGAGCTTTGGTGGGCTGCGAAGTAGCTGCAACCAGCGCTACGGTTTCTACGGTTTCCAACCGGCGGCGTACCTCCCCTGTCACGGCTACTTGCTCGGTGAAGAGGGCTTCCTGCAGACGCTCCCGTAGGTTGTTGGCTAATTCTTCAGCTTGCGGATAAAGCAGCTTGCCACTGCTTTGAGCCGAGAATTCCAGGGCTTCGAGGATGGTTTGCTGCGTTTTCTGCCCGAAGCCTTTCAGCTTACTTACTTGGTCGTTTTCGGCGGCTTCGCGCAGTTGCTGGGGCTTTCAATGCCAAGTTCCTTCCACAGCGCCCGGATCTTTTTGGGCCCGATACCTTTCACGTTCAGTAGTTCTACTACCCCGGGCGGCGTGGCAGCTAGCAGGCGCGTTAATTCTTCGAAGGTGCCAGTATCCAGCATTTCGGCTACGCGAGCAGCGGCGGTTTTGCTGAGACCGGTACGGTCGGGCAGGCCGTGGCGTTCTACGTCGGCCACCGGAAAGCTCAGCGCTTCGAGGGCGCTAGCGGTACCTTCGTAAGCCCGGATTTTAAAAGGATTTTCATCGTGCAGTTCCAGCAGCTGGGCGGCCAGCCGAAAAGCACGCGTAAGGGCGCGGTTATCCATAGCAACAAAGGTAGTTTCTGGTGGCTGATTGTTGATTGGAGATCAATAATGGTCGGTTACTAGTAGCAGCGTAAACAGAACAAAGCCCTGCCGTTGCTGATTTCTTTACATTCGTTGGTTGGCGGCCAGCAGCAAAGCCGTGCTACTTCAACGCAGGATACACGTCCTGGATGGCGTTGCAGTACGAATAGTCCCTATTCTTTCGTCTCTTAGACGCGGAATAGGGGAAGCACGTTCAACAAGAATCTGAAATTCAGAAACTATAAACTACCTAGAAATATGCGTCTGTTCACTTTGTTGGCATCTTTAAGCGTGCTGTTGCTAGCCGCCACCTGCCAACCTGGCGCCGAAAACGCCATCCAAATGAAACAACTGGAACGCACTTGGCTGCACGCCCACGAAGAAGACCAAGGCGACGTGCGGATTTACCGCCCCAATACGTACGCCTTTCCGCCTTCGCGGGCCGCACTGGCTTTTCCTTCGATCACAATGGTCTGTTCACCCAGCTCGACATTGCTCCCACCGACGGCCTCGAAGGTCGCAAAGGCAAATGGACCGCCGAAAACGACCACACGCTGCGTATTTCCTTGGACGACAAAAAAGACCCGGACTATAAGTTGGAAATCGTGTCGGTGGACAAAGACGTGCTAAAAGTGCGCCGAATTGAACAGTAGCGTACTGCAACCTTGCTTGCCCGAAAGGACTCCTGCACACACAGGAGTCCTTTCTTTTTGGTGCAACCAACTTTATTATGCGCTACCCTTACTTTCTCTCGCTTTTCCTTCTGCTTACCCTTCTACTCAGCAACTGCAAAAAGGACAACACCTCAATATCTGATAATTTAATAGGCCGCACTTGGCTGTTTTCATATGAAGGAAGCAAAGACGGCGTGGATGTTTACCGGCCAAACACCTACGCATTTCCACCCTCTCGTGGCCGCGTCGGTTTCAGATTTGATCCTGATGGACAATTCACGCAGCTACATATTGCTCCTACCGATGGCCTTGAGGCTCATGAAGGGACCTGGACTCCTCTAAGTAATACTCTGTTCTATATTTCTTTCAATGATAACAAAGGAGCAAATTATAAATTACATATAATTTCTTTGGATAATGACGTTTTACGAGTGAAACACTAATGATAGTCCCTAGACAGCTATTGCCCTTGTAGCTGTTCGGTTCTTCGCCCTCTAATGCTCCGTTCTACTATGCGCCTCCCACACCTGCTTGCTCCTTTTCTCTTCGTTCTTCTCTTCCTTAGCAGTTGCAAAAAAGACAGTGATGTAACGGCACCCGACGCCCTGTTTGGCAAAAGCTGGTACAATACGCGGCAGCAGGATGTTTCCGGAGCGTATGTCTACCAGCCCGAAGGTTCTTTTGAACCTATAGGTTGGGGTATCGATGGCTTCCGATTCGAAAAGGACGGCCGCTTCATGCAATACACCCAAGGGCCTGCAGATGAGTTGCTTACTATTACGGGCACCTGGACCACGGAAGACGACAGCACATTTCGCATTCAGCCCGACGACAGCCGCTATTCAGCGTTTAGCATTCTGATCTATTCGGTGCAAGCCAACTCGCTGAAAGCGCGCAGAACTCCGTAATGGCGGCCGGATTTTCAACTCAAGCGCATTCCGTAGTAGCTTGCGCCGTATGAACTATTGGCTCGTTAAATCAGAACCCGCCGCTTACTCTTGGGCGGATTTCACTCGCGACGGGGGCACCGACTGGACCGGCGTCCGCAATTTCCAGGCGCGCAACTTTCTGCAACAAATGCAGCCCCGCGACTTGGTGCTTTATTATCACAGTGTAACCGACAAAGAGGTGGTTGGCATAGCCGAAGTAGCCCACCCAGCTGCTCCCGATGCCACAGCCGAAGCCGGAAGCGCCTGGGTAGCCGTGCACCTCAAACCGCATCAACCCCTGACGCAGCCCGTAACGCTGTCAGTCATCAAACAAGATCAACGCCTAAGTCAAATTGCTTTGCTGCGCCAGTCTCGGCTGTCGGTGATGCCTTTGAAAGCAGAGGAATTTGATGCTATTCTGGAATTGGGCGAGATAGCGAAATAACAATTAAGAGCTTGTGAATACAGGGGTTAGCATCTCAACTATGTAGTCTGCATGTCCGCCTTTTCATTCACAAGTTCACGGCTTCACTATTTACCTATCTTACTTCATCACCTAATTCACTACTTCCCGTATCTTACCTAGGCGTAGATGCCGAAGCTGGCATCTGGCTTTGGTTATGAAATACGTATACTCTTACCTCTGCATCTTACTTAGCGTTGGTTGCGCCCAACTAGGGCTGGCGCAACCAGCCCCCCGACGCCCGTGCAGGGCGTACGACTGGAATTACCGCTGGAGATGTACTCCAGCGACGTGCAAGTGCTGCCTCTGGCCCAGGATAGCAGTTTGCTTCTGGTTGTAAACAAAGACGCATTAGGAGGACGCAAAAACACGAGCTACGAAATCCAGAAATACAACTACCGCCTCCAGCCCCAATGGGCTAAGATGATGGAGGTACCCCGGGAGTATGAATTTCGGCAGCTTTGCGGGGAAGGAACTAGTGCATATGCCCTGTTCCAGTCCGAGTCGTTGGAGCACCGCTTGTACATAGCGGCTATAGATGGCACGAGTGGTCAAATACGCACCTACACTTTTGAAACTAAGCTCGCGCGCAGCATCTACGACTTAAAAGCACTCGATGGCAACCTGTTCGTTTCGGTGTTAGTTGACAATCACCTGACGATTTTGCTGCTCGATCTGGCGGCCAACAAATACCAGTTTCTGCCTTCGGTGTATGAGCCGCTGCCCGCGCAACTATCGTTTCTGGCTGATTCGGCGGCCCGCCGGGCCGAGTTCGTGCTCAGCCAAACCAACGGATTTAAGACCCGGCTGCAACTCAAGCAGCTTTCGGCCCAAGGCCAATTGCTTCGCTCGGAATTTGTGCAAGCTGAAAGTGAGCGGGGCCTTATTTCGGCCCAGATTAGCCCTGCCAGCGACTCGGCCAGCGGGCGGCTACTCGCGGGTACCTACACTTTGCGGGACGCCCGGTATTCGCAAGGCTTGTTTGCTGCCGACCTGTCGGCCGGTGTAACGCCAACCGGTTCGCGCCGCTCGCTGCGGTTCTATGACTTTGCTAACCTCAAGCACTTCTTCGACTTCATGAGCCCAACCCGGGCGGCCCGGCTTCGGCAACGCAGCGAGAAATACCGCGCCACCGACCGGGTTCTGCGGCTGCGCTACCGCACCCTGATTCATGACTTGATTCCGTTTCAGAATGGCTACGTGATGGTGGCTGAGGTATATTATCCGCAGTACCGCCAAAACGCCTATAGCCCTTTCGGTGGCGCCTATCTACCCTATAGTCCCTACCGTTACGGGGCTACAATACATCCAATTGGTATGGTGGCAGTCGGCAAGCCGAGGGATACCGCATCACCCACGCACTGGTTTGCGGCTTCGACAAGCGCGGCAACTTGCTCTGGGACAACACCTTCGTTTTGAAAGATGTGTACAGCAACAGCCTCACCGAAACGGTGCGCCTGCGCCCCTACCCGACGGGCAGCGCGTGGCTATTGCCTACCTCGACGAAGACAAGTTCAACTATAAGGTCATCGACCACACCAACCCCTCGCCCAACGATTTGCACGTGGATTTGCAAACGACGGCCCTGCCTACAGTGAAGGAAAAAGCCACCAGCACCAGTCAGGAAGGGCTAGTAGCATGGTATGGCAGCCGATTTCTGGCTTTTGGCTACCAGAATATCCGCACCGAAAAAGCACCTAATCGGGAAGTGTTTTTTGTGAATGTTATTGGGTTCGAATAAGGCTATTGTAGCCTATGATGGCCAGGCCAGTTTGCTGGCACTTTCGCTTGGCGTCTGCGTATAAGGCCATCATTCACCTTTTCTTTGCTTCATGAAATTACGTTCACTGACTTGGCTACCCCTGGTGGTGCTGATGCTACTGGCAGGCTGCCGCGCTGCTGGTCCTGGTAAGCCAGCACGCACTGTGTCTGAGTTTTTCAACAAATACGAATCGCGCTCCGGCTTCAAAACCACCGACTGGACCGCCGGGCTAACCACTCGGTTGCTATTAGGGCGCTTGGGCAGCCTCGGCGGTGGCTCCGACCTCACGCAAGCCCTATCTTCTGTGCGCAGCTTCAAGGTGCTCACCTTCGCCCCAACCAGTAGCAGCGCCCAAAAACTAGTAGCCGATGGCCTAGTGAATGAAGTTAATGGCTTGCTTGCCAACGAAAAATATACACCTCTCACCACTTCTCCCGGCAGCAACGTCCGCTACGCCACCCGCAAACAAGGCGACCGAATCAGCGAGGTGGTAGCTACTAGCAATGTGTCTGGCGTACCGGAGTCGTTCTTGCTGATGTCTATCGGCGGTAATTTCACCCAGGCCCAACTCGACCAACTCCTCAAAGTTTTGCCTAACGTAGCGGATATGGCTAACTAAGATTCCTGACGTAGCAAAGCAATAAGAACAAAACGGCTGCTCCTTTTATGGGTCAGCCGTTTTGTTTTGACGGTGCTACACGATAATGCTACTTTTCACTGTTATAGTGACTTCGTGGACGGGGCTCATACTTCGTTGCTTGGTTTTATAAACCGATTCCCTAAAGCATTATAGCAACTGAGCTCACTAGATACAAAAAAGGCCTGCTCTCGTGAGAGCAGGCCTTTTGCAGTAGCAGCACGGCCTTAGACCGTACTTATACTTACTTCTTACGCGGAACAGCTTTCCGAACGGGAGCCTTACGGACTGGTGCTTTCTTCACGGGTGCTTTCGGCGCAGCCTTCACCGGAGCCGCTGGTATTTCCGGAGCCGGGCCGTACTTAGTTTCGGCGGGGTTCGGGTCGTCGGGCAAGTACACGTCAAATTCTACGCGGCGGTTGAGGGCCCGGCCTGCCTCGGTAGCATTATCGGCAATGGGTTTGCTTTCCCCGTAGCCATGAGACACAATGCGGCTAGCTGGCATGCCTTTGCTTAGCATATAAGCTCGGGCTGAAGCCGCCCGCTCGTCCGATAGGCGCAAGTTGTACGCATCGTCGCCTTTGTTGTCGGCGTGGGCCGAGATGCCCAAGTTGTAGTCGGGGTACGCATTGAGCAACTCTACCAAGCCATCGAGCGTGGGGTACGACGATGGTTTCAGCGTGGCCTTATTGAACTCGAACTGGATGAACTTGGTGGCTTCCTGCAGCTTCTTCTTTTCTTCCACCTTCATTTCGGGGCAGCCACGGTTAGTGGCCGGACCGGCACGGTCGGGGCACTTGTCCTGGTAGTCGGGCACACCGTCGCTGTCACGGTCGAGTGGGCAGCCGCTAGCATCCACTGCTACGCCGGCTGGGGTATTGGGGCACTTGTCGGCCGAGTCGATTACACCGTCACCGTCAGCATCGGGGCAACCTTGCAATTCTGCTTTACCAGGTGTATCGGGGCACTTGTCGTCGCCGTCGCGCACACCATCGCCGTCTTTGTCGGGGCAGCCCTCCAAGGTAGCCAAGCCGGCTTCGGTTGGGCACTTGTCTTGATAGTCGGGTACACCGTCTTTGTCGCCGTCAAGCGGGCAACCCGTGAGGTCAACGGCTACGCCAGTGGGCGTGCCAGGACACTTGTCTTTGCGGTCGGCCACGCCGTCGCCGTCTTCGTCTTTCGCTTTACCGAAGCCGATAGTCAGGCCCGCAGTGTGCTGCAAGTATCGGTCGTCGAATCTGTCTTCGTCGCGGCTAGGCACGCCGTCGATATTAGCGCTGAAAGGCACCACCTGCGCCGTCTGCACGAATATCCCTACCGCATCACTAATGCGGAAATTGATACCTGCGGCGCCCTTCAGCGAAAAGTATCGTCTGTCGCTGTTTAGCACTTGGTTGTTGTAGCCACCTTCCAAGCTGGTCAGGGTCAGACCAGGCGCCAGCGACAAATAAGGCTGGATAACGGCATCCTCTTTCAGAGCCCAGCCATTGTTAAGCTTGAACTTAAGCGGCAAGGCGATATTCACTAAGTTGTTGGTGAAGTAAGTGGGGCCGCCTAGCGCTTCGCTCTTCAACTCAACATAATCCGCCTGTAGGCCCAAATCAAAGCCCGGTGCGATGTAGCGGTTAATAGAAATACCCGGACCGTAGAAGTTACGGGACCATTTCCAGAAGTCGGTGCCGTAGTTGCCTTTGTACTGATAGGCGCTGCCGTAAAGGCTAATAGCCGTTTTGTGGTCGGCACTCTGGGCCTGCGCCTTTGGGGCCGCCAGCAGCGTGAGCCCTAGCAGAGCGCCTGCAGGTAAGAGGTTTCTCATGGTAAAGTGAAGTTAGGATAGAGCAGATCGGAGTGTTATTGTTGGGCTTCCGAAACAGCCTCCTATACCTACCTAGACTACCTAAGGTTGTTCTTTGAGTATAAGTTTTTTACAAAAAACTTTTTTTAGTTCAAAATTGTCATCGAACCTCTATCAACTATCTGATTTCTAACAATATCCGCTATGCAACGCGGTTTGCTTAAAACTGAAAGCTTCCTGAAGCTACAACAAGAAGCTATAAAGCAAAAAAAGCGGCGGACCAGATGGCCCGCCGCTTTTCTTAAGGATACTTACTCCAGCCTTATGGTTGTGGCTGGCTTGGGATGAAGAACTCGAACTTGAATTCTACACGACGGTTCTGCGACATGTTGGTCTTCGACGTGTTTGGAGCGGCTGGCTCGCTTTCGCCGCGGCCTTCCGTTACCACACGCGTTGGGTCAACTTGCTTGCCAGTGAAGTAGCGCTTCACAGAAGAAGCACGACGCTCCGATAGGGCCTGGTTGTACTCGTCGGTACCACGGCTGTCAGCGTGGCCGATTACGCGGATGCTGTACTCTGGGTGATCTTTCAGAGCCTGGATCATCTTGTTCAACTTCGGATACGAGCTAGTCGTGATAACCGTGCTGTTGGTCTGGAAGCGGATTGGCTGCTCCAGTTTCTGCACTGCTGGGTCGATGGTCAATGGGCAACCATTGGCATCTACACGAGTACCGGCTGGCGTGTTCGGGCAAGTATCTTGTGCGTCTACTACACCGTCACCGTCGGCGTCCACTACGAGTGGGCAACCCGTGGCATCTACTTGCGTGCCAGCTGGGGTATCAGGGCACTTGTCGTTTTTGTCGGCTACACCGTCACCGTCAGCATCTGGGCAGCCTTTGAGAGCGGCCGTACCAGCTTGGTCTGGGCACTCGTCTTCCGAGTCACGTACACCGTCGCCGTCTTTGTCAGGGCAGCCTTCCAGAGCAGCAGTACCTGCTTCGGTTGGGCACTTGTCTTGATAATCTGGAACACCGTCTTTGTCGCCGTCAAGTGGGCAACCGGTTTCGTCTACGGCTACACCAGCTGGGGTAGCTGGGCATTTGTCTTTGCGGTCCGGTACACCGTCACCGTCTTCGTCTTTTGGTTTGCCAAAGCCGATGGTCAAACCAACGGAGTGCTGCAAGTAGCGGTCATCGAAGCTGTCTTCGTCGCGGGTTGGAACGCCGTCGATGTTAGCACCGAAGGGTACAACTTGTGCTGTTTGCACAAACAGGCCGATTGCAGGGCTAACTTGGAAGTTGATACCGGCCGCGCCTTTCAGCGAGAAGTGCCGATCATCACCGTTAAGTACTTGTCCAGCATAAGCGCCTTCCAAGCTGGTCAGCGTCAAGCCTGGCGCAATCGACAAATACGGTTGAACTACCGCATCTTCTTTCAAAGCCAGCTTCAACTTGATAGGCAAAGCAATATTCACGATATTGTTCGTGAAGTAGGTAGGACCTCCCTTCGCTTCGCTCTTCAGCTCAGCGTAGTCAGCCTGCAGGCCGATGTCTAAGCCGCGAGTGATGTAGCGGTTAATAGAAATACCCGGGCCGTAGAAGTTACGGTCCCACTTCCAGAAGTCGGAGCCGTAGTTGCCCTTGTACTGATAGGCGCTGCCGTAAAGGCTGATGGCCGTTTTGCGGTCGGCGCTTTGGGCCTGCGCCTTTGGGGCCGCCGCCAGCAGCGTGAGTCCCAGCGCTGTGCTGATGGTAAGCAGGTGTCTCATAGGTGAGATTTTTAGTGAACGGACAAATATATATCTGGGTCGATGAATGTTTGGCAACACCAGAAACTGCCTACTATACCTCTCCCCATTTAGGAAAGTTGTACTACCATGGGTTTATGCACTCTTAAGGGAACCTTTTTGCTCACTTTTATCACACTATTTCAGGGTATACTCCAACCTGCTTTCAGCCCTGATTTTCAGCCTTCCAACGCAACTGAGGCCGATATTGCTAATACGAAAACCTGAACATTCAGATGTATTTTTTTTCCTAAATAAATCCATAAAAAAAAGCCATTCAGTACTACCGAATGGCTTTTAAAATCTTTTCGCAGAGGCGCGTTTAGCGGGCTGGGCGCATCAGGCGCTCGATATCGTCGGCTTCTAAGGGGATGTTCTTCATGAGGTCCTCGTTGCCACTGGCGGTAATAAGGATGTCGTTTTCTAGTCGAATGCCCAAACCTTCCTCCCGAATGTAGATGCCCGGCTCGCAGGTATACACCATGCCCGGCTCGAATACGCGGTACTTCGCTCCTACATCGTGCACATCCAGGCCCAGGTAGTGGGAGGTGCCGTGCATGAAGTACTTCTTGTAAAGCGGCGCAGCCGGATCTTGGTTTTTCACGTCGTTGGCATCGAGCAAATCCAGCTTGATGAGTTCTTGCTCCATCGTCCGGCCCACTGCGGCATGATACTCTTCGATGTTGTTGCCGGCAATCAGCTGCGAAGTGGCAAACTTCATAACCTGCAGTACTGCCTGGTATACGTCGCGCTGGCGTTTGGTGAAGGTGCCGTTGACGGGAATAGAGCGCGAAAGGTCGGCGGCGTAGTTGGCGTATTCAGCCCCGAAGTCAAGCAGCATCACGTCGCCGTCCTGGCATTCCCGGTCGTTGCTGACATAGTGCAGGATGCAAGCATTGGCCCCGGAGGCGATGATGCTGCCGTAGGCCGGCCCGCGGGAACCGTGGCGCAGGAACTCATGGAAAATCTCGGCTTCAATCTCGTATTCCATCACGCCGGGTTTCACAAAGCCAAGCAAGCGGCGGAATGCTTTTTCGGTGATGTCGGCGGCACGTTGCATCAGCCGGATTTCTTCGGCACTCTTGATGGCCCGCAACTGGTGGAGCAGCGGTGCAGCGCGGCGGTACGTGTGCAGCGGATACGCCTCCTTGATCTTTTTGATAAAACGAGCGTCCCGGGTTTCCACTTCCACCACGGCCCGAATGTGCTCATTGCTGTTCAGAAACACGTTTTCGGCCTCGTTCATCAGGGCCGGCAGCACCGAGTTAAACGACTCCAGCCACATAATAGTGGGCACGCCTGACTGGGCACGGGCTTGGTCTTTGGTTAGCTTGTATCCTTCCCAAACCAAAATATGCTCACTGGTTTCCTTAAGGAAAAGAATTTCGCGGTACTGCGGCAGCACGGCATTAGGGAAGAGCACCAGGATGCTTTCCTCCTGATCAACGCCCGAGAGGTAGAACAGGTCGTTGTTTTGGCGGAAGGCCATGGTGCCGTCGGCGTTGGTCGGCATAATGTCGTTGGACTGGAAAATAGCCAACGAAGCGGGCGGCAGTAGCTTGGTGAAGTTGTGCCGATTCTGGATGAAAAGCTCGGGGGAAATCGAACCGTAGCGCATAAGCAGAACGTGAAGAGAAAGAAACAACGCACCCACGGCGCGTCCGCTGCAAGTTAGAATTTTGGTTGGTGTAGCCGTCGATTTCCTGGCCGTCGGTCGGCGCTGCTAGGTCTTACGGGAGGTGCTTACCGGACCTCCGCAACTTTTACGAATGCCGGCTTGTACTTTTACCGACCTTTTGCTTTTCCAGTGTTCGTATGCCCACTGCCCGTTCCAGTGCTGTTCTGCTCATCCAAACTGCCTTCATCGGCGACGTAATTCTGGCCTCTGCCCTGCTGGATTACCTGCACCGGACCGAGCCCGATACGCCCGTCGATTTCTTGGTACGCAAAGGCAACGAAAGCTTATTGCAGCAGCACCCGCACGTGCGCCACGTACTGATCTGGGACAAAAAGCAGAGCAAATACAAGGGATTATGGCACCTATTGCAGCAAATTAGGGCCACACGTTACAGCCGCGTTATCACGCTCCAGCGCTTTGCTTCCACTGGTTTTCTAACCGCTTTTTCGGGGGCGCCCGAGCGAGTCGGTTTTCAGAAAAACCCGTTTGCATTCGGTTTTACGCGGGCATTGCCGCACGTTATTGGTGGTGGAGTACACGAGGTATCGCGCAACCTGCACCTGCTCGACCCCGCGTACCGGGGCCCGGTAGTGCCGCCCCGGCTATACCCCTCCCCCACCGACGAAGCAGCGGCCGCGCCTTACACCACGCAAGGCCCCTACCTGTGCATTGCGCCCACTTCGGTGTGGTTTACCAAGCAGTTTCCCCAAGAGCAATGGTTGAAACTGTTGGCGGCGCTGCCCTTTCAATACCGCGTGTACTTACTCGGTGGCCCTCCCGACGTAGAAGCTTGTGAGGAATTGTTGCGCGTTAGCAACCGCCCGAATGTGGTCAACTTGGCTGGTAAGCTCTCTTTGCTGGCTTCGGCAGCCCTCATGCGTGGGGCCGTGCTCAACTACGTCAACGACTCGGCGCCCATGCACCTGTGCTCGGCGGTGGGCGCGCCTACCTGCGCCGTGTATTGCTCTACCGTGCCAGATTTCGGGTTCGGCCCCTTGAGCCCTTTTTCGCGAGTGGTGGAAATTCCGGGCGGTTTGGAATGCCGGCCGTGTGGGCTACATGGCTACCAGAAATGCCCACTCAACCACTTTAACTGCGCCCACGGCATCGAAACTTCACAGCTGCTGGCCGTGCTGGCAGAAGCCGAGTTGCACGCGGCCGACAGTAGTCAGGCTGGGGCGTCTTCTGGGCAAAGCTCCGGCAGTCTAACCCTTTCGTAAGTAGTATGCCACTCCATTCGTTGGGTGGCTAGTGAGGTATTTCTGCTTGCCACCTAGCATACGTAGTTTACAGCCTCTTTCCGGCAGTACCTTTGTATTTCTTGGAAACCGAATGGCCTAGCTAAATGGTTATACAAGACCGGCGCTCATACCCGAACGCTGGCGTTCCTAAGCCCTTATCTTGATGTCTGATTACGACCTATACGAGCTGCCCAACGGCATCCGAGTTTTGCACAAGCAGGTTATTCACACCAAAATTGCGCACCTCGGCTTTCTGCTCGACATCGGTTCCCGCGACGAAAAGCCGGCCCAACAAGGCTTAGCGCACTTCTGGGAGCACATGGCTTTCAAAGGCACTGAAAAGCGCAAAAGCTTCCACATTCTCAACCGTTTGGAAACCGTGGGGGGTGAGCTGAATGCCTACACCACCAAAGAGAAAATTTGCTTCTACGCCTCGTTGCTCAGCACGCACTTCGAGCGGGCCTTCGAGCTCCTGACCGACCTTACTTTCAACTCGGTTTTTCCAGAAAAGGAAATCGAGAAAGAGCGGGGCGTGATTCTCGAAGAAATGTCCATGTACCAGGACGCGCCCGAGGATGCCATCATCGACGATTTCGATGATGTGGTGTTTGGGGGGCATTCTTTGGGCCACAACATTCTGGGTACGCGCGAAAGTGTCAGCAGCTTTCAGCAGGCGGATTTTCGTCAGTTCTTGGCCGAGAACATCCGCACCGACCGGCTGGTATTCAGCTCGGTCAGCAACCTGCCGTTCAAGGAAGTGAAGCGGCTAGCCGATAAGTACCTGGCGCCGCTGCCCTCCCGGCTCGGAGAGCGGCCCCGTACTGCTTTCGATGGCAACCTGCGGGTAGAGAAATTAGAGCGCAAGCCTATTTCGCAGGCCCACTGCCTGATTGGTGGTCCGGCTTACGCCATCAACGACCCGCGCCGGATTCCATTTTTCATGCTCAGCAACATCCTCGGTGGCCCCGGCATGAACTCCCGCCTGAACCTGGGCATCCGCGAGAAGTATGGCCTCGTCTATAGCATTGACGCCACGTACTCGCCGTACACCGATACGGGGCTGTTTGGCATCTACTTCGGCACCGAGAAAAAGCAAGTGAACCGCACGATTGCGCTGGTACAAAAGGAACTCAAGCGGCTTCGCGAACAGGCCCTGGGCACGGCGCAATTGCACACGTCCAAAGAGCAGCTAATGGGCCAAATGGCTATGGCAGAGGAAAGCAACGGCGGCATGATGCAGCTGTTGGCCAAAAGCACCCTCGACATCGGCCGCGTCGAATCCATCAACGAAATCTTCGACCGAGTCCGCGCTGTCACTTCCTCTGAGCTACTGGAACTCGCCAACGACATTCTACGCGAGGACAACTTGAGTGTACTTCAGTACGTGCCAGAGTAAAACACAACAGTCAGCAAAAAGGCCGCCGAGTTACGCCCGGCGGCCTTTTTGCTGACTGTTGGATTGCTTCATCACCTTCTTCTTAAGCTAGCTTATGCGCGTTTTCGGGCATGTAGGCACCTATCGACCGGGCGACCTTTTTGCCAATCGTCTGGAATTGAGCTTGACGGGGTTGCATAAGCCCCGGCGGGCAGGCGTAAGCGGCAGCCAAGCCGAAGGCGCCGATTCTATTGTGCTGGCAGGTGCTTACGAAGACGATGCGTTCAGCGAAGACGAAATCATCTATTCTGGCAGCGGTGGGCGCGATTTGCAAACCGGCAAGCAAGTCACCGACCAGGAGATGATAGGCAGGAATTTGGCGTTGCGGCGCAGCCAAGAAATGGGGCTGCCCGTGCGCGTATTCCAGCGCATACCCCACCCAACCGGCGACTGTTTCCGCTACGAGGGTCTCTACCGTATTGTCAGCCACGAGTTTGCACGCGGCAAGTCTGGTTTTCAAGTACTACTATTTCGGTTGGTGCCAATTACGAATTAGATCTTCCTTGCAAGCCTCTATCGAAGAGAAGGATAACTAGCTGATCATGTTCTAGTGTGAAGCTATACTAAAAGCCAATTTTACTTTTCATATGAGGATGGGTTAAGAGTGGTTGACTTCTCATTGCTGCCGTTGCCAAACTAATCGTCATGCTGAGCGCAGCCGAAGCATCTCGCGTGCTGATGTCTGATTACTAAACCAATGTCAGCACGCGAGATGCTTCGGCTGCGCTCAGCATGACGTTCGAGATAAATTCTCAGCCATGGTTAGCCTCTCCTTGGTAAATGCGCAACAGCAACTGAGAGGAATTAGCTTCTGCTTTTGCTCTCTTCTAAACCAACGCTACTACACTACAACCCTATTTTTGCCTGATGCCCGACGACGAAATCCAACGCTACGCCGACCAACACACCAGCCCGGAATCGACGCTGCTGGCGAAGCTCAACCGCGAGACACACGTGCAGCTGCTGCACGCGCGGATGCTTTCGGGGCACGCGCAGGGGCGGCTGCTGAGCATGATCAGCCACATGGTGCGGCCGCGGCGGGTGTTGGAACTGGGCACGTTTACGGGCTATGCAGCTTTGTGCCTCGCCGAAGGCTTAGCACCCGGTGGTGAACTGCACACCATCGAATTTAACCCGAGCTAGAAGATCGAATACAGCGCTACATAGCCGCCGCGGACTTGGTTGAACGGGTGCATTTGCATATCGGGACCGTGACGGAAGTGCTGCCAACCTTGGCAGGGCCATGGGACTTGGTGTTTATCGATGCCGACAAAATCAACAACGACACCTACTACGAGCTGGTGCTGCCACAGGTAACTACAGGCGGTTTCGTGCTGATTGACAATGTGCTGTGGGGCAATAAAGTGCTCGATTCTTATCCTCTAAAACCTTCCGACAAAGACACCCGTGCCGTTCGAGCCTTCAACGACAAAGTGCAGGCCGACCCCCGGGTTGAGAATGTGTTTTTGCCGTTGCGGGATGGGCTGCTATTGGTTCGGAAGCTCTAACGGCTGTTCTGTTGCATTTCACTTATGCTCCAAGTGAGAGTGAGCAAACAAAAGCGCTTTCCTGCATGGGATAGTGAAGTCAGAAGGGAGGCTCCATCAATCAGAAGCTTATCCTAAAATCTATTGATTAGGTGATTAAACGTTCGGGGGTGGTTTGCGTCTATGCCAGAGCGAACCCCTTATTCCGGACTGATGCCTCATCGTTTTCTACTCTTTGTCTTACTGCTATTATTAGGTTTGGGGACTGCTCGGGCGCAAACAAGCGCTATTAGCGGGCGTATCGTAGATGCATCTAATCAGTCGCCGCTTATTGGGGCCAACGTGCTGCTACGCGGCCTAACCGCCGATTCGTTGAAGAACGGCGCGGCAGCCGACGTGAATGGCAACTTCACCGTTTCGGGCTTGGCGCCGGGCCGCTATCAGCTAACTATATCGTTTTTAGGCTACCAGACCTTGCAGCGCCAGCTCACGCTCACCACTCAGCCGCTTGCGCTAGGCGTGTTGGCACTCGGTACCGGCGGGGTAGCGCTGAAAGGTGTGGAAGTGGTAGGCAAAGCGGCCGCCGCCGTTCAGAAAGGCGATACGTCGCAGTTCAACGCTGGCTCATTCAAAACCAACCCCGACGCCAACGCGCAAGACCTCATCACCAAAATGCCCGGCGTGACCGTGGACCCCACTTCGGGTAAGGTACAAGCGCAGGGCGAACAGGTGCAACGAGTGCTGGTGGATGGCAAAGAGTTTTTCGGCAATGACCCCGACGCTGTGTTGAAGAATATTCCGGCCGAGGTTATCGACAAAATTCAGGTGTACGACCGCGCCTCCGACCAAGCCCAATTTACTGGCTTCGACGATGGCAACCAGCAGAAAACCATCAACATCGTAACCAAGCCGCAGTTTCGGAATGGGCAATTTGGCCGGGTGCTAGCTGGCTACGGCCCCAAGGACGACCGGTACCGGCTGAGCGGCAACCTGAATTCGTTTAAGGGCAAGCAGCGCATGTCGATTGTAGCTCAGAGCAACAATATCAATGAGCAGAACTTTGGCACCGAAGATTTGCTAGGCGTGGTGGGCAGTTCAGGCGGCGGTGGCGGCGGCCGTGGGGGCCGTGGCGGCGGAGGTGGCAACCAAGGTGGGGGCGGCAATAACGCCGGCGACTTCTTGGTGAACCAGTCAGGCGGTATTTCTAAAACCCACGCCATCGGCTTGAACTACTCCAACTCCTGGGGCCGCAAAACTGACGTTACGAGTAGTTACTTCTTCAACCTGAGCGACAACACGGCTTCTACCAACCTGCTGCGGCGCTACGTGGCTCCCGTGGACCGCCCCCTCGACCAACGCTACAACGAAAACTCGCTTTCGACCAGCCGCAACATCAACAACCGCTTCAACTTGCGCCTGGAGCACCGCATCGACTCGGCAAACTCCATTATCTGGCAGCCACGCTTGTCGGTGCAGCGCAATACCGGCAACAGCCTATTGGAAGGCCGCACCTATCAGGTGAATGAAGGCGAGCCCGAATTCACGCAGGGCAGCAACAACAGCAGCTACCGCTCGGCCCTGACTGGCATTACGGCGGCTAACCAGCTCCAATTTCGGCACCGCTTTGCCAAGCGTGGCCGCACGCTTTCGTTGGGCGTGAACACCACTTACAACACCAAGGACGGCAACAATACCCTGCTCTCCACCACCGAGTCTACCCGCGACTTAACCACCAATACCACTTCGCTGAATCAGTTTTCTGAACTCGACCAGACTGGTTGGGCCTGGAACGGCAACCTCAACTACACAGAGCCCATCAGCCAGTACAGCCAGTTGCAGGCCGAGTACCGCGTTTCCTACACGCCCAATCAATCTGATAAGCGCACCTACGACTACGTCCTCGGCGAAGAAGCCTATACTTCTCTGAATGACACGCTTAGTAGCGTATTCAAGAGCCGCTACCTGACCAATGCTGGGGGCCTGACGTACCGCTACCAAAACAAGGAGTTGCAATGGAACGTGGGGGCCACCGTGCAGCACGCCCAACTCCGCAGCGACCAAGAATTTCCGCGGCCGGCCCTCACGGAGCGCTCTTTCCTAAACGTGCTGCCCAACGCCATGCTGCGCTACAACTTTTCGCGGCAGCAGAATCTGCGGTTTTTCTACCGCGTGAATACCAACCCACCGGGTATTAGTCAGTTGCAGGAAGTGGTAAACAACTCCAATCCGTTGCAGCTCACTACCGGCAACCCCAACCTGCGCCAAGCCACACAGCACAACTTCAATATTCGTTACTCGTCGGCAGTGCCCGAGAAGTCGACTTCGTTTTTTGTGGCCCTCAACGGCTCGCTCACTAACAACTACATCACTAACAGCACCATCTACGCCACCGACGAACCCCTAAACGTGGGGGGCGTGGTGATTCCGGTGGGCGGCCAGCTAACCCGGCCTGTCAACTTGGATCAGCAGTATTCGCTCCGGTCGTTTGCCAACTACAGCTTGCCGCTGTCATTCATCAAGTCCAACCTCAACCTGAACGCCAACATTGGCTACTCGCAGACTCCGGGGTTAGTGTTCGAGGAATTGAACTACAGCCGCACGCCATCCGGTGGCTTAGGTGTGGTGCTGAGCAGCAACATCAGTCCGGAGTTGGACTTCACTATTTCGTCGAACTCCAGCCAGAACTACGTGCGCAACAGCTTGCAGCAGCAACTCAACCGCCAGTACTTCCGGCAAAACACGTCGTTGCGCTTCTCCTGGATTATCGTGAAAGGCGTGACCGTGCAATCTGATGTCAACCACCAATACTACAGTGGGCTCTCGGCGGGTTACAACCAAAGTTTCGTGTTGTGGAATGCCTCTATCGGCAAGAAGTTTATGGCCAAGAATCAGGCGGAAATCAAGTTATACGCTTTCGATTTGCTAGGTCAAAACAACAGCATTCAAGTAAACAACACCTCGGCTTACACCGAAGATGTACGTTCCAACATTTTGCAGCGCTACCTAATGCTGATGTTCACCTACAACATCCGCAGCTTCGCCGGCAACGGCCGCTCCGACGCGTTGCCCGGCGAGGACCGGCAGCGGCAGCCCGGTAATTTCCGGCCCGAAGGCGGCTTTCGGCGCGACGGCGGCAACCCTCCCGTCGGTGGCGGTTTTGGCCCGCCCGGTGGCGGCATGTAGGCCCTGGACTACTTGATGAGTTTATAGTATTAGTAAAATTAAAAGAGGTCAGGCTCTATGCCTGACCTCTTTTTTATTGAATACTGTGCTTTAGTGCTTCATTCCTTCCATCGAATTGTGGGGTTTGCCAAGCTGGTCGAGGGCGGCGCGGAAACCGGCAGCTAGTTGCGCGGCCGGGCCCCGACCGTAGTAGTGCAGAAACATCATGCGCGGCTCGTCGAAGAGCATATGGTTGTGCATAGCTACCACCTCCAGCTTGTTGGCACGCAAGGCTTTGATGACGGACGTAACCTCCGCTTCCCGCATGGCAATATCACCGGCAATATGCGCGTCGGCTTGTTTGCCAGCAAAAGCAGCCCAAGAGTTCAGGCCAATGGCCGCGGTCATCTCCGTACCCATCATAATGCACTGCAAGTCGGCCCGGCCTATTGTGTACTTATAGGTTGGACCGTTTACCACTCCTTGATACTTGACAATGCCATCCAGCATAGCAATGTCGAACAGTTGCTTGCCAGTTGGACCAGCGGTGGCGGCAGGCGTGCCGGTGTTACCGGATTGCGCAGGCGAAGTACCACTAGCTACGGGCTGATTGGCGGGCAACAGCTTCGAGTTTTTCAGCGTGGCCGCAAACTTAGTGGCTAGCTCGGCGGGGCTGCCCATGCCATGGATGTGCATGTAAAAGATGCGTGGCTCCTCGTAAAAGAAGTGGTTGTGCACGGCACCTACTTCCAAACCGTTGGCCAGGGCCGCCGACATCAGCGGGTTTACTTCTTCCTGAAGCAGTACTGTGTCGCTCATCAGCATGGCCGATTTACCATCGAGGGTATGCTTGATGGCTACCCAGCCTCCGAAGCCGAACGGAATAGGCACCGCTTCTCCCTTGATGCTTACCTTCAAATCGTTGCGCGGCAATGGTGTGGTATGAGTGGCTTGCGCTTCGACGTAGGTGCCTTTTTTACCTAGGGCGGCTTCAATAGCGGCAATTTCAACTGAACTCAACGCGGGCGTCTTACCGGCAGTGGGGGCGGCCCAGGCGGGGAGCGTAGGCAGGGAGCCGAGCAACACGGGCGTGGTTGCTAGGGTAGCCGTTTTAAGCCAATTGCGACGGGAAAACTGGAAGTCGTGCATGAAGACGGAAAAAAGTCAATAGATAGTAAGACTTCGTTGGTTAGCTAGTTAGCAAGTAATACAGCAAACCAACGCCGGCACTACCAGCAATCCAAAGGATCAGGTTTAGCTTGAACCAGTACAGCGCCACCACCGACACCATGAACCAGAGCAAGCTAGGCAGGTGCAGTTGGCTCAGCTCGAAGTGCCCGCTCGGAAACAGCACGGCGCGGCCCAGGTAAACAGCCAAGTTCAATACTACCCCCACCACCGCCGCCGTGATAATACTTAGCACAGTCTTCAGGTGGGTGTTGTGTTGGGTACGCTCAATAAGCGGGGCGCCAACAAGAATGAAGACGAAGCAAGGCAGAAAAGTATAGTACGTGGTGGTGAGCAGTCCCAGCGCGCCCAATGCTAACGAGCCCCCGAAGTGTGTGTAGCCGCCCATAAAACCCACGAAAGCCAGCACCATAATAAGCGGCCCCGGTGTGGTTTCGCCGAGAGCCAGCCCATCCAGCATCTGGCCTTGTGTGAGCCAGTGCAACTTCTCGACGCTCACCTGCGCCACGTAAGGCAGCACGGCGTAGGCCCCGCCAAAGGTGACGAGGGCAGCTTGCGTGAAAAACAAACTCAGCGTGCGCCAGAAAGAAAACTCCGGAGCTAATACGCCCAGCGCACCTAACGGCATTGCCCACAAGACTACGGCCACTACTACCTGGCGCAGCAAGCGCGCCCCCGAAAACCCGGTGCCGGGCACTACAGTTTGGGTGGTCAGAAAATAGCCTTCCTCGGCCTGCGCTGCCCGGACCTGTGCTGCTGCATTAGTTGCTGGTACTGGAAAAAACCGCTGCGCCGCCAAAGCAATAGCTGCTGCTCCCAAAATCAGCAACGGGAAAGGCACGTTTAGCCAAAAGATGCCCACGAAGCTCGCTACCGCCACCGCGTAGTGCAACGGACTTAGCAACGACTTCTGGCCAATCTTGACCACCGCCAGCAGAATGACAGCCACCACGGCTGGCTTCAAACCCGCAAATACTCCCTGCAAAGCGGGCAGCGTACCCACCGTAACGTACAGCAAGCTCAAAGCCAGCAGGATAAACACCGAAGGCAACACAAACAGGATGCCGGCAACCAAGCCGCCGCGCGTGCCGTGCAGCAGCCAGCCGATGTATGTAGCCAACTGCTGCGCTTCGGGGCCAGGCAACAGCATACAGTAGTTGAGGGCGTGCAAAAATTTGGCGTCGGAAATCCAGCGCTTTTGCTCCACCAGCACCGTGTGCATGATGGCTATTTGGCCCGCCGGCCCACCGAAACTGATAAAGCCGAGCTTCAGCCAAAAGCGCAAGGCTTCCGTGAACGTCGGTTTGGATACGGGAGTCAGAAGTTGAGTCATAGATAGAGCGAGGCTCCAACCGTTTTGAGCGCCGGTCGGGCCATGGCTACAATGCTACGGTAGACTGCCTTCGGAAAATAGAACGGAATTTACGCTTGGTAGAATCTTTACCCGTGCTGCCGTTTTTTCCGATACTCAGAGGGGCTTTGCCCTGTGTGCTGCTTGAAAATGCGCGTGAAGTGGCTTTGATCGGAAAAGCCGGTTAAGTAGGCAATTTCTGCTAGCGAGTAGGCCGATGCGTCTAGCAGTTCCAATGCCTTTTCAATGCGCAGTTTGCGAATGTACTCCCCGAAAGAAAGGTTATCGAAATAGCGCGCAAACTCGCGAGAGAGGTAGCTCGGATTCACTTGCAGCGCGTCGGCGGCCTCCGTCAATCGTATGCTTAGGTTGGTATCGAGGTGGTCTTGGATAAGCTCGCGTAATTGGGTGGCCCAGGCGGGGGGTGGCGTGGTTCGGTCCTTGCTGCGTTGCAGGTAGGCAGTATATACCTGCACTAGTAACTGCTCTTCGGGCTGTTGGGTATGGGGTTGGCCTTGCAGATGCTTGGCCCAACTGTAGAGCGCATCGTAGAGCACTAAGCCCAACTGAAGCAGCTGTTGATCGTCGCAGATATTGTGGGCCAGACCCGCCGAAATAGCCCACAGGCCCGCCGCTTGTGGGGCTAGGCCATGGTTATCGGTGTCAGCGCCGCGCACAATGGGAGCCAATACGTGCAGGGCCGGGTCGGTTAGCTCGTACTTCTTCAGAAAATAGTCGAAAGTGCATTCGGGGCCGTAGTGCGAAAATTCTACGCCTGGCACATCGAAGGGTACCGCGCCCGTTTCGGCAGCCGTTGCTACTACCTCCTGCGCTGGCACATACAGAATCTCGGCGGTAGGGTCAATGAAGCGCATAATCAGCCAAGGGCAAGCTAGACGGTCTATTTTAGGATGTTCACGCGTGACCCACTGCATAATGGTGTTGACTGGTAACCCGGTGAATATACAGGTGCCTATTACAACTTCAAGGTTATTCAGGGCCGGGGCAGACCAAGTGAATTATAGCTAGCCACAATACAACAGAATAGTATTCGCAGTCGTTGGCCGCCTACCCTATAGTCGGCAATAGTGGCCTTTGGTGTTGCTTGCAAGCGGCTAACAATAGGCTTTTTCCGGGTCCTGAGCCTCAGTTCCCCCGTTTTTTTAGCTTCTTTGTAGTATTGGAGCCTGGTGAGCAACCGTAGCGCAGCCAGGGCTTCGTGTTTGCCTCTTTATGAAACGAATCCTTTTCACGCTCTTTTGCTGCTGGCCACTGTTAGTCGGCGCCCAAAGCGTATCCGTTCCAGCCCAAGTAGCTTTCGCGGGTTTACACCTTCGCCTCACCGATGGCGGCCGCAAAGCAGTACAGCAAAAAGTAGATGCGCTGCGCAGCCATCCCACCTCGTTCCAAGCCCGCGTGAATCTGGCCGATGCCTACTTCCCCATCATCGATCGGGTGTTGCAGGAAGAAGCCGTACCGCTGGATTTTCGCTACTTGGTTGTGCAGGAAAGCGGGCTGCAAGGCGATGCCCAAAGCATTCATGACGCGGTAGGCTACTGGCAGTTCAAGCGCGAAACTGCGCAAGATTATGGCCTTCTCATGAACGACGTGGTGGATGAGCGCAAGCACATTGTCGCTTCCACTCACGCAGCAGCCAAGTATCTGAAGCGCAACAACAACTCGCTCCATAATTGGGTGGATGCACTGCTAAGCTACAATCTCGGTTCGGGGGGTGTGAAGTCGTACACCCTGCCTACCAACTTCGACGCTACCGAAGTGGAAATCACCGAGCAAACGCACCCCTACATCCTGACCACGCTAGCGCACAAGCTGGCCTATGAGCCAGCCGTAGGACACAACCCCAAGCCGCCGCTGGCATTTCAAGAGTTTCCCGCGCCGGCCGGTTTCACCCTGGTCAATATTGCCCAGACCCTGCAAACTGACCCCGCCGAAATGGCCCGCCACAACCGGTGGCTGCTTACTACCAAAGTACCGAGCGACAAGATTTACACCATCCTGGTGCCGGTTGTCGATGAAATTCAGCGAACAGCCATTGCCGCCCAACAGCGAAATGCCACCTCTGGTCAACTGCTCAATAAGCCCCAGATTGACCCCCAAAATGCTGATTATGTGCGCGTGAATGGCATTCGGGCGCTGATTGCGCTGCCTGGCGACACCAAAGAAAGCTTGGCGCAGCGGGCTGGCCTGAAGATGCGCAAGTTCATGCAGTACAACGATATGTTCGCCTTCGATAACATCGTGCCCGGTCAGCCTTATTTCGTGCAGAAGAAGCGCGATAAAGCTGCTAGCGAGTACCACGTAGCGCAGCCCGGCGAAAGCGTAGCCACGGTGTCGCAGAAGTACGGGATTCGGACCAGGGCTATTTTGAGCAAAAACCGGATGCCCCGCAACGAGGAGCTTCGTGCGGGCCGCATTCTGTGGCTGCAACACACCCGGCCCCGGGATGTAGCCGTAGAGTATGCCGACAGCAAAAACGCTACGGCGTTGGCTGCCTTCGAGCGTCCTGCTACTGCTTCGGCCACTGCAACACCCCAACCCGCTAGCTCAACAGCTCCCCAGCCCGCCGCTAAAAAGCGCCGTATCGATGAAACCGAGCCGTATCGAGGCAAAACGGCCGATGCCACGCGCGTACTCGAAGATGCCCCCGAGGCCACTGATACCACGGCCACTACGCAAGGCCTCGTAACGCAGCCCGACAGCGCCACTGATGCCACCACCGAAAACCTAAACAACCTACCGCCAGCTACGGAAACTGCCGATACCGCCACCGTTTCGGCGCCAGAGCCCACGCCAGATGCATCCGCCCCCCGGACTGTGTATAGCGGCCAGCCTGTTAAGGAACCCTCTCCTGCCCCAGCTCCCATTATCGAAGAGCCGAGCAGTGATACGGTAGCAGTGGTTGAGCCGGCTCCAGCACCAGCCAAGCCCGTTGTTAAGCCCACGGCCCCGGTAGCTGCATCACCCAAACCTGCACCATCTATTCCATCTGCTCCAGCACCTAAGCCTGCTGCCCCCGCACCGGTTGCTTCTGCCACAGTGCCACCTACCGCGCCGGCGACTAGCTCAGTGGAACGCATACCCGCCAACGGTCTGCACGTGGTGCAAGCAAAAGAAGGAATCTATTCGGTGGCTCGGCGCTACGGCTTGCGTCCAGCCGACTTGATGGCGTGGAACAACTTACCGCCCAATTCTCCGCTACAGCTAGGCCAGGCGCTGCGTCTGACGGCCCCGCAAGCTTCTGCCTCGGTTGCCACAACTCCCGTTCCAAGCCCCGATCCTACCCCTGCGCCCAAACCTAGCACTTCAACACCCGTTTCCAAGCCGGCTATCACGCCGGCACCGGCCGCACCCACCGCTGCGCCTGTTGTTATTCGCCACACAGTAGCGGCTGGCGAGTCTATGTACGCCGTTTCGCGGAAGTACGAGGTGACAATCAAGCAAATTATGGAGTGGAACAACAAGCCCGATTTCAACGTCCGGCCCGGCGACGTACTCATTATTAAACCGGCAAAACAGCCACAAACCAAATAACCCCAACAAAAAAGCCCGCTGTAGCAGCGGGCTTTTTTGTTGGGGTTATATCAATGATCTAGGCACAGTCTGTCAGGCGGCCACTCGTGCCGGTTCGGCAACTGCTACAATGCGCTTCGTGCGCGACTTAAGCATAGCAATGATTTCGGCGTCGGAGGCGTAGCGGTTGCCCAGGTTCACAAAGTGCCGCGCCAGCAGGTCGTAGCGGCGAGTCATGAGGTAGGCGAAGATGTGCAGGAAGTGGATGCCATCGAATACAATGGCATCGTTCTGCGCGTACTGATCCACGTTTTTCTGAAAATGAGCGGGGTGCTCGGTCCAGTGCAAGGCAGGCTTGAGGTGGTGGCTGATGTGGTAGCCGTCGTTCCAGCACTTATGGTTGTACTTGGTATTGATGCAGGTAACGCTGTTGGTGTAGCAGTTGCCAGGGTCGTTGGCATCAATAAACGAGTGTTGGCTCCAGTTGCCGAGCATCATCACCACCCGTGCTACTATTACTGGCAAGATCAGCACCACAAATGTGGCGGGCAGGTTCACGAACGCCAACACGATGCACGCAACGATATAGAGTATCTCGCCGCGCAGCAAACGGTGCCGAAACTTGCTTTTCTGAGTACGCGTGAGGTAAAGCGCCAACCGCGGAATTCCAACCAGAAAGAAGCCACCCAAGTAGCGCCCAAAGCTAGCCAACGAGTCGCGCTGAAAGTCCATGGTGGAGCTTTCATCATCCTCCAAGTTGTTTTCGGGATGGTGCATGCCCATATGGTGGGTGAAATAGGTTTCTGGCGTCTGCCCAAACAGCGGCCCAATCACCCACGGAATGTAATGGTTGAGTTGGGCGTACTTTTTCTTGAACAGAATGCGGTGACTCGTGCAATGCAGCATCAACCCGAATGGCCCCTTGAAATAAAAGGTGGTCAGGAACATATACACGGCCAGTGCGCCCCACCATACTCGGTTGTCTAGAGAAGGCCAAAACAACACAGCCACCAGTGGCAGCAGCGTGCACGATATTTCTAGAATGAGGTAGACAAACGGCAAATCCCGCTTGTCCTGAATGAACTGTAGCAGAAACCGACCGAAACGGGAGGTGGGAGCCGATTGGTTGTAAATCGGATCGGTGAGGGCAACCAAATGCTTCATTGAGTGGATACTGACCGGTTGTTTCGGTCGGACGGTGATGCAAAACCTAGATAGTAGCCACGGCTATAGCAGTACCAGCGCAGACACTAAGCAGCGTCGGTTGGCGATAAGAACTACATAGATAGGGATAGGAGCGGATAGAGAAGGCCAAGTGCCCAAGATGATGCTACCTCAACGTAGCCTTGCTCCCGATGCGTATGCTTGCGGTATGCAAGATACCGAGTTTGTCGCTGACGAGTTTTCAACAGCCTTCTTCCGTCTTAGAAGCCCACTACCAAACGACAACCGTTTGGTAGCTCGTCGTTTTGTCTATGAGAAGGTTAGCAGGTCCTAATTATTTCATTCTCAACCACTCCCTGTTCATCAGCGACAGTTTGTAGCATTGATAACGACCTCAACTGCAGTGGAGGTTTTTTAATTCAGTATTAGCCAGTTAGTGCGTTATTCTGTACATATCCCGCGCTCAACCACAAGCAAATTTGAATACAGCTAGATCAGATAGCTAAAACGCAAGCACTGCTCCATCAACTCTCGATACGCCAAAATCCCTTGCCGCGCAATCTTTCCTCGCCGCCATGTGCCAGTGTTAGCTCGACGTAAACATGCATGACTTATATGAGAAAGTAGGTATCAAGCGTACAATAAGGCCTGTCTTCAAGAAAAGATGCATTTGCTTCACAAGCTCCCAAGCGTGAACAGGTACCGCATTTGGTAGCTTAAATATTATTATGTCTGTATGCAACGGCAAACAAGCGAAATGCATCATCAGCCTAGCATTACTGATTATTCGATTTAAAATAGTAGATATATTTTCTCAATTATTTACTTCTATATGTCCTTACTACTTAGCTATCCTTCTCATGGTAACATCCTAGTATCGAGTTGTTTTGGCAACCTCTGCTCAACCTATATGTAATGCAATCCCCTTCGCTCGGGGTATGCATTGAGTTTTGATAAGCTAAGCGGTTCTCGATTCAGGCATTTAGCCTTACTTAGCTTAACAAGCATGAAAATATATTTTTAAAATATTTGGCTTGTACAAATAGTCCTTCTCCAAATTTTAATCAATTTTTTATGCATGTATGTACTCTTCATTGGTCAACTTTAGCGGCTGCACTTGCTGGTTTGTTTGTTGCCAATCAGGTAATAGCGCAGGCTCCCGTATTTTATAATATTTCGCCGGCGCCGCATAGCTTCAAGCAACCAGTCACCACCCCTGTTTCAGCTACTCTGACCCCAGCCGGTTCAGCCAGTCTGAAGGTATACAGCTCGCAGGCAGGCGGCTTGCGGAGCGGGGCTACCATTACAAACAACAACGCTATTTCATTTTTGCCTACCACCCCTTTTAAAGCGGGCGAAACGTTATCAGCAACGCTTACGAGTTTAAATGGAGCCAAATACGCGTGGCAGTTTACAGCAGCCGTTGCGGGCGGTAGCGGGCGGTTTGAGTCCGGAGTAGCCACAACGATAGATACTCAGAGCTATTCCCAGGACTACCTGACGCTTGTCGATGTAGACGGCGACTCGGACTTGGATGTATTAGTGCCTTACTACCTAAATCGGTTTGCGTTGGGCTTATTACGCAATGACGGTACCGGCAACCTCGCTCCACTCCTTGATCTTAACGTGGCCACCCAGCGCTTTAGACCGGGCGACATTGATGGCGACGGCGACTTAGATCTTGTGTATGCCAGCAAAAGCACTGGCCTAGGTGTATTGCGCAATAACGGCACAGGTACCTTTATTCCAACATCAGGCACTATTAGTACCAGTAATGAGGTAGCTTCGCTTGCGCTGGGCGACGTGGATGGCGACGGCGACCTAGACCTCGTATTTTCGGAAGCAGCGAGTAAAACACTCCAAGTCCGCTTAAACAACGGCACTGGCTCGTTCACGGGCAACAGTCAGGTTAGCATCTCGTCTGATGCAATGCGCATAGAGCTTACGGACCTTGATAATGATGGCGACTTAGATGCTCTAACTGGCTACGGCGGTACAACAGTTGGCCCCCTAAACATTCGTCTGAATAATGGTCAAGGGCAGTTTTCTGGTACTACCGAATTGCCGGTGGGAGGTTACCGGGGCACCATTGGCCTAGCCGATTTTGATGATGATGGCGACGTAGATATTGCCGTTCCGCTTTTTCAACCTGATGGAAAACTTAGCCTGTGGCGCAACAACGGAAACGGCACCTTCGTGAAGGGACCTGACTTGTTGATTGGAAATGCCCCACAGGTAGTAGAAATAGGCGATGTTGATGGCGACAAAGACTTAGATATAATTACCGACGCCAGAGGAAACAACTCCTCTGTAAATACTATTAATCTGAACTTGAATGACGGTACAGGCAATTTTGTCCGCCAAGCAGATATTTCGACCGGCCCGTATTCTGTAGATCTTACACTCGGTGATATGGACAACGATGGCGACTTGGATATAGTAGTGTATAGCCTTAGTGGTAGCAGCAACAATCCGACAGGCCAAATAATCGTGCACCGCAACGCAGCCGCTATTCTATCCACTGCGCAAGCTTCGCGCAAGGTTCCAGCTATTGGTACCTGGCCAAATCCAGTGGAGCGTGGTGCCGAGCTTCACTTCGACATACCAACGGAAGCCAATGGTGGCAAAGCGACGCTATACAGTGCCTTTGGCCGCCTTGAACGCGAGCAAACTTTCCAAGGGAAAACCTCAACGCTGCCTACTGCTGGCCTAGCACCAGGAATTTACTTGCTAACAGTGACACCAACAGGACACCGCAGCATTACAAAACGTGTGATCTTACGCTAGTAACTGGCAGTTTCATTGCACGTCGCTTTGTAAGTAGCTAGTTACCTTAAAGATTCTCAGCAAAAAGGATGGCTCGAAAAGCCATCCTTTTTTTGTTCTTGATACACAGAAACATCCGGTTCGACAACTTTCCTTTCCCAATCAGCGGCGGTAACTTTACTGAACCCTAGGTGCTTTCCGCCCTCATATCTGCTTGCCCATGCCCGTTTTCTCGCACCTGCACTCCCACACCCAGTATTCCCTTCTCGATGGCCAGGCCAGCATTGGCGCCCTCATGAAAAAGGCCCAGGCCGATGGCATGCCCGCAGTGGCTCTCACCGACCACGGTAACATGTTTGGGGCGTTCAACTTCGTGGCCGAAGCCAACAAGTACAACGTGAAGCCAATTGTAGGCTGCGAGTTCTACATGGTGGAGGACCGCCACAAAAAGGCCTTCAGCCGCGAGAAAGGCGAGCGAGACAAGCGTTATCACCAGTTGCTACTCGCTAAAGACCAAGCCGGCTACCACAACCTCGCCAAGCTCTGCTCAATGAGCTTCATCGAAGGCGTGTACTCCAAGTTTCCCCGCATCGACAAGGAGATTCTGCTCAAGTATCATGAGGGCCTGATTGCTACGTCGTGCTGCATTGGCGCCGAAATTCCGCAGGCTATCCTGTTCGAGAGTGAAGCCAAAGCCGAGGAGTTGCTGAAATGGTGGCTCGACGTGTTCGAGGACGACTATTACATCGAAATCCAGCGGCACGGCCTGATGAACTTCGACGGCACCGGCAAAAGCCAGGAAGACGTGAACCAAGTTCTGCTCGGCCTCGCCAAGAAGTACAACGTGAAGGTCATCTGCACCAACGACTCGCACTACGTCGACCAAACCGACTTCGCACCGCACGATATTCTGCTCTGCGTAAATACCGGTGAAGAACACAGCATTCCTGTCGGCGACTTCCAGACGCAGTATTTCCGTTTGATTTCGCAAGACAACAAAGTTCACTACGACCACCTCGACAACCTGCGCCCCCTCGCGGGTCAAGACGCCACTATGCGTCGTCAGCTCCAGCGCATCGACGAGGAAGCCCAGGGCCAGCGGCCTCGGTCGCGCTTTGGCTTCGCCAACGACCAGTTCTACTTCAAGACGCAAGAGGAAATGAACGCCCTCTTCGCCGACGTGCCGGAGAGTGTGGATAACACCAACGAAATTGTTGATAAGATCACGCCGCCCAAGCTGCAGCGCGACATTCTGCTCCCCAACTTCCCGCTGCCGCCCGAGCACCCCACCGCCGACGCCTTCCTGCGCTACCTCACCTACAAAGGTGCTTTCGAAGGCCCCAAACGGCGCTATTCCGAACGCACACCTGAAATCGAGGAACGCCTCGACTACGAGCTTCGCGTGATTGAGACGATGGGTTTTGCAGGTTACTTCCTCATCACCCAGGACTTTATCAACCACGGGCGCAACATTGGCGTGGCCGTAGGGCCGGGCCGGGGTTCGGCGGCCGGGTCGGCCGTAGCCTATTGCATCGGTATCACCAACATCGACCCCATCAAGTATTCGCTGCTGTTCGAGCGTTTCCTGAACCCGGAGCGCGTGTCCATGCCCGATATTGACATCGACTTCGACGACGTGAACCGTCAGAAAGTCATTGACTACGTGGTGGACAAGTACGGCAAAACGCAGGTGGCCCAGATTATCACTTTCGGTACCATGGCCGCTAAGTCCAGTATCAAAGACGTGGCTCGGGCCATGGATTTACCGCTGCCCGTCGCCAACGACCTCGTGAAGATGGTGCCCGACCAAGTAGGTACTACCCTAGCCAAGGCCTTTGCTGAAAACCAGGAACTCGACATGATTCGGCGCGACGATGCGGCCGACAACCTGCGCGGCCAGATTCTGCGTCTCGCCGAGAAACTAGAAGGCTCGGTCCGCAACACCGGCATCCACGCCGCCGGCGTTATCATCGCCCCCGACGACATCACCAAGTACATCCCCGTTTCCACTTCCAAGGATTCGGACCTGCTTGTTACGCAGTTTGATGGTAAGGTGATTGAGAGTGCCGGCATGCTCAAGATGGACTTCTTGGGTTTGAAGACGCTTACCATCATCGTCGATGCCATCAACCTGATCGAGCAAAACCACGGCGTCAAAATTGACATCGACGCCATTCCGATTGACGACCAGAAAACCTACGAACTCTACCAGCGCGGCGACACCATCGGGACGTTCCAGTTTGAATCCGAAGGGATGCGCATGTACCTCAAGGACCTCAAGCCGACCAACATCGAGGACCTGATTGCCATGAACGCCTTGTACCGGCCCGGCCCCATGCAGTTCATCCCAAACTTCATTAACCGCAAGCACGGCAAAGAGCCCGTAGACTACCCGCACGAGTTGCTGGAGCCCATCCTGAACTATTCGCAGGGCATCATGGTGTACCAGGAGCAAATTATGCAGACGGCCCAGATTCTGGCCGGCTACTCGCTCGGTGGTGCCGACTTGCTGCGCCGCGCCATGGGTAAGAAGGACATGAAAAAGATGGCCTTGGAGCGGGAGAAATTCTGCGAGGGCGCCGAGAAGCTGCACGGCATCAAGGCCAAGAAAGCCAACGAGGTGTTCGACGTGATGGAAAAGTTTGCGGCCTACGGCTTCAACCGCTCCCACTCCGCCGCCTACTCGGTGGTGGCCTACCAGACCGGCTACCTTAAGGCCCACTACCCTGCCGAGTACATGGCCGCCGTGCTCACCAACAACATGGGCGACATCAAAAAGGTGACTTTCTTCATCGAGGAAGCCCGCAAGCAAGGCGTAGCCGTACTTGGCCCCGATGTCAACGAATCCATCCTGAAGTTCAACGTGAACAAACAGGGCCAGATTCGTTTCGGCATGGCGGCCGTGAAAGGTGCTGGCGAAGCAGCCGTGGAGGAGATTGTGCAGGAACGCGCTAAGAAGGGCCCGTACGCCGATATTTTCGACTTCGCACGCCGCGTCAATCTGCGGGCTGTAAACAAGAAAACGTTCGAGAGCATGGCCCAGGCCGGCGCCTTCGATTCGTTTGAGCGCTATCACCGCCGCCAGTACATCGAGGCTCCTACCGGCGACCAGAACGTTATCGAGAAGGCCATGAAGGTGGGCCAGCAGCACCAAGCAGCCAAAGAATCGGCCCAACAGAGCTTGTTTGGCGGGGGCGGCGACATGATGGCCATTCCGATGCCCAAAATCCAGGACATGGAGCTTTGGAGCCCCACTGAAAAGCTACGCCGCGAAAAAGAAGTGGTTGGCTTCTACCTCTCCGGCCACCCGCTCGACGACTTCAAACTGGAAATCGACTCGTACTGCACCTGCGGCCTCGATAAGATCGAGAACTACAAGAATCGCGACATTTCAGTGGCCGGATTGATTTCCAACGTGCTGTTCAAGACCACCAAAACCGGCCACCCGTTCGTCAGCTTTAACGTGGAAGACTACGAATCGAGCTTGAACTTAGCCTTGTTCCGCGACGACTACTCGAAGTTCTCGCCCCTTATCAACCCGCGCAACTACGACAAAGAACAAGTACCGCCCATGTTCATCCGGGGCAAATTCCAGCAGCGTTTCCGCGACTCCGACCAGTTCGAGTTTAAGATCATGACCATGGAGCCACTCTTCCACGTGGCCGAGAAGCTCTCCAACGGCGTCCGGGTGCAGCTTGACCTGCGCACCATTACCGAGCCCTTCATGGACCGCTTCATGATGGCCGTGGAAGAAAGCCAAGGCACTAAAAAGCTGGAAATCAAATTTGCAGAGCCGCACGAGCATCTTGCCGTCGATACTTACTCCCGCCGCTACCGCATCGAACCGAAAGCCTTTATTGCTCGGATGCGGGAAATGGAAATTGAGGCCTGTCAGCTGATTTAAGGCCCCATAATAAAAACAACAGCTCCTGAGCAGGCTTCCGTTTGAGACGGAAGCCTGCTCAGGAGCTGTTGTTTTTATTGTCACTTACCAAAAGAAAATAAACTTTCAATTTTTATTGAAAGTTTGAAATACTCACATACATTTACACCATGCAACTCGAAGAAGCCAAGCGCAAGTTCATTGAAGGCTGGGGCACCCTAGGTTCGGCCTGGGGCGTGAGCCGGACGATGGCGCAGGTGCACGCCTTGCTGCTGGTGTCGGCGGGAGCATTGAGCACCGAGGACATTATGGAGCAGTTGCAAATCTCCAGAGGCAACGTTAACCTGAACGTGCGGGCCTTGATGGATTGGGGCTTGGTGCGCAAGGAACTGCGCCCCGGCGAGCGGCGCGAGTTCTTTTCGGGCGAGAAAGACATTCATAAAGTAGCTACCCTGATTATGAAAGAGCGGCGCCGGCGGGAGTTGGAGCCCATCATGCGCGTGCTCAGCGAAATCAAGCAAGTGGAGTCTTCCTCTACTGTTTCGGAAGCGGAAGCCCAGGCGTTTTCAGAAACGATTGGCAACATCCAAAACTTCGCCGACCTCGCCGACCGAACGGCTGCTACCATCATCAAAGCCGATGAAAACTGGTTTCTGAGCACGTTTATGAAGCTCATGCGCCCTAGCTAAATAGCCTTTTTTTTGCCGCTATGTTTCAATAATTATTGAAATTTCTATAATTACCATCTGTCACTCTAATATGTCCTCGGCTCTCGGTTTCCTCATTGGTCTCAAAGATTTTCTTGTCATGCATAGTTTCTCCGAAAACAAACCGAAAATCGTCATTGCTGGTGGGACTGGCTTTTTGGGTCAGCATCTAGCTTCGCACTTCCGGACGCTAGGCTGCAGAGTAATAATTATTAGCCGCAGTACCGTTCGCCAGCCTGACCACGTGCAATGGGATGCCCGGAGCATTGGTGCGTGGACGTCAGAGTTGGAAGGGGCGGCCGCCTTGATTAATATGACAGGTCGCTCCGTGGATTGCCGCTACACCGACGCCAACAAACAAGAAATACTATCCAGCCGAGTTGACAGTACTCGAGTTTTGGGACAAGCTGTTGCTACTTGTGTGAATCCGCCGCAAGTGTGGCTAAATGCCTCAACCGCCACTATTTATGCTCATTCCGATGGCTGGCAGCGTGCCAACACCGAAACAGATGGGAAGATAGGCACTGGCTTCTCAGTAGAGGTTGCAAAGGCCTGGGAAGCTGCTTTTTGGGCTCCTGAAACTCCTGCCACGCGCCGAGTAGTGCTGCGTGCATCCTTGGTGTTGAGTACCAACGGTGGCGCATTCCCCATAATGACAAAACTGGCCAAACGCGGACTTTGTACCCCGCAGGGCAACGGCTATCAGTGGATTAGTTGGCTCCACATCGAGGATTTTTGTCGCGCTGTAGAGTTTCTGATCAACGAAACCGAGCAGGCTGGCACCTTTAACATCTGCGCCCCTACCCCGCTTACAAACCGCGACTTCAATGCTTTATTGACTCAACAACTGCGCCCACTGATCCGCTTTCCACAGCCCGCTTGGCTGCTAGAAATAGGGGCTTTTTTACTGCGCACCGAAACCGAATTGATTCTGAAAAGCCGCAAAGTGGTGCCGCAACGGCTGCTAGACCTTGGCTTCCGATTCCGTTATCCTACCTGCGAACGGGCGGTAACTAACTTACTGCAACTGACCTAGCGGCAACATTACTTGCTTCGATTTAACGCGCTTGTTGTTTTTTTCTCATTTCACACATTTTACTCATGAACTACCTTCTGCTAGTTTACGGCATTTATCTGCCCGTCACGGTGCTACTCACGGTATGGGTGGCGCGCACATTATTCACTAACGGCCGGACTTTTTTAGTCGACATTTTTCATGGCAATGAGCCGCTGGCCGACTCGGTAAACAAGCTTCTGCTTACAGGCTTTTACCTCATCAACATTGGCTATGCTACCCTTATGCTTCGTAGCGACTACGCTGTTGAAAATTACCAGCAGACGGTGGAAACCCTGAGTATCAAGCTCGGAACCATCATCTTGATTCTCGGCGGGATGCACTTCTTCAACCTCTACGTGTTCTATAAGCTCCGCAGTCGGGCCAAAAACGAAGCCCGTGACTTGGCGTTTGTAGTCAACAAGCAATAAATTTTCTTGGCCCCAATAAATGGTCTAAGCGCGGCCATCTTCCTTGAGAGCCTAGTTCAATTCAGAATTTATTATCTGCCAACCTGTCCGACTGAACTTTCCGGCTCGGCTCTTGTTGAACACGCAATCTGCTACCTTGCGGCCCGCTTGACCGTAAAGAGCGTACACATTTCAACCAACCCCCTTTTGTTATGGGACACAAAGCCATCGAAATTACCGATGCTAACTTCGACGAAATCATCAACTCCGATAAGCCCGTGCTCGTGGACTTCTGGGCCGAATGGTGCGGCCCCTGCCGCATGGTAGGCCCCGTAGTCGAAGAGCTAGCCGGCGAATATGAAGGCAAGGTCGTGATTGGCAAAGTTGACGTGGATGCCAACCCGCAGACCTCGGCCAAATTCGGCATCCGCAGCATCCCGACGCTGCTGGTGTTTAAAAACGGTCAGATCGTGGACAAGCAAGTAGGCGCTGTACCGAAGCACGTACTAGCTCAAAAGCTGGATGCTCAGGTAACGGTCTAACTTGCATAGACTTTGAGCTTATAAAGAAGCCCGCTCTTTTAAAAGAGCGGGTTTTTTTGCTTGTAGCGCAAGAGGCATCTGCTATTGCGTCATGTGTTGCCTTTGGCTTGGTGCTATTAGGGATGAGCATCTAGCTACAGACAGTTTCGCAAAGCATCTAGTATAGTTCGTCGGGGTTAGCAGCACGGGCCTCAGTTGGAGGTGTTTGTGGCGGCCGCACCCCGCTCAGCAGAGAAAAGCCCGGCGAGAAATGGATGGGCACCGTGAATGTCATGGCGGTGGGTATGTTGTACTCGCGGCCAGGCTGAAAAGCAGGCAAACTTGCTACGACTCGTCTAGCTTCCTGGTCGGCTTCCGGAGCTAAGCCCCTTATCACCTCCACTTGCCCCACTCGGCCATCTTCGCCTACTGTATAGCGCACGTACACATTGCCAGTAATGCCCTTGCGGCGGGTATTTTTCGGATACGTCGTATTCCGAGTCACAAAATTCAGCAGAGCTTCCTCTCCCCCTGGAAACTCCGGCAGTTGCCGTTTGTGAAGCTTCCCTACGTAAGGCGAGGCATCCTCATTGAAAAAAGCTAGTGCCGGTCCTTTCTCCCTATTTAGCAACTCAATGGCGCTCAATTGACCTGTATCATAATAGTACCGCCATTCACCAGTAGGCTTACCGGCCGTGTAGGTTCCTTTCGAGCGTTTCTGACCGTTGCGATGCACACTGATCCAGGACCCAACGCGCTGCCCCTGCGCATATTCGCCACGCTGGCTCACCCGCCCGTCCTCGTACCAGGATACATACACCCCATCAGCTTCATCGGAGCGATAGTGCACCTGCGCCGCCTTGCCACCGTTGGAATGATACCAAGTCAATAACCCATTGCGAACAGGTGGGTCAATAGATGACAAGGTTCCGCGCAACAATAGTGCACCCGTAAGCGAGTACTCCCGCATAGCATATGTACCCAATAGCTCGTTCTTATGATCTATCAGCCGATAATGGGTGGCACTGTCAGGCACAGCCTCTTCATCTCGCTCATTGAGATAGATAGCGGGCATACTTTGTGCAGATATGCCTGTTGGCAAAGCCAATAGTAATCCGCAGAACACGACGAGGTTGGCTTTCATGAGGGAACGTACTACATGGAGGTTTGGAAATATAACACCCCATTAGCACTCACCCAAGCAGTTCATAAATAGTTAGGACAAAATCAGATTATAGTACTATACCAGGTTAAATTAAATGGTATACTTTTGTTAGAATTAGTTTATCGCTTGAAAAAGCTCGTTTTGATTCCCAAAACGAGCCCTTTTCCAAAGGCTTTTGTCTCAGGAAGGGAGAAGCTGAATCGGACGATTTAAAGTCTCCTCAAGTGAGATAAGAGTTTCAGTGCGCTCGATGCCTTCGATGAGTTGCATCCGATCATGTAGCACGTCGCGCAAGTGCTGCGTGTCTCGGCACACGATGCGCGCAAAGATGCCATAGGCACCTGTAGTGAAGTGAATGCTTACAACTTCCGGGATTTCGCGCAACTGTTCGGCAACACTCCCATACACCGAGCTTTTCAACAGGTAAATTCCTAAAAAAGCGTTTACCCCATAGCCTAGCTTTTGATAATCAATTTGAAGGGTAGCTCCCTTTACTATACCTAACTCTTCTAGTCGAGCCATGCGCACATGCACAGTCCCCCCTGATACGTGGACTTTGCGAGCAATTTCAGTATAAGGCATTTTGGCGTCCTGCATCAATAAATCCAGGATTTTGCGGTCGGTGTCGTCAAGTTCGTAATTCTTGGCCATTTTAAGGGAGCTTGATTATATATATTTAAATCACAACGGGCGTTATCAAGAAACATTGTAAATTTTTGGGCAGATAGCTGCTAAATTTTTACAATTCGATTCAACTTACTACATTTGTCATAATCCAACGCGTTCGGTGTTAGATTCTTTTTGTAGAATGATGAAACTGGCAGACATACCCTCCTCTCTCGGGGGTGGTGATTCGGGAAAAACTGGTCCGGCGGCCGGCTAACTGCACCGTGGAGGTTCGAATCCTTCTTCTACAGCACTAGGTGGCTTATATGTGAGGAGGGAAAACCGGGGCGTATCTGGGTGGGTGCGTTCCTTTTCAAGAGGCGGCATCTGGGTGGGTGCCGCCTTTTTCTTTGTATTTCGTTTTGGTGGAAGTAGGTGTGTTTACGGCTTCACAGACGCCCTGTTTTAAAATTGGCTGCAAAGGAACACAATTCTTACAGCAGAAACTATGTTAAATTTCAACAAAGAGGGGGCTTTGCGATAAAACTCGCAAAGCCCCCTCTTTGTCGATAAGCAAGTACTGTTCAGCTTATTATCGTTTCTCGCTGGGCAAAGCACATATAACCACGCCTACAGTTTAAACGCTTGTCGTAAGTAAAACACTAATAGTGACTTACGAGAATTCAGTTCTTCCACACTGCTAGTTAGCGTGTTGCTACAGGCTGTGCCTGCTGACGGTAGCTGGCCAAGCCAGCATCTAAGAACCGCACAAACGCCTCGGCATCGGGTTCATAGGCTATGGGTGTTGCGAGTGTATGCTGCAAGTCGGCGGGTGCATTAGGGTCGAGCAACACGTAGAAAGGCTGCGCATTGACGTTGAAGCCTGTCAGTTGAAGATCGGCATTCTTTTTTCCTAGTGTGGTTTTTAGTTTGCCGTCGTGCTTGGAGGTGTAGTGCTCAGTTGTTGGCAGGTCGGCCTTGTCGTCAACGTAAAGGGCCACTACCACATAATCTTCGCGCAGCCGCTTCAGTACCTGTGGATTGCTCCAAACAGTGGCTTCCATTTTGCGGCAATTCACGCAGGCATGCCCTGTGAAGTCAATAAAGATGGGTTTGTTTTGGGCTCGGGCGCAACGCTTGGCTTGTTCTAAATCGAAATAGCCTTGCAAGCCGTGAGGCAATTCTAGAAACTCAGCATAGCGCGGCGTTTCGCACAGGGTATTGGGTGCAGCTACAGCCGCGGTGGTAGGCAAGCCAGTAGCTGCTAGCGTAAAGTCGCGGCTGGTTTGGGGAGGCAAGTAACCAGCTAATAGCGGCAGTGGTGCCCCAAACAGGCCAGGTATCAAGTAGGTCATGAAGCTGAAAGCCAACACCGCCATCAGCAACCGACCTACGCTCAAATGAGGCAAATCGGAATCATGGGAGAGTTTGAAGCGGCCGAGCAGATAGAAACCCAAAAGGCCGGAAAGCGCAATCCAGAGTACGAGATAGATGTCGCGCGGCAACAGGTTCCAGTGGTAGGCTAGATCTGCCATGCTCAAGAATTTGAGCGCCAGCATCAGCTCTACGAAGCCTAGTACCACCTTCACTGTGTTCAGCCAGCCACCCGAACGGGGCAAACTCTTCAGCCAAGCCGGAAAAATGGCAAACAGCGTGAATGGCAACGCAAAGGCTAAGGAAAAGCCAAGCATCCCGATAATCGGGGTAAGACGTTGGCCTTGGGCAGCCATGGTCAGGATGGTAGCCACAATGGGCCCTGTGCATGAAAACGACACCAAAACCAGTGTGAGAGCCATAAAGAATACGCCCCCCCAGCCACCCTTGTCGGCCTGCGCGTCAATTTTATTGACCATGCCGTGAGGTAGCGTAATCTCGAACAGGCCCAGAAAGGACAAGCCAAATGCTACGAATACAACAAAGAAAATCAAGTTGGGCAGCCAATGCGTGCTAATCAGGTTGAGCCCGTCGGCCCCCAAGAGCACCGTGACCAGCAGCCCGACCACCACATAAATGAATATGATAGACAACCCGTATACCGTGGCCTTAAGAATACCGCGCGGCCGACTATCAGAGCCGCTTGTAAAAAACGACACGGTCATCGGAATCAGCGGAAACACACACGGGGTGATAAGAGCACCAAGACCAAAAAGAAAAGCGCCAAAAGCAAAAGCCAACAGGCCGTCCTTACCAGGATCCGCGTCCTGCGTTACGGTCGGGGTCGGCACGGTGGGTGCCACAGTGGCTTGATCGGATGCTGGTTCGGTGCCTAGAGTGGTAGCGGGAGGCGTGGTAACAGCGGCCGAAGCTGTGGTAGCGCTATCATTGGAGCTAGGAACTACTGCGGAAGTAGGTGGTGCCCCGGGTGCTACTACGGCGCCTGTAGGGGCGCCAGCTTGGGGCGTTTTACTTGGGGTTGTAGCTGGGGCCGCAGTACCCGATACAGTCAGTGGGCCAAATTTTAGGGTTTCTTCACCTGGAATACAACGGCCGTCGATATCGGTGCAGGTTTGATACTCCACGGCGGCTTGTACTGTGAGTGCCCCCGGTTGCAGCACTCGAATCCGCTGCCGGATCTGGCCAGTTTTCTCGAAATAAGTGATGTCGCCTTTAAAGACATCATCGAATTTCTTTTTCGAGTTAATGGACTTCGGCTTTCCGACCAGCTCGTATGCTGGACTTTTGGTGAAAGTAAAGGTGAAAGCAGTAGGACCTAAATCGGGGTCGAAGTCGGTGGCGTACAGGTGCCATTTGTCGTCGATGGTGGCATTGACGATGAGGTCTATTTCCTCACCTACCTTGGCCGCGGGCTGACTGAGCGCGGAAGAGAGCTTGGTGGGTGTTAGCACCTGCGCGGCTGCTCCTAACGCTGCTGACAGCACCAGGAGCAAAGCGAGAAATACGGTTTTAGAGCGAAGCATCAGGTAGGGGAAAGCGACAAAAACATTCTAACCACAAAGGTCGGCAGAAAGGGAACACTTGTACTGCATTAGCGGTTTCCTTTAATTTTCACGGCAAGATAGATTGCGCAACCTAGTTCTGAATGGAGCTCCGCCGAACCGCTTGGCGGGAATCCCGTACTTTTGTAATTACATAGGAAGCCAGGCCGGTCGAGCCATGCTTCCGTATCTATGGCTTTAAATATATTTCTTACCGTTCTACTGGTCTTGTTGAACGGGTTTTTTGTGGCGGCAGAGTTTGCCTTCGTGAAGGTCCGCCCTTCCCAAATAGACATCAAGGCGCAAGGCGGCAACCGGCTCGCGAAGCTCGTGCAGAGCATGCTGCATGATCTAAATTACTACCTATCGGCTACCCAGTTAGGGATTACCGTTGCCTCACTGGCTTTGGGTTGGGTAGGCGAAAGTGTGGTGGCAGAAGTGGTGCTAGCTATCATCGATCAGCTTGGGGTCACACTATCGCCAGCAACGGTGCATAAGATTGCTATTGCTACTTCGTTCACGCTCATCACAATTATGCACATTGTGTTAGGTGAGCAGGCGCCGAAAGTGTTGGCTATTCAGAAGCCGGAAAACACCAGCATTGCCATTGCAGCCCCGCTGTGGGCATTTGCCAAGATCACCCTTCCCCTCATCTGGCTGCTCGATAAGCTCTCTAACCTAGTACTACGCATGTTTGGCGTAGGCTCAGTGCATGAGTCCGAAGTACACACCACTGAAGAGCTACGTATTCTGCTCGACCAGAGCAAGCAAAGCGGCGAAATTCAGGAGTCAGAGCACGAACTATTGGAAAACGTGTTCGAGTTCAATGACCGGATGGTGAAGCAGATCATGGTGCCCCGCACCAAGCTCTCGGCCATCGACGTGCATACTCCACAAGATGGCATCCTGGAAACGGTCTACAATGAAGGCTTCTCCCGGATTCCAGTTTACGAAGGCAATATTGATAATATCGTGGGTATACTTTACGTGAAAGATTTGCTGCAAATCATTCGTCGTAACGAGCCCATTGTGTTGGCCAAGATTATGCGCCCACCTTACTTCGTGCCGGAAACCAAGAAAATTAACCGTTTGCTGCGCCAGTTTCAGCGTAAGCACACTCACATGGCTATCGTGAGCGACGAGTTTGGCGGGGTGTCCGGTATCGTCACCATCGAGGATATTATGGAAGAACTGGTAGGTGAAATCCAGGACGAATACGATAACGAGGTTCCCGTGGTAGAGAAGGTTTCAGAAACCGAATACCGCGTCAACACCTCCACAGCCATTCCCGATGCCAACGAGTATCTCCCCTACCCTCTTCCCGAAGGCGACGACTACGAAACGGTTGGTGGTCTGCTCAACGTCATCTACGGCAATATCCCCGAAGTTGGGGATGTAGCTGTTCTTGACAACTATGAATTTCGGGTATTGAAACGTTCTGGCCGCTCTGTGGAATTGGTGCAACTCCGGGTAACGACTTCTGCTGAGCGCGAGGAAGAAGCCAATGAGGCTCTAAATCTTTAAGTTTGCCTCCCGAATTCTCAGACTAAAAAGGCCCTGCATAGTATGCAGGGCCTTTTTAGTCTGATTGTTGCTACTTCAACCAACTAGCGTACAGCACATAGTTATCGGCGGTACGCTTCAGATTTGCACGTTGCTCATCGGTTACGGGCTTGATGCGGCGAGCCGGAATACCAGCATAGAGATAGCCAGGCTCACATTGCGTATTCTCTAGTACCACTGCTCCCGCCGCAATAATGCAGCCCGTACCTACTACCGCATGGTCCATCACGATGGCGCCCATCCCGATCAGCACATCATCCTCGATGGTGCAGCCGTGCGCTATGGCCTTGTGACCAATACTAACCCGGGAACCAATGGTGAGAGGTGCCTTCTGATAGGTGCAATGCAGCACAGCTCCATCCTGAATGTTCGTCTGGTCGCCGATACGAATGCGGTGCACGTCGCCCCGAATAACAGCGTTGAACCACACCGTACAGTCCTGACCAAGCACTACGTCGCCAATGATGGTGGCATTGTCGGCAACATAACAGTTGGCGCCGAGCTGGGGCAGGATGCCATGAACGGGAAGAATGAGAGTAGGCATAATGCTGTAAAATTTTGAAATAGTGAATCTGGTATGAGAGCCGGCGGCTGGTGCAAGTAAGACAGTAAACGCATTACCTCATTTGCCTGGCTACGCTTTAGCCATAAGCTGCCCCTACTGGCAACAGCATATTCATCGTGAAATGGTTGACATACTCACGCACGTAGCGGGCTACGAACTAGTTGAACTGCCGGAGGCTCAAGCAGCCTGTTGCGCGTGTATGCAGAATTCTCTATTTTATGTGTTACTTACTGGTCACCTGCCGCTAACACCAATAAAGCCTTTCTCTATTTCATGGCACAGCCGCTATTCCCCGTCGATCAAGAAACTCGCCAGTGGGCTACTTTTCTGCACTTGTCGTTGCTGGCAGGGCTGCTAGTTCCGGGCGCAGGCTTTGTCTTGCCCATTGTGCTATGGCAAATCAAAAAGAACGAACTACCGGGCATTGATGCCCACGGCAAAGTGGTAGCCAACTGGATAATCAGCGCCCTGATTTACGGGGTAATAAGCGGAATGCTGGTGTTCGTATTGGTTGGCTTTCCGCTACTTGGCGTTCTAGGGCTGTTAACTCTGATTTTCCCTATTATCGGAGCCATCAAAGCAAATGAAGGTGAGCTTTGGGTTTATCCGCTCTCCATCCGCGTCTTTTCATAAGAACACTTAAGGCTAGTTTGGCTTTCCAATTTGTTTTGAGCAACCCAGCCATCCGTTATACGCTCATAGAGTGTCCCACTATTCTATGTTCACCGCGTCAGCATTCGCTTCCAAGTGCCCTTGCTGATGTTGTACTTCAGGGTGCTAGGCAACGCCTGCCAGAAATATTTGCTTGTCTCAACGGCGAAGCTAGGCTGCATGTAGCAGTTGATGGTGCAACCTTCGCACTGAGGCAAGCGGCCCTCCAATGCTGCTAATCCCTGTACAGCAGGCGACTGATAGAGCTCTACTAAGTTGCCGTCAATTGGAAATTTCTGCTCGCCTAAATGATAGCACGGCAGCACCAACTCATTAGAAGGTGAAATAACCAACGTGGTACTGGCGGCGCGGCATACTGGCTTAGCAATGTGGTTGCCCCCGTCACGGCGCAGCTGAATGAACGCTTCGTTGAGGTACACTCCCTTACGCCGGCCAAACGCCGAAAGATAATCTAGTTCTTCAGCGCTAAGCTGTTCGCCAGTAGCTACGTTGTTGTATTCGAAAGCCGGGTTCAGAATCAGCATCAACTGATTGGGCTGCGCGATGTCGCGGTACACGGCTTCCAGGTCAGACAGGTTCTCGCGGAAAACAGTGAATAGGATGTCGGGCCGTTCACCTAGCTCCCGCGCCACCCGAATGCTTTCCAACACGAAATCGTAGCAGGCAACGCCCCGGCCCCGATCATGTACCTCTTTCTCGGAAGCATCAAGTGAGAAATGCAGCATGTCTACTTTACCACGCAGCTTCTCGGCATACTTAGGATAGAGCAAGCAATTGGTCGTGAGTGTAGTGACAAAACCCATGTCGTGCGCCAGCGCCACAAACTCATGAATATGGCGGTGCAATAGCGGCTCACCACCGGTAAAATCCACCACCGATACGCCGAGTTGCTTTAAATCGCGCAAGTTGCGCTCCACGTCGGCCAGTTGAATGTAAGGCGAGGGCTTCTCCCAAATGTCGCAGAATGAACATCGCGCATTGCACCGATACGTGACGTAATAATTACACAAAACCGGATGACGAACGAGGCGCATAGTTGCGTAAATGTATGGCTATAAAAGCAGGAAGGAATAAAGCGTATATACTGAGCGTGTCTTGCAACTATTATCTCACCGCCTTACTCATAAGAATGTCGTTGGATATTTAACCTCAGATATATGCTCACACTAGGTAGGCTTTTTACTGGCGTGCTGGCTGTTGGAATGTGCCTTTCTTCGTGTCAGGATGATGATGAAACAAGCATTGATACTCAAACATTGCTTTTTGGGAGCTTCTATGGTGAGTGTTCAGGCGAGCGATGTGTTGAAATATATAAGCTGGATACTAATAAGCGAGAGTTATCTGAGGACACTCAGGATAAGTATCCCTTGGCAAACTCACCCTATAATGGGCAATACACTGCACTTCCCGCCAGCTTCTATCCTTTAGTTCAAGACTTGCCCAATCTGATACCTAATCAGCTGTTTTTGGAAGCAAATGGCTCTATTGGCTCGCCTGACGCTTCTGATCAAGGTGGTTTCTATTTAGAAGTGACACAAAATGGCAATCGACGCTATTGGTTTATTGATACTCAGAAAACCCGTATTCCGGCCTTTCTCCATCCGTTGGTGGATACACTGAGCACTCGTATTCCAAAACTTCCTTGATAGCAGTCTAGTGCGGCAGTGCTCCCCAGGCTTTGTCCCACTTGTTGGGCGTAGCAGCAATGGCTTCGGCCGTGGCCGGACCGTAATGCTCGAGGTAGTAGTTGCAAAAGGTTTTCAGTGGGCATTTAGCGCAATCGGGTTTAGCGAAAAGGCAAATGCGCTGCCCGTGCCAATAGTTATGCTTATGAAAATTCAGTAGCACCAGTGGGTCTTTCGGTAGTTGTTCCAGCAACACCTGATGCGCCTTGTCAGCAGAAGCTTTCGGTCCGATCATGCCCACTCGCTGCGCAATACGGTGCACGTGTGTATCAACAGGCAGCACGGGTTTGTGAAAGTTAAACAGCAATACCAAAGAGGCAGTTTTCAGGCCAATACCGGGCATATCGGTTAGCCAGGTCATGCCCTGCTCTACTGGCCACTCGGTCAAAAAATCGAGGTGGAAGTCGCCGCCCGTTTGGGCCTGAATGCGGCGCAATACTTCCTGAATGCGGGGCGCTTGGGTATCGGGCCAGCGGGTGGTCCGGATGGTGTGAGCTAGGTCGGCGGTAGGGGCCGCTAGCACACCCGCCCAATTGCCAAAAGCTTCGAGCATCCGGTCGTAGGCGAGTTCTTCATCAGCGTGCGTGGTGCGGTGGGACAGGATGGTGGAAATCAGCTCCCGCATAGGAGTCCGGCGCGGTTGATCTAGCGTTAAGGGCTCGAAGAAGGTATTTAGGATAAGGTGATTTTCCCAAGTCTTTTCAGCGGGCGGCGAGGCATACGTGGTCGGCATAGACTATTTAGTAGACAATGAGTAGGAAGAACTACTAAATAGTACGGCCCCGCCACCAAATGGTAGCGGGGCCGCAATAGAAAGGAGGAGCTATATGGCGTATCCTCTTATGTCAACCTGTGATTAGATGGTGCCTTTCTCAGCAGCCTTCTTCAATTTGTCGTTGGCGAAGATGGCAACTTCTACCCGGCGGTTAGCAACGCGGCCAGCCTCAGTGGAGTTGTCGGCAATTGGCTGCTTCGAGCCGTAGCCCGTTACGGTGAAGCGCGAAGCGTCTACGCCTTGCTGCTGCGTGTAGTTAGCTACTGCCTGAGCACGACGCTGCGAAAGCGGATCGTTGATGGCGTCGGTACCGGTGTTGTCGGTGTGGCCTTCTACAATAACGTTGGTGTCACCATACTTAATGAGGGTCTGAGCCAACTCCTTGATGTTCTCTTGAGCAGCAGAAGTTAGAGCAGCCGAGTTCTTAGCGAACAGCAAACCCGAGTCGAAGGTGATTTTGATGCCTTCCCCTACGCGCTCAACTTTAGCGCCAGCCATTTCTTTCTTCAGTTCAGCTGCCTGCTTGTCCATACGACGGCCAATCAGAGCGCCACCAGCACCACCTACCGCAGCACCAATGATAGCACCTTTCGCAGTGCTGTTCTTACCGCCAATTACACGGCCCAATACGCCACCAGCGGCAGCACCGCCCAAGCCACCGATAATACCGCCTTTAGCAGTTTTGCTCCAAGGCTTCTTGGTGGTAGTAGTTTCGGTGGTTGTTTGTGCTTGCACAGTGCTGGTGCCTACCATCAGCAAAGCCAGCAACATAAGGTAAAAGGAACGTAAGTTTTTCATGATAAAAAAAGTTAAAGGAGTTTCGGAGTTGAGAAGTGAGAACGTAAATGAAAAGCGTTAAATCGGCCCGAAGATAATAAGCAGAATGAACCAATGAGTCGACAGCCAATATCTTTACAACCACCTTGCCAAAAATTCAGCAAATCCCTACAAACAAGCAAAAACCCCTTGAAATAGGCTATTTAGGCCATTTTTCAAGCTTTGAATTATTTAAGAAAACGCCCGCTGCTAGATTTTGGTATATTATTTCTTAGAAAAGAAATGCAGATAAAATTTTCTGATAAAGGATCATTATTAATTTTTTGTGGCATAGTACTACCTATTATATAATAGCATAGTAGCTAATTTTAATTTCTTTAAACACCAATTGAAATAGATATATAGAAGCCTATTCGTTGCCATTTACAGGTATTAGCAAACGGGTATATTCTATCTTTTTACCCACTAACTTCTTTGCTCTTTTACACTCTGTGAACCAGTATAGGTACTGAGTATGCCCGAGTAACTTAGCTATAATGAATGCCGGCTCAAATCTAATAGCACAGAAGCGCCAACTCTTGATTAGCACTCATTGCCTGAACTACCGCTACAAAAAAAGACCGCACTAACCGTGCGGTCTTTTGATTCTAACTACCCCAAAGCGAGGTTTACAGCGTGCCTTTTTCAGCAGCTTTCTTCATTTTCTCGTTGGCGTAGATGGCAATTTCTACCCGACGGTTAGCCTGCTTACCAGCTTCTGTGGTATTGTCGGCAATCGGCTGCGACGAACCATAGCCCTGCGTGGTGATACGCGAAGCGTCTACGCCTTGCTGCTGCGTGTAGTCTGCTACTGCCTGAGCGCGACGCTGCGAAAGCGGATTATTGATAGCGTCGGAACCGGTGTTGTCGGTGTGGCCTTCAACCAACACGTTGGTATCAGGATACTTCTGAAGAACAGTGGCCATTTTCTGAATCTCAGACTGCGAAGCGGCCCGTAGGGTAGAGCTGTTAGTATCGAAAAGAATACCGGAGTCGAAGGTGATTTTGATGCCTTCCCCTACCCGCTCAACCCGGGCGTTCTGCATGTCGCGCTGCAATTCTTCGGCCTGCTTGTCCATCTTGCGGCCAATCAAGGCACCGCCCGAGCCACCTACAGCGGCACCGATGATGGCGCCCGCAGCAGTACCGTTTTTGCCCCCGATTACGCGGCCCAATACGCCGCCAACTACCGCACCGCCGCCGGCGCCGAGCAGGCCTCCTTTAGCAGTTTTGCTCATACCCGTCTTGCGAGGGCCAGTACCGTTGCCGGTTGGAGCGTCTGGAATGTTGGGGTTGCGAGTGGTAGCGCACGAGCCGAGAAGCAGCGTCAGCGCCATAAACAAAGACAAAAGTGACTTAGGGGTTTTCATCGAAGTGAACTTGGTGGAATGGTAAGAGAGTGTAGGGTAACGAGCGTGCTTACTGTACTTGCAGAAAAAATGTTTGCTAAGGCAGGGCTTGAATCAAAGCCAGTGTGCTCTCCACTATACCTAAAAAAGACCTGCCCAACTCGCGCTATTGCGGGTTGGGCAGGTCTTTTCAAGAAGCGTGCCGGCTTTTTAAACTTGCTGCGCAGACTTTGTGCTGGCTTTAGTTGCTACAACCCCAGTCGGACGCAGCATAGCGAGCAGATCGGCGAGGCGGGACTTCAACTCTTTGCGGTCGACAATAAAATCAAGGAAGCCGTGCTCTAGCACGAATTCAGCGCTTTGGAAGCCTTTGGGCAAGTCCTTACCAATAGTCTCCTTGATAACCCGCGGACCAGCAAATCCGATAAGGGCACCTGGCTCTGCAATATTGAAGTCGCCGAGCATGGCAAAGGAAGCCGTAACGCCTCCAGTGGTGGGGTCCGTGAGCAAGGAAATGTAGGGTAACCCTGCTTCGGAGAGTAGCGCAAGCTTGGCTGACGTTTTGGCCATCTGCATCAACGAATAGCCTGCTTCCATCATTCGAGCACCACCGGAGCGCGAAATCATGAGGAACGGCAACCGATGTTGGCGGGCATAATCGATAGCGCGGGCAATCTTTTCGCCCACCACAGAACCCATAGAACCACCAATGAAACGGAAATCCATAGCGGCAACCACTAGTTCCAGCCCGTTGAGCTGACCGTGGGCCGTACGCACCGCATCAGTCAGGCCCGTCACTTTCTCGGTGGCCGACAAGCGCTGGGGATACGCTTTGGTATCTACGAAATGCAGCGGGTCGGCGGAGTGCATATCCGCATCTAACTCTGCAAACTGGCCGCCATCGAAGAGAAACTCGAAATATTCGGCTGCATCAATTCGCTCGTGGTGGTTGCAATTGCCGCAGGTGTAGAGCAGCCGCTTATGCTCGGCCATGGTAGCCACCGTTTTACACTCGGGGCACTTGTGCCACAAGCCGTCCGGAGTTTCCTTTTTCTCTTCCGTCGGCGTGACGATACCTTTCTCTACGCGCTTAAACCAAGACATTTTTTGGTATTGAGTATGGGTACTGAGTATTGAGACAATAATTGGGGCCGCAGCACTTCGCTCGGTGAGCGCCGGGCATTCTGCGGCAAAGATGCAGGAACTAATCAGTAGTATCTTACTACTTGTTACGGGTTGCTTTTCATTTTATATGTGAGCCAACCTTATAGCTCTATACAGGTGCATATCCTGAACAATTTTCAACAGAGTTATCCCTTCGACAAAAGGCGTTGGAAAGTCACGCGGCCTGCTCAAACGAGTACTTTGCTGGCTGCTTCTCGTTCATTCTTGCTCGAGCTTTCACACTTGAATTAGCTAGGCTGGTTCAACTCATACAAAGCTGACTAGTTGGTAGCGCATCAGGCTGATAGATTTTCGTCGACAAGATTTCGTACTTGACGGTGACGGACGATAGGCAGCATTTAAACAAGCCTAAAACGCGCTACAGTAAAACAAGATCAAATATAAACTGAAAATCGGTCGATTGTCGGGCTGCGTTGCAACATCAACGCGTCCCTGAGTACCTTGCCGCGGGAAAATTTCCTTGGTGTATGCCACCTACTAAACTTCGATTTTCACCTTAGTCCTTTCTGTGAAAAATTCTTCTACTAGCCTGCTAGCCTTGGCACTGACTGCTGCCTCTTTACTGCCTGGCTGCGTACCATCTAAGCGTTACGAAGACCTGAAAGCCCGCCAAGCCTCCACTGAGCAAGGCAAAGCCGATGCTGAGCGCCAACAGCGCCTCGCAGTGGCCGAACTCAAGAAAGCTACCGAGGAAATAAACCAGTTGCACCTCGACAACAAACGTCTTACCGAGGACTCCACCCAGACCGGCAACGCCCTGCGCCGTACCCGCCAACTCTACTCCCAACTTACCGACAGCTACGATAAGCTACTTAAAAACAGCGACCGGGAACTAGCCAACAAGTCATCGGACTACAACAAAGTGGCCCAGGACTTGGCTCGCCGCGAGGCTGAGCTTGGGGAGCTAGACACTTCGCTCAAGAAAAACCGGGCGGCCATGGACAAGCTAAATGCCGACCTGCAAACCCGCGAAGCCCGCTTGGCCGAACTAGAAAAAGCCTTGGCTGAAAAAGACAAAGCCGTGAACGACCTACGGGCCAGCGTAGCCAACGCTTTGCGCGGCTTTCAAGGCACCGATTTGCAGGTGAAGATGAAGGACGGCAAAGTATACGTCTCGCTTTCCGAGCAGCTGCTTTTCAAAACTGGCTCTACTAAAGTGGACCCTAAAGGCCAAGAGGCTCTCAAGCAACTGGCCGTTGCACTCAAAGCCCAACCCGACGTAAACGTGGTAGTGGAAGGCCACACTGACAACGTGCCCTTCAGCCGCCCCACAGCCGCTATGCAAGACAACTGGGACTTGAGCGTATTACGCGCCACCGAAATTGCCCGCCTACTCACCACCGGTGGCATACCAGCCGCTCGCGTTACTGCCTCGGGCCGCTCGCAGTACGTACCGGTAGCCGCCAACGACACGCCCGCCAACAAGGCGCTGAACCGCCGTACCGAAATTATTCTCACGCCCAAACTCAACGAGCTGCTCAAGATCTTGGATAGCAACTCTACTACTCCGGCAGCTGGCAAATAAAGCTAGCATTAGTCGGACCTTATCAATATTCCGGTATATAAGATTCAAGGCCAACCTTTTACGGTTGGCCTTACTCTTTATTGCATCATTGTAATTCCGTCCGTTTTATATACAACTCAAGCTTATGCCTACCTCTTTACTGTTTCGTTTATTGCTCACTGTGGCCCTGTGGTTGAGTGCTTGGCTAACAGTTCATGCCACGCACGTTCTTGGAGGCGAACTGACCTATACGCACATTGAAGGTTCTGCCTCGCAGTATCAAGTGCTGACGCGCATCTACGCTCGCGACCCTACTCTTGGCGTACCCGATCAGCCTTTCATTATCCTAAACTTTGCGTCTAACGGGTGTTCAGGACCAACTCCTGGTAGCTTCTCCATGCGAGTTAACCGCATGCAGCCTTCATCTAAACGATTGGGTTGCGCCGGCTTAGCACTTTACTTGATAGGCGAATACGAAACTATAGTTACACTCCCCCAGGCCAATGGAAAATCAGTACAGCATTAGAGAGTCGTGGCTACAGCAATAATCTAACAACTCCACTTACCAACGCTTTGTACCTGAGTGCTTTCCTCGATAATTTTAGTGGTTTGCGAAATTCGTCTCCCAGATTCACCTCATTCACTCTACCATATAACCTGACCCTCGATCAGCCCTATCGACACAGCTTCAGTGCTTTCGAGCCTGATGGCGACTCGTTAGTATACCGTGCCGTACAACCAGCTACTGGCTCCTTGGTTACACCGAGTTGCGGCACACCTATTCCCTATGTTTTTTATCAGGCTGGCCAGTTTCAGGATCCAACCACTGGGCAGATGATTTCTTATCCGGCCGGTCAATTCTCTACAGCTTTTCCAGTTTTGTCGTTTCAGGCAGTTAATGGCGTGGCGGTTCCACAGTATAATTTGAATGCAACCAATGGTGAGTTGTTGACAACACCCGTTGCGCAGGTAGGAGATTATTCGGTGCCAGTACAGATAGATGAGTACCGCCAGCTCAATGGCACTTGGACTCTGATTGGGCAGGTAACGCGCGACATTCCTTACGGTGTGCGCAATCCTAGCACCAACCGCAACCCTACTATTAGCAGCCTACAGGTGACGGGCGCTGCAGCCATTCAACCCGTTGATCAACCCGTTTTGGTGCGGCCTGGCCAATCGGTATCCTTAACCCTTAATGCTACTGACCCGATGCAGGCCAGACCCTGCAGCTAAGCAGTGATGTAGCGGCCGTTGTGCCGGGGGCATCCTTCCAAGCGCAAGGCGCTAATCAGGGCGTGCTTACTTGGCAAGTACCGGCTACCCTTCCACTCGGCCGCTATATAATGGCCGTAACGGTTGCCGATAACAACTGCCCACTAAACGGTTTCGAGGTGCGCACCGTCACGTTCTTGGTATCTAACCGAGCCTTGGCTACGCATGGCGGCCGACCACAGGTGCTAGCAGCACACCCCCTCCCCTTCCACGACCGGGTACAGTTCAAACTGCCCACTGCCACCGTGCAGCCCGTAACCATCACCGACTATCTAGGCCGCTTGGTCACGACGCTCAAAAGCCGTCCCGACGGTAGCGTAGAATGGCTTCCAAGTGCTGATGTAGCGGCGGGCACCTACTTCGCCCGGCCCGCTAACGGCGGCTATGTTTGCCGCCTACTGCGCCAGTAGAAGTCAGTAACTAGCAAACACAAAAGGCCGATTCCCACGTGGGAATCGGCCTTTTGTGTTGTTTGAAATATTCCCTATTTGGTAGTAGGCAGGGTTACGCTCAGGCGAGCGAAATAGAAGCCGCCGTTGTAACCAAACTGATTGGGGTTGTAGATAGTACGGCCGCGGTTGGTGTTGTCGAGGCTGGAGTTGTAGTTTAGCAGCGGATCGACCGAGAAGTTATTGGCATTGTTGCGCGGGTTGATTTTGTACTTGTCAGGATAAACATCGAAAAGGTTGTTGGCGCCCACGGTCAACCCAATTTCCTTGATAAGCTGCACACTCACAGTTAAGTCGGTTACCCATTTAGCCCGGAAGGTCTGGTCGATAGATGAGTAAAGGAACGTGTCGCCAGTGGGGCTGCCGAGGCGGGCGTCTTTGTACTCCACTGCTCCAAAACGCACGGTGCGCAGCTCTACACCAAAAATGCCGATTGAGTAGTTAGCGGTCAGATTGACTTTGCTGCGAGGCTGCGCTGTTTCCAAGCGGCCCCGCTGCTGCCGGTCGAACAAGGTGTTTTGCAGATTGATGGCGCCGGGAGTTTGGTCGTTATCGATAGTAGAGGAGCTGCGGACCCGTTGCACTTCGGTTTTGTTGAAGTTGGCAGCCACTGTCAATCCCAAGCGGCCCGCACCAAGGGGCAGCCGCTCGTTGGCGACAATATCGACACCCCGGGTGCGCGTATCCACTGCATTGGCAAAGAACTGCACTTGGCTCACGGGCAAATCACCCAGAATAGCAGCTACCGTGGGGTTGGTGCGGCTAAACTGCGACGAGAGCACAATCCGGTCATCGATGTCAATCTGGTACGCATCTACCGTCAGAGTGAAGCTTTCTAGTGCCCGCGCTGTCACACCCAGGCTATAGTTCACCGATTTTTCCTGCTTCAAGGCTGGTATGCCGAAGCCTTGCTGCCCCGTTCCGTTCTGGGTGAAACTATTGCGAACAATGGGATTGTCGTTGTTCACGGTTAGTACCTGCTGCGCGTTGCCCTGCACGAATTGGGTGCTGGTGTTGGTGAAGTAGCGCTGTTGCAGCGAAGGCGCTCGGAAACCGTTGCCGACAGTACCACGCACAGCCAACTGCTCTAGGATGCTGTAGCGGGCCGAAACCTTACCGCTCACGTTGGAGCCAAAGTCGCTGTAGCGCTCGGCGCGGCCAGCTATTCCTACCAGCAGTTTCTCAGTTAGGTCGCTTTCCAAATCGATGTAGCCAGCTATGTTGTTACGCGAGCGGTCCACTTCATCAGATGGCTGATAGCCCGGAAACACTTGCGCCCCGGCAGCGGCTGGAGTACCCGTGGAAGTCGGCGTGACGTTCACGCGGCGGCCGCCGTAGATATAAGAGCCAGGGTCACCAGCGCCGATTTGGTAGTTGTCGTTGCGGTATTCCCCGCCAAAAGCCACGTTGAGGGTACTCAAGGCAGCTACGTCGGTGAAGTGGCGCGTGAAATTCAGGTTGGTGGTATTCTGCCGAAAGGCTATAGTGCCCGCGTAAAAAGTAGTCGGCGTATAGCCGATCAGTGAGGCATTGAGTGTGTTGCTGATGTCGAAACGGATTTCGTTGCGGCCGAAGGTGTTGCTCAAATCCACATCGAAACCACCCACCGTAGCCCGCAACCCGGCAATAACCGATTGGTCGTCGATGCGGGTGTTGATAAATGGCAGAAAGCCGTTCGGATACAGGTTCAGGTCAATTTGCGTGACTTGATTGGGCAGACGGTAGAAACCGGCAGCTTTGCCAGTACGGTGCGTGGCGCCAGCCGTCACGTAAGCCTCTAGCCCAATAGCCGGCAGGAGCTTGTAGCCAGCATTCAGGAAGCCCCCAATGTTGCGCGACTCCGACTGTCCCAACCGCAAGTTGCGGCGGTCGAAGCCGTTTTGTGCCACCAGCAGATCGTCTTCGGCCTTCAAAGCGCGGCGCTTATCCTCGGTATCGGCGCTACCAGGAAAGTTGCCGCTGTTGCCGCCCAGGTAGATGAGCGGGGCCGTATCGACGCCGGAGCGGTTGGTGTAGCCCCGGTTACTGAATTGCCCGCTCAAATCCACATAGCCCCGGCCCGCTAAGCCAATGCCCACGTTGGCGTCGGCTTGGTAGAGGCGGCCGTCGCCCTCGTAGGTTTCGCCCACAGTGCTGGTAGCTTGAATACCGGTGGTGTCGTCTTTGAGTTGAATGTTGATTACGCCGGCAATAGCATCGGAGCCATACTGCGCGGCGGCCCCATCGCGCAATACTTCAATACGCTTAATAGAAGCATTGGGAATGACGTTCAAATCGGTACCCACCGAGCCGCGGCCAACCGTGCCGTTGATGTTGACCAGAGCCGAGCTGTGCCGCCGCTTACCATTTACGAGTACCAGCACTTGGTCGGGTCCGAGGCCGCGCAACGACGCTGGATCGACGTGGTCGGTGCCATCGGAAATAGCCTGCCGCGACGACTGAAACGACGGCGCCACGTAGGTCATAATTTGCGCGACATCGGTTTGGGCAAAAGCCTTTATCTCGCGAGCCGAAATTACATCGACGGGCGAGGTAGTAAGGATGTTGGAGCGGCCTTCGGTAGCACGAGAACCGGTTACTACTACCTCGTTTAGGTCGGTAGCGGCATCGGTAAGGCGTACATCGATTGTGGTACGGCCATTGACGGGTATCTGCTGACTTGCCGACCCCACTGCAGAAAATACCAGCGTAGCAGTACCCGGCACCTCGATGCGGTAGCGGCCTTCGCCATCGGTGGAAGTACCGTTAGTGGTTCCCTGTTGCAGCACCGTCACACCGGGCTGAGGACCACCGGTTCCATTGACCCGGCCCGTCACGGTGATGTTCTGGGCAAAACCTGGGATTAAAACCAGCAGGAAAAACCCTAGGAAAAGGAATAAATTTTTACTCATACAAACGGTGGTAAGATTGGAGATCTGAAGAGGCCCAAAGAGAATCTATCAACCACACTACATGCAATCAGCCTTCTTGTTGAGGCCCCTCCTTTTGTCTAATATAGCCACAGGATTTTAATATTTCTGGTTATTCCCAGCCTAGCAGCAAAATATACTGATAACGCTAGGGCCAATAACTGCTTGCTTACACTTAGTACTTGTTCATATTGGGCTAGTGACAAGACAGGCTACAGCATGAAACGTGCACCTAATGCATTAGCGCACAACATAACCCTAATAGCAGTCAATAGCCTCACAGGATTATAAGCTTGTTTTTAACATTGTCTCTTAGGACAACCTTGATTTAGCGCCACCAGTGCCCCGGCAGCGGCCCATCAGCAACATTTACACGCTGTCCGGGGCAGGCAGCAATAACGGTACGTTCGAGCTTGCCGCGGCTAGCAGGCGGTCGGCTGGTTCGTGCCAGCTGTGGAAAGCTAGGTTGAAGGTAGCCCAGTGCAAGGGCAGCAACGCTCCGCCACCCAACGCCCGATGCGCTACCAGTGCCTCGTCGGGGCCCATGTGAATGGCTGCCCATTGCTCGTCGTAAGCTCCTATTTCCAGCATTACCAAGTCAAAAGGCCCGTAGGCTGCTCCTATTTCGCGGAAGCCCGTTTCAAATGGACCCGAGTCGCCACCAAAAAAAGCACGGTACTTGGGGCCAAGAATACACCAAGAGGCCCACAGGGTAGTGTCGCGGATGAGCCCACGACCCGAAAAGTGCCGGGCCGGCGTGGCAACGAGTGTATGCTCTTGACCAACCACAATTTCTTGCCACCAGTCCAGTTCATGAACCTGGCTGCCCGCTACACCCCACCGGCGCAAGTGGCCCCCGACCCCTAATGGGCAGAAAAAAGGCACACCCGTCTTGGCTAGCTCCCGAATAGCATCTTTGTCGAGGTGGTCGTAGTGGTCGTGTGAAAGAATTACGCCATCAAGAACTGGCAAATCTGATAGGGGCAATGGGGGCGCAAAAAACCGTTTCGGCCCTAGTGCCACCGGCGAGGCCCGCAACCGCCAGACCGGATCGGTCAGAAACCTCTTGCCATCTATTTCTAGCAGCGTGCTAGAGTGGCCAAACCACGTCACGCGCAATGTCGCTGCTGGTACGGGCTCAGATAAAGCCGCTGCGTCGGCCCGAAATGGCCCAAGCGGCCGACGCGGCACTCGCTCTTGTTTGCCAAAGATTTGTCGCCGCAGCATCAAGCCGTAGTCCGACGACATAGTGGTGGGCACGGTATTCGAGAATTTTTTGCCGTTGAAATGAGAAGGGGTTTTCATGCGCAGTGCTAAGCGTTAGCGGTTGCCTTGCATAAACGCCTAACTCTTGGGTTTACTTTAACCTAAGCAGCACAAGGTGTTCGTTTGCTACCATTCCATTCCCATTTCAGGCCCGATACAACAACAGCAGGCTCCCCCGAAGGAAAACCTGCTGTTGTAAGCGGCTACGTGTGCGCACTAGGGCCGCACCTCACCGGTTCTGTATGCCGAAGCTTCATTACCCTATTGCCTGCCGCAGATCCTCAATCAAATCCTCAACATCTTCGATACCCACGCTCAAACGAATCAGAGAGTCGGAGAGACCAGCTTTGCGGCGCTCTTCAGCCGGAATGCTAGCGTGAGTCATGCTAGCCGGATGGCCGGAAAGGCTTTCCACGCCACCCAAGCTTTCGGCAAGGGTGAACAACTGCAGTTTTTCGAGCACGGCAACGGCATCTTCCATTTTGTCGCCTTCCAGCACGAAGGAAATCATGCCGCCAAAATCGTTCATCTGACGAGCCGCCACTTCGTGGTTAGGATGATCCGAGAAGCCAGGCCAGAACACCTTGCCTACTTTCGGATGGGATTTTAGGAACTCCGCTACAGCACGGCCATTCTCGCAGTGGCGTTGCATACGGATATGCAGCGTTTTGAGGCCCCGCAGCACCAAGAAGCAGTCTTGTGGGCCGGGCGTGCCGCCGCAAGCGTTTTGCAGAAAGCGCAGCCGCTCGTGCAGTTCGTCGTCCTTCACTACTATAGCACCCATTACGACGTCGGAGTGGCCGCCCATATACTTGGTCAGGGAGTGCATTACCATATCGGCGCCTAGGTCCAATGGGGTTTGCAGATAAGGCGTCGAGAAAGTATTATCCACCACCAGCAGCGCCCCGGCCTTCTTTGCAACAGCGGCAGCGGCCGCAATGTCAATCACGTTGAGCAGCGGGTTGGTAGGCGTTTCCACCCAAATCAGCCGGGTACGCTCGGTTACGGCCGCTTCCACCGCTTGCATATCGTGCATAGGCACGAAGTTGAACTTGATACCGTAGTTGGCAAATACTTTAGTGAAGATGCGGTAGGAGCCGCCGTACAAGTCGTTGGTGCTGATTACTTCGTCGCCAGGCTGCAACAGCTTAACAATAACGTCGATGGCAGCCATACCGGAAGCAAAGGCGAGGCCGTGCTTGCCGTTTTCGAGCGCAGCTACCGCATTTTGCAGCTGCGTACGGGTCGGATTGTGCGTGCGGGAGTATTCGTAGCCTTTGTGGTCGCCGGGTGAGCGTTGCACATAGGTTGAGGTCTGATAGATAGGCGTCATGATGGCCCCCGTTTCAGGGTCAGGATGCACACCGGCATGAATGGCTTTGGTTCCGAATTTCATGTAAGATCTTCTAATGTATGGGAAGGGGTGAGAGGCGCGGCAAAGGTAGAAAGGTAGAAGTCTTTCGCGCGGCCTTTACAACAAAGCAACGTGGCCAGATGGCACATTACCTGAATATTTATTTTCGGCAATACGCTGCTTGGTATTTAAGCTGAACAGCTACGTTCCTATCTTGTCGGTAAAATCTTATTCACTTTCTGCCTGATATTCAATTGAAAAAACTTCTATTCCTATTAGCTTTTGTAGGCACGCATCTAGCCTCTTTTGCTGCTCCTACTCCGCCTGATTCTGTAGACCGTGAACAAGTCTACGTCGACTCTGTGCAAGCGGCCCTGAAGTATCAAACCGGACATATTACCTTCCCCGATAACCTAGGCTCTATCAACGTGCCGAAGGGATTCCGCTACCTCGATGCCCGTCAGAGTGAATATGTACTGACTGAGCTTTGGGGCAACCCCAAGAGTGAGTCATTGGGCATGCTGTTTCCAACTGATAAGGGGCCGCTTGACGACAACAACTGGGCTTTCGCCATTGAATACGACCCCTCGGGTTATGTAGAAGACAACGATGCGGCCGACATCGACTATGACGATCTGCTCAAGGAAATGCAGAACGATACTGAAGAAAGCAACCTCGAGCGGGAAGCCAATGGCTACGGACGAATCTTGCTCATGGGCTGGGCTGCTAAGCCCTACTATGATGCCAAGCTCAACGTGCTGCATTGGGCCAAGGAATTGCGTTTCAGCGGTTCCGCCTCCACCACCCTTAACTACGATGTGCGGGTATTAGGCCGCAAAGGTGTGCTCACGTTGCAAGCAATTGGCGACATGTCGCAGTTACCGGAAATCAAAAGCACCATTCCGGCGGTCATCCGAAGCGTGGAATTTGCGAAAGGCCAGCAGTACACCGATTTCAACCCAGAGCTAGACGAGGTAGCGGCATATGGCATTGGCGGGCTCGTGGCGGGCAAAGTACTAGCCAAAGCGGGCGCCTTGGCTCTTGTGGCCAAATTCTGGAAGATTATCGTGGCACTGGTTGCCGCCGGCTGGACAGCTATCCGCCGTTTCTTAGGCGGTAAAACAACCGACGAATAAGCGGCTCCCGTCGGAAGCGCAGCCTTCCGCTCCGTTCTTACGTTCTTACCTTCGGGCCGGCCGCACAGAGCCGGCCCGATTGTTTTCTAAGCCTATGGCCTTTCTCCGCGAGCTTTTTCAGAAGAACGCCTCCACCCTGCTTTCCATGTTTCTGTTGGTGGCGTTGCCTGTGGTGGGCAGTTCCTCACTGAGTTACGTCCTCTACCGCAACCAAGCCCTGCTGGAACACCTCACCTTTGGTCAGAGCCTGCTTTACTTCTGCATCATTGCTTTCACCATGGCGTTTGCCATCACCCCCACCACGTTTGTGGCCCTAGTTACGGGGTTTTACCTAGGATGGGCGGGTCTACCAGGCATGGTCTTGGCCTATGCATTGGCGGCGTTGGTAGGGTACCAGGTAGCCGCTTCTCTCGACCACGGTAAGATGCTGCAATTTCTTCACCACTTCCCCAAGGCCGATGCTGTCATGCGCGAGCTCAAGCATGACAGTTGGCAGCTCATCATCCTAACGCGCATTTCGCCGGTGCTTCCTTTCGCCCTGATGACGTTTGTGTTAGCCGTGATGCGTGTAGACCGCAAGCGTTTTCTACTGGCCTCAGTGATGGGTATGTTACCGCGAAGCTTATTTTTCTATTGGTTGGGCACCAAAGCGCAAGACGTCTTCTCCCTCTTGAAAGACCCTGATACTGGTACGGCGGGCAAGCTGCTCGTTATTGGACTGGTAGCTGTGTCGTTGTTTGGTCTCTATTTTCTGTTCAACCGCGCTCTTAAGCGGGCTTTAAGTGGTAGTACTGGAAAAGAACAGTAAAAATTTAAAACTGACTTTCAGCGGCTTGCAGGTTTGCCAGCAAGAATTTCAATCTAATTATGCCAACAAGCTTGCCGGACTAAAATTTAAGCTGTTATCTTTGTGCTCCGCAAAGGAAAAAAGGTTGTGTAGCTCAATTGGATAGAGCATCTGACTACGAATCAGAAGGTTTAAGGTTCGACTCCTTACACGACCACGAAACCCCCTCAGTAGCTTACTGAGGGGGTTTTTGCTTTTCTACCAAATGAATTTGTATTTAGCATTTCTATATAGCTGATCTATGAAATCAATCTTTATCGCACTCTGGCTGCTTTCCTCAGTCAGCCTTTATGCTCAGACCCCGGCGGCACCTACTCTGCCGGTCGATACGGAAACGAAACGAGTGACCTATACCGGAGTTGTTGCTGTGGAAGGAGCAAGTCAAAGCGAGCTATACACTCGTGCTAAACTATGGCTCTTCCTGACATTCGACGAAGCGAAAGATGTTATCAAGGTGGATGAGAAGGACGCTGGCCTGCTAATTATTAGGGCCTATACTGACCTACCTGTTCGGCTGGCACAGTCAGATTTCGAGCCTACAAACCGGGAAGTAGGCTATACAATGATGTTAAACTTCAAAGATGGGCGCTATAAGTATACCCTTACAAACTACCAAGTAATAGGTGTTGGCACATCTACTTCGATTGAAAAGGAAATCACCGCTCAGCTAGGCAAGCCTAAGAACAAAGGTATTTTCCTTGCACAACAGTACGCGGAAAAGGTTGGCATTTACGCCAAATCACTCACGGAGAGTCTTAGTATTACCCTTCACAAACCTGTTTCCGGTGAGGAAGAATGGTAATTTATTACCGCATAACAAGCTGGCTAGTGCAATGTGTAGGCTCTTTCGTCCTTGATGGACGCAGTATGGCTTCCCTGTACTCTACGTACCGATTATAATCGAAGCCAATAAAAGCTGCTTTGGCTGAGTGAGCTTTCTATTCAACTGAACACCGTTGGTCACTAACGCTCTGTTTTCAGCTAATCAGTGTACAGCCTAGGTAGTAGATTCTTAAGATTGAGGCCCGCACTATCTAAGCTGGTACTTGCGTAGTCCGGATTGACGCCGCAACTTCATGATGTTGTTCATCAGAGAATTGCGCTACATCTCGCTTTCTCAATAATACGGCCCATATAGCGGCTGGCAGCCAACCAACGATGGTGGCTTGCAGAAAAGTACACAGAATGCCTCTCAGTAGATGGCCATCTAGTATCATACTAAGGCCAGGTAAAAGCAAAGCTAAAAGCATAATAAGCTAATATAAACTATTTGCCTGCAACCTACATAATTATACAATAATGATAAAGTACTAATTTGCGTTCCTGTATTAATTATCTGTAAAACAGTTGATTACTCAACTTATATCAAGAAAGCAGTTTAGCTTGGTGAGCAGCGCTGATAATGGCAGGTGCATTCTTGATGGTAGCCAATACAACCTCCTTGGCGGCTTGCTTTAATTCATCTTTGCTTATGTCTCGGGTCTCCTCAAGCACTAGGTCTCCCATCGTTTTGAAAGCCGATGACAAGGCTTTGCGTTTGGGCCTTTCTTCCTTCAATTGCTCATAAATTAAAGCAATTTGCGCGTTGATCTTGAGCCGACGGGTATGAAAAACCGAATCATTGGCTACTACAGGCTGTATAGTTTCGAGCAGTTTCACTAATGGCAGCAATTTGGTTGCTGTCGAGAGTATAGCTCCATTTAGTCTTTGATGTTTGCCAGCAGCAGTAATCTCGTTTACCCCCAGAGAGGTAACTGCTTCCGAGTCGGGACTATAACCGTCATGGGTATAGCTTTCTTCTGATGGGATTTTATCTACGTTTGAATTCATGTACTAAGTAATGCAATCCCTTTTCGTACTAAGTACTTGTAAAGTATTGCATTACTTATCAAAATGCAACTTCAGAAAGTTGCTGGTTAGCCCTTACTAGCAAGCAGCTAAAAAGGATCTAGGAGCATCTCCTAGTTGCAAAATCAGCTTGCTATTGATCTGACGCCTAAAAACTAAAAGCTTAGTCAGATCTTATTGACAAATAGCTAGCGTAAAATTTCAGATGCTGGGCATGGCTATGTCCATGCATCCAAATGATTAGGAGGGAAGTCAGCAACAGCGAAAAGAGCCGTTGCTGCTTGACTAATTAGTTGTCAGCTACTTCAAATGAGGAAATACTCGCTGACCCTAGGCTAATTACCGTGCTTGAATCGGAAACGTAGGTACCAGCGGGAGCAGGCACACGTGCTACCACTCCATTGGCCGGCGCCTGAATAAACACGAATGTTACTTGCTTCGGGGCGCTTGCCGCTTTTTGCTGAGCGGCCACCAACTGTTGACGAGCCTGTTCTAAGGCTTGCGCTGATACTTGGTTTGGAACGGCGCTGAGCAGCTGATCATACTGTTTTTTAGCCTGCCGAAGCTCTTTTTCGGCTTGCTGCTGACCTACAGTATGGAGTGGCACTAGGAGTTTGGCCAGTACCTGACCTCGCTTCACTTGGCTGCCGCTTTGCACATACACTTCCCAAACCCGGCCTGTGGTAGCAGCAGGCAAGTGGCGTAGTGGACCCGTAACGGGAGAGGAAGTTAGTTCCTTTCCCTCGGTAACAATGCGAGGACAGCCCTGAGTCAGAATTGCGCCAGTTGCTAGAATAACGCCAAGTATAGAAAGAAGGAATAGGGTCTTGGTTTTCATGATGTGGAAACAGAAAAACGAGTGCCGGAAACTCTCCTATTGCTCATCAGCAACCTGCGCTCCAAGGGGTAGACGGATCAACCATCAAAACCTTGCTTTTTTTGAATACTTTTTTTCAGGAATACAAGCAGTAGATTTTACTGCTGGTAGCGCGGAAAACTAAAAAGCGCAATTACCTTTAATAAGACGCCGTCAGGTCAAGACGCATTTACCAGTCTGTTCATCAATGGTATAGTGTGAGTTTGAACGTAGCGTACTCGTTTGTCAACTCTGCTGCTTTACACTTTGCTTGCATAGACTACCAGCCTTAAATTGCACTTAGGAAACTTGTCCTGCAGCAGAAGTATACAACATCCAAGTGTTGCGCTTTACCTTTGCGCTATGAACCGCAAACAACTTATTGCTCAGGCAGCCTTGCAACTGTTCGCGGAGAGAGGATTTGAGAACACCTCCACAGCGCTAATTGCAAAAGCGGCTGAGGTATCAGAAGCTCTTATATTCAAGCATTTCGGCAACAAAGACCACTTGCTCGACTATATTATCCGGAGCGGCTACAAGCGCATCATTGAGCAAGGCCGTGGACGGCTGCCCGAAAATGCGCCATTAGAGCTGATTTATCGAATTATTGACCTGCCATACACCTTGGTGCAGGAAGAGCCTGCTTTTTGGAAACTGCAAAATCGGCTTGTCGATGTAGCGGTAGCCCGCACTCAGCACGAACGGTTTTTGCAGCCGCTGCCCGTTTTGCTTACCACTGCCTTTCAGCAGTTAGGCTATCAGCAACCCGACAAAGAGGCACGCCTACTGATGCTGCTTGTAGAAGTGCTTTGGAAAAGCCTAGCTACACAAGACCACGCGGATATTCCAGAAATGCTAGCCTTTATCAAAACGAAGTATGGTCCTCAAGCCTAGTTTAGGCTCTTATCTTATCCTTTCTTAGATCTACATAGCTAATGCAACTATTGGCTTTGCTAGCCTAGCAAAGGCATTACATAATATGGTAGGCTGGTTTTCCGCGGACTATCCATCCTGACTACGGGTCTTAGTTGGTTTTGTCTTGACTGCTAGGGTGCAAAGCATCAAAAGCAGTCAGGCATGTATCCGCAGTCTGAACTACGGACAAGCAGATAAGACGGCTTGGTGATAGCCACCGCTGTAAATCCATATTTACACAAGTATTGTATTACTATAACACGCAGCAACTCGACAATAAATAATCATATATATACTTACTATACAAGTACAAATAAGTACCTTAGCGGCCTGTACTATAAGCTATCAGAATAGCTGTTAATTGATTGGAATATTGTATTTTATTACCTAGTATATCCAATAAGAAGAAGGCAACAACACCTGTTTAAGGTGAATTTAACTACGCTTGATTCTGTTATTTATGCAAATACCCTATACAAGTAATGAGGTTAGTAGCTTTTCGTTTAGAATACCAAATTACGGTAGATGAAGACCGTAACCAGGTAACCTATGAGCGGTTTGAAGAGCTAAGTTTAGCCTCTGACTTACCCTTTTATATGAGTGATTGGCAACGCGCTTTATCATTCATGAAGCCCAACTTTACGGTACTCTACGATGTGCGCCGCAGAGTAGGACCTAATGTGCGGTTGATACCTCTGTATCTACGCTTGCATCTGCTTTGGTTGAATGCCAAGGTTGGAGTGGTTGCGGAGGTTCATCCCACGGTTTTCAATATGTACCAAATCAGTAGGACCTTGCGTGAGCAGACGAAGCTGCCAGTACGGCTATTTACTGACCGCATCGAAGCCGAGGCCTTTCTCCATGATTTCCGTTCGGGATTGGTAGCCTGAGTTTACAAAGCCCATACAGGGTTAAGGCGGGCTGCCTATCTTTGTAAGCGTATATACAGTTAGACCCAACGTTTTGGGAGCTTTCTGTGTTTACATACGGGGCCCTTGCCACCGTTTGTTTGTTCTCACTTTTCGCTGATGAATTCCATTTCCACCGATATCTGTATTATCGGAGCCGGTCCTGTGGGACTGTTCGCCGTATTTGAAGCCGGATTGCTGAAACTGCGCTGCCATGTGGTAGACGCGTTGCCCCAAGTAGGTGGACAGCTCTCCGAGATTTATCCTAAGAAGCCCATCTACGATATTCCAGGGTTTCCCGACATACTAGCTGGCGACTTGGTCCGCAACCTTATGCGTCAGATCGAGCCCTTCCATCCCACGTTTACTTTGGGCGAGCGGGTTGAACGTTTTGCTAAGCTCGAAGATGGCTCGTTTCAGCTCTATACCACTGATGGCACCGAAATTATGTGCAAGGCCATTGCTATTGCAGGTGGCCTAGGTTCATTTGAGCCGCGTAAACCGGCCATCGAGAGTTTGGAGAGCTACGAGAGCGGCAAAGGTGTGTACTATATGGTACGCGACCCCGAGACCTTCCGTGACCAACGCCTCGTCATTGCTGGCGGCGGCGACTCGGCCTTGGACTGGACGATTTTCTTGGCTGACGTGGCCAAGGAAGTAACCCTTGTACACCGCGGCACTACCTTCCGCGGCGCGGCCGATTCGGCCGAGAAGGTGAAGGCCTTGCATGAAGCGGGCCGAGCCCGTTTGGTGCTGAGCAGCAATGTGACGCACGTACACGGCAACGGCAAGCTTAATGCCGTAACCATCACCGCCAATGACGGCACTGCCGAAACACTGGATGTAGATTCGTTTATTCCGTTGTTCGGCCTCACGCCTAAGCTCGGTCCGATTGAGGATTGGGGACTGGAGCTAGAGGACAACGCCGTGAAAGTTGACACTGTTGATTACTCTACGTCGGTGCCGGGCATCTTCGCTATCGGGGATATCAACACGTATCCGGGTAAGCTGAAGCTGATTTTGTGCGGCTTCCACGAGGCGGCCCTCATGTGCCAAGGCGCTTTCAAGTACATCAATCCTGACAAGAAGTACGTGCTCAAGTACACCACCGTGAATGGGGTACCCACGCTGTAATTAATTACTGATTGTGAAGTAGTAAGTGAGTTTCGTTTATTAACTCACTTACTACTTCACAAACGGTAATTGGCAACTAAACAAATATGACCGACGAAGTACGCGTTTACGTGGAGGAGCCCACTGGGCAACGCACGGAAGTGGTAGGGCCCACTGACATGGGCTTGAATTTGATGGAACTTCTGAAAGCTAGTGGCTACGACATTCAGGCTACCTGCGGTGGCATGGCTTTATGTGGTACTTGCCACATCGAGGTGCTAGGCGGTCCTGAATTAGACGAGCCCGGCGACGATGAAATGGCCATGCTAGAAAGCTTGCCCATTTTAAGTCCTGGCAGCCGCCTTTCCTGTCAGCTTCGCATCACTGAGCGTCTTGACGGGTTGATCTTGCGTCTAATGCCGCAGACGGCCTAGCAAGGCCGCTCCAGCATGGAAGGATAGGCGCTACGTATACACGCTTCTGTCTTTTATCTACCGCAGCCCACTAGGCTGCGGTTTTTTGTTGTTGCGATGGTTCTGCACTTGGTACGGGCAGAAAGAGTTTTAAGCACTTTCACTGAGTAGACTGCTGGTTTTGCTGCCGGCGCGGTGCTGCTTAGCATACTCAGAAGGCGACATGCTGTAGGTCTTTTGGAACATCTTGCGGAAGTTCTTACTGTCGTCGATGCCGACTTGGGCGGCCACTTCGGTGATGCGTAATTGGGTGTCGGCTAGTAGTTGAGCCGCGCGCTTCATGCGCACGTCCCGAATAAACTCGACCACTGACTGGCCAGTAATGCTCTTGAGGCGGCGGTAAAATACCGATTGGCTCATACCCATTTCACGCACCAACAGGGGCACCGTGAATTCTGAATTCTCTAGATGCGATTCTACAATGCGTAAGACACTTTCCAGGAATACCTTGTCGGCGTCGGGCATGGTTATTTCGGAAGGTTGGAGCAGGGCTTGGCGCTGGTAATAGTCGCGGAGTTTGTGGCGGTTATGCAGCAGCGACGCCACTTTTGCTTGCAGTAGCTTCGGGTTGAACGGCTTGCTACAATAGTCGTCGGCGCCGGTTTCGAGGCCTTCTTGCTCGTGCATTGCAGCGGTGCGAGCTGTGAGCAGCAGAACCGGGATGTGCATGGTTTTCGGGCTCTGCTTGATTTTCTGGCACAACTCTAATCCATTACTGCGCGGCATCATAATGTCGCTGATGATGATGTCGGGGAGTTGAGCTACGGCCTTTTTCCAACCTTCTGCCCCATCGGCGGCTACGGTCACGCAAAAGGCAGGCTCGAACAGTTGCCGTAGGTACTCGCGCATCTCCTCGTTGTCTTCCACTACGAGCAGTTGCCCACCACCATCTGGCAATGCTACGGAAGGTGCGAAAACAGCGGCATCCTCTACCTCCGAATAGACGGCGGGCACAAACGTGGTTTCACCCATGGTGGGCACCGTGTCTGCAACCAAATCAGTTTCTGCTAAATGCGCGCTGCCGAATGGTAACCGTACTATGAATGTAGTGCCCACCCCTACTTGGCTTTGCACGCTCACCTCCCCGGCGTGCCGCTCCACTAACTGCTTCACCAACGATAAGCCAATGCCAGTGCCTACCATGCGCAAGGTGTCGGTGTGGGAAGCTTGATAATACACGTCGAAGATGCGGTCCAGTTCGGTAGGCTTCATGCCTACACCCCAATCCCGCACCTCTATTTCCAGGAAGTTGTCTTGGAGCTTCTGCTGTTGCAGCAGGCCCTCATGCTCTGGGCTTCCGACTACTGCTACCCGGAGCTGGATTTTGCCGCCTTCCTTGGTGTACTTGAAAGCGTTGGCCAGCAGGTTAGTTAGCACAATTTCTAACTGCCGGGAGTCGAAATATAACGGTACAGCTTCGGCAGGAGCCACCAGCGTGTAGTCTAACTGCCGCTCTTCTGCTTTCAGCTTGAAGATGAGGAAGATTTCAGTTAGAAATCCCACTATGTCGTTGCGGCTGGCCCGCAATGGAATGTGGCCTGATTCCACCTTGCGGAAGTCCAGCAACTGGTTGACTAGCCCCAGAAGTTTGCGTGTCTGCCGGTGCATAAGCAGCACTTTGTCTTTCAATCCGCCCAACTGCCCGGCCACGCTCATTAGCTCTTCCATAGGCGCTAGAATCAAGGAAAGCGGCGTCCGTAGCTCGTGGGAGACGTTGGTAAAAAAATTCAGCTTTAGGGTAAGCACTTCCTTCTCTTTGGCTACCTGAAAGCGGTCCAGCGCCAGTTGGTTTTGGGCTGCCTGCTGGCGCATTTCCATGCGACGGTAGAGCGCCAGCGCCGCCAGTACACCGGCTGCGTACAACAGATAGGCCCACCACGTACGCCACCGGGGCGGTAGCACCGTTAGGTGCAACGTGGCCGGTTGCTTCGACCAGATGCCATCGCCGTTGCTGGCTTTCACTCGTAGTGTATAGTCGCCGGAGGGTAGGTTAGCGAAGCTGGCCGTGCGCTGACCGGGCGGAATCTGGATCCAACGGTCGTTGTAGCCTTCCAGCAAGTAGGCATAACGGTTTTTGCCTGGATTGGCATAGTTCAAACCCGTAAAATCAAGCGCAAAATCATTCTCCGCGTCCTTAATTTCAATGGTTTGAAGCCGCGCTATAGTTTGCGGCAGCAATACCCGGTCGTTAATCACCTCCCCTACTGCCACCGGTCGGCCGGCCAAACGCAAGCCCGTGATGCGGACATCGGGTGGAAACGGATTCGGCAGAATAGCCTCGGGCTTGAAGTAGCTGATGCCATTGATGCCACCGAAATACATAGTGCCATTGCGGCTCCGGTACGCTGATCCTACCTTGAAAGAGTAGCTCTGCAAGCCATCAGCGGCATCATAATGCAAGTACTTTTTAGTAGTGGGATTGAAGCAGTAGAGCCCTCCGCCCCCAATCCAGAGGTTGCCTTTCTCGTCGGCTAGTAGACTTTCGATGTCCGTTTCGGGTAGCCACTGGCTGTAGCGCCGGATGGTTTCATGGCCTTGAGCATCGGTATGGAGTTGGTGCAGCCCGCCCCCGATGGTACCAATCCAGAGGGTGCCTCGCCGGTCGAGCAGCAAGGGGCAAGCGTAACTTACTTGCAAGCTGTTGCGGTCTTGGCTGTTGTATTGAAAATGCTGAAGCACTGCCAAAGAATCAGGCAACAAGCGCAGTTTCAGCAAACCGGTATTGCGGGTGCTGGCCCACAGTACGTCCCGCTGGCGGTCATAAAGCAAATAGGTGAACCTATCAGTCGGCAACTTGGAATTTTGGGGACGATAGGCTTTCAAGAACTTGCCTTCCTGATCGAACTGCAGCAGACCTTGAGTGAGTGTAGCTACCCATATGTTGCCGTACCGGTCTTCGATGATGCCCTCCACCGACGTTTCGGTTAGATTCAACTGATTGGGTAGCACGGTATAGGTACGCGTGACTTCGCGCCCGTCCTTGCGCTGCAGCGTTATCAACCCATTGTAGTGCGTACCCAACCATAGTAAACCGTTGGAAGCCTGAAAAATGGAGGATATATCGACGCCTTGTCCATTGGCGGCCTGACCGGTCAGGTAATTGCGGTAGGTTTTCTGGGTTAAATCGTAGCAAGAAAGGCCGTTGCGGGTGCCAAGCCAGAGTAAGTTCTTCGCTTCTTCTTTGTAGATGGCGTTAACGAAATTGTTGGGCAGCGTGGGGAACTTGGAAATCTGCTGGCTAAGGTGCCCGAAAGGCTTCTGCCGCAAATCCACCCGATTTAGCCCTCCGGCCGAGGCAGCGAACCACAGAATCTGGTTTTTGTCCTCGAAAATCTGATGAACCCGCTCGGAGTTGATGCCATAGGATTCGCCTGGCTCAGGCAAAAACCGGGTTGCTTCGTGAAGCTGAAGCGGGATATGGTGGCCGGTGACGGGCGCGGCTTCCCACAGATGCACCCGTAGTTGGTGCCCACCCACAACCGCCGAAACGAATCGAGGTAGAGAGTTTGCACATCTTGAAAAATTCCTGGCAAAGACTGCGCAGCCCCTAGCTGCCCATTTTGTCGGTCTTGGCTGGCTACCCAGAAAACTTGTTGGCCGGTACTCACCCACAAGTCGCCCTGTTGATCGAGGTGGAGTTGGCGGACGGTAGCGGCTGAGAAGGCGGTAGCTTGGGCAGCCAATGCGGTGGAGACAGTGCGCGACACCTGTACCACCCGAAGCCCACTACCAACCGTACCAACCCAAACTTTCCCGGCAGGGTCAGCAACTAGACTAGCAACCTCGTAGTCAAGCTTCTGCTGTTTGGCGAGAGGAATTTTATGTATGGCTATGGGCTGATCGTGCTTATCGAGTGTGAGGTGAAACAGGCCCGTATTGCGGGTACCCACCCACAGGTTGCCTTGAGCATCTGAAGTCAGGGCAGTTACTTCTGTCTGAGACAGTTGCCGAGACAGTTGCCGATACATCGGCAGCAAATTTTTCGCGCTTAGCCCAACAAACTTGTCGGTGCCCGCATCGTAGCAGCTGACCCCAGTGTTTTGGGTGCCCACCCACAGCCGACCGTTGGCTCCCACGTGCAGCATTCGGATACGGTTCCCTGACAAGCCATTCAAGGGATTTACGGGCAGGAAGTACGTTTTGAGCTCGTAGCCATCGTAGCGGTTAAGGCCTTTGTTGGTGCCCACCCACACAAATCCCTCTTTGTCTTCGGCCACCGTGATGGCGTCGCTGTGCGACAAGCCCTCCGTGATAGTGACGTGCTCGAAACGCAACTCGTCTAGGTTACCTTGGGCGCAACTCTTCTGGCTAGCTACGCTTAGCAGCAAAAGCAACAAGCAAAGAGCATAAGTACACTTCCAAATCATAGCTCGTTGCCGGGGGTGGTTTGCATGACGAGGAGCGCTACAGGCATCGGACGAGACAGCAAAGGCGTACCAATCCGCTTCCGTAGCAACAGGGCAACCATGGCCACCGAAAGCAGAGCGGCAAAATCTTGATTACTTGGCATTTACTAATTGAAAATCCCAGGATGATCGAAAGAAAAGAGGTATTGCAAAGCCTAATTTATCCCCTTTTTTGACTTAAAACACCCCTGTCTATCGGATTCAAGGACGATACTTTTGAATAATTCAAAGTGCTGACTTGAAACTACAAGTGTTTCCAGCCACCTTTTGACTCCTAAGCGCCAACGATTGCGGATGATTGGAGCAATCGTTTGTGAAGGCTGCTAGGTTGCTGCCGGCTGCTACTTCGATTAAGACCCCATATTTAAATTCCCTTTTTGTATGAAAGTAAAATGGCTACTCTTAGGTGGGCTGTTTTGGTCGGTTCGGCCAATCCATGCTCAACCTCTATCCCGACTCGTCGGAGCAGACACTGAGCCGGTAACCTCGACCAATCAGCCGCTGGCTGACACGGACGACGCAGAACTGCTGGCCACCACTATCACGGGCCGCATCACCGATGACAAGGGCGAAGGCCTACCCGGTGCCTCGGTACTGATAAAAGGCACGACGGTCGGTACGGCCACTGATGCGCAGGGCCGGTTCACGTTGACAGTGCCCGATGGCACTACGAACGGCACATTGGTCGTGTCGTTTCTAGGCTACCTGTCGCAGGAAGTAGCCATTGGCGGGCGCACTGAAATCAACGTGATACTGAGGTCCGATGCCAAGTCGCTGGACGAAGTGGTGGTGGTAGGCTACGGCACGCAAAAGCGGGAAGACGTGACCGGCTCGGTGGCCTCAGTGCCGACCGACCGCTTAGAGAAAATCCCGGTTTCGAACGTAGGGCAAGCTTTGCAAGGCGCGGTGGCAGGCGTTACCATTACGGCTCCGTCGAGCGTGCCGGGCAGCCAACCCAACATTCAGATACGGGGCGTACGCTCGATTACGGCCGGTACCAATCCCTACTTAGTGGTGGACGGGGTGCCATTTCCGGGCAACCTCAACGACATCAACCCCAACGACATTGCCTCTATCGAAATTCTAAAAGACGCTTCCTCGACGGCCATCTACGGTACGCGGGCTCCAACGGGGTAATTCTGGTGACCACGAAACGCGGCAAATCCGGCAAGCCCCAAATTCGCTACAATGGCTACGGCGGGCCCGAGTACATAGTCAACAAATTGCACCCGCTCGATGGACCGGCGTTTTCCGAAAAATGGCAGGAGTTTACCCGGCAGCGCGGCATCAACCTGACGCCAGTACCCAACATTGGGGAGGTGGACAACTACAATGCCGGCCGCACCACCGACTGGATGGATTTGATTCATCAGCAAGGCTCTATCCAAGACCACAACGCTTCTATCTCGGGGGGTACCGAGGACGTGAAGTACTTCGTGTCGGGTGACTACTTCAAGCAGAAGGGCATTATTAAAGGCTATCAGTTTCAGCGCATCAGCTTGCGCTCGAACATCGATGCGACGCTAACGCCTTGGCTGCATATCGGAACCTCGTCTTTCTACTCCACGTCCAACGACGACGGCGGCCGTGCTGACCTGAGTTTGGCCCAGGTACTGAGCCCGTATGCTACGCCTTTCAACCCTGATGGCACCTACACCATTTTCCCGCAGCCACCCGAGCAATTGGTTAAAAACGCCTTACTAGGTTTGACCACTCAGCGTGAAGACCGCGTAAACCAGCTCACGGGCACGGGCTATGCCGAGGTGGAACCGACCTTTGTGGAGGGCTTGAAGTACCGGGTGAATGCCACGTACTCGTACCGACCCGGCCGCTTCGCCAACTACGCGGGCCGGCCGTTTGGTGACCTGCGTGGCACCGCCCAGCTCATCAACGATGAGCGCCAGAACTACACGGTTGAAAACCTGCTGTTCTACAACAAGACCATCGGCAAGCACCACTTCGACGTAACGGCTCTTTACAGCGCCCAAGAGAATAAGTACTTCACGACCAGCGAAACGGCTACCGGCTTTATCAACGACCGGATTGGCTTCAACAGCATCGGCTCGGGTTCTAACGCCCCGGTTATCAACTCGTTCAGTGAGCGCCGGACACTGGTATCGCAGATGGGGCGCATCAACTACAACTACGACAGCCGCTACCTGCTCACCGTGACCGCCCGGCGCGATGGTTCGTCGGTGTTCGGCACCGATGCCAGCAAGTACGCGACCTTCCCCTCGGTGGCTTTGGGCTGGAATGTGGCCAATGAATCTTTCCTGAAAGACCAGGAGACGGTGAATTCACTGAAGCTGCGCTTTTCGTATGGCACAACGGGCAACGAAGGCATCAACCCGTACCAGACCATTACGGGTAATGCGCTGCTGCAATACGCCTACGGTGGTGTGGCGGCCACAGGCTTGCGCGCCGACCGTATCGGCAACTCCCGGCTGAAATGGGAGCAAACCACCAGCGTTAACTACGCCGTGGACTTTGGCCTCCTGAAAAACCGTCTTACGGGTACCTTGGAGTACTATAATGCCGAAACCGAAGACCTGCTGCTGAACCGCCAGATTCCGATTATTTCGGGCTATAGCACCATCCTCGACAACGTGGGTTCGGTGCGTAACCGAGGCATAGAACTGAGCTTAACCACAGCCAACGTGCAAACTCCCGATTTCACTTGGGAAACCACGCTGAACGCCTCGGGCAACCGCAATAAGCTGCTGAGCTTGGGCTACACCGACGCCGATGACATTGGCAACCGCCTCTTCATCGGTCGGTCGTTGGGGCCGTGTACGATTACGTGAAAACTGGCGTGTGGCAACAGGGCGAAGACCCCACCGGCAAAGACGCTGGTGCCAAGCCCGGCGACCTGAAGTTTGAAGACCTCAACGGCGACGGTCAAATCACGAGCCTCGACCGCAAGTACCTTGGCACGACCTTCCCGAAATGGCAAGGCGGTATTACGAACACCTTTACGTACAAGGGGTTCAGTTTGCGCGTGTTCATCCGGACGGTGCAGGGCGTGCTCAAAAACAACAACAACCTGAACTTCCTGGACTTGGGCGGCCGCCTGAACATTCCGCAGGAAGTAGGCTACTGGACGCCCCAAAACCAGAGCCAAGACCGGCCCGGCCTGAGCTACATCAACCCCCGCGGGTACGGCTTCCCCACCAACGGCAGCTTCACGCGCCTTCAGGATGTGACGCTTAACTATGCTTTCCCAGCTCCGTTGCTCGAAAAGTTGAAGCTAGGCACGCTGTCGGTGTACGTGAGCGGGCGCAACCTGTATACCTGGACCAACTGGATTGGTTGGGACCCCGAGCAGACCTATACCCTCGGCAACGGCACCGGCAACATCGACAACCCGGTTAGTTTGCTCACCTCGTCCACCAATTTCAGCCCTACCACCAGTGTCAACAGCGGCACCGCGGGCTCCAACCCCAACTTCCCCACCGTGCGGACGTTCGTGTTCGGCCTCAACATCGGTTTGCGCTAACCCTCCCACCCCGACTTTTCACTCTGACATATGAAACGTTTTGCGTTAGCATTTACGGCTTTGCTGGTCACGTCCCAGCTGATAAGCTCTTGTAAAGATGATTACCTGGATGAAGCTCCGGCTTCGCTCTACACCCCCCAAGTGGTGCTCGTAGACTCACTGGGCTTTGAAGCGGCCATGGCGGGTTTGCAGTCGGTGGTGCGCGAGCAGTATACCCGTTCTGACGAGCAAGGCTTGCTCGGTATGATGCAGCTCGGCACCGACGTAGCCATTCCCGGTCAGGTGCAGGGCGCCGAAATACCCTATTACAACTACACGCTGCTCAACTCGCAAGACCAAGCCTCCGCTGTTATGTGGAGCTGGGCGTACCGCACCATCAACAACGCCAACCAGATTATCCAGGGCACGGCTACGGCGCCAGCCACGCTACGGCAAGGCTACAAAAACCGTATTAGCGCCGAAGCCCGCTTCTTCCGGGCCTACGCCTACGATTTTCTGGCCACGCTCTGGGGTGACGTGCCGCTGATTGACGTGCCCGTAAATTCGCCGCGCACCGACTTCACCCGCACTCCCGTCGCCACGGTCAACGACTTCATCGTCGAAGACTTGAAAACGGCCATTCCGAGTTTGCTGTTGGCCAGCAGGGCCGCGTCGGGGCGCATTACGCAGGCCGCGGCCCAGCAGCTTTTGGGGCAAGTGTACCTGCGCATGAATCAGCCGGCACTGGCGGAAACGCAGTTGCAAGCCGTTATTTCGAGTGGGCAGTATAAGCTCGTTTCGGCCCGTTACGGTGTGCGCTCCTCGCTACCCGGCGACTATTTTTCCGACATGTTTATCATTGGCAACCAACGCCGTAGCCAAGGCAACACCGAGCTCATCTGGGGAATCGAGCAGCAACTGTTGGTGCCCGGTGGTACTACCAGCGCTCAGCAGCGGCGCATGTGGGTGCCCGCGTACTACAACATCAAGGGCATGGCGCTGGCCGATTCGCTCGGTGGCCGGGGCCTGGGCCGCCTGCGCCTCAGCAATTGGGTGGATTATCAGCTGTATACGACCCCAGACATGCGCAATTCGAAGTACAACCTCAAGCGGCGCTTCTACTACAACGACCCCACGCAAACCGCCACCTTCGGCAAGCGCGTGACCGGTTTGACGGGCTCGGATACTATCTACAACATCACGCCCTACACCACCAAGTGGAACCAGTTTGACCCGGCCGACACCTTTGGCTTCGGCACCATCAAGGACATCACCATGATGCGCCTTGGCGAAACCTACTTGCTGCTGGCCGAAGCCCAGTTCAAGCAAGGCAAGCTGGCGGAAGCGGCAGCCAGCATCAACGCGCTACGTACCCGGGCGCAAGCGCCGCAAGTAATGGCCAGCCAGATGACGCTAAATTTCATCCTCGATGAACGCGCCCGTGAGCTGATCGGGGAAGAGCAACGCCGTCTGACACTGGTACGCACCGGCACCTTAGTGGAGCGTACGTTGCGCTTGAACGGCGCATCAGTGACGAACCTGACCGCAAAAAATCTGCTGTTGCCTATTCCGCAGACCTCCATTGATTTGAACAACGGCTTGCTAACTCAAAACACGGGCTATTAACAACGTCCACTAGAGGCTAGCCTATGCACCAACCTAACGGATAAGCTGACTCTACTTTATCGAGATGCAGGGGGTGAACAGCCAGCCTGCGTCTCGATAACCGGCGTTTCACCTGCACCGTAAGGCAAGCGGCACCTCTAGTATCTAGTCTCGTTCACTGTGCACTTCCAATTGAGTACTTAACATTGCAGCGAAGTTTCGAGGCGAGGTAGAGCCTTCTCTAAAGCTCATGCTGAGTTGAATGCGCATCCTGTCTTGAAACTGCTATCCATCAAACTCTTTGTAATGACTATTTCTACACCCTGGCGATTGTTTCGAGTTGGTTTGCTGAGCCTGCTGCTTGGCGGCACCCATATGGCGAACGCCGGCACCGAGGCGCCCGCGCCGAAAGCGGCCGACAAGCGTTTCTTCCAGCCGAAGTTTATCAAGCAGCAGTTGCTGAAGGCCACCCAGTGGCAGTTGGCCCACCCCAAGCATAGCGGCACCGACTGGACCAACGGCGCCTTCTACGCCGGCGTGTTCGCGGCCTACGAAACCACCAAATCCAAGCTGATCTTGGATTCGCTGATGGCTATGGGCGAGCGGAACAAGTGGCGCCCCGGTCCACGCTACGACCACGCCGACGATATTGCCATCTGCCAAACCTACCTCAACCTCTACCGCCTCAAGAAAGACCAGCGCATGATTCAGGCCACCATCGATACGGTGGCCAAGCTGCGCCGCGTGACTGGGCGCGAGGTGCGCGAGCATGGCCTGACCTGGTGGTGGTGTGATGCACTGTTTATGGGGCCGCCGGTGCTAGCCAAGTTGGGTGCCATCCAGAAAGACCCATCCTACCTCACCTTCAACGACTCGCTCTACCGGCAAACATACCGGCACCTCTACAACAAGCAGGAGCACCTGTTTGCCCGCGACGCCGCCTACCTGTGGAGCGAATCCGGCGAAGGCAAAAAGGAAAGCAACGGCCAGCGCATTTTCTGGAGCCGGGGCAACGGCTGGGTGATGGGGGGCTTGGTGCAACTGCTCAGCGAGCTACCGCAGACTCACCCCTCACGCCCCTTCTACACCACCATCTTCAAGGAGATGAGTGCCCGCCTGCTGAGCCTACAACAACCCGACGGCCTCTGGCGGTCAAGCTTACTCGACCCGCAGGCCTACCCCGGTGGCGAAGCTTCGGGCTCGGGCTTCGACTGCTATGCCATGGCCTGGGGCATCAACCAAGGCTTACTCGATAAGGCGCAATACTTACCCGCCGTGCAAAAGGCCTGGGTGGCCCTGAATGGCTTGGTTTCGGAAGAGGGCCGCGTGGGCTGGGTGCAACCTATCGGCGCCGACCCGCGCCGCGACTTCTCGGCCGAAAGCTGGGAGGTGTATGGCACCGGCGCCTTCTTGTTGGCTGGCTCCGAGGTCATCAAACTTAAATAGCACATAGCAGGTACCGAGCCAGATCTTACCCCACCCCGGTCCCTCGCCCCCGGGAGAGGGGTGCCAGACGAGAAAATAGTCAGCTAATAACTTTATTAGAACACACCCCTCTCCCGGAGGGGAGGGGCCGGGGTGGGGTCAGCTCCGGTGGGCCCTGGCTACTTACTTTCCTACACCAAATCGGACTCAATGAATTATCATTCCTCGAAAGCAAGGATACCTTATTTACTGCTCGCGCTGCTGAGTTTCGGTTGGGGGAGCACCTTTGCCCAAACGGCTAGCCTCATCACCAACATCGACCACCGTGCTACCACCAGCCTGAACGGCAAGTGGAAAATCATCGTCGACCCGTACGAAACCGGCTTCTACAGCTACCGCATGGTCGAAGACCCTAACGGCTTCTTCAAGGACCGCAAGCCCAAGGACGCTACGGAGCTAGTGGAGTACAACTTCGACACGTCCGACGAGCTATATGTGCCTTCTGATTGGAATTCGCAGCGTGAAGATTTGAAGCTCTACGAAGGCACTATCTGGTACAAGAAAGCCTTCGACTACACCAAGAAAGCCGCTACCAACCGCGTGTTCGTGCATTTTGGCGCCGTAAATTATGATGCGCATGTGTACCTCAACGGCAAGAAAATCGGCCACCACGTGGGCGGCTTCACGCCGTTCAACATGGAAGTCACCGACCTGCTGCAAGAGAAAGGCAACTTTATTGTGGTGAAGGCCGACGACAAGCGCCTGAAGGAAGCCGTGCCCACTCCCAACACCGACTGGTGGAACTACGGCGGCATCACCCGCGACGTGAAGCTAGTGGAAGTGCCCGCCACGTTTGTGGAAGACTATACGGTGCAACTAGCTAAGGGCAGCCTCAACAAGCTGGATGTGTGGGTGAAAACCAACGGCACCAGTCCCCAACCCGTCACGGTCAGCATTCCGGAGGCCAAGGTAAAGCTCACCGGCACCCCCGACGCCAGCGGCATGGTGAAGCTTTCGAGCAATGCCAAGCTCAAGCTCTGGTCGCCGGAAAGCCCGAAGCTGTACAAGGTGCAGATTACGAGCGGCAGCGAAAAGGTGGAAGACGAAATCGGCTTCCGCAGCATCGAAACCAAGGGCGCGGATATTTTGCTCAACAAGAAGCCAGTGTTGCTCAAGGGCATTTGCATTCACGAAGAAATGCCCACCCGCGGCGCCCGGGCCTACAGCATGGAAGACGCCCAAACCCTGCTCGGCTGGGCTAAGGAACTAGGCTGCAACTACGTGCGCCTGGCCCATTACCCGCACAACGAAAATATGACCCGCCTGGCCGATAAGATGGGCCTGATGGTGTGGTCGGAAATTCCGGTGTACTGGACTGTGGATTGGGCCAATCCGGCCACGCTGGCTAACGCCAAGCAGCAGCTTACCGAGATGATTACGCGGGATAAAAACAAGGCTTCGGTGGTGCTCTGGTCGATGGCCAACGAAACGCCGCTCAGCGACAGTCGCCTTAGCTTCCTGAAGAGCCAGATCGAAACGGCCCGCCAACTCGACAACACCCGCCTCATCACGGCCGCGCTGGAAGTGCACAACGCCACTGAAAACACCATGATGATTGACGACCCGCTGGGGCAGTACCTCGATGTGCTGGGCTGCAACGAGTACATCGGCTGGTACAGCCGCAAAATCGAGGACTGCGATAAAATAACCTGGCAAACCACCTACGACAAGCCGCTTATCATCAGCGAAACTGGCGCCGACTGCGTGGCGGGTATGCACGGCGAAGCCACGGCGCGGTTCACCGAGGAGTTCCAGGACAATTTCTACCAGCACCAGTTGGCCATGATCAAGCGCATTCCCTTTCTGCGGGGCGTCACGCCCTGGATTCTGGCTGACTTCCGCTCGCCTCGCCGGCCACTCCCTAGCATCCAAGACTATTGGAACCGCAAAGGCCTGATTTCCGACCGTGGCGAACGGAAAAAGGCGTTCTACACCCTCCAAAAATTCTATGCAGACTGGAAGCTGAAGTAGGCAACGCCCGCTTTCAGCTCCTTACACAAAACAAGAGCGGCAGCCCCTAGGAGGCTGCCGCTCTTGTTTCAACTGGCTTCGATTGCGGAGTTAGCGCCGACGGGTGCTGCGCTTCTTGGCGGTAGCTTTGCTTTTGCTACTCGACGAGCGATGCACCGTCTTTTTGCGGCTAGAACTGCTGCGACGGGCCGAAGAACTGCGGTGATAGGTGCGGTGGGGAGTGGCGGCTTTGGGGGCAGTTAGTGCCTCCGGGACTTTGGTTTCTTCGGTCAGTTCGGGGTACGCGCCAGCATCTCGGTGGCAGCTTGCGTAGCCGCGGCTTCCTGCTCGGCAACATGCTTGATGGCCGCCGCCTGCTTGCGGCGTACGGGCATTAGAAAGTCGCGCTCGGCACGTTCTTGAACTGAGAGGTTCTCTTCGCCGGGAAGGGTGGTCGGCGTCACAGAAGCTGCATTTTTGTCGCTTTGAGCTAGTACTGGAGCGCTGCTAAGCAGCAAACCAGCCAGCCCAATCATCAGTCGTATCTTCATATGCGGTTGTCTAATGAAGGGGCGAAGGTACCGCCTACGGTGGCAAAATCAACGCTGCACATAAAGTTGCTGGTTGGCACTCTCTATATAGCGTTAAAAAACACCCCAATGAATTACCTCTGACTAGCACGCATTTGGGCGATTACGCTTCTTATACCAATGTTTACAAACTCAGTTTTGCAAGTTCGCGCTCTAATGCTTTTCGGCTAAAAAAGCCATGCTAAACTGCGGCTGTTCGCGCTTCGTTAAGCCGCGGCAGCAAGGCTACGGCTGCGCGGCAATCTGCACCCGAGTGCCAGCGGAATGGGCCGTAAACTCCGGAGCGTAGAGGCATTGAATCTGGCTGAGGCCGCCCGAAAAATCACCGCTTTGGGTGGCGCGCAGCCGGTACTCGAATGTGTGGGTGCCTTTGGGAAAGTAGCTAATAAAAAAGTTGGTGGCTGCATCGCGGGGGCTTTCATAGTACCCGAGGCCAGATTGGTAGCGGTACCCGGAAGTCTGGCTGATGAGTTCGAGACCCGCCGCGCGCTGATCTTTCAGATGCACATACTCCAGGTCCCGGTCGGAGCGCAGCACAAGGCGCACTACTAGCACGTCGCCTACCCGCAACGGCGAGGCGGTAGTCAGTCGCTCCAGCGTCGGGCCGCCGGCGGTGCGCTGCTCGCGATACAGTTGCCGCTCTAGCTGTAGTGGCGTGGCGGCGGGTGTAATCTTGTCTAGCTGCTCGAAATATTGCCAGTACAGGGCGCCCCACGCTACGCCGTTGTCGGTTTTCTTGACCACTACTTTTCCTTGGGCAGGCTTAATTTCCGCCGCCGAAAACGCGGTTTTGAAGTAGCCCGTACCAGCTTGCTGGCTGCTGGGCACTACGGACTCCCCTCCTACTGTCACTTGAATAGGCTGGGTAGGTTGCAACCAATCGGAGCCGCGGAGCAGCAGGGCATAGCAGGCATCGACGGTGGCGCGGGTGCTATTCCAGTTCTGGGTTTGCTTTTGCTTAAGCAGCCACAGCTTCATTTCATCGACCGACTTTTGGTCGTTGCGCACTTCGCTGTAGGCTTCGATTAAAGTGGCCTGGGTTTCGGTGGGTGCCTCGCGCCAGTAGTAGCCGCCGCGCACCTCTTTCCAATACATGCCGAGTTCCTCGCTGTGCAGGGCGTTTTCGGTGAGGGCCGTGAGAATGTCTTTCACCGCAGCGGGCTGTATTTTCTGGCGGTGCAAAGTCAGCGCAATTTGCGCTTGCAAATAGCGGGACTGACTTGGCCAAAACGTGGCGGCCTGCTGCTGATAATACGCGAAAGCCGGTTGAGCCTCCCGACTGACCGACTGCGTAAGCCAGAAGCTGCGGGCGTACAGAGCTTGAATCTGGGTGTCGGATACGTGATTTTGCTTCAGGTCCACGCCTTTCTGCCGGCGCAGCTCTTCGTAGTCGCGCTGAAGTTGGCCGTCGAGGTAGAGCACGGCTTGGTTCACGATTTGGCGGGCCTGCGCGTCCTGCTCTAGGTTCAGGGCTCCTAGCTTCTGTAGTTTGCCGAAACCAGCCACGATAAGTTGGGTGATATACCGGTCGTCGGGCATCTGCTCGAACCACGGGAAAGCACCGTTGGGCTGCTGCATCTTGGCTAGTTTAGAGAGGGCGCGGGTGGTTTCCGCTTTGAGGCGGGTCTCATCAAACAGCTCGGTTAGGCGGCGCATCCGCTCGGTTTCGGATTGGGCATCGCGCACCCACGGCGTTTCCTGGAGCAGCAAGAGTTTCAACTCCTGATTCTGCTCTAGCTTGCTGGTGAGGGCAACTTTGTCGCCGGCATGGGCGGCACGGTTCCACTCGGCTAGCACGGTTTTGAAGCGCGGGTTACCAACCAGAATTTTGGCGGCCACTAAGTTGGCATAAAGACGGCTGAACACCTGTTCGGAACACTCATAGGGGTATTCCATCAGATACGGTAGTGCCTGCACAGCGTACCAAGTAGGGTTCTGCGTCATTTCCAACGTGAGCGAGTAACTGCGGCGCGTGGGCGAAGTGGTGCTCGTGAGCTTCTTCAGCTCGAATTCGCGCGTGGCGGACCCTACAATGGGCAGCGACAAACTCTCCGTGACGAGCAAGCGGTTGGGTAGCACCGGTAGCGTATTTTCCTCGCCATCGGATACAGTTCCGAGCTGTTCGCTCTTGGCTTTCCGTTTCTCACTCTTGGTTTTGCGCGAAGCCTTACCAGCAGATTTCCCTTCTTCGCTCTCCATAGTTGGCTGCGCTTCCGCTACTACGCGGTAGGTTACAGCTTCGAGCGGCACTTGGCCTTCGGCGGTTTCGGGGATGGCGAGGCTCCAAGCTACGGCGCTACTTTGGTTGGCTTTCAGGTCGAACTTCACTTGCGCTGGGCCTTTGAGCAGCTTGCCGTCGAGGGGTTGCTGGGTGCGGGCATCGAGTAGGAAGAGCTGAGCCGTGCCGCGCAGAGACTGTGTGGTAAGGTTGCTGAGTTTGGCAGTGAGGACGAGTTGGTCGCCCTCCCGGAAGAAGCGCGGCGCGTTGGGAGTCACTTGCAGTTGCTTTTGCGTGACTAATTCGCGGCGCAGCAACCCGGAATGTAGTTGCTGATCGTGGGCCAGGGCCAGCAGTTGCCAGCGTGTTACAGCTTCGGGCATCTGGAATTCCAGCACGGTTTCGCCCTGAGCGTTGGTGCGCAGGTCAGGCAACCAAAAGGCCGTTTCGCGGAAGTCTTTGCGGGCTTGTACGTTGGCTAGGTCAGGCGCAGGATTCTTAGAGACAATCATAGTATCAGCATTACCTGCTACAACTTCCTCATCCTTCTTAATAACAGGCGGCGTAAATTTTATAGTCGACATTTTAGCTGGAGCTGCGGCCATTCTCATTGCACTATTGTTCTCCTTCGCTACTTGTGGGCCGACTACTTTATCAGCTAATTCTTTCTGATCAGGCAGTTCAGTTTCAAAAAGATCATCCTCGCCTAAATAGCCCCACATATTTATATGTGGGTATATGATATCCTCCTGCTCTGTGTCTGCGTATTGCTGCTCAAATAATTCCTCCGACTCCTGCGTCTGAAACTGTCCATTCCAGGCCAGCTCGGCCGGATAATACGGCGTCGACAATTGCAACTCCATGAAGGAATGCGGCCGGAAAGTATCTAATGATTTATCATAAAGCGAGGCCAGCAACTCGGCAACAGCCGGCTTGCCACCCGTCTGGTGGATGGTGACACGCCAAGTTTCTTTCTGGCCGGGTTGCAGCTTGTCGCGGAAGGTGGCAATACTCAGCACAAGTGGCGCGGGCGGCATAGTTACCTGCACAGTGGCCGAGTGGATATAGAGGCGGTTGTCGCGCACTTGCGTGAGGTGAACGTGGAGTTGCGCACCATCCAGCTGAACGGGAGCTTCAATTTCTACCACACGCTGCTCCCCCGCTTGCAGCGTCAGCCACTCGCGGCGCACGGTTTCACTTTTGGCCTCAGCTTCTAGGAGCAGTCGGGCTCCTGGTTCGGAGCTACCCACCAAGAAACGCGCTGCCTTACCAGGCACTACGCTGTCTTGCAAACTCACAAACCAGTCAGGAGTGGGCACGGGCAACGTGGAGGCAGTGGCCGTATAGAGCGTGAAATAATGCTCGTCCTTAACGGCGGGCGCTCCGGCTTCAACTAGGGCCGTGGCTTCGAGCACGTAGCGGCCGGGCGCCTGCTGGGCTAGCGGCGCGGAAAGGCTCGCCAATAGCGGCGACTTCTCAGTGTTGAAATCCTGCGTAAGCACGAGGGTCCGGGTCCAGGTGCTGTCGTTGTCTTCCTTGGCGTACGCATCAAGCGGGAACTCGCGTTTAAATTCCTCGCGGCTCAGGGCTTCTCGCTCGGGCCGTTCCCACACGCGGGGTCGCAGAGCGCGGACGGGCGGCGTGAGGCGGTAGAGACGCACCTGGCCGCGGGCGGGGCGGGCTTCGCCGGTGGCATTGGTGCTAAGCAGTTGAAGGGACGGTAGGTTCTCGCGGTTTAACTGCTCCGGTACGTCGAAGCGGAGCGTGAGGGCCTGGCTGCCGAGGCTAACGGACTGCTGGCCGGTGCGGGTTTCGCCGGCGGCATCAGTTACGTCGGCGGTTACCTCGAACACGTAGCCGGGGTTCCAGAAGCCACGCTTGGCGCTGCCTTGTGTCTCCCCCTTAGCCACGAATTTCACTTCAAAGCCTCCTGTCGAATCTGTTTGGGTGGTGCCATTGCTGATTTCCACCTCTTCGTTCCGGCCAAGACCGGGTCGGAAGGTGCGGCCGTAGTCGCGCCCAAACATCGGCCAAAAAGTGCGGCGCACTACGCGGTATTGCACCCGGGCCCCATCAATAGGCTGGCCGGCGTAGGCAGTGGCTTTGCCGCGTACCACCACTTCTTTGCCCAACACGGGGCTTCCCTGTGCCGGCTCCACCGTTACTTGAAACGTGGGCCGCTTGTAGTCTTCCACCGCAAACTGCACGCTGCCGTTATCGACTTGCAAACTCATTTCCCCGTTGAGCAGACTCGTGGGCAGCAGCACTGAGCCGTGGAAGCTGCCGTAGTCGGAGGTGGTGAAGGACAGCGTTTGTACTGTTTGCCCGTTCACATCTAGCAGGCGCACGGTTACGGGCAGCTTAGGAAGGATCTGGGACTTTCCGGCCAAAGTTTCGGTCAGGATGCCCTTGAAGTAGAGCGTCTGGCCAGGTCGATAGATGGCGCGGTCGGTGTAAAGAAACGTGTGGCGCTGCGGAAACTCAGAGGGACGTGGTTGGCGCGGGCCGTAATAGCCACCCTCCTGCGTCAGCAGCGAATCAGTTCCCTTAGAAAGGAGCATGGCCCGTAAAAACGTGTTCTGGCTCGGAGAGAATGTTACCGGAATCTGCACTTGGCCTTCGGCGGTGCTGGTTTGTGCGTCGCCGCGCCGTTGCTTGTAGCTTTTGGCCTTTTGATCGTAGTATTGAAACAAGGGCAGCGCCCGAACTCCGGCCAGCGTTTGGCCGCTTTGCCGATGTAGCACTAGCAGCTCTGCTCCTTCCTGCGTGGTAGATTGGCGGCGTATTTCGCTAAGCTCACTCACCCCAAGTTGGGTGTAAGCCGT